>NZ_JOFL01000003.1 GCF_000719265.1 Streptomyces roseoverticillatus | reverse complement strand
GGTGGCCTCGGGCAATGGCAAGGGGCAGATCTTCGTCAAGGGCGAGGTCATCAAGACCGTGCCGGAGTCGAAGATCGTGGAGACCCTCATCGAGGAAGCAATGAAGATCGCCGAAGTCATGGCGGTGGACGGCGCCCCCGGCGGGGCACCGCACGTCACCGTCGCCTGAACCGGCGACCCGCCACCGTAGGAAGAGCGACCGAGCGGCCGCCCCGGCCCAGGCCGCAAGACGAGGAGGGGGCCCGCGTGTCGTTGCTCGAGAACATCCGCAGTCCGCGCGACCTGAAGACCCTGGACGCCGAGGAGCTGACCGAACTGGCGGAGGAGATCCGCCACTTCCTCATCCACGCCGTCGCCCGCACCGGCGGCCACCTCGGCCCCAACCTGGGCGTGGTGGAGCTCACCATCGCCCTGCACCGCTCGTTCGACTCCCCGGCCGATCGCATCCTGTGGGACACCGGCCACCAGTCGTACGTCCACAAACTGCTCACCGGCCGCCAGGACTTCTCCAAGCTGCGCGGCAAGGGCGGCCTGTCCGGCTACCCCTCGCGCGAGGAGTCCGAGCACGACGTCATCGAGAACAGCCACGCCTCCACCGTCCTCGGCTGGGCCGACGGCCTCGCCAAGGCCAACCAGGTCCTCGGCCGCTGGAACCGCCACGTCGTCGCCGTCATCGGCGACGGGGCCCTGACCGGCGGCATGGCCTGGGAGGCGCTCAACAACATAGCCGCGGCCAGGGACCGGCAGCTGATCATCGTCGTCAATGACAACGAGCGCAGCTACGCCCCCACCATCGGCGGCCTCGCCGACCACCTCGCCACGCTCCGCACGACCGACGGCTACGAACGCTTCCTGTCCTGGGGCAAGGACGCGATCCAGGGCCTGCCCGCCATCGGCAAGCCGCTCTACGAGTCCCTGCACGGCGCCAAGAAGGGCTTCAAGGACGCGTTCGCCCCGCAGGGCATGTTCGAGGACCTGGGCCTTAAGTACCTCGGCCCGATAGACGGGCACGACGTCGCCGCCGTCGAGTCCGCGCTGCGGCGGGCCAAGCGCTTCCACGGCCCCGTCCTCGTCCACTGCCGCACGGAGAAGGGGCGGGGCTACCCGCCCGCCCTGGAGGACGACGCGGACCGCTTCCACACCGTCGGCGTGATCGACCCGCTCACGTCCCGGCCGCTGGTTCCCTCGGCCGGCCGGTCCTGGACCTCGGTGTTCGGCGACGAGATGCTGCGGATCGGCAAGGAGCGGCCGGACGTGGTCGCGATCACCGCCGCCATGCTGCACCCCGTGGGCCTGACCCGGTTCGCGGAGGCCTTCCCCGACCGCGTCTGGGACGTCGGCATCGCCGAGCAGCACGGCGCCACCTCCGCGGCAGGGCTGGCCACCGGCGGCCTGCACCCGGTCTTCGCCGTCTACGCCACATTCCTCAACCGGGCCTTCGACCAGGTGCTGATGGACGTCGCCCTGCACAAGTGCGGCGTGACGTTCGTCCTCGACCGGGCCGGCGTGACCGGCACCGACGGGCCCAGCCACAACGGCATGTGGGACATGTCGGTCCTGCAGGTCGTGCCCGGCCTGCGGATCGCCGCCCCGCGCGACGCCGACCAACTGCGCGCCCAGCTCCGCGAGGCCGTGGACGTCGACGACGCGCCCACCGTGATCCGCTTCCCGAAGGAGAACGTCGGCGAGCCCGTCCCGGCCCTCGCCCGCGAGGGCGGCACGGACGTCATCGGTCTGCCCGCGGACGGCGCGGAGCCGCAGGTCCTGCTCGTCTCCGTCGGCGCCATGGCCGGCGTGTGCCTGGAGGCCGCCGCGCTCCTCGCCGACCGCGGCGTGCCGTGCACCGTCGTCGACCCCCGCTGGGTCAAGCCCGTCGACCCCGCGCTGGTGCGGCTCGCGGGCCGGCACCGCCTCGTCGCGGTCGTCGAGGACAACAGCCGCACCGGCGGCGTCGGCTGGGCCGTCGGGCAGGCGCTGCGCGACGCCGACGTCGACGTGCCGCTGCGCACCTTCGGCATCCCCGAGCAGTTCCTGCCGCACGCCAAGCGCAGCGAGGTCCTGGCGGACCTCGGGCTCACCCCGGCCGAGATCGCCGGCCGGATCAGCGCCGCGCTGGCCCGTAGCGAAGCCGCGGGCGGTAGCGGCGCCTCGGCCGGGAAGGAGACCCCGGCCCGTAAGGGAGCCCCGGCTCGTAAGGACACCCCGGCCCGTAACGGAGCCCCGGCCCGTAAGGAAGCCGCGGGCGCCCCCGCGGCCGGCAAGGAGAACGACGACGCATGACAGCCGACACGACCGACACCGCCGGCCCGGCCGACCGTCCCGCCGCCGGGAGCGGCAAGGGCTTCGACCTGACCCGGCTCCTCGCGGAGCGCGGCGCCGAGCGGTACGACCTGCACGCCCGGCACCTCAACCACCAGCTGCCGCGCATGCTGCACACCATCGGCTTCGACAAGGTCTACGAGCGGGCCGAGGGCGCCTACTTCTGGGACGCTGACGGGCAGGACTACCTCGACATGCTCGCGGGCTTCGGGGTGATGGGCGTCGGCCGCCACCACCCCGTCGTCCGCAAGGCGCTGCACGACGTTCTCGACGCCTCGCTCGCCGACCTGACCCGCTTCGACTGCCAGCCGCTGCCCGGCCTGCTCGCCGAGAAGCTGCTGTCGTACGCGCCCCACCTGGACCGGGTGTTCTTCGGCAACAGCGGCACCGAGGCGGTGGAGACGGCCCTGAAGTTCGCGCGGTACGCGACGGGCAGACCGCGGGTCCTCTACTGCAGCCACGCCTTCCACGGCCTGACCACCGGCTCGCTCTCCGTCAACGGCGAGGACGGCTTCCGGGACGGCTTCGCGCCCCTGCTGCCCGACACGGCGATCCCGCTCGGCGACCTCGCGGCGCTGGAGCGGGAGCTGGCCCGCGGCGACGTCGCGGCCTTCGTCGTCGAGCCCATCCAGGGCAAGGGCGTCCACGAGACGCCCCCCGGCTTCCTGCGCGCCGCCCAGGAACTGCTGCACCGGCACAAGGCGCTGCTCATCGCGGACGAGGTGCAGACCGGCGTCGGCCGCACCGGCGACTTCTTCGCCTACCAGCACGAGGAGGGCGTCGAGCCGGACTTGGTGTGCGTGGCCAAGGCGCTGTCCGGGGGCTACGTGCCCGTGGGGGCGACCCTCGGCAAGGACTGGATCTTCAAGAAGGTCTATTCGTCCATGGACCGGGTGCTCGTGCACTCCGCGAGCTTCGGCTCCAACGCGCAGGCGATGGCGGCCGGGCTCGCGGTGCTCTCGGTCCTGGAGGACGAGCAGGTCGTCGCGAACGCCCGGCGCACGGGCGACCTGCTGCGCACCCGGCTCGCGGCGCTCACCGGCAAGTACGAGCTGCTGCACGACGTCCGCGGCCGGGGCCTGATGATCGGCATCGAGTTCGGCAAGCCGTCCTCGCTGGGGCTGCGCAGCCGCTGGGCGATGCTGCAGGCGGCCCGCAAGGGCCTGTTCGCGCAGATGGTCGTGGTGCCGCTGCTGCAGAAGCACCGCATCCTCACCCAGGTCTCCGGCGACCACCTGGAGGTGATCAAGCTGATCCCGCCGCTGATCATCGGGGAGCGCGAGGTGGACCGCTTCGTGGACGCCTTCACCGCGGTGATGGACGACGCCCACGGCGGGGGCGGGCTGCTCTGGGACTTCGGGCGGACGCTGGTGAAGCAGGCGGTGGCGAACCGCTGAGCCGGGCAAGAACCGGCCTGTCCGGGGGCACCTCCCAGCGGTAGCCGGGGGAGTCTGAGGACGGGGGTCCGGGGCAGAGCCCCGTGTCAGTCCGCGAGGAGCCGGTCCTGCAATCGCCGCCGGGCCGCCGGGCCGAGTCCGAGTCCGTCGGCCAGGTAACGGTCGGCCGAGCCCCACGTCGCGTCCATCTCGTCGAACGCGGCGTGGAGGTACGTGGCGCGCGCCTCGAACATCGGCGAGAGCAGCTCCGCGATCTCCCGGTCCTCGGGCCCGGTCGCCTCCGGTGCCCGCCGCATGCGGTAGCGCCGGTGCGGGGCGTTCGACTCCAGGTAGTCGGCCTCGATGACGTCGCGCGCGACGCCGAGGGCGAGCAGGGTGACCGCGACGGACAGCCCGGCGCGGTCCTTCCCGGCCGCGCAGTGCATGAGCGCGGGCACGCCGTCCTCGGCGAGGGAGCGCAGGACGTGGCCGAGCTCGGCCGTCCGGCCCGTGATGACCTCGCGGTACGTCTCGGCCATCCGGTCCGCCGCTCTGCCGTCGGCCAGCACGCTGCGCAGGTGCGCGAGGTTGCGGGCGCGCACCATGTTCCAGAACTCGGCGCCGTGGGCCGGGTCGTTGAGCGGCAGGTTCACGTTGCGGACGCCGGTGAGTTCGACGTCCGGGCCGTCGAGCGCGATGTCGGCGTCGTTGCGGAAGTCGAAGACCGTGTGCAGGCCGAGGGTGCCGAGGAAGCGGGCGTCCTCCTCGGTGGCGTGGGCAAGGTGGCCGCTGCGGTAGAGGACGCCGTGCCGCACCCGCCGGCCGTCCGCGGCGGGCAGGCCGCCCAGATCGCGGAAGTTGCGCACCCCCGCCAGCTCGGGCTCGGTGGACGGCACATGCGGCGTCTGCGTCACGGGCACTCCCTGGGTCTCGGCTGCCGGCGCTGGTCGTCGGCGAGGCGGCTCAACGACCTTACGACACCGGTTGTACGGGCAATCCGCTCCGTGCGGTAGCCGCGCCGACGTATTCCGCTTGCGGGGAGTTCGCCGGGGTGGGATACATCACGGCACGTCAACCCCTGGTTACGGTGGCGTAGGTCACTCCGGGGGAGGAAAGATGTACTGACGTGGCAGACGATTCGAATTCATTCAGCAAGAGCGCGATCGGGTCGTACGCAGCCGTCGGGGACAGCTTCACCGAAGGCGTCGGCGACCCAGGGCCGGACGACACCTTCATCGGCTGGGCCGACCGACTCGCCGTACTCCTCGCCGACCAGCGCCCCGAGCACGACTTCCGCTACGCCAACCTCGCCGTCCGCGGCCGTCTCCTGGACCAGATCGTCGCGGAGCAGGTGCCCCGGGCGAAGGAGCTCGGCCCCGAGCTCGTGACCTTCTGCGCGGGCGGCAACGACATCCTGCGCCCGGGCAGCGACCCGGACGATGTGGCCGAGCGCTACGAGAAGGCCGTCGCCGAGCTGGCCTCCTCCGTGGGCACCGTGCTGCTGTGCACCGGCTTCGACACCCGCGGGATGCCCGTGCTGCGGCACCTGCGGGGCAAGATCGCGACGTACACCGCCCACGTCCGCGCCATCGCGGACCGGCACGGGTGCCCGGTCCTGGACCTGTGGTCGCTGCGCTCGGTGCAGGACCGCAGGGCCTGGAGCGACGACCGGCTCCACCTCTCGCCCGACGGGCACACGCGGGTCGCCCTGCGGGCCGCCCAGGTGCTCGGCCTGGAGGTGCCGGCCGACCCGGACCAGGCCTGGCCGGACGAGGACCACCGCTCGCCCGCCGAGGTGCGGCGCGACAACATCCACTGGGCGCGCGAGCACCTGGTGCCGTGGATCGGCCGCCGGCTGCGCGGCGAGTCCTCGGGAGACCACGTGGAGCCCAAGCGGCCGGACCTGCTGCCGCTGTAGCACCGCCTCCGGGGGGAGGGCGCCGGGGTGAGTCTTCAGGGGGAGGGCTTCACGAGAGAAGGCTTCAAGGGGTGAGCCGCCCGGCAGCCAGATCGGCCCAGACGACGCGGCCCCGGCCGCTGTCGTCGGGCCGGACCCCCCAGGCCTGGGACAGCGCGCCCACGAGCAGCAGCCCACGGCCGCTCTCCTCGTCCGCCCCGCTGCACCGCACCCGCGGCTCCGTCGGCGTGCGGCCCTGGTCGGCCACCTCTATGCGCAGATGCGCGCCGAGCACCCTCAGCTGACAGCTGACGTTCGCGCTGTCCGTGTGCCGGACGGCGTTGGTGAAGAGCTCGGAAACCACCAACTGGGCGTCGTCGCACGCCACTTCGTCGATGCCCCATTCCCGCAGTTGCGCGAGGACCCGTTTTCGGGCGGCTGCCACCGAGGCGCCGCGAGCCGGGAAGTGGAAGGCGTCCTGCAGACGCGCGGCCATGGAACAGCCGAAGCGCCCGAGCGAAGGTGCGTCATGGGAGGGGACCACGCCGTAACTATATGCGATACCGCCGAGGTGTGGCAAGGTTCAATCTGTAAATTGCAGAATCGTCAGAGCAGTCTGTTGGCTCCGGGGGCGTGCGTGACAGACTGCGGGCATATGACAAGCATCTGACGGTCAGCTGACGGTCGGTGGGCACGGAGGGGGAGGAACAGTGGCGGAAGCGCGTCCGGCGGGCGCCCCGACCGTTCTGCGGGTCGTCCTCGGCAAGCGGCTGCACGACCTGCGGGAGAAGGCCGGCCTCAGCTACGAGCAGGCGGGCCGCGCCCTGGACGTCACGCACGCCACCGTCCGCAGGATGGAGAAGGCCGAAGTCGGCCTGAAGCTCCCCTACGTGGAGAAGCTGCTGCGCGTCTACGGCGTCACCGACCCCGCCGAGGTCGACGGCTTCCTCGACCTCGCGCGCGAGGCGAACCGCCCCGGCTGGTGGCACCGCTTCCGGGACGTCCTGCCCGAGTGGTTCAGCGCGTTCGTCAGCCTGGAGGGCGAGGCCAACCTCATCCGGGCCTACGAACCGCACTACGTCCCGGGGTTGCTGCAGACCGAGCGCTACGCACGCGCCGTGCTCCGCGCCGGCCAGCCGCACGCCCCCGAAGCCGACATCGAGCGCGCGGTCGCCGTCCGCCGGGAGCGCCAGTCGCTGCTCACCCGCGAGGGCGCGCCGCTGCTGTGGGTGGTGATGGACGAGACCGTGCTCCGCCGGCCCATCGGCGGGCCGGACATCATGCGCGAGCAGGTCTCCCGGCTCGCCGAGGCCACCGCCATGCCCAACGTACGGCTGCAGGTCATGCCGTTCGCCGCCGGGCCGCACCCGGCGATGTACGGACCGTTCCACATCTTCCGGTTCCCGCTCCCGGAGCTTCCGGACATCGCGTACGCCGAAAACCTCGTCGGCGCCTCGTACTTCGACCAGCGCGAGGACGTCTCGGCCTTCCTGGAGGCGCTGGACCGGATGTGCGCGCAGGCCGCGCCGGCACAGACCACCGAGGCCGTCCTGGGCGGGATTCGTAAGGAGATCTGAACCATGGATCGCATCTACAACGGCATGCCCGCCACCGACCTCGGCACCGAGGGGTGGAGCAAGCCGTGGAGCGGCGGCAACGGGGGCTCGTGCGTCGAGGCACTGCTGCTGGGCGACGGCCGGATCGCCCTGCGCCAGTCCACCGACCCCGGGGGCCCCGCCTTGATCTACACGCGTCACGAGATGGAGAGCTTCATCAACGGCGCCAAGGCGGGCGCGGCGGACTTCCTGCTCGCCGGCTCCGGCGCCGCCTGCGAGTAAGCCGCGCACGCACGCTGACACCACGCACGCTGACACCACGCGCATGAACCACGCCAATGGCACCACGGGCATGACATGGGATCGGAGCACCGGATGAACCAGCAGGGCTTCGCCGCCGAGGACATCGACACCAGCCGGCCGCACCCGGCCCGGATGTACGACTACTACCTCGGCGGCTGGGACAACTACGAGGTCGACCGGCAGGCCGCCGAGCACGTCATCCGGGCGCACCCCCAGGTGCGGCTCTCCGCCCGGGCCAACCGGGCCTTCCTGCAGCGGGCCGTGCGGGAAGTCGTCCGCGGCGGCGTCCGGCAGATCATCGACATCGGCACGGGCATCCCCACCTCGCCCAACACCCACGAGGTGGCGCGGGAGATCGCCCCGGACGTGCGGGTGGCCTACGTCGACAACGACCCCATCGTCGCCACGCACGCGGGCGCGAAGCTCACCGGCACCGGGCAGGCGGGCTTCGTCCTCGGCGACGTGCGCGACCCGGAGGCGATCCTCTCCCGCCCCGAGGTGCGCGAGCTGATCGACTTCGGCGAGCCGGTGGCCCTGCTGCTGGTGGCCGTCCTCCACTTCGTCACCGACGAGGAGGACCCGGCGGGCATCGTCGCCGCCTTCGCGGACGCCCTTCCCGCCGGCAGCCACCTCGTGCTCTCCCACGCCACGGCCGAACCGTACGAGGGCTACGCGGACGGCCACACCGACGTGAAGGCCCGCGACAGCGTCGTCGGCACGTACAAGAACGCCACCGCGGGCCTCAACCTGCGCGACCGCGCCGCCGTCGAGCCGCTCTTCGGCGCCTTCGACCTCCTGGACCCGGGCCTGGTCCGGGTGCCGCTCTGGCGGCCGGACGGGCCGGTACCGGGCCCCGAGGAGCTCAACGACACGATCTTCTACGGGGGAGTGGGCCGCAAGGGGTAGTGGTCCGGCTCGCGGGGGCTGATGGGCCCGCGGAGGCCGGCGGCCCGCGAGGGCTGGTGGTCCGCGGAGGCTAGTGGTCCGCCGGCGTCCGGTCCGCCTGCGGGCGGGCCGGGGCGGCCGGTATGTCACAGCTGTCCTTGAAGCCCTGGCTGTGCAGGCCCAGCGCCGCGTTGGTGCGCGAGCGGAGGTTCTCCACCGCGATCATCGAGGTCAGCTCGACGAACGCGGCGTCGCCCAGGCGCTGCCGCAGCCGCTCCGCCAGGTCGTCCTCGACGGTCGGCGGGGTGGCCGTCATCGCCTCCGCGTACGCCATGACGTCCCGCTCCAGCGGGGCGTAGGCGCGGCTGTCGCGCCACACCGGGACGTCCTGCAGCTTCTCGTGCGGCAGCCCGTGCCCGCGGCTGAGCCAGTAGCCGAAGTCCATGCACCACGAGCAGCCGATGGCCGCCGCCGACGCCATCTCGGCCAGCGCCTTCAGCTGCGGGTCGAGCTTCTTCCACCGGCCCACCGACAGCTCGAAGCGGGACGTCGTGAGCAGCACGCGCCGGTTGTGGGCGAGGGCCATCAGCGGCTCCAGCACCTTGCCGTAGGTGCGCCTGCTGTACCACTCCATGATCCGGATGAGCGGGGTGCGGTCCGGGGTGAGCGAGATCCTGGCCATGGCTGGTTCCTCCGTCGCAGTGGGTGCGCCTTTGCCCATACGACGGACGGGACCGGTGGATGTGTGACATCGCCGCGCACTGTTCGACATGTGATGGTGGTCACACTGAGTGATCGGGTGTCCGGAGCGGCCCGGCCTACGCTGACGCCATGGACGACGAGCTTTTCCCCCGCCCCCGGGCCGAGATCGCGCCCGGAGCCGTCCACGTCCCCGGCTGGCTGGACCTCGCCGCCCAGCGGCGCCTGCTCGCCGCCTGCCGCACCTGGGCGCGGCCGCCCGCCGGGCTGCGGACCGTGCGCATGCCGAGCGGCGGGCAGATGTCCGTCCGCATGGTCTGCCTGGGCTGGCACTGGTACCCGTACGGCTACGCCCGCACGGTCGTGGACGGGGACGGCGCGCCGGTCAAGCCGTTCCCCGGCTGGCTGGGACGGATGGCCGCGCAAGCCGTCACCGACGCGTACGGCAAGGAGCCCCCGGAGACCACTCCCGCCCCTGCCGCGTACGACATCGCTCTGGTCAATTTCTACGAGGGCGGTGCGACGATGGGCATGCACCGGGACAGCGACGAGCGGGCCACGGCACCCGTCGTCTCCCTCAGCCTCGGCGACAGCTGCGTCTTCCGCTTCGGCAACACCAGCACCCGCAACCGCCCGTGGACCGACGTCGAGCTGCGCAGCGGTGACCTGTTCGTCTTCGGCGGGCCCTCCCGTGCGGCCTTCCACGGCGTGCCCCGCACCCACCCCGGCACCGGGCCCTCCGCGCTCGGGCTCACCGGCCGGCTGAACATCACCCTCCGGGTCAGCGGGCTGTGAGCGCCCGGAAGACGGAAGGACGGAAGGGACGGCACCGCAAAACGGAACGTCCGGCACCGTAAAAAATCACGTGCGGGTGGGGGCACGACCCTGCACAGTGGGTCCCCGGCAGTGCGCCGGCCGCGCGTCCGGGCTCATATCACGGGGGTGAGCCCGGGCGGCGGCAGCCGGAGAGCCCACCGGCGCTCCCCGAAAGGCCCCCCGGGCCGTCGGCCGGGGGCCGCCCGGGCGCCCGCCGGTCCGGGGCAGATAATGGCAGGTGATCTGGCCGCTTTCGCCCTGGAGGTGCCGTGACCGGCTTCCGCCTCAGCAGCTCACCGCTCGACGCCCTGCGCCCCGCCGCGTTCGGCGCCGACCCGTCCGGGGAGCGGATGGCGCGCATCCGGCGGTCACCGAACTTCGCCGACGGCGTCTTCACCAACCCCGTCGGCGCGCAGCGCACACCCTCCGGCGCGATGCTGAAGTTCCTGCCCACGTACTTCCGCGCGGAGGAGCGCGCCCGCCGGGCGCCCGCCGGCAGCGTGCCGGTCCACCCGACCACCGTGGCCGACCTGGCCGTCCCCGCCGCGTCGGGGCTGCGGCTGACCTGGATGGGGCACTCCAGCGTCCTCGCCGAGATCGACGGCGCCCGGGTGCTCTTCGACCCCGTCTGGTCCGAGCGCTGCTCGCCCTTCGCCTTCGCGGGCCCGAAGCGGCTGCACCCGGTGCCCGTGCCGCTGCGCGAGACCGGGCCGCTCAACGCCGTGGTCATCTCCCACGACCACTACGACCACCTGGACATGCCGACCGTCCGCGCCCTCGCCCGCGGCACCGGCGCGCAGTTCGTCGTACCGCTCGGCGTCGGCGCCCACCTGGAGCACTGGGGCGTGCCCGCGGACCGGATCACCGAGCTCGACTGGCACGAGCAGGCCCAAGTCGCCGGCCTCACCTTCACCGCGACCCCCGCCCGCCACTTCTGCGGCCGCGCGCTGCGCAATACCCAGCACACGCTCTGGGCCTCATGGGTGGTGGCCGGTCCCGCGCACCGCATCTTCCACAGCGGTGACACGGGGTACTTCTCCGGCTTCAAGGACATCGGCGCGCAGTACGGCCCGTTCGACGCCACGATGGTGCAAATCGGGGCATATTCGGAATTTTGGCCGGACATTCATATGACGCCCGAGGAGGGCCTGCAGGCCCACGCCGACCTGCAGGGCGACGCCGCGCACGGTGTGTTCCTGCCCATCCACTGGGGTACGTTCAACCTCGCGCCGCACCCATGGGAGGAGCCGGCCGAGGGCTCCGTCGCGGCGGCCCGGCGCCACGGCGCGCGCGTCGCGACGCCGCGCCCCGGTCAGCCCTTCGAGCCGACGGGCGTTCTCCCGGCCGACCCGTGGTGGCGGGCGCTGTCCGTCCAGCCGACGGAGGCAGCGCCCGAGCGGCCCGAGACGCCGGCGGCGGCACCGGAGGTGTCACTGCGGGCGTGAGCGCGGGGGCCCGGGGCGGGTTCGGCACCGCCGGTGTGGCCGCGGGACCTTGCTCGCCGTTGCGGCGGGAGGAAAGGCGCCGGACGCCATGTTCTTCCGCCGCGACGGTGCTCAGCCCCCGGAACGTTTCCGGCGGTGCCGAACCGGCCGTCTCCTCGCGGCCCCGAGCGTCCGGCGCGCCCACCGTCACACCCCATGGAGTTCCATGTCGCAGCAGGAGTCCCGGCGGAGCTGGCGGCTCACGGCGAGCCACGCCTCCGCGGCCCGCACCCCGGGCGGCGCCGAAGGCGCGCCCGCCGCGCCCACCGGCTCGTACGCGTCGATCAGGCCCGCCTGATCGAACGGCACCCCGCCCCGCAGCACCGAAACCGTCCGCACCAGCGCGTCGAAGTCCGTGAACGGGTCGCCGTCCACCACCGTCACGTCCGCGAGCTTGCCGGGCTCCAGCGTGCCCAGGTCGCGGTCCGCGCCGAAGACCCGCGCCGGCAGCACCGTCGCCGTCCGCAGCGCCTGCGCCGGGGACAGCCCGTACCGGTGGAGCGCGCGCAGCCCCAGGTGCAGCGAGAGACCCACGGGCACCAGGGGCGCGTCGGTCCCCAGCGCGACGAGGCCGCCGCCCGCGAGCACCCGGCGGTAGACGCCGGTCTCGCGCTCCAGGGTCGCCAGCTGGTCGGCGGTGGGCGGGGCGGCCGCGGTCCGGCGGACGACCTCGACGTCCCACGGCGGCATCATCCGCGTCACCCGCGGGTCCTGCGCCAGCGCCGGCGCCTCGCCGAGCAGCGGTACGGACGTGAAGATCGTGGCGACGAGGTGGAAGTCCCCGCGGGTGTAGATCTCCTCCACGTCCTGGTACGCGCGCCCCGACGCGGTCGTCGCGTGCCCGAACTCCAGCCGCTGCGTGGCCTGCAGATGCGTCGTCAGGTCCTGTCCGAGCTGGACGCCCGGCGACAGGAGGTGGCTGCCGGCACGCACCCCGAGCCGGTCGTGCGCGAAGCGGGCCGCCTCCTCCATCAGCCAGCCGGGTGCGCGGACGTAGGTCTTCACGAAGTCCCAGTCGAGGGCCTCGGCGCGGGACAGCGACCGGCGCAGCCCCTCGCGGGTGCGGTGCGCGCGGCCCATGCTGTACGCGACGCGGGCCCCGTCGAGGAGCTCCCCGGTGGCCAGCAGCCGCGGCCCCGCGAGCTCGCCGGCGGCCACGGCCTCGCGGATGCGGGCCTGCTCGTGGGCGCCGCCGCCGAAGGAGACCGCGGTGGTGATCCCGTAGGCCAGCTGCAGCGCGGTCTGCCGGCCGCCGTAGGTGTTCTGGTACGGGTGGGTGTGGGTGTCCCAGAGCCCGGGGATCACCGTGCCGGACGACGCGTCGACGGTGCGGGCGGCCGCGCGCCGCGCCCGGTGCGGCTCGACGGCGGCTACCCGGCCGTCGCGGATCACCAGGTCGACGTCCTCGCGCACCGTGTCGCCCGTGCCGTCCCAGAAGCGGCCGGCGTGCACGACGGTGCCGGCGGGCACCGGGCGCCGGTAGTCGAGGGGGACGCGGACGGTGCGGGCGGAGCCGCTGTGGACGTCCAGCAGCCGCAGGCGGCCCGCGGAGAGGTAGAGGAGCGTGCGGGAGTCCGCCGCCCAGGAGGGGTCCTCGGCGGCCTCGTCCGTCAGCCGGCGGGGCTCGCCGTCCGGGGTGCCGTCGGGCCGTACGGGCAGCAGCCACAGCGCGGACTCGGCGATCACCGCCATGTGCCGCCCGTCGGGCGACCAGACGGGCCCTGAGCCGTAGCGGTCGCTGAGCGAGACGTGCGGGGCGAGCGCGTGCAGCCGGGCGCCGCCGCTGGTCGTGTCGATCACGCGGATGAGGTTGTACCCCTCGCGGAACCGCTGGTTCAGCCGGTTGCGGTCGCAGAGGGCGACGTAGCGGCCGTCCGGCGACCAGCTCGGCCGCCCCGGCAGCCCGCCGCCGCCCAGGGCGGCCGCCAGGACCCGGTCCGTACCGGCGGCGAGGTCGCGCACGAGGAGGTTCCCGGCCAGGTCGAGGGCGGCCAGTCTCCTGCCGTCGGGCGACAGGACGGGGTACGCGCGGCCGCCCTCGGCCAGCACGGTGTCCGTGCCGGACGCGAGGTCGTGACGGCGCGCGGCGAGCAGGCCGCCGCTGTCGCCCGCGTACACGAGGGACCGCCCGCCGGGGCTCCACGTGGGCCCGAAGGGATAGCGGGCCGGGTCGGCCTTGACGACCCGGCGCGGCGGCCGCCCGCCCGCCACGTCGGCCACCCAGAGCGCGTTGAGCGCGCCGAACGCGACCCGGCGGCCGTCGGGCGAGAGGGCGGGGAAGTGCAGCGAACGGACCGCGTGCACGCCGCCCGCGTCGAGGTCGTACCGCTTGGTGCGGTAGCGCGGCCGGGGAATCGTGAGCCGGCCCGAGAAGGGGACGACCTCAGCGTCGCGCGGCGCCTGCGGGCGGACGACCCGGAACGTCCCGCTGACGGTGAGCAGCAGCTCGCCGGACCGGGTCCAGCGCGGCGGCACGGGCTCGACGTCCCCGTCGATCGCCACCGGCTCGCCGTCCACCACGAGCGTGCAGCCGGCCGCGGGGGCGGGAGTCGTACGGAGATAGGCGAGGCGTCCGTCAGGGGCGACCGCCGGCGTCATGATCTGCCCGGCCGCGGCCTCGGTGTGCTCGACCCGCACCGGCCCGTGCCCGCCGGCGGGCACGGACGCGACCGTACGGGCCTCCAGCGCGGTCCCGGCGAGGCGCCCGCGGACGAACAGCAGCCGCGCGCCGTCCGGCGACCACACCGGGTCGAAGTCCTCCCACGCCCCGTCCTGCAGCGGCCCCTCCTGCCCGCTCACCCCGGTGACCTGCGTCAGCGCGCCCGTCCGCACGTCCGCCACCCACACCCGGTACGGGCTCCCGACCACGGGGTCGCCGCCACGCTCGGAGGCGAAGGCGATCCGCGTGCCGTCGGGCGACCAGGCGGGCCCGCGGTCGTCCCACGGCCCGTCCGTGACCTGCCGCAGCCCGCTGCCGTCGGGCCGCAGCGTCCAGATGTGGAAGCCACCGCCCCGGTACGCGCAGACGGCGAGCTGCCGACCGTCCGGCGAGTGCACCGGCCGGGTCGGCTCGAGATCGGCCGGAGTGATCGCGACGGCCTCCCCGCCCTTGCGGGGCACCGACCACAGCACGTTCTGCACCTCGGCGACCAGCCGGTCCCCGGCGGGCGCGAGACTGGCCGCGCCATTGGTGGCAGCCGTGAACGACAGCGTTTGGTTTTCTACGGGCGCCGCCACGGCCACGGCCCCGGGCAACGCCCCCGCGACCCCGGCCACCGCCGCGGTACCGGCCGCGGCCTGCAGGAACCTGCGCCGGGAGAGGGCGGAAGACCGAGAGAGGGCGGAAGGGGGAATCGGGGCGTCCGAGGTTGCCAACTGTCCTCCTGGGGCGGGGGAGTTGCCCGCGTCGCGAGCGACGTCCGAAGGCCCGATGGTCCCACGGGGGCCGGGAGGGTGGTCAACACCGCGTGGGGGAGGAAGAGGACTGACGCATATCGAATAAATGAGCTAAATAAGACATTTAGGGATGATCGATGCGCTGAAAGGCGTGCGCGATCACCCGCTGAAGTGCGGTATTGTTCTCATGCGCGGTCGGCAAGGGCGAGAGCCCGAGCCGGACAAGCACCGGGACGTGGCGCAGTTTGGTAGCGCACTTGACTGGGGGTCAAGGGGTCGTGGGTTCAAATCCCGCCGTCCCGACCAGCGAACATCGCAGGTCAGAGGCCGTTTCCTCGAATTGAGGGAACGGCCTTTCCGTTGTCCGGGGCGCCGCGGAAGCGCACCGCCAGTGCCGCGATGTCGTCGTCGAGGCCTCCGCTGCTGTGGGTGAGCAGGTCGCGGTGGAGGCCGTCGAGGAGTTCGCGTGGGCGTTCCGGGGTCTGGTGGCGCATCCAGTCGGCCAGGGGGAAGAAGTCGCCGTTGCGGTCGCGGGCCTCGGTGACGCCGTCGGTGTAGAGGAGCAGCTGGTCTTCGGGGGTGAAAGCGAAGGTGTCGGTGCTGTAGCAATCGCCGATCAGGCCCGCGAGGTTGAGCAGCGGTGCGGGGTCGGTGGGGCTCAGGACGCGGAGGCCCTCGCGGTTCAGGAGGAGCGGCGGAGGGTGTCCGCAGTTGAGGATCCTGATGATGCTGCTGTCCTCGTGCGGGATCTCGACGAGGACGGCGGTGGAGAAGCGCTCGGCCAGGTCATCCGGGGGGAACGCGGCGTTGTAGCGGGTGCTGCTGGCTTCCAGGCGGCGGGCGATGCCGGCCAGGTCGGGTTCGTCGTAGGCCGCCTCGCGGAAGGAGTTGACGACCGCCGCGGCCGTCCCCACGGCGGGCAGGCCCTTGCCTCGTACGTCGCCGATGAGCAGCCGGACCCCGTGCGGCGTGTCGGCCACCTCGTAGAAGTCGCCGCCGATGCGGGCCTCGGCCGCGGCCGCGAGGTACAGCGACTCGATCTCGATGGCGCCGAAGCGGCGCGGCATCGGGCTCAGGACGACCTGCTGCGCCGCGTCGGCGACGAGCCTGACCTGGAAGAGGGACTGTTCGCGCTGGAGGCGGACGTGGCTTCCGTACGCGGCGGCCACGGTGACCGCGACGATGCCGGCCACCGTGTACCACGCTCCCAGGCCCGGGAACACGAGGCTGAGGCCGATCATGAGCAAAAAGCAGACAGTTCCCAGCAGCACCGTGGGGAGCACGGGCCACATGGCGGCGGCGAGCGCGGGGGCCGCGGGCAGGATGCGGCTGAAGGCCATGTCCGGGGGAGTGGCGTACGCCAGGCTGGCGATGACCACGGTCAGGATCACCGGTGACAGCTGAACTGGGGACCACCGGCCCTGGGAGCGACGGGGTCGCGGCTGTCCGGGCTTGACCATGCTACATATCGTATCTAGACATCATGGACATATGACCTTTTTGGGGCCTGCTATGCCCCACCCGGGGGGTGTGTCACCCGAATGGCGCGGTCGGGGTGTCGTATGAATGTGCGATACCCGGCTCCTGTCTCCCCCGCGATCCCTCGCTCCTCCCTCTCACTCGGCACGCTGCTGGATGGCAGTTGTCCGGCCAACTGCCCCCGGGCGAGATCGAGTCGTGGACATTGAGATGAAGAGCAAGGCGCTCCGGCGCACCGCGACCGCCGTTGTCAGCGCTGCCACCGCCGCAGCCGTTCTGGGCAAGTTCGGCTGAGCGTGCGGGCCCTGGACGAGGTGCGGCACGCCGTCGGCGTGCTCAGAAGGCCGCGGGCGGACGACGCCGCGCCCTCGGCGCGCCGGCCGCCCGACCGACATCACGGCGCTGGCCGGCCGCAGCGGGCCTGCGGGAACGGGCCCGCCTCCTGGGTGGCGACCTGGCGGCCGGGCCCGTGCCCGGTGGCGGACGCGCGCCGTGGCCGGCCCCGGCCGGTCCGGCGCCGCCCGTCAGACGCATTCCGGTCGAGTGCCGCCGCGTGGGAGGCGAGTGACGTGCACCAGGCGTCGCCGCCGGGAGGAGAGTGACGCGCACCACGCGTCGCCGCCCGGACCGGCCGGTACGGCGACGGCGAGCACGTGGTCGACGAACGGTCATCACGTGGCCGGTAGTAGGGACGCGGCGGTGACGAAGCCCGGTGGGCCGCCTCGTGGAAGCCGGACGGGCCGCCTCGTAGAAGCCTCCGCCGCTTCAGCAGACCTGTCGCACGGGTCACAGGCGAGCCCATGCCCGTGACTGGAATGTCCGGTGATGTGCCACGCCGGGACCGGGGGCGGGGCACCGGGCCCGGCTCGAATTCGTTCATGGCCGGTTTGCGATCTGCCGGGCGCCCGGCGGCAGGTGAGATACAAGGTATCCGCGCGTAGACGGCTGCGGAGGTGCGCGTTCCTGTGCGGCTGCACGGTGCCTTGTGTGGAGGCCTGTGCAGTACCGGGCAGGAGCGCGGCACGCGGACCACACCAGCCGCACCGACCACACCGGTGCGCTGAGGCTGCCCGCGGAAAACCAGCCTTGATCCCATGAGAGAGGGAGCCCTTCATGGTGCCTGCGATGCCCGGAGAAGAACGCGAACGTTTCCTTGCCGGCCTCCACGTCGGCGTGCTGGGCGTCGCCGACGGTGACGACCGCGCGCCGCTGATCGTGCCCGTCTGGTACCGCTACGAGCCCGGCGGCGACATCGTCGTGCAGACCGGCCGGGAGACCGTCAAGGCGCGGCTGCTGCGCGCGGCGGGCCGGTTCAGCCTCTGCGTCCAGGACGAGAACCCGCCCTACCGGTACGTGAGCGTGGAGGGCCCGGTCACCGAGGTCAACGACCCCGTGGACCCGGGCGAGCGCGACGCCATCGCCCACCGCTACCTCGACCCCGAAGAGGCCCGCGCCTACCTGAAGTCCACCGCCGGCCAGCTCGCCGACGACATCACGTTCCGGATGCGCCCCCAGCGCTGGCGCACCGCCAACTTCGCCGCGTTCGCCGCCGAGTTCTCCGAGGCCGACCGGATCGACCGGGACGGGTGAGAGCCGTGAGATCTGACGGGCCCGCAGCGATCGAACCCTCTTCGGAAGTGAGCGCGTACTCATGGCAGACCTGCACGTCCCGGCGCACCCCGCTCCCCTTACCCCGCACGGCTATCCCAGGGAGCGCGGCCTCGCTGAACTGTTCACGGCACAGGCGGCCCAGCGGCCGCACGACCTCGCGGCCCGGCACCACGACCGCACCCTGACCTACGGTCAGCTCGCCGCCCGGTCCGACGCCTTCGCCGCCCGCCTGCTCGCCCACGGCATCGAGCCCGGGTCGCCGGTGGGCGTCTGCGGAAGCCGCTCCCTGGAGGCGCTCGTCGCCTTCCTCGGCATCCTCAAGGCCGGCTGCGCCTACGTGCCGCTCGACGAGGAGCTCCCGCCGGCCCGGCTGCGGGCCATGGCCGAGGACGCCGGGCTGCGGGCCGCCGCCGTCCTCCCCGGCAGCGGACGCCGCATACGCGGGCTGCTGACCTGGATCGAGGTCGACGCCGTCGAGGCGGAAGCGGTGCCCCTGAGCGCACCCACCGCCGCGGCCTCCGTCCCCGCGACCGCCCCCGTCCCCGCGACCGCCACCGACTGCGCCTACGTGATGTTCACGTCCGGGTCCACCGGCCGGCCCAAGCCCGTGGCGATACCGCACCGCGGCGTCGTCCGCCTGGTGCTCTCCGAGCCCGAACTGCCGCCGCCCGCCCCCGGCGACGGGGTCCTGCACGCCTACGGGCTCTCCTCCGACGCGTCCACCATCGAGATCTGGGGCGCGCTCCTCACCGGCGCCTGCCTCGTTCTCGCCGACCGCGAGGAACTGCTGTCCCCCGCGGCGCTGGAGGAGGTGTTCCACGCGCACGGCGTCACCGTGGCCTACCTGACCACCAGCGTCTTCCACCTCGTCGCGCGGAACCGGCCCCGCGCGCTCAAGCGGCTCCGCTTCGTCTCGGCCGGCGGGGAGGCCATGGACCCCGCCCTCGCCCGCGCCGTCCTGGAGGCCTGCCCCGACACCACGGTCGTCAACTTCTACGGGCCCACCGAGAACTCCGTGGTCTCCACGGCCCACATCCTGCGCACCCTGCCCGCCGACGCCACCAGCGTCCCCATAGGCCGCCCCTTCGGCGCCTCCACCTGCCACGTCCTGCGCCCCGACGGCTCCGCCGCGGCGCCGGGCGAGGAGGGCGAGCTGTACGTCGGAGGGGACGGCCTGGCCCTCGGCTACCCGGGGGACCCGGAGCTGACCGCCGCACGGTTCGTGCGCATGCCGGCCGCCGAGCCCCACGGCCTCCTGTACCGCACGGGCGACCGGGCCGTACGGACCGCCGACGGCACCCTGGAGTACCGCGGCCGGCTGGACCGCCAGGTGAAGCTGCGCGGCCACCGCATCGAACTCGACGAGGTCGAGGCCCGGCTGCGCGCCCACCCCGACGTCGGCGAGGCCGCCGTCGAGATTGAGGCCGACACCCTGACCGCCTACGTGACCCCGGCGGAACCCGGCCGGGCCCTGCCGCTCCCGGCGTTACGCGCGTACTGCGCGCAGTGGCTGCCCGCCCAGGCCGTCCCCGCGCTCGTGGCCAGGGAGTCCTTCCCCGTGACGAGCGGCGGCAAGATCGACCGCAGCCGGCTGGCGGCGGACGCGTCCCCCGGGGCCGCCGAAACCCCTGACGGCACACAGCCGCCCACTGACCCCGGCGTCGCCGGCCTCCTCGACGCGCTCGCCGAGGTGTGGCAGCTCGTGCTGCGCGTCCGCCCCGCGCCCGAGGACGACTTCTTCGCCCTCGGCGGCGACTCCCTCCTGGCCGCCGAAGCCGTCACCCGCACCCTGGCCGTGCTCCAGCTCGACGCAGGACTCGGCTCCACCCTGGTCAGGGCCCTGCTCGCGGCACCCACACTGGCGGGCTTCGTCGAATCCGTGCGCGAAGTACGTACCGGCGCCGCGCGCCGGGCCTCACCCGCCGACGCCGTCGACTTCCGCCGCGAGACCGAGCTCGGCTTCGTCCTCCCGCCCGCCGAAGGCCCGGCCCCCCGCCCCGGCCGGCCGGAGCACGTGCTGCTCACCGGCGCCACCGGGTTCGTCGGCGCCTTCCTCCTCGACCGGCTGCTGCGCGCCACCACCGCCCTCGTCCACTGCCCCGTCCGGGCGTCGAGCCCCGCGCACGCCGAGCGGCGCGTGAAGGCCGGCCTCCTGCGCTACGGCCTGCGCCCCGACGCCGCGGCCTGGCAGCGCGTACGGTGCTTCCCCGCCGACCTGGCCGCCCCCGGCCTCGGGCTGGCCCCCGGACACGCCGCCGAGCTGTCGCGCTCCCTGGACCTGATCGTCCACAACGCCGCCCGCGTCAACTTCCTCTACCCGTACGAGGCCCTGCGCCCGGCCAACGTCGACGGCACCCGCGAGATCGTCCGGCTCGCCGCGCCCCGGCGCGTCCCCGTCCACTTCCTGTCGACCGTCGCCGTCGTCGCGGGCTTCGGCACGGCCGGCGTGCGCACGGTCGACGAGGACCTGCCGCTGGACCACGCCGACGGGCTCACCATGGGCTACGCGGAGAGCAAGTGGGTGGCCGAAGGGGTGCTGCGCAGCGCGGCGGACCAGGGCCTGCCGACGGCCGTGTACCGGCCGTACGAGGTCACCGGCGACCGGCAGCACGGCGCCTGCAACACCGAGACGGCCATCTGCTCGCTGTTCAAGACCATCGCCGAGACGGGCCTGGCGCCCGACATCGACCTCCCGATGGACTTCGTGCCCGTCGACCACCTCGCCGAGGCCGTGGTCCACATCGCCACGCGGCGCCCGGCCACGGGGCGGGTCCACCACGTCACCAACCCCCGCCCGGCCACGCTGGCCGACGTCCTCGACCGCATGCGGGCGGCCGGCTTCGAGCTGCGGACGCTGCCGTACGGGCAGTGGGTCGGCGAACTCGTCCGCCACGTCGCCCGCAACCCCACCAGCCCCACGGCCCCGTTCGTCTCCCTGTGCGTCGACCGGAGCAACAAGGCCGACATCTCCGTGAAGGAGATGTACCTCAACGGCGTCTTCCCGGCCCTGGGGCGGCGCAACGCCGAGGAGGCGCTGGCCGGCAGCGGGCTGGAGTGCCCGCCGGTCGACGCCGCCCTCCTCGACCGCTACCTGGAGTACTTCTTCACCTCCGGCTACATCGCCCGGCCCGCACGCGCGGCCGCCGAGGAGGCATGACATGACCGACACGACAGCCGTCGAAGGAACGGGCGCCACCGGCGCCCTCATGCCCGTCCCGGCCTTCGACCCCGCCGACCCCGGCCCGCCCTGCGCCTACGCGCGCCTGCGCACCGAGCAGCCCGTCGTCAAGGCGCTCATGCCCAACGGCGAGACCGGCTGGCTCATCAGCCGCCACGAGGACGTGCGCGCCGCCTTCGCCGACCCCCGGCTCACCCGGCCCCTGCTCTCCGCCTGGCCGCCCCGCGAGGACGCCGACGCCCCGCCGCCGTGCCTGCCCACCTTCCTGGAGATGACCGGCGAGCACCACACCCGCGTCCGCCGCGCCGTCTCCCCGCTCTTCACCCGCCGCCGGCTGGAGTTCATGGCCCCGCGGATCCGGGCCGTGGCGGAGGAGCTGATCGACACCATGGTGCGCGGCTCCGGCGACCGGACGGGCGACCTCGTCGCGTCCTTCACCGAGCCCCTGCCGCTGCGGGTCCTGTGCGAGACGGTCGGCCTGCCGCACGAGGACCGCGACCTCTACCTGCCGCACACCCTCACCCTGCTCAGCGCCGCCGGCCTGCCCATGGAGGAGATCCTCGCGGCGCTCTACGCCCTCCAGGACTACGCGTCCGGCCTGATCGACCGCAAGGAGAAGGAGAGCAGGGAGGACGGAGAGGACGGAGAGGACGGAGAGGACTACGTGAGCCTCCTCCTCGCCGAGAGCCGCCGGGAGGGCGGCGACCTCACCCGCGACGACGTCGTCAGCTTCGTCGTCACCATGCTCATGGCGGGCTACAAGACCAACATCCAGCACACCGCGAACGCCCTGCTGGCGCTGCTCACCCACCCCGGGCAGCTCCGCCGGCTGCGCGACGACCCGGACGGCATCGACACCGCGGTGGAGGAACTGCTGCGGCACGTCCCGCTGATGAACGCCATCAACGTCCTCGTCGCCCTGGAGGACTTCACGCTGCACGGGCAGCGGATCCGCGCCGGCGACGCGGTCCTGCCGGTGATCGCCTCCGCCAACCGCGACCCGGACGCGTTCCCCGACCCCGACCGGCTCGACCTGACCCGTTCGCCCAACGCGCACACCGCGTTCGGCTACGGGCCCCACTACTGCACCGGGGCCCATCTCACCCGGCTCCAGCTGTCCGTCGCCCTGCGGGTGCTGCTGGAGAAGCTGCCGGCCCTGGAGCTCGCCGAGCCGGCGGACTCCCTGCCCTGGGACGAGACCACGCCGCTGCGCGCCCCGGCCCGGCTGCCGGTCCGCTGGTGACCCCCGCCCCGCCCGCTCCCCGAAAGGTTCCGCGCACCGTGTCCGCACCCGAACAGGCCCTGCCGCACTACCCCTTCAGCGACCGGGGCGACCGGCTCGCCCCCGAACTCCACGACCTCCGGAGCCGGTGCCCCGTGGCCAGGGTCCGCACCAACGCGGGCGGCGAGGCCTGGCTGGTCACCGGTTACGAGCTCGCCCAGCAGGTGCTGCGGGAGCGCAAGTTCGCCCGGTCGGTGCTGGGCGTCCCCGGCGGCCCGACCCAGGACGCCCCGATCCTCGCGCCCGAGCTGCTGGACGCCATGAACCACCTGCAGCGCGCCGGGCTGCGCGACGAGGTCCTGAAGGCGCTCGGCCGCAAGCAGCCCGACCTGCCGGCCGACTGGGTCGCCGGGATCACCGTCCAGGGCCTGGACGCCATGGTCCGCGAGGGCGCCCCCGGCGACCTCCAGCACCACTTCGCCGAATGGGTCGCCGCCCAGTGCATGTGCCGCCTGCTGGGCCTGCCCTTCGAGGACCGGCACTGGCTGGCCGTCCGCGCCGACCTCGACCTGACCATGAAGACGGCCACCGACGAGGAGCTCGCCCGGAACTGGGAGGAGCTCCGCGTCTACATGCAGGAGTACACCGCCGCCCGCCCGGCCGAG
Organism: Streptomyces roseoverticillatus; assembly: GCF_000719265.1. Classification (GTDB taxonomy): domain Bacteria; phylum Actinomycetota; class Actinomycetes; order Streptomycetales; family Streptomycetaceae; genus Streptomyces; species Streptomyces roseoverticillatus. Next base: position 311,442 of record NZ_JOFL01000003.1, on the reverse strand, counting down.
CCCCGCGGCCTCCTGGACCGCCTCGCCGACCTCAACGACCGCGAGGAGCTCGACGGCCGGCAGCAGGCGCTCGACGAGAAGCAGTTCTCGAACATCGCGGCCATGCTCTGGGTCACCAGCTACGAGGACTTCGCGAGCTTCCTCGGCGTCGCGGCCCTCAACCTCCTCCGGCGCCCGGAGCTCATGGACACCCTGCGCGCCCAGCCGGAGCTCATGCCCCGGTGCGTCGAGGAACTGCTGCGCTGCAGCGTCGTCCTCGGCAACGCCATCCCGCGCTTCGTCACGCAGGACGACAAGCTCGGCACGGCGGCCGTCAAGGAGGGGGACCTGATCCTGCTCTCCCTCGACGCCGTCAACTTCGACCCCGGCGTCTTCGACGACGCCGGGGACTTCGACCCCACCCGGTCGCCCAACCCGCACCTGCGCTTCGGCTACGGGCGGCACCACTGCCCGGGCGCGCACCTGGTCCGCCGCCAGTCCGAGACGGCGTTCCAGGCCCTGCTGGACCACCTGCCGGGCCTGCGCCTCGCGGTGCCGGCGGACGAGGTCCCGTGGGTGCCCAACCGCATGGCCATCATGCCCGCGGGGATGCCCGTCACCTGGTGATCCGGGCCTGGTGATCCGGGACGCCCCGTGCGGCGGCGGGAGCACTCCGCCGCCGCACGGGGTCACGGGCCGGCGCGTCAGCGCTTGGCGACGAACGCCCGGCCCGACTTGCTGCCGGCGGAACAGGACGCCTTCTCCTCGGCGGTCATCTTGCGGGACTTGACGACCACCGCGTTGCTCTTGCCGTCCGTGCCGTTGGCGGCCGGGCCGGTGATGGTGTCCGGCACGTACCAGTAGTAGTGGCCCCACTTCGGGCTGTCGTAGTGGGTCTGCCACGTGCCCGAGACGGTCTGCATGACCTGGGCGCGGGAGATCCAGCCGACCTCGCCGGGCTTCACCGTCATGTTCAGCGAGCTGTTCTCTTCGTGGTTGCTCGACCAGGTGTGGCCGTAGTTCGCGGTCACGCTGACGTCCACGATGCCCGCGATCTTGCCGCCGGCCGTGACGGAGACGCCGACGGAGTCCGACGACCCCACCGAGTCGGACCAGCCCATCGACTGCGTGGCGTCCGAGCTGCTGCAGTTGTAGAGCGAGTTGGACACCTGGCGGAACTCGCCGAGGAACGCCTTGCCGAGCACGGGGTCGTTGAAGCTGCACTTCCCCTCGCCGGACGAGCAGTCGGCTATGAGCTGCTTGCGCGTGGGCTGGTCGTCGGCGGCGGCCGGGGCGGCCATGGCCGCCATCAGCCCGAGTGCGGCCGCCGAAAGAGCCGCCAGTCTGGCGCCGTTGCGCATTGCCTGCTTGTTCAAAGTGATCTCCTGCCTCTCAACTCACGTGAGGGAACCACGGGTTCCATGGGGCGGAACCAGTGATTCCGGGGGGTGATCTTGAGGCTCGTGCATGGATTGGGTCAACAACACCAAGGATTGGTAAAGTTGTAGTTGATCTTGAAACGGTGCAGGACCTTATGCAACTGGTTGCAAAAGCGGCCCGGGGGCTCTAGAACTGGTACGACCGCACTGTGAGAAAGGCCCCCGATGAGCCCGTATCCGCACCTCATGAGCCCGCTCGACCTCGGGTTCACCACCCTCCCCAACCGCGTGATCATGGGATCGATGCACGTCGGGCTGGAGGAGGCCGAGCACGGCTTCGCGCGGATGGCCGCCTTCTACGCCGCCAGGGCCCGCGGCGGCGCCGGGCTGATCGTCACCGGCGGCATCGCCCCCAACGAGCGGGGACGCCCCTGGGCGGGCGGCGCCAAGCTGACCACCGCGGCCGAGGCCGAGGAGCACAAGGCCGTGACCGCCGCCGTCCACCGCGAGGGCGGCCGGATCGCGTTGCAGATCCTCCACTTCGGGCGGTACGCCCACCACGCCGGCCTCGTCGCCCCCAGCGCGATCCAGGCGCCCATCAGCCCGTACGTCCCGCACGCCCTCACCGGCGACGAGGTCGAGGAGACCATCGAGGACTTCGTGCGGACCGCCGAGCTCGCCCGGGATGCCGGGTACGACGGCGTCGAGATCATGGGCTCCGAGGGCTACCTGATCAACGAGTTCATCGCGGCCGCGACCAACCGGCGCACCGACCGCTGGGGAGGCCCGTACGAGAACCGGATCCGCTTCCCCCTGGAGATCGTCCGGCGCACCCGCGAGCGCCTCGGCCCCGGCTTCATCCTGATCTACCGGCTGTCGATGCTCGACCTCGTGCCCCAAGGATCCTCCCTGGCCGAGGTGATCACCCTCGCCAAGGAGATCGAGGCCGCCGGCGCCACGATCATCAACACCGGCATCGGCTGGCACGAGGCCCGGATCCCGACCATCGCCACGTCGGTGCCGCGCGGCGCGTACGCCTGGGTGACGAAGAAGCTCATGGGCTCCGTGTCCGTCCCCCTGGTCACCACCAACCGCATCAACACCCCCGAGCTCGCCGAGCGGCTCCTCGCCGACGGCCACGCCGACCTGGTGTCCCTGGCCCGGCCCTTCCTCGCCGACCCCGACTTCGTCGCCAAGGCGGGCGCCGGCCGGGCGGACGAGATCAACACCTGCATCGGCTGCAACCAGGCCTGCCTCGACCACACCTTCAGCGGCAGGATCACGTCCTGCCTGGTCAACCCGCGCGCCTGCCACGAGACCGAGCTCGTCCTCGCCCCCACCCGCCGCCGCAAGCGCATCGGCGTCGTCGGCGCGGGCCCCGCGGGCCTCGCCTTCGCGGTCTCCGCCGCCGAGCGCGGCCACGCCGTCACGCTCTACGACGCGGCCCCCGAGATCGGCGGGCAGCTCAACGTCGCCAAGCGCATCCCCGGCAAGGAGGAGTTCGAGGAGACTCTGCGCTACTACCGCACGCAGCTCTCCCTCCACGGCGTCGACGTCCGCCTGTCCACCCCCGTGACCGCCGCTGACCTCACGGCCGCCGCGTACGACGAGATCGTCCTCGCCACCGGCGTCACCCCCCGCACCCCGGACATCCCCGGCACCGGCCACCCCAGCGTGCTCGGCTACCTCGACGTCCTGCGCGACGGCGCCGAGGCCGGCGAGCGCGTCGCCGTCGTCGGTGCCGGCGGCATCGGCTTCGACGTCGCCGCGTACCTCACCGACAGCGGCGACGGCGCGAGCCTCGACCCCGAGACGTACTTCCGCCGCTGGGGCGTCGACACCGGCTACCGCGCGCCCGGCGGCCTCGGCGAGGCCGACCGGCCCGCGCCGCCCCGCACCGTGCACCTCCTCCAGCGCAAGGCCACCAAGGTCGGCGCCGGGCTCGGCAAGACCACCGGCTGGATCCACCGCACCGAGCTCAAGCACCGCGGCGTCACCATGACCGCCGGCGTCACGTACGACCGCATCGACGACGCGGGCCTGCACATCACCGTCGACGGCACGCCCACCGTCCTGCCCGTCGACACGGTCGTCCTCTGCACCGGTCAGGAGCCGCGCCGCGACCTGTACGAGGAGCTGCGTGCGGCCGGGCACAGCGTCCACGTCATCGGCGGCGCCGACGTCGCCGCCGAACTCGACGCCAAGCGCGCCGTACGCCAGGGAACGGAGCTCGCCGCGGAGATCTGACGCACGGCCGCCCGCATCCCCGTCCGGCGCTCCCGTCCGGTCCTTAGGATGCGGGCATGTCCCTCCCGCACGCGATCCTCACCGCGCTCCTCGAAAAGCCCTCCTCCGGGCTGGAGCTCGCCCGCCGCTTCGACAAGTCGATCGGCTACTTCTGGTCCGCCACGCACCAGCAGATCTACCGGGAGCTGGGCAAGCTCGAACAGGCCGGCCTGATCCGGGCCCTGCCCGCCGCCGCCCCGGCGCGCGGGCAGAAGAAGGAGTACGAGGTCCTGCCCGCCGGCCGGGCCGCGCTCACCTCGTGGGTCGCCGAGGCCGACGACCCCCGGCCCGTCCGCGAACCCCTCCTGCTGCGCATGCGCGCCGCGGCCGTCGTGGGCACGGCCGGCCTGGCGGAGGAGCTGCGGCGCCACCTGGACCTGCACCGGCGCCAGCTGGCCGAGTACCGGGCGATCGAGGAACGCGACTTCCCGCCGGAGCGCGACAGCGAGGAGGACCGGCTGCGCCACGCGGTGCTGCGCGGCGGCATCGGCCTGGAGGCCTTCTGGACGGAGTGGCTCACCGAGGCGCTCACGGCGGTGGGGGAGCGACCGGTGGGGGAGCGGCCGGAGGGGGAGCAGGGGAACGGCCGGGCCTGAGGACCAGGCCGTCGGCACCGATGGTGCCGCTCGTCACCAGCGCCTGCTCCGCCGTCACGTCCGTCATGAAGACGAACGGCGGCGCAACCGGCGGAACGGGCAGCCGGTCCGGCGTGAACGTGAGGCAGAGGGCGCCCTGGACGCAGCCGGTGAGGCGGGTGAGGTACAGCGTCACCTGCCCGCCGAGCCTCAGCTCGTCGGCCGACAGGGCCAGTTCGGCGCCGCCGCCGTCCCGCGTCCGCAGCCGGTAGTCCCGCAGGGACGCCGCCCGCATGGTCAGCACCATCGCCCTGCGCGGGCCGCCGGCGGTCGGCACCTCGGCGACGCGGGCGAGCGTGAAGCCGTCCGGGGCGAAGCGGGTCGTGGTCACGGTCGGCGGCGTGCGCGGGGCGATCACGGGGCCGGGGGCCCGCGGGGGAGGGCCGGGCGCGGGGAGGGCGGTCGCCGCGAGGAGCACGAAGGGGAGGCCGATCGCCAGGGCCTTCTGCGGCGGGTGCCCCAGCGGTTCGCCGGGCTGTGAAGGCTGCTCCGGGGGTTCTTCCCGCGGCCGTTCCGGGGTCCACGCGAAGCCCATCGCGCCGCCCGCGATCCCCAGCAGCATGCCGGCGAAGAACCCGCCCAGGTTCGTCACCGCGAAGGACAGCACCGACAGGATCACCGCGTGCATCCCGACGTAGTGCCGGGTGTGCGGCAGGAACCACAGGAACAGGCCCGCCGCGACGAGCGCGGCCCCGATGCCGAGCGCGGCGATGCCCCCGAGCCCCAGGCCGACCAGGACCGACACGGGTGCCAGCGGCACGGCGGCGATCTCGGCGCCGGCGAGGACGAGCAGCGCGCCGGCCCAGAACGGCCGGGTCCGCCGCCAGGCCGGAAACCTGGTCGGCCGCCAGGCCGGGAACCGGGCCCGCCGCCGGGTCAGAAACACGCCTTGCCGTTCAGGTTCACGTCCAGCGACAGTCCCTTGAGCTTGAAGTCGCCCCCGGTGGCGGACCGGGCGTGCGACTGGACCCTGGACACCGACACCTCCGAGGCCTGCAGCCCGAACTGCCCGGCCTCGCCCCGCATCCCGGGCACGGTGTCCAGCGTGGAGGCGTCCCGGCCGATCTGCACCTGACCGAAGGCGGCGTCCCCGACCAGGTCCTCGCTGTCGAGGACCAGATTGCTCGCCCTGACCTCCCCCGCCCTGCCGCCGGCCGTCAGCTTGAACACCACCGTGCCGAGCGGCGTGCCGACCTGGGCGGACTGGCAGATGTCGGAGAGCGTCGCGTCGCCGATGCCGAGCAGCGCGACCGGGTGGCCCGCGCCGTCCGCGGACCGGTCGACCTGGACGTACGAGGCGAGGCCCTTGCTCGTCAGCTTGCCCGACGACACCTGGAACGCCGCACCCGAGACGGCGAACGACGACGCCAGCACGCCCTCCGCCATGCCGACGGCCAGGACGACGACGGCCGTCAGCGCCGGTACGGCGACGACGGCTGCCTTCTTCCAGGAGGTTTTGCCCTCGGGTGGGTTCATGCCCGGCTCCTTCTCAAGTGGTGGCGGCGACGAGGAAGTTCATGGCCGCCTTCAGGTAGGCGAGGTCGATGGGCGCGGGCGCGGCCAGGCCGGGCAGCACCTCGTGCAACGGGGGGTGGCCGTCGGCCCGGCTGCGCCAGTCCCGGCGGAGGAAGTTCGCCAGCATCGGGTTGATCTCCCGCTCGATGAGGTTGGGACGGTCGACCGCGGGCTGCAGCACCAGCTCGACGCCGGGGACGAGTGCGCCCACGGCGTCGACCAGCAGGGGAGCGGGCGTCTCCACGGGGTGGACCAGGTGGTACGTGGAAGCGCCCGGCGGATGGTGCAGGGCGGCCAGGCGCAGCACGGCGTCGACGACGTACTCGACGGGGACGATGTTCATGTGGGAGGCCGGGTCGCCCAGGAGGCGCAGGCGGACGCGGGGCAGCCCGGGCCGCCGGTGCAGGACGATGCGCCGCAGCAGCGGCGGGGCCTGTCCGATCAGGTCGGTCAGACCGGTGCCGAGCGTGGACAAGGGCTGCTGTGCGGCGTCGGCGGGCAGCGGCCGGTCGGTGGCCAGGAGGCTCGGGCGCAGGATCAGGGCGGGCCGCTGCCGGCTCGTGGCCCAGTCCCGTACGACGGCCTCGGCCCGCCGCTTGGTCCTCTCGTAGCCGGTGACGGCTTCGAGGGCGGAGGGCAGGCGCTGCCCGTTCGCGGGCCCGGTGTCCGGGCCGGTGGCCACGTAGGCGGTGCTGAAGTACAGCAGGGGGACGTGGGCGGGGGAGCGGTCGGCGAGTTCGGTGAGCCGGCGGGTGCCGGTGATGTTGACGGGGGCGAGGCTTTCCTCGGTGTCGATCAGGGACAGGGCGGCGGCGCAGTGCCAGACCGCTTCGGCTTCCCCGGCGAGGCGGTCGTGGTCCGCGGGCTTCAGGCCCAGCCCGGGTCCGGTGAGGTCGACGGGCACGGCCGTCAGCCGTTCGCGCGCGGCGGCGAGTTCGCCGTCGCCGGCGCCGCAGGCCCGCAGCGCGGCCTCCAGCCGGGCGGCCAGGGGCCGCCCGGCGCCGTCGCGGCCGAGGGCCGCCACGGACCGGCCGCCGGCGAGCAGGGCCCGCAGCAGCCGGGAGCCGAGGAAGCCCGTGGCGCCGGTGAGGACGACGGTCACGCCCCGCTCCTCCCGGGGGCCGCGGCCCTGAGGGGGAGCGTGCCGGGCAGCGCGCCGGGCAGGGAGGGCAGCCCCTCGGGCAGGGTGCCGGAGCGGGCCTGCTTGAGGAGGTGGGGCAGGACGGTCTCGGTGATGCCGTGGATGGACCCGTCGGAGTGCAGCAGTTCCATGACCGGCACCTCCTGGTTGAGGTGCTTGCGGAACTTGGCGAGCATTTCCATGCCCATGAGCGAGTCCATGCCGTACTGCTGCAGCGGCCGGTGCCGGTCGACCTCCTCCGGGGGCATGTGCAGGGTGTCGGCGACCATGGACGTGATGAGGTCCTCGACGATGACGAAGGCCTCTTCGTGGCTCGCGCCGGCGAGTTGTTCGAGGAGCTCTTCCAGGCGCCAGGTGGCGCCCTCGACCGTGAGCGGCAGGACGGCGGCGAACCGGGAGCTGCTCACCGACGGGGCGACCACGGCGAGCCTGCCCCAGTCGAGGCGGGCGAACGCGGCCCAGTCCGTCCCCCGGTCGAGCAACTCCTCCAGCGCGTCCAGGGCTTCTTCCGGACCGAGGGGTGCGACACCGCCGGCGCTGAGCACGGGGACCAGCTCGTTGCGGGCGACATAGCCGACGCGGTCGATGGCGCCCCAGCCCACGGCCAGGCCGGGACGGCCGGCCGCCCGGCGCGCCCGTACGAGAGCCTCCATGGCCAGGTTGGCCGCCACGTAGGAGGCCTGGTGCGGGACCCCGAACGCTGCGCCGACCGAGGAGTAGACGATGAACTCCGCCTGCGGGCACAGCTCGTCCAGGAGCAGGGCACCCGCCCACTTGGGGGCGAGGACGGCGCGGACGCGCTCGTCGGTGAGCTCCGTCAGCGCGTCGTCGTCGAGGTGCATGGCGGCGTGCACGACGCCCCGCACCGGCCGGCCGTCCGCTTCGAGGCCCGCCAGCAGCTCCCGCACCGCCTCCGCGTCGCTGATGTCGACGGCGTGTGCCCGCACGTCGGCGCCCTGCCCGCGCAGGGCGGCGAGCAGTTCCCCGGCCTCGGGGGCGTCCTCGCCCCGGCGGCTGACGAGGTCCAGCGTGCGGACGCCGCGCGCGGCGAGGCGGCGGGCGGTCGCTCCGCCGAAGCCGCCCAGGCCCCCGGTGACGAGCCAGGTCCCGTCGTCCGCGGGCCGCGGGGGACGAGGAGTGCGGTGGACGGGAACGGGCTCGTCGAACGTGATCACGATCTTGCCCATGTGCTTGGAGTGCTGCAGGAGCCGGAACGCCTCCTCGACGCGGTGGGCGGGGTAGGCCAGGTGGGGCAGCGGCACGTAGTCGCCGGCGTGGACGTGCGCCAGGACCTCGTCGAACACCGCCTCGACGTGGTCGGGGGCCTGCCAGACCAGGTTGGCGGCGTCCACGACGCAGAGCGTGGTGTTGGGGGCCAGCGCCTTCTGCAGCATCCGCTGGTTGGTCAGCACGTCCCGCTTGCCGATCTCGATGAACCGTCCGCAGGGTGCCAGGAGTTCGCGGGTGCGCGCCGCCGCTTCGCCGCTGAGCGAGTTGAGCACGACGTCGACGCCCCGCCCGCCCGTGTGCGCGCGGATCGCTTCGGCGAAGGCGTGGGTGCGTGAGTCCAGGGCCAGTTCGGCCCCGAGGACGAGCGCCAGGTCCCGCTTGGCGGGGCTGCCCGCCGTGGCGATGACCCGGGCACCGACGAGATCGGCGTACTGCGCCGCGGCCAGGCCGACGCCCCCGGCGGCGCCGTGGACGAGGAGCGTCTCGCCCGGCTGGAGGCGGGCGAGGTGCTTGAGACCGTGCTGGACGGTGAAGAACACCGCCGGCAGGGTCGTCGCCTCGGCGAAGGACATGCCGTCCGGGACCGGGCGCACGGCGATGGCCGGGAGCCGCACATGGGAGGCGAAGGCCCCGGGGAGCAGGCCGAACACCCGGTCGCCCGCCGCCAGGTCCGTGACCCCCTCGCCCACGGCGGTGACCACACCGGCGCCTTCCAGGCCGAGGTACAGCTCCGACGAGACGCCGTCCTCGGCCACCGGCGGCAGCAGCCCCGTCGCGACCATCACGTCGCGGTAGTTGAGCGCCGCGGCGCGCATCGCGACCACCACCTCCCCGGTTCCCGGTTCCGTGACGGCCGTCTCGGTCCAGCGCAGCCCGTAGGCCAGGCCTTGGTCCTGCACGTGCAGCCGGTAGCGGACCTCGCTGCCGGGCCCGGCGGTCTCCGTGGGCGGTGCGGCCGGCTCCAGGCGGTGGACGAACCGGCCGCCCCGGGTCAGGACGACCTCCTCCTCGGCCTCCCCGGACCCCTCGCCGTCCGCGTCCTGTCCGCCCTCGGGCCGGGCGGCGAGGAGCTCGCGGGCCAGCCGTGCCGCGTCCTCGGCCGGCTCGGGCCCGTGGTCGAGGGAGACGCGCCGCACCTCCAGCGTCAGCGGTGACTCACTGGCGAGCGTACGGGCCACGCCCCACGCGGCGGCATGGCCGGGGAAGAGCGGCCGTTCCGGGGCGGGCAGGGCCCCGCTGGGGTGGGTGACCAGGACGACGTGGCGCTTCGCCGTCTCCTGCGGCGTCTGCCCGGCCACGGCGAGGGCCAGGGACCGCAGCGCGGAGGCCCGTCGTACGGCCAGCTCCGTACAGGCGCCGGGGTCGCCCTCGGCGGCCAGGTCCGCGGCGGAGCCCAGCATCAGCACCACCGCCGCGGACGGTGCCTGCCGGAACAGCTCCGACCACTTTTCCGGTCCCTCCGGCAGGGGCACGACGCGTGCCGCCGAGCAGCCCGCGGCGGCGAGCTCCGCCGCCACCTGCGCGCCCAGCGCGCCCTCGGCGGCGTCCTCGGCGACGAGGACCCAGGAGTCCCGGGCGGGCGGCCCCGCGGGGACGACGACCGGAGGGGCGTCGTCCGCCGCCGGAGTACGGGCGAGGAGAACCGAGAAGTGCTCGCTCGCGGGTGCTTGCGCGGCGCCCAGCTGGACCACGTCCTGGTAGCCGCACCCGGTCAGCACGCCCGGCCACTGCTCGCGGGGCAGCACGACGCTGCCGGGACGGAGCCCGGGGTCGAGCGTCTCCCAGAAGTCGCCCAGCGTGGCGAACAGCAGCGCCACGGCCTCCGGGGCGTGGAGTTCCAGTGCCAGCAGATGGCCCCCCGGGGCGGTGACCCGCGCCAGCCGCCGCAGCGCCGCCCGCAGGTCGGTGGCCGTGTGCAGGGCGAACCCGGCGACGACGACGTCGAAGGAGCCTTCGGCGAAGCCCTGGTCCTCCGGCTCGGCGTCCAGGTCGAAGACGCCGTACGTCACGCAGGGGTGGTCGCCGAACCGTGCCTGGGCCGGAGGGAAGAACGCGGCGGAGACGTCGCTGAACACGTACCGGACGCGGTCGTCCAGCAGCGGGATGAGGCGCGCGGCCAGCCCGCCCGTACCCGCGCCCACCTCCAGGACGCGCAGCGGCCTGCCGGCGGGCCAGGCGCGGAGCAGCTTGCCCAGCAGCTCGGCGGCCATCCGGTTGTGGAACGCGCACGGAGGGTTGATGTCGTAGTACTGCTGGATCAGCTCCGGGCCGCTGTCCTGGAACAGCAGCTCCAGCGGGTCCCGCCGCCCGCACAGGAGATCCGGCAGGTGCCTGGCGAAGCGCAGGTTGAGGGCCTGTGCCGGGAGGTAGTCGGCGAGCCGGGAGACCTCGCGCGCGCCGGGTGCCTCGCCCGTCCGCAGCAGTCGCCAGCCCTCCCCGGCGGGCTCCAGCAGCCCTTCCTCCTCCGCCATGCGCGCCAGCAGCCGCACCAGCTTCTCGTGCTGCGGGAGCAGCCCCGCCGCGAAGAGCCCGCCGAGCGTGATGTCCTCCTGGCCCGGCAGCAGTTGCGTGAACACCCTGACCGCGCTGATCCCTGTGAGACGCCGCAGGAAGGTGTGGGCCTCCCCGTACCGTTCGATCAACGGGCCCTTCCGCAACCGCTCCAGTTCCTCCTCCGCCGCCGCGGCCAGCTCGCCCGGCGACGGCGGCACCCACGCCGGCACGGGCTGACCGCGCAGCGGCGCCGCGCGCAGCACCGAGACGTACGTCTCGCCGCGGTCCCCGGCCGGCAGAGGCAGCCGCTGCAGGCGGCAGCCGGTCAGCTCCAGCGCGGGCGCGCCGTCCTCGCCCGCGACCGTGATGTCCCACACCACCTCCCGCGAGCTGCGCGAGCGCTGCCGCACGTGCACCAGCCCGTCCACCGGCGGCTGCGCCCACACGCGGACGCTGTCCACCGCCGACGGCAGGAAACCGGTCTCCGCGTCCACCAGCAGCGGCGCCCCCGCCTGCAACGCCCCGTCGAGCAGCGCCGGGTGGACCACGTACCCGCCGTAGCCGTCGTCCGGCGGGTCGCAGTGGTACGCGGCGAGGACCTCGCCGTAGCCGGTGTGCAGCTCGCGCAGCACCCGGAACGCCGGGCCGTACTCCAGGCCGGCCGCGGCCACCGCGGCGTAGTGCTCCTCGCCGGTGACACGGCCCGTCATCCGCTCGCGCACCTCCGTCACGTTCACCGGGCCGGGCCGCGCGGCCGCCAGACGCCGTACCCGGCCGCGGGCGTGCAGCCGCCAGCCGCCCGTGTCGCCCGTGCGGCTGGCGACGCGCACGATGCCGTCCTCGTCCGACAGCGACGTCTGCAGGCGGACGTCCATCGCCGCGTCCCACGTCAGCGGCAGCGCGCGGGTGATCTCCAGGTCGCCGGCCTCGGCCGGGCCGCCGAGCGCCTCCCGCCCGGCGGCCAGCGCCAGCTCCACGAACCCCGTGGCCGGCATGACCACGGCCCCGGCGACGCGGTGGTCGGCCAGCCACGGGGTACGGGCGCGCTCGACGGGCGCGTGCCAGGTGGGCTCCAGCACGGGGGCGCGCTCGCCCAGCAGCGGGTGCACCAGCACGCCGTCGCCACTGGTGCGGATCCAGTGTTCCGGAGTGCCGTGCCAGTACGGCTCCCGCTGCCACGGGTAGGGAGGCAGACCGGTGACCGCGCCGGGCCGCGGGAACCAGCGGTCCGTGCCGCTCGCGTCCCCTGCCGCCAGCAGCCGCAGGGCGGCCCGGCGTACGGCCGCGCCGTCGCGCCGGTCCCGGGTAACGGGGGAGACGACGGGGAACGGGCCGCCCGGGGTATCGGCGGCGATACGGTTCAGCGCGCCGGACAGGCCCGGGTGCGGGGCGATCTCCACCACCGCCGCGAGCCCCGCCCCTGCCGCCCGCGCCACCGCGTCCGCGAACCGCACCGGCCGGCGGGCGTTGTGCCACCAGTACGCGGCGTCCAGCTGCCCGCCGACGACGCGCTCGCCCGTCACCGTGGAGTACATCGGCAGGCGCGGCTCGCGGGAGACGAGCCCGGCCAGCCCCGCCCGCAGCGGCTCCTCGATCACGTCCATCGCCGCGCTGTGGAAGCCGTGGTCCACGTCGAGCTCGCGGAACGGCACGTCCCGCCCGGCCAGTTCGCCGGCCAGGTCCCTCAGCGCGCCGGGCTCCCCGGACACCGTCACGTCCCGGGCGCTGTTCACCGCGGCGACCTCCAGCCGCCCGCCGTACCCGGCGATCGCCTCCGCCGCCTCCTGCTCGCTCAGCCCGACCGCGGCCATCCGCCCCGTCCCGGCCGTCCCGGCCTGCGCCCGGCTGCGCTCGGCGACCACGCGCGCCGCGTCCGCCAGGTCCAGCGCCCCGCAGACGTACGCCGCCGCGACCTCGCCGACGCTGTGTCCCAGCACGGCGGCGGGGACGGCCCCGTACTCACGCAGCAGCGCGACGAGCCCCAGCTGGAAGGCGAAGAGCGCGGGCTGGGCGAAGGCGGTGTCGGCCATGCGGCCGGCGTGGTCGGCCTCGCGCCCGCGGGCCGAGTTCGCCGAGTTCGCCGCGTCGGCCGCGTCCGCGGCGACTGCGGCGACTGCGGTTGCGCCGGGCGTGCATGCCACGCCGGTGGCTGCCCCAGGCGCGCTCGCTACGCAGGCAGCCGGGGCAGACCCGTTCCCCGCGTCTGCGGCGGCCGGGGCGGAGCCGTTTGCGGTGTCCGCCTCCGCGCGGAGCGCGCTCTCTGCGCCGGCGGCCGGGGCGGAGCCGTTCTCCGTACGTGCTTCCCCGCGGGGCACGCTCTCCGTGTCTGTCTCCGTGCGGGGCGCGTTCTCCGCGTCTGCGGCGGCCGGGGCGGAGCCGTTCTCCGTACGCGCTTGCCCGCGGGGCACACTCCCTGCGTCTGCGGCCGGGGCGGAACCGGCCTCCGTGTCCGCCTCCCCGCGGGACGCGTCCCGCGCCCCCGCCGCCAAGAGCTCCGCCACCGACCAGCCCAGCAGCGGTTCCAGATGGTGGTCCGCCTCTTCGACCGCCCTGCGGAACGCCGGCTCCTGCGCCATCAGGGCCGCGCCCATGCCGGCCCACTGCGTGCCGTTGCCGCAGAAGACGAACGCCACGCCGCCCGTGGGCGGGCGCTCGGCGTGCACCGAGGCGGCCGCCAGCGCGTTCTCGTCCGCCGCGAGGGCCCTCAGCTGGGCCGCCGCCTCGTCCGGGCCGTCGGCCAGGACGGCCGCGCGGTGCGGGTGCCGCGTCCGCCGGCGGGACGCGGTCCAGCACACGTCGTAGAACTCCCGGCCGTCGGCGCCGTCCAGCCGCCCCGCGACCGCGCGGGCCGTCTCCGACAGCGCCTTGAGGGTGCGCGCGGACACCACGATCGGCAGCGGCCCCCGCCGCGCGGGCGGCGCCGTACGCTGCCGCGGCGGTGCCGCGCCCAGCACCACGTGCGCGTTCGCGCCGCCGAAGCCGAAGCTGTTCACCCCCACCGCACCGCCGTCACCGCAGGCCGCCACGGGCCGCATGCTGCCGACCGGGGAGAGGTTCAGCCCGGCGAAGTCGATCTGCGGGTTGAGGGGTTCGCCGTGCAGCGAGGCCGGGATCCGGCCGTGCCGCAGCACCAGCATCCCCTTGAACAGGCCCGCCATCCCCGAAGCGGGCTCCGCGTGGCCCATGTTGGTCTTCACCGAGCCGATGGGCAGCGGCCCGTTCGTCCGCCGCAGGCCCAGCGCCTCGCCGACCGCCCGGCACTCCAGGGGGTCGCCCACCGGCGTGCCCGTGCCGTGGGCCTCGAAGTAGAGCACCTGGTCGGGGCCGGTCCCGGCCTGCTCGTACACCTCGTGCAGCAGGCGCTGCTGCATCTCCGTGCTCGGCACGGTCATCCCGGAGGTGTTGCCGTCGCAGTTGGCGCCGCTGGCCGTGATGACGGCCTGCACCCGGTCGCCGTCCGCCAGCGCGTCGGAGAGCCGTTTCAGCACCACCATCCCGCCGCCCTCGGCCCGGACGTAGCCGTCGGCCCCGGCGGAGAACGTCGCGCAGCGCCCGCGCGGCGAGAGCATCAGGGCGCGCGAGAAGCCGATGAAGTGGTGCGGGCTGAGGAGCAGGTTCGCGCCGCCCGCGAGGGCGACCCGGCTGCGCCCCGAGCGCAGCGTCTCGCAGGCCTGGTGCACGGCGATGAGCGAGGAGGAACAGGCGGTGTCCACGGCGATGCTGGGGCCGCGCAGGTCGAAGACGTACGACAGCCGGTTCGCCGCGATCGACAGGGCGGAACCGCTCATCGCGTACGCGGTGATCTCCTCGGGGCGGGCCATCTGCAGCCCGCCGTACGACATGTCGCTGATGCCGACGAAGACGGCCGTGTCGGAGCCGGCGAGGCCCGCCGCGTCGACGGCCGCGTCGTCCAGCGCCTCGGCCGTCATCTCCAGCAGCATCCGCTGCTGCGGGTCCATGTGCGTGGCCTCGCGCGGCGAGATGCCGAAGTACTCGGGGTCGAAGCCGGAGACGTCCCCGAGATAGCCGCCGGCCATCGTGTACGCCTTGCCGCGGCGTTCCGGGTCGGGGTCCAGGAAGCGGGCCGGGTCCACCCGGCCCTCCGGCGGGCCCGCGCTGATCAGGTCTCTTTCCTCGGCGAGGGCCGTCCACAGGCCGTCGAGGCCGGTGATGCCGCCGGGGAGGCGGCAGGCCGCGCCCACGACGGCGACGGGTTCGTGCGGGGCGGCGGGCGGCGGGGCGAAGGGCTCCATGGTCACTCCTGCACGGTGCCGGGGGTTTTCCGGCCCGTGCGGCCCGGGCCGGAACATGAGGCATTTCCGGCTCCGCGGCGAATAGTGAACTGCCTTGCACTTTCACTCATTTGATACGTGGAGCAGCGCCCGAAACCGGAGCGGCGAAGCAGCCCGGCCCCGCCCGTCACGCCCCCCGCGCCCGTCTCGGAAACCCGGGGAGCCCGGCCGGCGCGGGCCCCGTTGTAAGGTGCGGAGACAGCCCTTGACCTGCAGGCGCAGGCAGGGAGCCGACACACCAGGAGTTCTCCATGTTCCGCACCATGCTCAAGTCCAAGATCCATCGCGCGACCGTCACCGGGGCCGACCTCAACTACGTCGGTTCGCTGACCCTCGACCCCGTGCTGATGGAGCAGGCCGACCTGCTGCCCGGCGAGCAGGTCCACATCGTCGACGTCAACAACGGCTCCCGGCTGGAGACCTACGTCATCAAGGGCGAGCGCGGCTCGGGCGTGGTCTGCATCAACGGCGCCGCGGCCCGGCTCGTGGCCCCCGGCGACATCGTGATCATCATCGCCTACGCGTCGGTCACGGACGACGAGGCCCGCGCCCTCAAGCCGCGCGTGGTCTTCGTCGACGGCGAGAACAAGGCGGTCAGCGTCGGCGACGACCCGTCGGTCTGATCCGCCGCGCCCGATCCGCCGCGCCCGGGGCCACCGTTGTCCGTGAGGACGGCGGGGGCGCCCGGGCGTTCCGGTTCGTTCCGATGCACAAAAGTTTCTTTTCCCGCTGCAACCGTACGGACGTGTGGATCATCTGTACGAGCGAAGGAAGAAACGTACAGATAGCCAGAAAGGTCGTCTCACCGTGCACCTCGGACCGGGTCGTCGCTCCGCCCTGTGGGCATCCGCAGCTCTCGTGGGCTCGCTGGTGCTCAGCGCCTGTTCGGGAGGGTCGGGCGCGGCCAGTACCGATGCGGGAGCCGAGCCGAAGATCACCGTCACGCCGGGGGACGGCAAGGACGTGAAGTTCGGCTCCCCGATATCCGTCCGCGCCGAGGGCGGCCGGCTGACGGAGGTCGAGGTCAAGGACACCAAGGGCAACAAGGTCCCGGGCCGGATCGCCGAGGACGGCGCCACCTGGACCTCCGACGGAAAGGCCGGCCCGCAGACGACCTACACCGTGCGCTCCAAGGCCAAGGGCGGCAAGGAGGGCAAGGGCAAGGAGGCCGCCGCGAGCGCGACCTTCACCACGCAGGCGGCGACCAGCGTCAACAAGCTCGCCAACACCCCCTCCGACGGGCAGACCGTGGGCACGGGCATGCCCGTCTCGATCCTCTTCGACCACGCCGTGGACAAGAGCAAGCGCGCCGAGATCGAGAAGTCCCTGACCGTCACCTCCGAGCCGAAGGTGGAGGGCGCCTGGGGCTGGGTGAAGGACTGGTCCGGCCAGGACCGCATCGACTGGCGGCCCAAGACCTACTGGCCCAGCGGCACCAAGGTCTCCGTCAAGGGCCTGCTGGCCGGCGTCGACTCCGGCGAGGGCGGCGTGTTCGCGCGCAACTACGACTTCGGCTTCACCATAGGCGCCGACCACAAGGCCGTCATCGACGTCCCCTCGCACACCCTCACCATGTACGAGGACGGCAAGGCCGTCGGCACCATCAAGGGCTCGGCCGGCTCCCCGGCGGACCCCACCCGCGGCGGCGTCCACACCGTCCGCAGCAAGAACGCCGACGAGGTCATGGACTCCGCCACCATCGGCCACGGCAACGAGTGGATGCTGGACGCGAAGTGGGTCACGCACCTCACCGCCTCCGGCACCTTCCTGCACTCCGCTCCGTGGAACAACTCCATCGGCGTGGAGAACAACAGCCACGGCTGCTTCGGCATGACCACCTCCGACGCCAAGCGGGCCTACGACTTCCTCCCCATCGGCTCCACCGTCGAGGTCAAGAACACCGCCAGCACCAAGGTCACCGACCCCGGCAACGGCCTGGAGGTCTGGCAGGAGAGCTGGGAGCAGTGGCAGAAGCGCAGCGCCCTCAAGTGATGACAGAGGCGAACCCGCTCTCAAGTGACGGCAGGGACAACAGTGCCCTGAAGTGACAGCATTGACGTGACGGTGCCGCTTTCCGGCCACCCGGGAAGCCGTTCCGGCACCCCTCGCCCTCGCGCCCCGTGAAGCCCTGCCCCGGGCTCGCGGGGCGCTTGGCGTGCGGACTAAGGCCCGTGTCCTATGCAGTGGGCGGAGAATGCGCCCGGCGGCCCCAATGCAACCACGGGAGATATGGTTGTCGTTTTAATGGCAGTGCCGGGAGGGCAGCACTCTGCCATGCCCGGGCCGGGAACGCAGAGGCGGAGCAGGCGTTCCGTAGGCAGGGGCAGGTACCGCGGAAGGATCGAGATCGGCTCAGCACGGCCCTGAAGGAGGCTGGCCTCGATGCCACAGGACATCGCCCTGGACATTCCTTTCCCCAAGCGGCTGAACCCCTACGTTGAGGTGGCGCGGGCGCGTAACGAACACTGGCTGGTCTCCACCGGCCTGCTCAGCAGCCCGCACAACGTCGAGCGGTACCGGACCTGGCGGATCGAGCGGCTCGCCGCCGGCTTCCTGCCCGGAGTGAGCGTCAACGAGCTGACGTTCGGGCTCGCCGTACAGAGCTTCTTCTTCTTTTTCGACGATCTCTTCGACAGCGGCCTGGGCGAGGACCCCGCCGCCACCTACGAGATCTGCCACGAGATGGCGGCCCTCGCCCGCCAGGAGCCGGGCGCCGCGGACGTCGCCCCCTCCTTCCCGCTCGCGCGCGTCTGGACCGAGCTGTGGCAGCAGGCCCAGCTGGGCATGTCCGCCGCCTGGCGCGCCCGTTCCGTACGGCACTGGGAGGAGTACTTCCTCACCTACGTGTCGGAGGCCGTCAACCGCCGCAGCGGCACGGTCCTCGGCATGGACTCGTACATGAAGCTGCGCCGCCTCGGCATCGGCAGCGAGGTCGTCGTCGACGTCTCCGAGCGCTGCGGCCACTTCGAGGCGCCCCCCGAGATCCACCAGAGCATGGCCGTCCTGGAGGCCCGCGCCATCACGGCCGAGGTCGTCACTCTCACCAACGACCTGCACTCCCTGGAGAAGGACCTGGCCAACGGGGAGCTCAACAATGCCGTGCTGCTGCTCGGCATGGAGAACGGCTGCTCGCGCGCGGAGGCCATCGTCCACGTCCAGCGCAAGATCCACCGCCGCACCGCCCGCTTCCTGCAGCTGGAGGCCGAGGCCGACCGGCTCTGCGACGTCTTCGGCCTCACCCCCGAACAGCGCGAGAACACCCGGCTCTTCCTCGACGCCAACCGCGCCTGCATGCGCGGCAACCTGGACTGGAGCAACGACACCGGCCGCTACAGCGAGGTCGGCGTCCTGCACGTCAACCGCTCGCCCCGGATCGAAGACGTCGTCGCCCGCACCGCCGAGTGACGAACGCCGCGCAGCGGCCGGGGGCTCGTCCCTTCGGCCGAGGCGGCTCCGGCCGATCGGCCGAGGCGGCGGGGGAGCCGCGGGTGCTTGGCTGGAGCGATGCTCCACGTGCTCTACCTGACCGGGATCGCCGCCTTCGCGGCCAGTGGCGTGCTGGCCGCCCACCGCGCCCGGCTCGACCCCTTCGGCGGGCTGGTCCTCGCCTTCGCCGCCGCCATCTCCGGCGGCACCCTGCGCGACCTGATCCTCGGCCGTCACCCCCTGTACTGGACCCACGACGGGCTCCTGCTCACGGTCATCGCGGTCACGGCCGTGGCGACCATGGTCTTCCTGCGCTACCGCGAACTGCCGCACCGCTCCCTGATGACCGTCGACGCCGTCGGCCTCGCCGTCGTCACCGTGATCGGCGCGCGGGCCGCGATCGACGCCGGCGTCACCCCCTTCGCCGCCGTCATCCTCGCCGTGCTCACGGGCGTGACCGGCGAGGTGATCCGCGACGTGCTGTGCGGAGAGTTCCCGCCGCTGCTGCTGCGCGAGGAGGTCTACGCCACCGCGGCGCTGCTCGGCGCGGTCTGCTACCTGGTCCTGGACCGCCTCGGCACCGACCCGGCGGCTGCCGCCGCCGTCGCGGCGTCCCTCGTGTTCGCGGTGCGGATGGGGGCCCTGCACTTCGGCCTCCACCTGCCCCGCCTCGCGCAGCGCCCGCCCGCGTAGGGAGCTCGCGCGCGAGGGGTCAGCGGCCGTCGTCCGGGCCGGGGGGCTCCAGGAGCGCCAGCTCCAGCAGCCACTCCACGACCTCGGTCCGGTGCCGCGCCTCGCGCGGATCCGCACCCCACACGTACAGGCCGTGCCCCGCCACGACCACCGCCGGCATGCCCGGCTCGCGGGCGGCCGCGAGCCGGTCGCCCAGCACCCGCATGTCCTGGCTGTTGGAGATCACCGGCAGGACCACGGCCGGGCCGTCGGCCGGCAGCCCGAGGCCCTTCAGCATCTCCAGGCCCCGCAGGGCGATGCCCGCCGGCCGGCGCCGGGCCATCGCCACCGACGCGACCGTGTGCACGTGGACGACCGCGCCCGCACCGGTCAGCCGCACCACCCGGGCGTGCAGCGCCGCCTCCGCCGACGGCCGGCCGCCCCGTACGGCCGTGCCCTCGCCGTCGACCAGCACCACGTCCGCCGCCGTGAGCTCGCCCTTGTCGATGCCGCTCGCCGTGACCGCGAGCCGCAGCGGCTCCCGGCCGGTGACCACCGACAGGTTCCCCGACGTGCCGCGCATCCAGCCGAACGACGCGAACCGCGCCGCCTCCGCGGCCAGCACCGTCGCCGCCTGCCCCAGCGCGTGGGCGTCCCCGCCGGCACCGGCCGTCACGGCCCGCTCCCCGCCCTCGCGACCTCGATGCCCGCGAACGACCCGGCCTCCGGATGACCGCCCGTGCCCTGCGCGTAGTACGGCTCGCCCGGACGCCGCACCCCGGCCGTGAGCCAGCCCGCCGCCCGCGCCGCGTCCAGCTCCGCGGGCCGGTCCGACAGGAACAGCGTGCGGTCCGGCGGCGCGCCGATGGCCCGGCTGATCGCTTCGTACGAGCCCGGCGACTGCTTCGGCCCGGCGTTCTCCGTGTCGTACAACCCCTCGACCAGCGGCAGCAGATCTCCCTGCGCGCTGTGCCCGAACCACGCGCGCTGCGCCGCCACCGAACCGGACGAGTACACGTGCAGCCGCACCCCGCGCGCGTGCCACCGCCGCAGCGCGGGCACCACGTCCTCGTAGAAGTGCGCGACCAGCTCGCCGCGGGCGAACCCCTCCGACCACACGATGCCCTGCAGCGTCTTCAGCGGCGTCGCCTTGCGGTCCTCGTCCAGCCAGGCGTTGAGGACCTGCTCGATGCGCGGGGCGTCCGCGGCCGGCTCCCCGACGAGCGCGCGGACCTGCTCGGCGGCGTGCCGGACCGCGGGCTCGCCGGCCCGCTCGGTCAGCAGGGACCCGAAGCGGCGCCGCGAGTACGGGTAGAGGATGTCCACGACGAACTCCGTGGCGCTCGTCGTGCCTTCGACGTCGAGGACGACGCTGTCCGCGTCGAACCGCAGGCTCACCCCGCCCGCCCCGTCCCGCGGCGGAGAACAGGGCCCGGGCCGGAGCCCGGCCGGGGGAGCAGCAGCGTCATGGGAGCTCCAGGGTCGGTCCGGGGGCCGGTCGGCCGGGAAGGACTGCCTGTTCACGGATCGTAGCCCGCAGGGAGCGGGGCGCCCAGGGCGGCTGCCGCGGCGCGGCGGCGGAAAAGCGGCGCAAGAGCAGGCCTCACCTCGGCAAGGAACGGCCCGGCGTGGAACCGCCCTGCGATGAGCTGCCCGTCAGTGAACTGTCCTCATCAGTGAAGAAGTCGACCAGCATCATGTCCCGCACGCCGGACGCGGCCCCCGGCGCAGGCCGCACCGGTGAGACGCCGTGCAGCAGGCGGCGGTCGTCGAGGACGATCGTCTCCAGCGGGGCCGCGAGCAGGGCCCGGTGCACCGGGCGGCGGCGCAGGTCGTACAGGCAGGACTCCGCGCCCCGGACGTCCTCGCGCCGGATCAGCACCTGGGCCACGTAGCAGTGCCCGTCCTGGTGGATGCCCTCCGGTGCCGGGTGGCCCTCGGTGCGGGGCGTGGCCGTGACGCGTATCTGGTGCACCCCGCAGGCGTCCATCCCGGCCCGCGGGCCGGGGAGACGGCGGCGGAGCGTGTGCACGACCGTCCGCAGCACCGCGCCGCCCGCGACCACGCCGGCGAGCGGCGCGAACAGCCGCTCCACGCCGCCGTGCACCTTGTTGACCGACTTCTCCTGGAAGAACGCGGTGTGCGGCAGCCGCTCCAGCCGGTCGGGGTGGATCCGGAAGCGGCCGTAGCGGCGGAAGCGGTACGGCGTGTCGGTGCCGAGGTGGGCATCCGCCGGCAGGTCGTCCCACGAACCCGTGAACTCCTCGACGGCGCGCGCCGGGAGCGCGCCCAAAGCGGTCTGCAGCACTTCGGGGCCGAAGTGCGCGAACGGCGGGCTGGGGGTCATGGTGGTGTCCTGCCTTCGTACGGGGATGAGCCTGGTTTCGACACTAGGCCGATTACCGGTTCGGCTGGCCGGAATGCATCGTTCGGGCCAGGCATCCGCAAGGGTGTTCCCGTATTGAGGGCGGGGTGGGGCAGGGCCGGCGGCCGTGCGGCCGCTCAGGGCAGCCGGACGACCTGGGCGCCCCAGGTGAGCCCCGCGCCGAAGCCGAGGAGGAGGGCGAGCCCGCCGCTGCCGACGGCGCCCAGCTCCTTGAGGCGGGCCACGGCGAGCGGCACCGAGGCGGCGGAGGTGTTGCCGCTGTGCACCACGTCGCGGGCCACCGTCACGTGCCCGGGCAGGCCGAGCCGCTGGGTGACGGTCTCGATCATGCGCAGGTTCGCCTGGTGCGGAACGAAGGCGTCGAGGTCGCCGGCCGTGACCCCGGCGGCGTCCAGCGCCTCGCGGGCGACCGCCGGCATCTCCTCGATGGCCCAGCGGAACACCTCGGGCCCGGCCATCCGCATGACCGGCCACGACCGCGCCGGGTCGTCCCGGAACGCGTCCCAGGAGGCGTCGTGCGCGATGAGCCCGGCGCGGCTGCCGTCGGAGCCCCAGACGACGGGGCCGATCCCCTCGCCGCCCTGCGGGCCGACGATCGCGGCGCCCGCCCCGTCCGCGAAGAGGATCGCCGCCGCCGGGTCGTCCGGCGCGACGATGTCCGTCATCTTGTCGGAGCCGACCACCAGGACGTAGCGCGCGGAGCCGTCGCGCACCATGGCCGCGGCGACGGCCAGGCCGTAACAGAACCCCGCGCAGGCGGCGTTGAGATCAAAAGCGGCGGCGCGGATTCCGAGCCGGCCGGCGATCTCCGCGGCACCGCCCGGGCTCTGCTGCAGATGCGACATGGAGGCCAGGACGACCGCGCCGATCTTTCCGGGGGCGATGCCCGCGTCGGCCGCGGCCTTCCGCGCGGCCTCCACCGCCATATCGATCACCGATTCGTCCGCGGCGGCATACCGGCGCTCGACGATGCCCGTCCGGCGCTCAATCCACTCGGCGGTACGGCCGGTGCGGGCCGCTACTTCCGCATTGCCCACCACGCGGTGCGGACGGTACGCGCCGATCCCCAGAATTCCCGCGCCGTTCACGGCGGTTCGCGGCGTCAATCCGCGCATACAGGCCCCCCCAAGCCACTTCTGAACGTGTCGGCGGCGAGACTATCTCCGGGTGGGTTGGACGACGCAACCCACTACGGCGCAGAGTGTCAGTGTTGAACGTCACGCCGCGTCCATGATTCAAATCCATGGTGATGCGGGTCACAAAATTTTTCGCTTGCTTGGTGACGCACGGCCCTTCTACGGTCACCCATGTGATCCAACTCGGAACATTGAATGGCGCGTTGCCAGGAACCGAGCACCACCACACTAATCCGCACCTCATCCGCGACGATGCCGCCCTGTCGGTCACCGGGTCGGAGGGGGTATGACCAGCACTGCTTCACCGCTTTCCCCGGTGGCGCTCCTGGACGGGCCGACCGGCACCGGGATCGCCGCCGGAAGTCATCTGCACGGCTTCGGCGGCTTTCACGGCGGCCTGACGCTCGCGCTCATGGCTTCCGCCATGCAGGACGCCGCACAGAAGATCTCACCCGGCCTCCGGCTGCAGAGCGCAACGGCGCGTTTTCTGCGGCCGATCGGCGATGATTTCCGCCTGGAGACCTCGCTGATCCGCGCCGGGCGCACGCTCACTACACTCGGTGCCGAAGCGGTCACCGAGAAGGGTATTCACGTAGCAGGATCGGCCGTCTTCGGAAATCCGCAGCCGGCCGAATGGCAGACGTTCGCCCCGGCCGCTCCGAAGGCCCCGGCCCCGGAGGAGTGCGAGGTCTTCGTCATTCCGCCCGAGTTCGTCGCCATCTCCACCTATCTGGAGATCCGCCCGGTCGGCCCCAGCCGGCCGTACGCGGGCGGCGCCGAGCCCGAACTGATCGCGTGGATCAGGATCCTGGAGGACGAACAGCCTCCGGATGTGCGGCGATTCGTGTTCCTGATGGATTCCCTCGCGCCGTCCTACGCGGCGGTACTGTCGACGCTAGCGTTGGTGCCGACCGTGGAACTCACGGTGCGGCCCGGCAGCAACCTTGAGCAGGCGTCCTCGCCGTGGATCCTGCTGCGCGCACGGACCCGCTCGGCCACCGCCGAGGGCTGGGTCGACGAGGAGATCGACGCCTGGGGCAGGGACGGCGCCCACCTGGGCTCCGCACAGCAGCTCCGCATCGTCCGTACCGGCTGACAAGGGCGACAGCCGCAGGTACGGAGCACATCATGACGCGGGCCGCGCACCGGTGAGGACGCCGGTGTGCCGGCGGCCCGCGCCCAGAACTGAACTCACGGGGGCGTTGTGGACCACATAGCGGGGCGGGCCCATCCCGCATCGCCAGGGTTGCCGGGCATTCTCCAGGAACGGGCGGCCGGGCCCCGGCGCCTGGCATTCCGCTTTCTTGCCGACGGTACCAGCGACGAGGCCGTCGACTGGACCTACCACGACGTGT
Source organism: Streptomyces roseoverticillatus (assembly GCF_000719265.1). GTDB lineage: Bacteria > Actinomycetota > Actinomycetes > Streptomycetales > Streptomycetaceae > Streptomyces > Streptomyces roseoverticillatus. Next base: position 287,517 of record NZ_JOFL01000003.1, on the reverse strand, counting down.
ACGAACACGCCGGCCGCATTGCCGCGGACCTGCTGGACCGCGAACTCACCGGGTGCCGCGTGGTGCTGGCCCTGGATCCCGGGCTGGCTTACGTCGCCGCCCTGTTCGGGATATTCCGCGCCGGCGCCACCGCCGTGCCGTCCTTCCCGCCCACCGGGAAACGCGCGGTGGCCCGCTTCGCCTCCATCGTCGTGGACAGCGCACCGGACGTGATCATTGCCGACCGGCGGCTGGAGAGCCGCGTCGCGCAATTCGCGGCGGAACTCCCCGCCACGGTACGGGCGCCGGAATGGCTGTTCGTCGACGACCAGTACTTCCTCGCACCCGCCCCCGGCCGGGTGATACCCGACGCCGTTTCCGACCCGGCACTCCTGCAGTACACCTCGGGTTCCACCGGCGACCCCAAGGGAATCGTGCTCACCCACGAAAACCTGGTGAGCAACTGCCGCGCCCTGGAACACAACATGGGGTACGAGGCCGACCGCGTCGGCTGCACCTGGCTCCCGCCGTACCACGACATGGGCCTCATGGGCACGATCATGCTCGCGGTGCACGGCGGCTGGCCGCTGGTGCTGATGTCGCCCGCACACTTCGTGCAGCAGCCCTACCGCTGGCTCAAGGCGATCACCGACCACAAGGTCACCATTTCCGTCGGGCCCAACTTCGCTTTCGACATGTGTACGTCGGGCATCACCGACGACGAGCTGGAAACCCTCGACCTGAGCACCCTGCGCCAGGTTTTCTGCGGCTCCGAGCCCGTCTCCCGGGTGACCCTCGACAAGTTCCGCGAGCGATTCGGACCCCGCGGTTATGACGAGACGTCCCTCATTCCCTGCTACGGCCTGGCCGAGGCGACGCTCTATGTGTCGGGAAAGCCCACGGGCACCCCGCTGCGCACCGAACGGCTCGACAAGGAAGCCCTGGAGAACGGCATCGTGCGCCGCTCCGGAGATGCGTCCGGGGAGCCCGGGCAGGTCGCGCACATCGTCAGCTGCGGCACCGTCGCCGACGGCCACGAGGTCACCGTGGTCGATCCGAAGACCCTGCGTCCGGTCCCGGCCGGCCGGGTCGGCGAGATCTGGGTCAGCGGGCCCAACGTGGCCCGGGGCTACCTCGGCAGGCCGGACCTCACCGCCGCCACGTTCACCGCGCGCACGGCCGGCGACGACGGGCGCAGCCACCTGCGCACCGGCGACCTCGGATTCCTGCTCGACGGCGAGCTGTTCGTCACCGGCAGGCTCAAGGACCTCGTCGTCATCGCGGGCCGCAACCTCTACCCGCAGGACATCGAGCTCACCGTCCGCCAGGCCCACGAGCAGGTCCGCGGCTGCGCCGCCTTCTCCGTCCCCGGCGAGCAGGGCGAGCAGCTCGTGGTGGCCGCCGAATACCGCGGCACCGCCCGCCGGCTGGCCGCGGAGGGGGCGGCCGTGCTGGACGCGGTGATCGCCGCGGTGACGGCCGAGCACGGAGTCCGGCCCGCCGCCGTGCACTTCGGGCCCGTCGGCGCGATCCCCATGACCACCAGCGGCAAGGTCCGCCGGGACGCGACCCGCAAGGCCTACCTCCAGGGGACGCTGAAGACGCTGTCCCCGGTCGCCGACGACACGCCGCAGGCCGTGCGGTGACGGGAGCCCACCATGACGACTTCGCCTGAGTCCGCCCGGACCGCCGCGTCCGGTGCCCCGCGGACGGCCCGCCCGGCCACGGCCCCGCAGCAGCAGGCCGCGACCGACACCGACGCCTCGGCCCGCCGGCTCGCCTACCTCACGGTCGGCGTGCCCACCCTGGGCTTCGCCGGAGCGGTGGTCTTCGCGTACCACTACGGCTTCACCGGCACCGACCTCGGCCTGCTCATCGGGATGTACCTGCTGACCTCCCTGGGCGTCGAGGGCGGCTTCCACCGCTTCTTCTCGCACCTGTCCTTCGCGGCCAAGCCGGGCGTGACCGCCTTCTGGGGCATCGCCGGCAGCATGGCCGCACAGGGCCCCGTGGTCTTCTGGGTGGCGACCCACCGCCAGCACCACGCGTTCACCGACCGCGACGGCGACCCGCACTCGCCCCGCCCGATGCAGGACGGGCGCCGGTTCCCGCGGCTGCGCGGCCTGTGGCACGGCCACGTCGGCTGGCTGTTCACCGTCCGCCGGCAGAACTGGAGCCGTTACGTTCCGGACCTGATGAAGAACCGGCTCGTGATGAAGATCAACGAGTACTACTTCGTCTGGGTCCTGGCCGGACTCGCGCTGCCCGCCGTGCTGGGCTGGGCGCTGACCGGCGGTAGCCTCCGCGGCGCGGCCGGCGGCCTGCTCTGGGGCGGTCTCGCCCGGATCTTCCTGCTCGACCACGTGACCTGGAGCGTCAACTCGATCGGGCACACGCTGGGCAGCAGGCCCCACCGCACCCGGGACAACAGCCGCAACGTCGCGACGCTCGCGCCCTTCTCGGTCGGCGGCTCATGGCACAACAACCACCACGCCCAGCCCGCGCTGGCCCACAACCGGCACACCTTCTGGCAGATCGACATCGCCGGCGGCTTCATCCGGCTGCTGGACGTCCTGGGTCTGGTCACCAACGTGCGCTATCCCAAGCGCGCACGGCCTGCGCAGAACTCCGAGTAGAAAGGGAGCGGCCCCGTGTCTTCCGTTACCGCCGACCCGCTCGCGTCGGCGATCGTCAAGCTCGATCCCGCCAGCGCCCGTATCAAGCGCTTCTCCGCGCTCACCACGATGACGCTGCCGCTGATCGGCACCGCCGCCGCGGCCTGGTTCCTGTGGACCGGCAACTTCACCACCACCGACCTGGTCCTGTTCGTCGTCATGTACTTCGTGCACATGGGCGGCATCACCATCGGCTTCCACCGCTACCTCTCGCACAAGGCGTTCAAGACCTCGCCCGCGTTCGAGGCCGTCATGATGATCACCGGATCCATGGGGGCCCAGGGCCCGCTGATGTTCTGGGTCACCACGCACCGCCGCCACCACCGCTTCAGCGACCGCGAGGGCGACCCGCACTCGCCCAACCTGCACGGCTGGAGCCTCAAGGCCCGGCTGCGCGGCCTGTGGTACGCGCACATGCCCTGGATGCTCAGCGACGAGACCTCGAAGTGGAGCGTCTTCGCCCCCGACGTCCTGCGCGACCGCCGGCTGATGTGGTACAGCCGCACCTACCCGGCCTGGGTCCTCACCGGCCTGCTGATCCCGGCCGTCGTCGGCTTCGCCGTCGAGCAGACCCCGATGTCGCTGCTGACCGGCCTGGTCTTCGGCGGATTCGCCCGCATCTTCGTGGCCAACCAGGCCGCCTGGTGCGTCGGCTCCATCTGCCACGCGATCGGCAGCCGGCCCTTCGACAACAAGGACCGCAGCGCCAACAACTGGCCCGTCGCCGCCTTCACCTTCGGCGAGGGCCTGCAGAACAACCACCACGCCTTCCCGGGCTCGTACCGCCACGGCGTGACCTGGTGGGAGCCGGATCTGAGCGGCTGGCTCCTCTTCGGCCTGGGCAAGGCCGGCGTCGTCTGGGACCTGAGGGAACCGGACCAGGCCACCATCGAGCGGAAGCGCGCCATGAAGCAGGCCGCGTAACCGCCGCTGCCCCCACAGCAGTGCTTCACCCGCAAGAACGCACGAGCGCAAGAGCTTTCACCCTCGCACACCAGCAGGAGCGTAACCACCATGTTCGGACGCAAGAAGGACGCCCAGCAGATCCAGGGCCCGCTCACGGAGGACTCCCTGCGCCAGTGGCTCGTCGAGCACCTGGCCCAGCGGATCGAGGTGCCGGCCGCCGACATCGACACGCAGAAGTCGTTCGAGTCCTACGGGCTCGACTCGCGCGTCGCCGTCCAGGTCTCCGGCGCCCTGGAGAAGGTCGTCGAGCGCCGCCTCTCGCCCGGCCTGCTCTACGAGCACCAGACCATCGACGACCTGAGCGGCTATCTGGCGCAGGAACTCAGGCTGTCCCGCCGGACCGGCTGAAGGGAACCACGACGATGGGGGCATACAACTTTCCGTCCGCTCCGGACCGGGCGTTCGAGGACTTCAAGCGCAAGTCGGAGCAGATCGAGGGCGAAAGGCTCGCGGGGGCCATCCCGAGGGAGTTCTTCGAACCGAGAGTGGGCCGCGGCCTGCTCGGCTTCGCCGTCAGCTGGGTGCTGTACATCGGCGCCCTCGTCGGCATCGCGTTCTCACCGCACTGGCTGCTGTGGATCCCGCTGTGGATCGTCGCCGGCCTGGGCGGCTGGGGCCTGCACTGCATCGCGCACGACTGCGGTCACGGCTCCTTCTCCCGCTCGCGCAAGTTCAACTTCGCGATCGGGCACGTCTCGCTGCTGCCGCTGATCTACCCGTTCCACGCCTGGCGGCACGTGCACAACCTGCACCACAGCCACACCAACAACCTGGAGCTGGACACCGACTGGCGCCCGGTCCCGGCCGCGCTCTACGACCGGATGCCGCTGCACGAGAAGGTCATCTACCACGGGACGCGCACCTGGGCGTTCTGGGGCGGCACCATCAACTACTGGCGCGAGTCCGGCTTCCGGCCGAGCTACTTCCCCAAGCGCGAGGCGCGCCGCGACGTGCGCCGGTCGATGGTCTTCGTCCTGGCCGTCATGGCCGCCTACTTCGTGCCGCTGATCTGGTTCACCGGCTTCACCGGCTTCCTGATCTACTTCGTCGCCCCGTGGCTCGCGACCCACGCCTGGTTCAGCGCCACGACGCTGATGCACCACAGCTCCAGCGACATCCCGTACCTGACCAACGAGCACTGGACGCGCAACGCCAGCCGGCTGCTGGTGACCACCGACTTCGTGTACCCGAAGTGGCTGCTGTTCCTCACGCACAACATCTCCATCCACACGGCCCACCACGTCGCCCCGGTCGTCCCCTTCTACAACCTGCAGAAGGCGCAGCGCGCCCTGAAGGACGCCTACCCGGGCATGGTGCGGGAGGAGCGCGTGAAGGTCCGCCAGCTGAGCACCATCATCCGGCGGCTGCACTTCTACGACACGGAGTCGGGCTTCTACACTGACTTCAACCGCACCCGGATCGCCCCGGCGGACGCCAAGCCGGTGACGGTGAAGACGCCCTCATGACGCCCCTCTTCCTGAGAAGGCTCGCCCACGCGGCCGCCGGTGCCCTCGCCCCGGGCCCCGGCGGCCGCTGGGCCACCGACGTCTTCAGCCGGACCCGCGCCCTCGGCACGCAGCCCGACAACGTCCTGCCGCTCGGAGCCCGCGGCTTCGACATCCTCGGCAACCCCGACGTGCACGGCGGCTACCTGTGGGGCGACGACGACCGGCCCACCGCGCTCCTCGTGCACGGCTGGGGAGCCGACAGCAGCAGCATGTACTCGCTGATCGCCCCGCTGCGCGAACTCGGCTACCGCGTCGCCGCGTTCGACGCCCCGGCCCACGGCGTGCACCGCGGCACACAGGCGACCATGACCCAGTACACCGCCGCCGTCCGTGCCGCGCTCGACTCGCTCGGCGGCGCGAAGGTGATCGTCGCCCACTCGCTGGGCTCCATCGCCGCCGTCGGAGCGGTGGCGATGGAGGAGCGGCCGGACGTCGACTGCATCACGCTCGTGGCCCCCACCTGCACGCTCACCGCCGTGCTGGAGCGGTGGTCCAGGGGTGAGCTGATGCTCTCGCGGGCGATCGTCGACCGCATCTACCGCGAACTGCACCGCCGCAACGGGGTGCCCGTCAGCCACTGGGACGTCGTCGGCCTCGGCCGTGAGCTCGACATCCCGGTGCTGGCCCTCCACGACCCCGGGGACCCCGTCGTCCCGTACTGCGAGGCCGAGGCCATTGCCGCCGGCCTGAAGGACGTACGGCTCCAGCAGGCCCCGGGCCGCGGCCACATGGGGATCCTCATGTCCCCCGAAGTGAAAAGCGCCATCTCCGCGTTCGTCGCCGAACACGGAACGAGAACTGGAGAGACCATCCCGTGAGCGAAGACGTCGGGAAAAGGGCATGGATGTGCCTCGTCTGCGGCTGGGTCTACTACGAGTCCCTCGGACTGCCGGAGGAGGGGATCGCACCCGGCACGCCCTGGGAGGAGATCCCGGACGACTGGGAGTGCCCGGACTGCGGCACCACCAAGGCCGACTTCGTCATGGCACCGCTGTAGAACCGCTGTAGACCTCTAGGAGAAGTGACATGACCACACCGGTGATGGATCCCGGCCGGGCGATGATGACGCTGCTGAGCCCGGCCGGCAAGCGGGACCCCTACCCGCTCTACGAGGCGCTGCGCTCCTACGGGCCGCTGCTGCCGCTCGGCCCCGGCCAGCTGGTGGTCACCGGGCACGCCGAGTGCGCCAGGGCGCTGCGGGAACCCGCCCTCCTGTCGACCGACGGGGCCGTGCAGGACACGATGATGCCCGGCTGGCGCGAGCACTCCTCCTGGGTGTGGCTCACCAAGAACATGCTCTTCAGCAACAACCCCGACCACGACCGCTACCGGCGCTTCTTCAGCGTCGGCTTCACGCCGCGCCGGATCGCGGCGCTGCAGCCGGCGGTGGAGCGGCTGGTCGGCGGCCTGGTGGACCGGCTGGCCACCCTCGGCGAGGGCGGCGACCCCGTCGACTTCATGGCCGAGTTCGCCTTCCGCGTGCCGATGGCGATCATGGGCGAGCTGCTGGGCATACCCGAGGAGGAGCAGGCGGGGTTCCGGGGCCACATCGGCGCCATCACCACCGCGCTGGAGCCCATCCAGGACCTCGCGCAGCTCCTGCCCGGCGACGCCGCCATGGAGGAACTGGCCGTCTACTTCGGGGACCTGGTCGCGAAGCGGCGGGCCGAGCCCGGCGACGACCTCGTCAGCGAGCTCGTCCGGCAGCTGGACACGACGGGCGGCATCAGCCAGGAAGAGCTCGTCGCGAACTTCATGCTGCTGCTCGTCGCCGGCACCGAGGCCCCGATGGACCTCATCGGCAACGCGCTGCGGCTCGCGATCGAGCACCCGGAGCACGCCGACGCCCTCCGCGAGGACGACTCCCTCGCGCCGGGCTACGTGGAGGAAGTGCTGCGCTTCGACCCCGCGGCGCAGGCCCTCAACCGCATGGCCGTCCAGGACATCGACTTCTTCGGCGTCCCGCTGACCGCGGGCACGAAGGTCACGCTCCTGATCGCCGCGGGCAACCGCGACCCGCGGCAGTACGCCGACCCCGGCACGTTCAACCCGTACCGCAAGGGCAACCACGCGCTGACCCTCAGCGGCGGCGCGCACTACTGCCTCGGGGCGGGCCTCGCCCGCATGCAGGCGGAGCTCGCCCTGCCGGCGGTGCTGCGGCGCTTCCCGGGCCTCGCGCTCGCCGCCGAGCCCACGTTCCGCGACCAGCTGGTCCAGCGAGGCTTCGCCACGCTGCCGGTGAAGCTGGGCTGACAGGCCTCTCCGAGGGTTCCCCGCACCCTCCTTCCGCCGCGGCGGCGCTTAACCCCCGCGGCGGTTTCCGGCGGTGCCGTCCCCACCTCAGGTGGGTGCGGCACCGCCGGTCGCGTTTCCGGTGGCTGAGCGCCGTTGCGGCGGGAGGAACGTGCAGGGCATTGGGAACCGGTGAAGCAGCCCCCGCGATGATGGCCCCGTGAAGCAAGAAACCGCACGTCGTAGCCTCTGGACGCCGTCCACCTTCGTCACAGCGACCAGCGCCCTGGTCGCGGAGACGGCCGTCGCGGCCGTCGTCCTGATCCTCTGGGCGCCGGCGCAGCCGGTCTCGCCCTCCGAGGACGACAGCGGAGCCCTCGGCATCGTGTTCCTCCCGTTCTTCCTGGCCCTCTGGACCCTCGTGTCCGCCGCCCTCGCCGCCGCCCTCGTCATCCCCACCGCCGCGCTGGCCCGCCGCACGGCGGCACCGCTGCCCGTCCTCGCCCTGCCCGTCGCCGCGGCCGCCGTCCTGGCCGCGCTCGTGGTGTCGGGTCACCCGGGCGCCCTCGCCGGGCATCCGGCGGCCTGCCTGTACGGGTGGCTGGGCGTGACGGCCGCCATCGTGCCCGCCGCCCTGCTGACCCTGGTCGCCGACCGCCGTGCGGCCACGGCCCGGAACCCGTGGGGGCTGCCGCTGTGGCTGCTGGGAGGCAGCTGCCTCGTCCCGGTCGCCGGCCTGGTCCTCGTGGTCGTGGGGGTTCTCGTCCACCGGGCCGTCATGAACTGACAAACCCTCAGCCATGTTGATGTGACGCCTACATCACACCGCCGCCTCCCGGGGGAACGCTGTATGCTCACGTGAGTTGGAAAAGCCAACTCACTAGCGAGGAGAGCGATGACTCAGACTGCCGCCGGACAGGCGGTCGGCGTGACGAAGCCCGCCTTCGGCCCGGTGTTCGCCGTCGTGGTGGCCGGGGTGGCGATGTCGAACCTCGACATGTTCATCGTCAACGTCGCGCTGCCGGACATCGGCACCCAGTTCTCCGGGTCCTCCCTGGCATCGCTGTCGTGGATCCTGAACGCCTACGCGGTGGTCTTCGCCGCCCTGCTCGTGCCGGCGGGCAGCCTCGCCGACCGCACCAGCCCCCGCAACGCGTACCTGCTCGGCATCGCGGTCTTCACCGTCGCCTCCGCGCTGTGCGCCGTCGCGCCGGGCGTCTGGCTCCTGGTCGGGGCCCGTGTCGTCCAGGCGGTCGGCGCGGCGATGCTCATCCCGTCCTCACTGGGCCTGCTGCTCGCCGCGGCGCCGCCCGAGAAGAGGATCCCGGCCGTCCGCGGCTGGACCGCGATCAGCGGCCTGGCCGCCGCGCTCGGCCCCGTGATCGGCGGCCTCCTCACGCAGCTCGACTGGCGGTGGGTCTTCCTCGTCAACCTGCCGATCGGCGTCTTCGCCCTCCTCCTGGGCGCCCGGGTGCTGCCGCGCATCGCGGCCCGCCCCGCCGCCGCGCGGCTGGACCTGGCGGGCGCGGTCCTGCTCACGCTGGGCATCGCGGTCCTCGCGCTGGGCCTGGTCAAGAGCGAGGACTGGGGCTGGACTTCGGGCAAGGTGCTCGGCTCCCTGCTGGCCGCCGTCGTCCTCCTGGGCGCCTTCGTCGCCAGCTCGGCCCGGCACCCCTCGCCGGTCCTGCCGCTGGGCCTGCTGAGGATTCCCGGGGTCGGCCCGGCCACCTTCGCGAACCTCCTGTTCGCGATCTCCTTCGGCGCGATGCTGCTCTCCGCCGTGCTCTGGTGCCAGAACGTGTGGCACTGGTCGCCGCTGAAGACGGGTCTCGCCATCGCGCCCGGACCGGTCCTCGTGCCTGCCTTCGCGATGGGCGTGGGCCCTGTCATCAAGAGGTTCGGCGCGGCGGCGGTCTCCGCGGTCGGCAGCGTGCTCTTCGGCGCCGGCATCGGCTGGTGGGTATACCGGCTCGACACCGCCCACGAGTACGCCGCGGGCCTGCTCCCGGGCATGCTGCTCACCGGCATCGGGGTCGGCATGGTCGTCCCGACCCTGGTCGGCGCCGCCGTGTCCGCACTGCCCCCGCAGAGCTTCTCCACGGGCTCGGCGGTCGTCACGATGGCCCGTCAGGTCGGCTCCGTGCTCGGCGTGGCCCTGCTGGTCGCCTTCATCGGCGCGCCGGAGGGCGCGGACGCCGCCGTGACGGCCTTCGACCACGGCTGGGACTTCGTCCTCGTCGCGACGGCCCTGGCGGCCATCGCCTGCCTGTTCATCCCCCGCCCCAAGAAGCCAGCCGCGTAATGCCCTGACGCTCACAGGACAACCGCGGCACACGAGCCGGGCGGTCCGCGCAGACACCCCCGACTGCGCGCGACCGCCCGGCATTTTTGTGCCCGGAATCCACGCTTCAGCGCGAGGGGTGATTCAGATCACAGAAGGGTGGAGGCGATGATTCCGGCCCCTGACGCCAGGTGGGGCGGCAATTGCCCCGAGGATCATGGCCGAAAGTGTGTGGTGGAGGGTTTTTCGGTTTGCCTCGGAGGCTGTCGCGCCTCCCCCGGTCGGGGGTGGGCGGGGTGCGGGGGGTGCTGTAGAAGTGAGGGGTGAAGCGGGCATACGGTCTGTTTGCCGGTTCGCGGGGCGGCCTGGACCCCGGATTTCGTGGATTTATCTACCGCAAGAGGCCTGCAGAGCCGGTCAAGCGTCACCAGCCGTGCAAAACGGACAGGTTCGCTTCTCAAACCCGCATATGTTCCGGCCATTACCCCCCGGCATATTGCGCGGGGTTCGCCGGGTGCTGTTTTCTTGCGGCCAGGTAATCAGCCACCTGGGGGTATCGCCGATTATGGCAATCAAGATCAACCCGGCGCGATTCAGTCAGTTCGGCCCGGCCGATGGAAGCATCTTCTGCCTGATAACCAATCAGGAGATGGTGCAGGAATTCGAAATCGTCAGGGACGCCCCCTACGCGGAGTACCGGACGATCATCCTGAAGCCCGGCGACGACTTCGAGAAGATGCTCGCCGATGAAACGGTTCCGCAGAATTCGCACTCGCTGGTGATCTCGCCCTACCGGTTCTTCGAGTCGCCGTCCGAGGAAGCACTCGGCCCGCGCCGCAAGCTGATGGGCATGGCGTGCAACTCGACGCCGACGGACCTCGGCATCATCCGGCACTTCCTGGGCGTCATCGAGCGCACCTCCGCCCGGGAGCAGGCCGAGTTCAGCGACCGGTTCTTCGAGCTCGCGGAATCCACCGACCACCTGGTGTACGTCGACGAGCGGCACGGCACCCGCGCCGTCCTCGACCACCTCGCCGACGACCTGGTCTGGAACCAGCAGGCCGGCCCCCTCGAATGGGGCGAGCAGCAGATCGTGCCCTCGGGTGAGATCAGCGTCCTGCCCATGCAGATCGTCGAGTTCGACGAATCGCTGCACCTGCCGCTCGAAGGCAGCATCGCCTTCCGGGGCTTTCCGATCCTGCACAACGGCACGCCCTCCTTCCTCCGCAAGGACCAGGCCCGCCTCCAGGGCAAGCTGGCCGGGCTGGAGCACGAGGCCGTGGTGGCCGAGGTGCGGAAGGGAGCGATCACCTCGCTCCGGCCGCACCGCCCCGCCGGCGCTCCGGTAGCCGACGTCTTCGAGGCGATGTTCGAGATCGACTCCCGCTACACCCTGGTCTGGGAGATCGGCCACGCCCTCAACACCAGCCTGGATATCGTCCGGGGCAACCACGCGATGAACGAGGTCTACGGCGGCGACCAGGGCTGCCTGCACTGGGGACTGGGGCTCACGCCCTTCACCCAGTACCACCTCGACATCATCTCGCCCGACACCACCGTCTACACCGAGAGCGGTGAAGTGGTGCTCGGCAACAAAGGCGGCGCCCCGAGCGTCCGCATCGCCCCGGCCGCCTGAGCGGCCGGCGGCGGACGCGACGGGAGCGCGAAATCCATGACGACGGGAGGTGATTCCCCATGAAGAAGACCATCAAGGTGCGCAAGAACAGCAACTACCTCGGGACCCTGCTGGGCTAATCGCCCGGTACCCGGCCGGATCCGAGCCGATGGAGGGTGGTGAGTTCCCGTGAAGAAGACCATCAAGGTCCGCAAGAACAGCAACTACCTGGGGACCCTGCTGGGCTAATCGCCCAGCAGTCCATCCGAGAACAATCGCCATTGGCGGGAGGTGAGTTCCCATGAAGAAGACCATCAAGGTCCGCAAGAACAGCAACTACCTCGGGACCCTGCTGGGCTGAACCCGGGTGACGGGCTGAATTCAACAGCCCTGGCGCGAGGCGGGTCGAGGTGCTGACTCGACCCGCCTCGCCGACACGCAACACGCATAACTGGGAGTGGTGTCGCGATGATTATTGTCCGCCCCGAGGCCTACCGACAGTATCCGGTCGGCCGCACACACTTCGTACTGGTCCTGGAAAAGGAGCTCGCCGGGTTCTTCCGCCTCGACGGCGGCAGCCGGTACGAGCAGAGCGCCGTCGTGACGGCCGGCCCCGGCCGTACCCTGGGCGACATCCTGCGCACCGAGGTGCCGGACAACTGCGACGTCCTCGTGATCGCCACCGCCGATGCCCTGCTCACCGCCCCGGCCGCCGACGTCGGCCCCGGCCGTACCGTCGCCGCGATCCGCGCCGGCCAGGGCCCGCTCGCCCTCGACCAGACCGGCACCGTCCTCGCGGCCCTGGAGAAGACCGACCCCGCAGAGGTGCAGGCCCGCGCCGACCGGCTCGCCTCGGCCCTCGCCGCCTCCGGCGGCCTGCGGCTCACGGAGGCGCTCACCGGCTCCGTCGCCGAGCTCACCTACGACAGGCCGACCTGGTCGCGCACCGACCCCGGCCTCTTCCAGCCGGGCGCCGTGCGGACCGCACCCACCGGCCGGCTGCGCCTCGCCACCGACGTCACCGGCACCGCGCTCTCCGGGCAGATCACCGTCAAGGGCTGGCCCGTCGTCCGCGCCCGCAGCGCGAGCGCCGACCGCCGGCACGAGATCTACGAGCAGCTGACCGGGCTCTCGCACTACCCGCTCGTGCTCACCGTGGACAACGGCGCGGTCACCGACCTCAAGGCCGCCGCCACCGGCTCCGGCACGGCCGCGGCCGAGCTGGAGCGGCTCTTCGCCGAGCACCCCGACCACGCGCTGGTCTCCGGGATCGAGTTCGGCCTCGGCAGCGGGACGCAGCCGCTGCCCTTCAACACCGAGGCGAACTCCGCGGCCGCCGGCAAGGCCGCCGTCTCCGCCCACATCGTCCTGGGCGCCCTGCCGCAGACCCCGTACCAGCTCACGCTCGCCTGCTCCACCAGCACGGTCACGGCCCCCGGCGGCACCGAAGCCCTGGCCGGAACCGGCACGGAGAGCGGCGGCGAGCGGCCCAGGCGCCGGATGAACCGGGTCACCTCGGCGAGCTGCGGCTGCCACTGACGCACGGTCCACCACTCCACGCGGCGGGCGACCGACGCCGCCCGCCGGCCGCCCCGGCCCACCGCCGGCGGCCGATCGCTGCGCGAGGGGCGGGGGCGTACACCTCAGGCAGCCACGGGAGGAACCCCCTCGATGACCACGACCGCACCCCGGCAGCACCTCGCCGACGGGCCCGTATGGGAACGGCGCTTCCGCGCCCCCCGCCACACCCTCCCGGCCTGGGCCAAGAGCGCGCCCGACCGCTGCGTCTTCGTCAGCGACCTCTCCGGCATCGCCCAGGTGTACGCCTGGGACCGCGCGGCCGGCACCCTCCGCCGCGTCACCGACCGGCCCGCCGGCACCCAGCAGTGCGCCATCGAGGCCTCCGGGGAAGCGGTGTGGTGGTTCGACGACGGCGACGGCGACGAGTACGGCTGCTGGATGCGCCAGCCCTTCACCGGCGGCCCCGACACCCCGGCCGTCCCCTCCACCGGCCGGTACTGGCCCTCGGGCCTGGCCGTCGGCCTCGACGGGCACGTCCTGCTCGGCTGCTCGACCGAAGAGGGCGCCGCCGTCCACCTCGTCCTGCCCGGCGGCGCGGCCCGCCCCCTCTACCGGCACGACGAACCGGCCTACGCCGTCGACCTCTCCCGCTCCCTCGACCTGGCCGTCATCGCGCACAGCGAGCGCGGCGACCTCTGGGACCTGGGCGTGCGCGTCCTCACCACGGACGACGGCACCACCGTGGCCGACCTCGCCGACGACGAGGGCGGCCTGGAGGCCGTCGGCTTCTCGCCCGTGCGCGGCGACCCGCGCCTGCTGCTGCAGCACCAGCGCGAGGACCGCTGGGAACCCGTCCTCTTCGACCCGCGGACCGGCGAGCGCACCGAACTGCGCCTCGGCCTGCCCGGCGACGTGTCCGTCCAGTGGTTCCAGGACGCCGGCTCGCTGCTCGTCGTCCACGACCACGAGGCGCGCTCCACCCTCCACCGCTACGACCTGGGCAGCGGGCGGCTGGAGCGGATCGGCACCCCGGCCGGCGTCATCGCCCACGCGCGCACCCGGCCCGGCGGCGACGCCTGGCTGCTGTGGTCGAGCTCGGCCCGCCCGCCGGAGTTCCGCGGCCTGCTGGAGGACCCGCGGCTGCCCCTGCCGGACCAGCCGCCGCCCCCGGCCGCCGATGCCCGCGACCTGTGGGTGGACGGCCCCGGCGGCCGCATCCACGCCCTGCTGAACACGCCCGCGGGCCCGGGCCCGTACCCCACCGTCTTCCTGCTGCACGGCGGCCCCGACGAGCAGGACGAGGACGCCTTCGACCCGGCCGTCGCCGCCTGGACCGACCACGGCTTCGCCGTCGTGCGCGTCAACTACCGCGGTTCCACCGGCTACGGGCGCGAGTGGACCGAGGCGCTGCGGCGCCGCGTCGGCCTCACCGAGCTGGAGGACGTGTCCGCCGTCCGGCAGTGGACGGTCGACCACGGCGTGGCCGACCCCGCCCGGCTCGTCGTGGCGGGCTGGTCGTGGGGCGGCTACCTCACGCTGCTCGCGCTCGGCACCCGGCCGGGGGAGTGGGCGCTGGGGCTCGCCGGCGCGCCGGTCGCCGACTGCGCGGCGGCGCACCACGGCGCGATGGAGGAGATCAAGGCCCTCGACCGCAGCCTCTTCGGCGGCACGCCGGAGGAGGTGCCTGAGCGCTACCGGGAGTCCTCGCCGCTGACCTACGTCGACGCCGTCCGCGCGCCGGTGCTCATCCTCGCCGGCGCCAACGACGCCCGCTGCCCCGTCGGACAGGCGAAGGACTACGCCGAGCGGCTCGCGCTGCGCGGCGTCCCGCACGGCCTGCACGTGCACGACGGGGGCCACAGCGTGACCGGCGTGGAGGAGCGGGTGGCGCTGTTCCGCCGGCAGCTGGAGTTCGCGCGGACCCATCTGCCGCCGGCCGGGCCGTAGCCCGTCCCGCGAACCGTCCCCGGCCCGGCCGGGGGCGCCGCGCAGCGGGCTCTGGTCCGGTCCCCGGCGGCGGGGGTCCACCGGGAACCGGGCCGGAGCCCGCTGTGCCTGTACCGGCCTCGACGGCATGAGCTGAGGAGACCTCCTTGAACGGTTACGTGAACGGACTCGCCGTGCTCGCGTTCTCGTCGCGCTTCCGGGACGGGATCCCGGAGCCCCACCCCTGGTCCCGCCGGCACCTGCTGCTGCGGCGGGGCCTTCCCCCGTACGCCCCCGGGCCCTCCTACTCCAGCGCCCCGTCGACCTGGGCCAGATGGGAGCGGAACGCATAACCGGGGTCGGCGCGCCGCCGCTCCAGGAAGCGGTCCCAGCTCAGCTGCTCGCGCAGGCTGACGCCCTGCAGGGCCAGTTGGGCCTGGGACCGCTCGGCCCGGACGATCCGCGCGGCGAGGGCCGCCACCTCGTCGCGGGCCGCGGCCGGGACGAGGAGCACGCCGTCGGTGTCGGCCGCCAGGCCGTCGCCGTCCCGCCCGGCGATCCGGGGGAGGGCGGGCGGTGCGGGGCGGGCGGGGCCGAGCCGGGGCGAGGCGGGGCAGGGGCCGAGGCTGAAGACCGGCAGGCCGATGGCGGCCAGTTCGTCGCTGTCGCGGTGGCAGCCCCACACCACGATGCCCGCGATGCCGGCCTGCAGGGCCTCGATGGCGACGAGGTCGCCCACGCAGGCCTCGTCCGTGCGGCCGGAGTTGTCGACGAGGAGGATGTCGCCCGGGGCGGCCGCGTCGATCCCGGCGAAGATCGAGACCACGCCCTCGCTGTGCTCGACGCGGCGCAGCGGCCCGGCGCAGCGCATGCCCGCCGCGACCGGTGCGAGCGGCAGGGGCGGCAGCTCGACGGCGGCCCCCAGGCGGACGCCCGCGTCCCACAGGGCCGTGGTGGGCAGCGGTGCCGTGGTGCCGGCGGCCGTGCCGGCCGGTGCGGCCGTGGTGGTGCTGTCGGGGGGCGGCGTGGGTGTCATGGGTGCCTCCTTCCGGTCGGGAGCGGGAGATAGTCCGGGAACTTTGGGGTGGCTGCGGGGGCTGCCCGCGGTCCGGGTCAGCCGGTCACCAGCCGGGTGAGGGCCGTGGCCGCGGCGCCGAGCACCACCACGAGCAGGGTGGGCCACTTGCGCCAGACGCCGAAGGCGCCCACGACGAGCCCGACGGCGCGGGCGTCGATGACGAGCGACCTGCCCTGGCCGAACATCTGGGTGGCGATCAGGGCGGCCAGCAGGGTGGGCGCCATGAGCGTGACGACGCGCTGCATGGCCGCGGGCAGCTCCTCGCCGCCGAGGAGGACGGGGCCGGTCGCCTTGAGCGCCATGGAGACGGCGCCGACCAGGAGCACGGCGAGCCAGAGTCCGGTCATTTCCTCAGTCCCAGCAGGCAGGCGGCGGTGGCGGCGATGAGCGGTACGCCCGGTGAGGCGAAGGGGACCAGCGCCAGGGCGATGGCCACGCCCAGGATCGAGGCGGCGAGCGCCTTGCGGCTGGTGATCTGGCCCTTGAGGAGGGCGATGAACAGGACGGGCGAGACGACGTCGAGCCCGAAGCGCTCGGGATCGCCCAGGTAGTGGGCGCCGAGCAGGCCGACGGCGGTGCCGCCGACCCAGGCCGCGTAGACGAGGACGCCGGCGCCGAGCAGCCGGCCGCGGGAGTAGCGGCCGTTGCCGATGTGGCCGACGGCCCAGGACTCGTCCACCACGAGCTGGGCGGAGAGGAAGCGCTTGAGGACGCCGCCGGTCATGGCGGGGGCGACGCTGATCCCGATGGGCAGGTAGCGGGAGTTGAGCAGGACGGCCGCGACGATCGCCGCGGCGACCCCGCCCCCGGTGCCGAGCACCGAGGCGGCGGCGAACTGCGCGGACCCGGCGAACGTGGTCAGTGACATCACCACGGGGGCCAGCACGCCCATGCCCGCCGCGCGGGCCACGATGCCGAAGGAGACCGCGAATCCGAAGACCGCGACGGCCAGGGGCACGGCGGCCCGCAGACCGTAGAGTGCCTCCTCCCGGAATCCGGCGGCGGAGGCGGGTGTTTCCAGCGGTGGCGCCGCCCCCTCGGCGGGTAATGCCTCTTGCGAGTCCATCGACATCCTCCGCGAACATGCGGGCAACAGGAAACAGCGCCGCCGTAGGTGATGCGGTGGCGACCACGAGCAGCAATAGTACGGAGTCATGGTGAGGTTTACTAGTTACTCAGACGGTTCGGTGACCCTGGCTGAGGACCTGGTCAATACCTACAATATCGTGCGCAATGTGGAGAAGATGCCCGATGTTGCGGCCTTGTCCGCCCTGCTCGACGCCCATGGCGTCCGCCCGCCCGCCGCCCCCACCGAGGCGGACCTCGCCGCGGCGCGCGAGCTCCGGCCCGTGCTGCGCGAGGTCTTCGGCGCCCCGGACGCGGCGACGGCCGTCGCCCTGCTCAACGACCTCCTCGCCGCCCGCGGTGCCGTCCCGCACTACACCGACCACGACGGCTCGTGGCACCTGCACGTCGCCGCGCCCGGTGCCCCCGTCATCGACCAGTACGCGGTCAACGCCGCCATGGGTCTGCTCACCGTGGTCACCACGACCGGCGTGGAGCGGCTCCACGTGTGCGTGGGCAACCGCTGCGCCGAGGTCTTCGTGGACACCTCCCGCAACCTGTCGCGGCGCTTCTGCTCGCCGCAGATCTGCGGCAACCGCGCGACGGCGGCCGCCCACCGCGCCCGCCGGAAGGCCGCGGACCCGGCGCTCTAGGTCAGTAATCTCCCTATTTGCCCCTTTTTGATCCGGATATTGACACTCCAGAGGTGATCTATATGCTCATTCCACTAGCTGACTAGTGAATTAGCAGGCGGGGCAGGTGGGGTGGGATGACAACAGCCGACGGCGCGAGCCGCTGGGCCGTCGAGGCGCGCGGGCTGGGCAAGTGCTTCCGGCGGCGCAGGGCCGTCCAGGACCTCTCCGTCCGGATCCCGGCCGGCGCGGTGTGCGGGCTCGTCGGCCCCAACGGCGCGGGCAAGAGCACGCTGCTGGGCATGGCCGCACGGACCGTCCGGCCGACGGAGGGGAGCCTGCGGGTCTTCGGCTCGCCGGTCGCCGACCCCGCGGGCCTCGCCGACACCGCCTACCTCGCCCAGGACAAGCCGCTCTTCCCGTACTTCACGGTCGAGGAGACGCTCCGCATGGGCCGCGAGCTGAACCCGCGCTGGGACCAGGCGGTGGCCGAGCGGATCGTCCGGTCCGGGAAGCTGCCCCTCGGCGCCCGCGTCGGCAGCCTCTCCGGCGGGCAGCGCTCCCGCGTGGCCCTCGCGCTGGCCTTCGGCAAGCGCCCCCGCCTCCTGCTCCTCGACGAGCCGATGGCGGACCTCGACCCGCTCGCCGCCCACGAGCTCGGCGGCCTCCTGCTGGCCGAGGCGGCCGAACAGGGCACCACCGTCGTGATGTCCTCCCACCGGCTGGCCGACGTGGCGACCATGTGCGACCACCTCCTCGTCCTCGCCGGCGGCCGGGTCCGCCTCGCCGGCGAGACCGACGAACTGCTCGCCGCCCACCGGCTGGTGACCGGCGTCCACCTCACCGAAGGCGTCCCCGCGGCGATCGCCCGGCACACGGTCGTCGAATCCCGCACCACGGGCCGCCAGTTCACCGCCCTCATCCGGCCCCGCGGCCCGGTCGAGGACGACTGGAAGATCATCGAACCCGGCCTGGAAGAAGTCCTGCTGGGCTACCTGCGCTCGCCCGCCGCGCCCCCCTTGCTCACCGACGCGGCCCGCACCGACGGCCCGCACGACCCGGAACAGGAAGACGAAGAGGTGACGGCATGAGCACGGCCGTAGAGGAACCCCTCGCCGCGCAGACCGGCAAGCAGCCGCCCCGCATCCTGCGCGGCCTGCCCTGGCTGGTCTGGCGGCAGCACCGCACCGCCTTCGTGGCCTGCCTGATGCTGACCGCGGCCGGCTGCATTCACATGCTCTGGCAGCGCCACGTGACGCTCGGCTGGCTCGGCCCCGCCCGCACCCACGGCCCCCTGAAACTCGTGGAGGCCTCCGGGCAGGCGTACGGCGAAGCGTTCCAGAACGGCGCCTGGCTGATGTCGCTGGTGCCCGTCGCCGCGGGCGTCTTCCTCGGCGCCCCGCTGATCTCCGGGGACCGCGAGCGCGGCACCGTGCAGCTGGTCACCACCCAGTCGGTCACCCGCGGCCGCTGGCTCGCCGCCAAGCTCGGCACGGCGGTGCTGATCACCATCGTGTGCTCCGCGGCCCTCTCGGCCGCCTTCACCTCCTGGTGGGAACCTGCGCACGACCTCTTCAACGCCGGCGAGTGGAACTCGGACGAAGTCTTCTTCACGACCGGCCCCGTGCCCGTGGCGGTGGCCCTGCTCCACCTCGCCGTGGGCACGGCGCTCGGCATGGCCGTCCGCCGCACCCTGCTCGCCATGGGGCTCACCCTCGGCTTCACCATCGCCTGGGACATCGTCCTGTCCGCCTGCGTCCCGCACGGTTTCGCGAAGCCCCGCGTGCTCGTCAACCCCGTCGAGGAGGGCCAGCCCGCGCTGCCCGAAGGCGCCGTGCGCCACGACAACTGGACCGTCGACGCCCACGGCGGGCTCCACGGCTTCGGCACGTGCTTCAACGAGAGCACTCCTGCAGAGTGCAGGAGCAACAAGGGCATCGTCGCCGAGCGCCTGGAATACTTCGGGTACGACCAGATGCCCGGCATGCAGTGGACCTACGCGGCGCTCGTGCTGGCCGCGGCCCTCGCGATCCTCGCCCTCACCCTGTGGTGGGGCCGGCGGCGCCCGCTGTGACCCGCGCCGCACGGTCGCCGCACGCAGGGACGGGATGAGGGGGGGCCGCACCATGGTCGAGTTCAGGATCGACCGGCAGAGCGGCATGGCCGCCTACCTGCAGATCGTCCAGCAGGTCCGGGAGGCGCTGCGCCTCGGCATCCTCACCGCCGGGGACCAGCTGCCCACCGCCGCCCGCGTCGCCGCCGTCACCAAACTCAACCCGAACACGACGCTCAAGGCCTATCGCGAGCTCGAACACCTCGGGCTCGTCGAGGCCCGGCCGGGCGTCGGCACCTTCGTGAGCGCCGCCCCCGCGCGGCCCAGCCCCCTCGCCGACTCCCCGCTGCGCGGCGAGCTCGCGGACTGGATGGGCCGGGCCCGCCGGGAGGGCCTCGACTGGACGGACGTCTCCGCGCTGATCACCGCCGCCCGCGCGGAGCACTACCCCGCCGTGTGACGGCCCAGCCCCCGCACCACCGCACCGCGTACTCCCGTACGTCCCCGACGAAATGGCATGACCGCCCATGACGGCACTCGCCCCCGACCCCTCCACCGCCGGCCCCGGCGCGATACCGGCCCCGCCGCACCCGTCGGCCCCGTCCGTGCAGCAGCGAGGGAAACGTATCTTCCGCTTGGCGCTGCCCGCGCTCGCCGTGTACGCGGTCACCACCGTCCTCCACCTCGTGATCCTGGCCGCCATGAGCGACCCGGACGGGCCCGGCCTCCGCAAGCGCCTCCTCGCCTGGGACGGCAACCTCTACGTGAGCATCGCCCAACACGGCTACCCGCACGGCTACTCCTACGCCGGCGACGGCAGCCTCACCGGCAACAACCTCGCGTTCTTCCCGCTGTTCCCGATGCTGATCCGCGCCGTCCACGCCGTCACCGGCCTCGGCTGGGGCACCTCCGGCATCGTCGCGGCCCACCTCGCGCTGATCGCCGCGCTGATCGCCGTGCACCGCCTGCTCGCCGCGCTCCACGGGACCCGCACCGCCCTCATCGCGATCGTGCTGCTCGCCGGGGCGCAGCCGATGTCCCTGTCCTTCCTCATGTCCTACAGCGAGTCGCTCTTCCTCGCCCTGGCCGCCGGCACGCTCCTGGCCGCGCACCGCAAGGCCTGGCTCACCGCCGGCGCCCTGGCCCTGCTCACCGGCCTCACCCGGCCCGCCGCCGCGGCCGTGGTCGCCGCGCTCGCCGTCGCCGCCGGACTGCACCTGCTGCGCGAACGCCGCCTTCGCCCGCGGCCCCTGGCGGCCGTCGCCCTCGGCTGCCTCGGCACGCCCCTCTACCTGTGGTGGGTCGGACGGCGCGTCGGCGACTTCGGCGCCTGGTTCCGCATCCAGGAGGCCGGCTGGGGCACCCACTGGGACAACGGCGCCGCCTTCCTCGACTTCCTGGGCGAGACGCTGCACCGGGGCGACGGCTGGGTTTCGGTGAGCACCGCCGTACTCCTCCTCGCCCTCCTCTGCGCCACCGTGCTCACCTGGCACCGCGGCACCTGGCCGCCGCTGCTCGTGTACGGCACGGGCATCGTGGTCCTCACCCTGGCCCAGAGCAACTACTCGCACTCCAAACTGCGGCTGCTCATACCCGCGGTCCTCTTCCTCGTCCCCGCGGCCCGCGCCCTGGCGGCCGCCCGTACCCGTACGGCCGTGACCGTGCTGTGCGCGGCGACGCTGTTCGGCTGCTGGTACGGCGCGTTCATGCTCACGGTCTGGAAGTACGCGATATGAGCGGGGCGCGGCGTCCCGCGGTCCGTTACGGCTTGAGGGCGATCCCCGCGTAACAGACGGCCTCCGCGGCCGTCGGACGGCCCGGCTCCTCGGGCTCGTCCGGGCGCCAGCGGTGGGCGAGGGTGATGCCCGGGTCCACCAGCTCCCAGCCGTCGAAGAAGCGGTGGAACTCGGCCTTGCCGCGCAACTGGAGCGGCGTCCCGGCCCGCGCGTAGATGTCCATGATCCGGCCCGTCGCCAGCGGGGAGAAGTCGGAGGTGCCGTGCGTGACGACGAGCGCGCTGCCACTGGGCAGCGCGTCCTTGAGACGCTCGACGACCGCGTGGGCGCGGTCCCGGCCGTCGTCGGTGATGAAGTGCAGCAGGGCGTTGAGGGTGAGGGCCACCGGCCGGCCGAGGTCGAGCGTCGTGAGCAACTCCGGAGCCCGCAGCACGCTTTCGGGGTCGGTGACGTCGGCCTCCACGTAGGCCGTGCGCCCCTCCGGGCGGCCGCGCAGCAGCGCGGCGGCGTGGGCGAGGACGATCGGGTCGTTGTCGGTGTAGACGACGCGGGCCGAAGGGACCACCTCCTGCACGGTCTCGTGCAGGTTGGGCGAGGTGGGGATGCCGGTGCCGATGTCGAGGAACTGGGTCAGGCCCTCGCGCGCGAGGTGGCGCGCGGCCCGGTGCACGAACGCGCGGTTCATCCGGGCCGCGTCCCCGGCCGACGGGAAGACCGCGAGGACCTGACCGGCGGCCTCGCGGTCGGCGGCGAAGTTCGTCCGCCCGCCCAGGAACCAGTCGTAGATGCGGGCCGAATGGGCCCGGTCCAGCCGGAGGTCGACCACGGGATCCTCGCGGGTCTCGCCCATCTTCTCTGCCTTCCCGTCGCGTTACGGCTGCCCCATACCTGTCCCCGGTCACGGAGGGGTAACCCACCCGGTGCGGAGGGCCGGACTTTTTGCGCGGTTGCGGCACGGCGGGGCCTGCTTTTCCGGTTCATTGGAACAACGCAGAAGAACCAGAGGAACTCGACGCGAGAGGCGCCCATGACGGACAGCGGTCGGACGCCCGCGCCCACCGGGACCGCGGTCCCGGCCGAGCGCCGGATGGAGATCGCCTTCACGGCCTTCCGTGAACTGCACGAGCACAGGTGGGGCGCCTACGCCTTCCTGCACACCGGGGACGCCGAGGCCGCGGCGGACATCACGGAGGCGGCCTTCGAGCGGCTGTGCGTGCAGTGGCCGCACGCCCTGCGCCAGCCCTGCGCCGACTCCTACGCCTGGTCGCTGCTGAAGGAGCACGTCGCCGGCTGGCTGGCCCGGCACCGGCGCGGCACGGCCCTGGCGACGGCAGCCTTCCACCGCGCCGCGCACGCCGAGGGGCCGGAGCGCGCACAGCGGTTCCGGCTCCTGGAGAGCCGCATCGCGCTGTACGCGGCGATCGCGCGGCTGCCCGAGCGGCAGTGCGACGCACTCGTCCTCAACCTGGTGATCGGCTACAGCCTGGGCCAGGTCGCGGACCTGCTCGGCGCCGACCGGGCGGCCGTGCGCTCCCTCGTCGGCCACGCCAAACGCAAGGTTTCCGCGGCCTTGTCCGCATTAGAGGTCCAGCACTCCGGCAGGGGGAAGTAATGCCGCGCAGCCACGACACCGAGGGTGACCTCATCGAAGCCATGCTCACCTCGGACGCCCGCGCCATCGCCGTGGAGTTCGAGAGCCGGCGCCGGCCGGGCCGCCGCCGCCCCGGGAAGGCGGCCCTGGCCGACGGCCCCAGCGCCCGCGACGAGGCCGGCCATGAGCTCGACCTCGCCTGCGTGCTGGTGATCAACGCCGTCGAGGCCGCGGCGAGCCTGGAGCGGTTCGCGGACGACCGGGGCATCGACCCCGAGGGCGCCCTCGTCTTCGCCTGCCTGCTGCACGTCACCGGGCACACCGGGGCCGCCGACTTCTGGTGGCAGTTCGCCGCCGGCGGAGGCAGCCGGACCGCCGCGTACTGCCTGCACCTCTCGCACCGCCGCAACGGCGAGTTCCGCGACGCCGCGTTCTGGCGCGCCCAGGCCGCCCACGACCCGCAGGAGCCGCCGCGGCCCGCCTCCCGGGTGGACAGCCGCCGCAAGCTGCTGTCCGACGCGGCCCGCCACGAGCTCCTCGTGCAGTGGCACAGCGGCCTGACGCCCCATCTGCCCGCCGCGCTGGAGAGCCTCGTCAACCGCCTCACGGTCGACGGCGACGACGCGGACTTCGGCGAGGTGCCCCAGCCCGACCCCGGGCTCGTGGAGCGGCTGTCCCGCGAGGCATGAGCCGTACGGGTGAGGGCACGGATGCCGTCCGGTGCGAACGGGAAATCTCCTTCCGTGACGGGCGACGTGGCCCGTCACGCCGTGCCACGCCGCCGGGAAGGGACCGCCGCGATGACCCTGATCTCCGCCCAGGACGGTCTCGTCGTGCCACCCGGCGGCGGCCGCACCCTCGTCACCCCCGCCCAGCAGGTCACCTTCAAGGTCACGGGGGAGCACTCGCGCGCCGCCTCCAGCTTCGAGGTCGTCGTCCCGCCCGGCTTCGACGTCGGCGCGCACCTGCACACGCGCAGCGAGGAGCTCTTCTACGTCCTGGAGGGCGAAGTGGACGTGCTCGCCTTCGAGCCGCTCGTCCGGACGCCGGAGAACTGGCGGGAGTGGCGCTCCGCCACCGGCCGGCGGTACACGCGGGCCACTCCGGGCACGGTGATCCTCGTCCCGCCGGGCTGCCCGCACGCCTTCGCCAACCCGACGTCCGAGCCGGTGCGGATGTTCTTCCAGGCCTCGCCGCCGCCCGATCACGAGCGCTATTTCGAAGAGCTCTTCGAGATCCTGGAGGCGGGCCCGCCGGTCGACCAGGAGGCCATCGCGGCGCTGCGCGTCCGCTACGACATCGAGCAGATCACCCCGCTGCGGACCGCCGGGCCCGCGGCGGGCTCGTGACGGGCCTGCGCGGGGTCCTCGAACCGCACGTCCGCGGCGGTGCGGTCCCGGAGCGGTGGCGCTGGTCGCTCGGGGCGACCGGACCGGCCCGGAGCGGAGGCCGTCGGCTCGGCCGGTGGCGGCGGGGTTCGCGGTCCCGGCCGCGGAGCCCGGCCGGTTTCTGGCCTCCGGGGCCTCCGGCGCCTGCGGCCTAGACGGCTGCGGCCGCCGCCACCGGCGCGCGGCGGGCCGGGACGACGACGGGGGAGCCGTCGGCGGGCGCCTCCAGGATGTCGGCGTCGATGCCGTAGAGCTCGCGCACGAGGGCGGTGTCGACGACGTCGCGCGGGGCGCCGTGCGCGACGACGCGGCCGTCCTTCATGGCGACGATGCTGTCGGCGTATCGGGCGGCGCTCGCGAGGTCGTGCAGGACCATCACGACCGTGCGCCCGGCGAGGGCCACCTCGCGCGCGAGGTCGAGGACCTCGACGGCGTGGCCGATGTCGAGGGCGCTGGTCGGCTCGTCGAGGAGGACGACCGGTGTCTCCTGGGCGAGGACCATCGCGAGCCAGCAGCGCTGCCGCTGGCCGCCGGAGAGCTGGTCGAGCCGGCGGTCGGCGAGCGCGGCGACTCCGGTGGCGCGCAGCGCCTCCGCGACGGCCCGCTCGTCGTCGCGCGACCACTGGCGGAACAGGCCCTGGTGCGGGTGGCGGCCGTAGCGGACGAGCCCGGCGACGGTGACGGCCTCGGGGGCCAGCGGCGACTGGGGGAGGAGGGCGATGCGGTGTGCGGCCTGGCGCTGCTTCAGCTGCCAGATGTCGGCGTCGCCCGCGTACACCCGGCCCGACTCGGGCTGGTGGAGCCGCGCGACGGAGCGCAGCAGCGTCGACTTGCCGCAGCCGTTGGGCCCGACGATCGCGACGACCTGGCCGGAGGGGATGGTCAGGTCGACCCCTGCCACGGCGCGGTGGCCGGGGTAACCGGCGACGAGCTGTTCGACGCGGAGCTCCACGGGCAGGCCTTTCCAGAAGATCGCCGGTTCTTGTGGACCCTCCCGGGGGGAGAGCTTTAAGGTAAGGCTAACCTAATGTCTATTGTGGGTCCGTGCGAGGGGTTCCTTGCGCTTCCCGCCGCCCTTTGTCCTTTCTTTTCCATTCCCTTCTTCGCCACGTCCGGAGCTTTCCATGACCGCACCCACCCGCCTCCTCCCCTTCGCCCCGCGCCGTGCGGTGCAGGTGCTCGCCGCCGTGGGGGCGGCCGCGCTGCTGGTCACCGGCTGCGGCTCCGACTCCGGCAAGGGCTCGGACAAGGAGTCCGGCAACGCGGCCGAGGGGGGCGGCGGCACCCGCACCGTCAAGGACGCGACCGGCACCGCGGTGAAGGTCCCGGCCAGCCCCAAGCGCATCGTGACACTCACCCAGGAGGACCTGGACGCGGTGCTGGCGCTCGGCGTCAAGCCGGTCGGCATCACCAACGGCCAGGGCCTGAGCAAGCCGCCGGCCTACCTCGCCGACAAGGTCAAGGACATCAACGTCGTCGGCAATCTGCTGCAGCCGGTGATGGACAAGGTCGTCGCCGCCAAGCCCGACCTCATCCTGGCCGGTGACATGCAGGACGAGCAGATGCTGAAGCAGCTGCGCGAGATCACCCCGGCCACGCTGGTCACCATGGCCCCGACCGACGACTGGAAGCTCTCCTTCCGGGGCATCGGCAACGCCCTGAACAAGATGAACGAGGCCAACAAGGTCATCGGCGACTACGAGGCCAAGGCCAAGAAGGCCGGCGAGGGCCTGGGCGGCAACAAGGGTGCCGAGGTCAGCATCGTCCGCTGGAACCCGGACGGCCCCAGCTGGATGGAGAAGAAGCAGTTCGCCAGCGGCGTCGCCCTGGACATGGGCCTCAAGCGGCCCAAGAACCAGGACAAGGACGGCAACGCCCACACCCCGGCGCTCAGCCTGGAGAAGATCAACGAGATCGACGGCGACTGGCTGTTCCTGTCGACCCTCACCTCCGACGGTGAGAAGGCGCTCAAGGACGTCCAGGAGAAGCCCGCTTACAAGGACCTGAACGCGGTCAAGAAGAACCACGCCGTGACGGTGGACGGTTCGGTCTGGTCGACCCGCGGCGGCCCGATCGCCAGCGGCGTCGTCGTGGACGACATCGCGAAGGCGCTGTCGGGGAAGTAACCCCCTCGCCCTCAATCGCCGGACAGGCAATAAAGAGAGCCGTCCGGCGATTGAGGACCGGGGTCCGGGGCAGAGCCCCGAAGCGGTCAGGCGCGGCGCGCCGCCGCGAAGTCGGCCGCCGTCCACGCCATCCCGACCGCCCCGTCGAGAATCGCCCGCTCGCCGCGAGGCGAAACCGCCGCGTCGGCGAACTCCGCCTCGTGCGGCCCGCAGACGCCCCCGGTGATGTCGAGCACCGGATGGATCGACGGCACGGCGTGCGAGACGTTGCCCATGTCCGTGCAGGCGAAGGGCTCCCGCTGCAGCGGCTCCGGCCGGCCCAGCGCGCGGGCGTTGTCCCGCCAGAGCGCGATGAGCTCCGCGTCGGTGCGGAAGTCGAGGTAGTCCGGCTCGGGGCGGGTCAGTTCGACCTCGCATCCCGTGGCGAGGGCGCCCGCGCGGAAGCACGCCTCGACGCGCTCGCGCAGCTCCCGCAGGTCCTCCGCGGCGGAGGCGCGGATCTCGTACTCGGCCGTGGCCCGGTCGGGGATCAGGTTGGGCGCCGTGCCCGCGCCCGTCGTCACCCCGTGCACCTTCCACTGCGCCGGCAACTGCTGGCGCAGCAGCCCGAGGGCGACCTGGGCGACGGTGAGCGCGTCGGCGGCGTTGCGGCCCTCGTGCGGGTTGAGGCTCGGGTGGGCGGCCTTGCCGGTGTACGCGACGGAGAGCGTGCCGAGCGCGAACGAGCGGAACTCGGCCACCTCGAACGGGCACGGGTGCACCATCATCGCGGCGTCGACCCCGTCGAAGGCGCCCGCCTGAAGCATCAGCGCCTTGCCCGCCCCGCGCTCCTCGGCGGGCGTGCCCAGAACCCGTACGGTCAGGCCTAGTTCGCCGGCGTGCGGCGCGAGAGCCAGGGCGGCGCCGAGGCCGGCCGCGGCGATCAGGTTGTGGCCGCAGGCGTGCCCGAGGCCGGGCAGGGCGTCGTACTCGCAGACGACGGCCACCGTGACCGGGCCCGAGCCCGTCGTGGCGGCGAAGGCGGTGTCGAGGCCGTACGCGGGCGCGGTCACGTCGAAGCTGTGCCCGCGCAGGAAATCGGCGCACCAGCCGGCGGCGCGGTGCTCGGCGAAGGCCGTCTCGGGGTGCGCGTGGATGCGCCGGCTCAGCGACAGGAGGTCGTCGCGATGGGCGAGTACGCGCTCGCGCAGGGCGGTTTTGAGGCCGTCGGCCGCGGTCATGTTCGATGCTCCTGTTCGATCCGCACGCTGGGGTGGGAGACTCTCACGGATAGGCAAAAAATAGCTTAGGCTTACCTAAGCTGACATACCGGGGGGTACCGGTGTGGCCAGATCGCTGTCCTACAACGGGAGTCCCCACGCCATGCGTCACCACGAGGCCGAGACCGATCAGGCCGAGCTTCCCCTGCTCGCCGCCCAGGCCGGAATCCTGTACGCCCAGGAACTCGCCCCTGACAACCCCGTCTACAACACGGGCGACTGCGTGGAGATCCGGGGCCCCCTGGACGAGGAGCTCTTCGAGCGCGCCCTGCTCCGCACCGCCGGCGAGGCGGAGACCCTCTCCCTCCGCGCCGTCCCGGCCGACCCCGCCGACGACAGTGCCGCCCCCGCCCAGCGCCTCGCCGAGGACCGGGAACTGACGCTCCACCGGATCGACCTGCGCACCTCCGGTGACCCCTGGGCCGAGGCCGAGGCGTGGATGCGCGCCGACCTCGACCGCCCCGTCGACCTCACCCGCGGCCCCCTCGTCACCCAGGCACTCTTCCGCATCGACGGCGAACTGCACTGGTGGTACCAGCGCGTCCACCACTTCGCCGTCGACGCGTACGCCCTGACCCTCATCGGCCGCCGCGTCGCCGAGGTCTACACCGCGCTGGCCGCCGGCGAGGAGCCCGCCACCACGGACTTCGCCCCCCTGCGCGAACTCACCGACGAGGAAGCCGCCTACCGCGCGAGCGCTCAGCACACCACCGACGGCGACTTCTGGCGCACCCGGCTCGCCGACCGGCCCGAGCCCGCCTCCCTCTCCGCCCGCCCCGTCGCCCCCGCGACGACGGTCCTGCGCCGCACCGCCGCGCTCCCCAAGGGCACCCGCACCCGCCTGGAGAAGGCGGCGGCCGCCGCCAAGGGCGCCACCTGGGCCGAGCTCGTCATGGCCGCCACCGCCGGCTACGTGCACCGCATATCCGGCGCCCAGGACGTGCTCCTGGGCCTGCCGCTGAAGAACCGGCGCAGCCGCGCCGCCCTGCGCACCCCCGCCATGACCGTCAACGTCATGCCGCTGCGCCTCGCCGTCGGACCCCACGACACGGGCGCCGAACTCGTGCGCCGCGTCGTCCTCGAAGCGCGCGCCGCCGGCCGGCACCAGCGCTACCGCCTGGAGGACCTGCGCCGCGACCTCGGGCTCGCCGGCAGCGACCGGCCGCTGTTCGGGCCGATGGTCAACATCAAGCCGTTCGAGGACGGCGGCCTGGACTTCGCGGGCCTGCCCGGCACCGTCCGCAACCTCGCCGCCGGCCCCGTCGACGACCTCGCCGTCACCGTCGTCCCCGGCCCCGGCGACTCCCTGATCCTCGGCCTCGACGCCAACCCCGGCCGCTACACCGCCGAGGACCTCGCCGCCCACGAACAAGCCTTCCTGCGCTACCTCGACGCGCTCACCGCCCTCCTCCTGGACGACCCGGAGCGGCCCGTCGGCACCCTCGACCTGCTGGATGCCGACGCGATCCGCAGGGCCACCGCCGGCCGCGGCGAGCCGCCCGCCGAGCACACCCTGCCCGAGCTCTTCACCGCGCAGGCCGCCCGCACCCCGGACGCCACCGCCGTCCGCAGCGCCGGCGAGACCCTCACCTTCGCCGAGCTGGAAGCCGCAGCCAACCGCCTCGCCCACGAACTCGCCGCCGCCGGCGTCACGCCCGGCACCGCGGTCGCCCTGGCCCTGCCCCGCAGCGCATCGACCGTCGTGGCCCTCCTCGCCGTCCTCAAGGCCGGCGGCGTGTGCCAGCCCCTCGACCTCGGCCACCCCGCCCAGCGCCTCACCGCCGTCCTCGACGACGCGCGCCCCGGCTGCCTCATCGGCACCGCCGACGCCGTCCGCGGACTGCCCCCGCACGCCGTGCCCGTCCTGCTGCTCGACGACCCGGCGACCCGCGCCCGCACCGACGCCCGGCCGTCAACCGCACCGGCCGCGCCCGCGCTCCGCCAGGACGCGTACATCATCCACACCTCCGGCTCCACCGGACGCCCCAAGGGCGTCGTCGTCACCCACGCCTCGCTGGCCAACCTCCACGCCGGGCACGGCAGCGACCACATCGCCCGCGCCACCGCCCGCACCGGCCGCGACCGCCTGCGCATCGGCCACAGCGCCTCCTTCGCCTTCGACGCCTCCTGGGACCCGCTGATCTGGCTCGTCCACGGACACGAGCTGCACCTGCTCGACGACGCCGGCTACCGCGACCCCGCCGCCCTCGCCGCCTACGTCCACGACGAGTGCCTCGACTACCTCGACGTGACCCCCTCCTACGCCGAAGCCCTCCTCGCCGAAGGCCTGCTGGACCCGGGCCGGCACCGCCCGGCCGTCGTCGTCGTGGGCGGCGAGACCGTGCCCGACCCGCTCTGGCGCCGCCTCGCCGGCACCGAGGGCCTGGGCCCCGTCAACCTCTACGGCCCCACAGAGACCACCGTCGACGCCTACTACTGGCTGCCCGGCGAGGACGGCACCCCGCAGGGCAGCCCCGTCCGCGGCTCGCGCGCCTACGTCCTCGACAACTCGCTGCGCCCGGCGCCCGACGGCGTCACCGGCGAGCTGTACATCGCCGGCGCCTGCCTGGCCCGCGGCTACCTCGGCCGCCCCGACCTCACCGCCGAGCGCTTCACCGCCGACCCCTTCGGCGCCCTCCACGGCGACCCCGGCGCCGCCATGTACCGCACCGGCGACCTGGTGCGCCGCCGCCCCGACGGCACCCTCGAATTCCTCGGCCGCGCCGACGACCAGGTCAAGATCCGCGGCTTCCGCATCGAACTCGGCGAGATCCAGGCCGCGCTGGCCGCCCACCCCGCGGTCTCTCAGGCGGCGGTCATCGCCCGCGACACCGCGCACGGCAAGCGCCTCCTCGGCTACGCCGTCCCCGCCGAGGACACGTCCGCCGCGGAACTCGACACCGAGGCCCTGCGCACCCACCTCGCCGGGCAGCTGCCCGCCCATATGGTGCCCGCCGCGATCCTCGCCCTGGACGCCCTGCCCCGCACCGCCAACGACAAGCTCGACCACCGCGCCCTGCCCGACCCGGAGCCCACCGCGGGCCCGGCCGCCCGCGAGCCCCGCACCCCGCGGGAAGCCGCGCTCTGCGGCCTCTTCCAGGACGTGCTCGGCCTGGACGCCCCGGCGTCCCCCGACGCCGACTTCTTCGCGCTGGGCGGCCACTCGCTGCTCGCCGGCCGCCTCGCCGCCCGCATCCGCGAGGCCCTCGACGAGGGCTTCGGCCTCGCCGACGTCTTCCGCAACCCCACCCCGGCGGCCCTCGCCGCCCTCCTGGAGAGCGCCTCCGCAGCCCCCGCCGCCGACGAGCGCCCCGCCCTCGTGCCCGCACCCCGCACCGAGCGGATGCCGCTCTCCCCGGCGCAGAAGCGGCTGTGGTTCATGCACCGGCTCGAAGGCCCCAGCCCCACGTACAACATCCCCCTGCTCCTCACCCTCACCGGCCCCCTGGACCAGGACGCACTCCGCCTCGCCCTCCGGGACCTCACCGAGCGTCACGAAACACTCCGGACCGTATACCCCGCCACTGACAACGAGCCCCACCAGCGGATCCTCACGCCGGACGAGGCGTACCCCGAGCTGCAAACCGCCCCGCTGACGGCCGACGTCACCGCCGCCGTCCGGCACTGTTTCGACCTCGCGGCCGAACCCCCGCTGCGCGTCACGCTCTTCAGCGACGGGGGCGAGCGGCACACCCTGCTCCTCCTCCTGCACCACATCGCCGGCGACGGCGCCTCCACCACGCCGCTGGCCCGCGACCTCGCCGCCGCCTACACCGCACGCGCCGCCGGCCGCGCGCCCGAACTCGCCCCCCTGCCCGTCCAGTACGCCGACCACACCGCCTGGCAGCAGCGGCTCCTCGGCAGCGCCGACGCCCCCACCGCGCTCGCCGCCCGCCAGCTGGAGCACTGGAAGCAGGCCCTCGCCGGCCTGCCCGACCAGCTCGAACTCCCCACCGACCGGCCGCGCCCCGCCGTGGCCGCCTACGCGGGCGACACCGTGCCCTTCCACCTCGGCGCGGACGCGCACGCCGCCGTCGAGGCGCTCGCCCGCACCACCGGCACCAGCGTCTTCATGGTCGTCCAGGCCGCCCTCGCGGCCCTCCTGACCCGCTACGGCTGCGGCACCGACATCCCGCTGGGCACCCCCGTGGCCGGGCGCGACGACGACGCGACCGCCGGGCTCGTGGGCTTCTTCGTCAACACCCTTGTCCTGCGCGCGGACACGTCCGGCGACCCGGACTTCCGCACCCTCCTCGGGCGCGTCCGCACCGCCACCCTCGGCGCGTACGAGCACGGCGACCTGCCCTTCGACCGGCTCGTCGAGGAGCTCAACCCGCCGCGCTCGCTCGCCCGGCACCCCCTCTTCCAGGTGATGCTCGCCTGGCAGTCCCTGCCGGACGCCGCCTTCGCCATGGGCCCGGGCCTGACCGCCGAGATGGCGGCCACCCCGTCCGGCACCGCCAAGTTCGACCTCACCCTGAACGCGGGGGAGCAGCCCGGCGGCGGCATCGCCGGCTTCCTGGAGTTCCGCACCGACCTCTTCGACCGCGCCACCGCCGAGCGCCTCTCCGCCCACCTGGCCCGCCTGCTGGCCGCGGCCGCCGCCGACCCCGGCACGCCCGTCGGCCTGCTGCCGCTGCTCGGCGACGACGAGCGCCACCAGCTGCTGGTCGGGTGGAACACCGGCACCCCGGCCCCCGCGCCCTCGAAGCAGACCCTCGTGGAGCTCTATGAGGACGCCGCCCGCCGCCACCCGGACCGCACGGCCGTCACCTGCGACGGCGCGTCGCTGGACTACGCGGAGCTGTCCGCCCGCGCCAACCGCCTCGCCCGGCTGCTGGCCGCCCGCGGCATCGGCCCCGGCTCCATCGTCGCGCTCGCCCTGCCCCGCTCCCTGGAGCTGGTCACCGGCCTGCTGGCCGTCGCCAAGTGCGGCGCCGCCTACCTCCCCATGGACCCGGACTACCCGGCCGACCGGCTCGCCTACATGCTCGCCGACGCCGCCCCCGCGGCCGTCGTCACCGACACCGCGACCGCCGCCCGCATCCCGGCGCACGACCTGCCGGTCGTCCTCGTCGACGGCACCGAGGCCGAGGCCTACGGGGCCGCCGACCTCGCCCCGGAGGAGCGCGTCCGGCCCGTGCGCCCGGACGACGTCGCCTACGTCATCTACACCTCCGGCTCCACCGGCCGCCCCAAGGGCGTCCCCGTCACCCACCACAACGTCGTGCGGCTCTTCACCGCCACCGACCAGTGGTTCGGCTTCGGCCACACCGACGTCTGGACGCTCTTCCACTCCTACGCCTTCGACTTCTCCGTGTGGGAGATGTGGGGCGCCCTGCTGCACGGCGGCCGCCTCGTCGTCGTGCCCCACCTCGTCAGCCGCGACCCGGCCGCCTTCCTGCGCCTGCTCGCCGCCGAGTCCGTCACGGTCCTCAACCAGACGCCCTCGGCCTTCTACCAGCTGATGGCCGCCGACAAGGAGAACCCCGGCAGCGAACTGGCCCTGCGCTACGTCGTCTTCGGCGGCGAGGCATTGGAACTGGCCCGTCTCGCCGACTGGTACGAGCGCCACCCCGAGAATGCTCCGACGCTCGTCAACATGTACGGCATCACCGAGACGACCGTGCACGTCTCGTACATCGCCCTTGACCGGGAGAAGGCCGCCGTCGGCGCCTCCAGCACCATCGGCGTCAACATCCCCGACCTGCGCGTCTACGTCCTCGACCCGTACCTGCAGCCCGTGCCGCCCGGTGTCACCGGCGAGATGTACGTCGCAGGCGAGGGCCTGGCCCGCGGCTACCTCGGCCGGCACGCCCTCACGGCGGAACGTTTCGTCGCCGACCCGTACGCCGCCCTCTTCGGTGAGAGCGGCACCCGCATGTACCGCTCGGGCGACCTCGCACGCCGGCGCCCCGACGGCAACCTCGACTACTTCGGCCGCGCCGACCACCAGGTCAAGATCCGCGGCTTCCGCATCGAACTCGGCGAGATCGAGGGCGTCCTCGCCGACCACCCCGACGTCGCCGACGCGGCCGTCGTCGTCCGCGAGGACACCCCCGGCGACAAGCGCCTCGTCGCCTACGCCGTCCCCGCCCGCGAGACCACCCCGGCCGCGCTCCGCGAGCACGCCGCCGGCGGGCTCCCCGCCCACATGGTGCCCTCGGCCGTCGTCCTCCTCGACCGGCTGCCGCTCACCGCCAACGGCAAGCTCGACCGCAAGGCCCTCCCCGCCCCGGACCTCGCGTCCGCCGTCACCGGGGGCCGCGCCCCCCGCGGCCCCCGCGAGGAACAGCTCTGCGCGGTCTTCGCCGACGTGCTGGGCCTGCCCCGGGTCGGCGTCGACGACAACTTCTTCGACCTCGGCGGCCACTCCCTGCTCGCCGTCCGCCTCGCCGGACGCGTCAAGGACGTCCTCGGCGCCGACGTCGGCATCGGCACGATCTTCCAGGCGCCCACCGTCGCCGCCCTCGACGCGGCGATCGAGGCCTCCCGGCAGACGGACGCCCTCGACGTCCTGCTGCCCCTGCGCCCGGCCGCCGAGGGCGACAAGGCGCCGATGTACTGCGTCCACCCCGCCGGCGGCCTCAGCTGGTGCTACGCGGGCCTCATCCGCCACCTCCCCGCCGACGTGCCCATCTACGGCCTGCAGGCCCAGGGCGTCGGCCCGGCCACAGCGGCGCAGCCGCTGCCGCAGACCCTGGAGGAGCTCGCCGCGCACTACGCCGACCGGCTCCGCGAGGTCCAGCAGGAAGGCCCGTACCGCCTGCTCGGCTGGTCCACCGGCGGCATCATCGCCCAGGCCATGGCCACCCGTCTGCAGGACCTGGGCCAGGAGGTCGAGCTGCTGGCCATCCTCGATGCCTACCCCGCCGAGGGCTTCCGCGAGCTGCCCGTGCCTGACCAGGCCGAGGCCCTGGAAGCGCTCCTCGCCATGGGCGGCTACGGCCCCGACAGCCTGGAGGGCAAGCCCTTCGAACTCGCCCACGTCACCGAGGTGCTGCGCCGCGAGGGCTCCCCGCTGGCCAGCCTCGACGACGCCACCATCGAGGCCCTCAACCGCACCTACCTCAACACCAACCACCTGGTGCGCGCCTTCGACCACCGCGTCTACGACGGCGACGTGCTCTTCTTCCGCGCCACCGTCGACACCATCGACGACGAGCTCACCCCCGACACCTGGACCCCCTACGTGACCGGGCGCATCGACAACACGAACGTCAAGTGCTCGCACAAGGACATGACCCTGCCCGAACCGATCGCGCACATCGCGAGCGTCATCGCCGACCGCCTGCAGAACCTGGAGAACTGACCCCATGAGCGACGCACCCGCCAACCCCTTCGACGGCGACGGACCCTTTCTCGTCCTCGTCAACGCCGAGGGCCGGCACAGCCTCTGGCCGGGTTTCGCCGCCGTACCGGACGGCTGGACCACCGTCCACGGCCCCTGCGAGCGGCAGCAGGCCCTCGACTGGATCACCGAGCACTGGACCGATCTGACCCCGGCGGCCCAGGGGTGAAGGGCGTGAACCCGCGCATCGCCGTCGTGATCGTGTACACGGCGGCGATGTGCATGAACGGCCTCGACTCGACCATAGTCAACCCGGCGCTGCTCACCATCGCCCGGGACTTCGGCGAGCCGGTCTCCGCCGCCAACACCGTCGAGGTGGCCTTCCTGGTGGCGCTCGCCGTCGCCCTGCCCGTCGCGGGCTGGCTCGGCGACCGCTTCGGCACCAAGCGCGTCTTCCTCGGCGCCCTCGCCGTCTTCACCGCGGCGTCGGCCGCCTGCGGGCTCTCCCAGGGCCTCACGGCGCTCGTCCTCGCGCGCGTCGTGCAGGGGATCGCGGGCGGCCTGCTCACCCCGGTCGGCATGACGCTGCTCTTTCGCGCCTTCCCGCCGCACGAGCGGATGAAGCTGTCGAAGGTGCTCATCGTGCCGACGGCCCTGATGCCCGCCCTCGGCCCGCCGCTCGGCGGCTTCCTGACCGAGCACTTCTCCTGGCACTGGCTGTTCTTCGTCAACGTGCCGATCGGCGCGGCAGCGGTGCTGCTGGGCGTGGTGGGACTGCGCGAGGAGAAGGAGGACGTGGAGGGCGGATTCGACCTCAAGGGCTTCCTTCTCGCCACCCCCGCGCTCGGCCTGCTCACCTACGCGCTGGGTTTCGGCCCCGCGCACGGCTGGACCTCGCCGTCCGTCGCCGTGGCCGGCCCGCTCGGGCTGATCCTGCTCGTCGCCGGGTGCGTGCACCTGCTCCGGGCGAAGAACCCGCTCCTGGAGCTGCGGTTGCTCGCCGACAAGGTGTTCGCCTCGGCCACGGTGCTCGCCCTGGTCACCTCGGCCGGCCTCATGGGCGTCCTCTTCGCGTTCCCGCTGCTCTACCAGGCGGCGCTCGGGGCCTCGGCCCTGGACGCGGGCCTGAGCGTCTTCCCCGAGGCGCTCGGCCTGATGCTGGCCTCCCAGGTCGCCGACCGGCTGATGCCGAAGCTGGGCCCGCGCCTGCTCGCCGTGCCCGCCCTGCTGCTGGCCACGGGCGTCTTCGCCGCGCTGGCCGTGCCGGGCGTCGCGGAGCACGCGTGGGGGGTGCGCGCGCTGATGTTCTGTGTCGGCCTCGTGCTCGGCACGGCCGTGCTGACCGTCCAGATCGCCGGGTTCGCGGACGTCCCGCCGCCGGCCATGGGCCAGGCGATGGGCCTGTTCACCATCGTGCGCACGCTCGGCGGCGCGCTGGGCATCGCCGCGACCGCCGCGGTGATCGCCGCGTCCGGCGGCTCCCACGGCCAGGACTCGGACCCCGGCCCGTACCGGGCGGCGATCCTGGTCACGGCCGGGCTGGTCGCCCTCGGCGTGTTCGCCGCGCTGCGGATGCCCAAGGAGGCGCCCGGCCCGCCGCCGTTCGACGACGAGCCGCGGGACGAGGAGATACAGGCCGCGGCCTGACGCACGGGCCGGCCCGGCGGGGCCGTCGTCGGACTGCGCTGCGGCCCGGGACGGCACCGCCGGACGGCTGCGTCGTGGTACCGCCGTTGCGGCGGGCTTTTCTTTCCGCCGCAACGGCGGTACCACGTGAGGGTCCGGCGGAATGCGTGACTGCCGCAACGACGCGTGCGTCGTGACCCGCCGGGCAGGCCTACCTCGGTGCCAGCAGGGCCGCCAGCCCCGCGGCGAGCCCCCCGCGCCAGCACGCGTAGTCGTGCCCTCCGTTGAACTCGCCGTAGGCGACGTCGTAGCCCCGGGCCTCCAGCACGTTGCGCAGGTGCCGGTTCTGCGGGAGGAGCATCCACTCCTGCAGGCCAACCTCCACGCGGAGGCGGACGGGCAGCTTCTCGCTCACCGCGAACTGCCGGGTCAGCCACTCGCTGCCGTCGTCGAACTCCGTGCCGTCCGGCCACCAGAAGGAGCCCGACTGGGACAGGGCGTTGCCGAACCGCTCCGGCCGGCGGAAGACCGCGAACGCGGCCGTGAGCCCGCCCGCGCTCTGGCCCGCGACGACCGTGCGCGCCGGGTCGTCCGCCGCCCCGTAGGACCGCGCGGCCCACGGCAGCAGCACGTCCGCCAGCCAGTCGACGAACTCCTCGCTGCAGCTGAGGTCCTCCATGCGGCGCGCGCGGCCCATGGTGTCCACCATCAGCGTGACGGCCTCCGGGAGGCGCTCGTCCGCGTACAGGTTGTCGAGCGCGGTGCCGAAGTCCAGGACCGGCCCCCACATCTCGCCGTCCAGCAGCACGACGACGGGGTACGGGCCGCCGCCCGCCCGGTGCCCGGCGGGCAGGTGCACGTGGACGCGCCGCCCGTCGACGACGGCTTCGGTCCGCTCGCCGCGTGCCGCGCCCGGGCGCGGGGCGGCCCACTCCTGGACGGGCGCGTCCGGGAGCTCCATCACCGAGGACGGGTTGCGCCCGTCGCGCGAGGGAAGCTGCGGGCGCGTGCTGAGCGGGTCGGGCACCGCCGCGTCCAGGACGCGCAGCCAGGAGCCGCGGTCCGCGCGCAGCGTCTCCTCGCGCGGGCCGTGGGCCACGAAGAACTGGTACGAGGCCCGGTGGTCGGCCCGCAGCCGGTGGCTGATGGCCCAGACGTCCGTGCCGTCCACCTTGTCCATGAGGTGCGGCGCGAGGTCCCCCGCGTGCCGGTCCTTGTCGGTGACCGTGTGGAGGAGGGCCAGCACGTCCGTGGCGGGCCGGGCGGCGTCGTCGCGCCAGAGGAAGGTGACGAGCCGCCAGGCGGGGTCGCCTTCGGGGTCGGGTTCGACGAGGGGCGTGCCCTTGGTGGCGGCATGCCGCCAGAAGGTGCCGGCGGCGTCGGGCACACCGTGCCGCACGGCGGCGGCGAGCTCGCGGAGGAGGGGACTCTGCAATGGCATGGGGCTCCCTGTTTCAGCCCGGCCGTCGATTGAGGCCGGGCGCGTTCAGTGCGATACGGGGTGGTCCGGGGGCGGAGCCCCCTCACGCGGCGGAGCCGCACATCGATACAGCCGGGAAGGGGCGGGGTGGGGAAGGAGCCCCGCAGGGCCTACACCCGCGTCGCAGCCGACCTCCCCAGCAGCACCCACAGCAGGAACGGTCCGCCGAGAACGGTGCTGACGATCCCGACGGGAATCTCCGCCCCGTCGAGCGCGACGCGCCCGACCGTGTCCGCGAGGACGACGAGCGCCGCGCCCACGAGCATCGAGCCGACGACGGGCACCCGCAGCGGCCCCGCCAGCCGGCCGGCGATCACGGGCGAGGCGAGGGCGATGAAGCCGACCGGGCCGCAGATGCCGACCGCGAGGCCGGCGAGGCCGACCGCGAGCAGCATGCACACCAGCCGCACCCGTCCCGGCGCGACGCCGAGCGACGCCGCGGTGGAGTCGTCGAACCGCAGCACGTTGAGGTGGCGGGCGACGACGAGGGCGAGCGGCACGAGCACGGCGAGGCCGATGAGGACGGGGACGGCCACCGAATAGCTGCGGCCGTTGAGGCTGCCGGACGTCCACACGTACAGCGAGCTCGCCGAATTCAGCGAGCGCCACGAGAGCACGACCTGGGTGACCGCAGAGGCGAGCGCCGACATGGCGAGGCCGACGACGAGGACGCGGTAGCCGCGCTGCCCGAGGCCGCCGGACACCGTGGTGACGACGAGGACGGCGGCGAGCGCGCCGAGCGGCCCGGCCCACCAGGCGCCGAACGTGCCGCTGAGCGTGGCCGACAGCAGGACGGCGGCGGTGGCGCCGTCGTTGACGCCGAGCAGCTCGGGTGTGGCGAGCCGGTTGCGGGCGAGGGTCTGCGTCAGGCAGCCGGCGAGCCCGAGGGCCGCGCCCGCGGCCAGCCCGGCCACGATCCGGCCGAGCCGGAACTTCTGGACGAGCAGGACGTCGAAGCGGTCGCCCGACCCGAAGACGGCGCTGAACGTACGGCCCAGGCTCATCTCGCTCTGCCCGGCGTACGCGGACAGCACGACGGCGCCGACGAGCACGGCGGCGAGGGCGAACGCGGCGACGGCGGCGCGGCGGTGCACGAGCAGCGACAGGGAGCCGGTGCGGACGACGATGCTGTCGCCGCCCTCTGCCTTGCGGGGCAGCGGCAGCCGGACGGCGGCCGCCCGGCCGCCCTTCGGGCCCTCGTCCGCGGCGGGGTCGGTCATGCCCATCGAGGCCATCCGCCGGGAGCGGACGATGCCGATGAGGACGGGGGCGCCGAAGAGCGCGATGATGACGGAGACGGGCGCCTCGAACGGGCGGGAGACCACGCGGGCCAGGACGTCGGAGCCGGTGAGCACGCCCGCGCCGATGAGGCCGGCGAGCACGAGCTGCGCCGTCAGGCGGGGCCCGGTGACGGCCCGCGCGAGGAATCCGGCGAGCAGACCGAGGAAGGAGATGGGGCCGACAAGCGCCACCGACGCCGCGGTGAGCAGGGTCACGGCCACGGCCACCACGACGCGGATGACGCCGGGCCGGTGCCCCAGCCCCTTGGCGAGGTCGTCGCCGAGGGCGAGGGCGGAGAGCGGGCGGGCGATGAGGAGCGCCACGACGAAGCCGGCGGCGAGGACGGGCACGAGGCTCGTCAGCTTGGTGAAGCCCTCGACGCCCGCGAGCGAGCCGAGGACCCAGAAGCGGAAGCGGTCGTAGGTCTCCGCGGAGTTCACGATGAGCACGCTGGTGATGCCGCCGAAGGTGGCTCCCAGCGCGGACCCGGCGAGCACCAGGCGCATCGGGGAGCCCCCGCCGCGGCGGTTCGCGATGAGCAGCACCAGGGCGCTGGCGAGGACGGCGCCGCCGAACGCCCACAGCAGGTAGCCGTAGCCGCTGTGCACGCCGAGGAAGGCGATGCCGACGACGACGCCGAGCGACGCGCCCGCGTTGACGCCGAGGAGGCCCGTCTCGGCCAGGGGGTTGCGGGTGACGGCCTGCAGCAGGCAGCCGGCCGTGCCGAGGGCGGCGCCGACGGCCAGCGCGGTGAGCGTGCGGGGGAGGCGCAGGTCGCCCACGACCAGCGACAGGCGGGAGCTGTCCCGCGCCCCGTGCCGGCCGAGGACGTAGTCCAGCACGTCCCCGGCCCCGACCTCGCCCGCCCCGACGGACAGCGACAGGGCGGACAGCACGAGGACCGCCAGCACGAGCGCGGCCGAGGCGGTCAGGACGGCCCGGTTGCCGTGCACGCGCCCCGCCGGGGCCTGTTGGCCGGCGGGCTGCACCTCCGGGGGGCCCACTTGCGAGACAGTCATAAGGTAAGGCTAGCCTAAGAACTTTGCGTTCCCGCAGGCGAGGTGGGGTGACCTCGATCGCCCTCGGTTCCTTCCTGCCCTTGCGCCAGCGGAACCCCGCAGCGCAGGTTCCAGCGGCCGCCGCGGCCCGTCAGTTCGGTCAGGGACAGGGGCTGGACGTCGAGGCGCCAGAACGACTGCGCCGGCAGCGCCAGGCCGTGGACCACCGCAGCCCGGATCACCGCCGGGGCGGCGACGGCCAGGATCCTGCCGTCCTCCAGGCCGTCCAGCCACTTCCCGACGCGGGCGATGACGTCCCGCACCGACTCGCCGCCGTGCGGCGCCGCACCCGGATCCGTCAACCAGGCGGCGACCGCCTCCGGTTCGCAGGCGCCGAGGTCCATCAGCTCCCGGCCCCGCCAGCGGCCCGCGTCGAGGTCGCGGAGGGCGGGCTCGGCCTCGGCGGCATCCGCGCCGAGGACCGCCGCCGTCTCCCGGCAGCCGGGGGACGGCGCGGTCAGCACCCGGCCCGCCGCGGGCAGCCGTCCGGCCGCCCTCGTACGGCGCAGCGCCGCCGCGTCGAGCGGGCCGTCGCCCCCGAACCGGGCCTCGTGCGCGGCGACTGCGGCGGGTGAGATCAGCATCACACGGACGGTCATGGTGGTCGTCATCTCCCTTGGCCGACGGGCCTGTCAACGGGCGGTGTCCGCCGCGAATCAGCAGATCACGGACACTGCCGGGGCCGCGCGCCGGGGTGCGCATCCGTACGCCGTGGCGCAGGCCACCGGCGCGCGGTACGGTCACGTGGCAATGACGACGGTGTGACGGAAGTCCGGTGAGAACCCGGCACGGTCGCGCCACTGTGTACCCGGCGGAACGCCCGCAGGGAAGTCAGACCCCGCACTGTCGTCCTAGG
This sequence comes from Streptomyces roseoverticillatus, assembly GCF_000719265.1. GTDB lineage: Bacteria > Actinomycetota > Actinomycetes > Streptomycetales > Streptomycetaceae > Streptomyces > Streptomyces roseoverticillatus. The sequence goes on along the minus strand of NZ_JOFL01000003.1, from coordinate 246,294 downwards.
CCCCGATTATTGGGACGCGTGTTTTCCCAGGAGGTTCTGCCATGGCCCAGTCCGCCGCTCCGGCCCCCGCTGCGTCCACCGCCATACCCGCGGTAGCGCCCATCTCGCTGAAGGAGATCGCCCCGTGGGCGCTCTTCGTCGGCATCCTCATGCTCGTCCTGCTGTACTTCGTCGGTGCCGAGCAGGGCGCCACCTCCGTCATCTCCGGCGAGAACGTGCACGAGTGGGTTCACGACGGGCGCCACCTGCTCGGTTTCCCCTGCCACTGACGACCGGCCGGGGGTACCACCGTGAACTCGATCTCCGTCAGAGCCCTGCTCGTCCGCGGCATGCTCGCGGGCCTCGCCGCCGGCGTCCTGGCCCTCGTCGTCGCCTATCTGCTGGGTGAGCCCCATGTGGACTCGGCCATCGCCTTCGAGGAGGCGCACAGCCCCCACGACCACGGCGGCGGTGAGGACCCGGTCAGCCGCACCATGCAGTCCACCGCCGGGCTGGCCACCGGCATCCTCGTGTACGGCGTCGCCCTCGGCGGCATCGCCTCGCTGGTGTTCTGCGTGGCGCTGGGCCGCATCGGCCGCTTCGGCCCCCGGGCCACGGCCGCGCTGGTCTCGCTGGGCGCGCTCGTCGCCGTCTACCTCGTGCCGTTCCTGAAGTACCCGGCGAACCCGCCGTCCGTCGGCGACCCCGACACGATCGGCAAGCGCACCGCGCTGTACTTCCTGATGATCGCGCTCAGCGTCCTGCTGGCGGTCGCCGCGGTCATCCTCGGCAAGCGCCTCGCGCCCCGCCTGGGCAACTGGAACGCCACCGTCGCGGCGGGCGCGGCCTTCGTGGTCGCGGTCGGCCTCGCCTACGCGTTCCTGCCCTCGGTCAACGAGCTGCCCGACGACTTCCCGGCGGGCCTGCTCTGGAAGTTCCGCCTGTCGGCCCTCGCCATGCAGCTCCTGCTGTGGACGGGATTCGGCCTCGTCTTCGGCCACTTCGCCGAGCGGCTCCTGGCCCCCCGGGCCGGGGCGCCGGGGGAGAAGGCACGGACGGCGGCGCCGGCGAGCTGAGCAGCGGCCCGCGACCGGCCACCCTGCATCGCCGCGCTGAGAGGAAGAGCCCGCCCGGGTCACCCGGACGGGCTCTTCCTCGTACCACAGCCACCGCCGCGCGTCCCGTCAGCCTCTGAAGTCCCGTTCACTCGTGAGGGGTTCGGATTTCTTCCCCCGCGCGGCCCGGTGCGACGATGCCGCTCGCCCCGACCCGACACCCGAGGAATGGAGCCTTGATGCAGCGACGTGGGGGAGAGCAGGACCGCCGCCGGGGAGCGTGGGGAGCGCCCCTGGCGGCAACGGTGACGGCGACGGCCGCGGCGGTCGCCGCCGCCCTCCCGGCACCGGCCGCGCAGGCCGCACCCGGCCCTTCGGTCGGCGCGAAGGGCGCCTACCTGATGGACGCCCGCTCCGGGCGCTCCCTGTGGGGCAAGGCGGCGACGGTCAGGCGGCCCATGGCCAGCACCACGAAGATCATGACCGCGGTGGTCGTCCTCGACACCCCGGGCATGGACCTCGACCGGCAGATCGAGATCAAGCAGTCCTACCGCGACTACGTCCAGCGCACCGAAGCGAGCACGGCCGACCTCCGCACCGGCGACAAACTGACCGCGCGTCAGCTGCTCTACGCGCTGATGCTCCCCTCCGGCTGCGACGCCGCCTACGCCCTCGCCGACGCCTTCGGCACCGGCCCCGGCGAAGAGGCCCGCACGAAGTCGTTCGTGGCCAAGATGAACGCCAAGGCCCGTCAGCTCAAGCTGAGCGGCACCAACTACGACTCCTTCGACGGCATCTCCTCCGCGGGCCGGAACTACTCCACCCCGCAGGACCTGGCCAGGCTCTCCCTGCACGCCCTGCGTAACAGCACCTTCCGCACGGTCACGAGCGCGCTGAACACCCAGCAGAAGGCCAAGAACGTCAACCGGCTCTACACCTGGTACAACACCAACAAGCTGCTCGGCTCGTACGGCGGCGTCACCGGCGTCAAGACCGGGACCACCTCCTCCGCGGGCCCCTGCCTGGTGTTCGCCGCGCGGAACGGCGGCCGCACCGTCGTCGGCGTCATCCTCAACGACGCCGCGAACCGCTACCCGGACGCCGCGAAGATGCTCGACTACGCCTTCAAGAAGCACACGCCCCTGAACCTGCGCCGGCTCCCCTCCGCGGCGCACGAGGACTGACCGCCCGCCCCCCCCGAGCTCACGAGCCCGGACCCCGTCGGGGGTCCGGGCTCGCCTTCTATCAACTCCTGGGAACCGGCGGTTGTTTATACCTGAACGAGTGAACAGTCTGCGGGGAACTGTGGGTTGGCGAACTCTCCCGCGGGCCGGGGCGGTTAGAGTCCTACCTGTCCGGAAACGGGCACCGGAAAGCCGCGGACACCCCGACGGCACCGGACGAGCAGCCGTCCGCCGGGGTCCCGTCCACCACCCTCAGTCCGACTCCCACGGCACGCCGCCGCGTACCGCAGCCCCGGCGTGCCCCTCGGCCATGCCCTTGGCGCGGATCGGTTCACCGACGCGTCTCGCCGCCAAGCACCAGCGCCTCCCTGCCCGCACCCGCCGGCCAGCCCCACCGCCCTCAGGAGGCTTCCATGTCCCGCCCCGCGTCCCCCGCGGCGTCACACGGCGCGCCACCCGCCGCGCCCGCGACCGGCCCGCGAGCCTACCGCGCACCGGAGCCACGGTGACGCCCTCCGCGCGGCGTCCGCCGCGCACGTTCCCCGTGTCCGAAAGTGAACTCCTGCTGTTCGGCGGTGCCTTGCGGCCCGACAAGGCCTTCGTCACCCACGAGCGGCCGCTGCTGCGGCTGTCCTTCTGGGCGATGGCCCGTCAGCTGCCCGCCATGGTCGCCACCGTCGCCCGGGCCGCCTGGCACGAGGACCCCCGGGCGCTGTGCACGCTGCTCGGCGCCGAACTGGGCCAGGGCCTCACCCGCGCCTTCGGGCTGGTCGCCGCCAACCGGGCCCTGACCGCCCTCTTCACCGCCGGCCCCACCCCCGCCCGGCTGCGCGAAGCCCTGCCCTCGCTGCTCGCGGTCACGTCCGTCGCCGCCGCCACCGCCCTGCTCTCGGCGGTCTCCCTGGCGGCCGCCGGACAGCTGGAGCCGAAGGTGGAGCGGGTGTGCACCGCCCGCTTCTACCGCGGCGCGGTCCGCGTCGAGCTCGCGGTGCTGGAGGACAAGGACTTCCACCGCCTCCTCGACGCCGGCCGCTTCGGCACCGACTCGGTCCGCCTGATGATCGGCTCGTCCGTCACGGTCGTCAACGCCCTCGTGGGACTGGCCGCTTCGGCCGGAGTGCTCGCGCTGCTGCACCCCTCGCTCGTCTTCATGCTCCTCCTCGTCGCGGCCCCCAAGGGCTGGGGCGCGGTCGTCACCGCCCGGCGCCAGTACGCCTCCCGGCACGCCTGGATCGAGCACCGGCGAGCCATCTCCGTCATCACCTCCACGCTCACCGGCCACGACACCGCCGCCGAGATCCGCGTGCACGGCGCCGGCCGCATGCTCGTCGGCGCCTACGACGACATGGCCGCCACCGTCGAGAAGGAGCAGCAGCGCCTCGCCCGCGCCGAAGCGGTCACGCGCAGCGCCGCGTCCGCCCTCTCGGGGGGCGGCGCGCTCGCCGTCTACGGCGTGCTGTGGCTGCTGCTCGCCTCCGGCGGGATGCCGCTGGCCGTCGCCGGCACCGCGGTCATCGCCGTACGGGCCGCGGGCGCGAGCCTCACCGCGCTGGTGACCCAGACCAACCGCCTCTACGAGGAGGCCATGTACCTCGGCGACCTGGAGCGCGCCTGCACGGAGGCCGAGCGCCACGCCATCCCCGCGGGCGGCACGCCGCTGCCGCGCGGCGTGAAGGAGATCCGGCTGGAGAAGGTCACCTTCGTCTACCCCGGCGCCCCGGCGGCCGCGCTCAGCGACGTGAGCCTGACCGTCCCGCCCGGCAAGGTCGTCGCCCTGGTCGGCGCGAACGGCTCCGGCAAGACCACCCTGTCCAAGCTGGTGGCCGGGCTGTACCTGCCCACCTCCGGGCACCTGTACTGGAACGGCGTCGAGATCCGCGACGCCGACCGCGACCAGCTCTTCGACCACGTGGCCGTCCTCTCCCAGGACTTCCCCCGCTGGCCCATGACCGCCCGCGCCAACGTGCACATCGGCCGCCCCGGAACGCCCCCGGACCAGGCCCGCATCGAGCGCGCGGCCGCCGAGTCCGGCGCCACCGGCGTCGTCTCGTCCCTGCCGCACCAGTGGGACAGCCTCGTGGTCAAGGGCTTCGAGCGCGGCACGCAGATCTCCGGCGGCCAGTGGCAGCGCCTGGGCAGCGCCCGCGCGCGCTACCGCCGCGCGCCCCTGCTGATCGTCGACGAACCGACCTCGGCCCTCGACCCGCGCGCGGAGGCCGAGGCGTTCCAGTCGCTGCGGACGCTGACCGACGACGGCACGACCGTCCTGCTGATCACCCACCGCCTCGCCGCGACGGCCACCGCCGACCTCATCTACGTCCTCGACCACGGGCGGGTGGTGGGTAAGGGCACGCACGAGGAGCTGATGGCCGTCGAGGGCGGCCTGTACCGGTCGATGTACGAGCTCCAGGCCGCCCAGTACGGCGTGGGTGCGCAGCAGTCCGCCGCCGGTGCCGCCCCCGGCCCGGCTCCCGCTCCCTCCGCGGCCACCGCCAAGGCCCGGCGCACGAGTTCGCCCCATGCACAGCCCGCCCAGACCTGAGGACCGCGAGGCCGCCCCGCCCGCCCCACCCGCGCCGCTGCCGGCCGCGCCGGAGCGGCTGGGCCCGCTGGCGAGCACCCTGCGCGATGTGCTGGGGTGCCTGGGTGTGATCACGGCCGCGGTTCTCATCTCCATGCTCTGTGTCCATCTCGGCCAGGCCTTTCCCGGGCTAAGGGGAACGCCCTGAGGCCCTTCCGGGTTACGCCCGGCGCCCGCCCGAATTCCGGAACGCTTCCGTGGCCGCCGGCGGGCGCCGGGAAAATCGGGGTGAATTCACGGTTCCGGGTGCGGCCCGGTGCCGCCGTTTTCCCTGTATTGAGCAAGTGTCTACAGGCGCGGCGGGGTTGTGACGGCCCGCCGCCCCCGTCCACCTGGGCTTCCGCCGGGTGACGGGAACCGGGGAACGGTTGTCCTACGCGGAGTCTGGCGCACTCGGGTGGCGCCTCCTACCATTCGAACGCTCCCCGTCCCCAGGGGTTCTTGGGAGGCAGGACATGGCATGTCCATGTCCTAACCGAACCATGCTCCCACCCATTCCGGTCCGGTGTCCTCCGGGATCCCGGCCGAAATGAAAGTCGCTCATTCCGAGGACAACCGATTGGAGAGCCATGCCCGGTGGCCTTATCGCAGGAGCCGCGCTCGCGGCACTGTTCGCCTCACCGATATCCACGTACGACGCGTCGATCATCGTCAATCCGCCCCCGGACAAGATCGTGATCGAGATCGCCACGGTCAACGGCTCCGGTTGTCCCGCGGGCACGGCCGCGGTGGCCGTCGCGCCCGACAACACGGCCTTCACGGTCACCTACAGCGACTACCTCGCCCAGGTGGGCGTGGGGTCCAAGCCGACCGACTTCCGCAAGAACTGCCAGCTCAACCTGATCGTGCACGTCCCGCAGGGCTTCACGTACGCCATCGCCAGCGCGGACTACCGCGGCTACGCGAAGCTGGAGCCCGGGGCGAGCGGCACGGAGAAGGCCTCGTACTACTTCCAGGGGTCCTCCGTGACCACGCCCATCAGCCACACCTTCCGCGGCAACTACGCGGACAACTGGCAGGCCACCGACCGCGTCGACGTGGCCGCGCTGGTCTGGGCCCCCTGCGGCGAGAAGCGGAACTTCAACATCAACACGGAGCTCCGGGTCAACGCGGGCAGCTCCGACCCGTCCAGAACCACCAGCTTCATGACGATGGACTCCACCGACGGTGACCTCAACACCATCTACCACCTGGCCTGGAAGGAGTGCCCGAGGAAGTAGCGGCGCCGCTCACCGGGGCGGCGCGAATTTGCGCCGCCCTCACCGACCCCCACCTGCGGTGATAGCACTCCGCTCGGACACCGTGACCAAGTGGGTATAGACCTCTGGCGAAAAGCAGGCGACTGTGGGGGGAACCACATCCAGCGCCCCTCAGCGCTATCCCGATTGCACGTGAGCCACATGTATGCGACCAGCCGCGACACCGCGAGCCCCTTGCATTCGGCTGACGCCTTCACCAGCGCCACCGACCCGGCGATCGCCCTCTGGGCCGCCTCCCCGCGGAAGCTTCCCGCTCCCTGGGGCCCCCACATCCCCCTGTGCATGCACGGCCCGCTCTCCCGGCGGCATCCCCACCCCGGCCTGCCGCCCGGCACCCGGCCGCCCGGCCGCGCCACCCAGGCCCTCGCCCTCCCGGCGACGGAGCGCTCCGTCGCGGCCGCCCGCCGGTTCTCCCGGGCGCTGCTGGCCGAGTGGGGCCTGCACGAGCTCGCCGACGACGCGGCCCTCCTGCTCTCCGAGCTCGTCACGAACGCCGTCGTGCACGTGCCGGGGACGCCCCAGGGCATCCAGCTCGTCCTGAGCCGGGGCGAGGGCCACCTCGTCGCCCAGGTCACCGACCCGGGCGGCTACCTGCCCCGCTGCGGCGAGGCCGGGCCCGACAGCGAGAACGGGCGCGGCATGTGGCTCGTCGAGCAGATCGCCGCCCAGTGGGGCCACCACGCCTCCGGCAACGGCAAGACCGTCTGGTTCACCCTCCGCTTCCCTTAGCGCGCCCCGTCACGGCCGTCGCCCGACCGCCCGCGGAGGCGCACCCGCCCGGTTCGGAGAGACCATGGAGTCGCTGCGGCGGGCGGAAGGAGGTCCTCGATGGGCGCGACCGACGCATTCGGGGCCCGCCCCGTCCAGCAGACCTCCGGCCGCGCGCCGTACGTGCCCGGCAGCCTGCTGGACGTGCTGGGCGTGGCCGCCGGAGTGCTGGACCGCGAGGGCCGGATCGTGCTGTGGAGCCCGCAGGCCGAGCAGCTCTTCGGCTGGAGCGCGGCCGAGGCGCTCGGCCAGTACGCCGCCCGGCTGCTGGTCTCCGAGGACGACGTCGACGCGGTGCTGCAGCTGTTCGCCGAGGTCATGGGCGAGGGCGAGACCTTCGCCGTGGTCTTCCCCGCCCGGCACAAGGACGGCGGCACCCGGCTCGTCGAGTTCCGCAACGTACGCCTGGAGGACCGGCACGGCGAGTTCTTCGCCCTCGGCATCGCCACCGACCGGGAGGTCCTGCGCAAGGTCGAGCGCGACCTCGCCCTCTCCCTCGGCCTGGTCACCCAGTCCCCGATCGGCCTCGCGGTCCTCGACACCGCGCTGCGCTACGTCATGGTCAACCCCGCCCTCGAACGCATCTACGGCCTGCGCGCCGAGCAGTGCACCGGACGCACCGTCCGCGAGGTGCTGCCCCGCGCGGACACCGGCGCCATCGAGGCCGCCATGCGCGAGGTCCTCGCCACCGGCACCCCGCTGCTCGACCGCTTCGCCGTCGGCCACGAGGGCGGCGGCGCCGGCGAGGAGCAGGCCCAGCTCGTCTCGTACTACCGCCTGGAGGACCCCGGCGGCCAGATCCTCGGAGTCGCCACCTCCCTCGTCGACGTCAGCGACCGCCACCGCGCCAACGAGGAGGCCCGCCGCCGCACCGCGCTCATCGCCGACGCCTCCGTGCTGATCGGCACCACGCTGGAGCTGGAGCAGACCGCGCGCGAGCTCGCCGAGGTCGTGGTGCCACGGCTCGCCGACGTCGCGGCCGTCGACGTCCTCGACAGCGTCGTCGACGGCGACCGCACCGGCGCCCCGGCGGGCCGCGCCGCGGTCTTCCGGGCCCTGGCCGTCGCCGCCGCGCGCGGCACGGACGCCACGACGGCCGCGGCCTGCGCCGACGCCGTACGGGCCGCCGACCCGCCCGGCCGGATCGCCAAGTACGACCACGACCGGCTCGTCGCCCGCTGCGTGCGCACCGGCCGCCCGGTCAGGGTGTCCCGCGTGCACGCCGAGGACCTGCCGGAGATCGCCCGCGACGCCGACGCGGCCCGCCTGCTCGCCCGCGCCGGCCTGCACTCCTACATGGCCGTGCCGCTCATCGCCCGCGGCGAGGTGCTCGGCGCCCTCGACCTCAAGCGCATCGGCAACCCCCGCCCCTTCGACGAGGACGACGCCGCCCTCGCCGCCGAGCTCGCCGCCCGCGCCGCGGTCTCCATCGACAACGCCCGCTGGTACCAGCGCGAGCGCGCCACCGCCCTCACCCTCCAGCGCACCCTGCTGCCCCAGCGGCCCCAGGACCCCGTCGGCCTGGAGATCGCCTTCCGCTACCAGCCCGCCGGCGCCGCCAGCAGGGTCGGCGGCGACTGGTTCGACGTCATCCCGCAGGACGGCGAGAAGAGCGCCCTGGTCGTCGGCGACGTCATGGGCAGCGGCATCAACGCCGCGGCCGCCATGGGACAGCTGCGCACCGCCGCCCGCACCCTCTCCCAGCTCGGCCTCGACCCGGCCCAGGTGCTGCACCACCTCGACCACACCGCCAGTGGTCTCGACCAGATGATCGCGACGTGCCTGTACGCCGTGTACGACCCGCGGAGCGGCCGCTGCTGCGTGGCCAACGCCGGCCACCTCCCACCCGTCCACCTCCGCCCCGCCCGCCCCCCGGCCCTCGTCGACCTCCCCGCCGGGGCCCCGCTGGGCGTCGGCGGCGTCCCCTTCGAGAACACGGCCGTCGACCTCGCGCCCGGCGACGGCCTCGTCCTCTACACCGACGGCCTGGTGGAGACCCGCGACGAGGCCATCGACGCCCGCCTCGAAGCCCTCCTCGCCGTCCTGGAGGACGCCCCCGCCGGCCTGGAGGCGACCTGCGACCTCCTCCTGACGTCCCTGCGCCCCGGCAACGACCAGGACGACGTGGCCCTCCTCATCGCCCGGGCGGTCCCGGCGCCTCCTGCCGTCCCGTGACCGTGACCGGCAGCGCCGTCAGCGCGTGCGACCGGAACGACGCCCGCCACCGCAGCTCGCCGGCGGGGACCGCGAGGGCGATGCCCGGCAGCCGGTCCAGCAGGGCCGCGAGCGCGATGCGGATCTCCATGCGGGCGAGGGGCGCGCCGAGGCAGTAGTGCATGCCGTGGCCGAGGGCCAGGTGGGCCTTGTCCTCGCGGTGGATGTCGAAGCGGTCCGGGTCCGGGTAGCGGTCCGGGTCCCGGTGGGCGGAGGCGAGGCAGAGCAGCACGGTGTCGCCCGGCGGTATGCGGACGCCGCCGAGCTCGACCGGCTCGACCGGGAAGCGCCGGACTGCCATCTGGTTGGGGTGGCCGTGGCGCAGCAGTTCCTCGACGGCCCCGGGCCACAGTGACGGGTCCGCGCGCACCTCGGCCAACTGGTCCGGGTGGCCGAGCAGGGTCAGCAGGCCGCCGCTGATCAGGTGCTGGGCGTTCTCGCTGCCCGCCATCAGGATCAGGAAGGCCAGGGAGACGAGTTCGTCCTCGCCGAGCCGGTCGCCGTCGTCGCGCGCGGCGATCAGCGCGGACAGCAGGTCGTCCGCGGGCGCGGCCCGGCGCACCGCGACGAGGTCCAGCAGGAAGCGGTGGATGCGGTCCACGGCCTCACCGACCTGCGCGGGGTGCTCGGGCGCGAACATCGTGCCCACGTCCGCGGAGAACGGCCGCCGGTCCGCCTCCGGCACGCCGAGCAGGTCGCCGATGACGGTCAGCGGCAGCGGATTGGCGAATTCCGTGACCAGGTCGGCGCTGCCCTCCTCCGCGATGCGCCCGGCGAGGGCGTCGGCGAGCCGGTCCGCCGTGGCCCGGACGCGCCCGCGCAGCTCCTCGACGCGGCGCGGAGTGAAGCCCTTCGACACCAGGCGGCGCAGCCGCAGGTGGTCGGCCGGGTCGATGTTGAGCAGATTGGCGTCGAGGGCGGGCGGCAGGGCAAAGCCTTTGTAACCGCTGCCCGAATGCGCCTTGTTCACCGACAGCCGCGGGTCGGTGAGCGCGGCCCGCACGTCGGCCTCGTGGGTGACGAGCCGGGCGGGCGAGCCGTCGGGGAGCGCGATCCGGTGCACGGAACCCGCCGCCCGCAGCCGCGCGTAGACCGGGTAGGGATCGGTGAAGAACGCGGCGTCGAACGGGCGCGGGAGGGCGGCAGGGTCTGCGGCCCCGGCGGCCCCGGTGGTCTCGGCGGTGTCCATCGTACGAGCGTAGGACGGGCGCCGGTCAGGGCCTTGCCGGGGTCGTCTCAGGGCCTTGCCGGGGTCATTTCAGGCGGACCTGGTAGAGCGTGCGCCGGCTCTCGACGGTGAGTTGCACCTGGCCCTTGGCGCCCGCGTAGGCTCCCGTGCCGCCGACGACGGCCGCGTCGGTGCGGTACGGGCCGCGGCCGAAGCGGTTCTCCATGGATTCCAGGACCAGGGTGCCGTCCGTCCCCCGCAGCACGTACCGGCACTGGGCGACCACGCCCTCGTACCGGGTGAGGACGACCGTGCAGACGGCGCTGCCGTCCCCGGCGGGCTCGCCGGACGGGCCCTGCAGGTCGGCGTAGACGGCCCACGTGTCGCCCGCCCTGGGGTGTTCGGGCGGGCTCCCGGTGCGGTGGACGGCGGTCCAGGCGAGGGTCTTCTCCCCGTCGGCCGCGGCGGGTTGCGGTGACGGCAGGGCGACGGCGGCGGCAGTGGCGGCCACGGCGGCAGCAGCAGCCACGGCGGCGGCTTGGCGGCGCATCAAACGCATCGGGCACCTCCGGCTCGTACGGACGGGTCGGGCACCCACGTACCCCACTCCCGGTGCGTTCACCCCACCCGGCGTATGGCGCCCGCACAATTCCCGTCACGAAGACTTCACCCGCCGGGGACGGCGGTTCATCCCGGCGGGTGACGGTTCCATGCCGGGAATCAGGTGAACTGTCCCGGCTCCGGGGGCAGTTCCGCCAGGGTCGGGTACGACGGTTGCGCACCCGGCCGGGTCACGGACGCGGCGCCGACCCGTACGGCGAAGCGCGCCGCCCCGGCCAGCGAGGCGCCGGCGGCCAGCCGGGCCGCGAGCGCACCCGTGAAGGCGTCCCCGGCGCCCGTGGTGTCGACGGCCTCGGCCTCGATGCCGGGCACCGCCACCGTCTCCCGGGCCCCCGCGTCCAGGGTGAGCGCCCCCTCGGCCCCGAGGGTGACCACGACCGAGCGGGCGCCCTGGTCGCGCAGGGAGCGGGCCCACGCGTCCGGCGTGCCGTCGACGAGCTGCGTCAGGTGCCGGGCCTCGTGCTCGTTGACGACCAGCGGGTCGGCCGCCGTGAGGACCTCGGTGTCCAGCCGGTCCGGCGCCGGCGAGGGGTTGACCACGACGCGCGTGCCCGCGTCGCGGGCGGTCTCGGCGGCCGCCCGCACGGTCGCGGGCGGGATCTCCAGCTGCAGGGAGACCACGGCCGAGGCGGCGATGACGTCCCGCGCCGCCTCGACGTCCTCCGGCAGGAGCCGGGCGTTCGCGCCCGGCGAGACCACGATGCTGTTGTCCCCGTCCGGGCCGACGACGATCATCGCCGTGCCCGTCCGGGCGCCCGCCTCGACCAGCACGTGCCGCAGCTCCGTGCCGGCCTCGCGCTGCCCGGCCAGCAGCAGCTCGCCGAACGCGTCGTCACCGACCTTGGCCAGCAGCGCCGTCCGGGCGCCGAGGCGGGCCGCCGCGGCGGCCTGGTTGGCGCCCTTGCCGCCCGCCGACTCGACCAGATCCGTGCCCAGCACGGTCTCGCCCGCGCCGGGCCGCCGCTCCACCCGGACCGTCAGGTCCGCGTTGGCGGACCCCACCACCAGTACGTCGTACGTCTTCTCGCGCATCTCGTCCCGCATCTTGTCGTCACCCATCGAATCCGTCCGCGTTCTCCTTGGTCACCAGCACGACCGGCACCTTCACCCGGACCGGCAGCCGCTCGCCCCGCGCCGCCTTCACCGCCCAGTCCACCGCCTGCCGGCCCAGCAGCCGCGGCTGCTGGGCGACGGTCGCGGTCAGCGTCCCGGCCCGGACGGCGGCGATCCCGTCCGGCGTGCCGTCGAAGGCCACGACCTTCACCCTCTTGCCCGATGCGGAGCCCAGGGCCTTGGCCGCGCCGAGCGCCATCTCGTCGTTCGCGGCGAAGACGCCCGCGACGTCCCGGTGCGCCTGGAGCATGTTCGCCATCACGTCCATGCCCTTGGTGCGGTCGAAGTCGGCGGGCTGGCGGGCCACGACCTCGATGCCCGGGTACGCCTTGATGCCCTCCTCGAAGCCCTTGCCGCGCTCGCGCGCCGCCGACGTCCCCGGCTGGCCCTCCAGGAACGCGACCTTCCCCTTGCCGCCGAGGGACGCGGCGAGCGTCCTGGCCGCCAGCCGGCCGCCCTCGGTGTTGTCGGAGGCGATCGTCGAGCCGACCCGGCCGCCGTTCACGCCCCGGTCGATGGAGATCACCGGCACCTTCGCCCGGTTGGCCACGCCCACGGCCGGTACCGCGGCGTCGGAGTCGACCGGATTGATGACAGCGGCCTTGACGTTCTGGCTCGTGAACGTCTCGATCTGGTTGATCTGCTGGGTGGGATCGTTCTGCGCGTCCGTGATGTTGATCTTCAGGCCGCGGGCCTCCGCCTCTGCCTGTGCGCCCTCCTTGATGCCGACGAAGAACGGGTTGTTCAGCGTCGACAGGGCGAGCCCGAGGTCGGTGTTCCCGCCGCGGTCGCAGCCGGACAGGGACAGGGACGCGGCCAGCGCGGCCGCCACGGCGAGCACCCGCCGCCTCATCGTGCGCTCCGGCGGCGCAGCGTGTCCAGCAGCACGGCCAGCGCGATGACCAGGCCCGTCGCCACCTGCTGCCAGAACGCCGACACGCTCAGCAGGTTGAGCCCGTTGCGCAGCACCGCGAGGATCAGCGCACCGATCAGCGTGCCGGACACCTTGCCGGAGCCGCCCGACAGGCTCGCCCCGCCGATCACGACGGCAGCGATGGCGTCCAGCTCGTAGCCGACCGCGGCCTGCGGCTGCGCCGACGTCAGCCGGGCGGCCAGCACGATGCCGGCCACGGCGGCGAACAGCCCCGACAGCGCGTAGATGACGAGCTTGCGGCGCCGGACGTCGATCCCCGACAGCCGGGCCGCCTCCTCGTTGCCGCCGATCGCGAACATCGCACGGCCGGTGTACGTACGGGCCAGGATCAGCGCCGCGACCGCTCCCATGGCGGCCAGCACGAGGACGGGCACGGGCAGCCGGCCGCCGAGCGTGTCGCCGAGCCCGCCGAGGGCGGAGGGAAAGGCGATGGGTGAGCCGCCGGAGATCACGAGGGCCAGGCCGCGGCCGACCGAGAGCATCGCCAGGGTGGCGATGAACGCGGGCAGCCTCCCGTACGCGACGAGGGCGCCGGAGACCAGCCCCGCCGCCGCGCCCACGGCCAGGCCGAGCAGCACCGACAGCCAGACGGGCAGGCCCTCCGTCGTCGCGCACCACGCCACGACGGTCGCCGACAGGGCGGCGACCGAGCCGACGGACAGGTCGATGCCCGCCGACACGATCACGAACGTGACGCCGAACGCCAGGATCGCCGTCACCGACGCCTGCACGCCCACGTTGAGGAGGTTCTGCCCGTTCAGGAAGTCCCGGGACAGCACCGCCATCACCAGGACCAGGGCGACCAGCCCGCCCAGCGGGCCGTTGCGGAGCACCGCCCTCGCGAACCACTGCCCGAGGGCGCTACCCCCGGGCGCCCGCAGCACCTCAGCCGACATCGGAGCCCTCCATCGCGCTCACTTCGTACGTGTTGCCGCCGTTCGCCGGCCGCAGGGCCAGCTGCATCACCGCGTCCTGCGTGGCCCGCTCACCCGCCAGTTCCCCGGCGATCCGGCCCTGGGCCATGACCAGGACCCGGTCGCTCATGCCGAGCACCTCGGGCAGATCGCTGGAGATCATCAGCACGGCGTGGCCCGCGGCCGTCAGCTCGTTGACGAGCCGGTAGATCTCGACCTTCGCGCCGACGTCGATGCCGCGCGTCGGCTCGTCGAGGATCAGCAGCCGGGCCCCGGCCAGCAGCCACTTGCCGATGACGATCTTCTGCTGGTTGCCGCCGGAGAGGGTGCGCGCGGACTGCTCCAGGCCGCTCATGCGCACCTTCAGCCGCTCGGCGACCGCTGCCGCCTCCCGCCGCGGGCCGCGCCGGTCCACGAAGCCGCCCCGGGTGTCCCGCTCCAGCCGGGCCAGGGTGAGGTTGTCGCCCAGCGAGGCGTCCAGCAGCAGGCCCTGGCCCTTGCGGTCCTCGGGGACGAGCCCGAGCCCGGCCCGCATCGCCGCTCGTACGTCGCCGCGCGCCAGCTCCTCGCCGCTGACCTCGACGGTCCCGGCGTCGTAGCGGTCCACGCCGAACAGCGCCCGCGCCACCTCCGTGCGGCCCGCGCCGACCAGGCCGGCGAGCCCCACGACCTCACCGGCCCGGACGTCGAAGCCGACGTCGCGGAAGGCGGGTTCGCGGGTCAGCCCGCGCACGCGCAGGAGCGGCGCGCCGGGTTCCGCGGGCCGCTCGCGCGGGTACTGCTCGGCGATGTCGCGGCCGACCATCAGCCGGATCAGCTCGTCCTCGTCCGTGCCGGCGGGCACCTCGGCGACCGAGCGGCCGTCGCGCAGGACCGTCACCCGGTCCCCGAGCGCCGCGATCTCCTCCAGGTGGTGGGTGATGAAGACGATGCCGACGCCGCTGTCGCGCAGCTCGCGGACGATGCCGAAGAGCGTGCCCACCTCCTCGGAGGTGAGCACCGCCGTCGGCTCGTCCATGATCAGGACGCGGGCACCGAGGCTCAGGGCCTTGGCGATCTCCACCATCTGCAGGCGGGCGATGCCCAGCTCCGCGACCGGGGCGTCGGGGGAGACGTCCAGGCGTACGCGGCGCAGGAGTTCCGCGGCCCGCGCCCGCATGGTGCGCTTGTCGATCAGCCCGAGGCGGGTGCGCGGCTGGCGGCCCAGGAAGATGTTCTCGGCGACCGTCAGGCCGGGCACGAGGTTGAACTCCTGGTGGATGGTGGCGATGCCGAGCCGCTGCGCGTCCTGCGCGGAACGGACGGCGACCTCGCGGCCGGCCACCAGGACGCGGCCCGTGTCGGGCCGGTGGACGCCGGCGAGCATTTTGATGAGGGTGCTCTTGCCGGCGCCGTTCTCGCCGAGGAGGACGTGCACCTCGCCCGCGCGCAGGTTCAGGTCGACGCCGTCCAGGGCGCGGACGCCCGGGAACGCCTTGGTGACGCCCTCGACCCGCAGTAGCTCGCGGCCGTCCGGAACGTCGTCGTCGACGCCGGTCATGCGCTGCCCCTCTCCTGATGTCAGTCGGTTGCCGGTTCGCCGCAGGAGCGGCGCTTGACGAGCCGGGCGGGGAGCAGCACGGACGGGGCCTCGCGCCCCTCGACGCGCTCCAGCAGCGTGTGCACGGCGGCCTCGCCCAGCGCGCGCGTCGGCTGGGCGACGGCCGTGAGCGGCGGGTCGAGGTGGGCGAACCACGCCACGTCGTCGAAGGCGACGAGCGCGACGTCGGAGGGGACGCGCAGCCCCCGCGCCCGCACCTCGTCCAGGGCGCCGAGCGCCATCAGGTTGTCGGTGGCCAGGACGGCGTCCGGCGGCTCGGGGAGGTCCAGCAGCCGCCGCATCACCTGCCGGCCGCCCTCCGGGCGCAGGTCCGGCGAGGCGCCGGCGCGCTCCGGCGGCAGGGCGATGCCGTGGGCGGCGAGGGCCGCCCGGAACAGCTCCAGGCGCTCGTCCCCGACGGGTGTCCCGGCCGGCGCGACGATGACGGCCGGCCGGCGCCGCCCCAGCGCCGCCAGGTGCGCCGCGAGCTCCGTCAGCGCGGCCCGGCCCTCCGCCCGGACGCACGGGGCGGCGACGCCCGGCACCGTGCGGTCCAGGAGCACGAGCGGCGTGCCGGCGTCGGCGGCCTCGCGGAGCATCGCCGAACCGGTGCCCGCCGAGCTGACCAGCAGGCCGTCGATGCGCCGGTCGAGGAGGGTGCGGATGTGGTCGTCCTGCTGCCGCGTGCTCTCGCCGGCGTTGCCGATGATCAGGCTGTAGCCCAGCCGCCGGGCCTCCTGCTCGACGGCGTCGGCCAGCTCGGTGAAGAAGGGGTTGCGCAGGTCGCTGATGACGAGCCCGAGCGTACGGGTGCGCGCGGTGCGCAGGGCGCGGGCGACGGCGTCGGGCCGGTAGCCGAGCTCGGCCACGGCGGCCAGCACCCGCTCGCGGGTCCCGGCGACGGGGGAGCGGCCGTTGAGGACGCGGGAGACGGTGGCGACGGAGACGCCTGCCCGCTCGGCGACGTCCTTGATGTTCGCCATGGCGCTGCGCCTCCCGGCCCGGTCGTGCAATCGTTTTCGTGCGGCTGCCGTGCGAGTCAGGAAATCGATTACACGCCCGGGGCGTCAAGGTTTCGCCGGAGTGACCCACGTCATGCGTGACGGTGGGTCACTCCTGTGCGCCGGCGGCTCACCCCTGCCGGCTCCACTCCGCGACCTCCGGCATGTCCACCCCGTGCTCGCGGATCCACGCGTGGTGCCGCGTCCGCGCGTCCGCCATGGCCTGCCGTACGGACGCCGCGCGCACGCCCAGGCCCGGCACCCGGTCGATGACGTCCATGACGAGGCGGTAGCGGTCGAGGTCGTTGCGGACGACCATGTCGAAGGGGGTGGTTGTCGTCCCGGCCTCCTTGTAGCCGCGGACGTGCAGGTTGGCGTGGCCCGCGCGCCGGTAGGCGAGGCGGTGGATCAGCCACGGATAGCCGTGGTAGGCGAAGACGACGGGCCGGTCGGTCGTGAACAGCGCGTCGTACTCCGTGTCCGGCATGCCGTGCGGGTGCTCCTCCTGGGGCAGGAGCCGTGTCATGTCGACGACGTTGACGACCCGCAGGGCGAGCTGGGGCAGTTCGTGGCGGAGCAGGTCGGCGGCGGCCAGCACCTCCTGGGTGGGGACGTCGCCGGCGCAGGCCAGGACGGCGTCCGGGGGCCGGTCGCCGGTCTCGGTGCCCGCCCACTCCCACACGCCCGCGCCGCGGGCGCAGTGGGCGCGGGCCGCGTCCAGGTCGAGCCAGTCGAAGCAGGGTTGCTTGCCGGCGACGACGACGTTGACGTAGTCACGGCTGCGCAGCACGTGATCGGCGACGCACAGCAGCGTGTTGGCGTCCGGGGGCAGGTAGACGCGCACGACCTCGGGGGACTTGTTGAGGACGTGGTCGACGAAGCCGGGGTCCTGGTGGGAGAAGCCGTTGTGGTCCTGGCGCCAGACGTGCGAGGTCAGCAGGTAGTTGAGGGAGGGCACGGGGCGGCGCCAGGGCAGGTTCCGCGCGGTCCTGAGCCACTTGATGTGCTGGTTGACCATCGAGTCGACGATGTGGACGAACGCTTCGTAGCAGGAGAACAGGCCGTGCCGGCCGGTGAGGGTGTAGCCCTCCAGCCAGCCCTGGCAGAGGTGTTCGGACAGCACCTCCATCACCCGGCCGTCGCGGGCGAGGTGTTCGTCCGTGGGCAGTTGCTCGGCCTGCCACGCCTTGCCGGTGGCGGCGTAGAGGGCGTCGAGGCGGTTGGAGGCGGTCTCGTCCGGCCCGACGACGCGGAAGTCCCGGCTGACCGCCGTGTCGGCCATGATCTGGGCCAGCAGCCCGCCGAGGACCCGGGTCGGCTCGTGCAGAGTGGCGCCCGGCTTGTCGACGGGCACCGCGTAGTGCTCCAGGGGCGGGACGGGCAGGGAGCGCGTGAGCAGGCCGCCGTTGGCGTGCGGGTTGGCGCCGAGCCGCCGGTTGCCCTCCGGTACGTGCGCGAGGACTTCGGGGCGCGGCCGCCCGGCCTCGTCGAAGAGCTCCTCCGGCCGGTACGAGCGCAGCCACGCCTCCAGTTGCCGCAGGTGCTCCGGGTTGTCGCGGACGCCGGCGAGCGGCACCTGGTGGGAGCGCCAGGTGCCCTCCACGGGCACGCCGTCGACCTCGCGCGGACCCGTCCAGCCCTTGGGCGTACGGAGCACGATCACCGGCCAGTGCACGCGGTCGGTCACGCCCTCCTCGCGGGCGATGTGCTGGGCGAGCGCGATGTGCTCCAGGGCCCGGTCCATGGCGTGGGCGAGGGCGCGGTGCACCTCCATGGGATCGTCGCCGGCGACGTGGATCGGCTCGTGGCCGTACCCGCGCAGGAGCTTGTCCAGCTCGGCCTCGGGCAGCCGGGCGAGCACCGTGGGATTGGCGATCTTGTAGCCGTTGAGGTGCAGGACCGGCAGGACGGCGCCGTCGTGGACCGGGTCGAGGAACTTGTTCGCGTGCCAGGAAGCGGCCAGCGGGCCGGTCTCGGCCTCGCCGTCGCCGACGACGCAGGCCACGAGCAGGCCCGGGTTGTCGAGGGCGGCACCGTAGGCGTGGGCGAGGGAGTAGCCCAGCTCGCCGCCCTCGTGGAGGGAGCCGGGGGTCTCCGGGGCGACGTGGCTGGGCACGCCGCCGGGGAAGGAGAACTGCCGGAACAGCCGCTCCATGCCGTCGGCATCCCGGCTCACGTCCGGGTAGACCTCGCTGTAGCTGCCCTCCAGCCAGGAGTTCGCGAGGACCGCCGGGCCGCCGTGCCCCGGCCCCCAGATGCAGACGGCGTTCAGCCCCCGCGCCTTGACGACGCGGTTGAGGTGGGTGTGGATCAGGTTGAGGCCGGGGGAGGTGCCCCAGTGGCCGAGCAGGCGGGGCTTGATGTGCTCGGGTTCCAGGGGGACGGACAGCAGCGGGTTGCTCAGCAGGTAGATCTGGCCGGCGGCCAGGTAGTTGGCGGCGCGCCAGTGGGCGTCGAGCGCGGCCAGCTCGGCGTCGGAGGGCCCGTCCGGCCGCGGGTCTGCGGGTCCGCCCGTTCCCGGTCCGGCGGTGCGGTCGGCGTGCTCGGGCATACAGCCTCCTCGGGACGCGGTGCCGGGTACCCGCCGCCGGGCGCGCCAAACGCCCGCCGCCGGGCACCGCACACGCTGCCAGCCGCCGGTGGGCCGCGCGTAGGGCCGGTCCGGCCAGCTTTGCGGCCCGCCCGGCCCTTGCCCGCCGCACGGAAGCCTGTCACCTTCCGTGACTAATCAGATGCTCCGAGTCGCGGAATCGGCCCGCCCGGGTGACCCTTGGGAATGCGACCGGCCTCCCGGCCGCCGCCCCCGCGGCCCCGCGGAGGCGTTCCGCCGACCTGTTTGCGGGGGCCCTGCCAGGGCAGCCGCAACTACCGGAAGGTGCTTCCGGCCGGCAGGCACTCCTTTTGCCCGGGAGCGAGGAGGACTGTGACCATGGACCGGACGACGACCATGGACCGGGGGGCGACACGGCGGCGCAACCGCGACGCCCCCGACACCGCCGCCTCCTTCGCCCGCCTGGCGGAGCTGCCGGCCGGCGCCGAGCGCGACCGGCTGCGGCAGGAGCTCATCGCCGCCTGGCTGCCCATGGCGGAGCGCATCAGCCTGCGCTTCCGCAGCAGCGGCGAGACCCCCGCGGACCTGCGGCAGGTCGCGGCGCTGGGGCTGGTCAACGCCGTGGACCGGTACGACCCGCGGCTCGGCCACGCCTTCGAGACCTTCGCCGTGCCCACGATCGCCGGCGAGCTCAGGCGGCACATCCGCGACCACGCCTGGTCGCTGCACATCCCCCGCCGGGACCAGGAGCTCCGCACGGCCGTGCGCGCCGCGCAGACGGCCCTCGGCCAGCGCGACGCCCGCACCCGGCCCAGTCCCGCCGAGCTCGCCGCCGAGTGCGGCCTGACCGAGGACGAGGTGCGCCGGGGCCTGGCCGCCGAGGGCGTGCACAACACGCTGTCGCTGGACCACCCGGTGCTGGGCGCAGGCGACCTCCCGCTCTCCGACACTCTCGGCGGGACGGACCCGGCGCTGGACCTGGTGGTCGACCGGCAGTCCCTCAAACCGCTGCTCACGGCGCTCTCCGAGCGGGAGAGGTACGTCCTCTACTGGCGGTTCTTCGGCAACCTCACCCAGAAGCAGATCGGCGCGCGGCTGGGCGTCTCCCAGATGCAGATATCGCGCATCCTCAGCCGGACCTGCGCGCGGCTGCGCGAGGAGCTCCTCGCCCCCGCGGTGGCCCCGCAGCACACCCCGGCCCCGGGCTGACCCGCCGCCGTCCTCTCCCCCCTCTCCCCCTCTTTCTTTCCTTTCCTCTCCGACAAGGCAGGCACCGACGATGACCGCAAGCCATACGCACCTGACCCCCGACCTTCCGCCGGTCGTGGAGATACCCGATCTCCCCGGCGCCCAGCGGCCCGGCCGCTCCGGGGCAGAGGGCGGCGAGGGCGGCGAGGGCGGGCGGGAGGCGGCCGGACATGACCGTGGCGCCCACCGCGCAGAGCGTGATGGGCGCCACGAAAGCGCAGGTCAGGATTCCGGCGGCTGACTGTGACCCTTCCCGCGCCTGCCGCGCAGGTGGGTCCGGTGGTCCCACCTGGGCGCGGGGGTCACTAGCCGGCGATGACGCAGGTGTTGCCGAAGGTCGGGTTCAGGAGGGCAATGATGTCGATCGTGTTGCCGCACAGGTTGATCGGGACCTGAATCGGGACCTGAATGGTGTTGCCGGAGATGACGCCGGGCGAGCCGACGGCGGCGCCGTTCGCTCCCGCACTTGCGGAGGCGACTCCGGCAGCGCCCGTGACGGCGACGCCGGCGGCAGCGGTCAGGACGGCGGCCTTGGCGATACGCGACATGGCTAAACCTTTCTCATGGGTGGTGAGCGGCAATTGTGTCCGGTGTAACTGTGGAGACAGGTCGGATATAGGCGCTGAAAGACGCAATTAACCCGGAAGACCCAATAAGTGGTATGTGATGTCTGAGGCGCGGGGTGCCGGGCGTGAAGCCCGTGGCGCAGGCCCCGCGCCTGCGGGTTTGGTGCCACCACCCCCGCATACGTACAGTTTCCTGGCAGCTTCATTCGAACAGACGAACCGGGAAACAACAGCGGCGATGACGGTCACCGAGGTCACTGAGGACAGCCGCGTGGGCGCGGGCGCAGCGGACGAGTACGGGCCGGGCATCGACCCCGAGCGCATGGCGGTCTGCCTGAGCGTGCTCGAAGAGCTCGACGAACTGCCCGTCGACCACCCCGACGCGATCGCGGTCCGCCGGGCCACGTCCGGCATCTACCGCACGGTCAAGCAGCGCCGCCGCCAGGAGCGCCGCGCCGCCAAGACCGCGCACGACAAGGCCGTCACCGAGGCCACGGCCACCGGCGCCGCCGACCGCATCGACGACGAGACCCGCGGCATACCGCTCGCCGCCACCGCCGCCACCAAGATCGTCGGCATCCTCGAACGTCCCCGGTCCTGCTACACCTGCAAGGGCCGCTACACCGAGGTCGACGCGTTCTACCACCAGCTCTGCCAGCCCTGCGCGGCGGAGAACCGCGCCCGCCGCGACGCCCGCACCGACCTGACCGGCAAGCGGGCCCTGCTCACCGGCGGCCGCGCGAAGATCGGCATGTACATCGCGCTGCGGCTGCTGCGCGACGGCGCGCACACCACCGTCACCACGCGTTTCCCCAATGACGCCATCCGCCGCTTCAAGGCGATGGAGGACAGCGCGGACTGGCTGCACCGGCTCAAGATCGTCGGCATTGACCTGCGCGACCCCGCGCAGGTCGTCGCCCTCGCCGACTCCGTCGGCGCCGAGGGCCCCCTCGACATCCTGATCAACAACGCGGCCCAGACGGTGCGCCGCACCCCGGCCGCCTACCGCGAGCTGATCAGCGCCGAGGCCGCCCCGCTGCCCGCCGGTGAGCTGCCCGCCTCCGAGGTCTTCGGCGCCTTCGGCAGCGGCGCCCAGCCCGAGCTGCCCGCCCCCGCCGGCAGCAAGCACGACTCCCTCACCCCGCAGGCCCTCACCGAGCTCGCCCTCACCAGCGGCTCCGCGTCCCTGGCCCGCGTCGAGGCCGGCACCGCCATCGACGCCGGCGGGCTCGTCCCCGACCTGGACGCCACGAACACCTGGATCCAGGCGGTCGGCGACGTCGACCCCGTCGAGCTCCTCGAAGTCCAGCTGTGCAACGTCACGGCCCCGTTCGTGCTGGTCAACCGGCTGCGGCCGGCGATGGCCGCGTCGCCCGCGCGCCGCAAGTACGTGGTCAACGTCTCCGCCATGGAAGGCGTCTTCAGCCGCGGCTACAAGGGCGCGGGCCACCCGCACACCAACATGGCCAAGGCCGCGCTCAACATGCTCACACGCACCAGCGCGCAGGAGATGTTCGAGACCGACAACATCCTCATGACCAGCGTCGACACCGGCTGGATCACCGACGAGCGCCCCCACCCGGACAAGGTCCGCCTCGCCGAGGCCGGCTTCCACGCCCCCCTCGACCTCGTCGACGGCGCGGCGCGCGTCTACGACCCGATCGTGCGCGGCGAACAGGGCGAGGACCTGTACGGCTGCTTCCTCAAGGACTACCGCCCGGCGGGCTGGTAAGGCGCCGGCCGTGGACGTCCGCGTCCTGCGGGTCTTCACCGGCCCGGACGGCTCCGGCGGCAACCTCCTCGGAGTCGTCCACGACGGCCCGGCCGTCCCCGGCGCCGCCGCCCGGCAGCGGCTGGCCGCGGAGCTGGGCTTCAGCGAGACGGTGTTCGTCGGCGACCCCGCCCGCGGCGAGGCCGACATCTTCACCCCGAGCGGGCGCCTGCCCTTCGCCGGGCACCCGCTCGTGGGCATGGCCTGGCACCTGCGGCAGTCCGGCTATGCGGCGGACGTGCTGCGGCCGCCCGCGGGCGACGTGCCGTCCTGGACGGCGGACGGCGCCACGTGGATCCGCGCCCGCGCCTCCTGGTCCGCGGGCCGCCTCCTCCAGCAGCACGCCCTGCCCGCGGACGTCGACGCCCTCCCCGCCCCGCCGCCCGGCGACGGCTGGCTCTACGCCTGGTCCTGGCAGCACGAGCCGACGGGCCGCGTCCGCGCCCGGGGCTTCCCGCGCCGCGGCGACGGCATCGCCGAGGACGAGGCCACGGGGGCGGCGGCGGTTTCCCTCACCGCCGCCTTGAGGCGTGACCTCACCATCGCCCAGGGCTCGGCTTCATGCATCCGTACGCGGTACGAGGGTGACTGCGTCACGCTCGGCGGCGGGGTCGACTTCGTAGGGGTCCGAACGATCGGGGAGTGACGGGAGGGCTCGGCACCGCCGGATGGCAGCGCGGTGGTTGTTCGCCGCGGCGGCGGAAGAAGTGCGGTGGCACTGCCGAGTGCCGCTGTGGCGGTTGCTCGCCGTGGCGGCGGAAGTGATGCGGCTGGAGGCCGACCAGCTCTTTCCGCCGCGGCGGTGATGAGCCCCCACGCAGGGGGTCGGCGGTGCCGGACGGGCCTGTCGTGGGGCGGCACGGCCGCCGTCTTCCGGCGCTGCGGTGCCGAACCATCCGCCCCGGCTACACCGTGGCGCGTCGCGCGACCGGATGGAGCGTCGCGTACTCCAGGGGGGCTGACGGGTCGATGGAGATGTCCAGCGGGGCCGGGGCCGCGCCCGCGCGGGCCAGGAGGTCGCCGACGGCGGCGATCATCGCGCCGTTGTCCGTGCAGAGCCGCAGCGGCGGCACCCGCAGTTCGATGCCCGCGGCGGCGCACCGCTGCTGGGCCAGGGCCCGCACCCGGGAGTTGGCGGCGACGCCGCCGACGACGACCAGTGTCCCCACCCCGTGCTCGGCGCACGCGGCCACCGCCTTGCGCGTGAGGACGTCGGCCACCGCTTCCTGCAGGGACGCCGCCCCGTCCGCGACGGGGAGCGGACGCCCGGCCGCGCGGTGCTGCTCCGCCCACCGCGCGGCGGCCGTCTTCAGCCCGGAGAACGAGAAGGCGTACGGGTCGTCCCGCGGCCCCGTGAGCGGCCGCGGGAACGGCACCGCCCGCGGATCGCCCTCGCGCGCCACACGGTCCACGGCGGGCCCGCCGGGATAGGGCAGCCCGAAGACCCGGGCCACCTTGTCGAAGCACTCGCCCGCCGCGTCGTCCAGCGTGTCACCGAGGTGCACGATCGGATCGCGCGCCAGGTCCCGTACGAGCAGCAGCGACGTGTGCCCGCCGGAAACGATGAGCACCATGCAGGGGTCCGGCAGCGGCCCGTGTTCCAGCGTGTCCGCGGCCACGTGCCCCGCGAGGTGGTGCACGCCGTACAGCGGCACGCCGAGCGCGTAGGCGATCCCCTTCGCCGCGGCCAGGCCCACCTGGAGCGCGCCGGAGAGGCCGGGCCCGGTGGTCACGGCGACGGCGCCGATGTCCCGCATCGTCAGCCCGGCGTCGGCGAGCGCCGCGTGCACGACGGGCGCGGCGGCGTGCACGTGCGCGCGGGCCGCGATCTCGGGGACGACGCCGCCGTAGCGCGCGTGCTCGTCCATGCTGGAGGCCACCGCGTGGCCCAGCAGTTTCCCGTCCCGCACCAACCCGGCGCCGGTCTCGTCGCAGGACGACTCGATACCCAGCACCACCGGCGAACGCACCACGCCGCACCTCCCGCATTCCAATAGCAATTGCACAGCATATGCAATAAGGGCCCGCATGCCGCGCCACCGTCCGCGGTCAGTAGAGTTCCCGTGCCCCAGCCCGTAGCGAACGCCGAGGTGACAGCCCCGTGAGCCCCGCCCCCGTCACCGTCGTCGGCATCGGTGCCGACGGCTGGACCGGCCTCGCCCCCGCCTCTCAGGAGGCGCTGCGCACCGCCGAGGTGATTATCGGCGGCCCCCGCCAGCTGGACCTGCTGCCCGCCGCCTGCACTGCCGAACGCGTCCCCTGGCCCTCCCCTCTCCGCCCGGCCGTCCCGGGCCTGCTGGCGGCGCACGCGGGCCGCCGCGTCTGCGTGCTCGCCAGCGGCGACCCCATGTTCTTCGGCATCGGCCGCACCCTCGCCGAAACCGTCGGCCCGGACGCGCTCCACGTACTCCCGCACCCCTCATCGGTCTCGTACGCCTGCGCCCGCCTGGGCATACCACTCGAACAAGCGGAAGTGGTCAGCCTCGTAGGCCGCCCGCTCTCCACGCTCACCGCGGCCCTCCACCACAACCACCACGTGCTCGTCCTCAGCTCCGGCGCGGACACGCCCGCCGAGGTCGCCGCCCACCTCCGCACGCACGGCTACGGCCAGAGCCGCATGACGGTCCTGGAACAGCTCGGAGCTGAGGCCGAACGCCGCATCGAGGGAACGGCCGACGACTGGCACCACGCCCCCGGCGATGCCCTCAACGTCATCGCCGTCACCTGCCACCGCGCCCCCGGCGCGCCCCGCCTCCCGCTCACGCCGGGCCTGCCCGACGACGCCTACGAACACGACGGCCAGCTGACGAAGCGTCACGTACGGGCGGTCACCCTCGCGACACTCGCCCCCGCCCCCGGCGAACTCCTCTGGGACATCGGCGGCGGCTCCGGCTCGATCGCCATCGAATGGATGCGGACCCACGGCACCTGCCGCGCCGTCACCATCGAGCGCGACCCCGCAAGAGCGGCCCGCATTACCCGAAACGCCGAGAAACTGGGCGTCCCCGGCCTCCGGACCGTCACCGGCCGGGCTCCCGCCGCACTCACCGGACTCCCCACCCCCGACGCGATCTTCATCGGCGGCGGCCTCACGACTCCCGGCCTGCTGGACGCCTGCTGGGAGGCCCTGCCTCCGGGCGGCCGCCTCGTGGCCAACACGGTCACCCTCGAGTCCGAGTCGCTGCTCACCTACTGGTACGGCCGCGCCGGCGGTGAGCTGACCCGCCTGGCGGTCGCCCAGGCGGTCCCCGTGGGCGGCTTCACGGGCTGGAGGCAGGCGATGCCGGTCACCCAGTGGTCCGTGGTGAAGACCGGGCCGCAGACGCAGGACGAGGAGGAGGGGCCGGGGCGGGGCCGGCCCTGGGAGGGGCGTAAAGCGTGATTTGTGGCGGAAGTTCGGAGTTCCTTGACGTGTTGACAGTGCCCGCCTAAATCATGCAGCCCCGGAAGGGCCGGCCCCGCCCCGGCACCGACCCCCCACCGACAGGAGACCCCGCCCCGTGACCGTGTACTTCATCGGCGCCGGCCCCGGCGCCGCCGACCTCATCACCCTGCGCGGCGCCCGCACCCTCGCCCGCTGCGGCGTCTGCCTCTACGCGGGCAGCCTCGTCCCGCGCGAACTCCTCACCGAATGCCCGCCGGACGCGCGCCTGGTGGACACCGCCGGCCTGACCCTCGACGAGATCACCGAGGAGCTGACCCGGGCCCACGAAGCGGGTCAGGACGTGGCGCGCCTGCACTCCGGCGACCCCTCCGTCTTCAGCGCCGTGGCCGAGCAGATGCGCCGCCTGGACGCGGCCGGCGTCCCGTACGAGATCGTGCCCGGCGTCCCCGCCTTCGCCGCGGCGGCCGCCGCCCTCGGCCGCGAGCTGACCGTGCCGACGGTCGGCCAGACGGTGATCCTCACGCGGATCGCCCGCCAGGCCACCCCCATGCCCCCCGGCGAGGACCTCGCCACCCTGGGCCGCAGCGGCGCCCTGCTCGTCCTTCACCTCGCCGCCCGCTACACCGACGAGGTCGTCGCGGAACTCCTCCCGCACTACGGCGCCGACTGCCCCGCCGCCGTCGTCGCGATGGCCAGCCGCCCGGACGAACTGGTCCTGCGCGGGACGCTCGCCGACATCGCGGAGAAGGTGAGGGAGGCCGGAGTGGTCCGCACGGCGGTCATCGTCGTGGGCCGCACGCTGGCGGCGGAACAGTTCCCGGACAGCTACCTGTACTCGGTGGACCGGGACCGGAACGCATGCGGAAAGGAAGGTTAGCCTATGCTTACTAGGAAATGATCATCCCAGGGGGGACCAGCATGCCCAAGCGCACGTCAAAGGCCGTACGAGCAGCCCTCGTAGCCCTCACGGCAACCACGATCGCAGCCACCGCGATCGGCCCGGCCACCGCAGCCACCACCCCGGCCGGCGCCGAGACCGGCGCCGAGAGCCACGCCGCCACCCAGGCCGCCCTGAACGGCCTCGTCGCCGCCGGCATGCCCGGCGTCGCCGCGGGAACCCTCACGCCCAAGGGCACCTGGTCCGGCTCCGCCGGCTACGCGGACACCGCCACGAAGCGCAAGCGCACCGCCGCCGACCACTTCCGCGCGGGCAGCATCACGAAGACCTTCGTCGCGACGGTCCTGCTGCAGCTGGAGGCGGAGGGGAAGCTGAGCCTCGACGACTCCGTCGAGAAGTGGCTCCCCGGCGTGGTCAAGGGCAACGGCTACGACGCCAACAAGATCACGATCCGTCATCTCCTCAACCACACCAGCGGCGTGCACGACATGGTGTACACGCCCGAGTGGAACGAGCAGATGAACGGCCAGGGCTTCTTCGAGCACCGCTACGACATCAAGACGCCCCAGCAGATCGTGGCCATGGGCATCAAGTACGGCCCGGACTTCGAGCCCGGCAAGGGCTGGCGGTACTCCAACACCAACTTCGTCCTCGGCGGCATGATCATCGAGAAGGCGACGGGGAACCCGTACGCCCGCGAGGCCGAGCGCCGTATCGTCAAGCCGCTGGGCCTGAAGGAGACGACCTTCCCCGGCACGGACCCGAAGCTGCCGGCACCGCACCCGGTCGGCTACTCGAAGCTCTACGTGCCGGACCCGGGCCCGGAGATCTACGACGCCACCGAGTACCGGCCGTCCTGGTCCGGCGCCACGGGCGAGGCCGTGAGCACGAGCGGCGACCTCAACCGTTTCTTCAGCGGCCTGCTGCAGGGCAAGCTGCTGCCGAAGAAGCAGCTGGACGAGATGCTCACCACCGTCGAGACGGGCGAGCACTACACCTACGGCCTCGGCATCATCTCCCGCAAGCTGACCTGCGGCGTGCAGGTGTACGGCCACGACGGCGTCGTCTGGGGCTCCCTCACCGGGGCCGCGGGCACGCGCGACGGCAAGCACATGCTCACCTTCAACATCAACGGTGACTGGCTCAACGAGAGCCCGCCGTTCGAGAACATGTTTGAGGGCGAGTTCTGCGGGGCGCTGCCGAAGCCGGCGGCGGACAAGCCGGCGAAGGACAAGCAGCTGACCGCCGCAACGGTCAACACCCTCCGCTAGTCCCCACGGGGCCCTACCGGCCCCGCCCGCCCCACGATCGCGCCCGCGCGGTCGATGCAGATGACGTCGACCGCGACGGGCGCGCCGCGCAGCACGGCGAGCGCCTCGTCGCGGGCGGTGGCGGCGACCAGGTCACCGAGCGGGACGCCGGCGGCCTCGCACAGCCGCAGGGCCTCCAGGCCCGTGTTGGCGGCGGCGACGGCGGCCGCCAGCTCCTCGCCGGCACCCCCGCGGCGGGCCAGCTCCGCGAGGAACCCCTTGTCGACCTGGGACCGCCCCGAGTGCAGGTCGAGGTGGCCGGCGGCCAGCTTCGACAGCTTGGCGAAGCCGCCCGCGACGGTGAGCCGGTCCACCGGGTGCCGGCGGATGTACTTCAGCACCGCGCCCGCGAAGTCGCCCATGTCCAGCAGGGCGTCCTCCGGCAGGCCGTGCACGGCGACCGCGACCTTCTCCGACGTCGATCCCGTACAGCCCGCGACATGACGGCGGCCCGCCGCGCGGGCCACGTCCACGCCGCGCCGGATGCTGTCGATCCAGGCGGAGCACGAGTACGGCACGACGATGCCCGTGGTGCCGAGGATGGAGATGCCGCCCAGGATCCCGAGCCGGGGGTTCCAGGTCGAGCGGGCGATCTCCGCGCCGTGGTCGACCGAGACCTCGATCTCGACGTCGCCCGAGCCGCCGTGCCGGGCCGCGACCCCGGCGACGTGGTCGCGCATCAGCTGCCGGGGCACGGGGTTGATGGCGGGCTCGCCCACGTCCAGGGGCAGCCCGGGGCGCGTGACGGTGCCCACGCCCGGCCCGGCCCGGAACACGACCCCGGAACCGGGCGGGAGGATCCGTACCGTCGCACGGATCAGCGCACCGTGGGTGACGTCCGGATCGTCACCGGCGTCCTTGACGATGCCGGCCATGGCCCGCCCCTCCTCCAACTGCTCAGCGGCGAGAGCGAACGCGGGCGTCTGCCCCTTGGGCAGGGTGATCGTCACGGGGTCGGGGAACTCGCCCGTGAGGAGGGCCGTGTATGCGGCGGTGGTCGCGGCGGTCGCGCACGCGCCGGTCGTCCAGCCGTGGCGGAGACCAGTGTGCTGCAGCTGGGCGGCGCGCCCGCCGGCGGCCTTGCCGGCCGTACCCGGAGCCTCGCCGGGCGTACCGGCGGTTGCGGTGGCATCGGCGACGTCGGTCATGGGGCGCTCCGGAAGATTTTCCCGCCGCGACGGTGAACACCCACAATGTGGGGGACCGGCGGTGCCGAACCGGCCGTGACGCGAACGCGAACAGAAAGGCACGACGTGGGGGCCGAGCGCCACATCCTGATCCTGGGCGGCACGACCGAGGCGCGCCGGCTTGCGGGCGAACTCGACGCGGACCCCGGGCTCCGTGTGACCACGTCCCTCGCGGGCCGCGTGGCGCAGCCGCGCCTGCCCGCCGGAGAGGTCCGCATCGGGGGGTTCGGCGGCCCCGAGGGCCTCGCCCGGTGGCTGCGCGAGCAGCAGGTGGACGCGCTCATCGACGCCACCCATCCTTTCGCCGGCACGATCAGTTTCAACGCGGCGCAGGCCGCCGCGGCCGTCCGCGTTCCCGTGCTGGCCGTGCGCCGCCCCGGCTGGGAGCCCGGCCCGGGTGACTGCTGGCACCCGGTCGCTTCCCTGGCGGAAGCCGCCGGAGTGCTGCCCGCGCTGGGGGAGCGCGCGTTCCTGACCACGGGCCGGATGGGCCTGGCGGCCTTCGCGCACCTCGAGGATATGTGGTTCCTCGTCCGCTCCGTGGACGCCCCCGGGCCGCCGGCCCCGCCCCGCATGGAAGTCCTCCTGGACCGAGGCCCGTTCACGGTCGACGGCGAGCGCGAGCTGCTGCGGCGCCACCGGATCGACGTCCTGGTGACGAAGGACAGCGGGGCGGCGGCCACGTCGGCCAAACTGACCGCGGCCCGCGAGGCGGGCGTCCCGGTCGTGGTGGTCCGCCGGCCCCCGGCCCCGGAGGGCGTCCCGACGGCGGCGGACCCGGCCGAGGCCGGGGAGTGGCTGCGCCGCTGCTTCTCCGGCACCTGAGCCGAGCCCGCTCCTGCGGTCGTGCCGTGCCGTGCCGGGGCGGCGGCTGCCTGGGCGGGTGGAAAGCGTCCTAGGACGGCTTCGGCCGGTCGGTTTCCCACCGGCACCAAGGCCGAGCCGGTACGGTTCGGAGAGCGCCGGACGGACGACGGAGGACCGATGACCGCACAGCATTCAGAAGAGCCCGCCGAGCTCTTTCCGCGTCCCGACATGACGTTCCCGGCCCTTCGTGCAGCGCTGGCGCGCGTCGCTCCGTCCCGGCTCGCGGAGTTCCAGGCGGACCGCGATTCGGCGTTCACCGCGGCCACGCAGCACGCCTCGTTCAACCCGATCCGGATGTTCCAGGTCAAATGGGCGACCGAGATCGAGATCGAGCGTCGCCCCGGCCTGGCGGCTCGCTATCACGCCGCCCTTGACGCCTCGAACGCGCTGGACCGCGAGGACCCGAGGTGGCGTACGGCCATGGACGAGTGCATGGCCGTACGAGACGAGGCCCGGGCCGCGGTGACCGGTGACTGACGGCTGGGCGTGGGAGTACGACCCGGACCCCGGGTTCGTCATCGGCGGCATCGAGAGCCTCGCGTTCATCGCGAAGGTCGAGGAGCGGGCCGATGAGCTGGTCCGCGCGGCTGCGGCGCTCTACCTGGACGGGGCGAAGTACACGGGCGCTTCGCCCCCTATGCAGGAAGAGGCCGTCGACGCGTCGGGCATGTTCGTGTACCAGGTCATCCCGCGACACCAGCGGGTCTACATCCGCCGGGTGTCCTTCCTCGGTACGTGAGCCGTACCCACCGCTGATCGGTCACCCCTCCGGATACCTCCGCGGCGTCCAGACGATCCTCTCCGGTGAGCCGTCCGCCGTGCGGCTCGCCACCCGCGTCTGCGTCGAGCCGACGAGGAGGATCGTGCGCATGTCGACCTCCGCGGGGTCGAGTTCGCCGAGGGGGACGATGCGGACGGACTCCGCCGGGCCGCCCACGTCGCGGGCGACGACCACCGGCGTCTCCGGGGCGCGGAACTCCAGCAGCAGATCGCGGGCCTTGCCGACCTGCCAGACGCGGCTGCGGGAGCCGGGGTTGTACAGGGCCAGGACCAGGTCCGCGGAGGCGGCGGAGCGCAGCCGTTCGGCGATGACCTCCCACGGCTTGAGCCGGTCGGAGAGGGAGATGACGGCGTAGTCGTGGCCCAGCGGGGCGCCCGCGCGGGAGGCGGCCGCGTGGGCGGCCGTCATGCCGGGCACCACCCGCACCGGGATGTCGAGGTAAGGGCCTTCGGAGGCCACTTCCAGGACCGCCGTGGCCATGGCGAAGACGCCGGGGTCGCCGGACGAGACGACGGCGACGCGCCGCCCCTGCCGCGCCAGGTCCAGCGCGAACTCGGCCCGCTCCGACTCCACCTTGTTGTCGGAGGCGTGGCGGCGCTGGCCGGGGCGGGCCGGCACCCGGTCCACGTAGGTGCTGTAGCCGACGATGTCCTGCGCGGCCGCGAGCTCGCCGCGCGCCTCGGGCGTGAGCCACAGCGGGCCCGCCGGGCCGAGTCCGACGACCACGACCTCGCCCCGTTCCGCGCCGGGCGCGGCGTCCACGCGGCTCGGCAGGACGGCGACCGAGAAGTACGGCACCGACGAGGGGTCCACGTCGGCGAGCCGCCCCGTGCGCTCGCCGCTCATCGTCGCGCGCTCGACGTACCGCGCGTCCGCGAGCCGTCCGGAGCGCTCCAGCGCGCCCCGCACCGCGGGGAAGGTCCGGCCGAGCTTCATGACGACGGCCGAGTCGGTGGCGGCGAGCCGTGCCGCGAGCTCCTCCTCGGGCAGCGTGCCCGGCAGGATCGTCAGGACCTCCTCGCCCTCGACGAGCGGCTCGCCGAGCCGGGCGGCCGCGGCGCTCACGGAGGTGACCCCGGGGATCACCTCGGTGGGGTAGCGGTGCGCGAGGCGCTTGTGCATGTGCATGTAGGAGCTGTAGAAGAGCGGGTCGCCTTCGGCGAGGACGGCGACCGTGCGCCCGGCGTCCAGGTGCGCGGCGAGCCGCGCCGCGGCCTCCTCGTAGAACTCCTCCATCGCGCCCCGGTAGCCGCCGGGGTGGTCCGTGGTCTCGGTGGTGACCGGGTAGACCAGGCGCTCCTCGATGTGCTCGGGGCGCAGGTGGCGTTCGGCGATGGAGCGCGCGATGGAGCGGCCGTGCCGGGCGCTGTGGTACGCGACGACGTCGGCCGCCACGATGACCTCGACGGCCCGTACGGTCATCAGCGACGGGTCGCCGGGGCCGAGCCCCACCCCGTACAGCCGGCCCGTCGTCTGCGAATGCTGCTCGCTCACTCTTCCTCGCTCGCTATCGCGTTGATCGCGGCGGCGGCCATGGCGCTGCCGCCGCGCCGCCCCCGCACCACCAGGTACTCCAGCCCCAGCGGGCTGGCGGCCAGGGCGTCCTTGGACTCGGCGGCGCCGATGAAGCCGACCGGTATGCCGAGCACGGCGGCCGGCCGGGGCGCGCCCTCGGCCACCATCTCCAGCAGCCGGAACAGTGCGGTGGGCGCGTTGCCCACGGCCACGACGGCGCCGTCCAGCTTCTCGCGCCACAGCTCCAGGGCCGCGGCGCTGCGGGTCGTGCCCATGCGCTGCGCCAGCCCGGGCACCGCCGGGTCGGCGAGCGTGCACAGTACCTCGTTGTCCGCGGGCAGGCGCTTGCGGGTGACGCCGCTGGCGACCATGTTCGCGTCGCACAGGATGGGCGCCCCGGCGAGGAGCGCGGCGCGCGCCTTCGCCACGACGCCGGGGGAGTAGGCGAGGTCCTTGACGAGGTCCGTCATCCCGCAGGCGTGGATCATGCGCACCGCGACCCGGCCGACGTCGGGCGGCAGCCCGCCGAGGTCCGCCTCGGCGCGGATGGTGGCGAAGGACTGGCGGTAGATGGACGCGCCGTCCTTGTCGTAGTCGAACACTGTGGCCTCGTTGTCCTCGTTCATGTCGTGGTACGTGCCGTCGCCACCGCGCCGGCGAGTCCTGCCGTCGTCACCGTCCGGGGCGCGGCGTCCTGCCGGCCGCCGTCCTGCACCGTTATCCGGTTTCCGTCCCGCACCGTCACCCGGTAGCCGTCGCCCGTCGCCAGGACGTCGACCCACGGGCCGCCCCCGGGATGCCCGCAGCGCCGCTCGCACCCGGACCAGTAGACCGGGAGCGCCGTCGCACCAGCAGCCTGCCCGCTCGCGAGGCAGGCCGCCGCGTCCGCCCGCACGTCGGCGAGGGACTTGGCGCATCCGGGGCGCCCGGCGCACGCGCCCGCGCGGTGCCAGGCGGAGTCCGGGGAGGTGACGAACCCGGCGTCCGCCAGCGTCGCCAGCAGGCCCGGGGCCTTCGCGGCAGCCAGGCCGGGGACGACGAGGCCGCGCCAAGGGGTCACGCGGAGTTCCCCGTTCCCTTCCCGGCCGGCCATGCCGCTGACGAGCCGCCACTGAGCGCTGGTCAGCCGCCCCAGCGGCGCCGTCACGGACAGGGCGCGGAGCCCGTCCGGGCCCGTCACCACGCCCGGTACAGGCGGTTCGCCCAGGGGGAGCCGTAGGGAGGGGAGCGGCGTGGAGAGGATGTCCGCCTCCGCGAGCCGCTCCACGAGCCGGGCGACGGCCGGCCGCTGCCCGGCGGGCAGTTCCCGTACGCGCCATGCCGTGCTGCCGCACGCCTCCCGCGCCGCCAGGAATTCCGCCGCCGCCAGGACCGCCGCGCGCGGGGCGTCCGCGGCGGAGACGCGCAGGCCGGGCCCGGAGGTGCCGAAGTACAGGCCGGCCCGCCCGGGGCCGCTTGCGATCAATGTCACATCGGGCCGCAGGGCCACGATGTCGCCGCGCCCGTCGTCCAGTCCGAAGAGGAATCTTCCTGAGAGGTGCGTCAGGTCCACGGGAGCGTCGTCGGCGCAGAGCAGTCCGTCCAGCTCACGAACCCATGCCTGGATGTTCGCCGGCGCCTCTTCCGAGCCGGAACCGGAACCGGAAGCGGATTCAGGAGCAAAGCCGTCCAGGCCGCACAGCGGCGAGGCCGCCACATTGCGGATCCGGTCATGCCGGTCCGACGGCAGCATTCCGTGCTTCCGCAGCCGCCCGGCGACCGTGCCACCGCAGCCGCCGGCGAGCCCCCGCAGCTGGACGTTGCCGCGCGAGGTGAGGTCGAGGTGCCCGTCCCCGAGATCCTCCGAGATCCGGGCCAGCTC
This sequence comes from Streptomyces roseoverticillatus, assembly GCF_000719265.1. GTDB lineage: Bacteria > Actinomycetota > Actinomycetes > Streptomycetales > Streptomycetaceae > Streptomyces > Streptomyces roseoverticillatus. The sequence goes on along the minus strand of NZ_JOFL01000003.1, from coordinate 211,984 downwards.
CAGAGCCTGACGGGCCGTCAACAACCCGCCGGGCAACCGGATCCGCGCCAGCGCCCCGTCGTCCGCGGCGTGCAGCCGCAGCGCGCCGGGGCAGGCGTCGCCCCGCTCGCGGACGGGCCCCGCGGAGGGTGCGCCGGCACCGGCGGCGGCCCGGTCCGGGGGAGGTGCGGGGGTGGTGGACATGGCCGCGAGCATACCGACGCCCCTGCCCGGCGCACGGCCCCGTACCGCACGCCCCGGACACTCCCGCACCGCCGTCTGCCTGGGCTTTACTATGCTCCACGGTGGAACAGTGCCCGCTCCGCGAGCGCCGCTCCGCCAAACGCCAGCGACGGCGACAGGGGAGGAAGCCGGTGAGACTCCGGCACGGTCCCGCCACTGTGAGCCCGGCCCTCGTGCCGGGCGAGTCAGGAACTCCCGCCGTCCTCCAACCGCCCGGGGCGCGGACCCCGAGGAAGGCTTGCCGCCGCATGCGCACATTCCGGTGCCGGGCACCCCGGGCGACCCTCGATGCCCTGGGGAGCGCCGCGTGATCCTTCTCCTGTCGACGTCCGACACCGACCTGCTCAGCGCCCGCGCGGCTGCTGCTCAGGGGGCTCCGGTCCCGTACCGGCTCGCCAACCCCGCCCGGCTCGTCCTCGACGACCTCCCGGAGCTCCTGGAGGGCACCGACCTCGTCGTCGTCCGCCTCCTCGGGGGCATCCGCGCCTGGCAGGAGGGCCTGGACCTGCTGCTCGCCGGCGACCGCCCCGTCGTCGTGCTGACCGGCGAACAGGCGCCCGACGCCCAGCTGATGGAGGCCTCCACCGTCCCCGTCGGCATCGCCGCCGAGGCCCACGCCTACCTCGCCCACGGCGGCCCGGCCAACCTCGAACAGCTCGCCCGTTTCCTCTCCGACACCGTGCTCCTCACCGGTCACGGCTTCGAGCCCCCCGCCGCCGCCCCCGCCTGGGGCGAGCTGGAGCGCACCCCCCGGCCCGGCGCGAGCGGCCCGCTCATCGCGGTGCTCTACTACCGCGCCCACCACATGAGCGGCAACACCGCGTTCGTCGAGGCCCTGTGCGGCGCCGTCGAGGACGCCGGAGGCCGCGCCCTGCCGCTGTACGTGGCCTCGCTGCGCGCCCCCGAGCCCGAGCTGATCGACGCCCTGCGCGGCGCCGACGCCGTCGTCACCACCGTGCTCGCCGCGGGCGGCACCAAGCCCGCCGAGGCCTCCGCCGGCGGCGACGACGAGTCCTGGGACGCCGGCGCGCTGGCCGCCCTCGACGTGCCGATCCTGCAGGCCCTGTGCCTGACCGGCCCGCGCAGCGCCTGGGAGGAGAACGACGAGGGCCTCTCGCCGCTCGACGCCGCCACCCAGGTCGCCGTGCCCGAGTTCGACGGCCGCATCATCACCGTCCCGTTCTCCTTCAAGGAGGTCGACGAGGACGGCTTGCCCGCCTACGTCGCCGACCCCGAGCGCGCCGCCCGCGTCGCCGGCATCGCGGTCCGCCACGCCAAGCTGCGCCACGTGCCCGCCGCCGAGAAGCGGATCGCGCTCGTCCTCTCCGCGTACCCCACCAAGCACTCCCGCATCGGCAACGCCGTCGGTCTCGACACCCCCGCCAGCGCCGTCGCGCTCCTGCGCCGGCTGCGCGAGGAGGGCTACGACTTCGGCGCGGAAGAGGTCCCCGGCCTGGAGTCCGGCGACGGCGACGAACTCATCTACGCCCTCATCGAGGCCGGCGGCCACGACCAGGACTGGCTCACCGAGGAGCAGCTCGCCCGCAACCCGGTCCGCATCCCGGCCGCCGACTACAAGCGCTGGTACGCGAAGCTGCCGCAGGAGCTGCGCGAGTCCGTCGAGCAGCACTGGGGCCCGCCGCCCGGCGAGATGTTCCTCGACCGCAGCCGCAACCCCGAGGGCGACATCGTCCTCGCCGCCCTGCGCCGCGGCAACCTGCTCATCCTCATCCAGCCGCCGCGCGGCTTCGGCGAGAACCCCATCGCCATCTACCACGACCCCGACCTGCCGCCCTCGCACCACTACCTCGCCGCGTACCGCTGGATCGCGGCCGCCGCCGAGGACGGCGGCTTCGGCGCCGACGCCATGGTGCACCTCGGCAAGCACGGCAACCTGGAGTGGCTGCCCGGCAAGAACGCCGGCCTGTCCGCCGCCTGCGGCCCCGACGCCGCGCTCGGCGACCTCCCGCTCGTCTACCCCTTCCTCGTCAACGACCCCGGCGAGGGCACCCAGGCCAAGCGCCGCGCCCACGCCACGCTCGTCGACCACCTCGTGCCGCCGATGGCCCGCGCCGAGTCCTACGGCGACATCACGCGCCTCGAACAGCTCCTGGACGAGTACGCGCAGATCTCCGCCATGGACCCGGCCAAGCTGCCGGCGATCCGCGCCCAGATCTGGACCCTCATCCAGGCCGCCAGGCTCGACCACGACCTGGGGCTGGAGGAGCGCCCGGAGGACGACGGCTTCGACGACTTCCTGCTGCACGTCGACGGCTGGCTGTGCGAGGTCAAGGACGCGCAGATCCGCGACGGCCTGCACGTCCTCGGCGGCGCGCCCACCGGCGAGGCGCGGGTGAACCTCGTGCTGTCGATCCTGCGCGCCCGCCAGATCTGGGGCGGCAAGTCCGCCCTGCCGGGCCTGCGCGAGGCCCTCGGCCTGGACGAGTCGGCGGCGACCCGCACCACCGCGGACGAGGCGGAGGCCGAGGCGCGCGCCCTGGTCCAGGCGATGGAGGATGCGGGCTGGGACCCGGCGGCGGTCGCCTCCGTGGCCGCGGAGCACGGCGAACAGGTCGCCGCCATCCTGGACTTCGCCGCCCGCGAGGTCGTCCCCCGCCTGGCAGGCACCACGGCCGAACTCGACCACGCGGTCAAGGCCCTGGCGGGCGGCTTCGTCCCCGCGGGCCCCTCCGGCTCGCCCCTGCGCGGTCTCGTCAACGTCCTCCCGACCGGCCGCAACTTCTACTCCGTCGACCCCAAGGCCGTCCCGAGCCGCCTCGCGTGGGAGACCGGCCAGGCCCTCGCGGACTCCCTCCTGGAGCGCTACCGCACGGACAACGGCGAGTGGCCGCAGTCGGTCGGCCTGTCCCTGTGGGGCACGAGCGCGATGCGCACGGCGGGCGACGACGTGGCGGAGGCCCTCGCCCTGCTGGGCGTCCGCCCCGTGTGGGACGAGGCGTCGCGCCGCGTGACGGGCCTGGAGGCCGTCTCCCCGGAGGAGCTCGGCCGCCCCCGCATCGACGTCACCCTCCGCATCAGCGGCTTCTTCCGCGACGCGTTCCCGCACGTGATCGGCCTCCTCGACGACGCCGTACGACTGGTGGCCTCGCTCGACGAACCGGCCGAGCAGAACTACGTCCGCGCCCACGCCCAGGCGGATCTCGCCGCGCACGGCGACGAGCGCCGCGCCACCACCCGCATCTTCGGCTCCCGCCCGGGCACCTACGGCGCCGGCCTGCTCCAGCTGATCGACAGCCGCGACTGGCGCACCGACGCCGACCTCGCCGAGGTCTACACGGTCTGGGGCGGCTACGCCTACGGCCGCGGCCTCGAAGGCCGCCCGGCCCGCGAGGAGATGGAGACGGCGTACAAGCGCATCGCGGTCGCGGCCAAGAACACGGACACCCGCGAGCACGACATCGCCGACTCCGACGACTACTTCCAGTACCACGGCGGCATGGTCGCCACGGTCAAGGCGCTGCGGGGCAAGGCCCCGGAGGCGTACATCGGCGACTCCACCCGCCCGGAGACGATCCGCACCCGCACCCTCGTCGAGGAGACCTCCCGCGTCTTCCGCGCCCGCGTGGTCAACCCGCGCTGGATCGAGGCCATGCGCCGCCACGGCTACAAGGGCGCGTTCGAACTCGCCGCCACCGTGGACTACTTGTTCGGCTACGACGCCACGACCGGCGTGGTCGCGGACTGGATGTACGACAAGCTCGCCCAGACCTACGTCCTGGACCCGGAGAACCGCGCCTTCCTGCAGGAGGCCAACCCCTGGGCCCTGCACGGCATCTCCGAGCGCCTCCTGGAGGCGGAGAGCCGCGGCATGTGGGCCAAGCCCGACGCGGAGACGCTCGAAGCGCTGCGGCAGGTCTTCCTGGAGACCGAGGGATCCCTGGAGGAGGGCACGGAGGGCTAAGGTCTGCCCTATGGGCGGACGGTCGTACGCGGCGGAGGAACCGCCCGGGCATGCCCTGGGCGTGACCCTCGCCGACCTGATCGGCGCCCCCTTGTGGGGGGCGCTGCTCGCCGAGGGACACCGGCGCGCGCACCGCGCCGGGGACGTGCTACTGCGGCAGGGCGACCCCGGCACGCACGCGCTCGCCCTGGCCTGCGGGGTCGTCAAGGTGACCTACGCGGAGCGGGACGGCACGGTGCGCGTGCTGGCGTTCCGCGGTGCGGGCGACGTGGTCGGCGAGGCCGCGGTCGCCCGGGGCGGCGCGGCCCGGCTGGCCACGGTCGAGGCCATCTCCGCCTGCGCGGTCGCCGTGGTGGAGAAGGACCGCTTCCGCCGGTTCGTCGAGCGGCACGCGCTGTCGCCGGTCCTGCACGAGCACGCCCTGACCCGGCTCGGGGAGTCCGACCGCGCGCGGGCCGGCCGCGGCGGCTCCTGCGAGCGGGTCGCGCAGGCGCTGCTCGCGCTCGTGGCCGCCATGGGCGAGGCCGCGGCCGCCGCCGGTTCCGGCGTCGAACTGGCCGTCACCAGATCCGACCTCGCCCAGTACTTGGGCGTCTCCCGCAACACCGTCAGCGCCCGGCTGCACGAGATCGGCGCCGGCGTCGTCGGCGCGGGGCGCAAGTGCATCATCGTCCACGACCTGGCCGGGCTGCGCTCGTTCGCCCGCGGCGGTCCCCGGAACGTGTGACGCGCGCCACTTCCGCTGTGCACGCCCGGTGCACTCCTTCCCGGCCGTTGCGCCGAGCCTTGACCGTACCGGTGCCCCTCGCGGGGGGAGGGGCACCGGCCGGACCGAGGAGCGGAGTTCCCGATGACCGACCACACCTGCTGCTGCCGGCACGCCGGCTGCGCCTGCACGAAGCCGCCGGTACGAGACGAGAGAGGCAAGCGCGGCGGAGGCTGGATCGCGCTCGCCGTCGCCCTCCTCCTCGGCTGGGGGCTGCTGAACGGCGGTCAGGAGCACGACGATCCGCACGGCGGGCCGGTGCGGCGGCCGTCCCCGGGAATTTCGGCCTCCGGCGGTCAGTAGGATCGTTTGGATGATCATCAGAAAACGGCTGGCAGCGGGCGCGTGCGCCCTCCTCGCCGCCCTGGCCGGGGGGATCGCGCCGGCGAACGCCGCCGACGGCCCCCCGAAGGACTCCCCGAAGGTCGAGCTGGTGCTGGACGTCAGCGGCTCGATGCGCGCCCAGGACGTGGACGGCGGTACCCGCACCCGCATGGCCGCCGCGCAGCAGGCGTTCAACGAGGTCATCGACGCGGTCCCGGAGGGCGTGCGGCTCGGCATCCGCACCCTCGGCGCCGACTACGGCGGTGACAGCAAGGAGCTCGGCTGCCGCGACAGCAAGCAGCTCTACCCCGTCGGCCGCGTCGACCGCACCGAGGCCAAGGCCGCCGTCGCGACGCTGCGGCCCACCGGCTGGACCCCCATCGGCTACGCCCTGCGCGGCGCCGACCAGGACCTCGGCACGGACGGCGGCACCCGCCGGATCGTCCTCATCACCGACGGCGAGGACTCCTGCGGCCAGCCGGACCCGTGCGACGTGGCCCGCGAACTCGCGGCCAAGGGCACGCACCTGACGATCGACACCCTGGGCCTGGCCCAGGACGACAAGACGCGCGAGCAGCTCAGCTGCATCGCCGAGGCCACCGGCGGCACGTACAGCACCGTGCGGCACACCAAGGAGCTGTCCGGCCGGATCAAACAGCTCGTGCGCCGGTCCGAGACGCCCGTCGAGACCCCGAAGCCCCTCCAGGGCACGGACTCCTGTTCCAAGGCCCCCGAGATCGGCGCCGGCCTGTGGACCGACCGGGAGACCTTCTCCGAGCACCGCTGGTACCGCGTCAAGGTGAAGCCGGGCCAGGAGCTGCGGACGTCGGTGAGCATCGGCGCGGACCGGGCCGTCGACCGTGACTACGGCGTGCTGGTGCGCGCCGTGAGCGAGGGCGGGCAAGAGCTCGTCCGCGGCGCGGAGGCGGGCAGCGGGCGGACGGACGTCATCTCGTCCGGCCTCCGCTATCCCAACGGCCAGTCCGGTGACAAGGACGAGAAGGGCAAGGAGCCGCGGACCGTCTGCCTGGAGGTCTCCAGCTCCTTCGCGGCCCCCGCGAACGTCAAGCGCGACCCGGGCCTGCCCGTCGAGCTGGCCGTGGACCTCGTGGACGCCCCGGACAACCCCTCCGACCTGGCAGCCTTCGGCCTCGGCCGGGGCTGGGTGCTGCTGGGCGTCCTGGCCCTGACCGGGCTGATCGCAGGGCTGGTGTGGGGCTGGGTCTCCCGCTGGCGCGTCTCGGTGTGGAGGGCGAACTGATGAGAATCACCCGCGCGGCCCGCGCGGCCGCGGCCGGACTGCTGGCCGCCGCCGCACTGTTCACCTCGGCCGGCGCCGCCGCTGCCGCCTCCCCGAGCCCGAGCGCTTCGGCCGGTGAGGACGGCGCTCCCACGGAGGCCGGTACGGGCTTCCGCACGGCCACCGTTCTCAAGCAGGGGCAGAAGGCCACGGCCGACGCCTCCACGGGCGACTACCTCTACTGGCAGTTCCCGGCCGGCGCCGGGCAGCAGCCGCAGGTGAAGGCCACCGTGAACCTGCCGGAGGCGTCCGCGCGGCACGGTGCCGCCGTCTGGCAGCTCGACGTCTACGACGGGCTGCGCCGCCGCCAGGCCTGCGCCTCCGGCGAGCCCACGCGGCGGGCCTCCGAGCAGGACGCCTCGGTGACCCTGACCTGCACGCTGCGGACCGTCCGCCCGTGGGCCGAGCAGTGGGCGAACGACCCGCTGCCCGGCGCGTACTACGTCCGCCTCACGCTGACCGAGGGCCCCGACCGGGACCACGGCCTGCCCGTGAAGGCGGAGGTCGAGGCGACGGCGAAGGACGCGGGCGGCGCCCGCGCCGAGGGCGGCGAGGCGGCCCCGCTGCACGCCGCGGCCGTCGAGGAGCCGGAGGACGGCTGGAACGGCAGCTGGTGGTCCGACCGCTGGGCGTGGACCGTCGGCGGCGCCGTCCTCGGCGCGCTCGCGGCCATCGGCGGCTACGTGCTCACCCGCCACCCGCGGCGCCCCGCACAGCAGTAGCGCCTCGCGCGGCCGGTGGGCGGGGGCTGCGGCGCCCCGCTCACCGGCCCGCGGGCCGGTCGCCGTCCACGGCGTCCAGATACAGCTCCAGCAGGTCGTGCGTGAAGTACGAGCTGTACGAGATGTCCGGGGTGTCGCCCCCGGTGTGGTAGCCGCCGATCACGCCGATGACCTCGTACCCGTCCTCCCCGCGGACGAGGAACGGCCCGCCCGACGTGCCGCCGACGTAGCCCGCGCAAGCGATCTCCAGGAAGTCGCCCGGGGCGTTCGGGTCGGTGCTGGTGTAGCGGTGCGTGGAGGAGGAGCAGTCCAGCGGCTTGGGGTACTTGGCGTCGCTGCTGCCCGGATAGCCGATCAGCCGCACGTCGCGGTGCGCGTACCCCGGGCGGATGCCGAGACCGAAGCCGCCGACGGCGTCCTGCACGCTCTCGCCGTCGGCGCGCTCGCCGAGCCGCAGCACCGTGTAGTCCCAGCGCGCGCCGCGGTCCGTCCCCAGGTCGTAGTAGCGCTGGTCGATGTAGATGTCCTCCACGGGGAAGACGCCGTGGGGCTTCAGGCCGTCGTGGTACTGGGGCACGAACGTCAGCCGCTTCTTGGGGTCCGGCGAGCGCAGGCAGTGGGCCGCGCTCACGGCCAGGTCCCGGTGCGGGCTGCGGACGACCGTACCGCCGCAGAAGCGGCCGGTGTTGTTCCCGTCGGTCCAGAAGAACGTGCCCACCTGCGGCAGCCCGTCGAACGGATGGCTGGGCGGCACGTCACCGGCGTGCGCCCGGCCCCCGGCCCCTCCCGCGCGCTGCCCGGCCGGCAGGGCGCCCGTCATGCGCTCCGGTGTCCAGTAGGCGTCGGCCTCGGCCGCGGCGCGCCGCGGCGGCCCGCCGGCGGCGGCCGCGCCGGTGCCGGACGCGGCGGCGACCAGCAGCCCCGACAGCAGGGCGGCGGCCAGGCCGTGCAGGGCGCGGGGTCTGTGAGGTCTGGGCATGGTCGGATACCTCCTCGTGGCGAGCGTGTCATCGTCCTACGCACGGGACCGGGGTGAACAGGCCAGGACGCGACAGGATTCACGAGGACGTGGGACACGCCGGAGCGGCGACGGTCGCCTCGCCCCGGACGGCCGTCACGACCGCGGTCACCGCCGCAGCGGGCCCGGAGGGACCGAAGCGGGGCGGCAAGTGCGGCCGTCCCCGGTCGAGTTCGCGCGCCGGGCGCGGCGCGTGCGGCCGGCCGTGACCGTCGGGGGCCCGCCCCGGAGGACCGGCGGAATGTCTGCGGCGTCCCGGGCGCTTCCCTGTACGGATGCGAACGCCCGCGGCCCGGAACGTCCCGGTCGTTCATCTCGCCATCAACTCGTGGTTAAGTCCGTCACCGAGCTGAGACCCCGGGTGGACTAGTGCTACGGGCCTAGGCCGTGACAGGATGCCTCTCGCGGTCACCTTCGGCTTAACTGGCCGTGAGGTGCATGGGGGAACGTCGGCCGGTGAGGGCGGGAGCAGATGGCAGTCGGGGGCGGCAGGGAGGCGGGCGACGCGCGCAGCACGCTCGCGGCGCGGCTCAACTACCTGTTCGCGAACATGCACCCGCCCGGCGCGCCCTATACCAACGGCCACGTCGCCGACGAGATCACAGGCGGCGAGGAGTACGGCGGGACCGGCCTCACCGAGCAGTATCTGTCGATGCTGCGCAACGGCCGCCGCGCCAACCCCAGCCCGGACGTGCTGCGCGCCCTGGCGAAGTTCTTCGCGGTGCCGGTCGGCTATCTGATGGGCGATCTCTCGGCCTCGCAGGCCGAGCGCGTGGAGGAGGAGGTCCGCTTCCTCGTCGCCATGCGCGACCAGCGGGTGCGGGCCATCGCCCTGCGCTCGGTCGGCCTGCCCCCGGAGGTGCAGGACAGCCTGACCACCATCATCAGCCAGTTCCGGCAGCAGATGAACCTTCCGTCCGACCCGCCCGACGCGGGTGGTGAGGACCGCCCGTGACCGTCACGGATGACCGGCTCTTCACGTACTGGCGGCGTACCGAGGACGAGGACGGTGCAGGGATGCGAGTGGGGCGCATACGGCGCCGGTGCAAGCAGCTCATCCAGGAGCTTGCGCTGCCCGCGTCCACCGACCTGCAGGGCCTGTGCGACGTCGTCGCGCGCCGCGTCGGCCGCCCGATCCGCCTGGTTCCCATGAGCCTCGACGGCGTCGTCTCCGGCATGACCGCGACCACCGACGACGCGTACTGGGTCATCTACGAGCAGAAGACGTCCCCCTGGCACCAGGTCCACATCGTGCTGCACGAGATCGGCCACCTGCTCCTCGGCCACGACCAGGACCCGGCCGTCACCGAGGACGCCCTCAAGGTGTGGACCCCCTCGGTCGACGTGGCGACCGCCATGCGCCGCATGGGCCTGACCGTGGGTCTCGCCCGCCACCACTGCTACGACAACCTCACCGAGCGCGAGACCGAGATCCTCGGCACCCTCCTCATGGAGAAGGTCGTGCCCCCGCCGCCCGGCCAGGACGCCCGTCTGGAGGGCGAGGCCGCCGAGCTGGCGGCCTCCCTCGGCCCCGCCCTGCAGCACGTCCGTCAGCAGATCCGGGAGCACGGCGCGGCCGGCGCGAGCGGCGGAGGCGACGTTGTTTGACGCCCTCTACCTGACCTTCAGCGCGATCACCTGGGCCATCGTCGGCTACAAGGCCCGCGCGTGGTTCCGCGACCGCGGCAACGTCGACCTGGGCCTGACGGCCCTGATGACCTCCGGCGTTCCCGTCGTCTTCCTGTTCTCCGCGCCGAGCGTCTACCGCGCCTTCGACCGGCTGACCGGCGTCGCCAACCTGGCCATGGTCTTCCTCTACTCGGCCGTGGTCCTGTTCGCCTCCGGCGCCACGATCCTGCTGCTGCGCTGGACCAGCCGGGGCGACGCCGCCGCCCACGCGCGGGCCGCCGCGCGCTCCCGGTTCGCCGTGGCCGTCGTGACCGCCGCCTGGGCCGCGGCCATCGTGTGCTTCGCCGTCGGCCGCCCCGACGCCGTGGAGCACCCCCGCGACTTCAGCACCGCCTACGCCGACGCGCCCGGAGTCGTTGCCTTCCTGGTGCTGTATCTGGCCATTTTCGGCACGAGCCTCGCCGGCCTCGGCGCCCTCTGCCCGCGCTACGCCACGCAGCTCGGCCCGGGATGGCTCGCCAAGGGCCTGCGGACGCTCGCCGCGGGCTGCTGGCTCGGCCTGTTCTACTGCCTGTGCAAGCTCACCGGATTCGTGCTGACATGGGTGGGCCACGACGCCTACTGGCTGTCCAACGGCGTCGCCCCGATGAGCGCCTCCGTGGCCGCCCTGCTGGTCCTGCTCGGCTTCTCACTGCCCGCCGCGGGGCCCCGGGTCGCCGCGTGGCACCGCCTCCGCCGGCTGCAGCCGCTCTGGCAGGACGTCACCGCGCACGCCCCCGAGGTCACCCTCACCGGGCACGGCCTGACGGGCCGCTGGCCCTTCGCCGACCTGGAGTGGCGGGCGAACCGGCAGATGGCGGAGATCCGCGACATCCAGCGCGGCATCCGCCGCCACGTCGAGCCCGCCGCCCTGGACATCGCCCGCCGCAAGGCGACCGGCGCCGCGCTCGACGAGCGCCGCGGCGCCGCGGTCGTGGAGGCTGCGGCCCTCCGGCGCGGCCTGCAGAACCAGGTCACCGGGCACGTGCCCGCACCGCACGCCGACAGCGTCGTCATCACCGTCAGCGCCGATCCGGCCGAGGAGCACGAGCACCTGGCCCTCGTCGCGGACGTCTACCACGACCCGATGGTCGACGCCGTGCTCGAAGAGCTACGGGAGATGAGCGCGGCACGCCGTCCCTGACGGCGTGCGGCCCATGGACGAGGCGGCCCTGGACGGGGGTCAAGGCCGCCTGCGCCACAGGCCGGCGCCGGGGTCCGTCACCACGACGGTCCCGGCGCCGCCCGTGCGCGTCCGCCTCCGGCGGGGTCAGGCGAAGGGGTGAGGCGAGCCGTGCGGCACGCACCCCGCCACCCCGGCCTTCGGCCTCGCACCCGTCCCTCCGCCGCCAAGCGGCCGGTCTTCTCAACCGGTCTTCTAAAGTCGGGTCCTATGCCGAACCCCGCTCCTTCCGCGCCTTTCGACGTCAGCGCGCTCATCAACGACCCGTACGGCACCTACGCCAGGCTGCGCGAGGCCGGCCCGGTCCACCGCTTCACCGGCCCCGACGGCCGGCCCGCCTGGCTGGTGACCCGCTACGAGGACGTCCGCCGGGCGCTCGCCGACCCGCGGTTGTCCCTGGACAAGGCCAACGCCGCGCGCGACAACTACACCGGATTCAGCCTGCCTCCGGCCCTCGACCAGAACCTCCTGAACATGGATCCCCCGGACCACACCCGCATCCGCCGCCTCGTGGTCAAGGCCTTCACCTCCGGCCGCGTGGACAAGCTCCGCGAGCCGGTGCGCAAGGTCGCCGACGAACTCCTCGACGCCGTCGAGGCTGAGGGCCGTACGGACCTGCTGGCGTCCTACGCGGGCCCCCTGCCCATCACCGTCATATGCGACCTGCTGGGCGTGCCGCAGGACCAGCGGCCGGACTTCCGGGCGTGGACCGACGCCATGCTCGTGCCCGATCCCACGCGGACCCACCTCATGAAGGAAGCCATCGGCAACATGATGCGCTTCTTCACCGAGCTCATCGCGAGCAAGCGCGCCACCCCCGGCGACGACCTGCTCTCCGACCTCATCGCGGTCCGCGACGGCGACGGGGGCGAGGGGGCCGACCGGCTCTCCGAGGACGAGCTGTCCTCGCTCGCGTTCCTGATCCTCTTCGCGGGCTACGAGAACACCGTCCACCTGATCGCCAACGCCGTGCTGGCGCTGCTGGACCACCCGGTCTTGATGGAGTCTTTGCGAGCGAATCCGGCCGGACTCGGAACGGCCGTCGAGGAGTTCATGCGGTGGGACGGGCCCGCGGCGCTCGCGATCCGCAGGTTTCCGCTGGAGAACGTGGAGATCGGCGGCGTGACCGTACCGGCCGGGGAGACCGTCCTGCTGTCCCTCGCCGCCGCCAATCGTGACCCTCATCACTTTTCCGATCCGGATCGGCTGGATCTGAACCGTGATCGTTCCGGTCACCTCGCGCTGGGGCACGGGATCCACCACTGCCTCGGCGCCCCGCTGGCCAGGATGGAGACGGAAACCGCGCTGGCGGCGCTGCTGGAGCGGTTCCCGGGGCTCGCGCTCGACGTGGCGCGGGAGGAGCTGGCGTGGAGGCCCTCGGTGCGGGCACGTGGCCTGATTTCGCTCCCTGTTCGCTGGTAGCGGGCAAAGCCGAACAGGTTTTTGATGCATGACCCATCCTTGATGAGGTAGAACTGTCCTCGAGCCCGCCCGGTGTGCATCCCCCGTCGCACCGGGCGGGCCGTCGACTCCCTCAAGGGGATCTCCGGGCGCATCAGCCCGTGGCGGCCGGGAACTTCAGCAGGGCCACCGCCGCCAGCATCTGTATGCTCACCGCCGCGACGGCCTTGTGCGTGGGCAGGTGGTGCTGACCGCGGATCAGCAGCGTGGCGAAGGCGTAGCCGAACGCCGAGGTGATCCAGGCGGCCGCCCGCACAGGGAAGGAGTCCCCGGGCAGGCACGCGTCCAGGGCGAGCCGTGGCAGGTCCGTCGCCCAGAACACCACGACGAACAGCGTGACCGTCGGGCCGAACTTGCCGTTGCCGCCGAGCCGGCGCGCGATCGCCTGCGTGGCGATGCCCAGCAGCAGGCTCGCGAGGACGAGGACCACGTCGGCTATCGCCATGGCCTCCAGGGCGAACGCGGGGCCCACCCGCCACCCCTCCCAGAAGGAGTCCCGGCCCATCGTGCCCAGCGCCCCGCAGAGCACGCAGAGGAACGCCGCCGCTCCCCACACGCTCCGGTCCCGCGCCTCGTCCAGGATCTCGACCGGGCGGTACCAGAGCCCGAAGAAGAGACGGTGCCAGTACAGCCTGCGGCGAGCGGCAGGTGTGCGTGGTGCGGGAGGTGAGTGAGGGGAGGCAGAAACAGGCATGAATGCAAGTATCACCGCTCGGCGGGGACTCCGGTGCCGGGGTCGCCGTCGGGGTCCGTGCCGGGACCGGCGCCCCCGGCGTCCGGGCGGGGGTCGGGCACCGAGCCCGCCCCCGCGGCCGGTTCGGTGTCGGGGTCGGCGCCGTGCAGGTACTCCTCGCTGATCTCCCGCGGCCCGAACGGCCACACCTTCTCGTAGCGCGCCCAGAGCAGGAAGGCCACGCAGCCGGCCCCGACCCAGGCCAGGGACCATTCGATGGGGTGCCGGCCGGGGGAATTCCGGTCCGCGTAGCCGTAGATGACGAGCCAGCCGACGAGCGCGACGAGGCTCGGCAGCGGGTAGAGCCACATCCGGTACGGGCGCCGCAGCCCGGGCTGGCGCCGCCGCAGCACCGTGACGGCCGCGATCTGACCGAGCGCCTGGACGAGCACCACGACCGTCAGCAGCAGCTGGATGAGCGTCGCAAGGTCCGTGTGACGCCCTATCAGGAATGCCACGCAGCCGATGCCGCCCATGGACAGCAGGCCCAGCACGGGGAAGCGGTGGCGCTGGTGCAGGATGGCGAACGGCCGGAAGAAGACCTTCTCCCGGGCCGCGTTGTACGGGATCCGGGAGGCTCCGAGCAGCCCCGTGAAGACCGAGGCCACGGCCGTGACGAGGATCAGCACGGTGACGGCGTCCGCCGCGCCCTTGCCCCACGTCGTCTCCATCACCGCCGAGGCGATGGACGAGGACGCGGGGCTCTCCGGGTCGAGCATCTCCTTCCAGTCGACCACGCCCAGCGTGCCGATCTGCAGCAGCAGGTAGATGGCCATGATGCCGAGGATGGAGTAGATGATGGAGCGCGGGATGTTGCGCCCCGGGTTCTTGATCTCGGCACCCATGTACGCGGTCGTGTTGTAGCCGCCGTAGTCGTAGATGCCGATGGTCAGGCCCGCCGCGAACCCGATCCAGAAATGACTCGAGGTCAGCTCGAAGGCGCCCGCCGGGTAGGTGAAGGCCAGGTCCGGGCTGAAGTGGGTGTAGGCGGCGGCGATCACCAGGACGACGGAGGCGATCATCACGCACCAGAGCACGGCGGTGATCCGCGCCAGGTTCTCCACCCGGCCCCACAGCAGCGCGACGACGAGGGCGATGAGCGCCAGGCCCGTGAGGTCGCCCTGCGTCTGCGTCATGCCGGGCCAAAGGTACGTCAGGTACTGCACGAAGCCGATGACGCCCGTCGACAGGGCCACCGGGAAGTAGAGCATCATCGTCCAGACGAACAGGAACGGCATCAGCTTTCCCGTGCGGTACTGGAAGGCCTGGCGCAGATAGACGTAGCTGCCGCCCGCGCCGGGCAGCGAGGCGCCGAGCTCGGCCCAGATCAGCCCGTCGGCCAGGGCCAGCACGGCGCCCGCGACGAACCCGATGACGGCGTGCGGGCCGCCGAAGGCCGCGACCATCAGGGGGATGGTGACGAACGGGCCTATGCCGCACATCTGGCTCATGTTGATGGCGGTGGCCTGGAACAGGCCGATCCGGCGCACGAAGCCGACCTGATCCGTCGGCGGTCTTCCCGTACCTGCCATGGCGGTCAGCCCCTTCTCGTGCCGGATGGGGTCCGGCTGACCTGATTATGCGTTCAATGCACTGGTAGCACCGGCGTGTCGGCCCCGTCCACCGTTACGACACGCCCGGTGGCTGCAGCTGCAAACGGCCGGGTAGGTTCCGTCGGCGGCAGACGTGACGAAAGGGGTGGGGGATGCTTGCAGGACGGGTGGCGGTCGTGGGCGGCTCGATCGCCGGATGTGCGGCCGCGCTCGCCGTGGCGCGCGCGGGCGCCGGCGAGGTGGTGGTCTTCGAGCGGGCGGCCGGAGGGCTTGCGGACCGGGGCATCGGCCTCGCCGTCCACGAGCGGCGCTACGCCGAGCTGGAGGCGGCCGGGCACCTGGACCCGGGCATCCCGTGGGTGCGGCTGACCTCGCGCCCCTGGTTCGTGAGGGAGGACGGGAGCCGGGCCGGGCGACGGGTGGGAGCGCTGCCGTTCGGGTTCCGTTCGTACAACTGGGGGTCGCTGTGGAGCGCGCTGCGGGCCCGCATACCCTCCTCCGTCGCCTACGAGCGCGGCGCGGCGGTCGAGCGGGTGCTGCCGGGGCCCGACGGAGCCGTGCTGCGCCTGGCCGGTGGCCGTGAGGAGCGCTTCGACCTCGTCATCGGCGCCGACGGATACCGCTCCGCCGTCCGGGCCGCAACCCGGGACGCGACCGTGCCCGGTTACGCCGGATACCTGGCGTGGCGCGGCGCCCTCCCGGAGGAGGAGCTGCCGGGGCCGGCCGGCGCGTGGGCCCGTGAGGAGGCGGCCACCGTCGTCTTCCCGGGCGGCCACATGATCGTCTACCGCATCCCCGGGCCGGGCGGCACCGGCACCAGCGCCAACTGGGTCTTCTACACCGCGCCCGCCGACCCGGCCCACGCCCTGTCCGTCGACGACGCGGCGGGCCTCCCGCCGAGCCGGGTCCCCGACGCGCTGACGGCATATCACCGCACGGTCGTGGACGCCCACTTCCCGCCGTACTGGCAGGAGGTCGTCCGGCGCACGCCCAAGGACGCCACGTACGTCCAGCCCGTCCTCGACCTGTGCGTGCCGCGCTACGGGGAGGGCCGGCTCGTCCTCCTCGGCGACGCGGCCGCCGTCGCCCGGCCGCACTCCGGCAGCGGCGCCGTGAAGGCCCTGCAGGACGCGACCGTGCTGGAGCGCTGCCTGGCCTCCGCCGGGAGCTGGGCGGAGGCCGTGGCCGCGTACGACGCGGCGCGGACGCCCGCCGGGCGCGCCGTCGTGGGCGTCGGCCGCCGGCTGGGCCGCGCCCAGGTGCAGGCCACGCCCGACTGGGCGGCCATGGACCAGCCGGCCCTGGAGACCTGGTGGCAGCGGGCGTCGGAGGGCGAGGGCGAGTTCGGGGGGCAGGCGCTGGACGTCCGGCGGGGGTCCTGAGGGGGCCGGGCCCGGGGCTGCGCGCCTGCGTTCCGGGTCAGGCCTCCGGCCGGGCGCCGGAGGCACGGCAGGAGGCCCGAGCGGGGTGCGGCCCGGAGCCGCACGCCCTGCGCTCCGGGTCACGCCGTCGGCCAGGGGCCGGCGGGCCGGCGGGAGGCCTGAGCCGGGCCCGGCCCGCGGCGGCCCCTGGCCTGAACGGGAGCGGGCTCCGCGCACCCGGGCCGCTCGCTTCGGCCGCCGGGCCGCAACCCGTGCTTCCGCCGCAACGGCGCCAAGCCGAAACGCCGGAGCCCGGCGGTGCCGTGCAGAGCTCAGGGGCGGCGGTGATCCCGGGCCGGCCAAGGCCGCCCGGTGCGGGCCCCTGCAAATCCATCGCAGCTGCGATGTCTTCGCATCCGCGTCCCCCGGGCGTTAAAGTGACCCGGCCGTGGTGTTCGGGAAGACCGGTGACGGACCGTCGAGGTCCCAGTCCGGAGCGGCCCTCGCCACTGTGATCGGGGAGTGACCGTCCCATTCCGCGCGCCGCCCCACGGGCGCGCGGAGCCACTGGCCGCAGCCGGCTGCCGGGAAGGCGGGGACGGGCGCGAACGGACCCGTAAGCCAGGAGACCGGCCACGGCATCTCGCAAATGGTCCACGAGGTGCTGGAGCGTTCAACCCCATGTCCCGACCCACCGATTCTCCCGGCGGCGCCGTGCCCGCCTTCCGCTGGCGCCGCCAGGACACCGTGCGGACCGCCGGCCTGCTGGCCGTCATCGCCGCCCTGCACGTCGTCGCGTTCGGCGTGCTCTACCTGCTCGTCGTCCCCAACCACTACACCGTCGGCTCCAAGGTCTACGGCGTCGGCCTCGGCATCACCGCCTACACCCTCGGCATGCGGCACGCCTTCGACGCCGACCACATCGCCGCCATCGACAACACCACCCGCAAGCTGATGGCCGACGGCAAGCGCCCGGTGTCCGTCGGCTTCTGGTTCGCCCTCGGCCACTCCAGCGTCGTCGTGCTGCTGACCCTGCTGGTGGCCGGCGGCACGCAGCTGGCCGGCACGCTGATGGACGAGGAGTCCACCACCCACCAGACGCTCGGCATCGTCGGCACGACCGCCTCCGGCGGCTTCCTCTACCTCATCGCCGCACTCAACCTCGTTGCCCTCGCCGGCATCCTGCGGATCTTCCGCGCGATGCGCGAGGGCCGCTACGACGAGGCCGAGCTGGAGCAGCACCTGGACTCGCGCGGCTTCATGAACCGCATCCTCGGCCGCTTCACCCGCTCGATCACCCGCCCGGGGCAGATGTACCCGCTGGGCTTCCTCTTCGGCCTCGGCTTCGACACGGCCACCGAGGTCACGCTGATGGTGATGGCGGGCAGCGGCGCCGCCGCGGGCGTGCCCTGGTACGCGATCCTGTGCCTGCCGCTGCTGTTCGCCGCGGGCATGAGCCTCTTCGACACTCTCGACGGCACGTTCATGAACTTTGCCTACCAGTGGGCGTTCTCCAACCCGGTCCGCAAGGTCTACTACAACCTCACCATCACCGGGCTGTCCATCGCCGTCGCCTTCCTCATCGGCACCATCGAACTCGTCGGCGTCCTGCACGAGAAGCTGGGCCTGGACGACGCGGTGACCGGCTGGATCGCCGGCCTGAACCTCGACAACGTCGGCTTCGTGATCGTCGGCCTGTTCGTGGTGGTGTGGGCGGCCGCCCTCGGCTACTGGCGCTTCGGCAAGGTCGAACAGCGCTGGGCCGCCCGCACTGCGGCTCCGGCCGAGAGCTGACCCGCGCGCCGGCCCGCGGTCAGGCGGCGGTGCGGGCGGGCGCCTCCCCGGCATCCTTCCGCGCCGCCCCCGGCACCAGTTGCGCCTGCCCCGCGAGGATCACCAGCGTCCCGACGGCGAGCCCCAGGACCCCGCACGCCGCGGCCCACGTGGCCCCCGCCTCCTCCAGGACCGTGCCGGTGACGGCCGACCCCAGCGCCACGCCCGCGGTCATGAGCGTCACCAGCCACGCGAACGCCTCGGTGACGGTGCCCGCCGGCGCGAGCTCGCCCACCAGCACGAACACGACGGTGAGCACGGGCGCGAGGAACAGCCCGGTGAAGAGCATCAGGCAGGCCATGTACGGCGGGGCCGGCAGCAGGCACAGCAGCCCGTACCCCGCCGTCAGACCGAGCATCATCAGCAGCGTCCGGCGCGGCGGCGCCACCCGCCAGCGCCGCACGGCCCCGTAGGCCAGCCCGCCGGTGAGCGCGCCGAGCGCGTTGAGGGCGAGCAGCGTCGGGGCGCCGCCGGGCAGCCGGTGCCCCTCCGCGTAGGAGACGACGAGGACGTTGAGCGTGCCGATGGCGACACCCACGCCCGTGAGGCCCGTAATCAGGACGACGAAGCCGCGGTTGCGCAGCGGCCCCAGCCAGCCGGCGGGCCGGGCGGGCGCCTTCCAGGCCCGGGCGGGCGGGGCGGTGGCGACGACGAGCACCCCGGCGACGCCCAGGAACGCGCCCGCCCACAGCGCCGCCGCGGGCGAGGCGACCGCCACGCCGCCGGCCACCACCAGCGGCCCGCCGACGAAGACCAGCTCCTGGGACGCGGAGTCCAGCGCGTACGCCGACTCCAGCTTCCCGGGCGCGACGATGTCCGGCCACAGGGCCCGCAGGCACGGCTCCAGCGGGGGAGTGGCCGCGCCGGCGAGCACGACCCCGCCCAGGACGGCCGCGGTGCTGCCGGGCGCGACGGCGACGACGGCGAAGCCCACGGCCGCCACGAGGGCCGTCGGCAGCAGGACGCGCGGCTGCCCCACCCGGTCCACGAGCCGGCCCAGCAGCGGCCCGCCCACGGCGGAGGCGACCGCGAACGCCCCGACGGCCACGCCCACGAAGCCGTACGACGCGCCCGCCTGACGCAGGGCCAGCGGGACCGCGACGGCGGCCATCGCGCTCGGCAGCCGCCCGACGAGCGTGCCCAGGAGCAGCCGCATTACATGGGGGCCGCGCAGCAGATCCGCATAGCTCACGGGGAGACCTCCCCGTGAGCCGAATCCTCCGGCCGCAGGGCCCTGGTCGGTGCTGACGCGCTCGTGGATGGGGTCACCCGACGATCGTTATACGTAACACGTGAGCCGTCAAGGGACGGTGACGGAACGCACCCGGGCCGCCCGTACGGCGGTGCAGCCCGCGGGGGCTTGTCCGGGCGGAGGCCGCGGAGGAGGCCGGGCGCCGCCCGCGCGCACGGGGCCCGGCGAGGATCACGCGCCCGGCGGCGGTGGCGGGAGTGTCCTCGGGGCGCACGGCCGACGCGCGAGCCGCCGGAGGCGCCCGTCGCCACACATGCCGCGCGGGGCATCATGACAGCACGTCAACCACTCGCTACCCTCGGCGCTGACAACGATGTCGGCATCCTACGTGGCGTCACCCGAGGGGCGTGGACGATGAGATGGACCGGACACCTGCGCTCGCGCACCTGCGCGGCCGCACTCGCACTCGCGGCGGTACTGGGCGGGACCTCGCTCACCGCCCCGGAGCCGGCCGCGGCGGCCGGCGGGCTCACCGGCCTGGTGAACCCCTTCATCGGCACCCAGAACGAAGGGAACACCTTCCCCGGCGCCGCCGTGCCGTTCGGCATGGTGCAGCTCTCCCCCGACACCGGCCACAGCACGGGCTACGACTACAAGCACAACCACATCCGCGGCTTCAGCACCGTGCACCTCTCCGGCGTGGGCTGCCGCATCGGCGGCGACCTGCCCGTCCTGCCCACCACCGGTGACGTGACCCGCACCGACAACGCCCGCTACGCCGCCGAGTTCAGCCACCGCGACGAGACCGCCCGCCCCGGCTACTACCGGGTCGGCCTCTCCTCCTACGGCGGGATCACCGCCGAGCTCACCGCGGGCAGCCGCACCGGCCACCAGCGCTACACCTTCCCCGCCACCGACAAGGCCAACGTCCTGCTCAACACCGGGCAGTCGCTGCACCGCACGGTCACCACGACCGCCGAGGTCCTCGACTCCCGGACCGTCCGCTCCGCCATCACCGGCCGCGGCTTCTGCCAGGACACCCGCCCGTACACGGTGTACACGATCACGCGCTTCGACCGGCCCTTCACCGCCTTCGGCACCTGGAACGGCGACCAGGTCACCCAGGGCACCCGCACGTCCACGTCGACCGGCCGCAACGGCGCCTGGGTGCGCTTCGACACCACCCGCGACCGCACCGTGGAGGCCACCACGGCCATCAGCTACGTCGACGCGGCCGGCGCCGCCGGCAACCTGCGCGCGGAGGACGACGGCTTCGACCGCACCGCCCGCGCCGCGCGCGACGCGTGGGAGCACCGCCTGGGCGGCATCCGCGTCCAGGGCGGCCCCGAAGCGCTGCGCCGCACCTTCTACTCCTCGCTGTACCGCGCGTTCCTCGCGCCCAACACCGGCAGCGACGCCGACGGCCGCTACACCGGCTGGGACCAGCGGATCCACCGCGCCCGCGGCTTCACCTACTACCAGAACTGGTCGCTGTGGGACACCTACCGCACCCAGGCGCAGCTGCTCGCGCTGCTCGCGCCGCAGGAGTCGCGGGACATGGCGCTGTCGGTGCTGCGGGTGGAGGAGGACGGCGGCTGGCTGCCCAAGTGGGGCTACGGCACGGTCGAGACGAACATCATGACCGGTGACCCGGTGACGCCCTTCCTCACCAACGCCTACCAGCACGGGCTGCTGAAGGGACACGAGGAGGAGGCGTACCGGGTGCTGAAGCGCAACGCGGACGGCGTGCCGCCCAAGGACTCCCCGTACGTGGGCCGCGACGGCAACGACCGCTACATCAAGGACGGTTACGTGCCCTGCACGCCCTCCCGGCCCAAGGACAAGCCGGGCGACTCCGACCTGCACCAGGGCGGATCGGCGACCCTGGAGTACGCGCTGGCCGACGGCATGCTCGCGAAGATGGCCCGCTCGCTCGGCCACCGCGCGGACGCCGAGCGCTACGCCGCCCGCTCCCGGAACTACCGCAACGTCTACGACCCGGAGACGGGCTTCTTCCGGGCCCGCGGCGCCGACGGCGCGTTCACGGGCCCGGCCGACCCGGCGAAGAGCATCTGCTTCCACGAGGGCACCGCGTGGCAGTACCAGTGGCTCGTGCCGCAGGACCTGCCGGGGATGGTGGACCTGATCGGCGGCAGGGAGCGGGCGAACACCCGGCTCGACTCCTTCTTCGCCTACGACCGGCTGGTCCGCGACCCCGCGCGCACGGCCCGCGAGGTGTGGGTCCACGGCCCGTACGACTACTACAACGCCGACAAGTACAACCCGCAGAACGAGCCCGACCTGATCGCCCCGTACACGTACCTGTCGACCGGGCAGCCGTGGAAGACGACCGACGTCGTGCACGCCGCGCTCACCCTCTTCACCGACGCGCCCACCGGCATGACCGGCAACGACGACCTGGGCACGATGTCCGCGTGGATGGTGCTCTCCGCCATCGGGGTGTTCCCCGTGCAGCCCGGTGCGGACGTGTGGGGGCTCAGCACACCGGTGTTCGACCGCGTGGACGTCGACCTCGACGGCAGCCGGTTCACCGTGACCGCCCCGGGCACCTCGGACCGCGACCGCTACGTGCAGTCGGTGCGGCTCGACGGCGAGCGCTACGAGCGGACGTATCTGACGTCACGGCAGATCACCGGGGGCGGAAGGCTCGGCTTCACGGTCGGCGCCGACCCCTCGGACTGGGGCACCGGGGCCGCCGCCGCGGCACCCGCCATCGGCTGAACCCTGCCCGCCGGCGCGGGGCGGCGCCTTCCGTCGCCGCCCCGCGCGGTCCATGATGACCGCGATGATCCGCCGTCAGCGCCGACGAGAGGGCATGACATGGCCGAGCTCCGGACGGGACAGGGCATTCTGCGCCGCAAACCGATCGAGACGATCGAGGAGGCGGAGGAGACCGAGGCGCACGGCGAGCACCTGACCCGGGTCCTGGGGCTCTGGCAGCTCACGGCGATCGGGGTCGGCGGCATCATCGGCGCGGGCATCTTCAGCCTCGCGGGCACCATCGCCAACGGCGTCGCCGGGCCCGCCGTGCTCGTCTCCTTCCTCATCGCGGGCGTCGCGAGCGCGGCGGCGGCCTTCTCGTACGCGGAGTTCGCCGGCATGATCCCGCGGGCCGGTTCCGCGTACACCTACGGCTACGCGGTCCTCGGCGAGATCGGCGGCTGGTTCATCGGCTGGGACCTGCTGCTGGAGTACACGGCGATCGTCGCGGTGGTGGCCATCGGCATCTCCGGGTACATCAACTTCCTGCTCGGGGAGGCGAACGCCCACCTTCCGGCGTGGATGCTCGGCGCGCCGGGCACCGGCGCGGGGCACCGGGTGGACCTGTTCGCGGCGCTGCTGTGCCTGCTGATCGCCTGGCTGCTCAACATGGGCATCAAGAGCGCGGCCCGCTTCGAGACCGTGGTCGTGGGCCTGAAGGTCATCGTGGTGCTGCTGGTGATCGGCGTCGGCTTCTTCCACATCAACTCGGACAACTACACCCCCTTCTTCCCCTTCGGTATCAGCGGCGCGTTCACGGGCGCGGCCACGGTGTTCTTCGCGGTCTTCGGCTACGACGCGATGTCCACGGCGGCCGAGGAGTCCAAGGACGCGCAGCGCCACATGCCGCGGGCGATCCTGTACTCGCTCGCGATCTCGATGGTGCTGTACGTACTGGCCTGCCTGGTACTGACCGGCATGCAGAACTACAAGGACATCGACAAGGCCAGCGGCTTCTCCACCGCCTTCAAGTCGGTCGGGCTCGGCGGGATCGCCGACGTCATCGCGGCGGGCGCGATCATCGGCATCCTCACCGTCATGTTCACCTTTATGCTCGGCGTCACCCGCGTCTGGTTCGCGATGAGCCGGGACGGCCTGCTGCCGAAGTGGTTCGCCAAGACCCACCCGACGCGGCACGTGCCGACGCGCGTGACCTGGATCGTGGGCGCGGCGTCGGCGGCCATCGCGGGCCTCGTCCCGATCGGCGAGGCGGCGGAGCTGACCAACATCGGCATCCTGCTGGCCTTCGCCGTCGTGTGCACGGCGGTGATCGTGCTGCGCTACCGGCGGCCCGACCTGCCGCGCTCCTTCCGCTGCCCGTGGGTGCCGGTGGTGCCCGGGATCGGGGTCGCCGCGTCGATCTGGCTGATCACGTATCTGGCGTGGCAGACGTGGGTGCGGTTCGCGGTGTGGTTCGTGGTGGGGCTGGTGGTGTACTTCGCGTACTCGTACAAGCACTCGGAGCTGGCCCATGCGGATGCGAGGGGTATTCCGCGGGATTGACCGGCCGGGGCGGTCCGGCACCGCCGGTCCGGTTGCGTCGTGGTGTCCTCGCCGCGAGGGTTCGGCGGAACGGCTACTTCAGCAGGCGCGACAGGCGGCGGTCGGCGAGGGGCTTGCCGCCCGTCTGGCACGTGGGGCAGTACTGCAGCGAGGAGTCGCTGAAGGACACCTCGCGGATGGTGTCGCCGCACACGGGGCACGGCTGCCCGGCGCGGCCGTGCACCCGCAGCCCGCTCTTCTTCTCCGCCTTCAGCTCGGCCGCGGCGTGCCCCCGCGCCCGCTCCACCGCCTCGTGCAGCACGGTGCGCAACGCCCCGTACAGGGCGGCCGTCTCGTCCTCCGTCAGGTTCGCGGCCGGCTTGAAGGGGGACATGCGGGCCGCGTGCAGGATCTCGTCCGAGTAGGCGTTGCCGATGCCCGCGATCACGCCCTGATCGCGCAGGACGCCCTTGAGCTGCCGCCGCTCGTCGCGCAGCAGGGCGGCGAAGACGTCCAGGGTGAAGTCCGGGGAGAGGGGGTCGGGGCCCAGCCGCGCGATGCCGGGCACCTCCGCGACGTCGTGCACGCAGTAGGCGGCCAGCCGCTTCTGCGTGCCCGCCTCGGTGAGGTCGAAGCCGCCTCCCCCGGCGAGCCGCACGCGCAGCGCGAGCGGGCCCTTGCCCGGCCGCGGGGGTGCCTCCGGCAAGGTGTCCCGCCAGCGCAGCCAGCCGGCGCGGGCCAGGTGGACGACGAGGTGCGGGCCGTCGCCGCCGGTGGCGAGGTCGAGGAACTTGCCGAACCGGCGCACGCCGGTCACCTCCCTGCCCTCCAGGGCCGTGAGCGGCGGGTCGTAGGTCTTGAGGACGCTCACGGCCACGGGCAGCACGCGCTCGACCGTACGGCCGGCGAGGTGCCCGCTGAGGAACCCTGCGAGGGCCTCGACCTCCGGCAGCTCGGGCATGGCTCCAGTCTGCCGCAGCGACCGGCTCCGGCAAGCGGGACGCGTGGCGCAAGGGTGTGCCACGCTACGAGCGGCCGGGCCGCCGCGGCGAGCCGGAGGACGGGACCGGCACGGCCGGCGCGTCCCGGCCCGATGGCCCCGGCGGGCCGGGACGGCACCACTTACCCCCCGCGGCGGCGATCAGCCGTGGCGGCGCAATCCGGAGCCGCCTCGGCCGTCAACCGGCGACGGCGCACGGGGCGCGGTCAGCCGGCGGAACCGGCCGAACGCGGCCGGCGGGACGGACGTGGCCTGTGCGCGGCGTAATTCTTCCGCCGCGGTGGCGATCGGCCACTACGGCGCGTTCCGGCGGTGCCGGAGCCGCCTCGGCCGTCACGGGGCGCGGTCAGCTGACGCGTGCGTCCCACTCGACGCGGTACGACGTCAGCCAGTCGTCGGCGCCGTCGGACGTCGCGGGGGTCCGCGGCTGTTCCGGCGGGGCCGCGACGCGCCCCGCCATCGCGGCGCTGAGCGCCACCACCCGCTCCACCCGCTCGCGCCGCAGCCGCTCGTACGCGGCGAAGGCCTCCGCCGGGCCGGGCAGGTCGCGCAGGCAGCGCGCGAGGACGACGCCGTCCTCGATGGCCATCGACGCGCCCTGCGCGGCGTTGGGCGCGGTGGCGTGCACGGCGTCGCCCACGAGGACGGTGCGGTCGCTGTGCCAGACGGGGAGCGTGGGAATGTCGTAGGCGTTCACGCCGACGACCGCGTCGCCGGTGGCGGCGACGAGCTCGGTCACGGGCGTGTGGTCGCCGGCGAAGGCCGCGAGGACGCGCTCCCGCCAGCCGGCGGGGCTGATCGCGGCGAGCGCCGGCCGGGGCTGCTCGGGCGCGGGAATGTTGGCGAACCAGTACGTGGAGCCGTCGGGCGCGCTCGTGCAGCCGAAGAAGGCGCGCTGCCCGTAGACCATCCGGTACGTGCGGTCCGGGACGGCGTGGCCGGCGTCCCGGGTGCGGCCGCAGACCGTGAGCTGGCCGGTGTGGCGGGGCGGGGGCGCCGCGGGGTCGAGGAGGGTGCGGGTGCGGGAGTGGATGCCGTCGGCGCCGATGAGGACGTCGCCCTCGGCGCGGGTGCCGTCCGCGAAGTACGCCACGACGCCGTCCGGACCGGTCGTGGCGTCCACGAGCCGCTTGCCGTACGCGACGCGGACGCCCCGGCGGACGGCCTCGTCGCGCAGCGCCCGGTAGAGGGCCGCGCGCTGCAGGGTGCGCGGGCTCAGGCCGTCGTCGCCCGCGCCGGTGAGGGGCCGCGCGCCGAGCCGCGCGCCGGTGGGGCCGAGGAACTCCACGGTGTCCGCGGCGAAGGAGCAGGCGAGGACGGGCTCGTCGGCGCCGACGGCGCGCAGCGCGGCCAGGCCGTTGGCGAAGAGGACGAGGAACGCCCCGAGGTGGTCGGCGCCGGTCGGATGCGCCTCGTGGACGGTCGCTTCGATGCCGGCGCGCCGCAGCGCCATCGCGGTGACGGGTCCGGCGATGCCGCCGCCGATGACCAGGGCGTGGGTCATGCTCCGAGCGTAATGGGGGAGGGGGGCGGTGCGTCCAGAGCGCGTGGGCGCTGCGCTGCGGCTCCGGATTCCGGCGCGCGGCGCGTAGTCAGCTGCCGCCCCCGGCCAGCGCCTCCGCCAGATAGCGTGCCGTCACGCTCCCCGCGGCCCCCGCCACTTCCCGTGGCGTTCCGGCCGCCACCACACGGCCGCCCGCGGCGCCGCCGCCGGGGCCGAGGTCGAGGACGTGGTCCGCGCCCGCGGCGACCGTCATGTCGTGCTCCACCACGACGACCGTGTTGCCGGCGTCGACCAGGCCGTGCAGCTGGCGCATGAGCAGCTCGGTGTCGGCCGGGTGCAGGCCGGTGGTGGGCTCGTCCAGGACGTAGAGGGTGTGGCCGCGGTGGGTGCGCTGGAGCTCCGTGGCGAGTTTGATGCGCTGCGCCTCGCCGCCGGAGAGCTCGGTGGCGGGCTGGCCCAGGCGCAGGTAGCCGAGGCCGACGTCCTGGAGGGTGCGCAGGCCGCGGCGCGCGGCGGGTACGCCGGCGAGGAAGTCCGCGGCGGCGTCGACGGTCATGCCGAGGACTTCGGCGATGTTCGCGCCCCGGTAGGTAATCTCCAGCGTCTCCGGGTTGTAGCGCGCTCCTGCGCACGCGTCGCACGGGGCGTACGAGCCGGGCAGGAAGAGCAGTTCGACGGCGATGAAGCCCTCGCCCTGGCAGGCCTCGCAGCGGCCGGCGGCGACGTTGAAGGAGAACCGGCCCGCGGTGTAGCCGCGCTCGCGGGCGCCGTCCGTGGCGGCGAAGACCTTGCGCACGGCGTCGAAGAGACCGGTGTACGTGGCGAGGTTGGAGCGCGGCGTGCGCCCGATCGGCTTCTGGTCGACGCGCACCAGGCGGTCGACGGCGGCCAGGCCCTCGGCCGCGAACTCCGGCCCGCGGCCCTCCAGGCGGGCGGCGACGGCGTCGGCCAGGACCTGCCCGACGAGCGTGGACTTGCCGGAGCCGGACACGCCGGTGACCGCGGTGAACACGCCGAGCGGGAACTCGGCGTCGAGGCCGCGCAGATTGTGCCGGGTGACGCCGCGCAGCCGCACCGCGCCGGAGGGCTCGCGGGGCGTGCGCGGCGCCGGGCTCTCCTCGGCGAAGACGAAGCGGCGGGTCGCGGATTCCCCGACGTCCGCGAGGCCCTCGACCGGGCCGCTGTAGAGGATCTGCCCGCCGTGCTCCCCGGCACCCGGGCCGACCTCGACGATCCAGTCGGCCCGGCGTACGACGTCCATGTGGTGCTCGACGAGGAAGAGGGAGTTGCCCGCGGCCTTGAGCCGGTCGAGGACGGTCAGGAGCGCGGCGCTGTCGGCGGGGTGCAGGCCGGCCGAGGGCTCGTCCAGGACGTACACGACGCCGAAGAGGCCCGACCGCAGCTGGGTCGCGAGCCGCAGCCGCTGCAGCTCGCCCGCGGACAGGGTGGGGGTGGGCCGGTCCATGGCGAGGTAGCCGAGGCCGAGCTCCGTGAGGACCTCGATGCGGGCGACGAGGTCCCCGGCGAGGGTGGCCGCGGCGCCGTCGCCGTCGAGGGCGGGCCGGAGCGTCTCCGCGAGGGCGGACAGCGGCAGGGCGGCGAGCGCGGCGATGTCCTGCCCCGCGAAGGTGACGGCGAGCGCCTCCGGGCGCAGCCGCCTGCCGTGGCAGGCCGGGCACGCGGCGCTGACCAGGTGCCGCTCGGCGCGGGCGCGCAGCGAGGCGCTCTTGGAGTCGGCGACGGTGTGCAGGACGTAGCGGCGGGCGCTCATGTACGTGCCCTGGTAGGGGCGTTGGATGCGCTCGGCGTCGCGGACGGGGTGGACGGTGACGACCGGCTGTTCGTCGGTGAAGAGGATCCAGTCGCGGTCGGCCTGCGGGAGCTCGTGCCAGGGCCGGTCGACGTCGTGGCCGAGGGCGTCGAGGATGTCCCGGAGATTCTTGCCCTGCCAGGCGCCGGGCCAGGCGGCGATCGCGCCCTCGCGGATGGACAGCGAGGGGTCGGGGACGAGGGAATCCTCGGTGACCCGGTGCACCAGGCCGAGGCCGTGGCACTCCGGGCAGGCGCCGGCGGCGGTGTTCGGCGAGAACGCGTCGGAATCGAGGCGCGCGGCGCCCTCGGGGTAGTCGCCCGCGCGGGAGAACAGCATGCGCAGGGAGTTCGACAGCGTGGTGACCGTGCCGACGGAGGAGCGCGAGGTGGGCGCGGAGCGGCGCTGCTCCAGGGCCACGGCCGGCGGCAGCCCGGTGATCTCCTCGACCCTGGGTGCGCCCACCTGGTGGATCAGCCGGCGCGCGTACGGGGCCACGGATTCGAAGTAGCGGCGCTGGGCCTCGGCGTAGACGGTGCCGAAGGCGAGGCTGCTCTTGCCGGAACCGGAGACCCCGGCGAAGACGACGAGCGCGTCGCGGGGGATGTCGACGTCGACGGACTTGAGGTTGTGCTCGCGGGCACCGCGCACCCGGACGTAGGGGTCGTGCATGAGGAACTCCGGGGGCGCGCCGGCAGGGATCGGTGCCGAGTTTATGTCCCCGCCCGGCGGAATGGGATCATCGCCTCATGCGCCTGACCGAACTCGCATCCGTGGGACCCTTCTTCGCCCTGCGGACCGGCGAGGCGCCCGCCGGCGCCGCGGAGTACGGGCCGCTGCTCGACGAGCGGACCGTGCGGGCCCGGGTGGAGACCGTCGCGGAGCGGCTGGGCACGGAGGACCGGCGCGTGGCCGCGTCCGTCGCCTATCAGGGCATCGCGGGGCGGCTCCTGTCGGTCGCCCTGGGCTCGGCGGTCCTCACCGGCGAGGTCCCCGACCTCGCCGGTGACCGGCTGTTCTGGCACCCGGCCCGCACCGCGCCGGACGACCTGTGGCTGCCCGGGCCCGTTGCCCTGCCGCACCCCGCGGACGGCGGGCTCGCGGACCTGATCCGCGAGCACGTCCTGCACGGCCCCCTGGCCGGCCTGCACCGCACCACGCGCACGGTCGTCGCGATCTCCGGCCGCCTGCTGTGGGGCAACGCCGCGTCCTCGCTCGCCGGCTCCCTGCGCGTGCTGCACACCTGGTGCCGCGACCAGGGCCGGCCGGAGGACGCGGCCCGCGCGACCGCACTCGCCCGCGCCGTCCTCGGCGACCCGCTCCTGCGTGGCACCGGCACCCTCACGGCGGGCGGCCCGCCGCACGCCGCGCCGTCCTTCGTCCGCGGCACCTGCTGCCTCTACTACCGCGTGCTGCCGGGCGGGATGTGCGGCGACTGCGTGCTGCGGCACGCGCCGCCCCGCGTGCGCTGAGGGAACGGGGCGGGCGGCCACTCGCGCGTCGAGAGCACCCCGAGGACGTACGCCTTCGCCACCAGCGCCGTGCGGTTGGGCACCCGCCAGCGCCGGGTGAGCCGGGTCAGGTGGTAGTTGACCCCGTCCACGGTCAGCCCGACCGCCTTGCCGATGGCGGCCGTCGTCGCCCCCGCGGCGGCCAGGGCCAGGATGTGCCCCTCCACCACGCTGACCTCGGCCACCGGCTCCGCCGGCCGGGGGACCGTCTCGGCGGCGGCCCGCACCCGCAGCACCGCGAGCAGCATCGGGCTCGGCGGGAAGCCGTCGCCGACCGGGTCCACGAGCAGCTCGCCCTCCCGCTCGACGCCGCCCGCGCCCGCCAGCCAGCGCACCTCGATCGGGTGACGCGGGCGGCGGCCGAGGCGCAGCGCCTCGATGTGCCGGTCGAGCCGGCCCGGCAGCCGGGGCCGGAACAGCTCGTGCAGGTTCCGGCCGCGCAGCCGGCCCGGGGACGTGCCCCACTCGGCGGCCATGGCCGGGTTCGCGACCGTGACCTCGCCGTCCGGCCGGCAGACCGCGATCGGCGTCGGGATGCGGTCGAGGAGCAGCAGGAAATGATTGCGCCAACTGATGTATTCGTCGCTCACCACGGTATGCCCGGCCCCTCGCTCGTCCCGTGCCCGTCCAAGGGCCTGTCCAGTGCTTGCCCGGCGGGCCGCGCCCGGGAGCGTCGGGCCGCGAACCACTGCACAATCGTGCAGTTCCGTATACGACCGGAATAAGCGACTTGCTGCCGGGCCGGTCACTGCGTCCGGAGGCCCCGGCATCCGGCCGGTCCCGTTTGGACCGCTGCCCGGCGGACACCCGGAGAACGCGGACCACCGGAGAACCCACGCAACCGGAACCCAGGAGGCGGTCGTGAACAGCCGACCCCGGATCGTGATCGTCGGAGCCGGATTCGCCGGCTACCAGGCCGCCCGCGAGCTGTCCCGCAGGGCGCGCGGCGCCGCCGAGATCGTGCTCGTCAACCCGCACGACCACTTCCTCTACCTGCCCCTCCTCCCCGAGGTCGCGGCGGGCCTCCTCGAACCGCGCAGGGTGACGGTGTCCCTGACCGGGACGCTGCCGCGCGTGCGGCTGGTCCTCGGGCAGGTGGACACGGTCGACCTCGACGGGCGGCGCGTCGGGTACACCGGCCCCGAGGGCGACCGCGGGTCCCTGCGCTACGACCGGCTCCTGCTGACCGTGGGCAGCGTCAACAAGCTGCTGCCCGTGCCCGGCGTCGCCGAGCGCGCCCATGGCTTCCGCGGCCTGCCCGAGGCCCTCTACCTGCGCGACCACGTCGTGCGCCAGACCGAGCTGGCCGCCTCCGCGGCCTCCGCGGACGAGTGTGCCGCCCGGCTGACCTTCGTGGTCGCCGGCGCGGGCTACACCGGCACCGAAGTGGCCGCGCACGGCGTGCTCTTCACGGATTCCCTCGTGCGCCGCAACAGCGTTCTGCGCGCGGCGGGCGCCCGCCCCCGCTGGCTCCTGCTCGACCTGGCCCCGCGCCTCCTCCCCGGCCTGGACGAGCGCCTGTCGCGCACCGCGGACCGCGTGCTCCGCCGCCGCGGCGTGGAGATCCGTACGCGCACGTCCGTCAAAGAGGCCACGCGCGAGGGCGTGCACCTGGACGACGGCGAGTTCGTCCCCACGCGCTCCCTCGTCTGGTGCGTGGGCGTCCGCCCGGACCCGCTGGTCGCCGGCCTCGGCCTGCCCACGGAGCAGGGGCGGCTGTGCGTGGACGAGTACCTGGCCGTGCCCGGCCGGCCGGAGGTCCTCGCCTGCGGCGACGCCGCGGCCGTGCCCGACCTCACGCGGCCCGGCGAGCACACCCCCATGACCGCCCAGCACGCCCAGCGGCAGGGCCGGACCGCCGGCCGCAACATCGCCGCCTCCTTCGGGTGCGGCGAGCGCCGCCCGTACCGCCACCGCGACCTGGGCTTCACCGTCGACCTCGGCGGCGTCCAGGCCGCGGCCGACCCGCTGCACGTCCCGCTGTCCGGACCCGTGGCCAGTGCCGTCACCCGCGGCTACCACCTGGCGGCCATGCCCGGCAACCGCGTGCGCGTGGCCGCCGACTGGCTCCTGGACGCGGTCCTGCCCCGCCAGGGCGTCCAGCTGGGGCTCGTCCGCGCCGGATCCGTCCCCCTGGACACGGAGAGCCCCGAGGTGGCCCGCACGCCCGGGTGGGAGGCGTAGGGCCCGTCAGCCGCCGTCCGGTCAGTCGCCGTCGTCCAGGCGGAAACCGACCTTCAGGCCCACCTGGTAGTGCCCGATCGCGCCGTCCACCAAATGGCCCCTGATCTGCGTGACCTCGAACCAGTCGAGGTTGCGCAGGGTCTGGGAGGCGCGGGCGAGTCCGTTGCGGACGGCCTGGTCGACGCCGTCCGGGGAGGAGCCGACGATCTCGGTCACGCGGTAGGTGTGGTGCGTCATGGGCGCTGCTCCAGGTGCGGGTGGAAGCGGTGCGGTCACCACCGAAGCGGTGCGGTCACCACCACCGTGGCGCACCCCGCGCCCGTGCGCGAGGCGAGCGCGTACGCCCGGCTCACCGCAGCCTGACCACCGTGCGCTCCGCGAGGACGCCGGGCGCGGACCCGGACGCGGGCGGCGCGGACGGGCCCGCCGTGCGGACCGCCAGGAGCTTCCCGGACTCGCCGAGGACGGGGAGGCCCCGGGAACGACGTCCCGGGACACCCCCGCCGTCCGCTACGGCACCACGGTCACGGGCCAGCGGCCCGCCTTCACCAGGCGCACCGCGACCGAGCCGACGATGCGGTGGCCGGCGTGCTTCGAGGCGCCGACGACCACCGCGTCCGCCTTGAGGTCGTCGGCGGCCTGGACCAGGCCCTGGTAGGGGTCGCCGCGGAAGGTGTGGAACTCCCAGCGGACCCCCGGCCCGCCGCGCAGCCGTTCCGCCGCGTCGCGGATCTCGGCGAGGAGCTCCTCGGCGACCTCCTCCGTCACTTCCGCCACCGGCGCGCCGAGCGCCGCGCCGCCCGTCAGCAGCGGCTGCACGTAGACGACGGCGAGCAGCGCGTGCTGACGGCGGGCCAGGCCGGCGGCGTAGGCGGCGGCACGCCAGGACGTGTCGGAGCCGTCGACGCCGGCGACGATCACCTTCGGCCCGTCCGTTCCGCGTTCGAAGCCGGCCGGCAGGCCTCTGTTCTGCGGTTCGTTCACCTCATCCTTCACACGGCGAGGCTAACCGGCGCGCCCCGGCACCGGCACGGGCACCGACAGCGACAGCGCGAACCGCCCTTCCTCGTCCGTCCACCAGTGCGTGGTCTCCAGCCCGGCCGCCGCCAGCTCGGCCCGTACCCCCGGCTCGCGGAACTTGGCGGAGATCTCCGTGCGCAGTTCCTCTCTCGCGGCGAAGTGGACGGCCAGGTCGAGCGCGGGGATCTTCGCTACGAGGGCGCCGCGGGCCCGCAGCCGCATCTCGATCCACTCCTCCCGCGCGTCCCACAGGGCGACGTGGTCGAAGTCGTCCGGGTCGAAGTCGGCCTCCAGCTCGCGGTTGATGACGGTGAGGACGTTCTTGTTGAAGGCGGCGGTCACGCCCGCCGCGTCGTCGTAGGCCCGTACCAGCGTCCCCTCGTCCTTGACCAGGTCCGTGCCCAGGAGCAGGGCGTCGCCGGGGGCCAGTCCGGCGCGGACGGCGGCGAAGAAGGCGGATCGTTCCTTCGGACGGAGGTTGCCGATGGTGCCGCCGAGGAAGGCGAGCAGACGGGGCGCGGGGGTGGCGGGCAGGTGCAGGCCGTACTGGAAGTCGGCGACGAGGGCGTGCACCGTGAGCCCCGGGTGGTCGGCCAGCAGGCCCTCGGCCGCGCCGGTCAGGGCGCTCTCGCTGACGTCGACGGGCACGTAGTGGCCGAGGGAGTTGCGGGCGGCCAGGGCGCTGAGGAGATGGCGGGTCTTGTCGGAGGAGCCCGAGCCGAGCTCCACGAGGGTACGGGCTCCGGTGGCCGCGGCGATCTCGTCCGCGCGGGCGATGATGATCTCGCGCTCGGCGCGCGTCGGGTAGTACTCGGGCAGCCGCGTGATCTCGTCGAACAGCTCGCTGCCGCGCGCGTCGTAGAACCACTTCGGCGGGAGCTCCTTGGGGGTGCGGGTCAGGCCCGTGGCGACGTCGGCGCGCAGGGCGGCCGCGGTCGCGTCGGCGGGGAGGGTGCGGGTCAGGGCGAACGGGCTCACGGGCAGGGCTCCTTGAGCGGTGTCAGGGTGACGGCGGTGCGGGTCGCGGTGAGCAGGGTGCGGTCGGGGACTGAAGTCCAGCGGGGGTCGTCGTCGTAGGGCTCGGAGGCGACCGCGGTGCGGCCGGCCGGGTCCGCCAGGTACCAGAGCGTGTCGCCCCAGGTGGTGGCGGCGATCGAGGTGCCGTCCGTGAGCAGCAGGTTCAGCCGCGAGCCGGGCGCGGCTTCGGCGAGCTCGGCGACCGTGTCGGCCAGGGCGCCGCCGGGCGCGTCGCCGCCGCGCAGCCGGTGCTCGACGAGCGCCCACACGAAAGCGGCGTCGCAGCGCGCCGCGAGCCGCAGCAGCACCTCGGCGGGCAGCAGGGCGGCCAGTGGCGCGGCGCTGCCCGGCCAGCCGGAGACCGCGCCGTTGTGGCTGAACAGCCAGGGCCCGGCGGCGAACGGCGCGGCGGCGGCCTCGCCGTCCGCACCCGCGCCGGTGGCGTCCCGTACGGCCGCGAGGAGGGCGCGGGTGCGGACGACGCGGGCGAGGTCGGCGAACGACAGGTCGGCCCAGATGGGCCCGGCGCGCCGGTAGCGCGCGGGGACCGGGTCGCCGTCCGCGTACCAGCCGACGCCGAAGCCGTCCGCGTTGACCGTGCCGTGGCGCTGCATGCGCGGCGCCCAGGACTGGCGCACGACGGAGTGCGGCGGGTCCGCGACGCTCGCGCCGATCGGCTCCGCGGGCCCCAGGACCGCGATATGACGGCACATCAGGCGGGCTCGGCGTCGCGCGCGGTGCGGAAACCGGCGAAGATCTGCCGGCGGACCGGGAGGTCCCAGTTGCGGAACGTGCCCCGGCAGGCGACCGGGTCGACGGCGAAGGACCCCCCGCGCAGCACCTTGTGGGCGCTGCCGAAGAAGACCTCCGAGTACTCCCGGTAGGGAAAGGCCCGGAACCCCGGGTAGGGCAGGAAGTCGCTGGACGTCCACTCCCACACGTCGCCGATCAGCTGCCGTACGCCCAGCGGCGAGGCACCCTCCGGATACGCCCCCACCGGCGCCGGCCGCAGGTGCCGCTGGCCGAGGTTGGCGTGCTCGGGCGCCGGGTCGGCGTCGCCCCACGGATAGCGCAGGGATCTGCCCGAGGCGGGGTCGTGCCGGGCGGCCTTCTCCCACTCGGCCTCGGTGGGCAGCCGCCGCCCCGCCCACGCGGCGTACGCCGCGGCCTCGTACCAGCTGACGTGCAGGACCGGCTCGCCGGGCGGCACGGGCTCGACGGCGCCGAAGCGCCGCCGCAGCCAGCGCGAGCCCGAGCGCCGCCAGAACAGCGGGGCCGCCAGCTTGTGCGCCCGGACCTGCCGCCACCCCTCCGGGTGCCACCAGCGGGCGTCGCCGTAGCCGCCGTCTTCGACGAAGCGCAGGTAAGCGCCGTTGCTCACCGGCAGCGTGTCGATGAAGAACGACGGCACGAAGCGGTGGTGGGCGGGCCGCTCGTTGTCCAGCGCCCACGGCTCCGTCGACGTGCCCATCGTGAACGGGCCGCCCTCGACGAGCACTTCGGACGGCAGGAGCCCGGCGTCCGGCGCGGCGGGCGGCGGCTCGGGGGCGCCGAGCGCCGCCGCCCCCCGCCGCAGCTGATGGGTGATCAGCATGGTCTCGTCGTGCTGCTGCTCGTGCTGGGCGATCATGCCGAACGCGAAGCCGGACTCGACCAGCGGACGGCCCTCGAACGGGACGGCGTCCAGCACGTCCAGCACCCGGCCGCGGACGTCCGCGGCGTAGGCGCGGGCCTCGGCGGGCCGCAGCAGCGGCAGCGCCGGCCGCGCGGCTCTCGGGTGCTGGAACGCGTCGTACAGCGGGTCGAGCTCCGGGCGCAGCGCCTCGTGCCCGCCCACGGCGCGCAGCAGCCACTGCTCCTCCTGGTTGCCGATGTGCGCCAGGTCCCACACGAGCGGCGACATCAGGGGCGAGTGCTGCGCGGTCAGATCGTGGTCGTCGACGCAGCCGGTGAGGAGCCGGGTGCGCGCACGAGCGCGGAGCAGGGCGTCCGTGGCGCGCCGGCGGAGGACGCCGGGATCCGTGCCGGGGGCGGTCATGCGGTGCTCTCCTTGCTCTCCCGGACCGGCTCGCCGGCGAGCCGGTCCAGGAGGTCGTCGGCGGGACATCGGCCGCGGTCGACGTAGCGCCCGGTGAAGGCGTCGACGGCCGCCAGCACGCGGGACGTGGCGCCGAGCCTGGGCAGGGCCTCGCGGGCGGCGGCGAAGCAGACGACGGCGGCGGCGTGCAGCTCGGGGTCGGCGAGCCCGGCGCGCGAGGCGGTGCGCCAGAGCGCGTTGCGCGGGGCGGGCTCCCGGCCCGCCGTATCGGCCAGGGCCTTGACGGCCCGGTAGGACGTCTCGGCGGCCACGGGATCGTCGAAGAGCGCGGCCGTGACGGCCAGCGGCACCACCCAGCCGTCCTCGCCCGGCTGGGCGTCGATCATGCGCAGCTCCAGGTGCCCCCGCGGCCGCACCGGGGGGAAGAGCGTGGTCAGGTGGTACGCCACGTCCTCCGCGGTGGCCGGCCGGGGCCGCGCCGAACGGGTCCAGCCGCGCAGGTCCAGCCCCCAGGGCGGCTCCCACGGGCCCTCCCCGGACCGTACGCACATGATCCGCGCGTCCAGGGCGTACGCGGCCCACGCCGCCCGCGGGTCGAGGTCCTCGTCCGGGGCCACCGTGCGGCTCGGGTCCATCCGCTCGTAGCAGGCCTGCCGGGTGGAGCGCCAGCCGGTGGGACGGCCCCCGTCCAGCGGGGAGTTGGCGAACGCGGCGACGAGGACGGCGCCCAGCAGGTGGGCCAGCCGCCAGCGCCGCCCGAAGCCGAGCGGCCCGGGCTCCTCGTGCCCGGCGTCGACGCACACCTGCACCGAGGCGGTCTTCGTCATCACGGTGCGGCCGGCGCCGCCCCAGTGGTCGTGGAAGTCCTCCATCGCCCGGTAGCGGGGCGTGGTCAGGACGCGGCGCGGGGGATGCCAGGGATCCTTGCCGTAACCGGCGAGGGAGAGGCCGAGGGAGCGGAGCGCCGGGCGGGCCGCGGCCAGATCGGCGGAGACCTCTTCCACACAGGCGGTGAGGGACTCCGCGGGCCGGGAGCTGAACTCCAGCTGGCCACCGGGCTCGATCGTGATCAGAGAGCGGAACGGGAGGGCCCGCAGCCGGTCGGCGGCGGCTGCCAGGCGGCGGGGGGAGACGGGCCGGGAGGGATCCTGCAGGTCGTGGACGAGCCATTCCAGTTCGACACCGAGGAAGCGCGGCGGGCCCGTCTTGAAACAGATCCCGTGGATCAGGGCCTCCGCCTCGGCCTCGTCGACGACGCGGGGCGGGCCCGCTGTGCCGGACTTGATGTCGGTCACTGTCCGTACCTCCGTCCGTTGTGCCGGCCGATGGTCACCCCACACATTGTGGCGAGCCCTTGACCCGCCCGCCAGAGGAGGGTCTACCGTCCCCGCGTGACCGTAGAACAGGTGACCGCCGACGTCTTCCTGCCCGCCACCTACGCCCGCGGCGTGCCGTACGCGCGCTTCCGGGAGCTGCGGGACGAGAGCCCCGTGTGCCGCATCGGCGAACCGGCCGTCGGCCCCTGGCCGCCGGGCCCCGGCTTCTGGGCGGTCTTCCGGCACGCCGACGTCAAACACGTCCTGCGCAGCCCGGAGACCTTCTCCTCGCACCTGGGCGCCACCCAGCTGCGCGACCCCGACACCGAGGCCGACCTGCACTTCGTACGGGCCACCATGCTCAACCAGGACCCGCCCGGCCACAGCAGATTGCGCCGGATCGTCGCCGCGTCGCTCACGCCGCGCGCCGTGCGCGAACTGGAAGCCGTGATCGGCTCACGCGCCCGCGCGCTGGTCGACGGCGTCGCCGCCCGCGGCGAGGCCGACCTCGTGGCGCTCACCGCCGACCTGCCCGTGCGGACCCTCGCCCACATCCTGGGCGTGCCGGAGGAAGACGGCGCGCTGATCTACGACTGGGCGAACCGGATCATCGGCTACCAGGACACGGACTACGCACGGTCGGACACCGCCGCCCCGGACGGGCTCACACCCATGGGCCGCGAGGCCCTCGCCCGCCGCCCCGCCCCGCGCACCCGGCCCGACGGGTACCCGGTCAACCCGCGCTCGCGCGAGGCGCTGGCCGACATGTTCCACTACGCCCACGCCCTGGCCGAGCGGCCCGCGCCCGGCAGCGTGATGGCCGTGATGCGCGAAGGGGGCCTGACGCGGGACGAGTTCGAGATGATGTTCTTCCTCTTCGCGGTCGCGGGGAGCGAGGCCCCGCGGAACGCCCTGCCCGGGGGGATGCTCGCGCTCCTCGACCACCCCGGCCAGTTCGCGCTCCTGCGCTCCCGGCCGGAGCTGATCCCCCCGGCCGTGGAGGAGATGCTGCGCTACTGGTCGCCGGTCGTGCACTTCCGGCGCACCGCCGCCCGCGACACCGAGCTCGGCGGGCAGCGCGTCCGGCGCGGCGAGAAGGTCGTGGTCTTCCACCCGTCCGCCAACCGCGACGAGCGCGTCTTCCCCGACCCGGACCGCTTCGACATCACCCGCAGCCCCAACGACCATGTCAGTTTCGGCTTCGGCCCGCACTTCTGCCTGGGAGCCCACCTCGCCCGCGCGCAGATGCGCGCCCTGCTGCGGGCGGTCCTCGACCGGCTGCCCGGCCTGGAGCGGGCGGGCGAGGCGGTGCGGCTCACGTCGAACTTCCAGAACGGCCTCAAACACCTGCCCGTCAGGTGGTGAGCACGCGCCATCGAGCCGCTCGGGCCGTGGAGTTGCTCGGGCTGAGGAGCCGCTCGGGATGTGGAGTTGCTACGGCCGTAGGTGCGCTCAGGCGGCGAACAAATCCGTGAACGGGCTCGTCGCATCGGCGATCTCGTGGCCGAACGGCGCGTTGAAGTCCCAGATGAGGAAGAGCAGGAAGGCGATCAGGGCGCTGTAGAGACCCGCCAGGAGCAGCTCGCGCGGCGAGCGCCGGATCTGCAGCGTGAAGATCAGCCCCACGGCCACCAGCGCGCCCGCGACCAGCCCGAACCACACCACGCCCGGCATCGTGTCGCCCGCGTTCTGCGCCCGGGTGTTGCGCGCGGTGTCCGCGGCGCCGACCTGGTCCAGCAGCGGCTGGTAGGACTGGCCCTCGTGGTCGTTGCGCGGCTCGTACGAGGTGAGGTCCTCGCGCACCTTGTCCAGCAGCATCGCCCCGCGGTCGGTGAGCTCGCCGCGCTTGAGCATGACGGGCCACTCCTTGTGCACCACGTACGTCACGTAGGTGTTGACGTCCTCGCGGGTGCGGTCCCGCGCCGCGGGGGCGTACGCCTGCACCCGCTCGCTGACCTCGTGCAGCGCCTGGGCCTCGGCGCGGACCACGTCCTGGGCGCTGTTGCGGGCCTCCCAGACACCGGCGATGGCCAGGCCCAGCACGATGGCGTAGACGACGCCGACCATCATCGTCATGTACTCGATGACGTCGGGCGTCTCGCTCGGGTCGTCGTCCTCGCTGAGCCTGCGCTCCCTGAGCACGGTGATGGTCAGCACGACCGCGCATGCCGCGGCCATGGCGAGAACCAGGACCAGCCACTCGGACAAGGGGAACCTCCGGAGACGAGAGTGCGGGTACGGGCTGGTGCGGGTACGGCTGAGGTGCGCGAAGGGCGCCGGCGGCCGGGCGGTGCGGAGGACCGCGCGGCCACCGGTTCGGACGGACGCCGGGCGGGGCGTGCGGGCGTCAGCCGCGGCGCCCGCTGCCGCCTCCCCGCGGCCGCAGCATGGCGGCGGCGAGCACGGCCGGGGCGGTCAGCAGCAGGGTGAGCGTGACCAGCGACGCGCCGCCCGGGGGCGGTGGCGCGGCGGACTGGTGATAGGCGCGCGGGACGATGTGCGGGGGCGCCGGCGGCGTGGGCTCAGGTGCGGGGGGCGGCTCGCGGCGCGGCGCCGCCACGACGGCCCGCGGCGCGATGACCGCCACGGGCGCTGCCGGCGCGTGGTGCACCCGGGGCGCAGGGGGCGGCGGTGCGGGCCGGGACGGCGGTGGCGGTACGGGCCGGGGTGCGGGTGGCTGCGGAGGAGCCGGCGGGTCCGGGGGCGGGGTCTGGTGGCAGCCGATGACGAGCGTCGCGGAGGCTGCCGCGTCACCTGCGGTGAGGGTGAGGCAGCCGGGCCTGTTCACGATCAGCGCGGCGGCGGTGTCGTCGCCGGGATCTCCGGGATCGCCGGCCACCACGCGGAGCCGGCCGGGACCGTACTCGACGAGGGCGGAGCCGGGGCGGTGGCGGGACTCGGGCGGCGGCGGACTGCCGGCCGGGCGTTCTTGGCCGGCCCCGGCCAGGCGCCGCTGACCACCGCCGGCGTGGCGCTGTTTGCCGGCGTGGCGCGGTCCGTCGTCCCGGTGCTGCCTGCCTG
This sequence comes from Streptomyces roseoverticillatus, assembly GCF_000719265.1. Taxonomy (GTDB): domain Bacteria; phylum Actinomycetota; class Actinomycetes; order Streptomycetales; family Streptomycetaceae; genus Streptomyces; species Streptomyces roseoverticillatus. Next base: position 172,042 of record NZ_JOFL01000003.1, on the reverse strand, counting down.
CCGTGCGCTGCCCGTCCGTCCAGTGCTGCTCATCAATGCGGTGGTGGCCGCCGTCGGCCGGGCGCTGTCGGCCGGCCGAGCGCCGCCCGTCCTCCCGGCGTTGCCCATCGGCGTGGCGCTGTCCGCCGGCCTGTACGGCCCGGCGGGCAGCCGGCGCGACGCTGTGCGTCCGCTCGACGGCTCCCGCCGGCGGTCCGCCGGGCCGGACGGTGCGGCCCCGTACCTGCCCGGCACCGGGGTCCTCCCCCGGAACGGGCCCGGCTCCCGCCGCTGCGCCCGCCGTCGCCAGTACGGCCGCGAAGGCCACGATCCCCGCACGCCCTGCGCGCACCCATCCGCTCACGAGGAGAGATCCTGCCGGTTGTCCAGCCCTCAACTGCCCGGCGACGGGGGCAATCCCACCGAAGGGATGAAGAACTGTGTGTTTTATGTGCGGGATTCACCCGGCAAGAAGGACGAACGGGGCGGAGGAGCGAAGCCCCCGTGCCGGCCCGCGCCGGCGGCGAAGCGCGCCGCTCCCTCGGCGGCTCCGGCCAACGAATCCTTGCCGTGGGCGAATTCGGCAGCCATCGCCGCCTCCTCGCCGAGGCCCTCCTGGCCGAGGACGGAGGCCCGGTCGCCGCGCAGGCAGTCCTGGGGGAAGCGGGCGATCTCCGCGGCCAGCCGTTCCGCGGCGGCACGGGCCGTGCCCGTGGGGACGACGCGGTCGGCGAGCCCCATCGCGTACGCCTCGGGGGCCGGGACCGGGCGGCCCGTCAGCACCATGTCCAGGGCGCGGCCCGTGCCGACCAGGCGGGGCAGGCGGACCGTGCCGCCGTCGATCAGCGGCACGCCCCAGCGGCGGCAGAAGACCCCGAAGACGGCGTCCTCCTCGGCAACCCGCAGGTCGCACCAGAGCGCGAGCTCCAGGCCGCCCGCGACGGCGTGCCCGCTGACCGCCGCGACGACCGGCTTCGGCAGCCGCATCCGTGTGGGCCCCATCGGGCCGTCGCCGCCGGGCTCCACCCGGTTGCCGCGCTCGCTGCCGAACGCCTTCAGGTCGGCTCCGGCGCAGAACGTGCCGCCCTCGCCCCACAGCACCGCGACGAGGGCCTCGTCGTCGGCCTCGAAGGAGCGGAAGGCGTCGGCGAGCAGGCGCGCGGTCGGCCCGTCGACGGCGTTGCGGACGTCCGGCCGGGACAGGATGACGGTGGTGACGGGGCCGCGGCGTTCGGTACGGACCGCCGGGGGACGCCCGCCGGAGGAGCGACTGCCCGCTCCCGCGGGGCCGTTCCGCCCCGCGCCCCCGTCCGCCGTCACCGCTCGGCCTTCGGCGCGGCGCGGTCGAGGATCTGCCCCAGGTCCGCCCCCGGCGGCAGCGTGCCGAAGGCGTGGCCCCACTCCCCGTCCAGGCGGGAGGCGCAGAAGGCGTCGGCCACGGCAGGGGTGCTGTACCGGACCAGCAGGCTGCCCTGGAGGACGAGGGTGAGCTGCTCGGCGAGGCGCCTGGCCAGGAGCTGGGCGCGGCCGGGGTCGCCGAGCGAACCGAGCAGGTCCCGTACGCGCGCGGCCGCGGCGTCGAGCCGGGCGTCCGCGCCCGCCGCGGCGCCGACCTCGGCGAAGTAGGCGTCCAGGGCGGCCGGTTCCTTGGCGAGCGCGCGCAGCACGTCGAGGGCGGCGACGTTGCCCGAGCCCTCCCAGATGGACAGCAGCGGGGCCTCGCGGTAGAGCCGCGGCATGCCGGACTCCTCGACGTAGCCGTTGCCGCCCAGGCACTCCAGCGCCTCGGCCGCGTGCGTGCTGCCGCGCTTGCAGACCCAGTACTTCCCGGCGGCGAGCGCGAGCCGGCGCAGCGCGCCCTCGGCGGCGTCGCCCGCCACCGAGCGGTCGACCGCCGCCGCCAGCCGCATCGCGAGGACCGTCGCGGCCTCCGACTCCACGGCGAGGTCGGCCAGGACGTTGCGCATCAGCGGCTGGTCGATCAGCTCCGCCCCGAACGCCTTGCGGTGCGCCGTGTGGTGCAGGGCCTGCCGCAGGCCCGCGCGCATGCCGGCCGCGGAGCCGAGGACGCAGTCGAGCCGGGTCATGTTCACCATCTCGACGATCGTGCGCACCCCGCGGCCCGGCTCGCCGACCGGCCAGGCCACGGCCTGTTCGTACTCGATCTCGGCCGAGGCGTTGGAGCGGTTGCCGAGCTTGTCCTTGAGGCGCTGCAGGCGCATGGCGTTGCGGGTGCCGTCGGGCAGGACGCGCGGCATCAGGAAGCAGGTGAGCCCCTCCTCGGCCTGCGCGAGGACGAGGAAGACGTCGCTCATCGGCGCGGAAGTGAACCACTTGTGGCCGGTGATGACGTACGAGCCGTCGCCCGCCGGCACGGCCGTGGTGGTGTTGGCGCGGACGTCCGAGCCGCCCTGCTTCTCCGTCATCGACATGCCCGCGATCAGGCCCTGCTTGCCGAGCGGGGGGCGCAGCCCGTAGTCGTACGTGCGGGAGGCCAGCAGCGGCTCGTAGGCGGCGGCGAGCTCCGGCTGGGCGCGGAGCGCGGGGACGGCGGCGTACGTCATCGAGACCGGGCAGCCGTGGCCGGGCTCGGCCTGGGCCCACGCGTAGAACTTCGCCGCCCGCACCAAGTGCGCGCCGGGGCGGGGATCGGCCCAGGGGGCGGCGTGCTGACCGCTCGCCACGGCGGCGGCCATCAGCCGGTGCCAGGCGGGGTGGAACTCGACCTCGTCGATGCGGTGGCCGTACCGGTCGTGGGTGCGCAGCACCGGCGGGTGCGCCTCGGCCAGGCGCGCCCAGTCCTGCACCTCCTCCGACCCGGCCCGCGCGCCCAGCTCGCGGACCCCGGCCTCGCCCCACGCGCCGCCGTCGCGGCGCAGCGCCTCCAGCAGGGCGGGGTCGTCGGCGGTGGTGAAGCCGGTCAGGGGCGGGGCCTGGTTGAAGACTTCGTGCGTGGCGCTCACGGCGACCTCCTGCGGTGGCGGCATTACACTTTCATGATGCGTGATCCGAGACCGTAATGGATAGACCGTGAGGGGCGGCAGGCGGGGCGGTGGGTAGGTTGGGGCGGTGGGTAGGTTGGGGCCGGTCATGGACGAATCCCTTTCGCTGCGCCCCCTGACCGCGCGCTCGGTCGTACTCTCCACGCTCCTGGGGCACCACCCGCCCGCTCTGCCCGCCCGCGCCCTCGTCCGCGTGGGGGAGCTCTTCGGGACCGCGGAGGGCACGGTGCGGACGGCCCTGACCCGGATGGTCGCGGCGGGGGACCTGGAGCAGCACGACGGCACCTACCGGCTCACCGACCGGCTCGTCGCCCGCCAGGCCCGCCAGGACGACAGCAGGGCGCCCCGCACCGTGTGCTGGGAGGGCGACTGGGAGATCGCCGTCGTCACGGCCGACCGCCGCTCCGCGCCCGACCGCGCCGCCTTCCGGCAGGCCATGGCCGCGCTCCGGCTCGGCGAGCTCCGCGAGGGCTGCTGGATGCGCCCGGCCAACCTCCTGCGGGAGCCGCGGGACCGGCCGCCGGTCGTCACGGCCCAGTGCGCGCTGTTCACCGGCGCCCCGGAGGGCGATCCGGCGGCCCTCGCGGCGGCCCTGTGGGACCTGGACGGCTGGGCCGCCCGGGCCCGGGCCCTGGAGGCCGCCCTCCGCGAGGACCGCACGGCGGACCTCGCCGGGCGCTTCACGGTCTCGGCCGCCGTCCTCCGCCACCTCCTGGCGGACCCGGTCCTGCCGGAGGCCCTGCTCCCGGCGGACTGGCCGGGGGAGGGGCTGCGGCGCCGCTACGAGGCGTTCGACCGGGACTTCCGGGCCCTGCTGCGGCAGCACATCGGCATCTGACCGGCGGCCGCCGCAGGAACGGGAAACGGTCGGGAAACGGTCGGGAAGCGGCCCGGGAAGTGGTGCGGGAGGGGAATGTGAGCACTCTGTGACAGATCTGCCGATCGGGGGCCCTGCTGCGCACGAGTGTGCGGAAGGGAACGATACTGTCCGCATGTCACGGGTGCTGCTGATCGAGGACGACCGCGCGGTACGGGAAGGCGTCTCCCTCACCCTGCGCCGCCGCGGCCACGAGGTGGAGGGCGCGGCCACCGGCGAGGCCGGGCTCGCCGCCATGGAGACCTTCCGCCCCGACCTCGTCCTGCTCGACCTCATGCTGCCCGACAAGAGCGGCTTCGAGGTGTGCCGCCGCATCCGCGCCACCCAGCAGATCCCGATCATCATGCTCACCGCGCGCGGCGACGACATAGACGTCGTCCTCGGGCTGGAGGCCGGCGCCGACGACTACATCGTCAAGCCCGCCCGCGGCGAGGTTCTGGAGGCCCGGATCCGGGCCGTGCTGCGCCGCGCCGCCCCCGGCGACGGCGGACCGGACCCGGCCGCCCTGCAGCCCGTGGAGATCCACGGCGACCTGACCATCGACCGCAAGGGCCTCCTCGTCGCCAAGCACGGCCAGGACCTGCCGCTCGCACCCTCCGAGATGAAGCTGCTGCTGTACCTGTCCGCCACCCCGGGCCGCGTCTTCAGCCGCCAGCAGCTCCTGGAGCACGTGTGGGAGCACAGCTACCACGGGGACGCCCGCCTCGTGGACGCGTGCGTGATGCGGCTGCGCACCAAGGTCGAGGAATCCACCCGGTCGCCGAAGTACATCCAGACCGTCCGCGGCTTCGGCTACCGCTTCGGACCCCTGTGAGCCGGCCCGCCTTCCTGCGCCGGCCCGTCCTGCGCCGCCCCGCCTTCCGCCGCCCGTCCCTGCGCGCCGTCGCCGCCGGCCTCCGCGCCCGCCTCGTGCTCGCGTTCCTCTTGGTCGCCGCGCTCAGCGCGCTCACCACGGCCGCCCTGACCTTCCGCGAGGCCCGCACGGCCATCCTCAAGCGCACCCAGGACACGGCCATCGAGGCGCTGCGCTCCCAGGTCAACTCGCAGGTCCCCGACTACACCTTCCCGCTGTCCCAGCAGTCCCTCCAGGACCTCCAGCACCGGCTGAACGCGGCGGGCAGCGCCCAGCGCTGGACCATCCAGCTGCGCTACCGGGGCGGCGGGCTCACGCCCGGCGGCAACCCCAGGCGAATCCCGCAGGGCGTCCAGGAGAAGGTCCGCGCGGGCATCCCCGCCTTCCAGCGCCTCGACAGCGGCGGCGAACCGTGGCTCGCCATCGGCCTGCCCGTCACCTACCGCGGCACCAGCGAGGACTCCGGCCTGGAGGTGTACGCGCAGATGCCGCTCCGCGAGGACGAGGCGAACGTCCAGGCCCTGGTCAAGGCCGCCCAGAGCGGCGCCCTGCCCGCCGTCGCCCTGGCCGCCGTGCCCGCCCTGATCGCCGCGCGCGGCGTGCTGCGGCCCGTGCGAGAGCTGCGCCGCGCCTCCCGCAAGCTCGCCGCCGGCGAGCTCGACACCCGCCTCAAGGTCACCGGCCGCGACGAACTCGCCGACCTCTCCCGCACCTTCAACGACATGGCCGAGGCCCTGGAGGAGAACGTCGCCGAACTGCGCCGCATGGAGGCCAACTCGCGGCGCTTCGCCGCCGACGTCTCGCACGAGCTGCGCACCCCCCTGGCCGCGATGACCGCCGTCGTCGACGTCCTCGACGAGGACGCCGCCACCCTCGACCCCGACACCGCCTACGCCGTCCGCCTCATCAGCGAGGAGACCGGCAAGCTCGCCCGTATGGTCGAGGACCTGATGGAGATCTCCCGCTTCGACGCGGGCGCCGCCGCCCTCCACCTGGACGAGGTCGACGTCTCCGAGACGATCCGCAAGACCGTCCAGGCCCGCGGCTGGCAGGACAAGGTCGCCGCCGACCTGCCCGAGGGCGTCCGCGCCCGGCTGGACCCGCGCCGCATCGACGTCGTCGTCGCCAACCTCGTGGGCAACGCCCTCAAGCACGGCGGCGAACCGGTGGACGTCGCGGTCCGGGTGGCCCACGGCGAGGAGGGCCGGCGCCTGCTGATCGAGATCGCCGACCGCGGCGAGGGCATCGACCCCGACGTGCTCCCGCACGTCTTCGAGCGGTTCTTCAAGGCCGACTCCTCCCGCGCCCGCTCCGAGGGCAGCGGCCTCGGCCTCGCGATCACCCTGGAGAACGTACGCCTGCACGACGGGACCGTGCGGGCCGCCAACCGACCCGGAGGAGGCGCGGTGTTCACGGTGGAGCTGCCGCTGCGGCAGGGCGGGGGCGAGCCGGCATGACGGCACGGCGACTGCGGCGCGCCGCCCTGGCCACCGCGCTGCTGACCGCTCTCGCGGGCTGCGGCGTGACGACCACCGACGTCATCGACGTGGGCCAGCCCGCGACGGGCGCCAAGCGGCAGGGAGAGGCCAACGCGGCGGAGGCGAAGCTCTACTTCATGTCGCCCACCGGCGTGACGCAGGTGACCCGCCAGGCCAAGGCCAAGCTCGGCGCGGAGGACGCCATCGTGCTCCTGCTGGAGGGGCCGGACGAGGACCAGCGGATCCGGGGCCTGTACTCCGACGTGCCCAAGATGAAGGGCGAGGTGCACGTCACCACCGGTACGCTGCGGGTGAGCATCCAGATGCCGTACAACGTCCTCAAGCTCTCGCCGGTCGCCCGGAGCCAGTTCGTGTGCACCGCGGCCGCCAACGAGGTGCCGCGCGGGCGGCAGATCCACGACGTGAAGGTCGAGCTCAGCGGCGGCGGGCTCGTGATCTCGGACCTCGTCTGCGACAGCAACAACGCCTTCCCCGCGGCCAAGCTGCCGACGCCGGCCCCGTCGCCCTGACGCGGCCAGCCGCTTGACGACGTCCACCTTGTCCCGCGGCGTGACCTCGGCGATCACCTCGCCGATGCCCACCTCGGCGACGGCCTTGTTGTCGCCGGTGAGCAGGATCGGCGCGAGGCCGAGCGCGCGGAGCCGCCGGACGGCCTCGGCGCTGGTGTCCTTGACCGCGTCCGCGACCTCTGGGACGGCGCGGGCCTCGCCGTCCCAGGCGACCAGGACCGCGGTGCGGCCCGCGGCCTCCTGCGCCTCGCGCAACTCGCCGGGCAGCGCCATCGCCCTCCCCCTGGGCCTCCGGCAAGCTCCGGCCACGGCCACGGCCACGGTCACGGCGGTCGGTGAACGCGGCGGTCGGCCCGGCTCCGGTCGCGAGCCGGAACCCGAGCGTGCCGAGCGCCAGGGCGATGACGACGGGGACGAAGACGGCGGAGATGCGGTCGGCGAGCCGCCGGGCCGCCGCCTCGCCGTTCCGGGCGTCCTCGACGAGCTTCGCCATCCGGGCCAGCTGCGTGTCCGCGCCGACCCGGCCGGCCTCCACGACGAGGCGGCCGCCCGCGTTGAGGGTCGCGCCGGTGGCCGGGCCGCCCGCGCCGGCCTCGACCCCTGGGGTGTATTTCGCGCAAGGTGCGGGGAAGGGCCGCAGCCGTACCTCCAGGGGGTACGGGCTGCGAAAGAAATGAGGGGTGCGATCCGGAGCGCCGGCTGCGGAAGAAGTCGCCCCGCCGCAACGGCGCGAAGCCGCAGCGGCGAGGGCCTGCGGCATGCGTGGCCACCGTGATGGGTGGGCTCGCCGTCATCCGCCGGAACGGCTCAGGGCTGAAGGCCGCCCAGCCGTCCCTCCAGCAGGACGAGCAGTTCGGCGAGCGTCTCCGCCAGCTCGGTCCGGCGCTCCCCGCCGAGCCCCTCCAGCAGCGCGTTCTCGTAGCTCAGCTGATGCGGGATCAGGCGGTCGATGAGCTCCCGGCCCCCCTCCGTCAGGGAGAGATGGGACATGCGCCGGTCCCGCTCGTCGGCGCGGCGCGCGACCAGCTCGCGCGCTTCGAGCACCCGCAGCCGCTTGGTCACCGCGGCCCCCGACGCGAAGGTCTCCCGGGCGATCTGGCCCGGCGTCAGCTCCCGGCCCGTGCGCCGCAGGGTGCCGAGGATGTCGAACTCCGCGCGCGTCAGCCCCTCCCGCACCAGCGGGGCGTCCGTGGCCTGCTGGAGCAGCGCCGCACAGCGGTTGAGCCTGCCGATCACGGCCATCGGCGCGGTGTCGAGTCCGGGGTGGACCTGCTGCCACTGCCGCAGCACGCGCGCGACGATGTCCTCGGTCACGGTGGTGATCCTTTCCAGTCGGTGCTCCGGGTAGATTCTGCCGCCCCGCCGGTGCCCGTCCGGAAGGAGGCTCAGAACGCCGCCGCGCCACCGGGGGCGTGCCCCCGTACGAGCGAGGCCAGCGCCCGGTGGCCGTCGCGCTCGGCACGCGCCACCCGCTCCCCGGGCGGGGTCCGCCGCCACTCGCCTGCGGCGGTGTCGGCAGCCTCCCGCAGCTCGACGAGGGCAGCCGCGAGCCGGTCGCGGGCCCTCTCGCGGTCCCGGTCGGCACCGGCGGGCACGGCGAGGGCCGCGGCGCGCGCCCCGTCCACCCGGGCCGCGGCGGCCTCGACCCGGTCCGCCGCCCGCCGGTTGCCGACCAGCGCGCAGGCGAGCAGGCCCGTCGCCGCGCCGACGAGCGTATCGGTCCAGCGGTCGCCGACGAGCTCCCGGGCGGGGTGGCTGCCACCGAATTCGGTCAGCAGCAGGGCCATCGGGGTGACGCAGACCGTGCCGAGCCAGTAGTTGCGGGAGATGAGCGCCTCGGCGCCCGCCTGCAGGGCGAGCGCGGTCAGCACCATGGCCACGGCGCCGGCGCGGACCACCGGCACGAGCGTGGCGAAGAGCAGCACGCCGAGGAGGTTGCCCAGGGTGCGCTGCAGCGCACGGTGCCAGGACAGTGCGGAGTTGGCCTGAACGACGGAGGCGGCCGTGACCACGGCCCAGTAGGGGTGCCCGACGCCGCAGGCGAGTGACGCCCAGCCGGCGAGGGCGGAGCCGGTCAGGACGCGGACGCCGGCGGGAAGGTGCGGGCGCAGCCGGGGAGGGGGCAGGGGCAGTGCGCCCGGGCCGGGTGCGGCGGGGGCGTCCCCGGGCAGGGAGCGGCCCTTGCGCAGGTCCCGCGCCCAGGCTTCCCAGCGGCCGGCGTCCGGGGCGATGCCAGGCGTGGTGTCCTGCGCGGCGTTCGGGGGTGCCGGCCGGGCGTGGCCGCCCTGTGCGTCCGGCTCCATGCGGGCGAGTCCGCCGTGCACGTGGGCGCGCACCTGCGCGGGCGCCCGCAGCAGTGCCTGCCAGGCGGCGTGCCGGGCGCGGGGAGCGGCCGCCGCGTCCGCGCGCACTGCGCGCGCCGCGGCTTCCAGCGCGCGGGCGGCGGCGATCCGGTCGGGCCCGTACGGCCGGACGAGGGCGGGCGCCATGCAGACCAGCCACGCCCAGAGCCCGCAGGCCAGCGTCAGCCCGAGGTGGAGCGGCAGGCCGGCGGCCCGCTGCGGTACGAAGCACGCCGACGCCGAGACGAAGGTGAGCACGATGTTGCCGGGCGGGCCCGTACGGGCGGCGTCGCAGACCGTCTTCTGCACGGCCGCGAGCGCCGCGGCGACCAGGACGAGCACGGCGGGGGAGCGCGTGAGGGCCGCGGCGACCAGGCCCGTGCCGACGCCCGCCGTCATGCCGAGCACCACGAGGGCGAGGGCCCGGGCGCGGTCGGCGTACGGCCGGTCGTGGCCGTACAGCGCGCACAGGGCCCCGGCGGAGGTGTACAGCGCGAGGTCCAGCCGGCCGGCCGCGAGCAGGGCGGCGTCCGGCACGGCCATGGCCACGACGGCGCTGAGGGCCGACTTGTGCCGGATGTCCGCCGGGCGGCCGAGCCGGAAGGCGGCGTGCAGGGTCCCGGGCAGGGCTGGGCGTTTCACCATGCCCAAGAGATTAGCAAGTGTTTTACTCGCGAAATATATCGAGGGTGCGGGCCCGGCAGCCCGCGGGCGACCCCCATGCGGACCGCAGCGCCCGCGCCTTGCCCAGCCACAGCGACAGGTCGTGCTCCGCGGTATAGCCGATCGCGCCGTGCAGCTGAAGGGCGGCCCGCGCCGCGGCGTAGGCCGCGTCGGACGCGGCCGCCTTCGCCGCGGCGACCTCCGCCGCCGCGCCCGGTGCCCCCGCCGACAGGGCCACGGCGGCCCCGTGCACGAGCGGCCCGGCGAACTCCAGCCCCACGCGCGTGTCCGCCAGCCGGTGTTTGACCGCCTGGAACGCACCGACCGGCGTCCCGAACTGCCGGCGCTGCCGCACGTACGCCACCGTCCGCTCCAGCAGCGCCGACCCCACGCCGAGCAGCTGCGCGGCCGCCGCGAACGCCGCCCAGTCCGCGGCGTGCCGCGCCGCCTCGCGCACCGCCCGCCCGGAGGCCACCGGCTCGGCCCCGCAGCGCGGTATCGCGAGCCACCGCGCCGGGTCCAGGGAGGGCTGCACGGGGCCGTGCCCGGCGGCGAGGAAGAGATCGTCCGTCCCGGCCGGCACCACGAACACCGCGTCGCACACGTCCGCGTCCAGCGCGTACGGACTCCCGCCCGGCGCCCCAGGCAGCGCCGCCGTCACCAGGGCCCCGCCCTCGCACACCCGCGGCAGCCACGCCTGCGCGAGCACGGTCCGGCCCTCCGCGGCCAGCCGCGCCAGCAGCGCCGTCACGGCGACCGTCTCCACGGCCGGGCCGGGCACCGCGTACCGGCCCAGCTCGGTGAACGCCACCGCTACCTCCGCCGGCAGCGGCCCCGCACCCCCGAACGCCTCCGGCACTGCCAGCCCGAACACTCCCGCCCGCGCCACCCGCTCCCACACGGCGAGACCGGGCCCGTGATCACCCCGGGCCCAGGCCCGTACGGCCGCCGGGGTGTCCGCCGCACCCAGCATCCGGCCGAGGACGCGGGCGAAGTCCCGCTGCTCGGTACCGAGGACGAACTTCATGCCGTCTGCTCCCATGAGGCGGTCCGGGGGCCGCGTGCGCGGGCCCTTGCGGTTCCGGGTGCGGCCGTCACGCCGGCCGCTCCCGTACGGCCGGCGGGGTGTCAGCTCCGCCCGGCGGCCCGGCCGCCGGGCGCCGCCCCCTCGGCAGGCCCAGCAGCCGTTCCGCCACGATGTCCCGCTGGATCTCGTTCGTGCCCGCGTAGAGTGGACCCGCCAGGGCGAAGACCCAGCCCTCCGCCCAGGCTCCGTGCGCAGGGGCGTCGTCCGCGGCGGCGGCCAGCTCGCCGTACGGGCCGAGCAGGTCGAGCGCCGTCTCGTGCAGGGCCAGGTCGAGCTCCGACCAGAACAGCTTCGTCAGGCTCGGCTCTGCGCCCCGCGGGCCGCCCGCCGCGCTCGCGCACCCGTACCCGTACAGCTGGTAAGCGCGCGCCCGCACGACCGCGTCCGCCACCCGGTCGCGCAGCGCCGTGTCCCCGGGGTCGGCCGCCGCCCGCCACAGCGCGACGAGCCGGCGCGCGGCGGCCACGTAGCGGCCCGGGCTGCGCAGGGCGAGGCCGCGCTCGCTGCCGGCGGTGCTCATGGCGACGCGCCAGCCGTCGCCGGGCGCGCCCACGACGTCCCGTTCGGGCACGAACACCTCGTCCAGGAAGATCTCCGCGAACGCCGGCCGGCCGTCGAGGCGGGCGACCGGACGCACCGTCACCCCCGGCGCGTCCAGCCCGAACATCGCGTATGTCAGGCCCTCGTGGGGCCGTCCGGGGGCCGGCGGGTGACTGCGGAAGAGCCCGAAGGCCCGGTCGGCGAACGCGGCCCGCGAGGACCACGCCTTCTGCCCGCTCAAGCGCCACCCGCCGGCCGCCGGCACGGCCACCGACCGTAAGGACGCGAGGTCCGAGCCGGCCCCGGGCTCGGACCACGCCTGCGCCCACACCGTCTCCCCGCTCGCCATCGCGGGCAGGATCCGGGCGCGCTGCTCCTCTGTGCCGTGCTCGAAGAGCGTCGGTGCGAGCAGGCCGATGCCGTTCTGCGAGACCCGGGCGGGCGCGCCGGCCGCCCAGTACTCCTCCTCGAAGACGAGCCACTCCAGGAACGACCGGCCACGGCCCCCGTACGCGGGCGGCCAGGAGACGGCCGACCAGCGTCCCGCGTGCAACGTCCGCTCCCACGCGCGGTGTCCGGCGAAGCCCTCCCGGGTCTCCAGCGAGGGGAGCGGCGTGCGCGGCACGTGCGCGGCGAGCCAGGCACGGGCCTCCGCGCGGAACGCCTCCTCCCCGGGGGTGAAGTCCAGGTCCATCAGGCCCCGCCCGCTTCCGTCCCCGCCTTCATCGCGCGGATGTCCATGCCGCCGAGAGGGTCGGCGGCCGTCTCGGCGTTGTGCGCGTGCGCGAGGTGGTGCAGGGCGAACGCCGCGTCGAGGCCGCCGTGCAGGCCCTGGAGGTCCTCGGCCTGGTTGACCGCGCGCTTGGCGAGGGCGAGGCCCATGCGCGGCATCGCGGCGACCCGCTCGGCGAGTTCGAGAGTGCGCGCGGCGAGCTGCTCGCGCGGCACGACGCGGTTGACCATGCCGAGCTCGTGGGCGCGCCGCGCGGTCATCCGGTCGCCCGTGTAGAGGAGCTCCTTCGCGACGCGCGGCGGCAGCACCCACGGGTGCGCGAAGTACTCCACGCCGGGGATGCCCATCCGCACCACCGGATCGGCGAAGAAGGCGTCCTCGCTCGCGACGATCAGGTCGCAGACCCAGGCCAGCATCAGCCCGCCCGCCACGCAGGCGCCCTGCACCGCGGCGATCACCGGCTTGGGCAGTTCGCGCCAGCGGCGGCACATGCCCAGGTAGACCTCGGACTCGCGCGCGAACCGGCTCTCCGCGCCCGCCTTGCCGCAGTGGTCCCACCACAGGCCCGCCCGGCGGTCGAACGGCAGGTGGGCATCGCGCCCGGGCGTGCCGATGTCGTGGCCGGACGAGAAGTGCGCGCCCGCACCCGCGAGGACGATCACCTTGACGGCGTCGTCGGCCGACGCCTCGTAGAAGGCCCCGTCCAGGGCGTACGTCATCGCGGAGTTCTGGGCGTTGCGGTAGGCGGGCCGGTTCATGGTGACCGTCGCGACGGGGCCGCTGCGTTCGTAGCGCACCACGGGGTCAGCGGCCATCGCGGGGTCGGCGGTCTTCGCAGGGGCAGGGGTGATCGCAGGGGCAGGGGTGATCGCAGGGTCAGCGGCCCGTACAGGGTCAGTGGTCATCAACCATCCTTCCCTAACAAGTGTTTGGTAGGTTAACGTACGGTCATGAGCAGCGTCGAGGAGTCCACCGCTGTCCGGCCCGGCCCGCCGTCCTGTCCTCCCGCTCACGACCTGCTGTCCGGCCGCACCGCCGTCATCACCGCCGCGGCCGGCGCCGGGATAGGCGCCGCGACCGCCCGCCGGTTCCTGGAGGAGGGCGCCCGCGTCGTGCTCGGCGACCGGCACGCCCGCAGGCTGCGCGTCGCCGTGGCCGCCCTGAGCGAGGAGTTCGGCGGCCGGCAGGTCGCCGGCCTGCCGTGCGACGTCACCGACGAGGAGCAGGTCGCGGCCCTGTTCGAGCTGGCCGAGGAGCGGCACGGCGCCCTCGACGTCGTCGTCAACAACGCGGGCCTCGGCGGCACCGCGGAGCTCACCGCCATGACCGACGACCAGTGGGACGCCGTCGTCGGCACCACCCTCGGCGGCACCTTCCGCTGCACCCGCGCCGCCCTGCGCCGGATGCGCGCCCGCGGCACCGGCGTCGTCGTCAACAACGCCTCCGTCGCCGGCTGGCGCGCCCAGCACGGGCAGGCCCACTACGCCGCGGCCAAGGCCGGCGTCATGGCGCTCACGCGCTGCGCCGCGGTGGAGGCCGCGGCCTACGGCGTGCGCGTCAACGCCGTCGCGCCGAGCCTCGCCCTCCACCCCCACCTCTCCAAGGTCACCACCCCGGAGCTGCTGGACGAGCTGGTGCGGCGCGAGGCGTTCGGGCGGGCCGCCGAGCCCTGGGAGGTCGCCAACGTCATCGTCTTCCTCGCCAGCGGCTACTCCTCGTACATGACCGGCGAGACGGTCTCCGTCAGCAGCCAGCGCGCGTGACCGACAATGGACCCGTGCCGAACAGCAAGAAGACCGCCACCGAGCGGCCCGCGCCCGAGCGGCGCGGCGAACTCCTCGCGACCGCCGCCGAGGTGTTCGCCGCGCACGGCTACAACGCCACCACCGTGCGGCGCATCGCCGACGAGGCCGGGCTCCTCGCCGGGAGCCTCTACTACCACTTCGACTCCAAGGAGTCGATGCTGGACGAGATCCTGTCGACCTTCCTCGACGAGCTGTGGGACGGCTACGACGCGGTGCTCGCCGCCCGCCTCGGCCCCCGGGAGACCCTGGAGGCCCTGGTCACCGAGTCCTTCCGGGAGATCGACCGGCACCGCCCCGCCGTCGCCATCTACCAGCGCGAGTCCCGCCACCTCGCCCTGCAGCCGCGCTTCGCCTACCTCGCCGAGTCCCAGCGCAGGTTCGAGCAGGCCTGGCTCGGCACCCTGCGCCGCGGCGCGGCGGCCGGCGTCTTCCGCGCCGACCTCGACGTCCGGCTCGCCTACCGCTTCGTGCGCGACACCGTGTGGGTCGCCGCGTCCTGGTACCGGCCGGGCGGCGCGCACAGCCCCGAGGAGATCGCCCGTCAGTACTTGTCGATGGTGCTGGAGGGCATCGCCGTACGCGAATGACCCCAGGGACACCGAGGAGCGATCAGCCATGGCCGAGGCGTACATCGTCGGAGCGGTCCGCACCCCCGTCGGCCGGCGCGGCGGCGGCCTCTCCGCCGCCCACCCCGCCGACCTCGGCGCGCACGTCCTGCGCGCCCTGATGGAACGCACGGGCGCCGACCCGGCCGCCGTCGAGGACGTGATCCTCGGCTGCCTGGACACGGTCGGCCCCCAGGCCGGGGACATCGCCCGGACGAGCTGGCTGGCCGCCGGGCTGCCCGAGGAGGTCCCCGGCGTCACCGTCGACCGGCAGTGCGGCTCCGGGCAGCAGGCCGTCCACTTCGCCGCCCAGGCCGTCCTCTCCGGCACCCAGGACCTCGTCGTCGCCGGCGGCGTCCAGAACATGTCGCAGATCCCCATCGCCTACGCCGTCCACCGGGCAGCCGTGCCGCTCGGCCTCACCCAGGGGCCGTTCGCCGGCTCGGAGGGCTGGCGGGCGCGCTACGGCGACCGGCCCGTCAGCCAGTTCCACGGCGCCGAGCTCATCGCCCGCCAGTGGGACATCGGCCGGCCGGCCATGGAGGAGTACGCGCTGCTCTCGCACCGGCGGGCCGTGCGCGCCGCCGACGAGGGCCGCTTCGACCGCGAACTCGCCCCGTACGGCGGGCTGACCGCCGACGAGGGGCCCCGCAGGGACACCTCCCTGGAGAAGATGGCCGCGCTCAAGCCCGTCGTGGAAGGCGGCCGGCTCACGGCCGCCCTCTCCTCGCAGATCTCCGACGGCGCGGCCGCCCTGCTGCTCGCGAGCGAGCGCGCCGTGCGCGACCACGGGCTGACCCCGCGCGCCCGCATCCACCACCTGTCCGTACGCGGCGAGGACCCTATCCGCATGCTGACCGCGCCCATCCCGGCCACCGCCCACGCCCTGAAGAGGGCCGGGCTGACGATCGGGGACATCGACCTCGTCGAGATCAACGAGGCCTTCGCCTCCGTCGTCCTGGCCTGGCTCCGCGAGACCGGCGCCGACCCGCAGAAGGTCAACGTCAACGGCGGCGCCATCGCATTGGGCCACCCCCTCGGCGCGACGGGCGCCAAGTTGCTGACGACGCTGCTCCACGAACTGGAGCGCACGGGCGGCCGCTACGGCCTGCAGACGATGTGCGAGGGCGGCGGCCAGGCGAACGTGACGGTCATCGAGCGGCTCTGAGCCGTACGGCCGGCCCGGCCACGGGTCATCCGGGGGAGCGGTGCGGCCCGCGCGGCTCAGCCGGCGGTGTCGTGCCGTACGGCCGGCCCGGCTCAGCCGGCGGCGCCGCGGCCCCCGAGCGCCGCCAGCACCTCCTCCGCCTCCGCCATCACGCGCTCCACCAGCCCGGCGCACGTCGGCAGGTCGTCGATCGCCCCGGCGACCTGCCCCGCGGCCATCACCCCCAGATCCGTACGCCCGTCCACCATCGCGGCCTTCAGCAGCACGGGCGTGCTCGCCGCCAGCAGGACCTGACTCCATGTCAACTCGCGACCGTGCCGCATCGCCAGGCCGTCCCGCACCAGCGCCGGCCAGCCCATCCCCGACAGCGCCCGGAACGACGCCGCGTGCCGCAGCGCCCGGACGAGCCCGCCCAGCCGGCCCGAGCGCTCCAGGCCCGCGACGAAGGGCGTGCGCAGCATCCGGTGGGGGAGGCCGTCGACCTTCGTCGTGACCACGACGTCCCGCACCGTCGCCGCGAGGTACGCCGCCTTGACCGCGTCCGGCACCGTGCTGTCGGCGGTCAGCAGGAAGCGCGTGCCCATGGCGACCCCCGCGGCGCCCAGCGCCAGGGCCGCCACCAGGCCGCGCCCGTCGCGGAAGCCGCCCGCCGCGACGACCGGGATGCCCACCGCGTCCACCACCTGCGGCAGCAGGACGGTCGTCGCGACCTCCCCCGTGTGGCCGCCGCCCTCACCGCCCTGCACCACGACCGCGTCCGCGCCCCACGCCGCGACCTTCTCCGCGTGGCGCCGCGCGCCCACGGACGGGACGACGAGCACCCCCGCGTCCTTGAGCCGGGCGATCAGCTCCCGGGACGGCGCCAGCGCGAACGACGCGACCCGCACCCCCTCCTCGATCAGGATGTCCACGCGCTCCCGGGCATCGCCCGCGTCCGCCCGCAGATTGACCCCGAAGGGCTGCCCCGCGGTACGGGAGCGCACCTTCCTGATCGCGGCCCTGAGAGCGTCCGGCGTCATGGTCGCCGAGCCGAGGACGCCGAGGGCGCCCGCGTTCGCCACGGCCGACACCAGCCGCGGGCCCGCGACCCAGCCCATGCCCGTCTGGACGAGCGGATGCCGGACACCCACCAGATCGGTCAGGGCCGTCCTCATCCCCGTACCTCCCGCGCGCGCAGCCCGTCCGGGTCGATGACCTCCCGGATCAGCCGCAGTTCCTCGGCGGAGGGAAGGCGGGTGAGCGGCACGTCGCGGGGGACCTCCAGGGGGAAGCCCGTGGCCGCGCGCAGCTCGGCGGCCGTCACTCCGGGGTGCAGCGAGCGGACCCGCATCGTGCGGCCGGGCGTCTCGAAGTCGAGCACCGCCAGGTCCGTGACCACGCGCGGGATGCGGTGGAAGCGCGTCGCCGAGGGCCCCGCGGCGGCAGCCCGGTCGTAGCCGACGCCGCTCACCATGTCGACCTTCTCGACGAGCACGCGCGGCGAGTGCCGGGGGATCCAGTAACTGGTGGGGTTGTTGAGGGTGTTGGCCGGTGCCCCGCGGACGCCCAGGAGCTGCCGGACGGGCCGCCGCCAGTCGCCGATGCACGAGATGTTCTGGTTGCCGTACCGGTCGAGCTGGGCCGCTCCCATCATCACGTGCCGCCGCCCGCCCGTGACCAGCGCCAGATGCCGGCGGTACGGCAGCCACCCCTCCACCGCCCGGGCCTTCGCGCCCAGCGCGGGCACATCCGCGACCAGCATCGCCTCCCCGTCCGTGAGCAGCAGGTCCGGGGCGAAGGTGAGCCGGGCCAGCCGCGCCCCGATCGCCGGGACCACTCCCATGGGGGCAGCCAGCACCTCCCCGTCGCCGCGCCACGCCTCCGCGCACGCCACGACGCACACCTCAGCCCGGCCCGCCCGCCCGGCGCTCACGCCGCGCTCCCGGCGAAGTCGGCGACCGCGGCCCGGTAGGCGTCCTCGTCGCCGGACAGGAAGCGGGCGGTGAACTCCCGCCAGGCCGACGGATCGGCCGCCGCTGCCGCGTACGCCGCCTGGAACGCCTCGTCCCGGTCGTAGTCCGGGACGCAGGAGGTGAAGTGCGCCCCGCCCGGCGCCTCTATCACGCCGGTGACGCAGTGCCGCTGCACGAGGAGCGTCTGCGGGCCGGCGCTCCTGGTGAACTCGGTGCTGTCGACTACGTGTTCGCAGGAGACGTACGCCTCGCGCGCCGCCTCGCAGAACAGGTCGTCGAAGTACGGGTCCGGGCCCAGGTACTGGGCGTTGCCGCGCGCGTCCGCCCGGTTGAGGTGCACCAGGGCCGCGTCCAGGGTGAGCGCCGGGACGGCGACGAGCTCCTCGCCGTCCCCGTAAGGGGACGTCACGGTACGGAGCCAGGGGTTGACCGTCATGACGTCCGAGCCGAGGCCGGCGCGGACGGGCAGGAACGGCAGCCGGTGCGCGGCGGCCGTCAGGCCCCACATGAACATCGCCTCGTCGAGCTCGACCAGTTCGACCTCCCCGCGCTGGCGGGCGGCGCGGAAGTGCGGTTCCAGCGGGATCGAGTCGAGCGTCGCGAAGGCGGCGACCAGCTTGCGGACCCGCCCGGCGGCCACCAGCAGGCCGACGTCCGGGCCGCCGTAGGAGACCACGGTGAGGTCGCCGACGTCCGAGCGCAGCAGGGCCCGGACGAGGGCCATGGGCTTGCGCCGGGAGCCCCAGCCGCCGATGCCGACGGTCATGCCGCTCGCGAGGCGGGCGACGGCTTCGTCGGCGGTCATGGTCTTGTCCGCCCTCGTCGTCCTGTCCGCGGGTATCGTCCTGTCGCCGCCGGTCACGGGGCCTCCCTCTCCTTCTCCTGCCGTTCCTTCTCCTGCTCCCTCTCCGGCTGCGCGAACGCCTCGCGCAGGCGGTTCCCCACGCCGCTCAGGCCCGCCTCGAAGGTGAAGCCCTGCTCGTAGCGGTAGCTGCGGCGCACGTCGACCGGGTCGATGCCGTTGAGCGCGGCCTTCGCCAGCCGCAGCAGCGCGCCGTCCTTCGCGGCGATCTCCCGCGCCAGCTCCAGGGCGGCCGCGCGCAGCCCCGCGCGCGGGACGACGCGCCAGACGGATCCGTGGCGGTGCAGCTCCTGCGCGGTGACCGTGCGCGAGGTGAAGTAGAGCGTGCGCATGAGGTGCTGGGGGACGAGCCGGGCCAGGTGCGTCGCGGCGCCGAGCGCCCCGCGGTCCAGCTCGGGCAGGCCGAACACGGCGTCCTCCGAGGCGACGACGGCGTCCGCGTTGCCCGCCAGGCCGACCCCGCCGCCCAGGCAGAAGCCGTGCACGGCGGCGATCAACGGCACCGGGCAGTCGTAGACCGCCGAAAAGGCGGCCGCACAGCCGTGGTTGGCGCCGATCAGGGCCTCGTGGCCGGGGGAGCGCCGGATCTCCTTGAGGTCCACGCCGGCGTTGAAGCCGCGGCCCGCGGCCTCCAGCACGACGCAGCGGACCGCGGGGTCGGCGCCCGCCGCGCCCACCGCGGCCGCCAGGTCGTACCAGCCCTGCACGGGCAGGGCGTTGACGGGCGGGAAGTCCACGGTGACGACGGCGACGGCCGGTTCGGGGCGTGAGGTGGAGACACTCATCGGAGGATCCGCTACCTTTCCACCAAACGTTTGTTAGGTAGTGCTGTGGTTCGAAGGTAGCAGCGGACGACCCGCCGTGGGAGGTGGCACCATGCCGGCCGGTACGGGGCACACGGAATCGCGCACCGTCGTCGTCACCGGCGGCACGCGCGGCGTGGGCGCGGGCATCGCGCGGGCCTTCCTGCGCACCGGCGCGCGCGTCGTCGTCTGCGCCCGCCGGCCGCCGGACCGGCCCGTCACCGCCGCCGGGCGCACCGCCCGCCACCTGCCCGCCGACCTGCGCGACACGGCCGCCGTCACCGCCCTCTTCGACCGCGTGGCGGCGGAGTACGGGCGGCTCGACGTCCTCGTGAACAACGCGGGCGGCACGCCCTTCCGGCTGCTGGGCGCGGCGGACGCGGACCGGCACGCCCGGGTCATCGGCTTGAACCTCGTCGCACCGCTGACGGCGTCCCTCGCCGCGTACCCCCTGATGCGCGAACAGCCCGGCGGCGGCTGCATCCTGATGGTCGGCAGCGTCAGCGGCACCCGGCCCTCGCCCGGTACCGCCGCCTACGGAGCGGCCAAGGCCGGGCTGCACGGCCTCGCGCGCACCATGGCCGTCGAATGGGCGCCCGCCGTCCGCGTCAACACCCTCGTCCCCGGCATGGTGCGCACCGAGTCCACCCGCCTCCACTACGGGGACGAGGCCGGGCTCGCCGCCGTCGCCCGCACCGTGCCCGCCGGACGGCTCGCCGAGCCCGACGAGATCGGCGCCGCCGCCGTCTTCCTCGCCTCCGCCGACGCCGCCCACATCACCGGGGCCGAACTGCTCGTCCACGGCGGCGGGGAACGCCCGGCCTTCCTCGCCGCCGCCACCGTCAACCACGAGGAGCCGCCCGCATGACCGGAATCTGCACCGGGCGCGTCGCCGCCGTCACCGGAGCCGGCCGCGGCCTCGGCCGGGCCCACGCGCTCGCCTTCGCGGCGGAGGGGGCGCGGGTCGTCGTCAACGAAACGGAGCCCTCGGCCGGCGAGGCGCGCGGCGTGGTGGAGGAGATCCGCGGCCGGGGCGGCGACGCCGTCCCGCACCTCGGCGACATCTCCACGGACGAGGGCGCGGCCTCCCTCGTCGCCGCGGCCCTCGGCGCCTACGGGCGGCTCGACACGCTCGTCAACAACGCCGGCATCCTGCGCGACCGGAGACTCGTCCACCTCGGCGAGGACGACTGGGACGCCGTCGTCGCCGTCCACCTCAAAGGCCACTTCCTGCCGCTGCGGCACGCCGCCGCGCACTGGCGCGCGGAACACAAGGCGGGGCGGTCGCCGCGGGCGCGCGTCGTCAACACCACGTCCGGGGCCGGGCTGCTCGGCAGCGTCGGACAGGCCAACTACGCCGCCGCGAAGGCGGGCGTCGTCGCCCTGACGCTCGTCGCCGCCGCCGAACTGGGCCGCTACGGCGTCCAGGTCAACGCCGTCGCCCCGGCCGCCCGCACCCGGATGACCGAGCGGGTGTTCGCGGCGGCCATGGCCGCGCCCGCCGCCGGCTTCGACGCCATGGCCCCCGGCAACGTCTCCCCGCTCGTCGTCTGGCTCGGCTCGGCCGACGCGACCGGGGTCACCGGCCAGGTCTTCGCCGCCGAAGCCGGCCGCATCACCGTCATGGAGGGCTGGCACCCGGGCCCGGCCACCGACAAGGGCGACCGCTGGACGCCACGGGAGGCGGGGGAGGCGGTACGGGGGCTGCTGGCGGGGGCGCGGAAGCCGGGGGCGGTGTACGGAGCGGGGTGACCCCGGGCTCGCCGGGGGCTGGGGGCTCGCCCCCGGAGACGCTGAAAGGGCGGGGCCGGGGCACCTTCTCCCGCCGCGCCGGCGCTCAGCCCCTACCGGGGAATCCGGCGGTGCCGGACCGTTCTGTCACGGCCCGTGGCGTCGAACCGTCCGTCAGGACACGACGTCCTTCCCCCGGAAGTGCCGGAACGCCAGAGCGAACAGCACCAGCGCGTACGCCACCGACACCGCCGTCCCCTTCACCATCCCGCCCCACTCCAGCCGCGGCTGCAACGCATCCGCCCACGCGAACTGCCAGTGCGCCGGCAGGAAGTCCCGCCAGTGCCCCAGCGCCGTCACCGCGTCCAGGACGTTCCCGACGATCGTCAGGCCGACCGCGCCGCCCACCGCGCCCAGCGGCGCGTCCGTGACCGTCGAGAGCCAGAACGCCAGCCCGGCCGTCACCAGCTGCCCCACGAAGACGAACGCGACGACGATCGCGAGCCGCCCCACGGCGGTGGTGCCCGGCAGCGAACCGCCCGTGGGGATCTGCAGCGGCCCCCAGCCATACACGGCCGTGCCCGCGGCCAGGGCCACCACCGGCAGCAGCACCATCGCCGCCGCGCTGAACGCCAGCGCGACCGTCAGCTTGCTGACGAGGAGCCGCGTCCGCGGCACCGGCGCCGCCAGCAGGTAGCGCAGCGACGACCAGCCGGCCTCGGACGCCACCGTGTCGCCGCAGAACAGCGCGACCGGCACCACCAGCAGGAAGCCCGCCGAGACGAACAGGCACGTCGCCGTGAAGTTCACCCCGGACGCCGTGGCCGTGTCGATGAGGGTGACCCGCCCGTTGCGCCCGCTCGGCTGCCCGCCGATCGCGAACGCCGCGATGAGCACGAACGGCAGGGCGGCGAGCACCGCCCCGACCACCATCGTCCGGCGCCGCCGCAGCTGCCGCACCGCCTCCACGCGCAGCGGCAGCGTGTGCCGCGCCCGGTAGCCGGGAGCGGTCTCGCCGGCCTTCCGCACCTCGTCCACCGCAGCACTCACGACGGGCCTCCGATCAGGGTCAGGAACGCGTCCTCCAGGCGGCGGTGCGGACCCACGCGCGCCACCGGGACCTCCAGCCGCACCAGCTCGGCCAGCAGCTGCGGCGCGGTCGCGCCGTCGAGCCGCACCAGCAGGCCGTCCTCGGCCCGTACCGCCGAGGCCACCCCCGGCAGCGCGGCCACCTTGTCCGCCGTCACGTCGGAGACCTCGCCTTCGACGCCCACGAGCAGTGTGTCGCCCGAGCCGACGATGTCCGTGACGGGACCGGCGGTCACCAGCCGGCCCCGGTCCATGACGACCAGGTGGGAGCAGGTCTGCTCGACCTCGGAGAGGAGGTGGCTGGAGACGATGACGGTCCGGCCGGCCGCCGCGTAGCGGATCATCACCTCGCGCATCTCCCGGATCTGCGGCGGGTCCAGCCCGTTCGTCGGCTCGTCGAGGATCAGCAGGTCCGGCAGCCCCAGCATGGCCTGGGCGATCGCGAGCCGCTGCCGCATGCCCTGCGAGTACGTCCGCACGGCGCGCTCCAGGGCCGGGCCGAGCCCCGCGATCTCCAGCGCCTCGTCGAGGTGCGCGTCCTCGGCCGGCCGGCCCGTGACCTGCCAGTACAGGTCGAGGTTGGCGCGCCCGGACAGGTGCGGCAGGAAGCCGGCGCCCTCCACGAACGCCCCCACCCGCGACAGCACCGGCGCACCCGGCCGCACCGCCTGCCCGAAGACGCGGATCTCGCCGGCGTCCGGGCGGATGAGCCCCATGAGCATGCGCAGCGTCGTGGTCTTGCCGGCGCCGTTCGGCCCCAGCAGCCCCAGGACCTGGCCGCGCTCGACCCGGAACGACAGGTCGCGCACGGCGTACCGGTCGGCGGACTTGGCGTACCGCTTGCTCAGGCCGGTGATCTGCAGCGGCACCCCGGCGAGGGCCGGGTCCGGGGCCGGCGCGGTCACCCGCCGGCGCCCGGTCAGCAGCAGGGCGGCCGCGACGACCGCACCGGCCAGTGGCAGCCCCCACGTCCACCACGGCAGCGCGGACGAGGCCGTCCGCACGTCCGGCGCGGTCGGCACGCTCAGTCCGCCCTCCAGGGAGACGCCGTACGTGGCGGGCGCCGCCGGCGAGGCATAGCCCAGGTCGGTCGCGGCGAGGACGAGCCGCATCCGGTGCCCGGCCTCGAAGGTGTGGTCGACCGCCGGCAGCCGCAGCTCCACCGTCCGGCCGCCCTTCGCGTCCGTCACGCGCACCGGGGCGACGAGCTGCGCGGGCAGCACCTGCTGCCCGTTCGGGCCGACGTCGTAGACCTTGGCGAACAGCACCGCCTCGCCCGTGTCGGACGTGACGTTCACCTTCACCGCCGGCGAACCCGTCACGCGGACGCCCTCGTCCAGGCGCGCCGAGTCGAAGCGGGCGTGCTGGCCGGGGAAGTCGAGCGACAGCCCCAGGCCGAGCCCGGACAGCTGCGACGCCGCGCCCCCGACGCCGGGCACGGCGGAGATCGCCGGCGGCGCCGCCCCCGGCGGGTTGGCGAAGGTCTGCCGGCGCCCGGACAGCCCGACCGTCCGCGGGTCGTTCCGCAGGCCCGGGTAGCTGTCCCCGCTCGCGCCGCGCAGCTGCGCCTTGCCGTCGGTGGTGTCGATGCCGCCCGTCCTGCTGACCCGGAAGGCGGGGCCCGTGCCCGCGCTCTCGTCGCCCTTGAGGTAGCGGTCGAACCACGCGCGCGTGCGCAGAGCGGTCCGGTCGGTCTCGCCGATGCCGGAGTCGTGGCCCCCGGCGATCCAGTCGACGGCGACCGGCGCGCCGCCCTGGCCGATCGCCCCGGCCGCGGCGTCCGCGTGGTCCAGGGGGAAGAGCGAGTCGGTCTGGCCCTGGAAGAACAGCGTCGGCACCTTGATGCGGCCGGCGACCGCGGAGGGGCTGCGGCGCTCCAGCAGCTCGCGGGCCTCCGCGTCCGGCTTGCCGGCCACCGCAACCCGCTCGTACATGTCGCACAGCTGCTTCTCGAACCGCCCGCAGCCGAGCGCCGCGGACGGGGACGCCGGTGCGCCGGGCGGGGCCGCGCCGGCCTTGCCGTTCGACACGGGCCCCGGCGCCGCCGAGCCGGAGGTGAAGAAGATCCCCGACCAGAGCTTCTTGAACACCCCTCCGGGGAAGAGCGCGTCGGCGAGGTTCCAGTACGTGACCTGCGGGGCGATCGCGTCGACGCGCTTGTCGTGACCGGCCGCGAGCAGCGCGATCGCGCCGCCGTACGAGCCGCCCGCGATGCCCGCCCTGGGGTCCTTGTCCCCGTCCAGTTCCACCTCGGGGCGCGTGGCCAGCCAGTCGAGGAGCCGGCTCACGTCGGCGACCTCGCGGTCGGGGTCGTTGAGCCCGATCCGCCCCGTGGAGCGGCCGAAGCCGCGCGCGGACCACGTGAGCACCGCGTAGCCGGAGCGCGCCAGCTCCTCGGCCTGCCCGCGCAGGTCGTCCTTGCTGCCGCCGAAGCCGTGCGCGAGCAGGACGGCCGGCCTGCGGCCCGTACCGCCCGCCGTGAAGAACGACGTGTCGATGCGTACGGAACCGCCACCGCCGGGCGCCTCCGGCAGCGTCATGAAGCGGTCCTCGCGGTGCACGGGCGGATCGCCGCCGGTGCCGGAGGCCACGGCCCAGGTGCCGCCGCCGGCGAGCACGACGGCCGCGGCGGCGGTGGCGGCGAGCCGTCGCCCGCGCAGGCGGGGAAAACGCAGCTTCATGCCCGCATGCTAAGCGGAGACCTCATCCGGCTGAGCCGCGGGCGGGCGGTTGCGCCGGAGTCACTCCCCGGCCGCCGCCGTCTCCTCCGCCTGCTGCGTCTCCTGCGCCATGGCGGCCAGCTTGGTGACCGTGTTCCAGTTGCGCCCGGTGCCCGCCGTGCCCAGGCGGCGCTCCGTCAGCACCTTCGCGAGCTTCGCGTCGCGGATGCCCTCCGCGTAGTACACGTAGAGCTCGCGCCCGGCCAGGACGAACTCCTCCGGCGCGTACGCCGCCGGGTCGACGTCCGCTACGGCGGCGGGATCGGCGGGCCCGGCGAGGAAGGTCACCACGTACCGCGCGGGGTCGACCTCCCGTCCGGCGAACGGATCGGCGTCGACGACACGGCGCATGTCACCCGCATCGCGCACCATGCACGTCACCGCGAAGCCCAGCTCGCGCTCGATCGCCCGTTCCAGCTCCCGGGCCAGCTCGTCCGGATCCGCCCCGGGACGGGTGAACACGGCGTTGCCGCTGTTGAGATGCGTACGGACCGAGCCGCACCCCATACCGGAGAGCAGCTCCCGCAGGGTCTGCATGGGAACACGCTTCTTGCCGCCCACATTGATACCGCGCAGCAGCGCCACATACGTTGTCACACCCTCACCGTAATATGACGCACATCACCGGACGTGAGGGGGCGTCACATGGTGCACAAGGCCCGCCGGCGAGCGGCTGCTGCTCCCCGCCGGCCGGGACGGGAACGCCTGGCCCCCGCGCCCCTTACGGAGCGCGGGCAAAACCACCGGACTCAGCAAGTCCGCTCAGTCACGCCGCTCCAGCCGCAGCGTCAGGACCTGGAACGGCCGCAGCGCCAGCGCCACCGCGTCGCCATCCGCCGGCGCCGCGGACAGCGGCCGTTCCAGCAGGTCGCACACCGCCGCCGAGGCGAGCGGGAAGCCGGCCTCCAGCCGGGTGCGGGCCCGGCCGCCCCGCGACTCGTACAGCCGCACGACCACATCGCCGCTGCCGTCGTCCGCGAGCTTGACCGCGGAGACGACGACCGCGTCGTTCCCGGCGCGGACCAGCGGCGGGACGGCGGCGCCGCCCGGCACCCGCCGCTCGGGCAGATTGATGCGGTAGCCCTCGCGGACGGCGTCGCCGATCGACGCGTCCGGCACCAGCGCGTACCGGAAGCGGTGCGTCCCCTGGTCGGTGCGCGGGTCGGGGAAGCGCGGGGCCCGCAGGAGGGACAGCCGCACGGTCGTGGTCGTGCCCGTGCCGTCCGGGCGGACCGTGCGCGTCACGTCGTAGCCGTACGTCGAGTCGTTGACGACCGCCACGCCCCAGCCGGGCTCCTCCAGGTGGACGAAGCGGTGCGCGCACGCCTCGAACTTGGCGGCGTCCCAGCTGGTGTTGGTGTGCGTGGGCCGGTACAGGTGGCCGAACTGGGTCTCGGCCGCCGTCCGGTCCGCGTGCACGTCCAGCGGGAACGCGGCCTTGAGGAACTTCTCCGTCTCGTGCCAGTCGACCTCCGTGGCGATGTCCAGCCGCCGCTCGCCCGCCGGCAGGGAGATCCACTGTTCGACGCGGGACGACCCGAAGGCCCGCACCACCCGCACCGCCCCGTCGCCCGCCGCCTCCACGGTGTCGGCGTCCGTCAGATCGGCCACCGTGTTCCGGTAGAAGTGGTCCACGTCCCACGCGTCCCACATGTTCGGGAAGTCCTGGTGCAGCTGGAGCAGGTTGGCCGCCGCGCCCGGAGCGATCGCCTCCCGCTCCGCCGCAGGGTCGTACACCGACACCACCAGGCCCCTGCCGTCGATCTCGACGCGCAGCAAGCCGTTGTCGAGGACGAACCCGCCGCCGTCGCGCGGCCCGGGCCGCACCGGCGGCACCGGCCCGCCGCCGACCGCCGCACCGAGGGCCGGCACCTCCCCGCGCCCGTGCGGCGCCGCGTTGAAGACCACCGTCCCACCGCCCGAGCCGTCGCCCGCCAGCGCCGCCAGCGCCCCCGCGACGATCTCCTCCAGCTCCGCCGCCACCGCCGCGTACGTCGCCGCCGCCTCCCGGTGCACCCACGCGATCGACGTGCCCGGCAGGATGTCGTGGAACTGGTGCAGCAACACCGTCTTCCAGATCCGGTCCAGCGCCTCGTACGGATACGGGAAGCCCGCCCGCACGGCCGCCGTCGCCGCCCACAGCTCCGCCTCGTGCAGCAGGTGCTCGCTGCGCCGGTTGCCCTGCTTGGTCCTGGCCTGGCTGGTCAGCGTCGCCCTGTGCAGCTCCAGGTACAGCTCGCCCACCCACACCGGCGCCTGCGCGTACTCGGCGTGCGCCTTCTCGAAGAACGCCGACGGCTTCTCGAACGCCACCCGCGCCGAGCCCTCCAGGTCCGCCAGCCGCTTCGCCCGCGCCAGCATCTCGCGCGTCGTGCCGCCGCCCCCGTCGCCCCAGCCCGTCGGCGCCAGCGAGCGTGTGGCCCCGCCCTTCTCCCGGAAGTTGCGGACCGCGTGCGCGACCTCCCGGCCCGAGAGCTGCGCGTTGTACGTGTCGATCGGCGGGAAGTGCGTGAAGACCCGGGTGCCGTCCAGGCCCTCCCACCAGAACGTGTGGTGCGGGAACTTGTTCGTCCGGCTCCACGAGATCTTCTGCGTCAGGAACCACCTGGCCCCCGCCAGCCGCACCAGCTGCGGCAGCGCGGCGGAGTAGCCGAAGGAGTCCGGCAGCCACACCTCCTCCGTCTCGATCCCGAACTCCTCCAGGAAGAAGCGCTTGCCGTGCACGAACTGCCGGGCCAGCGCCTCCGACCCCGGCATGTTCGTGTCCGACTCCACCCACATGCCGCCCACCGGCACGAAGCGGCCGTCCGCGACCGCCTTCTTCACCCGCGCGTACACCTCGGGCCGGTGCTCCTTGATCCACGCGAACTGCTGCGCCTGCGACATGGCGTAGACGAATTCCGGCTCGTCCTCCAGCAGCGCGGTCATGTTCG
Source organism: Streptomyces roseoverticillatus (assembly GCF_000719265.1). Classification (GTDB taxonomy): domain Bacteria; phylum Actinomycetota; class Actinomycetes; order Streptomycetales; family Streptomycetaceae; genus Streptomyces; species Streptomyces roseoverticillatus. The sequence goes on along the minus strand of NZ_JOFL01000003.1, from coordinate 144,290 downwards.
AGGTGGTGCGGGCGACCTTGCGCACCGTCTCGCGCAGCGGCCACAGCCACGCCGAGTCGATGTGCGCGTGCCCGACCGCGCTGATCCGGTGCGCGGAGGCGTGCGCGGGCGCGGACAGCACCGCCACGAGCTGCTCGCGGGCCACGGCCGCCGTACCGCCGACGTCCTGCAGGTCGACCGCGTCCAGCGCGCGCTCGACCGCCCGCAGGACCTCCCAGCGGCGGGGCGCGTCCGGGGACAGCTCGCTCATCAGCCCCTCCAGCACCTCCAGGTCCTGGACGAGCTCCCACACCGTCCGGTCGAAGACGGCCAGGTCCATGCGGGCCAGCCGGTAGCGCGGCTCGCCGTCCGCCGTCTCCCGGTCGCCCAGCTCGGTCGGCACGAACGGGTGGTAATCGAGGATCACGGGATTGGACGACGCCTCGACGTGCAGCCGCACCTCCTCGCCGCCGGCCGCCCGCTCGGCGATCCGGACCCACTGGTTGCGCGGGTTGAGGCCCTTCACGGGCGAACCGTCCGGCCGGTAGACCAGCCCCTCGCACTGGAAGCCCGGCATGTTCTCGTCGAAGCCCAGGTCGAGCAGGGCCTCGACCGTCCGGCCCGCCCACTCCTGCGGCACGCTTCCCGCGACGGTGAACCAGCTCGTGCCCCACGGCGGCCCCCAGGCCGCGCCCGCCTCGATCGGCACGCCCCCGGCGGCGATCCCCTCGGCCACCGGGACGGGCTCGCCGGGCGCGTGCCAGACGGTGACGGCCAGCGGCACCGACTCGGGGTACACGGCGGGCCGGATGCGCTCGTCCAGCACGCGCTTCAGCCGGGCTTCGGTGATGGTGCGGTCGTTGTGCATCAGGTCGGTTTCCTTACGTCGGTTGCCTTACCAGCGGAAGGTGAGGGAAGCGGGCGCCGAGACGGCGTACAGCTCGTCCACGGCGCGTACCTCGATCCGGGTGGCCGCCTCGCCGTCCGTACGACGCAGCGCCGGGACGTAATAGGCATGCCCGCAGGTGCCTCCGAGGAAGCGGAAGCGCCCGCCGGGCAGCACCTGACGCAGCTCGTACTGGCGTACCGCCGTGCCCGCCGGGGCACCCCAGGCCATGCGCAGCTCGGCCGTGCCGCCGGGCCCCACGCGCGATGCGGTGACCTCCGGCCCCACGGGCGGGGCGGGGGCCGCGGGGGCCGCGTTGCGCACCGCCAGGCGGCCCAGCCGCCAGCTCACCGCACCGCCGTCCGGCGCTGGGGGCACCTCCCCGCGGTAGCCGGAAGAGAGCCGGACGCCGAGCGCCCGGATCGTCCGCCCCCTGCGGCCGCGCAGCTTCGCTCCGGCCCGCACCCTCGCGGTGGTCCAGCCGTGGCCGCCCGCGCGGAGGACGCCGGCCGGGAGATACGCGACGCCGTCGTCCACGGCGACCGCCAGCTCGACGCGCACCGCCGCCGAACCGGGATCCGTACGGTGGGCCAGCTCCACGACCGTGGCGTCCGAGAACGGCAGCCGGCACGCGTACAGCTCCACCTCCGCCGGGGCGGCGAGCCCGCCCTCGACCAGGAGGCTGCTGCCGCCCCGCCAGGCGTCGTCGAAGGCGAAACCGACGGTCGGCCGCGAGCCCGCCGTACGGATCACCCAGCGCCGGCCCGGCAGCCGGTCCTGCAGCCCCAGGTGGTTCCAGGCCGACTCACCCGTACGCCGGCCCTTCTCGTACCAGCCCAGCCCGTGACCGGTGTTGAAGGTGGTGGCGAAGGGAAGCGCGGTGAGCGTGGACCGGTCCGCGACGGACGCGGCGGGCGGCCGCCACGGGCCCGTCTCCGGCGCGGACGGGTCGAGCGCCTGGCCGGACCAGAAGCGGTCGTCGCGCGCGTGGAACGCGGCCGGACCGCGGGCCCCCGCGGGCAGGCTCGTCCACGTCCACTCGGGGCGGTAGAAGCCGTACGAGGTGACGTGCGGGCCCGCCGCCGGGACGACGGCGTCCCAGTCCACGGGCGTGTCCCAGCCGCGCGCCTCGACGTCGATCCCGGCCCACAGGTCGTACGGGCTGCGGCCCAGTTGCCGTGCCAGCCCGCCGGAGGAGCCGAGACCGGCCCGGTCCCAGTTGAAGTTCAGGAACATCGAGCGCGCGGCGCGGAAGAACGGCGCGTTGTGCTCGTCGAGCCCGTTCCGCCAGTCGATGCCGCCGGAGACGGTCATGGCGTCGTACCAGGTGACGCGCAGGCCCGCGCCCCGTGCCCTGTCCCGTGCCCCGCTCCGCGCCTTGCCCCGCGTCTGCAGGTACGCGATGAAGTCGCGCATGTCCGCGCCGAGCCGCGCGTCGCCGCCGCCGGTCTCGGCGTTGACGAACCAGCCGTCGAAGCCGTACTCCCACGCCACCCGGATCAGCCGGTCGGCCAGCGGGAAGCCGCCGTCCGGGCCGCGCCGCACCAGGTCCCGCGTCCACTGCAGCTGCCCGCCGTACGCCGCCGGCGGCAGGAACACCGTGCCGAGCACGGGCACGCCGTTGCGGTGGGCCGCGTCCACTACGGGCGCGTTGGGCGAAAGGATCAGCCCCTCGCCCGAGGAACCGCCCCAGAAGACCAGCTCGTCGAGGTAGGCCCAGTGGGTCAGCGCGTAGAAGTCGGCGGTCGGCGCGCCCTGCGAGGGGTTCCCGGAGGTGTGGGCGAACGCGGCCAGCGCGCAGACGCGGGCCTGGCCGGCGCGGGCGCCGGCGTTGGGCGGCGGGGGAGCGAAGCGTTCGGCGAGCGGCACGGTCGACCGGTTGAACGGCAGGTCGGGGTCCTTCGCGGGGTCCCACGCGGCGAGGCCGCGCCAGACGACCCCGGGCGCGGGCGAGCCGGCCGGCAGGCTGTCGGGGAACCAGTAGGAGGCGTACGGCTGGAGGGCGGGGGAGGGCGCGGCTGCCGCGCTGCGCTCCCCGGACAGTGCGGCCGCCGCGAGGCCTGCGGCGCCGGCGGCGAGGGCTTTCCGGCGAGTGATGCGCATGGTGGTTCCTCATTCCTTTCAGGCCGTCCGGTCTTCCTCTCAAGCCGTCCCGTCTTCCTTCGAGCTGCCCCGTCTTCCTTTAAGCCGTCCGGCGATTGAGGACCGGGGGCCGGGGCGGAGCCCCGAAACGGGTGGCGGGGCCGCACCGCTAAGGCACCTGCTCGACGGCGACGACCTCGGTGATGCCCCGCGCAGCCAAATGCGCTGCGTCCCCGGCCCGCTGGGCCAGCACCACGGCCGGCCGCCCCCCGCCGGAGGCGACCCTCATCCACGCCTCGAAGAACGCCCCGCCCGGCGCGCTCACGGCCCGCCCCGGAGCCTCCTCGGCGTCGCCCGCGTCCAGGACCAGGGCGGTCCGCCGTGGCGGAGGCGGCCCGGCGCTCCGGTGCTCCCGGGCGAGGCGTGCGAACACTTCCCCGGCCGGTTTGACCTCGCGGTCGTTGGTGAGCAGCCCCAGCCCGTACTCCAGCTCCGGGAAGTCCGCGAGGGCACGGTCGACGTCGTGGGAGCACCACCAGGTGATGCCCCAGAGGCCGGGGCAGTCCAGGGCGTGGCGGACGGTCGCCTCCGTGAACGCCGCGGCGCGGCCGGGCGGGACGTGCGGGGCGGGCGCGCCGGTCTCCTGCAGCCATACGGGTCGGGCGGGGTCGTCGGCCCAGGCCTTGGACAGCTCGACGAGGTAGGCGGCGAGGTGTTCGGCGACGCCGGCGGGGCCGTGCCGCTGCGCGGTGCCGTTGAAGACCCAGGAGTGCACGGCCGTCATGGCTCCCAGCCGGGCCGAGTGGGCGGGCGTGAAGGGGTGCTCGCCGTCGTGGAAGGCGGCGTCGTACGAGGCGTGCAGGTGGGTCTTGCCGGGCGCGCCCTCCTCGCAGGCCGCGAGCATGCGGCGCAGCCAGCGGCCGGCCTGGGCGGGGCGGATGCGGTCGGGGTCGGGGTGGGGCGGCCCGGAGAACTGGTTGAACTCGTTGCCGACGGTCATGCCGAGGAAGTTGGGCCGTCCGGCGAGCGCGCCGGCGAGCTCGGTGAGGAGGCGGGCCTGCGCGTCGACGACGTCCGGGTCGGTGAAGAGGTTGCGGCGGTGCCAGGTGGTGGTCCAGGACGGGACGAAGTCGAAGCTGGACAGGTGCCCCTGCAGCCCGTCCACGTTGACGTCGAGCCCGCGCTCGCCGGCCGCGTCGACGAGGCTCACGAGCTGCTCGACGGCGCGCGGCCGGATCATGGTGCGGTTGGGCTGGAAGAGCGGCCAGAGGGGGAAGACGCGGATGTGGTCGAGGCCGAGCGCCGCCACGGAGTCCAGGTCGGCGCGGACGTCGTCCAGGTCGAAGTCGAGCCAGTGGTGGAACCAGCCGCGGGCGGGGGTGTAGTTGACGCCGAAGCGCATGGGGCGGGGGTGTCCCTTCTGTTGGGCGGAGGCGTGAGGGTCAGCCCTTGACGGCGCCCTCCCCGACGCCGCGGAAGAAGTACCGCTGCAGGCACGCGAACATCACGACGAGCGGGGCGACGGCGACGACCGTGCCGGCGGCGACCAGCCGCGGGTCCTGCTGGAAGGTGCCGTGCAGGTGGTTCAGGCCGACGGTGAGGGTGAAGCGGTCCGGGTCGGACAGGACGATCAGCGGCCACAGGAAGTCGTCCCACGCCCCCATGAAGGAGAAGACCGCGACGACGGCGAGGGTGCCCCGCACGGACGGCAGCGCGATCCGTACGAACCGCTGCCACACGTTCGCCCCGTCGATGACGGCCGCCTCCTCGATCTCGTAGGGCAGGTTCGCGAAGGCGTTGCGCATCAGCAGGACGTTGAGCGCGCCGACCGCGCCCGGCAGGACGACGGCCACGAGCGTGTTGTTGAGCTCCAGGTCCCGCATCATCGTGAACTGGGCGACGACGATGGACTCCAGCGGGACCAGCACCGCCGCCACGAACGCCAGCGTCGCCGCCCGGCGCCCGCGGAACCGCAGCCGGGCGAGCGCGTAGCCGGCCGCCGAGGCGCCGGCGAGGTTGGTGAGGACGCTCGCGACGGCGACCTTGAGGGAGTTCAGGGCGTAGTCCCAGACGGGGATGATGTCCGCGACCGCGGTGTAGTTGTGCACGGTCGGGTGGGCCGGCAGGAAGCGGGGCGGGGAGGTGTAGACGTCCTCGGTGGTGCTCTTGAAGGACGTCGACAGCTGCCACAGGAACGGGCCGACCGTCAGCGCCAGCACGGCGAGGAGGAGGACGTAGCGCACGGCCTTCTCCCAGGGGGTCGTGCGGCTCATTCCTGCCTCCTCGTCCGGTCGGCGCGCAACACGAGCAGCATCAGCAGCAGGGCGACGGCGAAGACGACCAGCGAGAGCGCGGAGGAGTAGCCGACCCGGCCGTTGAGGCCCGTGCCCGTGCGCTGGACGAGCATGACGAGCGTGGTGTCCTGCCCGGCCGGGCCGCCGGTGGGGCCCGCCAGCAGGAAGACCTCGGAGAAGACCTTGAAGGCGGCCACCGACGACAGGGCGCCGACCAGGACCATCGTCGAGCGCACGCCGGGCACGGTGACGGCCGTGAAGCGGCGCAGCGCGCCCGCGCCGTCGACGGCCGCCGCCTCGTACAGTTCGCGCGGCACGTGTGCCAGCGCCGCCAGGTAGATGATCATGTAGTAGCCGAGTCCCTTCCAGACCGTCAGGGCCATCGCGCTGAACAGCAGCAGCCACTCGTCGCCGAGGAAGGCGAACGGGCCGGCCCCGAGGACCCGCAGGATCCCGTTGACCAGCCCCCGGTCGTCGAGCATCCAGCCCCAGATCAGGGCGACCACGACGGTGGAGGCCACGACCGGCGTGTAGAACGCGGACCGGAAGAACGCGACGCCCGGGATGCGCTTCTGCACCAGGAGCGCGAGCAGCAGCGGCAGCAGCACGGTGAAGGGGACGACGAGGATCACGTACAGGCCGCTGTTGCGCAGCGCGACCCAGAACTGCTCGTCCTGTGCCATGTCCCGGAAGTTGCGCAGCCCCACCCAGTCGCCGGGCGTGAGGGTGCGGGCGTCGGTGAAGGCCTTGTGGAGGGTGGTGAGGAAGGGGTAGAGGCTGAAGGCGGTGACGGTGGCGAGGCCGGGGAGGAGGAAGAGCCAGGGGCTCACGGCCCGGTGCGTACGTATGCGCCTGACATGCTTCACGCCCGTCAGCCCTGCTTGAGCAGCTTGTTGCTCTGCGCGACCGCGTCGTCCAGGGCCTGCTTCGGTGTCTTCTTTCCCTGGAGGGCCTTGGCGACCTCGTTCTTGAGGACGGTCTTCATCTCCTCGCTGAGCACGACGGGCGTGTAATTGACCGCCCCTTTGAGCATCTTCGCGGAGGCGACCCGTACGCGGCCCTCGTCGGTGCCGTCGTCCTTCGTCCAGTACGGACCGTCGAGGGAGCCCTTGGTGCTGGGGAAGACGGCGACCTTGTGGGCGAACGCCTCCTGGTTCTTCCTGTCCGTGATGAAGCGGGCGAAGGCGACGGCCGCGGCCTTGTGCTCGCTGCGGCTGCTGACGCCGAGACCCATGACGTACATATTGGGTTTGCCCGTGTTGTTGGGGGCGTCGGTGATGCCGAGCTCCCGGTAGAGGCCGGGGGCGTTCTTCTTGAAGGTCTCCAGGTCGTGGGCGCTGCCGGGGTTCATGGCGACCTTCTGTTCCAGGAACTTCTGGCCGGTCTTGTCCGGGGTGTTGGTCAGGGACTGCGGGTCGAGGCCGCCGGCGTCGTAGAGCTTCTTGTACTCGGTGAGCAGTTCCACGCCCTTCGGCTCGTTGTACGTGAACCGGGTGGCGTCGCCGTTCATCAGCCGCACGCCGTAGCGGCCGAAGTCCTCGACGGCGGGTGTGCCGCCGAGCGTCGCGGTCCTGCCGCCCGAACGCTCCGCGATGGTGCGGGCCGCCGCGAACAGCTCGCCGTAGCTCTTCGGCGGCTTCTCCGGATCGAGGCCGGCCCGCCGGAACAGGGCCTTGTTGTAGAACAGCGGGCCGGTGTTGAGGTACCAGGGGAAGGAGTACGAGCCGTCCAGGCCCGGCAGCTCGTTGCCCCGCCACGCCTCCGGGGTGTATTCGCCCTTGAACTTCGCCGCGGCCGGCTCCTTGTCGAGGTTCATCAGCAGACCGGCCTTGGCCAGGGGATAGGAGAGATCCGGGGAGACGTTGACGACGTCGGGGAGGGTGCCCGCGGCGGCGTCCGCGCTCAGCTTGTCCGCGTAGTTGTCGGCGGGCTGGTCCAGCCATTTGACGCGGACGCCCGGGTTGGCCTTTTCGAATTCCGCTACCAGGCCGGTGAAATAGTCCTTGAAGTTGCTGCGCAGATTCCACGTCTGGAAGGTGATGTCGCCCTCCGGCTTCCCGCCCGCGTCACCGCCCCCGGAGTCCGAGCCGCCCGAGCCGCAGGCGGTCAGCGTGAGGGCGGACACGAGCAGCGGAACGGTCGCGGCGACGGCTCTGCGGGGTATCGGCATGGCCGGCGGTCTCCTTCGGTCGGGGCCGGGAGGTGCGGTCCAAAAGGTGCACCGGGAAGGGGAGTTAGTCAATACTGCCGCCAACAACTAATGCGCTTTAGTGTGTTGATGCCATGGAACCCCTGGAGGAGGGCAGGAGCGTGCGCCGCACACCGCCCCGCCGCCCGACGATCAAGGACATCGCGCGCCGCGCCGGCGTCTCGGAGAGCGCGGTGTCGTTCGCGCTCAACGGCCGCCCCGGGGTCTCCGAGGCCACGCGCGAGCGCGTGCGCCGGGTCGCCGAGCAGCTCGGCTGGCAACCGAGCACCGCGGCCCGCGCCCTGTCCGGCGAGGGCGCGGCGACGGTGGGGCTCGTCCTCGCCCGGCCCGCCCGCACCCTGGGCGTCGAGTCGTTCTTCCTGCGGCTGGTCTCCGGCGTGCAGGAAACGCTCGCCGCCCGCCGTTTCGGGCTGCTGTTCCAGGTCGTGGAGGACCTCGACGCCGAGTGCGCGGTCTACCGCCGCTGGTGGGCCGAGCGCCGCGTGGACGGCCTGCTGGTCGTCGACCCGCGCGCGGAAGACCCGCGCCCGGGCCTGCTGGACGGCTTGGGCCTGCCCGCTGTGGTCATCGGCGCCCCGGCCGTCACGGCCCCGCCCGGTGCGGCGATCTCCACGGTGTGGGCCGACGACACCGGCGCGATGGCCTCCGTCATCAGCCACTTGCACACCCTGGGCCACCGGCGCATCACCCACATCGCGGGCCTGCCGGAACTCGCCCACACCCGGCGCCGGATGGCCTGCCTCCGCGCCGAGGCCGCCCGCCGGGGACTGCCGGACGCGCGCTCGGTGACCACCGACTACTCCGACGCGCAGGGCGCCGAGGCCACCCGCCGCGCCCTGGCCGGCCCCCGCCCGCCCACCGCGATCGTCTACGACAACGACGTGATGGCCGTGGCGGGCCTGGCGGTGGCCGCGGAACGCGGCCTTTCGGTCCCGGGAGACCTGTCCGTGGTGGCGTGGGACGACTCGGTCCTCTGCCGCAACACCCACCCCGCGCTCACGGCCCTCACCCGGGACACCGCCGCCTTCGGCCGGCGCGCGGCGGAACACCTGCTGGCCCTCCTCGACGGCGCCCCGCCCCGCCGGACCCAGGACCCGACCCCCACCCTCCTCCACCGAGCCTCGACGGCCCCGCCGCCCTGCGAGGCGTAGTTCCTTTACGCCTCGCGAATGGTCGCTTTCCTAAACTTGCCCAGCTCAGCCAATGTTCGTGCAGCGGCCACAGGCCGGTCCGGAACGCGCAAAGGAACTCAAGAGATGAGCTCGGAGAAGGCAACCGTGCGTTCCGGCCGTGCCGGCCCCACGCGGAGTAAGCCAGGACGTGTGCCGCGCACGAAGCGCCCTTGGTGGGTCGAGCTGCTGGTCCTGGTAGCCGTCGCCCTGCTGCTCTCTTTAGGGATCAAGACGTTCTTCGTGCAGGCCTTCTCGATACCCTCGGCCTCGATGCAGAACACCCTGCAGGAAGGCGACCGCGTCCTGGTGGACAAGCTGACCCCGTTGTTCGGTGCCGAGCCGCAGCGCGGGGAAGTCGTGGTCTTCCGTGATCCCGGCGGCTGGCTCCCGGAACAGGCCCCGGAAAAGACCAACGCGGTTCTGCGCGGCGCGCAGAGCATCCTCACCTTCGTGGGCTTGATGCCCTCATCGAACGAGAAGGACCTCATCAAGCGGGTGATCGCGGTCGGTGGCGACACCGTGGAGTGCAACATCGGCAGTCCGGTGAAGGTCAACGGCGTGCCACTGGACGAGCCGTACATCTACCCCGGTTCGACCCCGTGCGACGACTACCCGGTCGGGACGGTCAAGGTGCCCCAAGACCATCTCTGGGTGATGGGCGACCACCGCAACGACTCCTGGGACTCCCGCTACCACCACCTGCAGAAACCCGGCGACGGCTTCGTTCCCGTCGACAACGTGATCGGCCGTGCCTTCGTCGTGGCCTGGCCTGTCACCCGCTGGGACACACTGCCGGTGCCCGCCACTAAGGGGAGCTCCCCGCCCGTACGCCCCTGACCTCGGATTCCACACCCCGCCCATGACCGTAACTTTGCATACTGTTTAATTGCGACTGGTTCGCAAAAGCAAGTGACTAAGCACAAGTGTGGCTAAGCACAAGTACTGAGCAGAGGTGTGGGGCATGACGGCCCGGTCCGTACGGGGAGTGGCCGCCACGGCCATGGCAGGCGTTCTCGCGGCAGGTGCGGCGGCCTGTTCGACACCGGGCGGGGGCGACGGCGCCAAGGGTCCCGGGGACTCCCTGGTCGTCGGTCTGGCCAATGAGCCCGAGACGCTCAGCCCGCTCCTCGGTTACGGCAAGGACGGCAACTCCAAGATCTTCGACGGGCTGCTCCGCCGCGACGCGTCGATGAAGCTCCGGCCGGCCCTCGCCGCCGAGCTGCCGAAGGTCACCGACGACGGCCGTACGTACACCTTCACCCTCCGCAAAGGCGTGAAGTTCAGCGACGGCAAGCCGTTCACCGCCCAGGACGTGGTCTTCACCTACCGCACCATCCTGGACGAGAAGACCAACAACGCCGCCAAGGGCGAGCTCGACGCCGTCGACAAAGTCACCGCCGCCGGTGACGACACCGTCGTCTTCGCGCTGAAGTACCCCTACGCGCCCTTCGCCGAGCGCACCGTGCTGCCCATCGTCCCGGAGCACGCGGCCAAGGGGCAGGACGTCAACTCCGGCTCCTTCAACACCGCCCCCATCGGCACGGGTCCGTACGTCCTGACCGGCTGGAGCAAGGGCGAGAAGCTGACCTTCAAGGCCAACCCCGGCTACTGGGGCGGCGAGCCGGAGGTCAGGAAGCTCACGATGGCGATCATCAAGGACGACGACGTGCGCGCCACCCGGCTGCGCTCCGGCGACCTCGACGGCGCCATCCTGCCGCCCAACCTCGCCAAGGGCTTCAAGGGCGACAAGTCCAAGGTGACCATCACCGCCCGTACCACCGACTTCCGCGGCGTGACCCTGCCCACCGCGAACAAGGTCACCGGCGACCTCGCCGTACGCCGCGCCCTCGACCTCGCCGTCGACCGCAAGGCCATGGTCGACAAGCTCCTCGAAGGCGCCGGCCGCGCCGGCTACGGGCCCGTGCCCACCGGCAGCGACTGGTTCGCCAAGGGCACCGAGCGCCCGTACGACCCGGACAAGGCGAAGAAGCTCCTCGACGACGCCGGCTGGCGCCCCGGCGCCGACGGCATCCGGGAGAAGGACGGAGAGCGCGCCTCCTTCACCCTCTGGTTCCCCGCCGGTGACAAGCTCCGCGAGGAGCACGCCCTCGCCTTCGCCTCGGACGCCAAGAAGGCCGGCATCGAGGCCAAGGTGCAGAGCGGCACCTGGGAGGTCATCGAGCCGCGCATGAAGAACGACGCGGTCCTCGCCGGCGGCGGCAACCCCGCCGACCCCGACTTCGACCTCTACAACCTGCTGCACTCCTCCCTGGCCCTCAACGGCTTCAACAACATGGCCGCCTACGCCGACCCCGACGTCGACAAGGCCCTGGAGGAGGGCCGGCGCAGCGGGGACAAGGCCGCTCGCAAGGCCGCCTACGACAAGGTCCAGCAGGGCCTCGCCGACAACCCCGGCTACACCTTCCTCACCCACGTCGACCACCTCTACGTCATGAACGACGAGTGGAAGGACCTCTCCACCCAGGTCGAGCCGCATGACCACGGCCTCGGCGCGGGTCCCTGGTGGAACGTCGAGGACTGGCAGTCCAAGAAGTGACCCGCAGCACCACCGGGCTCCCGTGGGGGCCCATGGCACGCATGGCGGGACGGCGGCTGCTCGCCGCCGTCCCCGTCCTCGCGGCCGTCACCTTCGGGGTCTTCGCCCTCGCCGCCGCCTCGCCCTTCGACCCGGCGAAGGCGTACGCGGGCAGCGCCGGGCTCGGCGCCCGCCAGGACGTCCTCGACCAGCTGCGCGACAACCTCGGCGCCGACCGGCCCTTCACCGCCCGCTGGTGGGACTGGCTGACCTCGGCCCTCACCGGCGACCTCGGCGTCTCCGCCTCGCTGCGCCAGCCCGTCGCCCAGGTCATCGGCGAACGCATCGGCTGGTCCGTCCTGCTGTGCGGCCTTGCCTTCGCCCTGGCCGTCACCGTCGGAACGGCGCTCGGCGTCCTCGCGGCACGCCGCCGCGGCGGCCTGTTCGACCGGGCCGTGACCTCGCTCGCGTACGCGCTCGAAGCCGCCCCGCCGTTCTGGCTCGGCCTCCTCGCCATCTGGCTCTTCGCCCTCAAGCTCGACGCCCTGCCCGCGGGCGGCCTCACCGACACCGGCAGCGACGTCGCCACGCCCGGCCAGATCGCCTCCCACGTCGTCCTGCCTGCGGCGGTGCTCGCCGTGTCCCAGCTGCCCTGGTTCGTGCTGTACGTGCGCCAGGGCGTCGGCGACGCCCTGGCCGAGGACCCCGTGCGCGGCGCCCGCGCCCGCGGCCTGCGCGAACGCACCGTCCTGCTCGGCCACGCCCTGCGCTCCGGGCTGCTGCCTGTCCTCACCCTCACCGGCTCCCGCGTCCCCGAACTCATCACGGGCGCCCTGCTGGTGGAGACCGTCTTCAGCTGGCCCGGCATCGCCTCCGCGACCGTGGAAGCCGCGACCAAGGTCGACTTCCCGCTGCTCGCCGCCCTGACCGTCCTCGCGACGGCCGCCGTGCTCGTGGGCAACCTGCTGTCCGACCTGCTGTACGGCCTGGCGGACCCGAGGGTGGGCTTCGATGGGTGACCGCGTGCGCACCGGAGTCTCCGCCGCCGTCACGGCGGCGGCCGTCCTCACCGTGCTGGCCGTGCCGTTCGCCGTTCCCCTCGACGAACAGGCCGTCGACCTGGCCGCAAAGCTTCAGCCGCCCTCCTGGGCGCACCCCTTCGGTACCGACGAAGTGGGCCGCGACCTGCTGCTGCGCAGCGTCTACGGGCTCCGCGTCTCCCTCTTCGTCGGCGTCGCCGCGGCCCTCGCCGCCACTGTGATCGGTACGGCCGTCGGCGCGGCGGCGGGTGCCCTCGGCGGCTGGGCGGACCGCGTTCTGATGCGGATCGTCGACCTCTTCTCGTCCGTGCCGCACCTGCTGCTCGGCATTTTCGTCGTCACGATGTTCCGCCCGGGCGTCTGGCCCGTGGTCGCCTCCGTCGTCGTCACGCACTGGCTGTCGACGGCCCGGATCGTACGGGCCGAGGTGATGTCCCTGCGCTCGCGCCCGTACGTCGACGCGGCCGTGTCCGGCGGCGCGTCACGCTGGCGGGTGACCGTCCGCCACCTGCTCCCGGCCGTCCTGCCGCAGGCCGGTCTCGCGGCGGTGCTGATGATCCCGCACGCCATCTGGCACGAGTCCGCACTGTCCTTCCTGGGCCTGGGCCTGCCCACACACCAGGCGAGCCTCGGCAACATGGTCCAGAGCGCGCGCGGCTCCCTCCTGGCGGGCGACTGGTGGCCGACGCTCTTCCCCGGGCTGTTCATCATCGTCCCCACCCTGGCCGTGGCCGGGCTGGCGGGCGCGTGGCGCGAACGGCTCAACCCCAGGCGCCGATCGGAGCTGACGCTGTGAGCCCCGAACTGTCCGGCCCCGGTCTGTCCGGCCCCGCATCGTCCAGCCCCGTCCTGTCCGGCCCTGCATCGTCCAGCCCCGTATCTTCCGGCCCCGTCCTGTCCGTACGGAACCTCTCCGTACGGTTCCGGATGCGCGGCGGGCGGCGGATCGCCGCCGTCACCGACGCCTCGTTCGAGCTGGGCCCCGGCGAATGCCTGGCCCTCATCGGCGAGAGCGGCTGCGGCAAGTCCGTCCTGGCCTCGGCGCTCCTCGGCCTCCTGCCCGGAAACGCCCGCACCGACGGCCGGGCCCTCCTCGGCGACCTGGACCTGCTCACCGCCGACGAGCGCACGCTCGCCCGCACCGTACGCGGCCGCCGCATCGGCCTCGTGCCGCAGAGCCCCTCCGCGCACCTCACTCCCGTCCGCACCGTGCGCTCCCAGCTGGAGGAGACCGTCCGGGAGCTGACGGGCGTCCCCAGGGCCGGGCTGCGGGCAGCGGCCGAAGCCGCCGCCGAGCGGGCGGCCTTCCCCGCCACCCACCTGGACCGCCACCCCCACCAGCTCTCCGGCGGCCTCGCGCAGCGCGCGGCCACCGCCCTCGCCCTCGTCGGCGACGCCCCGCTCCTGCTCGCCGACGAGCCGACGACCGGCCTCGACCGCGAGCTCGTCGACCGCACGGTGGACGAACTGCGGCGGCACGCCGACGCCGGCCGCGCCCTGCTGATGATCACCCACGACCTCGCGGCGGCCCGGCGCATCGCCGACCGCGTCGCCGTCATGTACGCGGGCCGCCTTGTGGAAATCTCCGACGCTCCCGCCTTCTTCGGCGAGCCGGGCCCCCGCCACCCCTACGCCCGCGCCCTGCTCGATGCCCTCCCCGAGCGCGCCTTCACCCCGATCCCCGGCATGCCCCCGGAACTCGGCGACCTGCCGGCCGGCTGCGCCTTCGCCGCCCGCTGCGCACGCGCGAGCGACCGCTGCGGGACGCTCCCGGCGACCGTCGGCGGCGTCGCCTGCCACCATCCGGAGGAGACCTCGCGTGCTTGAGCTGAGCCGCATCACCGCGGGGTACGACCCGCGCAGGCCCGTCGTCCGCGGCGTCTCCCTGACGATCGGGTCCGGCCGGGCCGTCGGCCTGCTCGGCCCGAGCGGCTGCGGCAAGTCCACCCTCGCCCGGGTGGCCGCCCTGCTGCACCGGCCGGACTCCGGCACGGTCGTCGTCGACGGCGACCTCGCCCGGGGCGCGCGCCACCGCGCCACGCGCGAGCAGCGCACCGCCTTCGGCGTGGTCTTCCAGCAGCCCCGGCTCGCCGCGGACCCGCGCATGCGGCTCGCCGACCTGATCGCGGAGCCGCTGCGGGCGACCGGCCGGCGGGGCGAGGCGGCAGCGGCGGTGGCCGCACTGGCCGAGCGCGTCGGGCTCTCCGGGGAACTCCTCCGGCGGCGGCCGCACGAGGTCAGCGACGGCCAGCTGCAGCGCGCCTGCCTGGCCAGGGCCCTCGTCCTGCGCCCGCGCTGGCTGATCTGCGACGAGATGACGGCGATGCTGGACGCGTCGACGACGGCCGCTCTCGTGGCGGTCGTGGAGGACTACCGGGCCGAGAGCGGCGCGGGACTGCTGGCCGTGGGACACGACAAGGTGCTGCTGGACCGCTGGTGCGACGAAACGGTGCACTGGGACGAGCTGAGCCCACAAAAAATAGAGCCGTCCGGCGTTTGAGGACCGGGGTCCGGGGCGGAGCCCCGAAGACCTAGCGCTTGCTGCCCACGAGCTCACGCTCGACGGCGGCCTCTGCCTGTTCCGGCTCCGGCGCCTTCGGCGCCCTCCGCACCGCGGCCACGGCGACACCGGCCAGGACCAGCAGCCCGCCTCCGGCCGCGTTGAGCGACGGCAGGTTCCCCAGGAACAGCGCGTCCAGGAGCAGCGCGGCAACGGGCACCGCGTACAGCACCAGCGACGCCGTGGACGCCGTCGTGGCCCGCAGCGTCCGCGACCAGGTCCAGAAGGCCATCGCCGTGCAGCCCACGCCCAGCCACAGCACGGCCAGCGTGCGGTGCCCGTCGGCCGCGGCGATCTGCCCCACCGCGCCGGGGGCCGCCGGCAGCAGCGGCAGCATGCCGAACAGGCTGCCGTAGAAGACGCATTCCGCGCCCGAGTACTTCTTCAGCAGCGGCTTCTGCAGCGCGAACGACGTCGCCTGCGTGGCGGCGGCGCCCAGCACCATGAGCGCGCCCATGAGCGAACCGCTCCCACCGCCCGAGGTCACGGCGACGGCGAGCGCGCCGGTGAGCGCCACGGCGAGGCCGGCGAGGCCCCGCCGGCCGGGCCGGTCGCCGAGGAAGGCCATGCCGAGCACGGTGGTGAAGACCGGGGAAGCGGCGATCAGCATGGCCGCGGTGCCCGCGTCCACGCTCTGCTCGCCGGCGCACAGCAGCACCTGATAGGCCGTCATCCCGGTGAGCCCGAAGGCCGCCATGCGCAGCGCGTCGGAGCGCCGCAGCCGGCCGATGTGCCCGAGGAACAGGCACGGCAGGAGGAGGGCGACGGTGATGGCCATGCGCAGGAGCGCGATGGAGGCCGGGGAGTAGTCCGGCAGCGCCACCTGGATGGCGGTGAACGCGGAACCCCACAGCAGCGCGGTCGCCGCCATGGGTATCCACGGGATTCTGGTGCGCTGTTCCGAGGTCATACCGGCAAGCTAACAACGGCCGATCTATAAGGCAAATAAAGAATTCTATCCCATTCTCAAAGGATTTCTTTTAGGGGTGGCTCGCTGTCACCGCCTCCGCACCAACGGGAACGGCAGCGTCTCCCGGATCGACAGCCCCGTCAGGAACATCACCAGCCGGTCCACCCCGATCCCCAGCCCGCCCGTCGGCGGCATCGCGTACTCCAGGGCCCGCAGGAAGTCCTCGTCCAGCTCCATCGCCTCCGGATCGCCGCCCGCGGCCAGCAGCGACTGCGCGGTCAGCCGGCGCCGCTGCTCGATCGGGTCGATCAGCTCCGAGTACGCCGTGCCCAGCTCCGTGCCGAACGCCACGAGGTCCCAGCGCTCCGCGAGCCGCGGATCGGCCCGGTGCGGCCGCGTCAGCGGCGAGACGTCGGTGGGGAAGTCCTTGTAGAAGACGGGCAGCGCCGTGCGCTCCTCGACCAGCCGCTCGTACATCTCCAGCACGATGTCCCCGCGCCCGTCCTCCGGCCGGTGCGGCACCCCCGCCGCGTCGCAGTGCCGCCGCAGCACCCCCACCGGCGTATCCGCACCGACCTCCTCGCCGAGGACCTCCGAGACCGCGCCGTAGACGGTCTTCACCGGCCACGGCCCGGAGATGTCGTGCTCGACGAGCTTCCCGCCGGCGTCCGGCCGCAGGGCCACCACCGACCCGTGGGCGGCGGCCGCCGCGGCCTGGATCAGCTCGCGCGTCAGGTCGAGCATCACGTCGTAGTCCGCGAACGCCTGATACGCCTCCAGCATCGTGAATTCCGGATTGTGCTTGTACGAAACCCCCTCGTTGCGGAAGGTGCGGCCCATTTCGAAGACCTTTTCCATGCCGCCCACGCACAGCCGCTTCAGATAGAGCTCCGGCGCGATCCGCAGATACAGGTCGAGGTCGTACGCATTGATGTGGGTGGTGAAGGGCCGGGCGTTCGCGCCGCCGTGGATCTGCTGCAGCATCGGCGTCTCGACCTCCAGGAACCCGCGGTCGAGCAGCCCCTGGCGCAGCGCCTGCACGGCCGCGCTGCGGGCCCGCACCGTCCGCCGCGCCTCGGGCGAGACCGCCAGGTCCACGTAGCGCATCCGCACCCGCGCCTCGGGATCGCTCAGGCCGTGCCGCTTGTCGGGCAGGGGGCGCAGGCACTTGGCGGTCATCCGGGCGCTGCTCACGAAGACGGTGAGCTCGCCGCGGTCGGTGGTGCCGATCTCGCCCTCCGCCTCGACGTGGTCGCCGAGGTCGATGTGCGTGGCGAAGCGCCGCAGGCCCTCGCGCCCGCAGTCCTCGCGGGCGAACGTCAGCTGCAGGTCGCCCGACCAGTCACGCAGCACGGCGAACGCGACCCCGCCGTGGTTGCGGACCAGCAGCACGCGGCCGGCCACGGTCGCCCGCTCGCCCGTGCGCGACGACGGCGGGAGCCCCGCGTGGGCGGCACGGATCGCGGCGAGCGTGTGCGTACGGCGGGCGTCGACCGGATACGGGTCCACGCCCGCCGCCCGCAGCAGCTCCAGCTTCCGCCGCCGCACCCGCACCTGCTCCGGCAGCCCCGCGAGCCCGTCCGCCCCGGCCTCCTCGGCGCCGGCCTCCAGACCCAGCTCGGAGAGCGGCGGCAGGCCCGCCGTGGACGCCGGGCTGGTGACGCCCCTGGCCCGGCCCCGGCTCCACAGCTGGCCCAGGCTCGGCACCGCGACGAAGCCCTCGGCGATGCCCGCCGCCAGCCCGATCCGCGCCAGCGCACCCGCGTCGGCGTAGCAGAGGAACCGCGGGTGCCACTCCGGGTTGTACTTCACGTTCGAGCGGTAGAGGGCCTCCAGCTGCCACCACTTGGAGAAGAACAGCAGCAGCTTGCGCCACAGCCGCAGCACCGGCCCCGCCCCGATCCGCGCCCCCTCCTCGAACGCGGAGCGGAACACGGCGAAGTTGAGCGAGATGCGCTTGACGCCGAACCGCCCGGCCTGCGCGCACAGCTGCGCGACCATGAACTCCATGACGCCGTTGGGCGCGGCCCGGTCGCGGCGCATCACATCCAGCGAGACCCCGTCCCGGCCCCACGGCACGAACGACAGCAGGGCGATCATCGTCCCCTCGCTGTCGAAGGCCTCCACCAGCAGGCAGTCGCCGTCGGCCGGGTCGCCGAGCCGGCCCAGCGCCATCGAGAAGCCCCGCTCGGTCTCGGTGTCCCGCCAGGCGTCCGCCCGGTGGATGACCTCGCCCATCTCCTCGTCGGTGAGCGCCGAGTGCCGCCGGACCCGCACGGAGGCGCCGGTGCGCTCGACCCGGTGCACGGCCTGCCGCGTCACCCGCATCTCGCGCCCGTCCAGGTCGAACGAGGCGACCTGCAGGATCGCCTCGTCGCCCAGTTGGAGCGCGCCCAGCCCCGAGCGGGCATACGCCTTCGCCCCCGCTTCACTGGCGCCCATCACGGCCGGCTGCCAGCCGTAGCGGCCCGCGACCTCCAGCCAGGCGTCAATCGCCGGAGTCCATGCCTCCGGATCGCCCAGGGGGTCGCCCGAGGCCAGGCAGACGCCCGCCTCGACCCGGTACGTCACCCCCGCCTTGCCGCTGGGGGAGAAGACCACGGCCTTGTCCCGGCGCGTCGCGAAGTAGCCGAGCGAGTCCTGGCCGCCGTAGCGGGCCAGGAGGGCGCGGATCCGGGGCTCCTCGTCGTCGTGCAGCGCTGCCTCCAGGCGCTGCGAGCGGAAGAGCGCCATGGCGGCGTTCAGCAGCGCCAGCGCGCCGAACAGCCCGAGCAGGAAGTACAGCCAGTGCGGGGGATGGCCGGTGAAGTGCCGGCCGCTCACCAGCCCGCCGCACACCTTGTTGGCGACGAACAGCAGCCGGTTCCCCGCCCCGCGCTCCAGCGAACCCGGGAACAGCGACACCAGGCCCCAGCCCACCAGGATCGCCACGGTGAGCCCCGCCGCCAGCACCAGCAGCGCGCGCAGGAACGCCCCCCGGCGCGACGCCGCGTAGAACTCCCGGCGGGCCAGGACCAGCAGCGTCATCGCCGCCACGCACAGCACCAGCGAGGGGATCGTGTCCCAGTAGCCCACCGCCAGCAGCAGGGCGTCGGCGATCAGCAGCAGCGTCAGATACGCCAGGACGAACCAGAGGGTGACCCGCTTGCGGGCGGCCATCGCCGTCGCGAGCAGCAGCAGGAAGACGGCGTACGCGAGGTTCGGGGCCGTGGGGACGGTCAGCGTGTCGAGCGCGTCCGTCAGCGGCCCCACCGCCCGCCGCAGCGGCACGATCAGCGAGGTGATGGCACAGAACAGGCCGAGGGCGCCGAAGAAGACCGCGAAACCATTGGGGACCCGGTGCAGGAGCCGCCGCCACGCGGACTCGCGCTCCCCGCCCTCACGGCCCTTGGGAGCCGGGGCGGGCCGCTCCGCGGAAGGCCTGCTGTCGGCGGCTGTGCGGCTCATTCCGCCAGCCTAGGCACCCTGCGGGCGGCCTGCCTGCCGAGAGCGGCGGCCCGGACGAAGTCGCTCGTACCTGAATGGAGTACACGCGGCGCCGCGGCCCGGGGCGCCCGGTGGGCCAGACTGACGGACAACCGCACCACCCAGGAGGTTCGCCATGGCCATTTCGCTCTCCGTGGTCCTGTTGTTGCTCGTCCTGGTGGTCGTGTTCCTGCGGAGCGGCTCGCTGAAGGTGTCGAACGCTCTGGTCTGCGTCCTGCTCGGCTTTCTCCTGGCGAGCACGAGCATCGCGCCGACGATCTCCGACGGCCTGTCCACCACGGCACGCATCGTGAGCGGCGTACGCCCCTGAGCGGTCCGCGCCGCCGGGCCGGGCCCCGCCGTCAGGGGGACCCGGCCCGGGACAATCGCCCTTCGGCGCGCCCTAGCGGCCGATCTCGACGTCCTCCAGGACACCCAGCGCGTCCGGCACGAGGATCGCCGCAGAGAAGTAGGCGCTCACCAGATACGAGGAGACCGCCTGCTCGTTGATGCCCATGAACCGCACGTTGAGGCTCGGCTGGAACTCGTCCGGGATGCCCGTCTGGTGCAGGCCCACGACACCCTGGTTGTCCTCGCCCGTCCGCATCGCGAGGATCGAGCTCGTCCCGGACTCGCTGATCGGGATCTTGTTGCAGGGCAGCAGCGGCACACCGCGCCAGGAGCGCACGGAGGAGCCCAGCACGTCGATGGACTGCGGGTAGAGGCCCCGGGCGGTGCACTCCCGGCCGAACGCCGCGATGGTCCGCGGGTGGGCGAGGATGTACTTGGTCTTGCGGCGGCGCGCGAGCAGCTCGTCGAGGTCGTCCGGGCTGGGCGGGCCGCTGCGGGTGTGGATGCGCTGGCTGATGTCGGCGTTGTGCAGCAGACCGAACTCGCGGTTGTTGACGATCTCGTGCTCCTGGCGCTCGCGCAGCGCCTCGACCGTCAGCCGCAGCTGCTGCTCGAGCTGGCTCATCGGGTCGTTGTAGAGGTCGGCGACGCGGGTGTGGACGCGCAGGACGGTCTGGGCGACGCTCAGTTCGTACTCGCGCGGGGAGAGCTCGTAGTCCACGAAGGTGCCGGTGATGGCCGGCTCGCCGACGTGGCCGGACGTCACCGCGATGTCGGCCTCACCGCGCTTGTTCTGCGGCCGCGCCGGGCGGGACGCGTACGCCGCGACGTGCGCGCGGAGCGCCTCGGAGCGCTCGGCCAGCTCCTGGAAGGTCCGCAGGGGGAGCGCGAGCACCGTGCAGCGGGTCACGGCCCGGACGCCGAACCCCCAGGTGCCGTCGGGCTCCAGGGGCACCTGCTCGCCGAAGTAGTCACCGTCGGCCAGCACGCCGAGCACGGTCTCGTCACCGTACTTGCCGGTGCCCGTCTTGTTGAGCTTGCCGTGGGCTACGAGGAAGATCTGGTCGGCCGGGGTACCGGCCTCGACGAGCGTGTCACCGGCGGCGTACTCGCGCTGGACGAAGCCGTCCGCCAGCGCCTCCAGCGTGTCGTTGTCGCTGAAGTCCCGCAGCAGGGGCAGCTCCCCGAGCTCCGGCGGGATGACCCGGACCTCCGAGCCGGTCGAGATGAACTCGACCCGGCCGTCCCCGACGGTGTACGTGAGCCGCCTGTTCACGCGGTACGTGCCGGCCGACACCTGTACCCATGGCAGCACGCGCAGCAGCCAGCGGGACGAGATCCCCTGCATCTGCGGTACGGACTTGGTCGTCGTGGCGAGCTGGCGTGCCGCGGACGTGCCGAGGCTGAGCTGAGCCTCCCCGGACGGTGCGGCCTCTCCGGACTCGACTGACGTGGTCATAGCTGGTTGTCACCCATCTGTGTGCGGTACTCGGCGCGGATCGGCGGGTTCGCGGATCCGCAAGTGCGCGGAACGTGGTGCGCGGAGTGCGGTACGGCGGCGGGGTCAGTGCCCGATCTCGACGTTCTCCAGAATTCCGAGGGCGTCCGGCACCAGGACGGCGGTGGAGTAGTAGGCGCTCACCAGATAGGACATGATGGCCTGGTCGCTGATGCCCATGAAACGCACGGAGAGGCTCGGCTGGTATTCATCGGGAATTCCCGTGCGGTGCAGCCCGACGACACCCCGGGATTCCTCTCCGGTGCGCATCAGGAGAACGGAGCTGGTGCCGTTCTCACTGATCGGGATCTTGTTGCACGGGAAGATGGGAATTCCCCGCCAGGCGGGAATCGAGTGGCCGCCGACGGTGGCATTGTCCGGATATACTCCGCGCCGGTTGAATTCGCGGGCGATCGCCGCGATCGTGCGCGGGTGCGCCAGCAGGAAGCCCGGGTCCTTCCAGACCGTGGCGAGCAACTCGTCGAGGTCGTCGGGGGTGGGCGGGCCGCTGCGGGTGTGGATGCGCTGCTTGAGGTCGGCGTTGTGCAGCAGGCCGAACTGCCGGTTGTTGATCATCTCGTGCTCCTGGCGCTCGCGCAGGGCCTCGATGGTCAGCCGCAGCTGCTGCTCGACCTGGTTCATGGGCTCGTTGTAGAGGTCGGCGACGCGGGTGTGGACGCGCAGGACGGTCTGGGCGACGCTCAGCTCGTACTCGCGCGGGGCGAGTTCGTAGTCCGCGAAGACGCCGGGCAGCACCGGCTCGCCCGCGTGGCCGGCGGCCACGTCGATGGCGGACTCCCCGTCCTCGTTCCGCGGGCGGGCGGCGGCCGCGCGGAACGCCTCCACGTGGGTGCGCAGCTCCTGCGAGCCCTCCAGGACCTCC
The DNA here is from genome assembly GCF_000719265.1 of Streptomyces roseoverticillatus. Classification (GTDB taxonomy): domain Bacteria; phylum Actinomycetota; class Actinomycetes; order Streptomycetales; family Streptomycetaceae; genus Streptomyces; species Streptomyces roseoverticillatus. The sequence goes on along the minus strand of NZ_JOFL01000003.1, from coordinate 122,425 downwards.
TGGAACGCCTGACGCGGCAAGGTCAGGACGGTGCAGGCGGTGACGGCCTTGATGGTGAAGTCCCAGTTGCTCTCGGAGGCGGCGGCCAGGGCCTTGTCGCCGAAATAGCCGCCGTCGGCGATGACGCCGAGGACGGCCGGATCTCCGTACTCGCCCGCGCGGACCTGGTTGAGCTTGCCGTGGGCGACCAGCACCACCTGGTCGGCCGGCTGTCCGGCCTCCACGAGGACGTCACCCGGCCGGAACTCCTGCTGGGTGAAGCGGCCCGCGAGCGCTTCGAGCACCGCCGCGTCACCGAAGCCGTGCAGCAGCGGGAGCTCGCCCAGCTCCGCGGGGATGACCCGGACGTCGGCGCCCGTCGAGACGAACTCGACCCGGCCGTCGCCCAGTGTGTGTGTCAGGCGCCGGTTGACCCGGTACGTGCCGCCCGGCACCTGCACCCACGACAACATGCGCAGGAGCCACCGCGAGGTGATTCCCTGCATCTGCGGTACGGACTTTGTCGTGGTCGCCAGATTCCGTGCGGCCTCGGTGCCCAGGCTCAGCTGACCGGGGCCGTTATTGCCGTCGGTGCCGGTCTCCACTGACGTCGTCATATCGGAATGCCCACCCATCCGTTATGGACAGCCCGCGGCCCCTACGGACGGGCTGCGGGCGTGCCGAAGAATTCCCCTTTGACCGCCTTCGAAGCTAGCAGTGGGATATCGGCGGGCGCAGTCACTCAAAAGGGTGGATTGATCGATGATGTTACGTTCGGAGGAAAACGCCGATGCCGTTCGCCACCGGCCGTTCCGCGCCGCCCGACGGATGATTCCGGACTGTTGTCCGCCCGCTGTCCGGATCGCGGGTGACCAGAGTGCTGGAGCCGCCCCCGTCCAGGTTCACGGCGTCGTCTGCGCCCAGGTCGCGCATCAGGTCGGCGAGCTCGGCGACGGTGAGCCCCGAGCGGTAGCCGGCGCCGCCGTCCAGCGCCAGCAGGTAGAACGTCCGGCCGTTTCCGCCCACGCCGGCGGAGGTCCGCACCGCGGAGGTGGTGGAGTCCAGCCCGGACTGCAGCCGGCCGTCGCGCAGCACGGGGAAGCCACCGACCGCGAAGCGCAACGCGCCCCGCTCGGCGGGCTGCAGCCGCTCCTCGACGCGCACCGCGTCACCGGCCTTCAGCCGGCTCAGCTCGCGCGCCCCAGCCTCCCGCCCGACGAGCACCAGCGTGCCCGAGGGGATCGCGCCGTGTCCCGGCCTGTGCGCCGTGTCGGTCACCTTGCCGTGCCGGACCGTCAGTTCGTAGGTGTCGTCCGTGCAGGGGGCGGCCCTGTTGGTGTCCGTGCCGCAGGTCGCCCGGAGCCGTGACGCCGAACCCCAGGAGGAGTTGTACGCGCCGATCCCGCCGACCGGGAGGGCGTACTGGTTGAGTCCGCGCAGCGGCAGCTTCCTGCCCTTGGCGGTCACGGTGCCCTTCAGCGTGAGCCGGTCCAGCCGGCCCCGGTCGTCGGTGCCGAGGCCGATGACGTCCCGCGTGGTGGCGCCCGGGGGCAGCAGCGGCCCGAAGCGCTGGCCGTCGGGCACGGCGGCGCCGAGCCGGCGGCCGCCCGCGACGGACGGGCCGACCGGCGCGCCCGTGGCTTCGACGCCCGGGTGCTGGGTCTCCGTGATGTTGAAGAAGTCGCCGTTGACCCCGGCCACCGCACCGCGGGCGGCAGTCATCCGCGACACCGTCGCCCGTGCGGCGACCGAGCCCGGGTGCAACAGGTCGAGCGAGACGCCGGGCTCGCTCAGGTCGACCCTCAGCACGTGCCCGTACGCAGGGCCGTGGGAAGCCGACAGGGAGAACTCCCGGTACTCCACACCGGGTGCGACGGGGGCCAGGGGCCCCAGCCGCGGCGCGGGCCGGTCACCCGCATCCGCCAGGGCGGTGCCCCCGCCGATCAGCGAGGTCCACGCCACCAGAACCGTCAGTACCGAGGACACACGTCTTCTGCGTCTCTTCACAGTCACCCCAGAGGTCCCGTCAACTCTGGCACGGAGCAGAACGGTTCACCATGCCCCGAAAGAACGACAGGCCACGCGGAAGAACGACAGGGAACGCACCGGCGCCGGCGCGGGCAACTCCCGGCACATCCCTGCCCAGGGGCCCGGCGGGCCCGGATACTCACTCGTACCGGCCCGTGCGGACGGCCCGCCGCCGCGCACCGGCCCACACCGACCTGGGAGTTCCTGGAGAACTGGGAGAGCTGCCATGAGCCTTCGTTCGCGCCGCACGGCCGTCGTCACCTTCGGAGCCGCCCTCGGCGCCGCGCTCACGGGGTCCTTCGCCCCGCCGGCCTCCGCCGCCCCGGCGGCGGTCGAGCGCGACGCGCCCGGCGCGCCGGACAGGCCGCCGCTGCGCCGTGCGCACGCGCACAACGACTACGAGCACCCCCACCCCCTGGCCGATGCGCTCGCCCACGGGTTCGGCAGCGTGGAGGCGGACATCTGGCTCGTGGAGGGCAAACTCCTCGTCACCCACGACGCGTCCGGCCTCGACCCGGCCCGCACCCTCGAAGCGCTGTACCTCGACCCGTTGCAGCGCCGGGTCAGAGCTGGTCACGGCCGGGTCTACCCGGGGTACAACCTCTCGCTGAAACTGCTCGTCGACATCAAGACCGACGGCGCCGCGACGTACCGGGAGCTCTCGCGCCGGCTTCGCCGCTACGGCACGCTGTTCACCTCCTGTGCCGACGGCCGGATCCGCCGGGGCGCCGTCACCGCCGTGATCTCGGGGGACCGGAGCGCCCGGGGGCCCATGGCGGACGAGCGGCTGCGTCACGCGTTCTACGACGGCCGGCTCGCCGACCTCGGTGCCGGTGCCCCCGCGTCCTTCATCCCCCTGGTGAGCGACAACTGGAACAGCATCTTCGGCTGGCAGGGCACCGGCCCGATGCCGGCCAGAGAGAAGGCCCGCCTCCGGCAGATCGTCTCCACCGCGCACGCCGAGGGCCGGTCCGTGCGGTTCTGGGCCACACCGGATCAGCCCGGCCCGGCGCGCGAGGCCGTGTGGCGGGCGCTGTTCTCCGCCGGCGTGGACTACCTCAACACGGACGACCTCGCGGGCCTCGAAGCGTTCCTGCGCGCGGCAGGCTGAGCGCGTGGCCTGACGGGTCGCCGGACTTCCGGCGCGTCCGCCGGGCCGGCCGGTGGAATGTCCCGGTCCGGGGCGGATCGTGTGGCGGTACGGTCACCGCCGTCCGGTGTGTGCGCGCCCGGCGGGACGCTGGCCGCATGGCCACTCCACCTGGACCGCCGTACGGGCCGCCGCCGGGCCCGCCCCCGGGCGGCTTCGGGCCCGCCCAGCCGCCCTGGGGCACGCCTCCGCCGCCGCCTCCTCGCCGGGGCGGCGGCGGGCGCCGGGCCGCGCTCCTCGCCGCCGCTCTGGTGGCGGTCGCGGCGCTCGGGCTGGGCGCCGTCCTCGTCGTCGGGAACAAGGACGGCAAGCAGGGCGGGCCGGGTGACGGTTCGTCCCCCGGCGGGACCGCATCGCCTTCGCTGGCGGTCCCCAGCGGGCTCCTGTCCCAGTGGCCGACGGCGCTGCCGTCCGGACTGCCCAGCGGCTTCCCCAGCAGTCTGCCCACGTCCTGGCCCACTGCCTTGCCGAGCGGCTTCCCCACGGGCCTGCTTCCGGTCTCCGGCGACACCGGCGGACCGCCGGTGTCGCACGGGCCGTCAGGCGGCGGGAGCCTGCTGCGGTACGGCCTGGATGTCGAGCTCGATCCTGATGGTGGCGCCGATCATGGCGATGCCGCGCCGGAGCATGGAGCGCCAGTCCAGGGTGAAGTCCTCGCGGTGCAGCTCGGTCGAGGCGGAGCAGGCCGTGCGGGTCTCGCCCATGATGCCGGTGCCGATCCCCAGGTAGCGGGTGTCGAGCGCGATGTTCCGGCTGACGCCGTGCAGGTTGAGCACGCCCTGCACGGTCCACCGCGAGCCGCCGCGGTGGACGAACCGCTCGCTGGTGAACTGCATGTACGGATAGTGGGCGACGTCCAGGAACTCCGCCGAACGCAGGTGCTCGTCGCGCTGTGCGACCCCCGTGTCGATGCTGGCCGTGTCGATCACGACGTCGAGGCGGGAGCGCTCGACGTCCTCCGCGATCCACAGGGTGCCCTCGAAGCGGTTGAAGCGCCCGTGCACCTCGGCGAGTCCGATGTGCCGGGCGATGAAGCGCACCGCCGTGTGGTCCGGGTCGATGCGCCAGGCGCCCGGCGCGGGCATGGCGGGCGCCGGAGCCGTCTCCATCGCGACCGTGCCGAGGGAAGTGCTCACGCCCTCCGCGCAGGTGACGGTGTGCAGGACGGGCCGGAACCCGTCGGCCGACAGTGCGAGGCTGTACTCGCCGGGCGCGAGGGTGGTCGCGAACCGGCCGTGCGGGTCGGTCTGGCCGTGCACCACTTCCTGCCCGGCGCCGTCCCGCACGGAGACCTCCGCTCTGTGCAGCGGTGACTGCGCCGTGTCCGCCACGGCGCAGTCGAGGGCCCCCGCTCCGAACGGAATCGGCGTGGTCTCCGGACGGGAGAAACGCGTGAACCGGCGGAGCAGGGCGAAAGCCATCCCAAAGGGCCTTTCCATGACAGAAGGTGATTGAACTGTAGATCACCATAATCTGTCGCTGATGGGAAGAATCCTCGGGGTTACCTATGAAAGGTTCCTTTTTATTCCCATTCGCCTTCGCATTGCTGGTCGCCGAGGGGGAGTGTGTCCGTGAGGAGCGCGGAGAACGCAGCCGCCGGATCGCTCTCGCAGGGCCCCGCGGGCTGCCAGCGGCCGCCCTCCTTCCGGTACGGCCACCAGCGGCCGTCCCTGCCGTAGCGCAGCTGCGCGCCCGCGCCCACCACGGTCCAGCGGTTGCGCACGGCCCGCAGCTGCGGAGCCTGTTCTTCCGGCCATGCGTCCGCCAGCCGGGCGCGGGCGCGCGCGAGGGCCTCCGGCTCCGGGGTCCACTCCTCCTCCAGGACGGCGAGCGAGGCGGGCCCGCCGTGCCGCCACGCGCGCACCGCCCGGTCCAGCCCGGACCGCTCTCGGCCGCAGCCCGCCGCGAGCCGCACGGCGATCCGCTCGTCCGGTCCGGCTGCCGCGAGCCGCACGGCGTCCTCCCACAGCGTGAGCTCCCGCGCGACCGGAGCGCGCTCATGACCCGGGGTCAGCGCCTCGGCCAGCAGCTGCCGCGCCTGCGCCGCCGCGGCTGCCACCAGAAACTCCAGCGCCTCCGCGTCCAGTCCGGCCGCGGGCGCCACGTCGCCGCCGAGCACTGGAGAACGGCCCGGCGCCTCCACCGGAAGAGGGGGATCCGGCAGCGGGCGCACGGAGGAGGCCGCGGCGAACACGTCCACGGCCGGCACCCCCGAGCGCGTCCCGGCGCTGCGCCCCGGCGCCCGGTCCGGCCCGGACGCGGCGTTGCGCTCCTGCAGCTCGTCGAGCAGCTCGCGCTCCCCGCGCCCGCGCATCAGCAGCAGCACGAACGGGTCCCGGTCGAGCAGCAGCGCCATCTGATGGCACAGCGCCGCCGTGTGCGCGCAGTGGTCCCAGGCCCCGCACGAGCACTCCGGCTCCAGATCCCCGATGCCCGGCAGCAGCTCCACCCCCGCCGCCAGCGCGTCCTCGGCCAGGTGCGGTGGTATCTCGCGGTCGAGCAGCGCCGCGATGTGCCCGGCCTGACCCGCCACCAGCTCCAGGAGGCACTCCCAGTCGGCCGTGCCGAACTCCTGCACCACCACGTCGGCACGGTACGGGGTGCCGTCCGGGTCCCGTACGAGGGCCGTGATGCGGCCGGGCCGCACCGAAACCGCGCCCACCGCGCCCGCGCGCGCGTGCCTGCGTCCCGCCTTCACCTGCCGGCCGTCCAGCGCCGTGTCCTCCAGCGCCTTGAGCCACGCCCGGCCCCACCAGGTACGTGCGGAGCTCCGCACGTGCTCGGGCGCCAGCGCCTCGAAGGTGCGCTCCGCCCGGCCGGTGACTTCCTGTCCGGTCAACGTCCGTTCCCCCTCAGTGCGACGAGATCCGCCAGCTCGGCATCGGTCAGTTCGGTCACGGCCGCCTCGGCGCCGCCCAGGACGGAGTCCGCCAGCGCCTGCTTGCGGACGAGCATCTCGGCGATCCGGTCCTCGACCGTGCCCTCGGTGACGAACCGGTGCACCTGCACCGGCTGCGTCTGGCCGATCCGGTACGCGCGGTCGGTCGCCTGCGCCTCCACCGCCGGGTTCCACCACCGGTCGAAGTGCACCACGTGCTCCGCCCGGGTGAGGTTGAGGCCCGTGCCGGCGGCCTTCAGGGACAGCAGGAAGACGGGGACCTCGCCGTCCTGGAAACGGCGCACCATCTCCTCGCGGCGCGGGACGGGCGTGCCGCCGTGCAGCAGCTGCGTGCGGACGCCGCGCGCCCCCAGGTGCTGCTCCAGGAGGCGGGCGGTCGCCACGTACTGCGTGAAGACCAGCACACTCGCCCCCTCGGCGAGGATCGTGTCCAGCAACTCGTCCAGGAGCTCGACCTTGCCCGAGCGCCCGGCGATCCGCGGGGACTTCTCTTTGAGGAACTGCGCCGGGTGGTTGCAGATCTGCTTCAGGCCGGTCAGCAGCTTGACGATCAGGCCGCGCCGCTCGAAGCCGTCCGCCGCCTCGACCTCGGCGAGCATCTCCCGCACCACCGCCTCGTACAGGCCGGCCTGCTCCTTGGTGAGCGCCACCTCGCGGTCCGTCTCGGTCTTCGGCGGCAGTTCCGGCGCGATGCCGGGGTCGGACTTGCGGCGGCGCAACAGGAACGGGCGGACCAGGGCCGCGAGGCGCTCGGCCGCGGCCGGGTCCGTGCCGCCCTCCACGGCCTGGGCGTAGCGCCTGCGGAACCGGCTCAGCGGGCCGAGCAGCCCCGGAGTCGTCCAGTCGAGGATCGCCCACAGTTCGGAGAGGTTGTTCTCCACCGGCGTGCCGGAGAGCGCCACGCGCGCCTTCGCGCCGATCGTGCGCAACTGCTTCGCGGTGTCGGAGTACGGGTTCTTGACGTGCTGGGCCTCGTCCGCGACGACCAGGCCCCAGGACGTGCCGGCCAGCTGCTGGGCGTCGAGCCGCATCGTGCCGTACGTGGTGAGCACGAACTCCCCGCCGGACAGCTCCTCCAGGGACCGCGACGCGCCGTGGAAGCGGCGTACGGGCGTGCCGGGCGCGAACCGCTCGACCTCCCGCTGCCAGTTGCCCATCAGGGACGCGGGACAGACGACCAGCGTGGGGCCGGCCGCGTCGGGCAGCGTCTGCCGGTGCAGGTGGAGGGCGATGAGGGTGATGGTCTTGCCGAGCCCCATGTCGTCGGCGAGGCAGCCGCCCAGCCCGAGTGAGGTCATCCGGTGCAGCCAGTCCAGGCCGCGCAGCTGGTAGTCGCGCAGGGTGGCGGCGAGCGCGGCGGGCGGGGGAACGGGGTCGCGGCCGTGCTCGGGGTCGGCGATGCGGTCGCGGAGCGCCGCCAGCCAGCCGGTGGGCCGGACGTCGGCCTGAGGGCCGTCCTCGTCGTCCTCCTCGGCGGGAGCCTTGCCCGTCAGGGCGGCGCCCAGCGCTTCGACCGGCGTGAGCTTGCGGTCCTGCTGAGCGCGGGCGCGGCGCACCGCTTCGGGGTCGACGAGCACCCACTGGTCGCGCAGTCGTACGGCGGGCCGGCCGGCCTCCGCGAGCCGGTCCAGTTCGTCCTGGGTCAGGTCCAGGCCGCCGACGGCGAAGCGCCAGCGGAAGGTGAGGAGCGCATCGGCCGACAGCAGGGACGGCATGCCGGAACGCTCGTGGCCGGGCCCGGGCCCGGGGCCGTCGTCGCCGTCGTCGTCCGGAGGGCCGACGACGGCCCGTGCGGTGAACGTGCGGACGAGCTCCTTCGGCCAGTGCACCTCGACCCCGGCGGCATCCAGCGCCGCAGAAGCGCCGCCCAGCAGGTCCCCCACCTCCTCGTCGGCGAGGTCGACGGCGTCGGGGACCGCGGCGGAGAGCAGGGGCGTGAGCGCGGGCCAGGCGTGGGCGGCCCGGCGCAGGGCGAGCAGCGCCTTCATCCGCGCGTCCCGGCCGAGCGCCGCGCCTGCCGGCGGCTCGCCTGCCCACACCTCGGCGGCGTCGGCCACGAGGGCCGGGTCGGAGAGGCTGTGGAGCTGCAGGACGGCCCGGAAGCGCGGGGCAGCGTGCTCGTCGTCACCGAGAGGGCTCAGCGCCTCGACGCGCAGGGACAGCCGTACGCCCGCATCGTGCCCGGCGGCGACGCTCTCCGCCCAGGCGCGCTGTTCGGGCAGGCGGCGCGGTTCCGGCGCGGCGAATGCGGGCCCGCCGGCGGCGAGGGCCGCGGCGGGGGAGCGCGGCAGCCCGTCGGCGACCGCGTCCAGGAAGGCGCGGACGAGCTGCTCCGGCTCGGGCAGCATCAGGGGGCCGGTGCCCGGGAGCGGCACGGCGTGCGCCGCGGGCGGCATCGCGGCGGCCAGGTCGCGCACCCGGCGCAGGTCGTCGGCGGTGAGCGGGCCGACGCGCCACGCGTCGTGGTCGGTGGCCGACAGCCCGGGCAGCAGGCGCCCGCGCGCCGCCAGTTGCAGGGCGAGCACGGCGGCGGCGCCCCAGAAGGCGGCCGCCTCGTCGGCCCGCGCGGCCCGGGCGCGGGTGAGGACGGGCACGGCGTCGCGCACGGGCAGGACGGCGGCCCGCACGGTCGTCGTGGCGACGCCGGCGCCGTCCGCGACAGCGATGGTCAGGTCCTCGACGCCGCCCGGGGAGGCGGGCGGTTCGCTGCCCGGAAGCCAGAAGGCCACCCGCCCGGTGCGTGCGGGGTCACCGGGAAGGAAAGCCGCCGAGCAGCGGGCGAGCCGGGAGATCTCGGAGGGTGTTGCGGCGGAGGGCGGTGTCACAGCGCTGCGCATTCCTCAAATTTGACTAGTCGGGGTCCGGAGCGGCCGAGGGTACAGGAAGCGCGCCCCCGGCGAAGACCTCCGCGGCGTGAGCCGGGCCACAGCGCCGGACGTGAGGGTGTACCCAAACCCCCGCCTCCGGAGGGGGGTTTGCCCCCGCAGGAGCCGGGTGGTGACGCCATGGTCCCGAGCAGGCCCCGGTCCGTACGTTCTATGAGGTCAGCCCAGCTATCCGACCGTCCGGAGACCTCATGCCCCAGGCCGCCACGCTGCTCGCGAAACCCACTGCGGGCAGTGACTTCGCCCCTCTCCTCCGCCAGGTCCGGGACCAGGGCCTCCTCGAACGCCGCAGGGGCTGGTACGCACGCAGCATCGCGGTGAACGCCGTGGCGCTCGCCGCCACGGCAGCCGGGATCGTGCTGAGCGGTGACTCCTGGTGGACGGTCCTGCTGGCCGTCCCCGCCGCCCTGTTCTGGGCCCGCACCGCCTTCGTCGGGCACGACAGCGGGCACGCCCAGATAGCCGCCACCCGGCGCACGGGCCGGCTGATCGGCCTCCTCCACGCCGACCTCCTGCTGGGCATGAGTTACGCGTGGTGGAACGACAAGCACAACCGCCACCACGCCAACCCCAACCACGTCGACAAGGACCCCGACGTCGGTGTCGGCGCGCTCGTGTGGACACAGCGGCAGGCCGCACAGCGCCAGGGGCGCGCCGTCCGGTGGCTCACCCGCAACCAGGCCCGCCTCTTCTTCCCCATGCTCCTGCTCGAAGGCATCAGCCTGAAGATCTCGAGCGTGCGCGACCTCGGGCGGCAGACCGCAGGGGAGCGGCGGACGGAAGCGGTGCTCCTCGTCCTCCACGTCGCCGGCTACGCCGGCCTGCTGCTGTCCTCGATGTCCCCCGGCAAGGCCGTCGTCTTCGCCCTCGTCCACCACGCCCTCTTCGGCCTCCACCTCGGCATGGTCTTCGCCCCCAACCACAAGGGCATGGAGATGCCCGACCAGGGCGGCGAGCGCTGGGGACACCTGCAGCGCCAGGTCCTCACCTCGCGCAACGTGCGCGGCGGGGCCGTCACGGACTGGCTCATGGGAGGCCTGAACTACCAGATCGAGCACCACCTCTTCCCGAACATGCCCCGACCCCACCTGCGCCTCGCCCGGCCGCTGGTCCGCGAGCACTGCCGCGCGTCGGGGCTGCCGTACACGGAGACTGGAATCGTCGACTCGTACCGCCAGGCGCTGCAGCACATGCACGAGGTGGGCGCCCCGCTGCGGACCGGGTGAGGAACCGGGCGGCGCCGCCGGGCGTTCTCACGGACAGAGCGGCAGCCGTCGCGAAGGAGGCAGGGAAATGAGCAACAGGGCCAAGGTCGCCGCCGGAGGCGTGGCTGTCGGAGTGATCCTGCTGTGGCTGCTGCCCTTCTGGGCCGCACTGCTGGTGATGGTCGGCGTCCCGGTGGGCGCGTACCTGCTGCTGGACCCCTCGCAGCGCAAGCGGCTGCGCCGGGTCTCGCGCAAGGAGCTCGGCCGCTGACGGCCGCGCGAGGCCGCGGGCAGCGGCCCCGCGCGGGGGCGGGTGGTGCGGAGGTCAGCCGGTGAAGGCCGGGGCCAGTGCCGCGGCCATGGTGAGCCGCGGGCTGCCGGAACCGTCCGCCGGAACGGTCCACAGATCCGATCCGTAGTCGCCGGGCAGCGCGTAGACGAGGGTGCCGCCGTCCCGCCAGACGGCCTGATCGTCGATGTTGCGCCGCTCGGCCGTCGGGGTCTCGCGCTGCGTGCGCAGGTCCAGGACGTACAACCGCCAGGGCGCGTCGTCGGGCGCGCCCTCGACGCGCTTCTTGTAGGCGATGCGCGTCCCGTCGGGAGACAGGGACGGGCACTCCACATTGCTGTGCACGGCGTGCAGCGTCCGTCCGGTGCGGTCGCCGCGCACGAGACGGGTCCGCCCGCCCGTGGCGACGGTCGCGTAGAAGTGCGTGTCGTCGGCGAACGTGACGCCCCAGACGTTGGTGTCCACGGCCTTGTGCGGCTGCCCGTCCAGGAAGAACCGGTAGTCCTCCAGATTGCGGTCCAGCGTCCAGGTGCGCACGTCCAGGACGGAGGTGCGGGTGGAGAAGTTCGTACCCGCGTACGAGTCGCCGCTGACGAAGACGGTCCAGGCGACGGTACGGCCGCTGGGGGACACGCGGGCCCGGGTCGGTATGCCGGCCAGGTCGTAGTGGCGCAGCTCGCGCAGCCGGGCGTCCAGGACGACGGCGCGGTAGCCGTCCCGGAGCCCGCCGTGCACCGCCTGCAGGCAGATGCCCGTCCCGCCCGCCGCATGGAAGCGCAGGCAGCGCACCCCGGATGACGTCCGGGTGCCCGAGGGGTCGGCGGCGGGCACCGAGGCGATCTCGTCGCGGTGCGGCCCCCAGGCCATGTTCCGGAAGACGCTCCGGCCGGGCGCGTCCAGGGTGACCTTGCCGGGGGCGACCCGCGGGTCACCGGGCCGCGCGCGGTCCTTCTCGGCGGCCCGCCCGGCAGCGTGCAGCGTGGCGGCCAGCGCGACGCCGCCGAGGACCAGGACGGCCACGAGCAGGATCAGGAGACGGTTTCTGCGGTTCATCGGGCCGTGTCCTTCATCGGGCCGGGTCCTTCGCACTTCTTGGGGCTCTTCGCGCTCTTCGGTGTCGTCGGCGGGCGCAGCAGCAGGGCGCTGACCGTGGCGGAGACGGCCAGCCCGGCCGCGGCCGCCTCCAGCGCCGTGCGGTCGCCCCACGCGGCCCAGGCCGCGCCGAAGGCGATCGAGCAGGCGAAGCGGGCGGCTGCCTGCCCGGTCTGCACGACGGCGAGCCCGCTGCCGCGGACGGCCTCGGGGACGGCGTCGGCGGCGGCCGCGGCCAGCACGCCGTCCGTCGCGGCGTAGAAGCTCCCGTGCAGCGCGAGGGCGATGCACAGCAGGGCGGGCGGGCCGCCGGGCGGGGCGGTGAGCAGCCCGTAGGCCCCCAGGAGCGCGAGGTGGCCGCAGAGGAACAGCCGCCGCCGCCCGAAGCGGTCGGCGACGGCGCCCAGCGGTACGGCCAGCAGCAGGAAGGCGCCGGCCGTCCCCAGCGGCAGCAGCGGGAACCACGTCTCGGACAGGTCCAGGCGCCGCTGCAGGGCGAGGTACAGGAACGAGTCGCTCACGGTGGTCAGCCCCAGCAGCACCGCGCACGCGGTCAGCCGGCGGACCTCCGGGCGGCGTGCCACGGCGCGCAGCGGAGCCCGCCCCGCGGGCGTGCCGCGGTGGCCGGGGGCGTCCGTGCGGCCGGGGACGAACAGCAGGAGGATGAGCACCCCGAGGGCGGCCGTACAGCCGCTCACCGTGAACACGGCGTCGTAGCCGCCCGCCGCGGCCCGCAGGACGAGGAAGGCGACCAGGGGCCCGATCAGCGCGCCCGCGGTGTCCATCGCGCGGTGCACCCCGAAGGCCCGGCCCCGGGCGGCCGGGTCGCAGGCCAGCGAGATCATGGCGTCGCGCGGCGCGGTGCGCAGGCCCTTGCCCGTGCGGTCGGCGGCGAGCACCGCGCCGATCAGGGGCACGCCGTGCACGAGGAGCAGCAGCGGCTTGCACAGGGCGGAGAGGCCGTAGCCGGCCGCGGCCACGGCCTTGTGGCCGCCCGGACCCCGGTCGGCGAGCCTGCCGCCGGCGAGCCGGACGAGCGCGCTGACACCGTTGTGGATGCCGTCCAGGAGACCGAAGCCGAGCGGCGAGAGGCCCAGTTCGGCGACGAGGTAGAGCGGGAGGACGGCGGTGACCATCTCCGAGGAGATGTCGGTGACGAGGCTGACGGTGCCCAGGGTGAGCACCGTCGCGGGGACGGCGGCCCGCCGGCCGGGGGAGGGTGACCGGCCGGCGGTGTCGGGGACACCCGGAGCGGTGCGGCTGTCCGCGAGGTACACGGTCAGCTGTTCCAGATGCCGGTGACGTCGCGCGCGCTCGCCGCCCTGCCGGCGTGCGCGGTGCCGTACATGTCCTCGATGGTGCGCAGGACGTCGTAGTGGTTGTAGGTGGTGCCGGACGTGGACCCCGGCTTGACGGGCTGTCCGTACAGGACGGTCGGGATGCGGTTGCCGCTGAGCCTGTTGTCCTCGTCGAAGGTGATGAGGAGCAGGCTGTTGTGGGCCTTGGCCCAGTCCGCATAGCCCTTGAGGTTGTTCTTCAGCCAGGTGTCGCCCGTGCCGACGGAGCAGTCGTGCATGTCGCTGCAGAGGTCCGGCACGACGAACGAGACGGTCGGCAGCTTGGCGTAGTCACCGGGGAAGGCGCCCATCGTGTGCGCGGTGGCGGTGGGCACGTTGCTGAAGCCGAACCAGGGGTTGTGCTTCTGTGCGTACTTTCCGCTCTTGCAGGTGGTGGACCCCTCGGCGGGCAGGGATTCGTTGTAGCTCGCCCAGGTCCTGCCCGCGGCGGTCAGTTCGGAGGCGAGGTTGGGAGCGTCGCTGAAGCCGGGGGTGACGCAGCTGTCGTCCGTGACGTCCTGGGTGTCGCCCGAGAAGAGGGCGTAGTAGTTGGGCTGGCTGGGGTGCGTCTCGGCGTAGGAGGCCGTCAGGCCGGCCCCGCCCGAGACGAGCGAGTTGATATAGGGGGCGCCCGCGTTCCCGATGACCTGGTCGTAGGCGTGGTTCTCGAAGACCACGACCACTACGTGGTCGGGAGTGGGGACGGCCGCTGCCGCGGTGGAGTCCGGGACCCACAGGCCGAGGGAGGCGGCGGCGAGCCCGAGGGCCGTGCCCAGGGCGCCGAGATGGCGGCGGCGCAGCCGGCGCGGTCCGCGGGGGTGGCTGGTGGCGGGGGACATACGGGCAATGTAGGACGGTGTGCATGTCATGTACACGCCTTCAAGGTGACGGCTTCGGGAACTGTCGGTGCCACCGGTTAGGCTCGAAGTCCGGCTGACATACGCACAGGCGTGCGTGACCGAGGGGGGAGGGCCTGCCGTGGCGGGGACAGTGACGGCCGTGTGCCGCAGTGGTGAGCACACGTTCAGCAAGCCGGTGGGCGAGAGCATCACGCTGCTGGCGGGCCTGGGGGTGGAGGGGGACGCCCATCTCGGCGTGACCGTCCAGCACCGCTCGCGGGTCGCACAGGACCCCACTCAGCCCAACCTCCGTCAGGTGCACCTGATCCACGAGGAGCTGTTCGCGGAGGTCGCCGGCGCGGGCTTCGCGGTCCGGCCGGGCGACCTGGGGGAGAACGTCACGACCAGCGGGATCGACCTGCTCGGGCTGCCGCGCGGCACCCGTCTGCACCTCGGTGACCGGGCCGTGGTCGAGGTGACGGGGCTGCGGAACCCGTGCCTGCAGATCGACGGCTTCCGCAAGGGGCTGCTCAAGCACGTCGTCGGCCGGGACGAGAGCGGGGCGGTCGTCCGCAAGGGCGGCGTCATGGGCGTCGTGCTCGAAGGCGGCGAGGTCCGGCCGGGAGACCTCATACGCGCAGAGCTGCCCGACGGGCCGCACGTCCCGCTCGACCGCGTCTGAGCCGCGGCCGGCCCGCGGCTCAGGCGACCGGCAGGTTGAGCAGCTTGCGCGCCATGTGCTGCGGCGTCTCGTCGTGTTCCCGGGCGAGCGCGACGACCGCCCGGCACGCGAGCTCGTTCACGCCGAAGCAGAGCGCCTCGGGGGAGACCCAGCGGGCCGCCTCGGCGCTTCTCTCGTGGTCGTCCTCGGCGCAGGCCGCCACATAAGTGGCGGCCGCCTCGAAGAGATTGCGCTGCCGCCGGACCGGTGGCAGGGGCTCCGGTGGCTGCCGGCCCTCCTCGATGCGCTTGCGGAGCTTGCCGAACACCGATCCTCACCTGCCTCCGCGAGCGTTCCGTGCCGTGGTCGTTCAAGTGTGCCCGCCGCCCGTAGAGTTGAACCGCCGACGAACGAAGGGGCGACTGCCGCGTGAAGCGTTACGACCGGCTCAAGGAGATCCGGAGGCTGGACCCCGAACGGGACTTCCTCAGGATCTACCGGATCACGGCGACCCTGGAGTTCCCCTGGGACATCACCCGCGCTTTGGAGCTCGCCCTCTACAGGACCTATGCGGTGCCCAGCATCGGCCGCCTGCTGGCCGGAACGGGGGAGTTCTCCGGCCGCCCGCAGAAGCGCTACGACGACACGGCCCTGCTGCTCGACACCGTCGTGGAGCACGGATTCGACAGCGAGAGCGGCCGGACCGCGATCCGCCGAATCAACCAGATGCACCGCAGCTATGACATCAGCAACGACGACATGCGCTACGTCCTGTGCACCTTCGTCGTCGTCCCGCGGAGGTGGGTGGACGCGTACGGCTGGCGAAGGCTCTCCGCCCATGAGCGGCACGCGCTCGCCGTGTACTACCGCACGCTGGGCAAGCACATGGGAATCCAGGACATCCCCGGCTCCTACGACGAGTTCGAGCGCTGCCTGGAGGACTACGAGGCCGAGCACTTCGGCTGGGACGAGGGCGGCCGGCGGGTGTCCGACGCGACGCTCGGCCTGATGGCCTCCTGGTACCCGCGTCCGCTCGCCCCGCTCGTGCGCGGCGCGAGCATGGCCCTGCTCGACGACTCCCTGCTGCGCGCGTTCCGCTACGAGCAGCCCCACCCCGCCACCCGGGCACTGGTCCGGGGCGCCCTGCGGGCCCGGGGCAGGGCCGTACGCCTGCTCCCGCCGCGCCGCACTCCTCACTACACGCGCCAGAACCCCGAGATCAAGGGCTATCCCGACGGCTACGTCGTCGCGGAGCTGGGCACGTTCCCCGCCGGCCGCACGGGCGCGGTCTGCCCCGTGCCGCACGGACGGCCCGCCACGGACCCCGCGACCGCCGGAACCGCCGGGACCGGTGCTGCCGGTGCCGCCGGTGCCGCTCCCGGCCCGGCGGGGAGCGGCTCAGACGCCGCGGAGTGAGCCGATCGTCTCGCGCAGCCAGGTCAGTTCCGCGCGGCTGGTCGCGCGGGCGATGGTGAGGACTCCGCGCCGGAAGGGATCCTCGATCTCCTCGGCCCGCAACGGCCGGTCGCCGGCGTAGAAGAAGCTCGCCGGCTGCTGGAGGAAGGCGAGCCGCCGTTCCAGCACGACGGCCTGCCCCGCCGGTTCACCGAGGTGCCGCAGGAACGCGAGCACCGTGAACCAGCGGTTCTCGTCCGTGATGTCGCTCTCGGCCGGTTCCGCCAGCCGGTGGCGCAGCTCCTCGCGGCCGTGCGCCGTGAGGCTCAGCACGTGCCGGGGGGCGGCTCCGCAGCCGGGCCGGGTCTCGCGGGCCAGCAGCCCCGCCGACTCCAGCCGCTTGATCGCCGGATACAGCGACCCCTCCGCCACGGGCTTGACGTGCCCGGTGAGCGCGGCGATGCGTTTGCGCAGCTCGTATCCGTGCAGCGAAGCGTCGTAGAGGAAACCGAGGATGGCGAGTTCGAGCATGGCGGTATTCAACCCGACAGCCGCTGTACATCGCTATGGCGGTACATCGTGATCGATGTATGGTGATGATCCAGTACGGAATCGCTGGAGGGGAGAAGGGCATGCGACAGGCGGAGTTCGGATCCACGGGGGCCTGTGTGCGATGGACCGAGGCCGCCGGAGGCGGCCCGGCGCGGGTCTACCTCCACGGTCTGGGATCGGCCTCGGCCGTCTACCACGCGCACATCGCGGCCGCCTCTGCGCTCGCCGACCGGCGTTCGCTCTTCATCGACCTGCCGGGACACGGCATCAGCGACCGCCCTCTGGACTTCGGCTACACGCTGGAGGAGCACGCCGACGCCGTGGCCGCGGCCCTGCACTCGGCCGGGGTCACGGGGGCCGAGGTCGTGGGCCACAGCATGGGCGGAGCGGTCGCCATCGTGCTCGCGGCGCGGCGGCCCGAACTGGTCTCGAGCCTCGTCCTCGCCGAGGCGAACCTGGACCCCGACCCGCCCCGCACGGCCGGCAGCAGCGGCATCGCCTCCTACACGGAGGAGGGCTTCGTCCACGGCGGCGGCTTCACGGAGACGCTGCAGCGGGTGGGCCCGCTCTGGCGCGCGACGATGCGGCTGGCCGACCCCACCGCGCTCCACCGCAGCGCGGTCGGCCTGGTGCGGGGGACCCGGCCGACGATGCGCCGCATGCTGCAGGAACTGGCCATTCCGCGGACGTATCTGATGGGTGAGCTGAGCGGCGAACTCCCGGGCCGCGAGGGGCTGGAGGCCTCGGGCGTGGTCGTGGAGACCGTGCCCGGTGCCGGGCACAACATGATGTTCGACAACCCCGCCGCCTTTGTGGAGGCGGTCGCCGGGCAGTCCCTGCTGTCCTCGTAGGCCCTCCTCCGCCGCCCGCTCAGCCGCTCAGCCCCGGACCGCACCGTTTTGCGCAGGGCGGTCCGGGCGGCTCGCGAGCGCCAGGAACCGCGTGTCCTCGTCCGTGTACGAGTCGAGGCGCCAGCCGCCGCGCGCCAGTAGAGGGCGCAAATTGGGCTCCGCGCGCTCGTCGTCGGGCGTCACCCGGCGGCCGTGGCGAGCGGCGAGCGCGGCCCGTCCGACGGGGTGGAAGAGCGCGAGCCGCCCGCCGGGCCGTACGACGCGGGCCAGCTCGGACAGGCCCTCCACCAGGTCCGCCAGGTGCGAGACGAGCCCCGCGGCGAAGACGGCGTCGAGTGAACCGTCGCGCAGCGGGAGCCTGGTGACATCGGCCAGCAGTAGCCCGCCGGCCTGTTGCCGGCCGGCCCGCACGGCTGCCTCCAGCATCGCGGGCGTGAGGTCCGCCCCGAGCACGACGCCCTGCGGGCCGACGGCCGCACGCAGCGCCGGCAGCGCCCGGCCGGTGCCGCACCCCGCATCCAGGACCACATCGCCCCGCCGCAGCCCGAGATCGGCGACGGCGGCGTCGTAGGCCGGCCCGTCGTCGGGGAACCGGGCGTCCCAGTCGCGCGCCCGCACGCTGAAGAACTCCTGCACGTGGGCGGGATCGCGCCACTGGTCCTTGGTCGTTTCCTGTGCCATGTCCCCATCATGTGCCAACTTGTGCACGGAGGCGTGCCGACGGGCCGGGACGGGTTGCCGACAGCACGCAGGTGAGCAAGGCTTGCACGGCAGTTACGGGGAACAGCGGAACGGGGAGGCGGGACATGGCAGTCGGCAAGGGGCTCGACTGGATGCTGGACGACCTGACCGAGCGCATCGAGCACATACGGCACGCGCTGGTGCTCTCCAACGACGGACTGGTGACGGGGGCCAGCACGAGCCTGCAGCGCGAGGACGCCGAGCACCTGGCCGCCGTCGCGTCGGGGCTGCACAGCCTCGCGAAGGGCACGGGCCGGCAGTTCCGGGCCGGCCGGGTGCGGCAGACGATGGTCGAGTTCGACGAAGGCGTGCTGTTCGTGACGGCTGCGGGCGACGGCAGCTGTCTGTGCGTCCTGGGGGAAGCGGAGGCCGACATCGGCCAGATCGGCTACGAGATGACGCTGCTCGTCAACCGCGTCGGCGAACACCTCGGCGTCGCGGCCCGGCAGCAGAGCGGGGCGGTGGGGGGCCCGGGCAGCGGGAGCTGACGGAAGGTTATCCACAGGCCGGACACGCTGTCGTACTCCACCGCTATCGTCGTCACTGTCAGTGATCGGACGGTGTCGGGGGAGGTTTCATGGCAGTGCAGGAATGCCGGGAGCGGGGGACGGCGGCCACGGTGGCCCGCGGGACGGCGGCGCGTGAGCTGGGTCTGAGGCCCCGCGAATTCGAGCTCGCCGTGCAGCTGGGGCACGTGCGGACGGTGTCCGTCGCCGCCGGCGGCAGACCGCGGGTCGCCCGCGAGGAGATCGAACGGCTCCGGTCCGGCGCGGGATTCCCCGAATCGCTGCGCAACCGGCTGTGGGCCGTGGGCACGGCAGAGGCCGCCCAGCTGATGGGCGTGAGCCCCGCCCGCTTCGCCCGCCTCGCCAGGGCGGGCTGCTTCGCCCCCGTGAGGTTCTACGTCAATCGCTACCGCGCGGTGGTCTGGCACTATCTGGCCGCCGACCTCGTGGAGTTCGCCGACGCCAATCCGGAGCTCCTCACCGGCCGCACGGACCCCGCGCTCCGCATGGAGCTGGAGGAGCGCGACGACCAGCGGGCCCGAAGCTGGCGCGCCCGGCGGCTCGGCCAGCTGACCGTGCTGACGGCGGACCCCTGGGAGCGCGCGGCGGCCGTCGCGGCCGTGCTAGCCCCCGACCAGCTGGCGGACGCCGTGCCCGACCCGTACGAGCGGGCGTACCTGAGCTTGCTGCGCCCGGATCTCGCCGGGATCCGCACGGACTCGGCGGCAGCGCGGGACGTCATCGAGCGGGTGACGCTCGCCGTCGACGCCGGCGAGATCGGGCGCCACCGGGAGCGGCTCGCGCGGGCCCTGGCCACCGCCCGCGCGGACCGGGCGGCGCCGAAGCCCGAGGGTTACGTGCCCGTGCCCCGGCCTGCTGCCGGGCCTGCCCTCGCTCCGGCACCGGAGCTGAAGCGGGGGCCGGAAGGGGACCGGGAGGCGCAGGCAGCAGCGGCACCGGCGGAACCGGCAGCGCCGGCGGGTCTGCGGGGATGGCTCCGCAGACTGCGCCGCATCGCGTGAACGCCTCGGAGGGGCCTGCTCCGGCGGCGCTCAGCCGACCTTGCGGAACAGCCCCTCCTGCATCACCGACACCAGTAGCCGGCCTTCGCGGTCGAAGATCTGACCACGGGCCAGCCCCCGGGCGCCCGTCGCGATCGGTGACTCCTGCTGGTAGAGGAACCACTCGTCGGCGTGGAACGGCCGGTGGAACCACATCGCGTGGTCCAGCGAGGCCATGTCGAAGCCGCGCGGCCCCCACAGCGGCTCCACCGGGATGCGTACGGCGTCGAGGAGCGTCATGTCGCTCGCGTACGTGAGGGCGCACGTGTGCACGAGCGGGTCGTCGCCCAGCGGCCCCAGCGCGCGCATCCACACCGCGCTGCGGGGCTCGGCGTCCGCCAGCTCCTGCGGGCTCCAGCGCAGCCGGTCCACGTAGCGGATGTCGAAGGCCAGCCGGCGCTCCATGTGCCGCAGCGCGCTGGGCAGCTCGCCGAGGTGATCGCGGATCTCGTCGGCGAGCCGCGGCAGCTCCTCCGGAGCAGGTACGTCCGGCATGGCCACCTGGTGCTCGAAGCCCGGTTCGGGCTCGTGGAAGGAGGCGGTGAGATTGAAGATCGTCCGGCCTTGCTGGACGGCCACCACGCGCCGTGTGGTGAAGGAGCGCCCGTCGCGCACGCGCTCCACCTGGTACACGATCGGCACGCCCGGCCGCCCGGGGCGCAGGAAGTACGCGTGCAGCGAGTGGACCGGGCGGTCACCTTCGGTGGTCCGCCCGGCCGCGACCAGCGCCTGCCCGGCCACCTGCCCGCCGAAGACGCGCTGCAGCGACTCGTCGGGACTGCGGCCCCGGAAGATGTTCAGGTCGATCCGCTCCAGGTCGAGCAGACCCACCAGACGGTCGGTCGGTGTGGTCATCGGGCCTCCTTCGCTGCCGGGGCGGGCCGCGTGGGCCGCGCCTCGGAGGCTACAGCTGACCGACCTCCACGACGCGGACCACCGCGCGGCCCTCCTCGTCGGAGGCGGTGAGGTCCACCTCGGCCGTGATGCCCCAGTCGTGGTCGCCATCGGGGTCCGCGAAGGTCTGCCGGACCCGCCACAGCCCGTCCTCCGGCTTCTCCTCGATGCGCAGCAGCTTCGGGCCGCGCGCGTCGGGGCCGGTCCCCAGGTCCTCGTACTCGTCCCAGTAGGCGTCCATGGCCTCGGCCCAGCGGTCCTCGTCCCAGCCGGAGTCGGCGTCCATCTCGCCGAGCTCGCGGACGTTGTCGAGGGCGGCCAGCTCGACCCGGCGGAAGAGCGCGTTGCGCACCAGCACCCGGAAGGCGCGGGCGTTCGCCGTGACCGGCTTGACCTGGTCGGCGCGGTCCTGGGCCTCCTCGGCCGACTCCTCCTCGGGGTTGGCCAGCTGCTCCCACTCGTCCAGCAGGCTGGAGTCGACCTGGCGCACCATCTCGCCCAGCCAGGCGATCAGGTCCTCGAAGTCGTCGGACTTCAGGTCGTCGGGGACGGTGTGGTCCAGAGCCTTGTACGCACCGGCCAGGTAGCGCAGGACGATGCCCTCGGTGCGCGCCAGGTCGTAGAAGGAGGTGAATTCTGTGAAGGTCATGGCCCGCTCGTACATGTCGCGGATGACCGACTTCGGCGAGAGCGGGTGGTCGCCGACCCAGGGGTGGCTCTTGCGGTAGAGCCCGTAGGCGTGGGTCAGCAGCTCGTCCAGCGGCCTGGGGTAGGTCACGTCCATGAGCCGCTCCATGCGGTCCTCGTACTCGACGCCGTCCGCCTTCATCGCGGCGACGGCCTCGCCGCGCGCCTTGTTCTGCTGGGCCGCGAGGATCTGCCGCGGGTCGTCCAGCGTGGACTCGACCACCGAGACCATGTCCAGGGCGTAGGACGGCGACTCCGGGTCCAGGAGCTCGAAGGCGGCGAGCGCGAACGTCGACAGCGGCTGGTTGAGCGCGAAGTCCGACTGCAGGTCCACGGTCAGGCGGACGATGCGGCCCTCGGCGTCGGGCTCGTCGAGCCGCTCGACCACGCCGCCGTCCAGCAGGGAGCGGTAGATCGCGATGGCGCGGCGGATGTGCCGCAGCTGGTTCCTGCGCGGCTCGTGGTTGTCCTCCAGCAGGCGGCGCATCGCGTCGAAGGCGTTGCCCGGGCGTGCGATGACCGCGAGCAGCATGGCGTGGGTGACGCGGAAGCGCGAGGTCAGCTGCTCCGGCTCGGACGCGATGAGCTTCTCGAAGGTGTTCTCGCCCCAGTTGACGAAGCCCTCGGGAGCCTTCTTGCGGACCACCTTGCGCCGCTTCTTGGGGTCGTCGCCGGCCTTCGCCAGCGCCTTCTCGTTCTCGACGACGTGGTCCGGTGCCTGGGCGACGACGAAGCCGGCCGTGTCATAGCCGGCCCGCCCCGCGCGGCCCGCGATCTGGTGGAACTCCCGCGCCCGCAGCGTCCGCACCCGCTGGCCGTCGTACTTGGTGAGCGCGGTGAACAGCACCGTGCGGATCGGCACGTTGACGCCGACGCC
Organism: Streptomyces roseoverticillatus; assembly: GCF_000719265.1. GTDB lineage: Bacteria > Actinomycetota > Actinomycetes > Streptomycetales > Streptomycetaceae > Streptomyces > Streptomyces roseoverticillatus. The sequence continues at coordinate 100,497 of NZ_JOFL01000003.1, read as the reverse complement.
GAGGGTGTCCGTGCCGCAGATGACCTTCAGCAGACCGGCCTGCGCGAGCCGTTCCACCAGGCGGCGGTACTTGGGCAGCATGCCCGCGTGGTGCACGCCGATGCCGTGCCGGACGTAGCGCGAGAGATTCCGGCCGAACTTGGTGGTGAAGCGGAAATTGCCGATCAGCTTGGCGATCTCGTCCTTCTCCTCGCGCGAGCACATGTTGATGCTCATCAGCGCCTGCGCCCGTTCCACGGCCGCGGCCTGCGTGAAGTGCACGATGTAGACGGGCGCCTGGTGCGTCTGCAGCAGCTCGGTGAGGGTGTCGGTGAGCGGCGTCGACCGGTACTCGTAGGACAGCGGCACCGGCCGGGTCGCCGAGCGGACCACGGCGGTGGGGCGCCCCGTACGCCGGGTCAGGTCCTCCTCGAACCGGGACATATCGCCCAGTGTTGCCGACATCAGGATGAACTGCGCCTGGGGCAGTTCCAGCAGCGGGATCTGCCACGCCCAGCCCCGGTCCGGCTCCGCATAGAAGTGGAACTCGTCCATCACGACCTGGCCGATGTCGGCGTCCCTGCCGTCCCGCAGCGCGATGGAGGCGAGCACCTCGGCGGTGCAGCAGATGATGGGCGCGTCGGCGTTGACCGAGGCGTCGCCCGTGAGCATGCCGACGTTCTCCGTGCCGAAGATCTTGCACAGGTCGAAGAACTTCTCCGACACCAGCGCCTTGATGGGCGCGGTGTAGAAGGTCACCTGGTCGTTGGCGAGCGCGGTGAAGTGCGCCCCGGCCGCGACGAGGCTCTTGCCGGAGCCGGTGGGGGTCGAAAGGATCACGTTCGCCCCGGAGACCACCTCGATCAGCGCCTCCTCCTGCGCGGGGTACAGCGAGATGCCCCGCTCCTCGGCCCAGGTCGAGAAGGCTTCGAAGAGGGCATCGGGTTCGGCATGGCTCGGCATCTGATCGATAAGGGTCACCCCTCCATACTGCCTGGCCCCGGACCGGATCAGGGAACCGGCCGGTCCAATGGTGATCATCCGGACGCTACGCTGAGTCGCCGACCCGGCGTCAGAACAGCGGACGCCGTCCGGCACGAGGAAGTGGGAACGACCATGATGGGACCGGCGCACTCGCTCTCGGGAGCGGCCGCCTGGCTGGGAGTGGGGGCCGCGATGGCGGCCGCCGGCGAGCCGATGCCCTGGCCGGTGCTCGTTGTCGGCGCCCTGATCTGCGCCGGAGCGGCACTCGCCCCCGACCTCGACCACAAGTCAGCGACGATATCGCGCGCCTTCGGCCCGGTGTCCCGCGCGCTGTGCGGCGTCATCGACAAGCTGTCGCACTCCGTCTACAAGGCCACCCGCGGGCACGGCGACCCGCGCCGCAACGGCGGCCACCGCACGCTCACCCACACCTGGCTGTGGGCCGTCCTCATAGGCGCCGGCGCCTCGGCACTGGCGGTCACGGGCGGCCGCTGGGCCGTGCTCGGCATCCTCTTCGTCCACCTCGTGCTCGCGGTCGAAGGGCTCCTGTGGCGCGCGGCCCGCACCTCCAGCGACGTCCTGGTGTGGCTCCTCGGGGCCACCAGCGCCTGGATACTGGCCGGCGTCCTGAACGAGCCGGGCAACGGCGCCGGCTGGCTCTTCTCCGGCCCCGGCCAGGAGTACCTGTGGCTGGGCCTGCCCATCGTCCTCGGCGCCCTCGTGCACGACATCGGCGACGCGCTCACCGTCTCCGGCTGCCCGATCCTGTGGCCCATCCCCGTCGGCCGCAAGCGCTGGTACCCGGTCGGACCGCCGAAGGCCATGCGCTTCCGGGCGGGCAGCTGGGTGGAGCTCAAGGTCCTCATGCCGGCGTTCCTCGTGCTCGGCGGCCTGGGCGGGCTCGGGGCCCTGGAGTTCATCTGACCGGGGCACCCCGGCCCGCCCGGCGGGCGGCTACCGGTGCCAGGAGCGCCACAGCGCCGCGTACGTGCCGCCCGCCGCGACCAGCTCGTCGTGGCTGCCCAGCTCGGAGATCCGGCCGTCCTCCGCCACCGCGATCACGTCCGCGTCATGGGCGGTGTGCAGCCGGTGCGCGATGGCCACCACCGTACGGCCCTCCAGGACCGTCGCCAGCGAGCGCTCCAGGTGCCGGGCCGCCCGCGGGTCCAGCAGCGAAGTCGCCTCGTCCAGCACCAGCGTGTGCGGATCGGCGAGCACGAGCCGCGCCAGCGCGACCTGCTGGGCCTGGGCGGGGGTGAGCGCGAGCCCGCCCGAGCCCACCGCGGTGTCCAGGCCGGCCGTGAGCGCCCGGGCCCAGCCGTCGGCGTCCACCGCGCCGAGAGCGGCCCACAGCTCGCTGTCCCCGGCGTCCGTCCGGGCGAGGAGCAGGTTGTCGCGCAGTGACCCCACGAAGACGTGGTGCTCCTGGTTGACCAGGGCCACGTGGCGGCGCACCCGCTCCGCCGGCATCCGCGCGAGCTCCGCGCCGCCGAGCGTCACCGCGCCCGAGCGCGGCGCGTAGATGCCGGCCAGCAGCCGGCCCAGCGTCGACTTCCCCGCGCCGGACGGCCCGACGAGCGCCACCCGGCTCCCCGGCCGGACCGCCAGGGAGACACCGTGCAGGACGTCGTTGCCCGCCAGGTAGCCGAACCGCACCTCGTCGGCCCGCACCTCCCGGCCCTTCGGGTCCGTGCCGTCGTCCGCGTCCCCCGTCCCGATCTCGCGCACCCCCACCAGCCGGGCCAGCGACACCTGCGCGATCTGCAGCTCGTCGTACCAGCGCAGGATCAGGCCGACGGGCTCGACGAGCATCTGCGCGAACAGCGCGCCCGTCGTGAGCTGCCCCACCGACACCCAGCCCCGCAGCACGAAGACACCGCCGATGATCAGCACGGAGCCGAAGACCAGCGAGTGGGTCACGTTGATCACCGGAAAGAGGACCGACCGCAGCCACAGCGTGTACCGCTCCCATTGGGTCCACTCGGCGACCCGCCGGTCGGACAGCGCCACGCGGCGCTCGCCCAGCCGGTGCGCCTCGACGGTCCGCCCGGCGTCAACCGTCTCGGTGAGCGACGCCGCCACGGCCGCGTACCCCGCGGCCTCCGAACGGTAGGCGGCGGGCGCCCGGCGGAAGTACCAGCGGCAGCCGATGACGAGCACCGGCACCGCGACCAGCACGCACAGCGCGAGCGGCGGCGCTGTCACCGCCAGCGCTCCCAGCAGCAGCGCCGCCCACACGAAGCCGATCGCCAGCTGGGGCACGGCCTCGCGCATGGCGTTCGCCAGCCGGTCGATGTCCGTGGTGATCCGCGACAGCAGGTCACCGGTGCCGGCCCGTTCCAGGACGCCCGGCGGCAGCCCCACCGACCGCACGAGGAAGTCCTCGCGCAGGTCCGCCAGGATCTCCTCGCCGAGCACCGACCCACGCAGCCGCACCATGTGCACGAACACGGCCTGCACGGCCAGAGCGACGGCGAACAGCGAGAGCGTGCGCCCCAGGCGGATGTTCTCCGCCCCGGCCGCCAGGTCCTCGACCATCCCGCCCAGCAGATAGGGGCCGGTCATGGAAGCGGTCACGGCGACGGCGTTCACCGTCACCAGCAGCACGAACGCTCTCCGGTGTCTGCGGAGCAGCTCGCGCACGTAGGCCCGGACGGTCGCGGGACCGGCGACCGGGAGCGTGGTCGCCGACTCCGGCGCCGCGGGGTCGTGCGCGGGGGGTGCCACACCGATCATGCCGACTCCTCGATCTGTTCGCTCCGACCGAGCTCGGAGAGCTCCGGGTCCCTCTTCCCTGCCGCCGCCGGCACGGCGTCCGTCTCCCGCGTGACCACGGCGCGGTACGCCGGGTCGTCGCGCAGCAGCCCGCGGTGCGTGCCCACCGCCACGGCCCGGCCCTCCTGCACGAACACCACGCGGTCCGCCCGGTCGAGCAGCAGCGGGCTGGAGGAGAACACCACCGTCGTACGGCCCTGCCGCAGGCCTCTCAGCCCGTCGGCGATCCGCGCCTCCGTGTGCGAGTCGACCGCCGACGTGGGCTCGTCGAGCACCAGCACCTGCGGGTCCGTCACCAGTGACCGGGCGAGCGCCAGCCGTTGCCGCTGCCCTCCCGACAACGAGCGGCCCCGCTCGGTGATCCGGGTCCGCATCGGGTCGCCCGAGGCGTCCGGAGAGGCCTGCGCCAGGGCGGTCAGCACGTCGCCGCACTGCGCCGCGGCCAGTGCGGCTCCGGGCGCTACGGCACCCGAGGCGGGCACGTCCAGCAGCTCGGCGAGCGTCCCCGACAACAGCACCGGGTCCTTGTCCTGGACGAGCACCGCGGTACGGGCCGCCTCCAGCGGCAGATCGTCCAGTGCGACACCGCCGAGCAACGCCGACGGCGCCCCCTCGGAACCGGCCGAGGCATGCCCGCCCAGCCGGTCGGCCAGCCGGCCCGCCAGGTCCGGATCGCCGCACACCACCGCGGTCAGCCGCCCCGCCGGAGCCGACAGCCCGCTCTCCGGGTCGTACAGATCCCCTGCCGGCGCGGATGCGGGCCCTTCACCCGCATCCGCGCCGGCCGTGCGAGCCAAGGACAGCACGCGGGCCGCGCGCGCCGCCGAAGGACGGGAGAAGGAGTACGCCATGGCGATCTCCTCGAACACCCGCAGCGGGAAGAGGAGGAACGTCACCACGCCGTAGACGGTGACCAGTTCGCCGACGCCGACCCGGCCGTCCTCCACCAGCCCGACCCCGTACCCGACCACCGCGATCAGCAGCACCCCCGGCAGCAGCACCTGGACGGCCGCGATCAGCGCCCACATCCGGGCGCTGCGCACGGCTGCCCGGCGCACCTCCTGGGAGGCGCGCCGGTAGCGGTCCAGGAACAGCTCCTCGCCGCCGATGCCGCGCAGCACGCGCAGCCCGGCCACGGTGTCGGAGGCCAGCTCCGTGGCGTAACCCGCCTTCTCCCGCTGCTCGTCGGCACGTTTCGTCGCCGGCGGCAGCAGGGGCAGCACGGCCAGGACCAGCGCCGGCACCGCCAGCGCGATCAGCGTGCCCAGGGCGGGCTGGTAGATCACGAGGGCCACGCACACGGCGAGCGTGGTGAACAGCGCGGAGGCGAAGCGCGAGAGGGCCTCCACGAACCATCCGATCTTCTCGACATCGCCGGTCGACACCGCCACGACCTCTCCGGCGGCGACCTGGCGGGTCAGCGTGGCCCCCAACTCGGCCGTCTTGCGGGCCAGAAGCTGCTGCAGCCGGGCGGCGGCCGTGATCCAGTTGGTGATCGCCGCACGGTGCAGCATGGTGTCGCCCAGCGCTATGAGCGCGCCCAGCAGCAGCATCAGCCCGCCCGCCAGGGCCAGCCGGGCGCCCGAGCGGTCCACCACGGCCTGGACGGCGATGCCGAGGGCTACCGGCAGCGCGGCCACGGCGGCCATGTGCACCACGCCCCACGCCAGGGCCTTGACCTGGCCCGCCGGCTGGTTCCGCCCGAGCCAGAGCAGGAGGCGCGGTCCCGACCTCGCGTCGGGCCGGCCGGGATCGGAGTACGGAAGGTCGCGAATCTGCATGACTTCCCAGGGGGTTGGGCGGGGCGGCAGGAGCTGTGAAAGGTTCGCGCCACTGGAGTGCCGCATTCAACTGGTTTTCACACACTGACGCCGAGTCAGGCCAAAAGGGGCCCTGGCGCACTGCAGTACGAAGCGCTTCACTCCTGCCCCATGAGACGACTGTTCCTCGCAGTGTGCGCCGCGGCCGCCGGCCTGGCGCTGGGAGCGGGCCCCGCCCTGGCCGCGGGCCCGCCGGCCGAGTTCGGCACCGACTGGCACGACCCGGTCACCGCCGGCCCGCCCGTCGCCACGCCGGACACCACGTCCTGCACCGTGACGCTCGCCGACACCGAATTCCGCGACTACACGCCCTACAAGAGCACGTACCTGCCGCCCAAGGGCTGCGGCGACCGCTGGAACAAGGTCGTCCTGCGGCTCGACGGTGCCGTCGCCGGACGGCAGTACGACCGCCTCGGCTACCTGCAGGTCGGTGGGGTGGAAGTTCTGCGCACCTCCACCCCGGAGCCCTCGCCCGAAGGCATCACCTGGCATGTCGAGAAGGACGTCACCCGCTACTCCGCCACCTTCCGGGAGCGGCAGCCCGTCGAGATGCTCATCGGCAACCTGGTGAACGAGACCTACACCGGTGTCATCAAAGTCAAGGCGACCCTGGCCTTCTACGCCGCCGAGGGACGGGCCCGGCCGGCGCAGACGCCTGACAAAGTCCTCACTCTCGACAGCGCGCACAACGTTGGTACGTCCTACGAAGGCATGCTGACCACGCCGCGCAACAGTGAGCGGATCGTGGCGGAGGTGTACGCGACGGGCTCGGGCGGCGGCTGCGAGGAGTTCTGGTACCTGACGGTGCCGGACGCGGCACCGTACTCCTGCAAGGCCAAGGACGGCCCGTACCGCGAGGTCCAGGTGTCCGTGGACGGCAAGCTCGCCGGCATCGCCGCGCCCTTCCCCACGGTATGGACGGGCGGCTGGTCCAACCCCTTCCTGTGGTACGTCATCCCCGGGCCGCGCGCCTTCGACGTGCGGCCCCTGGAGTACGACCTGACGCCGTTCGCCGGGCGGCTCAACGACGGCAAGCCACACCGGATCGCGATCTCGGTGACCGGAGTCCCCGAGGGCCAGAGCGGCTGGAGCACCCCCACCAACGTCCTGGTGTGGCAGGACTCCAGGGCGAACCGCGTCACCGGAGCGCTCACCGCGCACACGACCGGCACGCCTGCGAACAAGGTCGCCTACGAGCCCGGCACCGAGCACACACTGAAGGCCGACGGCGGGCACTCCCTGACGGTCGCGGGCTACGTCGACACCTCGCACGGCAGGGTGGCGACCACGGTGACCCGCAAGGTCGCCGGAGCCTCCACCCACCGCTGGACCGACGGAGAATCGAAGGACGGGCTCCGGGCCCGCTGGACGGACGACGAGAACGTCACCGTGGACGGCCGGGGACCCGCCGTCACGACCAGCGCCCACCGCGTCTACAGCATGGACGGCGAGATCTCCACCGGCTCCGGCGACCGGCTGCGCACCGTGATGACCATGGGCGACCGCTCCGACAGCGTCACGCTCCGCGCAGGGAAGCGGATCGACTGGTCGCGGCTCGACGACACCTACACGGGTGACGCCGCGTACAACCAGAACGTCCCCCGTGAGCGGCGGCACGCGACCGGCGTCTCGCGCGAGCGCTACCGCCTCCTCGGGCCGGGCGCCTGCTACGACCGGACCCTGGCCACCGCCCAGGGCGAACTGACGGAGGACAGCCGGTCCTGCTGACCGGCCTGATCGCCCCCGCCGGGCGGGCGCGAGGCGCTCCCGGGGCGCCGCGCCCGCCCGGTCCGGGCATCAGCGGGAGGGACCCGGGCCCGCCATCAGCTCGTCCAGGAGGCTTCCCAGCTGATCGCGCTGCGCGGCGGAGAGGGGCGCCAGGACGTCTTCCACGGCTGCGCGGCGGGCCTCCCTGAGTTTCCGCAGGATCCGGCGGCCCTCGTCGGTCAGCTCGATCCGGATGACCCGGCGGTTGGACGGATCGGGCACCCGGCGCACCGAGCCGCCGGTCTCCAGGGCGTCGACGAGGGTGGTGACGGCCCGCGGCACGACCTCCAGGCGCTGGGCCAGGTCGGCCATCCGGGGCGGGTGGTCGCAGTGCGCGACGGTGCGCAGCAGCCGGGACTGGGCGGGCGTGATCCCGACCGGGTCCAGATAGCGCTTCTGGGCCCGGTGGAGCCTGCGGGTGAGCCGCAGCAACTGCTCGGCGAGCTGTCCGGACGGGTCGGGGGCGGTCATGATCGCAAGGTTACCAGGACAATGTCTATTGTGAGCTTAGGTAACAGTGAGCTAAGCTCGGCAATCGTCACTGTCGTCTCCGAAATCCAGGAGCTCATGCAACACGACGAACAGCACTGGACCCCACCGCCCGCCGACCCCGAGCAGCCCGCCCAGGTCCGGCGCATCCTCCGGCTCTTCCGCCCCTACCGCGGCCGGCTCGCCCTCGTCGGCCTTCTCGTCGCCGCCTCCTCGCTCGTCTCCGTCGCCTCGCCGTTCATGCTCCGCGAGATCCTCGACACCGCGATCCCCCAGGGGCGCACGGGACTGCTGACCCTCCTCGCGCTCGGCATGATCGTCTCCGCGGTCGTCAACAGCGTCTTCGGCGTCCTGCAGACCTTGCTCTCCACGACGGTCGGCCAGCGCGTCATGCACGACCTGCGGGCCGCTGTCTACGACCGCCTCCAGCGCATGCCGCTCGCGTTCTTCACCCGGACCCGCACCGGCGAGGTGCAGTCCCGCATCGCCAACGACATCGGCGGCATGCAGGCCACCGTCACCTCCACGGCCACCTCGCTCGTCTCCAACCTCACCAGCGTCGTCGCCACGGTGGTCGCGATGCTGGCTCTCGACTGGCGGCTGACCGTCGTCTCGCTGCTCCTGCTGCCGGTGTTCGTCGCCATCAGCCGCCGTGTGGGCCGCGAGCGCAAGAGGATCACGTCGCAGCGCCAGAAGCAGATGGCCGTCATGGCCGCGATGGTCACCGAGTCGCTCTCCGTCAGCGGCATCCTGCTCGGCCGCACGATGGGCCGCGCCGACTCCCTGACCCAGGCCTTCAGCAAGGAGTCCGAGCGGCTCGTCGGCCTCGAAGTGCGGGCGAACATGGCCGGGCGCTGGCGCATGTCGACCATCGGCATCGTCATGGCCGCCATGCCCGCCGTCATCTACTGGGCCGCGGGCATCGCCCTGGAGACGGGCGGCCCGGGCATCTCCACCGGCACGCTGGTGGCCTTCGTCTCCCTGCAGCAGGGCATGTTCCGGCCGGCCGTCAGCCTGCTGTCCACGGGCGTGCAGATGCAGACCTCCATGGCGCTCTTCCAGCGCATCTTCGAATACCTCGACCTGCCGGTGGACATCGCCGAGCCGGAGAAGCCGGTCCGGCTGGAGGAGGTGCGGGGCGAAGTGCGCTTCGAGGACGTCACCTTCGCCTACGACGCGCCGGGCTCGAGCGAGCCCTCGGCCCCCACGCTCAGCGAGATCGGCCTGACCGTGCCGGCGGGCGGCAGCCTCGCCGTCGTCGGGCCGACCGGCTCCGGCAAGAGCACCCTCAGCTATCTCGTCCCCAGGCTCTACGACGTCACCGGCGGCCGCGTCCTGATCGACGGCGTCGACGTCCGCGATCTCGACTTCGACACCCTGGCCAGGGCCGTCGGAGTGGTCTCCCAGGAGACCTACCTCTTCCACGCCTCCGTCGCGGACAACCTCCGCTTCGCCAAGCCCGACGCGACGGACGAGGAGATCAGATCGGCGGCCCGCGCCGCACAGATCCACGACCACATCGACGCCCTCCCCGACGGGTACGACACCCTCGTCGGCGAGCGGGGGTACCGCTTCTCGGGCGGCGAGAAGCAGCGTCTGGCCATCGCCCGCACAATCCTGCGCGACCCTCCCGTCCTCATCCTCGACGAGGCGACCAGCGCCCTGGACACCCGCACCGAACACGCCGTCCAGCAGGCGATCGACGCCCTCTCCGCCGGGCGGACGACGATCACCATCGCGCACCGGCTCTCGACCGTCCGCAACGCCGAAGAGATCATCGTCCTCGACGGAGGGCGGGTCACCGAGCGCGGCACCCATGAGGAACTCCTCGCGGGGGATGGGCACTACGCCGCGCTCGTACGACGGGACGAAGGGCGCGTGACGGCCGACGTGTGAAGGCCGGTCCATGACGGCTGCTCTGTGAAGGCTCCATGAACGGAGTTCGTACGGGTGTGCGGAACCGTTGCCGGGGGGATCCAAAGGATCATGACGCAATCCGAGCCACTGTCCGGACCCGCCGACGGCGGCATGGCCACCCGCGGCGGGACGGGCCGCGAACCATCCAAGCCCCCTTCCCCGCCTCCACCCCGTTCCTCCGTGCGCCAGCTCGCCGCGGCGTCCGTCGGCAACGCCGCGGAGTGGTACGACTGGTACGCCTACTCCTTCCTGGCGGTCTACTTTGCCGACCAGGTCTTCCCCAAAGGCTCCGGCGACTCCCTCGTGCCGCTGCTCTCGGCCTTCGCCGTCTTCGCGGTCGGCTTCTTCATGCGCCCCGTCGGCGGCCTGCTCATGGGGGCGGTCGCCGACCGGCGCGGCAGGCGGGCGGCCCTCACGGTCACCATCCTGCTGATGGGCGCCGGCAGCCTGCTCCTCGCCCTCACCCCCACCTACGCCGCCACGGGCGTCCTCGCCCCACTGGTCCTCGTGGTCGCCCGGCTGGTCCAAGGGCTCTCGGTCGGAGGAGAGTTCGCCGCGTCCACGACGTTCCTCGTGGAATCCGCGGGCCCGGGCCGCAGGGGGCTGTTCTCCAGCTTCCAGTACGTGTCCACCACCATCGGTCAGCTCCTCGCCTCGGGCACGGCCGCCCTGCTCGCCCACCTCCTCACCGAAGGCCAGATGGGGGACTGGGGCTGGCGCGTGCCGTTCCTCGTCGGCGCGCTCATCAGCCTGGCCGGCTTCTGGATCCGGCAGGGTGCCCAGGAGACCCACGACGTGCCGGACAAGACGTCCGAGCGCCCGGCCGTCTTCGAGGCGCTGCGCCGCCATCCTCGGCAGTCCCTGCTGATCTGCGGCATCACCGCCGGCGGCACACTGGCCTACTACACGTGGACCACCTACCTGCCGGCCTACGCCCAGATGAACGCCGGCATCAGCAAGGGCGATGCGCTTGCGGTCGGCACGATCTCGCTGGCCTTCTTCGCCGCGCTGCAGCCCCTCGGCGGACTGCTGTCGGACCGCGTGGGCCGCAAGCCCCTGCTGATCGGCTTCGCAGTGGGGTTCGCCGTCCTGGCCGTCCCCCTGCTGCACGCGATCGGCAGCTCCTTCGCGTCGCTGCTGCTCGTGCAGTGCGCGGGCATGGTGCTGCTCACCGGCTACACCTCGATCGCCGCGGCTGTGAACGCCGAGGTGTTCCCTGCGCGGGTGCGGGCCGCGGGGATCGGCTTTCCCTACTCGCTGACCGTGGCACTCTTCGGAGGCACCGCACCGTACCTCGGCACCTGGTTCAAGGATGCGGGCCACCCGGGGGCGTTCCCCTGGTACGTGGCCGGGCTCTGCCTCGTGTCCGCCTGCGTCTACGTGATCCTCCCGGAGACCGCGAAGCGCCCCCTCGACCGGGCCGGTTAGCCCGCCGGCTTCCGCTCCTCACCGGCGTCGGAGGCCGCCGCTGCAGTGCCGTCCGGTGCGGCGAACTCGGCGCGGACGGCGTCCGTGTGCTCCCCCAGCGCAGGCACCGCCCGCATGGCCGCCTCCCGGCCCCGCACCTCGACCGGGGGGAGCAGTCCGCGCAGCGGACCGGCGGGGGAACCGAACTCGCGCCAGCGGTCGCGTGCCGCGAGCTGCGGATGGGCCGTGAACCCGGCCACCGTCCGCAGCCGGGCGTTCGCGATCCCGGCCCCGTCGAGCAGCGCGGCCACCCCGTCCGCCGTGTGCGGGGCGAACTGCTCCTCGATGACGGCGGTGAGTTCGTCGTCGTGGGACCGGCGCAGCGGATTGTCCGCGAAGCGGGGGTCACGGACCAGCCCGGGCTGCCGCAGCACCTGTTCGCACAGGGCCGTCCACTCCCGGTCGTTCTGCACGCTCAGGAACACCTGCTCGCCGTCGCCGCAGCGGTAGTGCCCGTACGGCGAGATGGACGGGTGGCGCGCCCCGCTGCGGGGGAGCGGAGCGCCGCCGTAGGCCTCCGCGAAGTACGGCTGCCCCATCCACTCCGCGAGCGCGTCGAAGAGCGAGACGGACAGGGCCGTGCCCTCGCCGGTGCGCTCCCGTTCGTAGAGGGCGGTGAGGATGCCGGTGTAGGCGTACATGCCACCCGCGATGTCGGCTATGGAGATGCCGGGGCGGGCCGGGGCGCCGGCGTCCCCGGTGAGCGAGACCAGCCCGGTCTCGCACTGCACGAGCAGGTCGTAGGCCTTCTTGTCGCGGTACGGACCCTCCGCGCCGTATCCCGAGACGTCGCAGGTGATCAGGCGGGGGTGCCGGGCGCGCAGCACGTCGCTGCCGAGGCCCAGCCGTCCCGCCGCGCCGGGGGCCAGGTTCTGGACGAACACGTCGGCGCGGGCGAGGAGCCGGCCGAGCAGGGCGCGGTCCTCCCCGGCCTTGAGGTCGAGGACGACGCTCTCCTTCCCGCGGTTGACCCAGACGAAATAGGCGGAGAGTCCCCTGGTCCTGCGGTCGTAGTCGCGGGCGAAGTCCCCGCGCCCCGGTCTCTCGACCTTGATCACGCGCGCGCCGAGGTCGGCGAGCTGGCGGGTGGCGAACGGGGCGGCCACGGCCTGTTCGAGGGCGACGACCGTGATGTCGTGCAGGGGCAGCTTCAACTCGACTCCTCCCACTAAGCAGTTCATATGGCAGGGGTTGTGGACAACCCGCCGCATCGGCGATCGCATCGGGCGTAGCGTCGCGCCCATGGACAACTGCTCACAGCTCGCGCGGGTCGCCCGTCACGAGGACCACTTCCAGGGTGCGCGGCCCGTGCACGCCCTCGACCCTCTCCAGCTCGATGTCGCTCGTCGCCGACGGGCCCGAGATCCAGGTCAGCGGCCGTGCCGGGGACAGCCGCCGGACGGCCTGCGGGACGGAGTCCACGACCTGGTCGCCGGTCCGCACTACGCAGATGTGGTGGTCCGGCACGAGCGTGAGGCGGCGGCTCCCCTGGTCCGGGCCCGCGTCGAGCACGACCGTCCCGGTCTCGGCGATCGCCAGCGCGCAGCCGGTCACGACACTGTCGACGGAGTCGAGCTCATCGGCCGTCAGATCGGGGGAGTCTACGAGGAGTTCGGCGGGTGCTCCGGCGAGCCAGCCGACCGGAAGCCCTGCCGGTACGGCCACCCGGCGGGCGCCGCGTTCGAGGAACAGACGGGCGAGGAGTGCGGGAAGCCCCGGCGCGTCCGTGCGGTGGACGAGGGCGCGGTAGTCCGCCAGGTTCTCCGCAAGGAGGCCGACGGTCGCGTCGTGCGAGCGCTCGCCGTGCTTCTCCGCGTAGTCGCGCGGCACGGGGTGATCGGCCGGCTGCTCCGACGCCGGCACGTCGCGGAGGGCCCGTCGTACGCGGCCAAGGATCAGTTCCCTGCCGGATTCGCCGGTCAAGAGGTGCCTCCTGTACGGCCGGTTCCGCCTCGGGTGCGGGCCCACCAGTCGCGGAACGACTCGGGCGGGACGTCCGGCAGGTCGCGGGTGTCCGACCAGGCGCGGCCCGGTCCGGGGAGCCGCCGGGGGTGGAGGCCGCGGGTGCGGGCCAGCAGTCGCTGGCCCCGGCGCAGCGCGCGCGGGTGGTCGAACGCCCAGCCCGCGGCCCGCATCACGGCGCGCTCGGCGCCGTGCCGCTTCGCGGGCTTGATGACGGTGCGGGTGCCCCGGACCGTCACCGGGCCGCCTTCCACGACCCTCTCCCGCAGATGGACCAGGATCTCGGGGATGTCGATGGCCACCGGGCACGCCTCGAAGCAGGCGCCGCACAGGGTGGAGGCGAACGGGAGCGATTCCTCCAGGGGCGAGGCGAGGCCGCGGAGCTGGGGCGTGAGCACGGCCCCGATCGGTCCCGGGTACGGCGAGCCGTACGCATGGCCCCCGGCCCGCTCGTACACGGGGCAGACGTTCAGGCAGGCCGAGCAGCGGATGCAGCGCAGCGCGCGGCGGCCGATCGCGTCGGCAAGGGTGTCGGTGCGGCCGTTGTCGAGGAGGACCAGGTGGAAGGCGCGCGGGCCGTCGTCGTCGGTGGTGCCCGTCCACATCGAGGTGTACGGGTTCATGCGCTCCGCCGTCGACGAGCGCGGCAGCAGCTGCAGGAAGATCTCCAGATCGCGCCAGGTGGGCACGACCTTCTCGATGCCGACCACCGAGATCAGGGTTTCCGGGAGGGTGAGGCACATGCGGCCGTTGCCCTCGGACTCGACCACGACGAGCGTGCCGGTCTCCGCCACCGCGAAGTTGGCCCCGGAAACGGCCACCTTCGCCCGGAGGAACTTCTCGCGCAGGTGCAGCCGTGCGGCCTCGGCGAGATCGGCGGGGGCGTCGGTAAGCCCCTCGGGCGCCGGGAGGCCCCAGTCCGCCATGCGGCTGCGGAAGATGTCGCGGATCTCCGACCGGTTGCGGTGGATGGCGGGCACCAGGATGTGCGAGGGCAGGTCGTCGCCGAGCTGCACGATGAGCTCGGCGAGGTCGGTCTCGTACGCGCGGATGCCGGCCGCGGCGAGGGCGCCGTTGAGACCGGTCTCCTGGGTGGCCATCGACTTGACCTTGACGACCTCGCGTTCGCCGGTGGCCAGCACCAGACCGGTGACGATCCGGTTGGCCTCGGCGGCGTCGGCCGCCCAGTGGACGGTGCCGCCGGCCCGGGCCACGGACTCCTCGAGCTGGACGAGGTAGTGGTCCAGGTGGCGCAGGGTCCGGTCCTTGACCGCGGCTCCGGCGGCCCGCAGCCGCTCCCAGTCGTCCAGCTCCGCGACGGCCCGGTCGCGCTTGGCGCGGATGGTGCGGGTGGCGCGGCGGAGGTTGGCGCGGAGCCGGCCGTCCCGCGTTGAGGACTCGGCGGCGCGCGGGAAGGACGGCATCCCCAAGTAGGTGCCGGTCACCGGGCGCCTCCCCTGCGGGCCGTGCCGTGCGGACGCACCGGGTCGTCCTTGGTCCCGGCCAGGATCTCGGCGATGTGCACGGGGCGGACCGGAGAGCCTTCCCGGGCGAGGATCCCGCCGAGGTGCATGAGGCAGGAGTTGTCGACCGTACACAGGGCGCGGGCGCCGGTCGCGGTGACGGCTCGGACCTTGTCGGCGCCCATGGCGGCGGAGACGGCCGGGTTCTTGACGGCGAAGGTGCCGCCGAAGCCGCAGCACTCCTCCGCTCCCGGCAGCTCCCGCAGCTCCAGGCCCTCGACGTGCTCCAGGAGCCGGCGCGGCCGGTTACCGAGGCCGAGCACTCGCAGCCCGTGACAGGTGGGGTGGTAGGTGACGGTGTGCGGGTAGCAGGCGCCCACGTCGGTCACTCCGAGGACGTCGACCAGGAACTCCGTCAGCTCATAGGTCCTGGCCGCCGCCTCGGTCACGGCCTCGGGAACCGCCGCGTCCCGGCCCTCGGCGGCGGCCTTCGCTGCGATCCGGGGGTAGTTGTCGCGGACCATGGCCGCGCAGGACCCGGAAGGGGTGACGATGTAGTCGTGGTCGCGGAAGGCGGCGGCGTAGCGGCGCAGCAGGGGTTCGGTCCGGTGCCGGTAGCCGGTGTTGAACAGCGGCTGGCCGCAGCAGCTCTGTTCCGCTGGGAAGTCCACCTGGACGCCGAGCCGTTCGAGGAGGGTGACGACCGCCCGGCCGGTGCGCGGGTAGAGGGTGTCGTTGACGCAGGTCACGAACAGCCCGACGCGCATGACCCCTCCTCGCTCGCCGGGCGGCGGCCGTCACCGCGCGGCGGATCCCGTCACCGGCGTTCCCGCGGTGATCATCCGGAGGGTCTCATACTGCCGCAGGGACCAGCGGCTGTGAAGAACCGAGCAGTGCGCGGATCTCTCGTACGGCCGCACGGCCCGCCCGGTTGGCCCCGATGGTGCTCGCCGACGGCCCGTAGCCGACGAGGTGGACGCGGGGGTCGCGTGCCGCGCGGGTGCCCTCCAGGCGGATGCCGCCGCCGGGCTCGCGCAGCTTCAGCGGGGCGAGGTGGTCCACGACGGCCCGGAAGCCGGTGGCCCAGAGGATGACGTCGGCGTCGAGGGTGCTGCCGTCGGCCCACGCCACGCCGGTGGGGGTCACGCGGTCGAACACGGGCCGCGGGACCAGCACGCCGGCCGCCCGCGCCCGCTCCATGGCCTCCGTCATGGGCAGCCCGGTCACCGAGACGACGCTCTGCGGCGGCAGCCCCTGGCGCACCCGCTCCTCGACGCGGGCGACCGCGGCGCGGCCCCACTCCTCGTCGAAGGGACCCTCGCGGAAGACCGGCGGCCTGCGCGTGACCCACGTCGTCGCGGCGGCAACCTCGGCGATCTCCAGTAGGTGCTGCACCGCGGAGGTGCCGCCGCCGACCACCACCACGCGCTGCCCGGCGAACGCCTGGGGGCCGGGATAGCGGGCGGTGTGCAGCTGACGGCCGCGGAAGGCCGCCTGGCCGGGGTAGCGGGGCCAGAAGGGCCGGTCCCAGGTGCCGGTCGCGTTGATCAGGGCCCGCGCCGACCACGGGCCGTCGGAGCTCTCGACGGTGAGCCGCCCGTCCTGCCCGTCGCGCACCGCGCGCACGTCGACGGGCCGGTGCACGCGCAGGTCGAAGGCGCGCTCGTAGTCGGCGAAGTAGCCGCCGATCACGGCCGACGACGGCCGGGAGCCGTCCGCACCGGTCAGCTCCATGCCCGGCAGGGCGTGCATGCCGTGCACCTTGCCGTAGGTGAGCGTCGGCCAGCGGAACTGCCAGGCGCCGCCCGGGCGCGGGGAGCGGTCCAGGACGACGAAGTCCCGGTCCGGCTCGTACCCCGCGCGGCGCAGGTGGTAGGCGGCGGACAGTCCCGCCTGCCCGGCGCCGATCACCACGACCTCGGTCTCACGCACCCCAGGATTGTTCATGGTTCTACCAACCCGGAGGAGGGGAGATCTCTTCCCGCGTACGAAAATGGAGCCATGGCAGACACCCATGGCTCCTTCCGCACCCACGTCCTCGACATCGCCACCGGTTCCGCGGAGACGGTGTACGACCTCACGCACGACTGCGAGGCGTTCCTGCGCGAGGCGGCCGCCGGCCGCGACGGGCTGCTCAACGTCTTCGTCCCGCACGCCACGGCAGGCGTGGCCGTCCTGGAGACCGGCTCCGGCAGTGACGAGGACCTGCTGTCCGCCCTCCACGACCTGCTTCCGGCGGACGATCGCTGGCGCCACCGCCACGGCAGCCGCGGCCACGGCCGCGACCACGTGCTCCCCGCCCTCGTGCCCCCGCACGCGACCCTCCCGGTCATCGGCGGGCACCTGGAGCTGGGCACCTGGCAGTCGGTGTGCCTGGTCGACACCAACAGGGACAATCCGGACCGCCAGGTGCGGCTGACGTTCCTCGGCTGAGCCGGCTGAGCCGGCTGAGCCGGCTGAGCCGGCGGGGCCCGCTGTGGCCCGCCCGGGCCGGGCCCGTCAGTCCTTCTGCGCCGACTCCGGCAGCTGGCGGAGCTTCACGCTGGTCTTGGCCCGGTAGGCCCAGTCCAGCATCTTCACGGCGTCCGGGTAGCGGTCGGCGCCGTCGTTGAGGATGACGCCGACCACCGTCCGGCCGTTCCGCTCGGCGGCGAAGACCAGGCAGGCACCGGCCGTCGTGCCGGTGCCGGTCTTGATGCCGATGGCGCCCTTGTACGACCCGAGCAGCTTGTTGGTGTTGTCCCAGTAGTAGGTGCGGTTGATGTTCGCCGCCTTCTGGCGGGTCGCCGACGACTTGACCACCGTCCGGAACGTGCTGTTGCCCAGTGCGTGCCGGGCCAGCTGCGCCGAGTCGCGCGGGGTCGTGAAGTTGTTCCCCGCCCGGGATATGCCGTCGAAGGAGTCGTACTTGGTGTTCTTCAGGCCCAGGTCGGCGGCCTTCTTGTTCATCTTGGCGATGAACGACGCCGTCCGCGCCGCCTCGGTGCCGCCGCTGCCGAAGGTGTCCGCGAGCGCGTACGCGGCGTCGCAGCCCGAGGGCAGCATCAGGCCGTACAGCAGCTGCCGTACGGTCAGCTTGTCGCCCGTGCGCAGATCGGCCGTGCTCGCGCCCTGGCGGGCCACGTAGTCGCGGTACGACTGCTTGACGGTGACCTTCTTGTCGAGGTCCACGCCCTTGGTGTCCAGGACGGTCACCGCGGTCATCACCTTGGTGGTGCTGGCCATCTGCCGCCTGGTGTCGGCGTCCTTGCCCCACAGTCCGCTGTTCTTGCCGCTGTCGAGCAGGAACGCGCCCTTGGCGCTGACCGACGGGCCGCTCGCGGCCTCGGCGGTCGTCGCCGGGAGCACGACGGCGACCGCCGCGGCCGATGCGACCGCGGCCGCGCCCCAGCGGCGGACCGGTCTTCCGGATCGCTCCATGTATGCCTCTGTTCCTCGCGTGTTGAGCCGGGCGATTCACCTCACCCGTAATGCCGAGCGAGCCGATAATCGCACCGGTCCTTCGGTGGCAAGAAACTGGGGGCGCCTCAGTTTCCCCCGGTGACCCACTCGTAGGCCCGCCGGGCGTCGAATTCCTTCTGGCCGCCCGGGAAAAGCAGCCCCGCCGACGCGAAAGCGGGGTCGCCGGCGGTCCCCGGCACGTAGGGCACCGCCACGCACCCCATCCCCGCCCGGTGGGCCGCCTCGGCGCCGGGCGGGGCGTCCTCGACCACCACGCAGTCGCCCGGCGCCGCCCCGAGCCGCCGTGCGGCCTCCAGGAACACGTCCGGCTCGGGCTTGCCGTGCTCGACCTCCTCGGCCGAGACCAGCGTGGTCAGCACGCCGCCGAGCCCCGTACGGGCCAGCACCGCCTCGATCGCCGCCCGCGAGGAGCCCGACGCCACGGCGAGCGGCACGCCCGCCCCGTGGAGCAGGTCCACGAACCTGCGCATCTCCGGGAACGCCTCCGTGTGCGCCCCGGCCAGCTCCAGATAGGCGCGGTTCTTGGCGGCGAGGAGCTCGTCGACCGGGGCCTCGATGCCGTGCTCACGGCGGAGGGTCTCCAGCGTCTCCCGGGTGCCGATCCCGATGAACCGGGTGTGCTCCTCCCAGCTGAAGCCGGGCACGCCGTATTGCTCCAGCACCCGGCGACCCGCTTCGTAGTAATTCGGTTCGCTGTCCACGAGCGTTCCGTCGAGATCGAAAATGACCGCAGGATTCCGGGAATGACGCGAAAAGCTCATGCGGACCAGCATGCTGCAGACGGCCCGGCAGCCCCTCACCCGCCCCGCTGCGCCGCGCGTCCCACGGAATCCACCAAGGGCAGCACCCGGTAGGGCACGCGCTCGCGCAGCACCATCTCCGTACGGGTGCGCACCACCCCCGGCGTCCGGACCAGCACCTGGATCACGTCCTCCAGGTGTGCCGCGTCCCGCGCGACCACCCGGGCCAGCAGATCGCCGCCCCCGGTGGTCGAGAAGGCCTCCATGATCTCCGGGACCTCCGCCAGCGCCTCGGCGACCGTGTCCAGGTGCCCCTGGGTGACCTCGATGTGCACGAACGCCAGGACGGGGTGGCCCAGGGCGGCGGGCGACAGGCGCGGCCCCGAACCGGTGATCACACCGTCGCGCTCCAGCCGGTCCAGCCGGGCTTGCAGCGTGCCGCGGGCGATGCCCAGCACGCGCGCGTACTCGCGCACACTCGTCCGGGGCTGCTCCAGCAGCAACCGGAGGATCTTCGCGTCCAGTGTGTCCACGGCCATGGGCCAACGGCCTCCTCGTGGTCGGAGTTTCCCGTCAGTAACTGTACCAATGGCCCATTCATCGGGCGCGCTGTTGAGCCACTGAGGCCACAGATGTTTTCCTCTATCCATCGATGGCGTTGCGATGGGCTGCGCCGGGCGGCGAAGGAGCCGCGCCGGACCCCCGCAGCGCCTTTGTCATGCCGAAACCACATGGCGAAACCACATGCCGAAAACCATCCGTACGCGTGCGTGCGCGCGTACCCAACTCGGGGAGAAGGGGCGGTAGCACTGAAGAGGATCTTCGTGGCTCCGGATCCGGGCCTGCTCCGGCTGCGGACCGCCGTCCGCGCCGTCATCGGCGTGGGATTCGCGGTCACCGTCGTGGAGCTGTCCGGCCTGCCGCTGTCCGCCTCCATCGCGGGCGGCCTCGCGGCACTGCTCGCGATGTTCACCGTCGGCGACGCGACGCCGGGGCGTCAGGTGGTCACCACGGCCCTGCTGCCCGCCGTCGGGTTCCCCGTGCTCGCCCTGGCGGCGGCCCTGCACGGCATGCCCCTGGTGCGCGACGCCGCGTTCCTCGCCGTCGTGTTCTGCGGGGTCTACGCCCGGCGCTGGGGACCGCGCGGACAGGCGCTCGGCATCTTCGGCTTCATGATGTTCTTCGCCACCCAGTTCCTGCACGCCGTGCCCGCCCAGCTCCCGCACCTCTACGCGGCCGTGATCATGGCCCTCGCGGCCTGCGGCCTGGTGCGCTTCGGGCTGTGGTGCATCGAGCGCCGCACCCCGCCGCCGGCCGGACCGGCCCCGCTCGCCGGGCGCGGCCTCGCCCGCCCCACCACGCGGCTGGCCTTCCAGAACACCCTCGCCTGCGCCGTCGCCCTCGGCGTCGGCCAGCTGGTCTCCGACGAACGCTGGTACTGGGCCGTGGGCACCGCCTGGTGGATCTTCGTCAACACCGCCTCGCGCGGCGAGACCCTCGTCCGCGGGTTCCGCCGCGTCATCGGCACCCTGGCCGGCATCGCGGCCGGCCTCCTCGTGGCCGTACCGCTGCACGGCGCGCCCGGGCCCACCGCCGTCCTCGTCGCCCTCTGCGTCTTCGGGATCTTCTACACCGCGGCCCCCTCGTACAGCTGGATGATGTTCTTCGTGACCGTCATGGCCGGCCTGCTCTACGGTCTGCTGGGCGTCCTCCACCCCGGCCTGCTCGCCCTGCGCTTCGAGCAGACCCTCGTCGGAGCCGCCGGCGCCGCCATCGCCGTCGCGCTCGTCCTGCCCGTCACCACCCACGCCGCCACGGACGCCTGGATCCAGCGCGCCCTGGTCGCCGTACGGCACTGCACGGCCGACTCCGCGCGGCGGCTGGCCGGAGACGCGTCCGCGGACCCCGCACCGCACGTCGCCGAGCTCGAGCTCCTCCTCGGCAAGGTCCGCGTCTCCCTGGCCCCGCTGCTGCACCCGCTCAGCCCGCTGCGCGCCCGTAAGGAGCGCGCGCGGCAGGTCATGCTGCACCTCGACGACTGCGCCCGTCAGGCACGCGGCCTCGCGGCCGTCGCCGCGGACCCCGACGCCTCGCACGACGCCCGGCTCACCGCCGCCTGCCAGCGTGTCGAGACGGCGCTGCTCGGCCTCGTCGCGCCCGGCGGGGAGACCCGGTCGGCGGCCGTGCTGCCCGGTGCGGCACCGCACCACCACCCCGGCGCCGAGGCCGCGCTCGCCCATCTGCGCGACCTGGAGGCCGCGCTGTCCTCGCTGGCCGAGCCGCTGCGCAGCGGTCCCCGCGGAGTGTTCGCGGAGGCCTGACATCCGGTATGTCGGTGGCGCCGTGTAGCGTCGGGATCACAGTCTTCGGGGCGGGGAGGGCGGCATGACGGTCGACGGCGGACGGGCCGGGCAGCGCGGGCGGCTCGCGTACATCGGGTCGTACACGGCGGCCGGCGGCCGGGGCGTCACGGTCGCCGAGACCGACCCCGGCACGGGCGCGCTGAAGCTCCTGGGTTCCACGGACGCCGTGGCGAACCCCTCCTTCCTCGCCCTCTCGCCCGGGGCCGACGTGCTGTACGCGGTGAGCGAGACCGACGAGGGCGCCGTCGCGGCGTTCTCCCTCGCCGACCCCGTACGGCCGGGGCTGCTCGGCGAGCCCGTGCCCGTGCGGGGCGACGCCCCCACCCACCTCGCTGTCACCGGCACCCACGTGTTCACCGCCAACTACGGCTCGGGCAGCGTCAGCGCCCTCCCCGTCCGCAGGGGCGGCGGGCTCGGCACCCCTGCGGCGGTGCTGGCCCACCGGGGCAGCGGCCCCGTCGCGGACCGGCAGAAGGGCCCGCACGCCCACGCCGTCGTGCCCGACCCCTCGGGCCGCACGCTCCTCGCCGCCGACCTCGGCACGGACTCGGTGTGGACGTACGCGCTCGACCCGGTGACGGGCCTGCCGCGCCTCCACGGCGAGACCCGACTGCGGTCCGGCACGGGACCGCGGCACCTGGCGTTCGCTCCTCAGGCTGACCGCGTCTACGTGCTGAACGAGCTGGCGCCGAGCGTCACCGTCTGCCGCTGGAGCAGCGCGGACGGGCTGCTGGAGCCCCTCGGTGAGACGCGCGTCCTGCCGCCCGGCGAGGGCGTCCCGACGTATCCGTCCGAGCCCGTGGTCTCCGCCGACGGACGGTTCCTCTGGGTGGCCAACCGGGGCCACGACAGCATCTCGGTCCTCGCCCTCGACGGATCGGGGAACGTCCTAGGGCTCCGCGACGTCGTCGGCTGCGGGGGCGCCTGGCCGCGGGACCTGACCCTGCACCCGTCGGGCCGGTACCTGTACGCCGCCAACGAGCGGTCGGGCGACGTCTCGTGGTTCGTCGTGGACCCGGACACCGGCATACCGGCCTTCGCCGGCACGGTCGCCGTGCCGGCGGCATCCTGCGTGATCTTCAACTGAGCCCGAGGCACTGAGCCCGAGGCACTGAGCCCGAGGCGCTGAGCCCGGGCACTGAGTCAGGTGCGCTGAGCCCTCGGCCCGATCCCTTGCCCCGGGGCCCAGGAAAGCCGAGAGGGGCTCTCCGCAGTGCAGGAGCCCCTCTTCCGGGAAACGGCGGGTCGAGCGGTCAGACGGTCACGGCACCCTCTGGTCGCAGGACCCGTACGGAAACGCAGTCGCGAGGACGGTCAGCGCGCCGGGCTCTGGGCCGGCTGCACGGATATGCCCAGCACCTCGGCGTACTTCGCCAGGACGAGCTTGCCGATCGCCGGGTAGGCGCCGAGCGGCGCGGCCGCCGTGCAGTCCGCCTCCTTGGCGGCGGCGTCCGCGATCCCCTCGGCGATCTCCGGGCCGATGAGGCCGGGAGCGAGCGCGAGGTTCCGCGAGCCGGAGCCGCGCAGCTGGTCGGCCGCGCGCGCGATGTCGCCCTCGATGTCGAGAGCGGCCGCGAGGACCGGCACGGCGAGGCGGGCGGAGAGCAGCATGCCGCTGATCCCGGCGGCCTGTACGGCCTCCTCGCCGCCGACCGTCGCCAGGATGATCCCGTCCGCCGCCGTTGCAACTGTGAACAGTCGCGCGCGGTCGGCGCGGGCCAGGCCGGCCTCCGACAGGCGGACGTGCAGGGCCTCGGCGAGCAGCGGGTGCGGGCCGAGCGCGTCGGTGAGCTCGGCGGCGGAACCGCTGCTCATGACGGACTGGCGGACGCGGCGCAGGAGGGCGTTGTCGGGGCCGGCCAGGAGCGGCACCACGACGGCCGGGGGCCACTGGTCCCAGACGTCGGCGGCGCCGTCCTCGGCACCGGCTTCGCGGGCTTCGCTCGCGCGAGCGGTGCGCTGCGCGGCGGCGTAGGCGAGGACGGACTCGAGGGGCGGGTAGCCCTCGGCGCCGCCGTCGGCGTCCACGTAGCCGATGCGGGCGTCGAGCCCCGGGAGCTCGGAGCGCGCGATGCTGAGGACCTCCTCGGCGAGGAGGCGCGTCGCCGTGTCGGGGAGCCCCGGGACGGCGAGCACCAGCGGCGGCGCGCCGGCGGGGGCGGCCGCCGGCTCCGGCCGCCGGTGCCGTCCGGGCTGACGGGGTCGCGGCATTCGTACAGGCAGGCCAGGCGCAGGCCCTGTGGGGGAGCTCATGGCGCCGCATGTTAGTCGTTCGGGGCACTCGGCCGTTCGGGTGGGGGCGTCCCGGTGGTGTCTGTCCGGATTTATTCGCCCAAAAATACGCTCATCGCAGAAGCGTACGGGCGTGATCGGAAGCGGTCAGCAAACGATGCGGAGCATCGGTGGATCGGCCGGCAGCAGCAGACTGTCCGTCAGCAGGGCTTCGGCCACGCACAACGCGCCGTCCAGGGGCTCGCCCGCCGCGGCGACCGGACGCGCACGGGGAAGTTGCAATTGCAACTCCTCGCGCAGGGGTGCGAGCAGGGGTGCGCCCATGCGGAGGAGGCCGCCGGTAACGGCCACGTCGTAAGCATCGCCGGTCCCATACACCTCGTCGGCCGGATCCACCAGACCTGCCTGCCGGCCGACTGCTGCCCGGGTCGCTTCCCGGCCGGGCCGGGGCGGCGGGCAGACCGCCGCCGCCGCCTCGGCGATGTGCCGGGCCGCCCGGCGCAGGATGCCGGCCGCCACCGGGTCGGCCGGGGCGCACCGGGACACCTCCGGGGCGAACGAGGCGAGGACGGCGGGCCGGTCCGCCCGGGGATACAGGGCGGCGGGCAGCTCCGGCGGCGGGCCGAAGACCGCCTGCAGCCGCTCCAGCAGCGCGTGCGAACCGCCGGCCCGCCCGTCGTACGCCCGCATCGCCGCCTCCAGGCCGGCGCGGCCGATCCAGGCGCCGCTCCCGCAGTCGCCGAGCAGATGGCCCCAGCCGTCGGCGCGCCGCCAGCCGCCCTCCGCGGTCAGGTCCGTGCCCACCGCGATCAGCCCGGTGCCCGCGGCGACGACGGCTCCCGGCCGCTGGCCCAGGGCGCCGGCGTAGGCGGTGACGGCGTCCGCGGCCAGGGCGAGCCTTCGCGCGCCGAGGGCCTCGCGCAGGGCCGGGGGCAGGACGGCGCGCAGGTCCGCCCCGAGCGAGACCATGCCGGCGGCGCCCACGCAGACGGCCTCGCAGTGCTGCGCCCCGGCCCGCGCCAGCAGGCTCCGGGCCGCGGGCAGCACCTGGCCGAGCAGGTCCCGGGCGTCGATGCCCTGCTCGCCGACGGCTGCCGGGACGGAGGAGGACCAGGCCAGGTCCGGGCTGCCGGCCGGGACCGCGCGCAGGGCGACGCGGATCCCCGAGCCGCCGGAGTCGACGCCGAGGACGTGACCGGTCGCCGGGCTCACCGGGCCGGCCGCGTCAGGAGGCGCCCCTTGGCAGGGCCGGGCTCCCGGCCTGCCGCCGCGGTGCCCGGCACGTACTCGGCCGCCGTGTTCACTGGGCCGCCCCCACGTGCAGGCGCCCTGCGGCGAGGCCGCACTGCCGGTGATGCGGCAGCAGCCCCCGGGCCGCCGCCCGGACCGGGGGCACGGCCGCAGGCGGCACGGCGGATGCCGCAAGCACCGCGGAGGCCGCCGCACGCATCACGGAAGCTGCCAGTCCACCGGGGCCGAGCCCTGGCGCGCCAGCAGGTCGTTGGCGCGGCTGAACGGCCGCGAGCCGAAGAAGCCGCGGTCGGCCGACATGGGGGAGGGGTGCGCCGACTCCACGGACGGCACCTGCCCCAGCAGTGGCCGCAGGTTGCGCGCGTCGCGCCCCCAGAGGATCGCCACCAGCGGCCGCCCCCGTTCGACCAGCGCCCGGATCGCCTGCTCGGTGACCTCCTCCCAACCCTTGCCGCGGTGTGCGGCGGGCTTGCGCGGGGCGGTGGTCAGCGCCCTGTTGAGGAGCAGGACGCCCTGCCGGGTCCACGGCGTGAGGTCGCCGTTGGACGGCCGCGGCAGCCCCAGGTCGGTGTGCATCTCGCGGTATATGTTCTCCAGACTGCCGGGCAGCGGGCGCACCTCGGGCGCCACGGAGAAGCTCAGCCCGACTGCGTGCCCCGGCGTCGGGTACGGGTCCTGACCCACGATCAGCACCCGGACGTCGTCGAACGGCTGCTGGAAGGCGCGCAGGACGTTGGCGCCCGATGGCAGGTACGTGCGGCCCGCGGCGATTTCGGCGCGCAGGAAGTCGCCCATCGCGGCGATCCGGTCGGCCACCGGCTCCAGGGCCTTTGCCCAGCCCGGTTCGACGATCTCGTGCAAAGGTCGTGCAGCCACAGCTGCCGCCCCTCCCTGTAATACAGACTGCTGGCAGTTGCGCAAGTCTAGGATCGTACGCGAGGGAGGGGCCGCGCTCGCATCCCGGCTCCGGGGGCCGGGCCGGGCGGGAGCAGCGCGTACGCCCGCCCTTTCCCGTCCGGCGGATTCAGCCGTACGTGTGGCCCACGGGCCGCGGCTGCCCCTTGCGTCTCAGACGGCCCAGCCGTACTGGTCGGGCAGGCGCTTCGCCGCACCGAGCGCGGCCGCCGCGCGGTGGGGCCAGTGCGGGTCGCGGAGCAGTTCGCGGCCGAGCAGAACGGCGTCGGCCTCACCGGCGGCGAGGATCTTCTCGGCCTGCTGCGGCTCGGTGATCAGGCCGACCGCGGCGGTCGGCAGGCCGGCCTCCGCGCGGACCCGGCGGGCGAACGGCACCTGGTAGCCGGGGCCGGTGGGGATGCGGATGCCTGAGGTGATGCCGCCCGTGGAGACGTCCAGCAGGTCCACGCCGCGGACCCGCAGCTCGCGCGCGAGGCGCACGGTGTCGTCGGCGGTCCAGCCGTCGCGCCCGTCCTCGGGGTTCTCCGCCACCCAGTCCGTCGCCGACGTCCGGAAGAACACCGGCAGTTCCTCCGGCCACACCGCGCGCACCGCTTCCACGACCTCCAGCGCGAAGCGCGCCCGGTTCTCGAACGAACCCCCGTAGGTGTCGGTGCGCCGGTTGCTGAGCGGGGACAGGAACTCGTGGATGAGGTAGCCGTGCGCGCCGTGCACCTCCACGACCTGGAAGCCGGCGGCCAGGGCGCGCTGCGCCGCCTCCGCGAACTGCCGCACCACCTGCTGGATCTGTTCCACCGTCAACGCGTCGGGTACGGGATGGCCCGGCGCGTACGGCAGCGCGCTCGGGGCGGCCGGCTGCCAGCCCTCGTCCGGGCCCGCCGGCCCGCCGCCGCGCCACGGCCGGTCGGTGGCCGCCTTGCGGCCGGCGTGCCCGAGCTGGATGCCCGGCACGGTGCCGCGCTCCTTGAGGAACGAGGCGATGCGGCGGAGCGCCCCGGCCTGGGTGTCGTTCCAGAGCCCGAGATCGGCCGGGCTGATGCGGCCCTCGGGGCTGACCGCGGTCGCCTCCACCAGGATCAGCCCCGCGCCGCCGGTCGCGCGGGCGGCGTAGTGCGCGAAGTGCCAGTCGCCGGCGACGCCCGCGTTCGGTCCGAAGACCTCGGCGCTGTACTGGCACATCGGGGCCATCCAGATCCGGTTGGGAACGGTGAGCGAGCGCAGGTCGTACGGAGTGAAGAGTGCGGTCATGGCGGTCATGGCAGTCACAGCGGGCTCCTCCAGATACGCCGGGGGTCTCCACGGCGGGCTGGTCGTACGATAACCCTCGTAGTACGAGAGATGTCAAACTACGAGGGTCCTCGTACAATGGGGGCGTCGTGGAGATCCCCGGCGTACCTGGAGGAGCAGCCGTGCCGGTGCAGAGAGCAAAGAAGCAGCCGTCGCCGAGCGGCCGCTCCCTGGAGCACCCGGACCGCGCGGACATCCGCCTGGAGGGCGTGCTGCACGCGCTCTCCGACCCCATGCGCCTGCAGATCGTGCGTGACCTCGCTGCGGGAGAGGGCGAGTTGAACTGCTCGGTCTTCGACCTCCCGGTCAGTAAGTCGACGACGACCCACCACTTCCGCGTGCTGCGCGAGAACGGCGTGGTCCGGCAGATCTACCGGGGCACCGCGAAGATGAACGCCCTGCGCCGCGAGGACCTCGAAGCGCTCTTCCCCGGGCTGCTCGACTCCGTCCTCACGGCGGCGTCGCTCCAGGCGTCCCGCCCGGGCGGCGAGTCCTGACGGAGACCTCCGGCCCGGGGGCCGTCAGCCGCCGGCGCGCGCCGCGGACAGCAGCCCCGCCCAGTCCGGGATCTTCACCGGCCCGCGCCCCAGCCGCCGGCCCAGAGCGGCCTCCGCGGCCTCGATGCCCAGCCAGCCCGTCCACTCCACGGGCTGCCGCCCCGCCGCCCGCAGGGCGGCCCGCGCCTCCTCGGCGGTCACGGGCGTGCGCTCCGCGAGCGCCCCGGCATCGGCCAGCAGGGACGTCACCGTCTCCTTCGCACACGAGCGGTTCGTGCCGATCACACCCGTCGGACCGCGCTTGATCCACCCCGCCACGTACTCGCCGGGCGACGGCACGCCGTCCCGCAGCACCCGGCCTTCCGCGTTCGGCACGGTCCCCAGCCCGCCGTCGAACGGCAGACCCGCGATCGGCACCCCGCGGTAGCCCACCGAGCGCAGCACCAGCTGCGCCTCGACGTCCTCGAACTCACCCGTCCCGGCGATGCCGCCGCGGCCGTCCGGGACCGTCCGCTCGAAGCGCACGGCGCGCACCGCACCGTCGCCGAGCAGGGCGACGGGCCGGAGGAAGAACCGCAGGTGGATTCGGCGCGGGCGGCCCGCCGGAGGCCGTCCGGCCCAGTCGCGCAGGACCTCCACGTTGCGCCGCCCCGCCGCGGGCAGCCCGCCGGGGTCGGCCCACGCGGGATCGAGCGCCGCCTCCCCGGCCCGTACGAGCGTCTCCGCACCCGGCAGAGCGCCCAGCTCGCGCAGCTCCTTCGTGGTGAACTTCGCCTGCGAGGGCCCGCGCCGGCCGACCATGTGGATGTCCGTCACCCGGCTCTCCGCGAGCGCTCCCAGGGCGGCGTCCGGCACGTCGGTGTGGTGCAGTTCGCCGGGGCCGCGCCCCAGCACGCGGGCCACGTCGACGGCGACGTTCCCCATGCCGATGACGACCGCGGAGCGCGCGCCCAGCACGAACCCGCCAGGCAGAGCGTCCGGATGGGCGCTGTACCAGGAGACGAACTCCGTGGCCGAGAAGCTGCCGGGCAGCTCCTCGCCCGGGATGCCGAGCCGCCGGTCGGTCGCGGCCCCGACGCAGTAGACCACCGCGTGGTACATCTCCAGCAGCCTGCGCGGCGCCAGGCCGCGTGGGCCGTCGCCCACCGGGACGTTGCCGAAGAACCTGATGCCCGGGTGCTCCATGGCGGCCCGCAGGTTGTTCTGCAGCGACTTGATCTTCTCGTGGTCGGGCGCGACGCCGTAGCGCACCAGCCCGTACGGGCAGGGCAGCCGGTCCAGCACGTCCACCGTCACGCCGGGGACGTCCCGCTGCTGCACCAGGGCCTGGGCGGTGTAGACCCCGCTCGGCCCCGACCCGACGACGGCGATGCGAAGCACGGTGGGCCCCTTTCCGCGGATCTCCGCAGATGTCCCGCAGGTCCCTCCAGGATCGCACCGGGGACCGCTGGACGGGAGTGCGACAGGCGGGCATGGCCGGTTCGGGAGGGCCGGACGGGGCGTAGCCGCTGCTCAGGTGCCGGCGGGCGGCGGCTCGGGACCGGGCGGAATCCCCAGGCCCCAGTCGAGCCCGTAGCGCTGGAACAGCTCCGCGCGCAGGCGTTCGAACGGCATGGGGGCGCCCGGCAGCAGGACCGCCACGACGGCGCCCATCAGCAGCGCGCGCAGCAGCGGGTAGTCCGTGTCGGGGTCGGGGGAACCGTAGGCCGCCACCGTGTCGTGCAGCAGGTGCGCGAGGCGCTGCTGCTCAGGGCACTGGATGAATCCTTCCGCCTGGAGGATTCCGGCCATGTGGGTGCGCATCAGCAGCGGCCGGTCCCGCGCGAGCCCGAGGATCGCGTCGATCGCGCGGGCGAGGCGCTCGCGGCCGTCCCGGGCGCACGGGGCGCGCTCCAGGCCGGCCTCGAGCTCCAAGTGCATCACGCGGTGCACCGCGGACTGCAGCAACTGCCGCTTGCCCGGGAAGTAGTACGAGACGAGGCCGCGCGCCGTGCCCGCCCGGTCGGCGATGTCGGCGAGCGTCGTCGCCTCGTACCCGCGTTCACCGATGAGCTCGACCGTCGCCTGGAGCAGCCGCTCACGGGAACGGCGGCGCATCTCCTCGTTGGCCGACGCGCTGCGCGGGGACATTCCGTAACTCCTGCGTTGACTGGCTCCGGGCCAATATACTCAGGAGCTGTCCGGCCGTCCTGCCCGCCCCGGCGTGGTACGACTCCGGCGTGTGGCTGGCCTGGGCGGAGCGGGGGACCGCCCAGACCAGCGGGGCGGTCTCGTACAGCCCGGGGGAGCTCAGCAGCGGGCTTCGCCGGCAGGCCTGCCGGCGGCCGTCAGCCGAGCAGCCCGAGCACCGGCCGCAGGCCCGCCGGCCGCTCCTCGACGGGCAAATGATCCACCAGATGCACCGCACAGCCCAGCGCGGCGGCTCCCCCGTCGGCCCGGCGGTCGTCCCCCACCATCAGCACCTCCCCGGGAGTCAGCCCGAGCGCCTGACAGGCCGCCAGGAACAGCTGTGGATCGGGCTTCTGCACACCGTGTTCGAAGGACAGGACATAGGCGTCCACCCATGTGTCGAGGCCGTGCGCCCGGAACACCGGCCGCAGATCCCAGCCCACGTTGCTGACCACGGCCGTTCGCACACCGCGCCGCCGCAGCTCACCGAGGACACCGCACGCATCGGCGTACGGGCGCCAGGCGGCCGGCTCCTTGTGGCGCTCGTACAGCGCGTCGTAGACCTCGGTCCGGGGCAGCGGCACCTCGCGCGCCAGGCCGGTGTACGCGGCGCGGTGCTCCTCCGCGCTGCGGTCGCGCGCGGCCCACACCTCGGTCAGATGCGGCGGTACGGAGCCCGGATGCGCACCGCCCGGGAGCGCGCCCGCCTCCTCCAACCGCCGGGCGGCCCCGGCCGCTTCGGTCTCACCCATCCGTACGCCCGTCCGCTCCAGCGCCGCGGTCAGCCACGACACGGCCGACTCGACCCGGAACAGCGTGCCGGAGAAGTCGAAGAGCACTCCCTTGACCGTCATGACGCCCCCTCAGCCCCCGTCCGTGCGAGCAGACGGCGGGCTCATTGATTGATGTCAGAGAAGCCGGCTTGGTGTCAGAGAGGCCGGCTTGATGTCAGAGAGGCCAGCGTCGCACGGAGCGCCGGACGGTTGCCGGGTATCGGGCCGAGGGCCGCGGATCGGCTCACCGCCGCGCCGCCCCACCCGTTCCCGCCCCGTCCGCCCGCCTGCCCGTCAGCAACTCGAACAACGCCGCGGAAACCGCCACCAGCGCCCCGCCCAGCAGCCACCCGCCCACGACGTCCGACAGCCAGTGGACCCCCAGGTACAGCCGGGTGAAGCCGACCCCGAGCACCGACACCGCGCCGGCCGCCAGAGCGGCCCGCAGCCCCACTGCCCGTACGCCGTGTCGCCACAGGAGCCACACGAGGAGCCCGCAGGTGACCGTCGCCGTCAGGGCGTGCCCCGAGGGGAACGCCGCGTAGTGCGCGGTCGCCACCGGGTCCGGCCAGCTCGGACGGGCCCGCCCCACCGCCGCCTTGAGCCCCTGCTGGAGCGAGGTGCCCAGGGCCGACGTGCCGGCGATCCAGGCGCAGAGCAGCCAGTCGCGCCGCCGCGCGAGCCACAGCACGGCGACGGCCAGGGCGGCGCGCATCGTCCAGGGGTCCCACAGCCGGTCGGAGAGCACACGGACGCACCGCGTCCAGCCGCGGTGCTCCACGGCCACGGGGTGCAGCCCGTCCGCGACGTACCGGTCGAGTGAGACGAGCGGCTCCCACGCGCAGGCCACCAGGGCCAGCAGCACACCGAACACGGCGGCGAGGGCGAGTCCGGTGCGGATCGCCACCGGCCGGGCGGTCGTGCGGGAAGGGGAGCGGGGGAGTGCGGGCGAAGGCCGCGGCGGGGCGTGCATGGGGCGATCGTGGCCCATGGTGCCCCGGCAGGGCTACTCGTTCGCAACGGCCGCCTGCTCCCGGCCGTTCGGCCGTGCCGCGCCTACGAGCCGGACCGGCTCAGTGCGCTCAGGCCCGGCATGAACGTGACCAGCAGCGGGACCGCCGGCACCAGGGAGGCCACCGCCGTCAGCCGCAGCCGCCGCGCCGCAGTCAGCCGGGGCGCGGGGGCCAGCAACCGCTGCACCCGCGTCGGCACCTGGGACAGCTGGGACGGGCACGGCCCGAACACCCCGCGGTCCTCGTTCAGCTCCACCAGGGCCAGGGCGGTCGTCAGCCGGCCGAAGCGCCGCGACGCGGCATCGTCCGCCGCCAGTTCGACCAGGTGGTGGACCTGGTCGCGGAACGCCGCGAACACCGGCACCTGCGGGAAGCCGTTCGCGAGCGCTGAGGAGACGTGCAGCAGCCAGTGGTGCCGGGCCCGGGCGTGACCCTGCTCGTGGGCCAGCACCGCATCCAGCTGCGAGCCTTTGAGGCGGCGCAGCGCCCCCGTCGTGATCACCAGCTGCGGGGCCTGGCCGCCGGGCAGCCACCAGGCGTCCGGGCGGTCGCCCTCCAGCACCACGAGCCGGTCCCCGCCGGGCTCCTCGCCGGGCAGCAAGGGGGAACGCACCAGCAACTCTGCGTGGCGCCTGCGGCGACCGGCGCGCGCCCAGCGGATCTCGCGGCTCAGCATCCACGCCGTCCACGCGGCACCGCTCGCCAGCGTCAGGGCCAGCGGCGCGGCCCACGCGGCGTAGGCGGTGAGGGCGTACGCCTCGACCACACCGTGCGGCGCTGCGGCGAAGACGTGCCCGCGCACGGCCTCCCAGGCCGCGGCGGCGCTCAGCGCCATGGCGAGCAGACAGCACAGCAGCACGGCCGCCACCGCGCACTGCCACACCCACAGCGCCACGACCGGCTCGCGGTCCGGCCAGTCGGAGCGCGTCAGCACACGCGGCGCCAGCGCCGCCACCAGTGCGCCGAGGACCAGCAGCGCGAGCGGGACCATCATGGCCGTCAGCCTATGAGCGGCGGCGCGGGCAGGGGTACGGTCCCGTACGCGAAGTGACGCACGCCACGGGGTGGCCGGGGCGCGCGCTCAGAGCGTCAGCAGCATGGCCAGCATGCCGATGCCCATGGACAGCCGGCAGGCGTGCGTGAGGTCCGGCCGGCCCGGCCAGGTGAGCTGCCCCGAGGCGACGGTGACGGGGACGAGCACGGCCACCGTGCGGACCACGTACACGGCGAAGTACACCAGCAGCAGCCCCGTCAGCAGCGGGGTGCCGGCCGGCTCGTGCGCCACCGCGGCGTGCGCGGCCGTGCCCGCGTGCACGCTCCGGCCGCCCGCGGGGCCGCCGGCCATCGCCAGCGCCATATAGACCATGGCGAACGCGCCCACGGCGTGGTGGAGGTGAGCAGTGTCCAGGCGGCCCCGGGCCACGGCCACCAGTGTGTGCACCCCGGCTGCCCCGAAGACGACGGCGAACAGCAGGGCACCCCACGGCCGCGTGTCCAGGACCGTGGCCGGAACGGCCATGGCGGCCATGCCGAGCCCCATGAGGGCATCGCTCCCGACGGCCCGGCGCTCCCCTCCAGGGCCCGCGTGGAGGCGCACCAGGCAGTACGCGCCCGTCGCGGCGCACAGCGCCACCAGCAGCCAGCCGATCAGCGGCGGTCCGTGCACGGCACACCTCCCCTGACGCGCAGACCCACCTCCGGTTGATTCCCCCGGGGACGAGTGCACATGGGGGCGCATGGGCGCACGGAAGGGGAATAGGAGGGGTAGAAGTGCGCCCGCGCACGCGCGGTCGCACGCCAGGGGCGCGCAAGCGGGCGACGGCCGCGCGCCGGGGCCGGGTTAGTGTTCACGTGGAGCCGGAACCGCCGTACGGAGAGGACCCCAGGAACACGATGGACACCATCAGCAGCACCGAGACGAGCTTCCGGGACGCGACCGCCGACGACGTGCCCGTACTCGTGGCGCTCGTCGAGTCGGCCTACCGCGGTGACGCGAGCCGCGCCGGCTGGACGACCGAGGCGGACCTGCTGGACGGCCAGCGCACCGACCCCGAGGGCGTCGAGGCCGTGGTGACGGACCCGGCGAGCAGGCTGCTGGTGGTCGAGCGCGGCGGCCGGATAGTGGCCTGCTGCCAGCTCGAACACCGGGGAGCGCACGCGTACTTCGGGATGTTCGCCGTCAGCCCGGAGATCCAGGGCGGCGGGCTCGGCAAGGTGGTCATCGCGGAGGCCGAGCGGCTGGTCCACGCCGAGTGGGGCGCCACGGAGATGCACATGACCGTCATCAGGCAGCGTGACGAGCTGATCGCCTGGTATGAGCGCCGGGGCTACCGGCGCACCGGGCGGATGAGCCCGTTCCCGTACGGGGACGAGCGCTTCGGTATCCCGCAGCGTGACGACCTGGAGTTCGAGCTGCTGATCAAGGAACTGGCCTGAGGACGCGGTAAGGGGCGCTGCCCATTGAGCAGCGCCCCTTACTCCTTCTCACTTCGAGTTACTCCTTCTCACTTCGAGGCCCTCATCCCCAGGGTTCTCACCCCAAGGCTTCTCATTCCAGGGCCGCGCAACTCACGGTCGGCTCACAGCCGCCCCGCCTCCACGATCCGCCGCAGGAACCGCCTGGTGCGTTCCTCGCGAGGCCGGCCGAAGACCTCCTCGGGGGTGCCGCGCTCCAGCACGACCCCGCCGTCCAGGAAGCACACCTGGTCGGCGACGTCCCTGGCGAAGCCCATCTCGTGCGTGGCCAGGACCATCGTCATGCCGTCCTCCTTGAGGTCCCGCACGACGCCCAGCACCTCGCCGACCAGCTCGGGGTCGAGGGCCGCCGTGATCTCGTCCAGGAGCAGCAGCCGCGGCCGGCCCGCGAGCGCCCGGACGATCGCCACGCGCTGCTGCTGACCGCCGCTGAGCCGGTCGGGGTACTCGCCCGCCTTGCCGCCCAGGCCGAGCCGCTCCAGCAACTCCCGGGCCCGTTCCTCGGCCTCCGCGCGGGGGACGCCGTGGACCCGCCGCGGGGCCAGCGTGATGTTGTCGAGCACGGTCATGTGCGGGAAGAGGTTGTACGCCTGGAAGACGACGCCGATGCGGCGGCGGACGGTGTCCGGGTCGACGCGCGGGTCGGTGATGTCCTCGCCGTCGAGGAGGATCGCCCCGTCGTCGATCTCCTCCAGCAGGTTCGCGCAGCGCAGCAGCGTCGACTTGCCGGAGCCGGAGGCGCCGATGAGGGCGGTCACCGTGTGCGGGGCGACGTCCAGGTCCACGTCGCGCAGCACCACCGTGCCCCCGAAGGTCTTGCGCACCGCTTCGAGGCGCAGCACGGGCTGCGTGCTCATACGATCCCTCCCTGTGCCCGCCGGCGGTCCGTCCGTGCCGTGACCCAGTCGGTGAAGCGGGTCATGGGGATGGTGAGGGCGACGAAGATGAGCCCGGCGACCACGTACGGCGTGTAGTTGAAGCTCTTGCTCGAAAGGATCTGGGCCGCGTAGACGGCGTCCACCGCGCCCGCGATCGAGACGAGCCCGGTGTCCTTCTGCAGCGAGACCAGGTCGTTCAGGAGAGGCGGCACGACCCTGCGCACGGCCTGCGGGAGGATGACGAACCGCAGGGTCTGGCGGGCGCTGAGGCCCAGCGAGCGGGCGGCGGCGCGCTGGCTGGGGTGCACGGACTCGATGCCCGCGCGGAAGACCTCGGCGACGTACGCCGAGTAGGTCAGCACCAGCGCCGTCCCGCCCAGCAGCACCGGGTCGGTCGTCACTCCCTGCAGCCGCAGCGCCGGGACGCCGAAGACGACCATCAGCAGGCAGATCACCAGGGGCAGCCCGCGGAAGAAGTCGGTGTAGGCGGTGGCGAGCGCGCGCAGCGGGAAGAAGACCGGGCCGCGCAGGGTACGGGCGACGGCGATCAGCAGGCCGAGGACGAGCACGGCCGCCCCGCACACGACCAGCAGGCGGAGGTTCAGCCAGAGGCCCTCCAGAACCTGGGGCAGCGCCTCGCGCGCGTAGTGCCCGTTCAGAAACGTTTCACGGGTGCGCGGCCAGCCGGGGGAGCTGACGACGGCCACGAACAGGACGGCGCCCGTGACCAGGGTGCTGCCGGCGGCGACGGCCGTGGCGCGGCGCGCCCGCGTCCGTTTGAAGCGCTCCCGTTCGAGGCGCCGTGCGGAGGGGGTGTAGGCGTCCTGGGCGGCGTTCTTCACCAGGGACGGCACGGCGTCCCCGGGCCCGGCGGCGGCCGCTTCGCCGGCGCTCACTTCAGCACCGGGGCGTCGGCGGCCTCGGAGAGCCACTTCTTCTCCAGGCGGGCGAGCGTGCCGTCCTTGCGGAGGGAGTCGACGGCGCCGCTGACGCACGAGGTGAGGCGGCTGCCCTTGTCGAGGACGAGACCGAACTGCTCGGGCTTGCCGCCCCCGGCCTCGAACTGGCCGACGATCCTGGCCTCCTGGATCTCGGCGGAGGTGATGTAGAAGGCGGTCGGCAGGTCCACGACGATCGCCTCGACCTGGCCGTTCTTGAGCGCGGTCTTGGCGTAGTCGTTCTTCTGGAAGACGGCGGGCCGTTCGCCGGGCTTGATGACGTCGTTGACGACGTCGAGGCTGGTGGTGCCGACCTGGGCGCCGAGCTTGACGTGCTTGAGGTCGGCGACGTTCCCGGCCTTGGCGGCGGGGGAGTCCTTGAGGGCGATGACGGCCTGGCGGACGTCGTAGTAGCCGGAGGAGAAGTCGACGGCGCGGCGGCGCTCGTCGCTGACGGAGACCTGGTTGAGGTCGACGTCGAACTTCTTGGCGCCGGGGGCGACGGCGGTGTTGAAGGGCACGGTCCGCCAGGCCACGTCGGCCCGGTCGTACCCGAGCCGCTCGGCGAGGGCGTAGGCGACGGCCGACTCGAAGCCCTTGCCGTTCGCGGGGTCGTCGCCTTCGAACCAGGGCGCGTAGGCGGGCTTGTCGGTGCCCACGGTCAGTTTGCCGGGGACCTGCGTGGCCAGCTTCCCCTTCGTGCACGCGGCCGCGGCGGGCGGCGCTGCGGAGGAGTTCGACGAGCCGGAGCTGCTGTCGTCCTGGGGAGCACAGCCGGCGGTGGCCGCGAGGAGGACGGCGAGGCAGGCGGCGACCGGGGCCGTGCGGCGGACGGCGGAGGGCGCGGCCGGGGTGGCGGTGCGGCGCGTGGGCCGGTTGGCGACGGGCATGGCGCGAGACTGGCAGCGTGATCACCGGTCTGTCCAGGTCAGATCACCGGTCGTCCGAATACCGGAAGACTGTTGCACCTTCGTGAATTCACCGGCGGCGGGCGGGTAGGCCCGGAGGACGTGGGAGGGGCGGACCCCCGGGCCGCCGGGACGGCCCGGAATGGCTGGAACTCGACTAGGACAGTTCACGGGGCTGCTGGGGCCGATGTGTCGGAATTGTGGATCCGGGAACACATATGGCGGAGGCGTGCAGGAAAAACGGCGGCCCTACCTGGGGGTCGGCAGGATAATTTGTGGCCTCCCCTCTTGAGCAGGAGAAGCGCGCACGGATACGGTGTCTTAACGCCAAGTTCTCCCGAGGAGGAGCAGCCATGACGGAAATCCTTGCGTCGACGGCGATACGGGCCGACAAATCGACCGCCGAGCCGGTGATCGATCACCCCGCGTGGGCCGAGCTCAAGGACGCCGTGGAAACAATCCGGCCGTGGCAGTCCCGGGACGGCTCCATCGATTTCACCGCCGAGGACGCACCACCGGGCGAGGCCGTCCGGGCCCAGCTGGACCGCGTCGTCACGGCCGTCGGGCAGCTCTCGCCGCTCGTGCCGCACGACGCCGCGTACCACGAGGCCCTCGTGGCCGACCTGCGCCGCTGGGCGGAGGCCGGCTTCGGCGTGCCCGACTTCCTGGACTCGCTCCTCGCCTTCCAGCCCGCGGCCCAGCGCGCCGACGGCCTCCAGCACCTCGTCGTCTTCCCGATGTACACGCAGAACGGCAACCCCGACCGCAATCTCGAGGCCGTCGTCCTGCGCGTCGTCTGGCCCGAGTGGCTCGCCGAGCTGGAGCGCACCCGCTACGACAACCCGCTCTTCCTCGGCATCACCTTCGAGGACTTCACCGCGGGCTACGACACCAACTCCGCCGTCCTCTTCCCGGAGACCATCGCCGTCCGCGAGGCCCCCGAGCGCTTCACCTGGGGCGGCATCTTCTGCGACCGCGAGGCGGCCCGCTTCCGCCGCGTCACCGAGGCGGCCGTCGCCGCCCTCGGCCTGGAGCTCCCCGCCGACATCCAGGACATGATCGGCGACCAGCACCGCTGTGAGCAGGCGTTCGTCCTGTGGGACATGGTCCACGACCGCACCCACAGCCACGGCGACCTGCCCTTCGACCCCTTCATGATCAAGCAGCGGCAGCCGTTCTGGATGTACGGCCTGGAGGAGCTCCGCTGCGACCTCACCGCCTTCAAGGAGGCCGTGAAGCTGGAGGCCGAGGGCAACGCGCACGGCCGTGACGTGCAGTACGCCGTCCTCTTCGACCGGATGTTCCGCTTCCCGGTCACCGGCGACCGCGTCCGCAACTACGACGGCCTCGGCGGCCAGCTCCTCTTCGCGTACCTCCACCGCCACGACGTCGTACGCTGGACGGACAACACCCTCCACATCGACTGGGACCGCGCCCCGCAGATCACCAACCAGCTCTGCGGCGAGATCGAGAAGCTCTACCGCGACGGCATCGACCGCCCCAAGCTGGTCCACTGGCTCGCCGCCTACGAACTGGTCTCCTGCTACCTCCCCCCGCACCCCGGCTCCGTCTGGGCCAAGGGCCCCGAGGCCCTCGACCTCGCCCAGCCGCCCCGCAAGCTCGTGGACGACGTGCTCCCGGACGAGTTCCCGCTCAGCATGTTCTACGAGGCGCTTGCCAAGAAGCTGCGCCACGTGATCGCCTCGACCAAGGGGATCACCGCGGCGAAGGCCGAGCGGGTGGCCGCGTGAGCGAGCAGACGAAGGAGACGACCATGAGCACTCCCACCAACGGCAACGGCCCGCTGGACGGTGCCGTCGTGGCAGTGGCGGGTGCCGCCGGCCCCGCCGGCCGCGCCACGCTGCTGCGCCTGGCCGAGGCCGGGGCGACGGTCGTCGCCGCCGATGCGGACGCGGCCCGCCTCGCGGAGGCCGTCGACGCCGCCCGCTACGCCCACGGCGGCGCCACGGTCACCGGTGACACCGTCGACCTCCTCGACCTGGAGGCCACCCGCAGCTGGGTGGACCGCACCGAGAAGGAGTTCGGCCGCATCGACGGCCTGGTCCACCTGGTGGGCGGCTGGCGCGGCTCGGCGACCTTCGCCGAGACCGACCTCGCCGACTGGGAGCTGCTCGAGAAGCTGCTCATCCGCACCGTGCAGCACACCTCGCTCGCCTTCGAGCCGGCCCTCCAGCGCAGCGGCAACGGCCGGTTCGTGCTGATCAGTGCCGCGGGCGCCAGCAAGCCGACCGCGGGCAACGCCGCGTACTCCGCCTCCAAGGCCGCCGCCGAGGCGTGGACGCTCGCGCTCGCCGACTCCTTCCGCAAGGCGGGGGGCGAGGGGGCGCCGCCGGCCGCCGCCACCATTCTGATCGTCAAGGCACTGGTGCACGACGCCATGCGCGCCGAGCGCCCGAACGCGAAGTTCGCGGGCTTCACCGACGTCAAGGACCTCGCCGAGGCGATCGTCGGCGTCTGGGAGAAGCCCGCCCAGGAAGTGAACGGAACCCGTCTGTGGCTGACTCCGCAAGCGTGAGCACGACCCCGTCGGCAGCGACCGACGCGATACGCCGCCACGACCCCGAGGTGCGCGGCTTCGCCAGCGACAACTACGCGGGCGCCCACCCCGAGATCCTCGCGGCGCTCGCCGTCGCCAACGGCGGGCACCAGGTCGCCTACGGCGAGGACGACTACACCGCCCACCTCCAGGACGTGATGCGCGGGCACTTCGGCCCCACCGCCGAGGCGTTCCCCGTCTTCAACGGCACGGGCGCCAACGTCGTCGCCCTCCAGGCCGCGACCGAGCGCTGGGGCGCGGTCATCTGCGCCGCCACCGCGCACATCAACGTCGACGAGTGCGGGGCCCCCGAGCGCGTCGGCGGCCTGAAGCTGCTCAGCGTGCCCACCGAGCACGGCAAGCTCACCCCGGAGCTCATCGACCGGGAGGCCTTCGGCTGGGACGACGAGCACCGGGCGCAGCCGCAGATCGTCTCGATCACCCAGACCACCGAGCTGGGCACGTGCTACACGCCCGAGGAGATCCGCGAGATCTGCGACCACGCCCACGAGCGGGGCATGAAGGTCCACCTGGACGGCTCGCGCATCGCCAACGCCGCCGCCACCCTGGGCGTCCCCCTGCGGGCCTTCACCACCGACGCCGGAGTGGACCTGCTCTCCTTCGGCGGCACCAAGAACGGCCTGGTCTTCGGCGAGTGCGTCGTCGTCCTCAACCCGGACGCGGTGCGGGCGATGAAGCACCTGCGCAAGATGTCCATGCAGCTCGCGTCCAAGATGCGGTTCGTCTCGGCCCAGTTCGAGGCCCTGCTCAGCGGCGACCTGTGGCTGCGCAGCGCCTCGCACGCCAACGCCATGGCCGCGCGCCTGGCCGAGCGCGTACGGGCCGTCGAGGGCGTGGAGATCCTGCACCCGGTGCAGTCCAACGCCGTCTTCGCCCGGCTCCCGCACGACGTGAGCGAGCGCCTGCAGAAGCGCTACCGCTTCTACTTCTGGGACGAGGCGGCCGGCGACGTCCGCTGGATGTGCTCCTTCGACACCACCGAGGCCGACGTCGACGCGTTCGCGGCGGCCCTGGCCGAGGAGATGGGCCGGCAGTAGCAGCGGCCCGCCCGGCACAAGCGAAAGGGCGCCCGGCCGCGTGTGCGGCCGGGCGCCCCTTGCCGTGACGGGTGCGCTTCGGTGTGAGGTCCGGCGCGCTCTAGCGGCGCCGGTCCATCGCCGCCGCCAGGTCCGGCGAGGGCGCCGTGCCGCCGAGGTGCGCCGGGATCCACCAGGTGTCGTCCGCGTCCTTCGGCCGCACCGGGTAGGCGCGCTGCGCCGCCTCCAGGAGCTCCTGGACGCGGGAGCGCAGCCGGTCGCTGAGGGTATCCGGGTGCTCGCCGGCCTCGGGGGTCATCGGCTCGCCGACCCGTATCGAGATCGGCACGTGGTTGCGGCCCAGGTCGCGCTTGTGCCCCTTGGTCCACAGCCGCTGCGTGCCCCACAGCGCCATCGGCAGCAGCGGCACCCCGGCCTCCTGGGCGAGCCGCGCCGCGCCGGACTTGAAGTTCTTCAGGGTGAACGACTGCGAGATCGTCGCCTCCGGGAACACCCCGATGATCTCGCCGGAGCGCAGTGCGGACAGCGCGTGCTTGTAGGCGTCCATGCCGGCCGCGCGGTCCACGGGGATGTGCTTCATCGCCCGCATCAGCGGCCCCGACACCTTGTGCCGGAACACGGACTCCTTGGCCATGAACCGCACCAGCCGCTTGGCGGGGCGGGCGGTCAGCCCGCAGAAGACGAAGTCGAGGTAGCCGATGTGGTTGCTCACCAGGACCGCCCCGCCCCGCGCAGGGACGTGCTCGGCGCCCTGGATGTCGAAGCGCAGGTCGAGCGCCTTGAACATGGTGCGGGCGACACCGATCACCGGGGGGTAGACGAGCTCTGCCATCGGGGGAGGATCCTTCCGGGTTTGGGGAGGAGGGGGTCTCCCGGGCTAAGTTACGCGGCCGTAGGGTTCGGCTTCTGCCAGATCGTGCCCGAATGCCCGGCCCGGGTGCCAGCGAGGAGGGCCCGGCGGCCGGGAGATCCTCATCACGTCGGCGCCGGGAACGAGGAATTTTCTCCGGTCCGCGCGATGCTGCACCGGTGGACGCGGGGGCCCGCAAGGCCCGCAAAACCTGCGAAGAAAACGAGACGGAAAGAGGGACCGAGGGTGCGCGAGGGCGACGACGGGCCGCGGCTGGGGGCCGCCGACATCGGCGGGGAGCTCGGGGCGCGGGCCACGCTCGTCCAGTTCTCCAGCGCCTTCTGCCAGCCCTGCCGGGCCACGAGGCGGACCCTGGAACAGGTCGCGGGAATGGTCGAGGGGGTCGCGCACGTCGAGGTCGACGCCGAGGCGCACCTCGCGCTCGTCCGGGCCCTGGAGATCACCGCGACGCCGACCGTCCTCGTCCTCGACGCCGCCGGCCGCATCGTGCGCCGCGCCGCCGGCCAGCCGCGCACGGCGGACGTCATCGCGGCGCTCGGGGCGGCGGTGTGACCGGCCGCGGGAACCCCATCCCCCCGGCCTGCCCCGTGATCCGCCTCCCATCTCCCAGGCCGGCCTTGACGCTTCGCACCGCGAATCGTCAGTGTGACGTTATGTGGCCAGGACCGTTTCTCCACGTGCTGTACGGACATGCGCACACCGACCCGGTGCGGATGGTGAGCGCGGGCTGTCCGAGCCCGTGAGGACGGCGACGACGAGATGTCCGTGACGAGACGAGACGTCCGTGACGAGACGACGAAATGTCCGTGACGACGATGCCCGCGCCGACGATGCCCGCGACGACCGTACAGACCGGTTCGACCCACCAGCAGAAGGACAGTTCCATGACGGCCATGCCCGGGCTCGGCACCTCCCTCGCCACTCCTGAACTGCTGCGCTCCGTCTTCCGCAGGCACGCCGCCGGAGTCGCCGTGATCACCGCGCAGGGCGCGCGCCCGGTCGGCTTCACGGCCACTTCGCTCACGTCCGTCGCCGCCGAGCCGCCCCTCGTCTCCTTCGGCGTGGGCACCGGCTCGTCCAGCTGGCCCGTCCTCGCCGAGGCCGGGCACGTCGGCGTGCACATACTTGGCGAGCACCAGAGGGAGCTCGCCGGCACCTTCGCGCGCAGCGGCGCCGACCGCTTCGCCCCGCCCACGAGCTGGCGTCCCGGCCCGGAGGGCGTGCCGCTGCTGGACGGCGTCCTCGCGTGGCTGGTGTGCCGCGTGGTGGCCCGGGTGCCCGCCGGGGACCACCGGGTCGTGCTCGCCGAGGTCGTCGCGGGCGACTCCGCCGGAGCGGGGCGCCCGCTCGTCTACCACCAGGGGCGCTTCAACGGTCTGCGGGACTGAGACGTCCCGCGTTTCCCGCGTTGGACAGATCACAGCCGACCGGCCTTGCGTCCGGGTGAACGGGTCGCTGTACTGACGAGTAACATTCCGTTCGAGGCGCGGCCCGCATCGGGCGGAATCCGCCCCACAAGGCGCCTATGCTGCCTGCCAAGGCAGCTACGAAGAGACGATGCAGTAGGAGAGCCGGCGTGAGCTTGAGGATCGTTGTCACTGTGAAGTACGTGCCTGACGCCACCGGCGACCGGCACTTCGCCGAAGACCTGACCGTCGACCGCGACGACGTGGACGGCCTGCTCTCGGAGCTCGACGAGTACGCGGTCGAGCAGGCGCTGCAGATCAAGGAGGCGGCTGACGACGACGCGGAGATCACCGTTCTGACGGTCGGTCCCGAGGACGCCAAGGACGCGCTCCGCAAGGCGCTGTCGATGGGCGCGGACAAGGCCGTCCACGTCGAGGACGACGACCTGCACGGCACCGACGCGCTCGGCACCTCGCTGGTGCTGGCCAAGGCCCTGGAGCACGTCGGCTACGACCTGGTCGTCTCCGGCATGGCCTCCACCGACGGCGGCATGGGCGTCGTCCCGGCGATGCTCGCCGAGCGCCTCGGCGTCCCGCAGGTCACCCTGCTCTCCGAGGTCAAGGTCGAGGACGGCAAGGTGACCGGCCGCCGCGACGGCGACGCCGCCAGCGAGCAGCTGGAGGCCTCCCTCCCGGCCGTGGTCTCCGTGACCGACCAGTCCGGCGAGGCGCGCTACCCGTCCTTCAAGGGCATCATGGCGGCCAAGAAGAAGCCGGTTCAGTCCCTGGACCTCTCCGACCTCGG
The DNA here is from genome assembly GCF_000719265.1 of Streptomyces roseoverticillatus. Classification (GTDB taxonomy): domain Bacteria; phylum Actinomycetota; class Actinomycetes; order Streptomycetales; family Streptomycetaceae; genus Streptomyces; species Streptomyces roseoverticillatus. The sequence continues at coordinate 57,276 of NZ_JOFL01000003.1, read as the reverse complement.
CCTCGAGGCCGAAGAGGTCGGCCTGGAGGGCGCCTGGACCAAGGTCGACGAGGTCACGGAGCGCCCGGCCCGCACGGCCGGCACCGTCGTCAAGGACGAGGGCGAGGGCGGCAAGCAGCTCGCCGAGTTCCTCGCGGGCCAGAAGTTCATCTGAGCTCTCTGATCCCGAACGAACCGTCACCCGCCCCACATTTCCAGCAGGAGCAACGCCATGGCTGAAGTCCTCGTCTACGTCGACCACGTGGACGGCGCCGTCCGCAAGCCCACCCTCGAACTGCTCACCCTCGCCCGCCGCATCGGCGAGCCCGTCGCCGTGCACCTGGGTGCCGGTGCGGACGCCGCCGCCGCGGCGCTGGCCGAGTACGGCGCGGTGAAGGTCCTCACGGCCGACGCCGCCGAGTTCGCCGACTACCTGGTCGCACCGAAGGTCGACGCGCTGCAGGCCGCGGTCGAGGCCGTCTCGCCGGCCGCCGTGCTCGTTCCGTCCTCCGCGGAGGGCAAGGAGATCGCGGCCCGCCTCGCGGTCCGCATCGGCTCCGGCATCATCACCGACGCCGTCGACCTGGAGGCCGGCGACGAGGGCCCGGTGGCCACGCAGTCCGTCTTCGCGGCCTCGTACTCCACCAAGTCCCGCGTCACCAAGGGCACCCCGGTCATCACCGTCAAGCCCAACTCCGCCGCCCCGGAGGCCGCCCCGGCCGCCGGCACGGTCGAGCAGCTCGCCGTCTCCTTCGGCGAGAAGTCCACCGGCACGAAGGTCGTCTCCCGCACCCCGCGCGAGTCGACCGGCCGTCCCGAGCTGACCGAGGCCGCGATCGTGGTCTCCGGCGGCCGCGGCGTCAACGGCGCCGAGAACTTCTCGATCATCGAGGCCCTGGCCGACTCGCTCGGCGCGGCCGTCGGCGCCTCCCGCGCCGCCGTGGACGCCGGCTGGTACCCGCACACCAACCAGGTCGGTCAGACCGGCAAGTCGGTCTCCCCGCAGCTCTACATCGCGGCGGGCATCTCCGGTGCCATCCAGCACCGGGCCGGCATGCAGACCTCGAAGACGATCGTGGCCATCAACAAGGACGCCGAGGCCCCGATCTTCGACCTGGTCGACTACGGCGTGGTCGGCGACCTCTTCGAGGTCGTCCCGCAGCTGACCGACGAGGTCAAGACGCGCAAGGGCTGATCCGTTCCCTTCGGCTCCCGGTGAGGCCCCCGTACGCTTCCGCGTACGGGGGCCTTCCTGTTGACCTGCCTCGGTGGCGTGGATAGCTTCGCCCGCGCGGACGGTCGGTTCCGCGCAGCGGAAACGTGGAGGGTGGGCCAGCCATGGGACAGCGGCAGTTGGTTGCGACGACCTTTACGGGGGCGGTGAAGGAACGTATCGGCGTCTCTCTCGCCGACGTTGACGCCCACCTCGCGCGCCGCTATCCCGGCGACGACGGCACGCGGCAGCCCGTCCACACCGTGTACGTCCCCGCCGACGTCGTCGCCGCGGACACGGTGCGGTTCTGGGGCGACCAGGCGCTGGACGCGCTCGACGAGCATGCGCCCGACGCTTCCTCGCTCGGTGCGGTGCTCGGGCTCTCCGAGGACCTTGCCGTGCCGGTTTACGAGCGGGTGCGCGCCAAGCTGCTGCGGGAGCCGGTCGAGGACCTTCGTATCGACTTCGAGGACGGGTACGGGCCGCGGTCCGATGACGAGGAGGATGCGGCGGCGGCACGGGCGGCGGGGCTTGTGGCTGCGATGGGCGGGGGCGGGGGTGCGGGTGGTGTGGCGCCGCCCTTCGTGGGGATCCGGATGAAGTGTCTTGAGGCTGCTGTCCGGGATCGTGGGATCCGTACGCTGGACATCTTCCTGACCGGGCTCATGGACGCGGGCGGGCTGCCCGCGGGGCTGATGCTCACGCTGCCCAAGGTGAGTTACGCGGAGCAGGTCGCCGCCATGGCCGAACTGGTGGGGGAGTTCGAGAAGGCGCGGGGGCTGGAGCCGGGGCGCATCCGCTTCGAGATACAGATCGAGACCACGCAGGCGGTGCTCGGGGCGGACGGGCGCGCCACGGTGGCGCGGATGATCGACGCGGGGGCGGGTCGGGTCGGCTCGCTGCACTACGGGACGTTCGACTACAGCGCGTCGTGCGGGGTCGGTGCGGCGTACCAGGCGTTGGACCACCCGGTGGCCGACCACGCGAAGGCCGTGATGCAGGTGGCGGCCGCGGGGACGGGGGTGCGGGTGTCGGACGGGTCGACGAACGTGCTGCCGGTGGGGTCGGCGTCCCAGGTGCACGCGGCGTGGCGGCTGCACTTCGGCCTGGTGCGGCGGTCGCTGGCGCGGGCGTACTACCAGGGGTGGGACATGCATCCCGGGCATCTGCCGACGCGGTACGCGGCGGTGTACGCGTTCTACCGGGAGGGGCTGGGGAGCGCGGCGGCTCGCTTGGACGCGTATGTGAACCGGGCCGGTGGTGACGTGCTGGACGAGCCGGCGACGGCGCGGGCGCTGAGCGGGTATCTGCTGCGGGGGATGGATTGCGGTGCGGTGGATGAGGGCGAGGTGACGGCTTTGACGGGGCTGGGGCGGGAGGGGCTGGAGGGGGTGGCTGGGCGCTGAGGTGGGGCGGTTTCGGTGGGTGGTGGGTGCGGGGCGGGGGCTCCGGGGCAGGGGTCCGGGACCGTATATTTACGGGCCCGCCCCCGGTGCCGCATTCGTGCCCTCTTGCGCATCGGACCCGCAAATACACGTCAGCGTCCCGGACCCCTACCCCTGCGCCCCCACCCCTCCCGCCCGTCACCCGACTGCCGGTGCCGTGCCCGGCTGAACACCCTGTCCCCGCCAGGGGGGCGGCTGGTCAAGGGGCAGGCCGTTGCCCCTTGTTTCCGCCGCCGCGGTGGTTCGCCCCCACCGGGGATTTCGGCGGTGCCGTGCCAGGCGTACGCATTTCGCCCCGCGGACTACCGTCACTCCTCCGGGCGGAGTTCGCCTGAACCTCTCGCGATCAGGCGGGTGGGCAGCACCACCCGCCGCGGCGGTTCGTCCGCGCCGTCCAGGCGGCGGAAGAGTTGTTCGGCGGCGGTGCGGCCCAGGCGGGCCGCGTCCTGGGCTACGACGGTGACCGCAGGGGAGAGCAGATCGGCGAGTTCGAGGTCGTCGAAGCCCACGAGCGCGACTCGGCGGGGCACGCGGGCCAGGACGCGTACTGCCGTCGCCGTCACCCGGTTGTTCCCTGTGAACAGCGCCGTCACCGGCGCCGGGCCGGCGAGCATGCGTTCCGTTTCGGCGCGGACGCGCTCGGGCGTCGTGGGGCCCAGGGACACCCAGGACTCGTCCACGGGCAGGCCCGCGTCCGCCATGGCCGCGCGGTAGCCGCGCAGCCGCTCCGCGGCGGTGTGGATGCGGGGGCGGTCGCCGATGAAGCCGATGCGGCGGTGGCCGTGGGCGGCGAGGTGGGCCACGCCTTCGCGGGCGCCGCCGAAGCTGTCGGAGAGGACGGCGTCGGCGTCCATCTGTCCGGCGGGCCGGTCGACGAAGACCGTGGCGATGCCGGCCGCGATCTCGGGTTCGAGGTAGCGGTGGTCGTCGCCGGCCGGGATGACGATGAGGCCGTCGACCCGGCGGGCGCAGAAGGCCAGCGCGAGCTCCCGTTCGCGCTCGGGATCCTCCGCGCTGGAGCCGTTGATGAGCAGGGCGCCGTGGGCGCGGGCGACTTCCTCGACGGCCCGGTTGAGGGGTGCGTAGAAGGGATCGGCGAGGTCTTCGAGGACGAGTCCGATGGAGGCGGTGCGGCCCTTGCGGAGAATGCGGGCGCTGTCGTTGCGCCGGAAGCCCAGCGCGGTGATGGCGTCCTGGACGCGCCGCTCGGTGTCCGCGGTGACGCCCGGCTCGCCGTTCACCACGCGGGAGACGGTCTTGAGGCCGACGCCCGCGCGGGCCGCCACGTCCTTCATCGTCGGGCGGGCGCCGTATCGGGGCGAGGGGCTGCGGGTGGGCTGGGCGCTGCTCGGCACGGGCTCGTCCTTACCGGGGGCGTGCGGGGTGACGTCGAGCATAGAGCCTAGACAACGTTGTCAGATCCGGACAGACTGGCGTCCGCAGAGCCTGAACCCCTGCCCGACCAGGAGAGATCGTCCCCATGCGCACCGACTTCGCCGATCTTGTCGCAGCCCTCGACATCGGCGGCACCAAGATCGCGGGGGCGCTGGTCGACGACCGCGGCCGGCTGCTGGCCCGCGCGCAGCGGCCGACGCCGGCGCGCGAGGACGGGGCCACGGTGATGGGCGCGGTGGCGGCGGTGATCGACGCGCTCGGGGGCGCGGCGCACTGGTCGCGCGTGCGGGCCGTCGGCATCGGCAGCGCGGGGCCGGTGGACGCCTCCCGGGGGACCGTCAGCCCCGTCAACGTTCCGGGGTGGCGGGACTATCCCCTGGTCGCCGAAGTGGCGCGGCGGGTGGGCGGGCTGCCGGTGGTGCTCGTCGGCGACGGCGTGGCGATGACCGCGGCCGAGCACTGGCAGGGCGCCGCCCGGGGGCGCGCCAACGCCCTGTGCATGGTGGTGTCCACCGGGGTGGGCGGTGGCCTGGTGCTGGGCGGCAGGCTGCATCCGGGCCCCACCGGCAACGCCGGTCACATCGGGCACATCAGTGTCGACCTCGACGGGGACGTCTGCCCCTGCGGCGCTCGCGGCTGCGTCGAGCGCATCGCCAGCGGCCCGAACATCGCCCGGCGCGCGCTGGACGCCGGCTGGCTGCCGGGGCCGGACGGCGACCGGAGCGCCGCGGCCGTCGCGGCGGCGGCCGGGGCGGGGGACGCCGTGGCGCGCGCCTCGTTCGAGCGGGCCGCGCAGGCGCTGGCCGCGGGCATCGCAGCGACCGCGACGCTGGTCGAGATCGAGGTCGCCGTCATAGGCGGCGGTGTGGCGGGCGCGGGCGAGGTGCTCTTCGCTCCGCTGCGCGAGCGCCTGCGCGACTACGCGACGCTCTCCTTCGCCTCCGGCGTCGAGGTGCTGCCCGCCGAACTCGGTTCCGACGCGGGCCTCGTGGGGGCCGCCGCCGCTGCGGCGCAGGAGTTCGGACTGTGGGCGGGGCGGGAGCCCGGCCCGGCGTAGAACGCGCCGGACAGCGGCAGTAGCTGCTCCTGCGGCGATGGGCGCACCCGCAGGGAGCCCCGGCACCGTGCCCCTCACAAGCGTTTCCGTGGCAAGGTGTTCCGGGCACTTCACAGGGGGCTACGGAGAAGGGGGAACCGTGATCGTCTGGCTCAACGGCCCGTTCAGCGCGGGGAAGACCAATACGGCCAGGGAACTGACCGAGCTGATCCCGGACAGCACCCTCTACGACCCCGAGGTGATCGGCGGGGCGCTGAAGCACCTGCTGCCGCCCAAGAGAATGGGTGAGGTCGGCGACTACCAGGACCTGCCGGTCTGGCGGCGGCTGGTCGTGGACGCGGCCGCGGCCCTGCTCGCCGAGATCGGCGGGGTGCTCGTCGTCCCCATGACGCTGCTGCGCCAGGAGTACCGGGACGAGATCTTCGGCGGGCTGGCCGCCCGCCGCATCCCGGTGCGACACGTGCTGCTGGAGGTCGACGAAACGATCCTGCGCGGACGGGTCGCCGGGCGCGAGGAGTTCGCGGACGACCCCGAGCGCAGTGAGTCCGTCCGCCGGTGGGCGCTCGACCACATCGCCCCCTACCGCGAGGCTCTGCCGTGGCTCCGCGCGGACGCGTACGCCGTCGACACCGGACACCTGACGCCGCGTGAGGTGGCCGAGCGGGTCGCGGACGCCGTCCGCAGCGGCGCCGCCGGAGCGTGCCAGATCGTGCAGACCCCGGAGCCGACCGCCGAGACGCTCGCCGCCGGGGTGCTGCTCTTCGACGAGGAGGACCGGGTCCTGCTGGTCGACCCCACCTACAAGCCGGGCTGGGAGTTCCCCGGCGGGGTCGTGGAGCCGGGCGAGGCGCCCGCCCGCGCCGGGATGCGCGAGGTGGCCGAGGAGATCGGCATCGAACTCCCCGCCGTGCCCCGCCTGCTGGTCGTCGACTGGGAGCCGCCCAAGCCGCCGGGCTACGGCGGCCTGCGCTTCCTCTTCGACGGCGGGCGGCTGGCCGGGGCCGACGCCCGCCGGCTCTTGTTGCCCGGCGCCGAACTGCGCGGCTGGCGCTTCGTCACCGAGGGCGAGGCGGCGGCCCTGCTGCCGCCCGTACGGCTGAGCAGGCTGCGGTGGGCCCTGCGGGCCCGCGAGCAGGGACGGCCGCTGAACCTGGAGGCGGGGGTCCCCGTCGGGTGAGCGCGCGCCCTGCGGCGGCCTGAGGCGTGCCTGGCGCGTACCCCGGGATCGGCGCGTGCGCCGTGTCCCGCCGGTCCGTCCCGCCGCGGCATTCCAACCCTTGCGGCAGACAACAATGGTCCGCCGCAACGGCGCAACGCCACGACAGCGAGGGCTCGGCGGAAAGCCCACCCGCCGGGTCCGGCGCGTACGTCGTGAGCCGTCGGTTCGTCACACGCGGCGGACGGCAGCAGTCCGCCGCAGCGGCGTAATGCGCACGCACCAGGGCCGGCGCGCAGGCCGTGATCCATCGCGCAGCGGCGGACGAGAACCGCCCGCCGCAACGACGCAACCCTACGACCGCGAGGGTCCGGCGGAATGCGCGTCCGCCCGCTTCGTACGGCGGCGCACCCTGCCGGTACGGCCTACCGCTTCGTTTCCGCGTAGCGCCCGAGGAACAGCGCCTCCGCCAGGGAGAGCCGCTCCAGCTCCTCCGGCGAGACGCTCTCGTTCACCGCGTGGATCTGCGCCTCCGGCTCGCTCAGCCCGATCAGCAGGATCTCCGCCTCCGGGTACAGCGCGGTGAGGGTGTTGCACAGCGGGATCGAGCCGCCCATGCCGGAGATCTGCATCTCCTGGCCCTCGTAGGCGATGCGCATGGCGTCGGCCATGGCCGTGTAGGCCGGGCTGCCGGTGTCCGCGCGGAACGCCTGGCCCTGGCCGACCTGCTCCACCGCGACGCGCGCGCCCCAGGGGGCCGCCGCCTTCAGGTGCTCGGCGAGCAGCTTGGTCGCCGTGGCGGCGTCCGTGCCCGGCGGCACGCGCAGGCTGATCAGCGCCCGGGCGCCCGCGTGCACCGAGGGGGTGGCCCCGACGACCGGCGGGCAGTCGATGCCCAGGACCGTGACCGCCGGGCGCGCCCACAGCCGGTCGGCGACCGTGCCGGAGCCGATCAGCTCCACGCCGTCCAGGACCTTGGCGTCCTTGCGGAAGTCCTCGTCCGGGTACTGCATGCCCTCCCAGCTCGCCGCCGCCTCGGCCTCCAGGCCGGTGACCGTCGTCGAACCGTCCTCGGCGCGCAGCGAGTCGAGCACGCGGATCAGCGCCGCCAGCGCGTCGGGCGCCGCGCCGCCGAACTGCCCGGAGTGCAGGTTGCCCTCCAGCGTGTCCACCTGGACGCGGACGAGCGTCATGCCGCGCAGCGTGGCGGTGGCGGTCGGCAGGCCCACGCGGAAGTTGCCGGCGTCGCCGATGACGATGCTGTCGGCGGCCAGCAGCTCCGGGTGCGCCGTGGCGTAGCGCTCCAGGCCGCCGGTGCCCTGCTCCTCGGAGCCCTCGACGATCATCTTCACGTTGACCGGCACGCCGCCGTGCTCCTTGAGCGCGCGCAGCGCCGTCAGGTGCAGGACCACGCCGCCCTTGCAGTCGGCCGCGCCGCGCCCGTACCAGCGGCCGTCGCGCTCGGTCAGCTCGAACGGCGGCGAGATCCAGGCGGCCTCGTCCAGCGGCGGCTGCACGTCGTAGTGCGCGTAGAGCAGCACGGTGGGGGCGCCGGCGGGGCCGGGGAGGTAGCCGTAGACGGACTGCGTGCCGTCGGGGGTGTCGAGCAGGGCGACGTCCTGGAAGCCCTCGGCGCGCAGCGCGTCCGCCACCCAGTTCGCGGCGGCCTCGCACTCGCTCTTCGGGAACTGCGCCTCGTCCGCCACGGACCGGAAGGCCACCAGCTCGGCCAGCTCGGTGCGGGCGCGGGACTGCAGCGAGGCGACGGTGGCCGCCAGCTCGGCCGGGACCGGCCCGGGCCGGTGGTGCGAGGACGCTTCCATGGAACGCTCCTTGTGGACGCGGCGTTGTATCCGTACGAATGGGCGATTGTGCCGTTGATCCTCCCACGCCCGCCGTCCGCAGCACCCACGGGCTTCCCGTGGCAGGGCTGCGGATGGCGGGCCGTAGGATGCGGCAGACAGCCGAAACCGGCGATGGAGCGGGAGTAGAAGCACAGGTGAGCAGCGACAACGCAGCCCAGGGCGCGGGGCGGGACGCGGGCGGGGACCGGGAGCCGGTGTGGGACGTCGTGGTGGTGGGCGCAGGGCCCGCCGGGGCCTCCGCCGCCCACGCCGCCGCCTCCGCCGGCCGCCGGGTGCTGCTCCTGGAGAAGGCCGAACTGCCGCGGTACAAGACGTGCGGCGGCGGCATCATCGGCCCCTCGCGGGACGCCCTGCCGCCGGGCTTCGAACTGCCGCTGCGTGACCGCGTCCACGCGGTCACCTTCTCCCTGAACGGCAAGCTGACGCGCACACGCCGCTCCAAGCGGATGCTGTTCGGCCTCATCAACCGGCCCGAGTTCGACGCCGCCCTGGTGGAGGCCGCCAAGGACGCCGGCGCCGAGGTGCGCACGGGCGTGGCCGTGGCGCGCGTGGAGCAGCACGGCCCGGCCGTGCCCGACCGGCGCACGGTCGCCGTCGTGCTCGCTGGCGGCGAGACCGTCCTCGCCCGCGCGGTCGTCGGGGCCGACGGCAGCGCCGGGCGGATAGGAGCACACGTCGGGGTGAAGCTCGCCCAGGTCGACCTCGGTCTGGAGGCCGAGATCCCCGTGCCCCCGACGGTCGCGGAGGACTGGGCCGGGCGCGTGCTCATCGACTGGGGCCCGATCCCCGGCAGTTACGGCTGGGTCTTCCCCAAGGGCGACACCCTCACGGTGGGAGTGATCTCGGCGCGCGGCGACGGCTCGGGCACCAAGCGGTACCTGGAGGACTTCATCGCCCGCCTCGGCCTCGCGGGCTTCGAGCCCAGCATCTCCTCCGGCCACCTCACCCGCTGCCGCTCGGACGACTCCCCGCTCTCCCGCGGCCGCGTCATCGTCTGCGGCGACGCCGCGGGGCTGCTGGAGCCGTGGACCCGCGAGGGCATCTCCTTCGCCCTGCGCTCGGGCCGCCTGGCCGGCGAGTGGGCGGTCCGCATCGGCGAGGCGCAGGATGCGGTCGACGCCCGCCGGCAGGCCCTCAACTACGCGTTCGCCATCAAGGCCGGGCTGGGCGTGGAGATGGGCGTGGGGCGCCGCATGCTCACCTTCTTCGAGCGCCGCCCCGGCATGATGCACGCCGCGCTCACCGGCTTCCGCCCCGCGTGGCACGCCTTCACCCGGATCACCCGGGGGCAGACGACGCTCGCGGAGATCGTCCGGACCCACCCGGTGGCGCGCCGCGTGCTCTCCACCGTCGACCGGTAGCTCCTCCGCGGCGCCGTCCCGCGCGGTGGGCCGGGCGCCTACTCCCGGTGGAGTAGGCGCGCCCACCGCGCCCGGCCGACGCGGCGGCCGCCGGCGGCGGCTAGCTTTGCCCGTATGGGCTGCGAGAGACGGGCGCCGTGGGCGCGGGAGCGCGGCGCCGGGCCGCCGTGGGAGCGGTGGCCGGCCCGCCCGGGCCGCCTGCCCTGGGCGTCCGCGCTCGCCGTCGCCGCCTTCCAGCAGGCCGGCAGCTACTACGCCGCGTTCAGCCAGCCCGGCCGGACCCCGCTGGACTCCTTCGCGCGCGTGCTGCTCACGGCAGGCCCGGCCTTCCTGCTCCTGCGCCACCGGCACCCGGTCGCCGCCGTCTTCGGCACCTGTCTCGCGGCCGCGCTCTACCTGGGCGGCGGCTACCCCTACGGGCCGGTCTTCCTCAGCGTTGCCGTCAGCTGCTTCACCGCGGTCGTCGCGGGGCACCGCCGCGCCGTCTGGTCCGCCGTCGGCCTGCTGTGGGCCGGCCACCTCCTCATCGCCCACTGGCTCTACCGATGGCTGCCGCCGCGCGGCGACGGAGCTGCCGCCTGGGGAGCGGAGTGGGCCCCCGCGGCCTGGGCCGTCGCCCTCGTCGCCGCGGCCGAGTTCGCACGCGTACGGCGTGAGCAGTGGGCGCAGGCCCGGGCCGAGCGCGCCGCGGCGGAACAGCGCCGCGCCGGCGAGGAGCGGCTGCGCATCGCCCGTGAGCTGCACGACGTCCTCGCGCACAGCATCTCCGTCATCAACGTCCAGGCCGGGGTGGGGCTCGCCCTCATCGACACCCACCCGGAGCAGGCCCGGGCCGCCCTCACCACCATCAAGGCCGCCAGCAAGGAGGCGCTCGGCGAGGTCCGCCAGGTCCTCGACACCCTCCGCACGCCCGGCGACGCGCCCCGCTCCCCGGCCCCGGGCCTCGGCCGGCTGCAGGAGCTGATCCGGCAGGCGGCCGGCGCCGGGCTCGACGTGCGCGTCACGACCGAGGGCCCGCGGACGGACCTGCCGCCCGGCGCCGACCTCGCCGCCTTCCGTATCGTCCAGGAAGCCCTCACCAACATCGTCCGCCACTCCGGCTCCCGCACGGCCGACGTCCGGCTGCACTACGGGCCTGACGCCCTCGAACTGACCGTCGACGACGCGGGACCCGCCCTCTCCGGCACGGTCTCCGGCGGTGGGAACGGCCTGGTGGGCATGCGCGAGCGGGCGGCGGCCCTGGGCGGCACCGCCGAGGCGGGCGCCCGCCCGGACGGAGGCTTCCGCGTCCGCGCCCGGCTGCCCCTCCGGGGGCGACGGGGACCCCAGGGCGAACGAGGCGGGACGGGGGCGCGGTGAGGGGCGGGACAAGAGGTGTGGTGAGCGGCGGGACGAGAGATGCGATGAGACGTGGGACGTGGGGTGCCGTGAGGGAGACAGGATGAACGAGACCAGGGAGGCGACGGCTGCGACGGAGGAGGCCCAGGTGATCCGTGTGGTGCTCGCGGACGACCAGATGCTCGTCCGCGCCGGCTTCCGCGCCCTGCTGGACGCCCAGCCCGACATTGCCGTCGCCGGGGAGGCCGCCGACGGCGAGGAGGCGCTCGCGCTCGTCTGCGAACTGCGCCCCGACACCGTCCTCATGGACATCCGCATGCCCGTCCTCGACGGCCTCGCCGCCACCCGCCGGATCACCGGGGACCCGGCCCTGGCGGACGTGAAGGTCATCATGCTCACCACCTTCGAACTGGACGAGTACGTCTTCGAGGCGATCCGCTCCGGCGCCTCGGGCTTCCTGGTCAAGGACACCGAACCGGAGGAACTGCTGCGCGCGGTGCGGGCCGTGGTCCACGGCGACGCCCTGCTCTCGCCGAGCGTGACCCGCCGCCTCATCGCCGAGTTCGCCGCGCGCTCCAAGGAGCCCGCCGAGGCGCCCGGCCTCGCGGAGCTGACCGACCGTGAGCGCGAAGTGATGACGCTCGTCGGCATCGGCCTGTCCAACGAGGAGATCGCGCGGCGGCTCGTCGTCAGCCCCCTGACCGCCAAGACCCACGTCAGCCGCGCGATGGTCAAGCTGGGCGCCCGCGACCGGGCGCAGCTCGTCGTCCTCGCCTACGAGAGCGGGCTCGTCCGCCCCGGCTGGCTGGGCTGAACCCGCCGCCGTACGGCGCGGCGGGTCAGAACAGCGCCTCGGGACCGGCGGCCGCGGGCGGCCGTATCAGCACCTCCGCGGTGGTCTCCGCACCCGGCGCCGCGGCCGTGAGCGCCCACCCGGCCAGCTGCCGGGCGTCCACCAGCAGCTGCCGCCCGTCCGCCGCGTCCAGATACAGGTCGGGCCCGGCAACGGCGGCGACCGTGCCCGCTATGGTGCGCCCGGGAGCGAGGACGACCGTCCCGCAGCCCGGCCGCAGCCGGCCGAGGTGGAAGGCCGCGTCGTGGTGCACCGGGGCGAAGGGCAGTACCGCCAGTGACTCCGGCAGCGTGGCCGGCTCGCACGCCCGCGCGTGCAGGCTCGCCAGCTCGGCCGTCCGCAGCTCCTGGGCCGGCGTGGGGCAGCGGGCGGCCCGCTTGGCGGCGTACGGGATGCGGTCGGGGACCGACAGCGCCGCGCCGAGCACGGCCTCCGCACGGCGCGCGGCCATCAGCGGCCCGCGCCCCAGCAGGGCGTAGGACAGAGCGGCCTGTTCGAGCAGGCGGACGCCCTCGCGCTCGGCCGCGGTGATCCCGACCTTCACCGCGCCGGGCACGGACCAGGCCAGGTACACGTCGTACGGGCGCGGGTCGTCGAGAGCGGTGTCGGCCGCGACCGAATGCGAGCGGTCGAGCCGCGCACACTCCGCGCACTGCGCCGACACCGCTGTAGGCGCCACCTCCGCGCCCACGGGACACGGGGTGCGCCGGCCGCCCCTGCGAACCCCCACGCAGCGCCGCGCGGCACCCGTCGTGAAGGCGACCGGACGCCCCGCGGGCAGAGGAGTGCTGCGCTCCCCGTGCGCGGGATGCAGCCAGACGAGGGCCGGCCCGGCGGCCCCCCAGCGCACCCCGCCGCAGCGCCAGTCCTCCTGCTCGGCTCTCATGGCCCACCCCTTCCGTCCACGCCCTCGGATTGTGTCAGCCGCCACTGACAACGCCGTCGCGCGGTGGGCGGACCCGCAGGTCAGCGCGGTCCGGAGACCGTGCGGCGGGTGGCGTAGGCGATCGCCGCCGCCACGGCCGCGAGGCCCGCGACGGTGGTCAGGGCGACGGGCAGGGACGACGCGTCGGCGAGGAGGCCGATGACCGGCGGCCCGATCAGCATCCCGCCGTAGCCGAAGGTGGAGGCCGCGGCCACGCCGCCCGGGCCGCCCAGCTCACCGGCCCGCCCGACCGCGACGGGGAAGATGTTGGCCAGGCCCAGACCCGTGACGGCGAAGCCCGCGAGCGCCGCCCACACCGTGGGCGCCAGCGCCCCGAGCAGCATGCCGCCCGCGGCCGCCGCCCCGCCCGCGACCAACGCCGTGGTCTGGCCGAGGCGTTCGAGGAGGAAGGTGCCGCTGAGCCGGCCGAGGGTCATGGCCAGCGCGAAGACGGAGTAGCCGGCGGCCGCGACGCCCGCGTGGACCCCGAGGTCCTGCTGCAGGTGCAGCGCGCCCCAGTCGGCGAGGGCCCCTTCCCCGTAGGCCGTGCACAGGGCGATCACCCCGAAGAGGGCGACGGTCCGGTTGCCGCGGCGCGGACCGCCGCCGTCCGCCGCCGGTGCGGGCACCGGCCGCTCGGCTTGCGGCGCGGGGTGCGCCAGGAGCGTGCGCCCCGCGGCCGCCGTGACCGCGAGCCCGGCCAGGGTCAGGAGCAGCAGGTGCCGGGTGGGGGAGAGGTGCCCCGCGACCAGCCCGCCCAGCCCCGCGCCGAGCATCCCGCCGAGGCTGAACGCGGCGTGGAAGCTGGGCATCACGGGCCTGCGCAGCGCCGCGACGAGGTCGACGGCCGCGCTGTTCATGGCGACGTTGATGCCGCCGTAGGCGGCACCGAAGACGAGCAGCACCAGGCCGAGGGCCGTTGCCGAGTGGGTCAGGGGCGGGAGCGCGATCCCCGCGGACATCAGCACGCCGGCGACGACCGTCACCAGGTGGCTCCCGAACCGGCGGCACAGCCGCCCGGTCAGCACCATGGTGGCCACGGCACCCGCCGACAAACCGAGCAGTGCCAGTCCCAGGGCGCCCGCGGACGCGCCGGTCTGCTCCTTGATGGCGGGGATCCGGACCACCCAGCCGGCGAACAGGAAGCCGTCGAGGGCGAAGAACAGAGTGAGGGCGATACGGAGCCGGCGGAGGGCGGGACCGCCCCGGTCCGGGCGTCGTTCGCCCGGAAGGACCGTCCGCGTGTCGCCCAGAAGAGCCGTCCGTATTTTGTTTAGTGTCGGCACAAAGTCACAATAGGGGCGTGACCCAGACTCGGACAACACGTTTGGAGCGTGGCCGCGGCGCCCTCGGCCCGGCCCTGGAGCTCGTACACACCGGCCGCGCCCCCACGCGCGCCGTGCTCACCGCCGAACTCGGGGTGACGCGCGCGACCGCCGGTGCCGTCGCCGCCGAGCTGGAGGCCCTCGGACTGATCACCGTCGACGCCCACCCCGCGGCCGCCGGCTCCCAGGGCCGCCCCTCGCACCGGCTCTCCGTCGCGCCCGGCGGCCCCGTGGTGCTCGCCGCCCAGATCCACGCCGACGGCTTCCGCGCCGCCCTCGTCGGCCTCGGCGGGCGGATGGTCGCCACCGCGCCCGGCTGCATGACCGTCCCCGCCGACCCGTCGCACATCATCGACGCCGTCGTCGAGGCGGGCGCCGGCCTGCTGCGCGAGACGGGCCGCCGCTGCCTGGGCGCGGGCCTCGCCGTCCCCTCGGCCGTCGCCGAACCGGACGGCACCGCCCTCAATCCGCTGCACCTCTCCTGGCCCGCCGGGGCACCGGTCCGCCGGCTGTTCACCGAAGCCCTGGCCAAGGCCGGCGTCCCGGGCCCCGGTGAGGGCCCCGCCACCGGCGTCACCGGCAACGACGTCAACCTCGCGGCGCTCGCCGAGCACCGGCACGGCGCCGGCCGCGGCGCGCGCCACCTGCTCTGCGTGGCCACGGGCCACCGCGGCGTCGGCGGCGCGCTCGTCCTCGACGGCCGCCTGCACAGCGGCAGTTCCGGCCTCGCCCTGGAGGTCGGCCACCTCACCGTCAACCCGGCCGGCCTGCCCTGCCACTGCGGCAGCCGCGGCTGCCTGGACGTCGAGACCGACCCGCTCGCCTTCCTCACGGCGGCCGGCCGCACCCCCGGCCCCGAGGTGTCCCTGCTGCAGCAGGCCCGCGACCTGCTCCGTACGGAGTACGCCGACCCGGCCGTCCGCGCCGCCGCCGAGCTGATCGTCGACCGGCTCGGCCTCGGCCTCGCGGGCCTCGTCAACATCCTCAACCCCGACCGCATCATCCTCGGCGGGCTCCACCGCGCCCTGCTGGACGCCGACCCCGAGCGGCTGCGCGCCGTCGTCGCCGACCGCAGCCTGTGGGGCCGCAGCGGCAGCGTGCCGATCCTGCCCTGCACGCTCGACTTCAACAGCCTCATCGGCGCGGCCGAAGCGGCCTGGCAGCCCGTCCTGGACGACCCGCTGACGGTCCTGGGCTGACGGCCGGACGGGCACGCCGGCCGCGACCGCACGCGGCGGACCGCGCGACGCGCCGCGGAGTACGCGCTCCACCCCCGCGTACTCCCCGCGCCGCAGCGGCACTGCAGCCGGCCGTACGACGACCGGGAGGCCCTCGGCGAGGAGGCTCGGTGGTGGGCGGCAAACCGCCGCCGGCACCCTTTCACCACCGAGGAGGCGAGCTCTCATGAGCACCCTCGCCCACGCCCTGGCCGACGGCGGCCCCGGCCCCTGGATTCTCTTCTTCCCGCTCGTCTGGGCGGCCGTCGTCATCGGCGTCGTCACCGTCCTGCGCCGCACCGTGTGGCGCGGCGGCCGCGCCCCCTGGCACCAGCGTCAGGCGCGCGCCGAGCACTCCCCGCTGACTGTCCTCGGCCGCCGGTTCGCCGCCGGCGATATCGACGAGGACGAGTACTGGCGGCGCGTCTCCGTCCTGGAGGAGCACTTCGGGGCTCCCGGTAAGCGCGGTGCGTCGTGAGCGCGGGCGCGTGCCGTTGACGCCGCCGGGGCTCCTGCGGTTGCCGGACGGCCTCGGCGCCGACCGTGCGCCGCCGGATCCCGCGGCTGTGGTTGCTCGCCGTTGCGGCGGAGGGCTGTTGCGGCAGTGGTGATGACGGGGCGCCCCCGTTCCTGCGCACCCCTCCGCCGTAACGGCGAGCAAGTCCGTAAATGAGCGCCGCGCATCCGTCCCGGACGCCGGGAACCCCCGTCCGGTCAGCCGGGAACGGCGGAGCGGACGGGGGAGAGGCCCCGCACCGCGGCCGCCGGGCGGGCGGGGGCGGGCTGCTCGAAGGCGGGCTCCTCCAGGAGTGGCAGAGCCGGGGCGGGCTGTTCGAGGGTGACGGTCGTCCGGTCGTCGCGGGCCTGCCGGGCGGCGGACGCGTGTTCCGGGACGGGCAGCGAGAACCAGACGACCTTGCCGCCGTCGTGGCGCTCCTGCACCCCCCAGCTGTCGCTGACCGCCGCGATCAGGGCGAGGCCGCGGCCGTGCGTGCTGCCGGTGTCGGCGTCGGCGAGGCGGGGCAGGCGCGGGTCGTGGTCGCGGACCGAGACGGTGAGCCGGTCCAGCACGAGGACGATCTCGACGGTGCAGCGTTTGTCCGGTTCGGCATGCTGGTGCACGTTGGTGAGGAGCTCGGTGACGCACAGTGCCGCGGGGTCGATGAGGGGATCGAGATTCCAGTACCGCAATTGCGCAGATACGATTCTGCGGACCTGGCCGATCCGCGGCGGAAGAGCCTGGAGCTCTACGGTGCAGTGCTTGTTCGGTCGGCTGATCACGGCTGCGACTCCCTGGAAAGAAGTAGGGCTAGCCTGATTCAGGAACGCGTTCTGGCACGCGCTGGGGCCGGGCCGGCGGCGGTGGCTGCCGAGCCGCGCGGCGGCTACTCATCCAGAGCGTAACCGTCCGCGAACCCTCAGTGATGCTGGTACGAGTCAAGGGTCGGCTCCGGCAGCCGGACGCGCAACTTCTGCACCGTCAGCCCCTGGCGTCACCGCCGCGTCCGGAGCGGACGGCCTCCAGGAACCGCCGGACGGCGGCCTCCCCCGTGGTCTCCCCGGACTCCGAGGGATCCTCCAGCCGGCCCAGCGTCAGGACGTAGCGCGTGCCGTTCACCGTCGCCCGGGCGCGGTCCCGGCCGGCGAACCACGGCTTGCTCGCGTGAACCGCCCCCAGGGGAGCGCTGTCGATCTCCCGGCCGTAGCTGGTGAGCAGCTCCAGCCTGCCGTCCTTGATCTTCACCTGGCCCGCCCGGGTGAGCGAGCGGAGGGACCGCTCGATCCGCACCCCGGTCGCAGTGAACTCCGGCTCCTGGAACTCCGGCTCCGCCACGCCAACCGCCTCCCCGGCCGATTCGTGTGCCTCGTGCGCAGTCTGCCCGTGAGGGGGCTCACGCACCAGTGCCCATTTATGATCGAAACGTCCGAGTGCTCCGCATGGGCCCGGATGGAACGGGAGAGGCGGCGTGCACACCACCGACGTCGACCGCAGCGACCCGGCCTACCGCGCCTGGCTCAGCGAAGCGGTCCGCAAGGTCCAGGCCGATGCGAACCGCTCGGCCGACACCCACCTGCTGCGCTTCCCGCTGCCCGAGGAATGGGGCATCGACCTCTACCTCAAGGACGAGTCCACCCACCCCACGGGCAGCCTCAAACACCGTCTCGCCCGCTCGCTCTTCCTGCACGGGCTGTGCAACGGCTGGATCCGCCCCGAGGCCCCGGTCGTCGAGGCCTCCAGCGGCTCCACCGCCGTCTCCGAGGCGTACTTCGCGAGCCTGATCGGCGTGCCCTTCGTCGCCGTCATGCCCAGCACCACCAGCCGCGAGAAGTGCCGCCTCATCGAGTTCCACGGCGGCCGGTGCCACTTCGTCGACGACCCCCGCAAGATGTACGCGGAGGCGGCCGCCCTCGCCGAACGCTCCGGCGGCCACTACATGGACCAGTTCACCTACGCCGAACGGGCCACGGACTGGCGCGGCAACAACAACATCGCGGAGTCCGTCTTCAGCCAGCTGCGCAGCGAGCGCCACCCCGTGCCCGCCTGGATCGTCGCCACCGCGGGCACCGGCGGCACCTCCGCCACCATCGCCCGCTACGTGCGCTACATGCAGTACGACACCCGCATCTGCGTCGCCGACCCCGAGTACTCCTGCTTCTTCGACGGCTGGCGCAACCACGACCCCACGGCGACGGGCGAGCGCGGCTCGCGGATCGAGGGCATCGGCCGGCCGCGCATGGAGCCCAGCTTCATGCCGGGCGTGATCGACCGGATGATGAAGGTCCCTGACGCCGCGAGCATCGCGGCCGTGCGCGCGCTCGACGAGGCCATCGGCCGCAAGGCGGGCGGCTCCACCGGCACCGGCCTGTGGAGCGCACTGAAGATCGTTGCGGAGATGGCCGGCAACGGCACCAAGGGCAGCATCGTCACCCTCATCTGCGACCCCGGCGAGCGCTACCTCGACACGTACTACTCCGACGCCTGGCTCGCCGGACAGGGCCTGGACATCGGCCCGTACGCCGGAGCCATCACCACCTTCCTGGCCACCGGGCACTGGCCGGACTGACGCCGCGCGCCTCAGCCCGGCACGCCGCCGCACGTCGTGGAGTCCCCGGAAGCGTCGGCCACCACCAGCTCCGGCAGCCGCTCGGCGATCTCCCGCCGCGCCGCCTCCGGCAGACCCGCGTCCGTGACCAGCGCATCCACCTCCTCCAGCGTTGCGAACGAACTCAGCCCCACCGTCCCCCATTTGGTGTGGTCCGCAAGGACCACCACGCGCCGGGCCGACCGCACGAAGTGCCGGTTGGTCTCCGCCTCCGCCAGGTTCGGCGTCGACAGCCCCGCCTCCGCGGATATGCCGTGCACCCCGATGAACAGCACGTCGAAGTGGAGCGAGCGGATCGCCGCGTCCGCGACCGGCCCCACCAGCGTGTCCGAGGGCGTGCGCACCCCGCCCGTCAGCACCACTGTGGCCGCCCCCGGCCGGGCCGACGGCCCCGCCGCCGTCACCGGCCGCTGGGAGCTGTGGAAGACGTCGGCCGCCCGCACCGAGTTCGTCACCACCGTCAGGTCGGGAACGTCCACCAGCCGCTGCGCCAGCGCGAACACGGTCGTCCCGCCCGCGAGCGCTATCGCACTGCCCGGCGGCGCCATCGGCACCGCCGCCCGCGCGATGTCCTCCTTGGCGGCCATCTCCAGCGCCGACTTCGCCTCGAAGCCCGGCTCGTGCGCCGTGGCCTCCGCGACCGGCACCGCTCCGCCGTGCACCTTCTCCACCATGCCCAGCCGGGCCAGCGCGTCCAGATCCCGGCGGACCGTCATGTCCGAGACATTGAGCCTCCGCGTCAGTTCGTTGACCCGCACCCCACCGCGCCTCCTGACCTCGTCGAGGATCAGCGCACGCCGCTGCTCCGCCAGGAGGTTCTGGTTGTCGCTCACCCGGCCCGTCCTTTCCGGTCAGCCACCGGCAGTCGTGCGCGCTCATCCTCCCACGCGGCACGCCGCAACGATCGTCTTCGTTCGGCCGGATCACGAACGGGCCTATCCTGCCGACGACGCCCCGCACTGTCAGCGGCCCCTGGCACCATGCTGGTTGACGGTACGACACAGCAGGACCGGGGGACGCGGTGACAGCGGACGAACGACCCCAGACGGCGAAGACGGCGAAGACGGCGAAGACCGAAGCGCCGAAGACAGCAAAGACGCCGAAAACCGAAGCACAGGCGCCCACGCCCGCGGCAGCCTCCGGGCTCGCCCTGGAGCTGCTCGTGCACGGCGTCGGGGGCACCACCCCGCAGGCCATGCTGGACGATCCGCGCACCGTGCGCGTCACGGGCGACGCCGTCGCGGGCATCCACCGCCGCACGGGCGACCTCGACGCCGAGGACCGCCCCGGTGACCACCGCCGCGAGCCCGTCCGCGAGGCCTACGTGTGGTCCAACCTCACCTCCGGCGACGGCTCCCGCGCGCTCTGGCTGGTGCTCCTGCCCTTCATGGTCATCAACCTCGCCCACTGGATGCGCCCCACCTCCGAAGGCCGCACCACGACCACACGGGCCTACGGTCTTCTGGTGCGCCTCGTCGCCCTCACCCTCACCGTCCTGCTCACCGCGGCGGCTTGCGAGGTGGCCCTCGACCTGACGGCCTGGCAGTGCGCGGGCACGCCCGCCTGCTCCTCGGGCAAGGCCTGGCTCGGCTTCATGTCCGCCGACCGGGGCGGCTGGTGGAGCCCGCCGGGCCGCCGGCTCGCCCTCGCCGCCGCCGTGCCGGCCGCCGTGACCGGCCTGCTGTGGCTCCTCTCCCGCCGCACCTGGAGCGCGTACGAGACCCAGCCGCCCGTCCGTCCCGGCCCCGGCGAGGACGGCCACGCGGCCCGCAGGCGCCCCGCCCTGTGCCTGCCCGGCTTCTGGTACGGGCGGCGCATCGTCGCCCGGCTGCGCGCCGCCCACACCGCCGCGGCCCTGCTCACCGTCGCCGCCTTCCTCGTCCAGGCCGCCTCCCACCACGACCGCGCACCGGGCGGCAGCCCCGCCCTCGACGCCCTGGGCCGGATCCTCGGCGCCGTCCTGGCCGCCGCCGCCCTGTTCGTCGTCCACACCGTCTGCCGCAGGGGCCGCAGCGAAGACGCCCCCGACCACACGGCCGACCGCCTCACCGTCGCCGCCCTGCCCTTCACCGCGCTCGGCCTGCTCCTGCTCTCCGCCGTGTACGCCGCCTGGGACCGCCCCGGCTGGCAGTCCCACGGCATGCTCCCCGGCGACCGCGTCTTCGGCCTCATCGCCCTCGGGCAGGGCGCCCTCGTCCTCCTCCTCGCGCTCGCCGCCCGCCGGCTGCACCGCGCCGCCCCCGTCGAGCGGACCCCGCTGGGCGGCCTCGCCGGCCCCGCCGTCGCCACCCTCGCCTGCGCCCTCGGCGGCGTCATGACCGCGGGCGTCGCCCACCGCGTCGCGGACTGGCTCGACGGCCCGGCCACCCCCGGCATGGGCGACGGCCCGATCGGCGGCCCGCCGGTGCTGCTCACCTGGCAGGCGTCCGTCATCCCGCCGCTCTTCGCCGTCCTGCTCCTGCTGCTCCTCGTTCTGGCCGCCCGCACCCTGCGCCTGCGCAAACGCCTGTGCCGCACCGTCCCCGACGGCTATCCCGACGAGCGGCACGAGCAGGCCCGTACGCGCGCCATCGCCGGCAGCATCGCCCGCGCCGGGCTCACCGACGCCACCCCCTGGGTGCTCGGCACCGTCGCCGCGCTCACGCTCCTCCTCGGCGGCGGCGCGGTCGCCGGCGCCTGGGGCACCCACGACGTCCCGGGCCGGGCTGCCGGGGGCGCCCCCGCCGCCGTCGAGGACGTCGCCCAGACCGCCCAGGCGCTCGGCTCGTGGTGCGTCGGCCTCGGCTTCGTCCTGCTGATCGCCTGGGGCCGCCGCGCCTACCGCGACCCCGCCGCCCGGCGCACCGTCGGCATCCTCTGGGACGTCGGCACCTTCTGGCCGCGCGCCGCCCACCCCTTCGCCCCGCCCTGCTACGCCGAGCGCGCCGTCCCCGACCTCACCTGGCGGATGCGCACCTGGACCGAACGCACCGGCGGCCGCCTCGTCATCTCCGGCCACTCCCAGGGCAGCGTCCTCGCCGCGGCCGCCGTCTGGCAGCTGCCCGCCGCCACGCGCAGCCGCGTCGCACTGCTCACCTACGGCTCGCCCCTGGAGCGGCTCTACGGCCGCTGGTTCCCCGCCTACTTCGGCCCCGTGAAGCTCGCCGCCCTCCACGACGACGTCCACTGCTGGTGCAACCTGTGGCGGCTCACCGACCCCATCGGCGGCCCCGTCAGCCTCCCCGGCGACGGTGACGGCGCCGGCGTCGCCGCCGTGGACCACGGCCCCCTCAAGGACCCCCTCGCCTACGGCCGGACCGCCGAACATCCGCTGCCCGCGGGCATCCTGGGCCACTCCCAGTACCAGTCCGACCCCGAGTTCGCCCGGACCCGCGCGGCCCTGCTCGCGCGCCTCGCCGCCTGGATGCCCGTGCCCCCTCAGGGCAGCGCCGGCAGATCCTCGGCGTAGAGCAGGGTGAGGTCGTCGGTGCTCGGGTCGGCCAGCTGCGCGACCCGGCCCGCGTGCCGCTCGACCATCGCCTCGAAGGTCTGCCGCGCCGTACGGCCGTTGCCGAACGCGGGCCCCCTCGGGATGTCGCGGAAGTACTGGAGCAGGGCCTCCGACGCCCCCGCTCCGATCCGGTACTCATGCTCGTCCGCCTGCCGCCGCACGATGCGCAGCAGCTCCTCCGCGTCGTAGTCGCCGAAGGTGATGGTGCGTGAGAACCGCGAGGCCACGCCCGGATTGACGGTCAGGAAGCGCTCCATCTCTTCGGTGTAGCCGGCGACGATCACCACGACCTCGTCGCGGTGGTCCTCCATCAGCTTCACCAGGGTGTCGATGGCCTCCCGGCCGAAGTCGCGCCCCGAGTCCTCCGGGGCGAGCGCGTACGCCTCGTCGATGAACAGCACGCCCCCGCGGGCCCGGTCGAAGGCCTCCTGGGTGCGGATGGCCGTCGAGCCGATGTGCTCGCCCACCAGGTCCACGCGCGACACCTCGACCAGATGGCCGCGCTCCAGCACGCCGAGCGAGGCGAGGATCTCGCCGTAGAGCCGGGCCACCGTCGTCTTGCCCGTGCCGGGCGAGCCCGTGAACACCAGGTGCCGGCGGACCGAGGCGGCCTTCAGCCCGGCCTCCCGCCGGCGCCGCCCGACCTCGATCATGTCGGTGAGGGCGCGGACCTCCTTCTTGACGCTCTCCAGGCCCACCAGCGCGTCCAGTTCCTGCAGCACGGTCACCGAGGCGCGCGCCCCGGGCCCGGTGGCGGGCGCGGGCGACGCCTCCTCGGCCGAGCGCTGCACCGGCACGGCCACCGGCTTCAGCACCGTCCGCGGGACGGCCGTCGCCACCGGCGCCGCGCCCGCGCCGCCCCCGGAGGGCAGCGCGGCCACGGCCGCCGACGTCACGGGCTCGTCGCTCGTACAGCCCTCGCTGACGGGGCCGGCCTCGGCGAACTCGTAACCACCGCGCTCGCAGCGCTCGGTGCGGCAGCGGGTGAGCGTCGAGCGGCAGCCGTCGATGACGTGGAAGCCGTAGCCGCCGCTGCCCGTCACCCGGCACTCGTGGAACGTGCCCCGGCCGCCCGCCGACACGTAGAAGCCCGCCTCCACCGGCGAACTCACCGTGCACTGCTCGACGGCGGGGTCGGCGCCCTTGGTGACGATGACGCCCGTCGCCGCGGCGTCGATGGTGCAGCCCGCCATGGAGCCGCCGCTGCCGTGGTCGCGGAACCAGGCGCCCGTGCCCGCCTCGCGGATCCGGCACCCGGCCAGCTGGGCCGACGCCCCGTCACTCACCGACACCGCCGTGTTGCGGACCTGGGAGAGGTCGCTGTCGACCACGTCGACGTGGGAACCGCGGTCGAGGACGAACAGGGCGTCCGGGACGTCGTGCACGCGGCAGGAGCCGAGGGAGGCGGTCGCCCCGTCGCTGATCCAGACCGCCGGATAGTCGCCCTTGCTGTCGTGGATCTCGCACAGGTCGGCGTCGACACGCGTGCCCGGATCCCAGACGGACAGGCCGTTGCGCCCGAACCGGCGGATCGCCGAGCGCGTCATCGACAGCACCGAACGGGAGCGCAGGTCCACCCCGTTCTCCGGAACGTCGTGGATGTCACAGTCGACGAGGGAGAGCACGGCGTCGGTGTCCAGCGTCACGCCGTCACCGGACGTGCGGTGGACCCGGCAGTCGGTCAGCCGGCCGGCGGCTCTGGAGGCCACCTGCACTCCGGCGCCCCGCACCTCGTACACCTCGCAGCCCACCGCCTCCAGCGAACTGCCCTCGCCCGTGAGGGAGAGCCCGGCGCCCGACGCGTGGTGCACCCGGCAGCGCTCCAGGCGCGGATGCGCCCCGCCGTGGACCGCGATTCCCGACTGGCCGGCGGCCACCACCTCGCACTCCTCGAACACGCCGCCCGCACCGTCCAGCACGCTGATGCCGACGCCGCCCGCATTGTCGACCGTGCACTGACGCACCGTCGGCCGGGAGCCGCCGCGCACCTCGATGCCCACCGCGGAGCGGGTCACGATGCGCAGGCCGGACAGCTCCGGGGCGCCGTCCTCGACGACGAGCGCGGGCGCCGCCGCGTCGTGCCCCTCGACGTGCAGGTCCTGCAGCGCGGCGGAGGCCCGTACGGTCAGGGCGACCCCGTCGGGGGGAGCGATGCGCACGCTGCCGCGCGAACCCTCCGCGCCGCGCAGCGTGACCGCGCGCGTGACGACCAGGTTCTCCCGGTAGGTTCCGGGCGCGACGGACAGCACGTCCCCGTCGGCCGCCGCTTCCAGGGCCGAGGCGAGGGAGTCGTACTCGCCCGTGCGCCGCCGCCATCGCGCCGTGCCGGTGTGCGTCACCTGGACCGAGCCCTGTGCCATGGTGCTGCTCTGCCCCCACCTCGTGCGTGCGTCCACCCGGGACCGGTGCGTACCGGACCGGCCACCGGAGCCACCGTAGCGCGCGCAGGCCCCGGGAGTTGACCGGTCAGCTGCCCGCGTCGGCCCGGCCCCAGGTCTGCCCGGCCCGTTCCCACGCGCGGTCCCAGTGGGCGTACCGCCGCTGCATGAGCCGCCATACGACCAGGCGGCGCACCGCCTCCAGCAGGCCGCAGGCGACCATGGCCGCCCCGGCGCCCGCCAGACCGGCGTGGACGGCGGCCGTGTCGGGGTCCATGGGCCTGCCGGAGAGCCGTCCCTGATCGTCCGTCCACAGCGGGAACGGCTGCCCGGGGCGCGTGGCATGGCGCACGGCGACCACACCGGAGCGCTCCCCGCCGTCCGGTCCGGGCCAGCGGGCGACCACCCGATGGTGTCCCTCCCGGCCGGCCGTGGCCTCGCGGTCGGTCTCGGCCGGTCCGCCGCGCAGGGCGCGCAGCGTCGTGGCCGTCACCAGATGGCGGTGCCGATGCTGTTCGCGGACCGTGTGCCGCAGGGCCTCGTGGGCGAGCGACCCCGTCACCCAGCCGGTGACCGGGCCCGCGAGCAGCATGAGAACCACGGCGACCAGTCCCACCCATGACTCCAGGACGTCGGTCCGGCGACGCAGGGGATTGCGCCGCCATCGCCATGCGAGTGCCGTAGCGCGCACCATGCTCACCCCCTTCCGGGTCCGTAAATACCTCACACAGGGCACCGCATGCGGAGGAAGACGGCGGAGAGAGCAAAATCACCTCCTCCGGATGCCGTTCACGGCAGCGCGTTGACGGGTGGCGTGCGGCGGGGGAGGGGAGTGAGGAAGCCGGGGGGAGAGGAGTGACGGCGCGGAGGGAGAAGAGTGAGGGAAATGCGGCGAAGGGCGAGCGGGCGCGCTGCTCAGTCGAGGATCTCGACGGTGTCGCCGACCCGCAGGGTCCCGGTGTGCTCGGGGATGAGGTTCTTGCCGAACACGGCCTTGGTGCCGATGCGGTGGTGCCGGGCGAGCGTGCGCAGGGGCTCCTTGCCGCGCTCGGCGGTGGTCTGGTCGGTGGTGGTGACTA
Organism: Streptomyces roseoverticillatus; assembly: GCF_000719265.1. Lineage (GTDB taxonomy): Bacteria > Actinomycetota > Actinomycetes > Streptomycetales > Streptomycetaceae > Streptomyces > Streptomyces roseoverticillatus. The sequence goes on along the minus strand of NZ_JOFL01000003.1, from coordinate 32,096 downwards.
CGCACCGGCCGCAATCCTTGACCGCCCGGAACGTCACCTCGCCGATCCGCACGCGCCGCCAGCCGTCCTCGGCCCAGGGTTCGGTGCCGTCGACCACGGCGTTGGGGCGGAAGCGGTTCATGGGGAGCGGGCCCTCGCCGGGGAGGTCGCCCTGCGCGACGAGCGCGTTGAGGGCGTCGAGCGAGGCGAGGGTGGTCACCAGCAGCGGATAGCCGTCGGCGAAGCTCACGGTCTCGCCCGGGAGGGAGAATCCGGGATCGATCGGGCGGCGGCTCGCGGGCTCGTCCATGTGGAAGAGGCGGGCCGTGGTCCCGAGATGGGCACTGAGCCAGGCGTCGGCGGCGGCCCCCGCGGGGACCGCCTCGACCTTGTCCCGGAACACCTGCACCGTGACCGTGCCCTCCGCTTCCGCGAGGGAGGGCACGGCGACGTCGAGCGGTTCCGCCCCGGGCGCGTCGAGCAGGACGCCGCCGCCCGGGAGCGGGCGGGCCGAGGCCAGGGTGAGCCTCGGCTGCTGCCGTTGGGTGATCATCATCCCGTCGGCGTCCGCCACCATCCACCGCCGGTCCCCGGCCAGACCCCACGGCTCGAGGGCCGCCTCCGGGACGGTGCACCCCGCCAGTGACTTGACGGGGTAGAAGTGCAGCGCGGTCAGCGTGGGCGACGTGGACATGCGGTCATCTTGCCACCCCGGCCGGGCGGTTGAACGAGTACCCCTGCCCGCCGTAGCGGGACCCCCAGCACAACGGACAGAAGGTCAGTAACCCCCCTGATTCGGGTACTGGCGGTTGTACGGGTCCTCGTACTGCCCCGCCGCCGGGCGGGGTGTGGCCGGGCGCATGGCGTCGTATCCGGAGGGGCCTGCCTGGCCTGCCGGGGCCGCCCCGGGCCGCTGCTGGTACTGCTGCGGGCCCGGCCCCGGGTAGGCGCGCTGCGGCGTCTGCTGCGGGATGTACGGGGCGGCCGCCTGCTGCAGTCCGGCGGGCTGCTGCGGGCCGGGCGCGGGATATCCGTACGGGGCGCCGCCCTGGGCGCCGTACTGGGCCTGCGGGGCCGGGGCCGCCGGGGCGGCCGAGGGGCCGGACGGCAGTGCGGGGAGCGCGGGCAGGTTGCTGCCGCCGCCGTCGTACGGGGACGACACGCGGATCGGGGCGATCTGCGGGGTGCCCCGCTCGGCGACGAGGCTGTCGTAAATCGGGGTGTCCGGGAACGACGACGAGGCGTAGTAGCCGCCGCCGTAGGTGCTGCGGGGGGAGGTCATAGCGCATAAGTTAAGCCCACGCCCCTCGCCCGGTCCATGCCCCGGTCCGTACTAACACTTCCCTGACCTGCAAAGACGCAGGTCAGGACAGAACCGTCAAGGTCGGACACATCCGTACGTACGGCCATCCGGGGGTATCGCGCTGTGCACCCGTCGCCACCGTGCGGAGCCGTGCGGGCGGAGGTGCGTGCGGCCGCGCGGACGGCCGTACGCACGGTAAGGGCAGGGCGGTTTCAGCCGGTCTGCTCCTCGCTGCGGTCCCCGCCCCACAGCGTGTGGAACGAGCCCTCGCGGTCGGTGCGCCGGTAGGTGTGCGCACCGAAGAAGTCGCGCTGTCCCTGCGTCAGAGCGGCCGGCAACCGCTCGGCGCGCAGCGCGTCGTAGTACGCGAGCGCCGCAGAGAAACCCGGCGTGGGCACACCCCGGCCGACCGCGGTGGCGACCACCGAGCGCCAGGCGTCCTGCGCCTTGCCGACCTCCGCGGCGAACCCCTTGTCGGCGAGTAGCGTGGGCAGTTGCGGGTCGGCGGCGAACGCGGCGCGGATGCGGTCGAGGAACGCGGCCCGGATGATGCAGCCGCCGCGCCAGATGGCGGCGACGGCCCCGAGGTCGATGTCCCACCCGTACTCGGCGCTCGCCGCGGTGATCATGTTCCAGCCCTGGGCGTACGAGACGACCTTCGACGCGTACAGCGCCTCCTCGACCAGGGAAGCGAACTCCCCGGCCTCGGCCGGGGCGAGGGGTTCCCGTCCGGGGCCCGGGAGTTCGCGCGCGGCGCCGCGCAGGTCCGCGTGGCCGGAAACGGACCGTGCGAACACGGCCTCGGCGATGCCGGAGACGGGGATGCCCAGGTCGAGGGCCGTCTGCACGGTCCAGCGGCCGGTGCCCTTCTGCTCGGCCCCGTCGGCTACGACGTCCACGAACGGGCGGCCGGTGGCGGCGTCGGTGTGCGCCAGCACCTCGGCGGTGATCTCGATGAGATACGAGTCCAGCCGGCCGGTGTTCCAGGTGCGGAAGGTCTCCGCGATCCGCTCCGGCTCGTAGCCCGCGACGTGGCGCAGCAGGTCGTACGCCTCGGCGATGAGCTGCATGTCGGCGTATTCGATGCCGTTGTGGACCATCTTGACGAAGTGTCCGGCGCCGTCGGGCCCGATGTGGGTGCAGCAGGGGGTGCCGTCGGGGGCCTCGGCGGCGATGGATTCGAGGAGCGGGCCGAGGGATTCGTAGGACTCGGCCGAGCCGCCGGGCATGATGCTGGGCCCGTGGAGGGCGCCTTCCTCACCGCCGGAGATGCCGGTGCCGACGAAGTGGATGCCCTTGTCGCGGAGTTGCCTCTCGCGGCGCCGGGTGTCGCCGAAGTGGGCGTTGCCGCCGTCGATGAGCACGTCCCCGGGTTCGAGGAGGGCGGCGAACTCCTCGATGACGGCGTCGGTGGGGTCTCCGGCCTTGACCATGATGACGATGCGGCGCGGCCTCTGGAGCGCGGCGGCGAACTCCTCGGCGGATTCGGCGGGGACGAAGTTCCCCTCGTGGCCGTGCGCGTCGATGAGCGCCTCGGTCTTGGCGTACGTGCGGTTGTGGACGGCGACGGTGTGGCCGTGCCGGGCGAAGTTCCGGGCGAGGTTGCTGCCCATGACGGCGAGCCCGGTGACGCCGATGTGAGCGGTGGCCGTGGGGGCGGGGGTGCTGGGCATGGCGGGCTCCACTCCTGTCACGTACGTCGAAAGGCTTGCGCGAGGACCCGGCGCCGGAGGGCACCGGGAACTTCCCCGCGGGCAGCCGGATACCGCCCGGCCATCGTGACACGGGGCGTGTCGGATGACCGGGTGCGCGCCGGGGGCCGCTCGGAGACTGTCACCTTCTTCGCGCAACGGAAACCCCGGTACGCGTGGTCCGATGGTGTGATCCGGACAAGGCGCACGGTGTGATCCGCACACGGTGCAGGGACCGGCCCGGGTGTTCCCGCCTGCCGTCCCCCCTCGGGTGCACGACAGGCGGGAACACCACCCCCGGTGAGGCCTGTGCGCAGGTCGGGGCGGGTGCCAGGGTGAGGGGACGACGGTCCCGAGGCGTCTGGAGCGCAAACGTGCGAGTCCCTTTGACAGCAGGCCAGCTGGAGATCTGGATCTCCCAGATCCTGGAGCCGGCCGGCACGCCCTACAACGTGGGCGACTACTACGAGATCACCGGCGCTCTCGACGCGGCGCTGCTGGAGCGGGCGGCGCGCACCGCCGTGGACGAGGCCGGGTCGCTGGGCGCGCGGTTCGTGACGGAGCCCGACGGGACGCCGGTGCAGGAGCTGCGGCCCGCACAGTGGGAGTTCGAGGTCCTCGACATGAGCGAGGGGCCCGACCCGGACGGGCGGGCCGTGGCCTGGATGCGCGCCGACCTCGCCCGGCCGTTCGACCTCACCACCGGCCCGCTGCTCGGCGCCGCCCTGATCAGGGTGTCGCCCGACCGCCACCTGTGGTACCGCCGTGTCCACCACATCGTGGCGGACGGCTACGGCCAGGCCGCCCTCGCCCGCAGGACGGCCGGCGTCTACAACGCGCTGCTGAGCGGAGGCGCTGCGGAGCCGCATCCCTTCGAGCCCGTCACGGCGGCCGTCGAGCACGACCGGGCGTACGCGGCCGGCCGCACGTACCGGGCGGACCAGGAGTTCTGGGCGCAGGAGGCGGCGGCCTGGCCCGCCACGGGACGGCTCCACGCGGAGGCGCCGCCCGCGTCCGCGGCCCTGCACGGCCGTCACCACCTGCCGGCGTCCGCGGTCGAGGCGATAGAGAAGCAGAGCGAGCTCCTGGGGATCCCCTCGGCCCACTTCCTGATCGCTGCCACCGCCCTCTACCTGCGGCAGGTCACCGGAGCGGACGAGGTGACCTTCGGGTGCTCCGTGGCCGGCCGGCCCACCCGCGTGCTGCGCGGCGTGGTCGCGCCGCTGGCGAACATCCTGCCCGTGCGGGTGGGCGTGGATCCGAAGGCTTCGCTACGGGACGCCTGCCTGCAGGCGGACGGCCGGGTCAGGAAGGCGATGCGTCACCACCGGCACCGCTACGAGGAGTTCCGGCGCGCGCTGCTCGCCGCCGCGGGCCCGGTGGCTCCGCTCGGAGTCGGACCGCTGGTCAACGTCGTGAACTTCGACCGAGCCCTGGAGTTCGGGACGGCCCGGGGCTCGGTGCGCACGCTGGTCACCGGTCCCGTCCCGGACCTCAGCCTGTTCTTCGACGTGGGGTCGCCGGGCGAGGGGACGACCGTGTGCGTGGAGGCCAATCCGGCCAATTACTCGCCCGAGCAGGCCGACCGCCACGCCGAGGACCTCGGCCGTCTCGTCGTGGACCTGGCCGTGGCCGACCCCGGACCACCCGTGCCCGTCCCGGCCCGCCGGTCCGGCTGAGGACTCGCCCCCCGGGGCGGCCGGATCCTCGCCGTCATCCCCGGCGCCGGGCGTCCGGCGGGCCGGCGCTCGCGAGCACGCGGCACTCGGACCCGGGCAGTGCCCCCTCCGTCGAGTCGTTGCGCAACTGTCCGATGAGGAATCCGGCCTGGAAGCGGCTCTTGGCGCCGAGCGCCTTCATGACCTCCGCGACGTGGCGCTGGCAACTGCGCACCGACATTCCCAGCCGCCGCGCGATGGACTTGTCCTCCAGCCCCTCGGCGAGCATGGCGACGATCGCTTCCTGGATCTCGCCCGAGATGCGGACGGCCGACGCGGCGTCGAAGACGAGCGGGAAGGGTGAGGCGCTGCGCCAGGCACAGTCGAAGAAGACCCGCATGCTGTGGATGAGGTGGGGCTCGCGCACGAGCAGGGCCGCTCGCGGATCGTCCGGCACGCCCAGCAGCGCCGTGTGCTGATCGAAGATCAGCATGCGGCAGAAGCCCTCGGACTGGGTGCGCACCTCCGCCCCCAGGCCCGTCACGCGCTGCACGTGGTCGATGGTCGGCTGGTGGTAGCGGGCGGGGTGCTGGTACAGGGTGCGCATGGCGACGCCGCGCGCGAGCATCCGGCGGTCCCGCTCCTGAGCCGCCGTCAGCGCCTCGGGGCAGCGCGCCCCGCCGGGCTGTGCGGTGAGGACCTCCTCTCGGCAGGTCAGGGTCAGCTCCTCGATGACCTCCTGGACCACGTGCAGGTCGGTGACCAGCTCGACGGGCGCGGCCGAGGAGTTGCGCGCGCGGCTCGACTCGTAGGCGGGCAGCAGCGCGTCGAACATCCACCGGAACCGCTCGATCTCCTCCTGCTGGTGCTGGATCCGGCGCTCCATCGGACGCAGCAGCCGGCTCGCGGCGACCGCCGGCGGCACGACGGTGAGTCGGTCCGGCACGCCCTCGGCGTAGCACAGGAGCCGCAGTTCCACGAGCTCCTTGACCGCCCGCTCCGCGTCGTCGGCGTCGAGACCGACGGCCGTGAGTTCTCCGGTGCCGAATACGGTCCGGTCCGCCGCGAATGCGAAGACGTCCAGTGCTTCCCGGCTCAGCTGCATTTCACCGAGTGAGTGTGAGGTATTCATGGCCCCCCTGCCGTACCCGAGATTTCCCCCGATCGGGAGCAGTCTAGAGATGACTGATCAACAACCGGTCAACGGTGAGCAGACGGAATTGTTCCCATGGCGGTGAGGGGGCGGGAGAACCGCGGAGAAGGGGTGGCGGACAGCAGCGGGAAGGCCGCCGGGAGGCGAATGGCGGGCCGGTCCGGGAACGGCGGGCTGCTGAGCCGGAACCGGGACTTCCGGCAATTGTGGTACGCCGAGACCACGGGGAAATTCGGCGCCGCGGTCACCGGTGTGCTGCTGCCGCTGGTCGCCGTCTCCGTCCTGCACGCCGGCACCTTCGAGGTGAGCCTGCTCAACGCCGCGACCTGGGTGCCCTGGCTCGTCATCGGCCTGCCGGCCGGGGTCTGGGTGGACCGGCTGCGGCGCAGGGCGGTCATGCTGGCCGCCGACGCCGTCTCCTGCGCGCTGTTCGTGGCCGTGCCGCTCGCCCACCGGTTCGGCGTGCTCGACGTGGGCGGGCTGCTGCTGGCCGCCCTGCTGGCCGGCACCGCGGCGGTCTTCTTCCAGACCGCGTACACCGCTTACCTTCCCGGCATCGTCGGCGCGGCGGACCAGGCCGAGGGCAACGCGAAGCTGCACGGCAGCGCCTCCGCCGCGCAGCTCGCCGGGACCGGCGCCGGCGGCCTGATCGCCCAGGCCGCCGGCGCGGTCGACGGCATGCTGACCAACGCGGCGACCTTCCTCGTGTCCCTCGTGTGCGTGGCCCGGATCCGGCACCGGGAGCCGCCGGCGCCCGCCGTCGCACGGGCGCGGGGCGCCCTCTTCAAGGAGGTCGGCGAGGGTGTGCGGCTGGTGGCACGCGATCCCTACCTGCGCAGCCTCACGTGCTTCGGCGCCGCCTCGAACCTCTTCCTGGGCGGGTGCCAGACGCTGTTCGTGGTGTTCCTGGTGCGCGACGTCGGTCTGACCGGCACCGGGGTGGGCGTGCTGATGGCGATCGGCGGGGCGGGCGGTGTCCTGGGCGCGCTCCTGGTGCGCCGCGGCGTGGCCCGTTTCGGGACCGCCCGGGCGCTGCTGGTGTTCGAACTCGGCGTGCCCGCGCTCGCCCCGCTCATGGCGCTCACCACCCGGGGCGCGGGCCTGGCCTTCTTCGTCGTGGGCTACGCGTCCGCCTCGGTCGGCGTCGTGGCGGGCAACGTCATCAAGGCGGGCTTCAACCAGGCCTATTGCCCGCCGCGCGTGCTCGGCAGGGTCACCGCGTGCTCGTCGTTCCTCAACTACGGCACCCTGCCGCTGGGCGCACTGCTCGCCGGCGGGCTGGGCACCTGGCTCGGTGTGCGCCCGACGCTGTGGCTGATGACCGCGGGCATCCCGCTGACCGCGCTGATCCTGCTCTGTTCGCCCGTCCGAACCCGTCGCGACCTGCCGGTACGAGCGGAGGCGACGGCCCGGGCCGGGCACTCCCTGTGACCTTAATTGCCCGTTTCGTCCCCCTCTCATCTATGCGACAGGCGTGAACACCAGCCCCGAACGGCCTTGGTCGGTGTGCATTTCGGATGACAACGTGAATCCCGTTGGCCGGCGAACGCATCCGGCGCCCGAATCCGGTGGCCGCAACCCATGGCTGAGCTCGAAGACGCCGGTCAGAAAAAGAATCCACCCTCCCGTTTTGGAAGTACGAGGAAATCCCCCATGCTCCTACGCCGATTCCCGACAGCCGTGCACCGCGACGCGAACGACGGAGACGACACCGGATGGGGATGACGCGCGGGATCCGGCGGCGTACGAGGCAATCCGTCAGCAACGACACGACAGGACGCGCAACACGATGAGCGATTCTCTCTCCTGGGCCACCGAGACCGGGAAACCGGCGACGACCCGGGTCCCGCAGTTCGCGGACGCCGCCGAGGCGTGCGCCTGGCTCGCCTCGGTCCGCTCCGAGCTGCGCGCGGCACTGCACCGGCACGGCGCGCTCTACCTCCGCGGCCTGCCCGTGCACGACGTCGACGACTTCGCGAAGGTGCGGGACGTCCTCATCCCGCAGCGCACGCCCTACCGCGAGAAGGCCACCCCGCGCAGCAGCTACGGCAACGACGTCTACTCCTCCACCGACCTGCCGCCGAATCAGCCGATCCGCATGCACAACGAGAACAGCTACACCCTGACCTTCCCCGGTCTGCTGCTGTTCGCCTGCCTGACGGCCCCCGAAGAGGGCGGGGCCACGCCGGTCGCCGACTGCCGCGAGGTGCTGCGCCGCCTTCCCGCCGGCCTGGTCGCGCGGATGCGCGCCGCGGGCTGGGTGCTGTCCCGCACCTACTCGGAGCACATCTCGCTGGACTGGCGCACGGCGTTCGCCACCGAGAGCCGCGAGGACGTCGAGAAGTACTGCGCGGACAACCTCATCTCCTGTGAGTGGGACTCCTCCGGCGCGCTGCGCACACGGCAGCTGCGGCCGGGCATCATCCGGCACCCCGCGACGGGCGAGGAGGTCTGGTTCAACCACATGGCCTTCTGGAACTCGTGGTCGCTCGACGAGGAGATCCGGGAGGCGCTGCTCGACGAGTTCGGCCCGGACGGGCTGCCGTTCGAGACCGCCCTCGGCGACGGGAAGCCCCTGACCGGCGAGGACATCGAGACGATCAACGCCGCCTACGAGGGCGCGACGCTGCGCCGGACCTGGCGTCCGGGCGACGTCCTGCTCGTCGACAACGTCCTGGCCACCCACGGCCGCGACCCCTTCCGCGGCGACCGGCGCATCGTCGTCGCCATGGGCGACCCGGTCGGACTCGACGCCTGCCGGCCCACCGTGGCCGCCGCCGCACGAGAGGAGCAGGCCGCGTGACCGGCGTTCTCGAAGGCCCCCACAGCCCGGAGCCGGCCGTCTCCCCGGCCGCGGCGTGCGGCCGGCCCGTGCCCGTCGACTTGCTGACGCGCTTCGCGCAGGCCGTGGCGAACGACCCGTCCGGAACCGCCGTCCACGACCACGGCAGCCGCCTGACCTTCGCCGAACTCGACCGGCGCACCGCCGAGACGGCCGGCGTGCTGACCGGGCTGGGCGTCGCCCCCGGCGACCGGGTCGGGGTCAGCCTGCCCCGGGGCGCGGACCTCGTCGTCGCGCTGCTCGCCGTCTGGCGGGCGGGCGCGGCGTACGTCCCCATCGACCCCGAGTACCCGCAGGAGCGGCGGCACGGCATGGTGCGCGACGCCGGAGTCCGGGTCCTGGTGACCGCCGGTGCCGGCCGCGCATGGCCGGACGGCGTGCGGACCGTGGAGGCCGGCCGGCCCGTAGCCGCCGCGGACCAGCCCCCGGCGCCGCCCGTGCCGGTCGCCGCCCACACCCCGGCCTACGTGATCTACACCTCCGGTTCGACGGGCACGCCCAAGGGCGTCGAGACCACGCGCGGCGGTGCGGCCGCCCTGGTGGACGGGCTGGAGGAGGCGGGCATGTACGCCGCGCGGCCTCGTGTCGTCGCTTGGAACGCCAGCGTCTCCTTCGACGCCTCGGTCCAGCAGTGGGCGCGGGTGTGCCGGGGCGACACGCTGGTCGTGCTCGGCGAGGACGAGCGCACCGACCCCGCGCGGCTGGTCGCGGCCCTGGACGCGTACGGCGTGCAGGACCTCGACCTGACCCCCTCGCACTGGCACCTGCTCCGCGCCGACCTGCTCGTGCGCGCGGCCGAGGGCCGGGCCGGGACGCTGCGGCTGTTCATGGGCGGCGAGCCGGTGCCCGAGCAGACCTGGCGCGAGCTGGCGGAGGCACGCACCGCCGGGCGGCTCGAAGCGCTGAACCTGTACGGGCCGACCGAGTGCACCGTGGACGCCACCGCGGCCTGGATCGAGGGCGGCACCCCGCACATCGGCCCCGCGCTGGCGCACGTACGGGCGTACGTCCTGGACGCCGATCTGCAGCCGGTGGCCGGCGGCGCGCAGGGCGAGCTCTACCTCGCGGGGCCCCAGGTGGCCCTGGGGTACGTGAACCGGCCCGCGCAGACCGCGACGCGGTTCGTCGCCGACCCCTTCGCCGCCGACGGCACCCGCATGTACCGCACCGGGGACAAGGTGCGCACCCGTGCCGACGGGGCCCTGGAGTACCTGGGCCGCATCGACCGGCAGGTCAAGATCCGGGGCTACCGCGTCGAACTGGGCGAGATCGAGACGGCGCTGGCCGGTCAGCCGGGCGTGGCCGCCGCCGCGGTCACGCTGCACAGCAGCCCGGTCACCGGCGAGCAGCTCGTCGCGTACTACGTGGCGGCGGCCGACGCGGCGGACGGGGTTCCGACCGCCGAGACGCTGCGCGGGCGGCTGGCCGGCGTCCTGCCGCAGTTCATGCTCCCCACCGTCTACACCGCCCTCGACGCCCTGCCGCTGACGGTGAACGGCAAGGTCGACGTCGCCGCCCTGCCCGCACCCGAGGAGAGCGCGGAACCGGCAGCGCACGAGGCCCCGGACGACGCCCCCGAAGGCGAGGCCGAGACGCTGATCGCGGCCGTGTGGTCCGAGGTGCTCGGCCGCGAGCGCATCCGGGCCGACGACGACTTCTTCGCCATGGGCGGCCACTCACTGATCGCGCTGCGCGTCGTGGCCCGGATCAAGAAGCAGTTCGGGATCGCCATGTCGGCCCGCGAGGTCTACCGGCACCCCCGGCTCCGGGACCTGGCCCGCCACGTCGATGCGCTGCGCGCCGGCGCCTGACCGCAGCGCGACGGGGCACGCGGGGCACGGGCCCGCCGGTCACCGCCCCGCCGCCGGGACCGGCGACGCCCGGCCGGCATCCGTTCGAGAAGCACAAGAAGCACAAGAAGCAGCAAGAAGCAGCAAGAAGCACAAGAAGTGCAAGAAGCACGAGAAGCACGAGAAGATGAGGAAGAAGACCGCCATGGCTGGACGAACGCCTGAAAAACAGGACACCACCGTCATCCGGATCAAGGAGCGGGACGAGCACACCTCGCGCACGCTCATCTGCCTGGGCTTCTGCGGCGGCGGCACCGGGCCGTACCACGAGTGGAGCGCGTGCGTCCCGGCGGACGTGGCCTTGTCCGCCGTCTGCTACCCGGGCCGCGAAGGGCGGTTCGCGGAGCCCTGCGCGACGGACTGGGACGAGCTCGCGGCCGACACCACCGCCGCCGTGCTCTCCGCCGTCGACGGCCCGTACGTCCTGTTCGGCCACAGCATGGGCGGCTGGATGGCCTTCGATGTCGCGGCCCGCATCGAGCGCGGCGGCGGGCCGCTGCCCGAGACGCTGGTCGTCTCCTCGTGCAACGCGCCCGACCGCGGCTTGACGCCCCGTGACATGTTCCCCGCCCGGCAGGACACCGACGCGTCGCTCCTGGACTGGATGCGGGCCAACGGCCTGATGCCCGCGCACGTCCTGGAGGACCCCGACCTCCAGGAGATGGCGGTGGAGCTCATGCGGGCGGACATCCAGGTCCGCGACACCTTCCGCTACACGCCGGGGACCGTCGTGAGCGTCCCGGTGCAGATGCTCTCGGCGACCGGCGACGACGTCATCGAGCAGGACGCCGGGAACCAGTGGCGCCGGGTCGCGACGGGCCCGTACCGCCACGACGTGCTGCCCGGGGGCCACTTCTACACCCCGGACATCTGGCGAGAGCTGCCGGTCCGCATCCGCGCGCTGACCGAGGCACCGCTCGGCGCCCCCGCCTGAGCCTGCACCGTACCCCCTCCTCCCCTCCCCTCCTCCCTCCTTGCCTTGCCGGAAAGGACACCCCAGTGGTGACGAACCCCTTCGAAGACGCCGACGGGACCTACCTGGTCCTGACCAACGACAGCAACCAGCACTCCCTGTGGCCGGCGCGGCTGGCACCCCCCATGGGCTGGACCGTGGCGCACGGCGCGGCCGGCTACCAGGCGTGCCTCGACTACGTCGACGAGCACTGGCGCGACCTGACGCCGAAACCGGCCGTCGGCAAGTGAATCCGTCTCGGATCTTCAAGGGAGCGTCATGACGCATTCGCAGAACCCGCGGTCGGTGCAGGAAGAGCTGTTGTGCGGCTTGTTCGCGCAGGTGCTGGATGTGCCGGGCGTGGGTGTGGACGACAACTTCTTCGCCCTGGGCGGCCACTCGCTCAAGGCCGCCCAACTGCTCAGCCGGATCAGGACGGTGCTGGGCGTCCAACTGGGTGTGCGGGAGCTGTTCGGCGCGCCCACCGTGGCGGGCCTGGCGGAGCGGCTGGCGGCACGGACCGCGGACGGTGCGGCGGCAGCTCGTCCGGCGGTGACGCCCCGCACGCGCCCGGAGGTGCTGCCGTTGTCCTTCGCCCAGCAGCGCCTGTGGTTTCTTGACGGGTTCGAGCAGAGTCCTACGTACAACGCGCCGTTCGCCTTCCGGGTCCGGGGCGTGGTGGACGTGGATGCGTTGCGGTCGGCCATCGGTGATGTCGTGGGGCGTCACGAGTCCTTGCGGACGCTGTTCCCTGCCGTCGACGGCGAGCCTTTCCAGTGGGTCCTCGCTCCCGGCGAGGCTTCGGTGGACCTCGCTGTGGTCCGGTGCGCGGCCGAGGAGGTCACCGCGCGCTTTCACGAGGACGCCTTCGCGCCCTTCCAGCTGGCCATCGAGCTTCCCATCCGGGTGACGTTGTTCTCGGTCGCGCCCGACGACCACATCCTTCTCGTGACGTTGCATCACATTGCGAGTGACGGGTGGTCGGAGGCGCCGTTGCTGCGGGATCTGTCGGCCGCCTACGAGGCCCGGCGCGCGGGAGGCGCGCCGCAGTGGGAGCCCTTGCCGGTCCAGTACGCCGATTACACGCTCTGGCAGCGTGAGCTCCTGGAGGAGACGGGGAAGGAACAGGCGGAGTTCTGGGCCGAGGCCCTGGCCGGCCTGCCGCAGGAACTGGCCCTGCCCACCGACCGGCCCCGCCCGGCGCAGCCCACCCACGCCGGCGGACTCATCCACTTCGACATCCCCGCCGAGGTCCATTCCCGGCTGGAGTCCCTCGCCCGCGGGCAGGGGGCGACGCTCTTCATGACCCTGCAAGCGGCGCTGGCGGCGTTGCTCACCCGGCTCGGCGCCGGCACCGACATCCCGCTCGGCACCGCCACCGCCGGACGCACCGACCAGGCCCTGGACGATTTGGTGGGCTTCTTCGTCAACACGCTGGTCCTGCGCACCGACACCTCCGGCAACCCCACCTTCGCGGAGCTGCTGCAGCGGGTACGGGAAGCCGATCTTGCCGCGCTGGCCCATCAGGACCTGCCGTTCGAGCGGCTGGTGGAGGAGCTCAACCCGGACCGCACCAGTGCCCGGCACCCGCTCTTCCAGACCATGCTCGTCCTGCAGAACAACGCCGAGGCCGCCCTGGACCTCCCCGGCACCACCGTCGCGGCGCAGCCCCTCGACGCCGCGCCCTCCAAGTTCGACCTCGGCTGGAGCTTCACCGAGCAACGGGACGCCGGCAGCAACCCGGCGGGAATCTCGGGCATCCTGCAGTTCGCCACCGACCTCTTCGACCACGAGACCGCCGAGTCCCTCCACCGCCTCCTGGCGCGTCTCCTCGGTGCCGCCGCCGCGGATCCGGAGGCCCCCGTCGGCGCGCTGGAGATCTTCGAGACGGCGGAGCAGGAGCGCGCGTTCCGCAGCCGCAGCCAGGAGCGCCGCAGAGCCGTCGCCGACGAGGCGGCAGCGGCGTCCGCGGCGGTAGCGGTCCGCGAGGAGCGGAGCCCGCGGTCGGTGCAGGAAGAGCTGTTGTGCGGCTTGTTCGCACAGGTGCTGGGCGTGCCGGGCGTGGGTGTGGACGACAACTTCTTCGCCTTGGGCGGCCACTCCCTCAAGGCCACCCGGCTCATCAGCCGGATCCGCTCGGTGCTGGGCGTGGAACTGGGCGTCCGTGCGCTGTTCGGCGCCCCCACCGTGGCGGGGATCGCCGCCTGCCTGGCCGACGGAGTGACGGCTCGTCCGGCGGTGACGCGCCGCGCGCGGCCGGAGGTGCTGCCGTTGTCCTTCGCTCAGCAGCGCCTGTGGTTTCTTGACGGGTTCGAGCAGAGTCCTACGTACAACGCGCCGTTCGCCTTCCGGGTCCGGGGCGTGGTGGATGTGGGTGCCTTGCGGTCGGCCATCGGTGACGTCGTGGGGCGTCACGAGTCGCTGCGGACGGTGTTCCCCGCTGTCGACGGCGAGCCTTTCCAGCGGGTCCTCGCTCCTGAGGAGGCTTCCGTAGAGCTCGCTGTGGTCCGGTGCGCGCCCGAGGACGTCACTGCCCGCTTCCACGCGGACGCCTTCGCCCCCTTCCGGCTCGCAGACGAACTCCCGGTCAGGGCCACACTGTTCACGACGGCCCCCGACGAGCACACCCTGCTGCTGACCTTGCATCACATTGCGAGTGACGGGTGGTCGGAGGCGCCGTTGCTGCGGGATCTGTCGGCCGCCTACGAGGCCCGGCGCGCGGGAGGTGCGCCGCAGTGGGAGCCCTTGCCGGTCCAGTACGCCGATTACACGCTCTGGCAGCGTGAGCTCCTGGAAGAGACGGCCGAGGAGCAGGCGGACTTCTGGACCCGGACCCTGGCCGGCCTGCCGCAGGAACTGGCCCTGCCCACCGACCGGCCCCGCCCGGCCCACCCCACCCACACCGGCGGACTCCTCCACTTCGACATCCCGGCGGAACTCCACACCCGCCTGGAGTCCCTCGCCCGCGACCACGGCGCGACCCTCTTCATGACCCTCCAGGCCACGCTGGCGGCGTTGCTCACCCGGCTCGGCGCCGGCACCGACATCCCGCTCGGCACCGCCACCGCCGGACGCACCGACCAAGCCCTGGACGACCTCGTGGGCTTCTTCGTCAACACGCTGGTCCTGCGCACCGACACCTCCGGCAACCCCACCTTCGCGGAGCTGCTGCAGCGGGTACGGGAAGCCGACCTCGCCGCGCTGGCCCATCAGGACCTGCCGTTCGAGCGGCTGGTGGAGGAGCTCAACCCGGACCGCACGAGCAACCGGCACCCGCTCTTCCAGACCATGCTCGTCCTGCAGAACAACGCCGAGGCCGCCCTGGACCTCCCCGGCACCACCGTCACGGCGCAGCCCCTCGACGCCGCGCCCACCAAGTTCGACCTCGACTTCACCTTCGTCGAGCGGCACGCGGCGGACGGATCGCCCGAAGGGATCCGCGGCGTCCTGCACTACGCGGCCGACCTGTTCGACCGCGGCACCGCCGCGTCCCTGGCCCAGCGCCTGCTGCGCCTCGTGACCGCCGTCACCGGGGCCCCGGACACCCCCGTCGACGCACTGGACCTGCTGTCCCCGCAGGAGAGCAGTCGCATCCTCACCCAGTGGAACGACACCGCCCGCGCGCTGCCGGACGACCGGCTGCTGCACGAGGTCTTCGAGGAGCACGCCCGGCGCACGCCCGCCGCCACGGCCCTCGTCGACGCGCACGGCCCGGTGACCTTCCACGAGCTCAACAGCCGCGCCAACCGGCTGGCCTGGATGCTGATCGGCCAGGGCGTGGGGCCGGACCAGCACGTGGCCACGCTGCTGCCGCGCACCAGCGAGCACGTCGTCGCACAACTGGCCGTGCTCAAGGCCGGCGGCTGCCACGTACCGCTGGACCCGGAGGACCCGGTGGAGCGGCTCGCCCTCATGCTGGCGGACGCGGCCCCGGCCCTGCTGCTGACCGACGTGGCGAACGAGGCCCGGCTGCGGCCGCACTGCGCGGCGGACCTGCCGGTCCTGCCGGTCGACGACCCCTCCGTCCAGGCCGTCCGCACCCGGTACGCGCACGTCGATCCCGCCCGCGAGGACCGGCCCGTACGCCTGCGCCCCGACCACCTCGCCTACGTGATCTACACCTCCGGTTCGACCGGGCGGCCCAAGGGCGTGGCGGTCGAACACCGCAGCCTGGTCAACCTGCTCCACGGCCACCTCGGCGAGGTGTACGCGGCCCACACGGCCGGCGGGCGACGCGTCCGGGCCGCGCTGACCGGGCCGCTGACCTTCGACTCCTCCTGGTGCCCGCTGCTGTGGCTGATGGGCGGCCACGAGCTGCACCTGGTCGACGACGAGATCCGCCGGGACCCGCAGGCGCTGGTCGAGTACGTCGCGGCCGAGGCCGTCGACTACCTGGAGGTTTCACCGACGTTCTGCCGCCAACTGCTGGCGGCGGGGCTGCTCTCCGACGCGCGGCCCTCACGGCCACGCATCATCGAGCTCGGCGGCGAGGGCTGCGACCAGGCCCTGTGGAGCGAGCTGCGGGCCGTGCCCGGAACCGCCACCGTCAACGGCTACGGCCCGACCGAGGCCACCGTGTACGTCTCGTACGCGCACGCCGCGGAGCACGAGCGGCCGGCGATCGGGCGGCCGATGGGCAACAACCGGGTGTACGTCCTGGACCCGGGTCTGCGGCCCGCTCCGGCGGGGGTCGTCGGCGAGCTCTACCTGGCCGGTGCCGGGGTGGCCCGCGGCTACGTCGGCCGGCCCGCGCTGACCGCACAGCGGTTCGTGGCCTGCCCGTACGGCGCGCCCGGCGAGCGCATGTACCGCACCGGGGACCTGGTGCGGTGGACCGCCGACGGGGCGCTGGAGTACGTGGGCCGAGCCGACGAGCAGGTCAAGATCCGGGGCTTCCGGATCGAACCGGGCGAGGTGGAGACGGTGCTCGCCGCGCACGCGGCGGTCCGCCAGGTCGCCGTGGTCGTCCGCGAGGACCGGCCGGGCGACCGCAGGCTCGTGGCCTACGTCGTCCCCGAGCGGGACAGCACGCGCTCCGGCGGCGGCCCGGCGGCACCGGACGCCGGCGACCTGCGGCGCTTCGCGGCGTCCGCACTGCCGCGCCACATGGTCCCGTCCGCCTTCGTCCTCCTCGACGCCCTGCCGCTGACCTCGCGCGGCAAGCTGGACCGGCGGTCGCTGCCGGCACCGGGCGACGGCGCGACGGTGCACCGGCGCGGCCCCCGCTCGGTGCGCGAGGAGCTGCTGTGCGGCCTGTTCGCGCAGGTGCTGGGCGTGCCGGAAGTGGGCGTCGACGACGACTTCTTCGCCCTGGGCGGCCATTCGATGCTCGCCACCCGGCTGATCAGCCGGGTGCGTTCGGTGCTCGGGGCCGAACTGGACATCAGGACCCTGTTCGACGCCCCCACCGTCGCCGAGCTCGGTGAACGCCTCACCGAGGAGCGGCGCGAGGACTCCCTCGCCGTCCTGCTGCCCCTGCGCAGGGCGCGCTCCACGGCCCGTACGGCGCCCTCCCGCACGGCCGCCGCGCCCGCCCCGCTCTTCTGCGTCCACCCGGCGGCGGGCGTCAGCTGGGTGTACTCCGGGCTGCTCCGCCACCTGGCGCCCGACCAGCCGGTGTACGGCCTCCAGGCGCACGGGCTCACCGATCCGGACGCCGCCCCCGCGAGCATGACCGAGATGGTGGAGGCGTATCTCGCGCAGATCCGCTCGGTGCGGCCGCAGGGTCCCTACGCGCTGCTGGGCTGGTCCTTCGGCGGGCTGGTGGCCCACGAGATGGCCGTACGGCTGCAGGAGGAGGGGGAGGAGGTCACCTCCCTCGTGCTGATGGACAGCTATCCGCCGGCCGGCGGCGTCCCCGACGGGGGAGAGGCGGCGGACGAGGACGAGCTCCGGCAGGCGCTCTTCGCCTCGCTGGGACACCGGCCGGACGCCGCCGACCCCGACGGGCCGCTCGCGCTGCTCGGCGAACGGGGCCTCGCCGCCATGGTCCGGGTGTTCGCCCACCACGGCGCCCTCCAGAGCGGCTTCGTGCCCCGGGCCTTCCAGGGCGACGTGCTGCTCTTCGAGGCCACCGAGGGCAAGGCCGCGGGCTCGCCCCGGCCCGGTGCCTGGCGGCCGTACGTCACGGGCCGCATCGACGTCACCCCCGTCAAGGGCGAACACGGCGAGCTGACCCGCCCGGACCGGCTCGCTCAGATAGGGCCGGTACTCGCCGACCGGCTGGCCGGAGGGCTGCGGACACCCGCGCGCGGGTGACATGGACGGCGCGGTCCCGCCCGGGTGCCCCCCATCGCCCGGGCGGGGCCGCGTCACGGCGTCACGGCGTCCGCCGGCCCGCGCAGCCGCATCTCCCGGTACAGCTCCGCGGCCCGCGCGAGATGGCCGTCCGCCTCGGCGGTCCGTCCCACGGCCCGCAGGGCCTCGCCGAGCGCCTGCTGACTGCCCGCCATCAGCTGGTGTTCCTGGGTGAGCCGGGCCACGGCCACGGCTTCCCGGGCGTGGCCGACGGCGGCCTCAGCCTCCCCCGTCGCCAGCAGGGCCCCGGCCAGCCGGAACCGGCACTCCGTCTCGTTGCGGACGTGGTCGGTGGCCCGGGCCCGTTCGAGCGCCCGCTGGTAGAGGCGGGCCGCCGCCGCGTGATCACCGCCGTACGACAGGCTGTCAGCCTCCGTCATCATCACCCTGATCAGCCACTTCACGTCCTCACCGCGGGTGAAGACCCGGGCCAGCTCCCGGCACCGCGCCCCGATGGCGGCCAGGTCCGTGCGCCGGCCGGGGTCCTGGACCTCGACCTGGAGCAGGACGGTGCTGCGCCGTGCGACCAGGGACTGGTCGCCGGTGGCCGCGGCCAGCGCCACCGACCGCTGCGCGTGGCCGCGGGCCGAGGCGAAGTCCTCCAGCTGCACGTCGATCTGGGCCAGCATGGCGAGGGCGAAGAGCACCGCGAGGAAGGGCCGCGGGCCGTCGGCGGGCCGGGGCGCCTCACCGAAGATCTCCACCGCCTTCAGCAGGTATTCCCGGGAGCGGCGCAGGGAACCGGGGGACAGGTGCTTCTTGAGGGCAACCCCCGCCGCGTAGTACGCCGTGCCGACCACGCTCTCGCCGCAGTGCGCCAGCGCGGCCGGGACCAGCGCGGTGGCCGCCCCTGCCAGCTGCCCCAGGGGCAGCACCTCCTCGAAGCAGGGCACGAGGACCAGTACGTCCACGGCCAGCGCCACCGACTCCGCGTCGCCGCTGACCGCCGCCTGCTCGACGACGGCGGTCAGCTCGGGCAGCACGCGGCGGATCCACAGCACCGCGTCGCGCCCGCTGCCGACGTCCACGTTCACGGTCCGGCGCGGGTGCAGGTCAGCGGTCAGCGGGCCGGCCAGCGGCTGGGAGGCCACCACGGCCGCGACGACCCCGGCGCACAGGAAGTCGACCGCGTTGCGCACCACTTCGCGGCGCTCGGACGCGGACAGCGAGGTGCGGGCCTTCTCCCGCGCGTACGCCCCGACCAGGTCGTGGAAGTGGTAGCGGCCCGGTGCGCCGGCCTCCAGCAGCGCGGCGTCGACCAGCGCCTCCAGCGTGTGCTCCGCGTCCCGTTCAGGCATCCGCAGGACCGCCGCGGCCGCCTGGACGCCGAACTCGGTGCAGTGCGGGATCGACAGGGCCAGGAACGCTCCGGCGTGCGGGGCGGACAGCTGCGCGAACGACATCTCGAACACCGCCTCGACCGTCGCGTCGCCCACCCGCAGCTCGCTGAGCAGCCGGGCTTGGTCCGAGAGCCGCTCCAGCAGCGCGGCGACGCTCCACGCGGGCCGGGCCGCCAGCCGCGCGCCGGCCGCCCGCAGCGCGAGCGGCAGGGATCCGCAGGTCGCCGCCAGCGCCGCGACGGCGTCCGGCTCCTCCTCGATCCGCCGGATCCCCGCGATCCTGCCGACGAGCTCCACGGCGTCGTCGGCGCCGAGCCCCTTCAGCGGCACGGTGACCGTGGCGGGCATGGCGGTCAGGGAACGGGCCGTGATCAGCACGGCGCACCGGCCCGCGCCCGGCAGCAGCGGTTCGACCTGGGCGACGGTCGTGGCGTTGTCGAGCACTACCAGGACGGCCCGCCGCGCGAGCAGGGTGCGGAAGAGCGCCGCGCGATCGGCCAGGGACACCGGTATCCGCTCACCGGGGACGCCCAGTGCCGTCAGGAAGCCCGCCAGGATCCCGGCCGGTTCGCCCGGGGTGCCGTCGGGGGCACGCAGGCTCGCGTACAACTGCCCGCCCGGGTAGGAACCGGCGACCGCGTGCGCCGCCCGCAGGGCCAGCGCCGTCTTGCCGACCCCGCCCATGCCCGTGATGACGGCCACGGCGTGCGGGCGGCCCGCGGTGAGCGCGGCGACCAGCGTGGACACCTGCTCGTGGCGGCCGGTGAAGTCGGACGGCACCGGCGGCAGCTGGGCGGGCTCCTGCGTCCCGGGGACGTCCGGCGGCGCGGCGGCGTCCCTGCCGCCGTCGGCGGGCGGCAGGAGGAGGGCCTGATCCCCCGCCAGGATCGCGGCGTGCAGCTCGCGCAGCGCGGGGCCGGTGCCGATGCCCAGGTCGTCGGCGAGCACCCGGCGGGCGCGGTCGTACGCCGCCAGCGCTTCGGCGCCGCGCCCCGACCGGTACAGGGCCAGCATCAGCGCACCGTGCAGCTGTTCCCGGTACGGGTACGCCTTGAGGGCCTGCACGATGTCCGGCACGGCCTCCGCATGGCGTCCGCACGCCAGCAGCATTTCCAGGCGCAGCTCCAGCGCGGACGCGCGCTGCTCGCCCAGCGTGCGGCGCCAGGCCTGCGCGAACGGCCCGGGCAGCCCCGCCAGCGCGGGGCCCTGCCACATCGCGAGCGCCTCCTCCAGACAGGCGCCCGCCGCCGCGGGTCCGCCGGCCTCGGCGTGGCGCCGGGCCCGCGCTGTGAACTCGCCGAAGCGCAGGGCGTCCACCTGCTCCCGGGGAAGCCGGAGCACGTACCCGTCGGCCGTGGTCGCGATGACCGCGCCCCGCCCCTCGCCGCCCGGCTCCGCGCCGTCCTCGCGTTCCAGATGGGTGCGCAGCCGGTGGACGTAGTTGACGACCACCCGCCGGGCGGAGGCGGGCGGGTGGTCGTCATAGAGGCCGTCGACCAGTTCGTCGACCGTCACCAGCGTCCCCGCGCTCAGCGCCAGCGCCGCCAGCACGGCCTGCGGCCCGGGAGCCCCGGGCCGGCTGACGTCCCCCCGGGCCGAGACGTACCGGACGGGCCCCAGCAGACGGATGCGGACCGCCCCGTCCACCGCAGGCACCTGTGACATCTCCACCCGCACGTCTCCCGTACGCCGACCTTCCGGACCTTGTGGATCTTCTGCCGTTGATCATAAACATGGGGCGGCCCGAAATCCGTGCGGTGTAAGGGGCAGTTGACCGGATATCGTCGCCGTGCCGTGGTTCCCAACCGAGAGGATCAGCATGCGAGACCTTCCGACGTATGAGGACGTCCTGGCCGCGGCGGAGCGGATCGCGCCCCACGCCCACCGGACCCCGGTGCTGCGCTCGCGGCTGATCGACGAACAGACCGGGGCGCGGGTGCTGTTCAAGTGCGAGAACTTCCAGCGCGCGGGGGCCTTCAAGTTCCGCGGCGCGTACAACGCCCTGTCCCGGTTCTCGCCCGGGCAGCGGCGGGCCGGCGTCGTCGCGTACTCCTCGGGCAACCACGCCCAGGCGGTCGCGCTGGCCGCCCGCCTGCTGGACATTCCGGCCACGATCGTCATGCCGCACGACACCCCGGCCGTGAAGAGGGCGGCCACCGAGGCGTACGGCGGCCGGATCGTCGCCTACGACCGCGACACCGAGGACCGGGAGGAGATAGGGCGCGCGCTCGCCGCCGAACGCGGCCTCACGCTGATCCCGCCCTACGACCACGCCCACGTGATCGCCGGTCAGGGCACCGCGGCGAAGGAGCTCTTCGACGAAGCGGGAGAGCTCGACGCGCTCTTCGTGCCGCTGGGCGGCGGCGGTCTGCTGTCCGGCACGGCGCTCTCCGCAGCCGCGCTGTCCCCCGGCTGCCGGCTCTACGGCGTCGAGCCGGAAGCGGGCGACGACGCCCGGCGGTCGCTGCGCGAGGGCCGCATCGTCCGCATCGGCACGCCGCGGACCATCGCCGACGGGGCGCGGACCGAGGCCCTGGGCGCTCTCACGTTCGCCGTCCTCCGCAGCGCCGCCCCCGAAGTCCTCACCGTGACCGACGCCGAACTCGTCGAGGCCATGGGAACCTTCGCCGGCGTCATGAAGATCGTGGCCGAGCCCACCGGGTGCCTGGGCTTCGCCGCCCTGCGGCGCACGGCCGGCCGGCTGCGCGGACAGCGCGTCGGCGTGATCGTCAGCGGCGGCAACATCGACCTCGGACGGTTCTCGGCGCTCCTCGGCTCGTGAACGACGCCTTGCGAACGGGCCGGAGGAACGGGTCCGTGCTCCGCGTGCGCCGAAATACAGGAATTATTTTGGAAATAAGTTTCCGATCAAGGGCGATTGGAGTGGATCCGTCCATTGCCGTAGCATGACCGGCGTCGTTATTTGCGCCCTCGGTGATCTCGTCGCAGGCGAGATCGGACCACTGCTGATCGAATTCCCTGCCGCATTTCCCGCCCGGCCCGGAAGACGGAGTACCCGTCGGCGCGAGCCGACGCAGGCAGGGCAGCCGGACGGCCGATGAGGTGCACCGTGCTGCCCGCAGACTTTGTCTCCGGCAGAACGGAATGCACGTCGTGGATCTGAGCGCGGCCAATCGAAAAGGCCTCAGCCTCTTCGCCCTGATCATGATCGGGCTGGGGTCCATTTTCGGCTCCGGCTGGCTCTTCGGAGCCGGTCAGGCGGCTCAGGTCGCGGGCCCGGCCGCGCTGGTCGCCTGGGTGATCGGCGCGATCTTCATCGGCATGATCGCCATGTCGTACGCGGAGGTCGGCGCCGCCTACCCGCTGCCCGGCGCGATGGCCCGCTTCGGCTCCATCTCGCACGGCCCGGTGCTCGGCTTCATCACCGGCTGGGCCGTGTGGATCGCGACCGCCTCGCTGATCCCGATCGAGGCCATCGCGGGCACCCAGTACATGTCCTCGTGGAGCTTCGGCTGGGCCCGCGGGCTGGTCGCCGACGGCAGCCTCACCGGCACCGGCATCGCGATGGCCCTCCTCCTGACCTTCGCCCTGTGGCTGGCCTGCTACTGGTCGGTCGAGCTGCTGGCGCGCGCCAACAACCTGCTGACCCTGGTCAAGTTCGCCATCCCCGTCCTCGCGGTCGGCGCGCTCATAGCCTCCGGCTTCCACACGGACAACTTCACCGCGCACGGCGGCTTCGCCCCCAACGGCTGGTCCGCCGTCCTCACCGCCGTCACCGCCTCCGGCGTCGTCTTCGCCTTCAACGGCTTCCAGGCCGTCGTCAACCTCGGCGGCAACGCCAAGAACCCCGGCCGCGCCATCCCGCTCGCCCTCGTCGGCGCGCTCTCCCTCGGCCTCGTGATCTACCTGGCCCTGCAGGTCGCCTTCCTCGGCGCCGTCCCGCCCGAGAAGCTTGCCGAAGCCGGCGGCTGGAGCGGCATCAACTTCGCCTCGCCCTTCGCCGACCTCGCCAAGCTGCTGATGCTGCACTGGGTCGTCACCATGCTCCAGTTCGGCGCCTTCATCTCGCCCAACGGCGCCAACATCGGCAACGTCGCCTCCTCCGCCTACCTGGCGCAGAACCTCGCCGACACCGGCTTCTTCCCCAAGAAGATCGCCGAGGTGCACCCCCGCTACGGCGTCGCCCGCCCCGCCATGTGGCTCAACCTGGGCTTCTCCGTCCTCCTGCTGCTGACCATCGGCCACAGCTGGGAGGCCCTCGCCAGCGTCGTCTCCGCCGCGATGGTCGTCTCCTACCTCATGGGCCCCATCGCCGTCGGTGTCTTCCGGAAGACCAAGCCGGAGCTGCCCCGCCCCTTCCGGCTGCCCGCCGCCAAGGTCCTCTGCCCGCTGATCTTCGCCTTCGCGGCCTGCGCCCTGTACTGGTCGAAGTGGCCCAACACCGGCAAGGTGACCCTGCTCACCCTGGTCTCGGTCCCCATCGCCGCCGTCGTGCTGCGCCGCCGGGGCGAGAACCTGCGCCGCCAGTTCGCGCCGGCCTGGTGGATGGTCGGGTTCCTGCTGTGGCTGTCCCTGCTGTCGGCCCTCGGCAGCAAGGAGTTCGGCGGCCACGGCGTGATCCCGGGCGGCCTCGACACCGCCCTGGTCGGCGTGTCGGCCCTGGGCTTCTACTTCTGGGCGGTGCGCGCGGGCGTCCAGGCCCACCGCGCGGGCCTGCCCGGCCCCGACCCGGTGCTCGCCGGCGCGGACGCCGAGCCCGCCACCGGCACCGTCCCGGCGCAGGGGCGCGAGCGTGAAGCGGCTGCCGCCGCCTCCTAGGTCCCCCTCGTCGTTGCGGCGGGCGGCTTCCTCCCGCCGCGACGGTGGCGCGCCACGACGCTGCTGACCGGCGGTGCCGAACCGGGTGCAGCCCGGAAAGGCCCGCTGGGCAGGTCACGAGCCCCGTACGTGCGGCGGGGTCACGAGCCCCGTACGTGCGGCGAAGGCCGGTTCCCTCACCGAGGGAACCGGCCTTCGCCGTTTGCCGGGGTGCGCCGCGTGGTCAGCGCTTCGCGGCCGCGCGGCGCTGCTGCACGTACCCGACCAGCGCCAGGGCCAGCGCCAGGCCACCGGTCGAGTACAGCTGCACGCGGGTGTCGTCCTCCAGCAGCATGAGCACCAGGGCCCCGACGACCCCGGCCAGCGTCAGCCAGGTCAGGTACGGGAAGGCCCACATCCGCACGACCAGCGTGCCGGGCGCCTCGCGCTCCAGGCGGCGGCGCAGCACCAGCTGGGAGGCGGCGATGAAGCCCCACACCACCAGCACGACGCCGCCGACCATGTTCAGGAGCCAGGCGAAGACCGTGGTGGGGTACCAGTACGACAGGAGGACGGCGAAGAAGCCGAAGGCGGAGGAGGCGAGCACCGCGCGGCGCGGCACCCCGCCGGAGACCTTGCCCAGCGCCTTGGGGCCCTGGCCGCGGGAGACCAGCGAGTAGGCCATGCGCGAGGAGCCGTAGATGTTGGCGTTCATGGCCGACAGCAGGGCGATCAGGACGACCACGTTCATGATCTGCCCGCCGCCGGGGACGCTCAGGCGGTCGAGCACGGCCGCGTACGGGCCGCTCTCGGTGACGCTCTTGTCGTTCCACGGGATCAGCGTGACGATCATCAGCATCGAGCCGACGTAGACGATGCCGATCCGCCACATCGTCGTCTTCACGGCCTTGGCCACGCCGCGCACGGGGTCCTCCGCCTCGGCGGCGGCGATGGTCACCGTCTCCAGGCCGCCGTAGGCGGCGAGCGAGGCCAGCAGGCCGATCAGCAGGCCGTTCACGCCCGTGGGCAGGAAGCCGCCGTCGTGCAACAGGTGCGCCGCGCCGGGGGAGTCGTTGCCGGGCAGCACGCCGAGGACGGCGAGCGCGCCCAGGACCAGGAAGAGCCCGATGGCGCCGATCTTGAGGGCGGCGAACCAGAACTCGAACTCACCGAAGTTCGAGACCGCGGCCAGGTTGCTGCCGCAGAACAGTGCCATGAAGACCAGCACCCACATCCACGACGGGGTGCCCGGGAGCCAGCCCTGCACGATGTGGGCCGCGCCGATCGCCTCGATCGCCACGCCCACGACCAGCAGGGTCCAGAACATCCAGCCCGCCGTGAAGCCGGCCCACGGGCCGATCGCCCGGTCGGCGTGGACGGAGAAGGAGCCGGAGGCGGGGTTGGCGGCGGACATCTCGCCGAGCATCCGCATCACGAACATCACGAGCAGTCCGGAGACGGCGTACGCGAGCACGATCGACGGGCCGGCGGCGGCGATGCCGGCACCGGAGCCCACGAAGAGGCCCGCGCCGATGACGCCGCCGAGGGCGATCATCGACAAGTGCCGCTGCTTGAGCCCGTTCGAGAGCGGCGACCCCTGCGCGGGGGCGTCCTCCGTCTGCGGGGGAGAAGTTATGTCTGTCCGGCTCATGGTCGTGCCTGTCCATCATGCGAGATCGGGATGTTCGAGTATGTGCAGGCAAACGGAGATCCGGTTAACTCGTCCGTTATCCGGACAGTCCCTTCACACAGGGTGATCGTTTCGCAGCATTCCATCCGAGGACCGTACAGCCCGGAACGGCGGACCCGGCTGCGTCCCCCGCACCGCGCGGGACTAGCGTCAGTGATCAAGGGCGGACCCCGCCCGCAGCGCACGCACGAAGGGGGAGCACCGCACATGACCGGCCGTACCCACCTGATCGAGGGCCTGATGGAACGGTTCCCGCACATCCCGCGGGAAGCCGTCATCAAGGAGGACCTGCTGCGCGGCGGCATGGCCTTCGACGACTCCGCGCTCAGCGACACCGCCAACGAGGCGTCCGGCGGGATCAAACCCAAGTCGTACTTCATCTTCTCCTTCGACCACCGCACCCTCCCCGAGCTCGGCGCCGCCGCCCTGCGCCGCCCGCCCGAGGAGATCGTGCTGACGGGCGGCCCCTACGAGCTGCGCCGCACGGTCGTCTCCGTCCGCGTCAACCCCGCCTCGCCCTACCGGGTCCGGGCGGGCGAGGACGGCGCGCTGGGCCTCTACCTCGACGGGCGGCGGATCTCCGACGTCGGCCTGCCGCCGATGCCCGACTACTACCGGCAGACCCTTTCCAACGGAAAGTCGGTCATGGAGGTCGCCCCCACCATCCAGTGGGGCTACCTCGTCTACCTGACCGTCTTCCGCGTGTGCCAGTACTTCGGCGCCAAGGAGGAGTGCCAGTACTGCGACATCAACCACAACTGGCGCCAGCACAAGGCCGCCGGGCGCCCCTACACCGGCGTCAAGCCGGTCGAGGAGGTGCTGGAGGCCCTGGAGATCATCGACCGGTACGACACCGGCCGGGCCTCGCAGGCGTACACCCTGACCGGCGGCGCCATCACCTCGAAGGTCGCGGGGCACACCGAGGCCGACTTCTACGGCCGCTACGCCCAGGCCATCGAGGAGCGCTTTCCGGGCCGCTGGATCGGCAAGGTCGTCGCCCAGGCCCTCCCCAAGGCCGACGTGCAGCGCTTCCACGACTACGGCGTCCGCATCTACCACCCCAACTTCGAGGTGTGGGACGAGCGGCTCTTCCAGCTCTACTGCCCGGGCAAGGAGCGCTACGTGGGCCGCGCCGAGTGGCACCGGCGGATCCTCGACTCCGCCGACGTCTTCGGCGCCCGCAACGTCATCCCCAACTTCGTCGCCGGCGTGGAGATGGCCGCCCCGGACGGATTCGCAGGCGTCGACGAGGCGATCGCGTCCACCGCGGAGGGGCTGCGGTTCTTCATGTCCCACGGCATCGTCCCGCGGTTCACCACCTGGTGCCCCGAACCGACCACGCCCCTGGGCAGGCTCAACCCCGAGGGCGCCCCGCTGGAGTACCACGTACGGCTGCTGGAGGTGTACCGCGCGACCCTGGAGGAGTACGGACTGGCCTCGCCCCCCGGCTACGGGCCGCCCGGGCCGGGGCGGGCCGTCTTCTCGGTGAGCTCCTTCATGGACAGCCTCCCGGCGGAGGAACCGGCAGCGGCCGGTCAGCGGACCGCGCCGCAATAAACCCTTTGCCCGCGGTTCACGGCGCCGGTTAGCCTTCGATCATGGTTCCGGGCACCCTCTTCCGCTGACGCTCCCTCGGGAAGCCGCATACCCCTGCACAGGTGCGGTTCCGCACCTGTGCACCGCACACCGAGAGACGAGCCTTCAGCATGCCTGTTCAGCCTTCCGGCCATGACCTTTTCGCGTACTGGCTGCGCGACCACGCCACCACCCTGACCACCCTCGACCCGGACGCACCGCTCGACGACCTGGAGCCGCTGCGCGCCCTCATCGGCGACGCCCGGGTCGTCGGCATCGGCGAGAACTCGCACTTCATCCACGAATTCGGCCTCACGCGCCGGCGCCTCCTGCGGTTCCTCGTCGAGCGCTGCGGCTTCACCGTCCTCGCCTTCGAGTACGGGTTCAGCGAAGCCCTGCCCCTGGACGCCTGGGTCCGGGGCGCCGGCCCGGACGACGACCTCGCCCGGATCACCGCGGCGGACCTCCCCGTGGGCGCGCGGGAGCTGCTGCACGCCCTGCGCCTGCACAACCGCACCGCGGCCCGGCCCGTGGGCTTCGCGGGCGTCGACATCCCGGCGGCGGGCGGCTCGCTCCTGCCCGCGCTGCGCCCGGTCGCCGACCACCTCCGGGAGGCCGACCCCGGGGCGCTCCCGCTCGCCGAGACCGCCATCGGGACCGCCGAGCGGTTCGCCGCCGGGTCCGCCGCCGCGGCGGCGCCCGCGTGGGGGCGCCTGGCCGCCGCCGAGCAGGACGCCCTCACGGCCGCCCTCGCCCGCCTCCTCATCCGCTTCCGCGCCACCGAGCCCCTGCAGGTGGCCCGCACCGGCCGGTACGCGTACGAGGTCGCCCTCCGGCGCCTGGAAGCCGCCGCCCACGCGGACCACACCCTCCGGGCCATGGCCGCTCTCTTCGCCGGCGACGGAATCACCCCCGACCTCTCGGCCCGCGAGACCTACATGGCCGGGTCCGTCCTGTGGCACCTGGAACGCGCCGAGCCGGGAACACGCGTCGTGCTCATGGCCCACAACGCCCACCTCCAGAAGGAACCCGTCGCCTTCGACGGGTCCCCGGCGACGCTGCCCATGGGCCACTACCTCCACCGCGCCCTGGGCGACGACTACTTCGCCCTCGGCGTGACGAGCGCCGCCGGCCGCACGGCGGAGATGCCGCTCGACGAGAACGCCCGGTTCGGCTTCACCGTCGACGACACGGAGCTGGAGCCGCCCGAGCGGGGAAGCATCGAAGCCGCCTTCGCCGGCGCCCTGCCGGCCGGGGCCATCGGCCTCGCCGGGCTGCGCCGGGCGCCCAAGGGCGGCGGCAGCCCCGACCGGACCCGGCTGCAGAGCGCGTACCTGCACGTACCGGTCACCGACGCCTTCGACGGGATGCTCTGCGTCCCGTCCTCAAGGGTGGCCGACGGCATCGAGATCTGACCGGTGACCGTTCGTTCCGGGCCGGCATCCGGTCGGCCCGGACGGCCGCGGGCGCGGCGGGGTCGCGCCCGGGCCGGTCAGTGGGGCGGCCACGTCCCGGTCAGTGGTTCAGCCGTGTCGTGACGTGCGTGGCCTCCTCGATGTCCACCCCCGCCTTGTCGAGCAGCTGCTCGGACAGGTCGCGCAGCGCCCGCGCCGCCGCGACCTCCTCGCCGACGCGCTGCTGGGAGGGGTCGGCGGGGTTGCGGTTGGTCGTCCCGACGGCGGTGAAGTCCGTGCCGTCGTGCATGTGCAGTCGCACCGCCGCCTGGGTCAGCGCGCCGGCCTCGCGGAACTCCATGTCGATGGGGCTCTCGACGATCTTCTCCGTGGTCATCGCACACCTCCGGGGTCCGTCCTTGCCGCCCTGTTGCGCTCCAGCAGGTCGATGACTTCCTCGTCCGGGGTCTGGGAGAAGTCCTGGTACCACTCGCCGACCGCGAAGAAGACCTCCGGCGTGCTGAGGCAGACCAGCTCGTCCACCTCCGCGCGGAGCGCCTGTGCCGCGTCCGGCGGCGCCACCGGCTCGGCGAGCACCACGCGGGCCGCCTCCTGGGCCCGCACCACCTGGCAGGCGGCCGACGCCGTGGCGCCGGTGGCGATGCCGTCGTCGACCACGATCGCGGTGCGGCCCTTCAGGGGGATCCGCGGGCGGCCGCCGCGGAACCGCTCGGCCTGGCGGGCCAGGTTCGCCTCCTCGCGCCGCTGCACCTCGGCGAGGTCGTCCTCCTCCACGCGGCTCATCCGGACGATGTCGCTGTGCACGACCCGCACCCCGCCCTCGCCGATGGCACCGAACCCCAGCTCCTCGTGGAAGGGCACCCCGAGCTTGCGCACGAGCACCACGTCCATGGGGGCGCCGAGCGCCCGGGCGACCTCGTAGGCCACGGGGACGCCGCCGCGCGGCAGGCCCAGGACGACGGGGTCCTCGGCGCGCAGGTGGCCCAGCCGCTCGGCCAGACGGCGGCCGGCATCCACACGGTCGCGGAATCTCATGATCCACCTCTTCTCCCGGGGACGGCGCTCCGGAGAACGAGGGAAGCCATACCTCCAATATGGTCAGATTCCCGCCGCTCGTCCATGTCAGACGATCGTCCGTGCCAGGCGCTCGTCCACGTCAGGCGCTCGTCCACGTCAGGGCACAGGCTCCGTGTCCCCGGGCCCGGCCGCGAGTGCCGCCCGGACCCGCGCCGCCACCTCCGCCGCCTCCTCGTCCGAGGCGTAGCGCCCCCGCGGCCAGAAGAAGCCCCGCAGGCCGTCCTTGCGGTTGCGCGGCACCACGTGCACGTGGAAGTGCGGCACCGACTGGCTCACCCGGTTGTTCGCGGCCACGAACGACCCGGCGGCGCCCATCGCGCGCTCCACGGCCCCCGCGATCCGCTGCACCCGGGCGAAGAACGGCCCCACCTCGTCCGCGGACAGGTCGGTGAGCGTCTCGGCGTGCCGCCGGGGCACCACCAGCACGTGGCCGGGGAAGAGCGGCCGGGCGTCCAGGAAGGCGACCGCCGTCGCGTCCTCGAAGACCCGGTGCCCCGCGGAGCCGTCCGCGGCGATCTCACAGAAGATGCAGGCAGCCTCGTCCATGCCCCCAGTCAACCGCAGCAGGCCGCACGCCCCCGCGATCCCCGGCCGGCGTCCCGCACCGCCGCCGATCCGGCGTTCCTCGCGGGCCGCCCGTGACGCCCCCGCCCGGCCGGGGCAGGGAAGACCCATGCCTCTCCACGTCGGAACCTCGGGCTGGCAGTACAAGGACTGGCGCGGGGTCCTCTACCCGGACGGCTGCCCGCAGCGCCTGTGGCTGGAGGAGTACGCGCGGCAGTTCGCGACCGTCGAGAACAACAACGCCTTCTACCGGCTGCCGACGCCCGGGACCTTCGCCGACTGGCACGATCGCACGCCCGCCGACTTCGTCATGGCCGTCAAGGCGAGCCGCTACCTGACCCACATCAAGCGGCTGCGCGACCCCGAGGAGCCGGTCGGGCGGCTGATGCGCCACGCCGCCGGGCTGGGCTCCCGGCTCGGCCCCGTCCTCCTCCAGCTGCCGCCCACCCTGCGCGCCGACCCCGCGCTCCTGGACACCGCGCTCGGCTGCTTCCCCGACGGCGTCCGCGTGGCCGTCGAGCCCCGCCACGACTCCTGGTGGACCGACGAGGTGCAGGACGTCCTGCACGGCAACGGCGCCGCCCTGTGCTGGGCCGACCACGGCTCCCGGCCCGTCACCCCGCTGTGGCGTACGGCCTCCTGGGGGTACGTGCGCTTCCACAGCGGACGGGCCCGGCCCTGGCCGCGCTACGGCCGGACCGCGCTCGCGAGCTGGGCCGCGCGCATCGCCGGCACCTGGCCCGGCCGGGCCCACGTCTACGCCTACTTCAACAACGACCCCGGCGGGGCGGCCGTCCACGACGCCGCCGCCTTCGCCCGCGCGGCGGCCGCGCTCGGGCGCAAGGTGAGCCGCACCCCGGACGTGCGCGCCTGAGCTCACGCCGGTGCGCCGCACCGTGCGCCGCATGCCTCCCCGGACGGCAGCGGAACCGGGAACGCCGCCCGGACCCGGCTCGTCCCAGCCGGTGTGGCCCGAAAACGCGCACGGCCCGGGGCGCCGTGCGTACGGGGAAGGGGGCGCACGAATCATGGACGGCGAGCAGCAGCGGCATCCGTTACTGGCCGGCCGGTACCGGCTCATCGACCAGCTGGGCAGCGGCGGCATGGGCGTGGTCTGGCGCGCCGTCGACGAGCTCCTCGACCGGGAGGTCGCCGCCAAGGAGGTCCGGGCCCCCGACCACATGCGCGAGCAGGACGTCCGCACCCTCTACGCGCGCCTGAAGCAGGAGGCCCGCGCCGCCGCCCGCATCAGCCACCCCAACGTCATCACGGTCCACGACGTGGTCGAGCAGGAGGGCCGCCCCTGGATCGTCATGGAGTTCGTCCGCGGCCGGTCGCTCGCCGAGATCCTGCAGCACGAAGGCGTGCTCAGCCCCAAAGAGGCCGCCAAGGTCGGCTCCATGGTGCTGCAGGCGCTGCGCAGCGCGCACTCCTGCGGCGTCCTGCACCGCGACGTCAAGCCCGCCAACGTCCTGCTGGAGCCCGGCGGCCGCGTCGTGCTGACCGACTTCGGCATCGCCCTGGTGGAGGGCTCCGGCACCCTCACCCGCACCGGCGACCTCGTCGGCTCGCCCGACTACCTCGCGCCCGAGCGCGCCCTCGGCGAACGGCCCGGCACCCCTTCCGACCTGTGGTCCCTGGGCGCCACGCTCTACTCGGCCGTCGAGGGCGTCTCGCCCTTCCGCCGCACGTCGGCGCTCAGCACGCTGCAGGCCGTCGTCCAGGACGACCCGCCCGCGCCGCGGCGCGCCGGGCCGCTCACCCCGCTCCTCGAAGGCCTGCTCCGCAAGGACCCGCAGACCCGCATGGGCTCGACCGAGGCACAGCGCCTGCTGGACGCCGTCGCCTCCGGCCGGCTGCTCACCCAGCCCGACTGGAGCAGGCCCGAGCCCGCCGGGTACGTGCCCACCGCGGCCTCCGCACCCACCCCGCCGCCCCCGCCGGCCCCCGCC
>NZ_JOFL01000002.1 GCF_000719265.1 Streptomyces roseoverticillatus | reverse complement strand
CTTGGGGTGTGGGGTCGGGCTGGGGTGCCGGCGGGGTGTCGGGGGTGTTTTCCGGGGGGTTGCTGGGGGGCGGTGGGGTCTTCATCGGCGTGTCTGGCCTTCCACGAGGGTGAGGAGTGTGCGGAGGTCGTCGGGGGTGGTGTGGGGGTTGAGGAGGGTGGCTTTGAGCCAGAGGCCTTGGGGGGTGGTGGTGCGGCCTAGGACGGCGTGTCCGTGGTGGAGGAGGGTGCGCCGGAGTGCGGCGGTGGTGCGGTCGTCAGTGCCGGTGGGGCGGAAGAGGACGGTGCTGAGGGTGGGGCGGGCGTGGAGGTCGAAGGAGGGGTGGGCCTCGATGAGGTCGGCGAGGTGCTGTGCGGCGGCGCAGACGCGTTCGACGAGGTCGCCGAGGCCGCGGCGGCCCAGGGCGCGGAGGGTGACGGCGATCTTGAGGATGTCGGGGCGGCGGGTGGTGCGCAGGGAGCGGCCGAGGAGGTCGGGGAGGCCTGCGTGGGTGTCGTCGGGGGCGTTGAGGTAGTCGGCGTGGTGGGCGAGGGGGGTGAGGGCGGTGGTGTCGGGGACGGCGAGGAGGCCGGCTGCGACGGGTTGCCAGCCGAGTTTGTGGAGGTCGATGGCGATGGTGTGGGAGTGGTCGAGGCCGTCGAGGGCGGGGCGGAGGGTGTCGCTGAAGAGGAGTGGGCCGCCGTAGGAGGCGTCGGTGTGGAGGCGGGCGCCGTGGGTGCGGCAGAGCTCGGCGATGGCGGGTAGGGGGTCGATGCGGCCGGTGTCGGTGGTGCCGGCGGTGGCGACGACGAGGGCGGGGGTGCCGGTGGCGGTGAGTTCGGTGAGGGCTGCGTGGAGGGTGGTGGGGTCGAGGACTCCGGTGGGGGTGGGGAGGGTGAGGGGGGTGGGGAGGCCGAGGAGCCAGGCGGCGCGGTGGATGCTGTGGTGGGCGTTGGCGCCGCAGACGACGCGGAGGGGTGCCGGGGCCGGTTCCCCGGCTTGCTCGCCTTTCCCGCCTTTCCCGCCTTTCCCGTCCGTCCCCTCCGTCCCCTCCGTCTCAGCCTTCCCAGCCTTCCCAGCTTTCGCGGCTTCTTCCCTGGCGAGGAGGAGTGCCAGCTGGTTGGACTCGGTGCCGCCGGTGGTCACCAGGGCGTCCGGGGCGGGGCGGCCGGGGTAGGCGAGGGCGGCCAGGGCGCGGGTGGTGAGGGCTTCGAGGGCGGTGGCCGCCGGGGCCTGGTCCCAGGAGTCGAGGGAGGGGTTGAGGGCGGCGGCCGCGAGATCGGCCGCGGCGGCCAGGGCGAGGGGCGGGCAGTGGAGGTGGGCGGCGCAGTGGGGGTGGGCGGGGTCGGCGGCGCCTTCGGCGAGGGCGCTGACGAGGGCGTGGAGGGCTTCGTGGGCGCCGGTGCCGGTCTCGGGGAGGGCGGGGCCGGCCAGGGCGTGCAGGCGGGCGGTGACGGCTTCGGGGCCGCCGGCCGGGAAGGGGCCCTGGCGGGTGGCGGCGCCCTGGGCGAGGGCGTCGAGGGTGGTGTCCAGGAGCGGGTGGAGGGCGTGCGGGCCGCGGGTGCCGCCGGCGAGAGGGGCAGGGGTGTCCTCCGCGGCCTCGCGGGGCGAGGTGACGGTGGGGCCGGCGGACGCAGGCATGACTTTGCCCCTTTTGGGTTGACTTCGCGCGCGTGCTGTGCGGTCGCTTCCGGGCGGTGACGAGCAGCAACTGCAACAAGTTACGTTCAGCACACGGTCGGTGACCGGCGTAGGGGCGGGTTTCGCTCGATGGTGGTACGGCCGTGCGACGGGCGTGAGTTGTGTCTGCTAGTGGGGTCCGGGGCGGACGCACTCCGTTCCGTCGACTAATCTGCACCCCATGGCCATGAACTTTCTCGCTCTCGACGTAGGGCCGCTCAAGCCCGAGCCCGCGCCGCTCGTCCTCGGCGCGGTGCTGTTCTTCATCACCTTCGCCCTGATGGCGAAGGTGCTGCTGCCCCGGATCAACAAGGTCCTCGTCGAGCGCGAGAAGGCCACTGAGGGCCGCTTCGACGAGGCGGACGAGATCCGCGCGGAGGCCGCGCGCGTCCACGCCGAGTACCAGGAGCTGCTGGCCGAGGCCCGGCACGAGGCCGCGCGCCTGCGTCAGGAGGCGACCGAGCAGGGCACCGCGATCGTCGCCGAGCTGCGGGCCGAGGGCCAGCGCCAGCGCGAGGAGATCATCTCCGCGGGTCACGCGGTGATCGACGCCGAGCGCGCGGTCGCCGAGGCCGAGCTGCGCGAGCAGGTCGGCGTGCTGGCCACGGACCTGGCGGGCCGCATCGTCGGTGAGGACGTCGCCCAGTCCGCCCGCGAGAACGGCACGGTGGACCGCTTCCTGGAGGAGCTGCGCACCGCGCAGGCCTCCGACGCCGCCCGCGAGGCGCGCGACTGACGGCGGCCGGCCGCCGCTGGGACATTCTCGGACGCCGAAGGCTCCGCACTCCTTTCCGGGGTGCGGAGCCTTCGGCGTTCCGGCGCGTCTAGCGCCCGGCCTCCCTGATGCGCAGGGCGCGGCGCAGGTCGTCGAGCTCGTCGGTGAGCTTGCGGCGCAGGGCGGGTGTCGGGCCGGCGGTGCGCAGGCACTCTTCGCCGAGGTCGAGGGTGCGCTGCTCGACGAGGGTGCGGGGGAATCCGGCGGCGCCGGCGGCGGTGGCCAGGGCGGGGCCGCGGCGGGCGGCGAGGGCGACGGCCGCGGGGTAGTAGCGGTCGAGGTAGGGGCGGACGAGGGTGTGCTGCTCGGGCTGCCAGAAGCCCTGGGCGGTGGCGGTGAAGAGGTAGTTGGAGAGTTCGGGGTGGTGCGCGGGGTCGTACATGGCTTGCCAGGCGGCTTCCTTGGCGGCCGGGTCCGGCAGGGCGGCGCGGCAGCGGGCCGCGCCTTGCCTGCCGGTGGCGCTGGGGTCGCGGGCGAGCTCGGCGTCGACGGCCTCGGCGGTGGTGGCGCCGAGGACGGCGAGGCGGGCGAGGGCGCGCCAGCGCAGTTCGGGGTCGAGGGCGGGGCCGCCGGGGACGGTGCCGTCGCGGAGCCAGGCCCGGAGGGTGCCGGGGTCGGTGGTGCTGTCGATGAAGGTGCGGACGGCGGTGAGGCGCAGGCCCTGTGAGGCGGTGTCCTCGCCCCGGTTCCGGGTGCGGTCGAGGAGGTCCTGGGCGAGGGCGGTGAGGGCGGCCAGGGCTGCGGGGCGGTCGGTGGGGGCGGTGTAGCGGTCGGTGATCTGCCCGCGGGCGAATGCGAGGACGGCGCCGGTGATGGCCACGTCGGTCTCGTGGGGCAGGTGGGCGCGGGCGGCGTCCAGGTAGGCGGCGGGGGCGAGCTCGCCGTCGCGGACCATGTCGCGGGCGGCGTTCCACAGGACGGCGCGGTTCAGCGGGTCGGGCAGGCCGGGCAGGGAGTGCAGGGCGGTGTCCCAGGACGCGGCGTCGAGGCGGACCTTGGCGTACGTGAGGTCGCCGTCGTTGAGGAGGAGCAGGTCGGGGCGGTTGCCGGGAAGGACCTTGGCGGGGCCTTCCTGCGGGATGTCCACCTCGATGCGGTCGCGGAGGACGAGGCGGGCGGGGGCCGCCGGGTCCCGGTCGTAGGCGCCGGCGGTGATGCGGTGCGGGCGGGTGCCGTCCTGGCCGACGGTGAGGTGCCAGTGGCCTTCGGCCTCGCCGATGGCCGGGGTGAGCGTGTCGACGCCGCTGGTGCGCAGCCAGCGGTCCGCCCAGGCGTGGACGTCGCGGTCCGTGCGGCGGGCCAGTGAGTCGAGGAAGTCGGCGAGGGCGGCGTTGCCGAAGCGGTGGCGGGAGAAGTGGTCGTTGATGCCGGCCAGGAAGTCCTTCTCGCCGAGCCAGGCGACGAGCTGGCGCAGGGCGGAGGCGCCCTTGGCGTAGGAGATGCCGTCGAAGTTCAGGAGCGCGGAGGCGGTGTCGGGGACGGCTGCCGGGTCGGGGGCGACGGGGTGGGTGGAGGGGCGCTGGTCGGCGTCGTAGCCCCAGCCCTTGCGGGCGCAGGCGAAGTCGGTCCAGGCGCCGTCGAAGCGGGTCGCTTCCGTGAGGACCTGGTAGCCCATGTACTCGGCGAACGACTCGTTGAGCCAGATGTCGTCCCACCAGCGGAGGGTGACGAGGTCGCCGAACCACATGTGGGCCATTTCGTGGGCGATCGTCACGCCGCGGGTCTCGCGCTCGGTGTCCGTGACGGCCGACCGGAAGACGTACTCGTCGCGGAAGGTGACCAGGCCCGGGTTCTCCATGGCGCCGGCGTTGAACTCGGGTACGAACGCCTGGTCGTAGGAGTCGAACGGGTACGGCTCGTCGAAG
Source organism: Streptomyces roseoverticillatus (assembly GCF_000719265.1). Lineage (GTDB taxonomy): Bacteria > Actinomycetota > Actinomycetes > Streptomycetales > Streptomycetaceae > Streptomyces > Streptomyces roseoverticillatus. The sequence goes on along the minus strand of NZ_JOFL01000002.1, from coordinate 358,001 downwards.
ATCTCGTGGAAGCGGTCGAAGCAGCGGCGCGTGATATCCAGGAGCTCGTCGGCGTCGGCGTCGAGGTGGGGGGCGAGGGAGCGGCGGCAGTGCAGGGCGAACGGCAGGCCGGCGTGCTCGGTGCGGACCGAGTGCCAGGGGCCGGCGGCGAACGCCACGAAGTAGGTGCTGAGCGGTTGTGTCGTGGCGAACGTCCAGCGGCCCTCGGCCGGGTCGCCCGTACGGGTGGCTACGGCGTTGCCGAGGACGGTCCAGTGCGGTGGGGCGGTGACGGTGGCGTCGAAGACCGCCTTGAGGTCGGGCTGGTCGAAGGACGCGAAGACGCGCTGGCCGTCGTCGAGGAAGGCCTGCGTGTAGAGGTACGTCTCGCCGTCGGCGGGGTCGGTGAAGCGGTGCATGCCCTCGCCCGTGCGGGAGTAGCGCATGTCGGTCTCTATGAGCAGTTCGTGCTCGCCGGGGGTGAGGGAGAGCGGCAGCCGGTTGTCGTCCAGCGCGGCGGGGTCGAGGGGGCGGCCGTCCAGTGCGGCGTGGCGCAGGGCGGCGGGCCTGAGCTCGACGAAGGTGTCGCCGGCTGCGCGCGCGGTGAAGCGGATCCGGGTCGTCGAGGCGAACAGCTCGTCGCCGCGGGTGAGGTCGAGGTCGACGGCGTAGCGGTGCACGTCGAGGAGGCGGGCGCGGGCGCGGGCTTCATCGCGGGTGAGTACGGGCATGGGCACATTGTTCCGCGGGCGCGGGGCGCGGGGCGTGTGTGCCGGCGCGCCCTCTTCCCCTCCGCGAGGGGTTTCGGCCTCGCGACTGGACGTGCCGCGCGCCCTCTCCCCCGCCGCGATGGGCTTCCGCCCTGCGACTGGACGTGCCGCGTACCCACTCCCTCGCCGCGACGGCGAGCAACCCGCGCGGCGGGGAACGGCGATGCCGATCCGGGCTGCAGGCGGGCACGGCACCGCCGGGCTGCGCCGTCTCGGCCGGGCGCCGCCGCGGCGGGAGAGGGGGTGCGGCCCGCACCTGGACATGCCGCGCACCCTCACCCCCGCCCCGACGGGCCTCGGCCTCGCGACCGGACGTGCCGTGCACCCGCTCCCCCGCCGCGACGGCGAGCAACCCGCGCGGCGGGGACCGGCGGTGCCGGACCGGGCTGCAGCGGGCACGCCACCGCCGGAACGCCCCGTCTCGGCCAGGCGCCGCCGCGGCGGGAGAGGGGTTGCCGCCCGCACCTGGACGTGCCGCGTCCACCGCGCCGTGGGACGTTCGTGCGGCCGCGCTGGAAGCGCTAGGCGCGGGCGATCGTTTCGTGGTGGCGGATGACCTCGGCGATGATGAAGTTCAGGAACTTCTCCGCGAACGCGGGGTCGAGTTTGGCGTTCTCGGCCAGTTCGCGGAGGCGGGCGATCTGGCGGGCCTCGCGGGCCGGGTCGGCGGGGGGCAGTTTGTGGGCGGCCTTGAGGTGGCCGACCTGCTGGGTGGCCTTGAAGCGCTCGGCGAGCATGTGGATCACCGCTGCGTCGATGTTGTCGATGCTGTCGCGCAGCCGGCCCAGCTCGGCGCGTACGGACTCGTCCATGGAACTGTTGCTCATGGCCACCGAGCCTATGCGGACGGACGGGGTGCGATCACCGGTGGGTGGTCCGGGTCGGGGATCCGCGCGCTCCAGCCGCCGGGTACGGAGCGCCCCTGGCGGGCGCGGAAGCGGATGGGCGCGGTGCCGACCCGGCGGGTGAAGAGGCGGCTGAAGTAGGCGGGGTCGGCGTAGCCGACGCGGCGGGCGACGGCGGCGACGGGGAGTTCGGTGGCGGCGAGGAGTTCTTTGGCGCGGCCGAGGCGGATGCTGAGGAGGTAGTCCTTGGGGCTGCAGCCGGCCCCGCGGCGCACGGCGGCGCGCAGTTCGGCGGTGGTCATGCCGTGCCGGGCGGCGTGCTGGGCGACGGTGAGGGGGAGGAAGGCGTCCCGGGCGAGGGTCTGGAGGACGGGTTCGCCGCCGGGGGTGGTGTCGGCCCGTGCCCGGCGCAGGGCCACGAGCAGTTCGTGGACGGCCGCGGACGTTTCGAGCTCCAGGAGGGGGTTGCCGCGGCGTGCCGCGCGGGCGATGCGGTGGACGGCGGTGCGTGCGGCGGTGGTGTCGGTGAGGGGGACGAGGGGGCGGTGGGGTTCGATGCAGCCCAGTTCCGTGTAGGCGCTCACGGCCGGGCCGGTGAAGTCGGCGAAGGCCTCGTCCCAGCCGGTGCCGTCGGCGGCGCCGTAGTGGTGGGGGACGCCGGGGGTCAGCCAGAGCAGTGCGGGGGCGGTGACGGTGCGGGTGCGGCCGTCGGGGGTGCGGAGCCAGCCGCTGCCGGCGTGGATGACGACGGCGACGTGGTGGTCGAGGGTGCGGGGTCCGACGGGCGGCAGTGCCCCGTGCTGGAGGCCCACGCCGAGGCAGACGAGGCCGAGGCGGTGGTGGACGGGGCCGGGGCTGAAGTAGCGCATCCATGTCTGGTACATGGGTTCCGGCCTCCCGCGGTGTCGGCGCCGTGGGCCGATCTTCGCGCATGGCGGTGCGGTTCACCAGAGTGCTTCACGAGAGGTCACGAGGGGTTACGAGGGGCCGGGGGCCTCGTCCGTCTCGTAGACCGTGAAGCCGTCCAGGACGAACTCCGCCGTCCCGCTGTCGCCCGTCTTGCGCAGCCCCACCCATGCCTCGCCCGTCTCCGGCGCGGTGAACTCGTACGTGTGGGTGGCGGGGGCGTGGGCGGCGGGCAGGGGGGTGCGCTGCAGTTCGCGGCTTTCGGGTGTGTCCGTACCGGTGATCCAGGCGTACTGTCCGGCGGTCTCGTTCTCGTAGCGGAACTCGATCCGGTAGCGGTGCCCTGGCCGGAAGCGCACGGTGTGGGGCACGGTGCGGTAGACGATGCCGGTGTTCTCGCCGCGGGACTTCAGGGACTGGGTGCCGTCGATGACGTCGTCGATAGCCTTGCCGTTCCAGCCGCGCTGCGTGTACGGCGCGTGCCGCTGGGCGATGTGCGTACGGGGGTCCGTGGTGCCGCCCGCGTCGCCCTTGACGAAGGGCCCCCAGCCTTGGGGGACGTTCTCGAAGTCCTCGAAGACGAGTGCTTGGGGGCGTTGGGCCTGCCGTCCGGCGGCCACGACCCGCAGCGCGTCGAACCGTACCCGCGCGCTGCCCGCGGCGGCGCTGAGCGTGAGGGTGACGGGTCCGCCGCCCGGCGGCACGGTGAAGCGGGTGAACATCCGCTGGAAGCGGGTGCCGTGCTTGCGGTCGGCGGCGACGTGGTTGCCGGCGGTGGAGGTGTCCGTCCAGTTGGCGGCGGTGACGCCGTCGGCGGTGCGGACGTGCAGGCCGGCCCGGCGCCGCTCCCCTGCGGTGGCGCCGATCTCGACCTGCACGGAAGCGGCGTACGTGCCTGGTTTGAGCCGGGCGAGCCGCTGTCCCACCGTGGCGGCCGCTCCGGCGCGGACGACGAGTTCCCAGTCGCCGAGCGGGCTGCGTTCGACGGCCGCGGGGCCGGTGACCCGCCATCCGTCGAGGCTGCCGGAGTGGAAGCCGGGGTCGTGCAGCGGTGTGCCCTCGCCCCAGCCGGGCCGCGGGGAGCGGCCGTGGCCGCGGGTGAGGACGTACGGCTGCCCGGCCGCGGCCTCGATCGTGACCTCACCGCCGTGGACGGGCAGTTCGGTCGGGTCGGTGCGGCCCTGGTCGGTGAGCCGGTGGCGGACGACCGTGTTCCGGCCGGCCCAGCCGCGGGGCAGGCGCCAGCGGGTGGTGCCGCCCGCGGGGTTGTAGTGGTAGAGCTTGGCCGGGTCGAGGGCCTCGCGCGGCTCCCAGGGCAGCAGGTAGAGCCCGCCCTTGTAGACCACGCGCCCGTCGGTGGTGATGGTGCGGGTGCCGTCGGCGTCGCTGACGGCGGTGCGCGCCGGGCCCTCGAAGGTGATCTCGTGCTCGCTCCAGGTGCGGACGGGGTGGGCCTGCAGGTATTTGGCCGGGAGGTTCTCGGTCCAGATCAGGCGGTGGAAGGGTGCCCAGTCGGTCTTGCCCTGCCAGCCCTCGAAGGTGCCGAGTTTGGCCGTGCCGAGGAGGGGCCACTTGTCGGCGAAGACGTCCTTGTGGTGGTGATGGAGGAAGCGGATGAGGCGGGAGTTGATGCCGCGCGAGGTGTCGGGCCCGTAGTCGGTCTCGTTCGCCCAGTGCGACCAGAGGCTGGAGCGCTCCAGGCCGTGGCCCCATTCGGTGGCGATCTGCCAGCCCTGGTCGCGCAGGGCGCGCTGCAGCCGGTCGGAGGTCCAGCCGGACTCGCGGAAGACGTCGATGTAGAGGGTGGTCAGGGCGGGGTCGGTCTCGTCGCGCAGCTGCCGGAAGCGGCGGACGGCGTTGCCGGACAGGAGGTCGCGGCGGGGGTCGATCCTGTACGACTGGTCGAGCCAGTCCCACTGCTTGTCGCCCGCGTCGACGAGGGTGTCGGAGAAGGCGTGGGCGACGGGGTAGGACTCGGTGGTGTTCACGTGCACGGCGAAGTCGCTGTTCCACTTCTTTCCGGCGCGCAGCAGGGTGTTGAGGTCGGCGAGGCCGCCGGCGCGGGTGTTGTAGTTGCCGCCGTAGTCGGGGTGGGCGGAGTCGTGGCCCTCGGACTGGTAGCCCTTGAGGAGGGTGAACTGGCGCAGGCCGTCTGTGGCGAGGGCGATGCGTTTGACGTTGTCGAGGGTGGCCAGGAAGGGGTTCGTGGCCTGGCTCGCGAAGTTGAAGGGGATGTGGGGGACGACGCGAAGGTGCTGGTCCGCGGCGCCGGGCGGGGCGGTCATGACGTCGCGCAGGGCGATGGCCGCGTCCTGCCAGTCGGCGCGGCCGTCGCCGTTGCGGTCGCGGGTGACGACGATGGTGGCGCGGGGCAGGGGTTCGGTGTCGGCGGCTGCCGCGCCGGCGGCGCGGTGGGTCCACTGGCCGCAAGTGATGCGGGCCTCGGTCCCGTAGGGGCGGGTGAGGGTCTGCCGCCGGAGGCGGCCGTTCTCCCAGGCGGTGGCGGCGTCCGGGCGGTCCTGGACGGTGTTGGTGTCGATGGCGGCGGCGAGCCGGCCGGTGCTGACGACGGCGTAGGCGCAGCCGATGGGCGCCTCGTCGGCGGGCGTGTCCGGGCCGGGGCGGACGAGGGTGTCGCCGTTCTTCGCCTTGTCGAGCTGGATGCGGGCGGCGAGGAGCTCGGCGCCGGGCTGGGTACTGCGGACGCTGAGGAGGGCGAGGCCGGGGATGCGCAGGGTGCCGATGGGCAGGGCGGGGGTCTCGGTGATGCGGGTGACGCGCCAGTCGACGCGCGTGCCGGTGACGCGGATCTCGGCGTCGATGCGCGTGCCGCCGGTGAGGGTGAGGACGTACGTGGCGCGGTCGCCGCGGATGGTGGAGGTGACGTGGGGGGTGTGTTCCTTCTCGTCCACGAGCAGGGAGGTGACCGGGTCCTCCTGGCCGTGGACGACGTCTCCGGTGGTGCGGTCGGTGTAGGAGATGACGTAGGGGAAGGCGGTGCCGACGCGGACGTCGAGGCCGGTGGAGCGCAGGACGGCTTCGGCCGGGGGTGCGGCGGCGGCAGCCGTCCCGGTGAGGCCGGTGAGTGCGGCGAGCCCGGCGGCGGCGCCCGTGGTGACCACGGCGCGGCGGGTGGGGGTGTGCGGGGCTGCGTCGTCCGCTCTGCGGTCCTCGTCCACTCTGCCGTCCACTCTGCGGTCCTCCTCGGTACCGATGGCCACGGGCACAGAGTGGAGGGCGGGGGCCGTGGCGCCCATGGACAAAAGCGGTACGGGTGTTGGACTCCTGTCCGCGGTGGGGCAGGATCAGTTCATGATCGCGAAGCTGATGTATCCCGTCGTCGACTGCCCGGATCCGGCCGCGCTGGCCGGCTTCTACGCCCGGATCCTGGACTGGGAGGTGGACGCCTCCGACCCGTCCTGGGTGTGGCTGACCTCGCCGGCGGGCGAGCGGATCGCCTTCCAGGAGGCGAAGGACCACCGGCCGCCGCGCTGGCCGGACCCGGCCTTCCCGCAGCAGTTCCACCTGGACTTCGAGGTCGCCACGCGGGAGGACGTGGAGCGGGCGCGGGGCGAGGTGGTCGCGCTGGGGGCGGAGTTCCTGCACGACAGCGGCGGCGAGGAGAAGGGGTGGCTGGTGTTCAACGACCCTGCGGGGCACCCCTTCTGCCTCTGCTTCGGGCAGTCGCTGTAGCAGCAGCCGTCAGGTGTCGCACTCCAGCACCGACCGGCACAGCCCGCACCGCACTCGTACGCTCCCCCGCACCGGCACCCGGATCCGCTGGTGGCACGTGGGGCACGGGAAGCTGACCCGCAGCGGGTCGTGGCCCTCGAAGGCGTAGCCCCAGCCGGAGGGGTCACTGCGCCGGGCGTTCTGGACGGCGCGGCGGTCGCGGGCGTAGCGGTGGCGGCCGAGCCGGCCGGCCGCGGCGAGCGGGGGACGGCGGCCGTCGCGCCGCGCCTCCGTGAGGCCCTTGGTGTACGCCTCGTACGCCTGGGGGCTGGTGAACCACGGGGAGGGGTCCTCGCCGAAGGCCAGCGCCCGCTTGGCGAGGACGTAGCCGAACTCCTCCGGGGTGAGGTAGCCGAGCTTCTGCGTGGAGACCGCCGACTCGCGGTAGGCGTCGAGGAGCAGCCAGCCGGCGCCGAGGTAGGCGGCGGCGGTGTCGGTGAGGATCTCGTTGTCGCGGGTGCCGGGGAAGGCGAGGCCGAGCCGGTGCAGGTAGACGTGCATGACCTCGTGGGAGAGGGCGGCGCCGATGTCCTTGCGGTGGGTCTTGAAGCGGGAGTTGAGCTCGATGAAGTACTCGGGCCCGGCGGCGAGCTCGATGCTTCCCGCGTGGCGCATGTCGCGAAAGCTGACGATCATCCGGGCGTCCGGCAGGCGCAGGTGGCGGACCATCGCGCCGGCGACGCGCTGGACGCCGAGGTACGGGTTCTCGTCGTCGTCGAAGGCCACGTCGGCCGGGGGGACGCTGAGCTCGAAGGTGTGCACCGTGTCGTAGGAGAGGCGCTTGTACAGCGCGGTGATCGCGGTGCGGACGGTCTCGATGTGCGGATAGCCGTGCACGATCTCGACGCCGTTTCCCGCTCCGGTCCCGGTGCCCACGCGTGACCACCCCCTGGGGTCCCCCTGCCGGCCGCTGCGCCCCTGCCTCCACTGTACGGGGGCGGTGCCGTACGGCGGCAGACCGTGGCGCCGGTGGTGCGGCTGGCCGAAACGGGGTGCTTGTCGCACGTTCGTTCGCTGCTCATAATCGCACCGCGCAGCGAAGGCTCGATTCCGGTAATCGGACGGCCGGAATTGTCATGAGCCTGACATTCGCCGCGTAACCTCCCACGAAAGGAAGACCCTTGCGTTCCTTCCTCTTCCTCGGCACGCTCAGGAGAACCCTCGCCGTCGGCGCCGCGGCCGTCGCCGCGCTCACCCTCACCGCCGGATCGGCCCTCGCCGACGGCCCGCGCGACCAGCGCCCGCACGAGGGCGTGGTCGGCGGCACCCAGGCCCAGCAGGGCGAGTTCCCGTGGATGGTGCGGCTGTCCATGGGCTGCGGCGGCGCGCTCTACACCCAGCAGATCGTCCTCACCGCCGCCCACTGCGTCGGCGGCAGCGGCGCCAACACCTCCATCACCGCGACCGCCGGAGTCGCCGACCTCAACTCCCCGCAGGCCGTCAAGGTCAAGTCCACCCAGGTCATCCAGGCGCCCGGCTACAACGGCTCCGGCAAGGACTGGGCGCTGATCAAGCTCGCCCGGCCGGTCGACCTGCCGACGCTCAAGACCGCCGACACCGACGCGTACAACAACGGCACCTTCACCATCGCCGGCTGGGGCGCGGACCGCGAGGGCGGCAGCCAGCAGCGGTACCTGCTGAAGGCCACCGTGCCCTTCGTCGACGACACCGCCTGCCAGCAGGCCTACGGCAACCTCATACCCGGCGAGGAGATCTGCGCCGGAAACCTCGACCAGGGCGGCGTCGACACGTGCCAGGGCGACTCCGGCGGCCCGATGTTCCGCAAGGACGGCGCGGGCGCGTGGATCCAGGTCGGCATCGTCAGCTGGGGGCAGGGCTGCGCGCGGCCGCACTACCCCGGCGTCTACACCGAGGTGAGCACGTTCGCGGCGGACATCAAGAGCGCCGCGGCGAGCCTGGGCAGCGGCTGACCCTGCGGGTGCTTCGCCCTCCCGTACGTGCGGACGCCCGGTGATTCCGCCGGACCCTCACCGTCGCGGCTGATCACCGTCGCGGCGGAGGGGACGCGCCGGCCCGGCACCGTATGAGTGCGCCGCACACCCCCTCCCGCCGCAGCGGCGCGCAAACCCACCGCCGCGCAGCCCGGCGGTGCCGGACCGAGCGCAGTACGGCACCGCCGGAACGGCTGACGGTGGCTGATCACCGTCGCGGCGAAGGGGACGCGCCGGCCCGGCCCGGCGCCCCCCGCGCCGCGCCGCCCGGAGGGCCTTCGCCGCCCGGACGGCCCAATCCGGCACCCGTCCTCCACGGCCCGTCCACGCGACTCCGGTATGACGTGGGCGGGCCCTCGTCATCCTTTCGGCCGAGGCGAGAATGGTCGGACAGTCGAGGTGTGAGCGCTGTAAAGGCCCGTAACGTGAAGGTCGTGGTCCGCTGACCGGCGGGCGCAAACCGAGCCGACCGTTACGGAAAGGGCCCCCCGTGTCCGCCAAGCACCGCATCGCCGCCGCCACCGTCCTCGCCGCCGCCGTCGGCGCGGTCGCCTGGCCGACGGCCGGTGCGCTCGCCGCGGACGGCCGCTCCACCGGCGGCAGGGACACCGGCTCCGGCCGCCCCGTGGTCGTCCGGCAGGTCCGGCTGCCCGACGGCAGCCGGGCGCAGCTGGCCTCCGGCGAGCGCGGCACGACGGTCACGGTGACCAAGCACGGCAAGCAGCGGCACACGATCGACACGTCCCGCCCCGCGGCCGACATCGACCGGCTCCACCTGCGCATCCTCGGCGGGGACACCGCGAAGCCGACGCTGCGCGCCTCCCTCGACGGGGCACAGCTGACGAACTACTACGACTTCGCCTCGGGCGTCCTGCGGCACACCCCCGACGGCGCCGAGCCCACCGCGGTCCGCCACAAGGGCACCAAGCACGCCGGCGGAGCGGCCGCCACCGGTTCCGGCCATGTCGTCACCGTGCGCAACAGCGGCGAGCCGCAGTCCTCGCCCCGCCCGCGCGCGCTCCGCGCCGCCTCCAGCAACCCCGTCAAGCGGGTCGTCGAGGCGGGCGAGGTCATCAAGGGCCGGCACGACATCGGCGCCCCGGCCCTCGCGGGCGGCGTCGGCCTGCTCGCCCTCGGGGGCGGCGCCTACGGCGTGCGCCGTCTCGCCGCCCGCCGGGCCGGCCGCACGGGCGCCTGATCCGCGGTTGCGGCGGTCCCCGGCCCCCGATCACATGGAGGGGCGGAGGGGCGTCACCGGGAAGTCCCCCGTACGGCGGGCACCGCCGTACGGCCAGCACAGCGCAAGGAACCGCAAGGAACGAGTATGGCGATCACCGTGGTCATCGCGGACGACCAGGAGATGGTCCGCACCGGCTTCCGCATGATCCTGGAGAGCCAGCCCGACATCGAGGTCGTCGCCGATGTCGTGGACGGCGAGGCCGCCCTCGCCGCCGTCGAGGAGCACGAGCCCGACGTGCTGCTCCTGGACATCCGCATGCCCAAGCTCGACGGCCTGGAGGTCACCCGCCGCCTGTCGGAGCGTGCGGGCGCCCGGCCGGGGCCCGGCGGGCGGCCGCGCATCGTCATCGTCACCACTTTCGACCTCGACGAGTACGTGCACACCGCGCTGCGCAACGGCGCCTCCGGCTTCCTGCTGAAGGACGCGAGCCCCGCCATGCTCGTCGAGGCCGTGCACGCGGCCGCCGTGGGTGACTCCCTCATCTCGCCCGCGATCACCGTCCGCCTGCTGCGCGACATGGCCCCCGGCGGCCCGGTGGGCCCGGCGCGGGCCCCTTCGGAGCCGCTGACCGACCGCGAGGCCGACGTCGTGCGCTGCCTGGCCCGTGGTGCGACCAACGCCGAGATCGCCGCCGAGCTCTTCGTCTCGCTGTCCACGGTCAAGACCCACCTGGCCAACGTGCAGCTGAAGCTGGACGCCCGTAATCGCGTCGAGATCGCCGCCTGGGCCTGGGAGAGCGGGCTGGCCGCGGGCGGCACGTGACCAGGTGGGCCGGCTGGGCCGTCCGCCATCCCCGGCGGGCGGTCTTCGCGAAGGCCGCCCTCGGGGCCGTCCTGCTCTGCCTCGTGGGGCTGGAGGGCATCGCGCTCGCCCGGCAGCCGAGCGTGCCGCACGCCGTCGTCCTCGCCTCGGGCGTCCTCGTCTGCCTGTGCGCCGTGCCCTACGGGTGGATACCGCTGACCGTACGGGCGGGCACCGCGGCCGCGGTCTCCCTGGTCGCCTCCGCCGTCCTCATGATCGGGCCGCACCCGCGCGTGGTCTGGGGCATGGGCGAGGACGTCGCCCTGCTCGTCCTCTTCACCCTCGTCGTCAGCAGGTCCTCGAACCGTGTCGCGGGCGTTCTCGGCCCGCTGCTCGCCGTCGCCGTCGTGGCCTCGCCCATGCGCGATCTGAACCCCGAGTGGTTCACGGCCCTCTTCTCGATGCTGCTGGTCGTCGTGGGCACGTACTCGCTGCTCCTGCGCAGCCACGCCGCCCAGCGCGTACGGGACCTGACCGCCGTGCGCACCGCCGAGCGCCTCGAACTCGCCCGTGAGCTCCACGACCTCGTCGCCCACCACATCACCGGCATCGCCGTGCAGGCCCAGGCCGCCCGCTTCACCGCGCTGGAGGGGCCCGTGGCGGCCGGTGCGTTCGAGCGCATCGAGACGTCCGCGGGCGAGGCGCTCGGCGCGATGCGCCGCCTGGTGAGCGTGTTGCGGGAGGGGGAGGCGGAGACGGAGCCGGTCGCCGGGCTGCCCGAGGTGCGGGCGCTGACCGAGGCGTTCGCGCGCACCGGGCCGCCCGTCGTCCTCTACATCGAGCAGGGGCTGGAGGACTGGATCCCCGCCGAGGTCGCCGCGGGCGTGCACCGTGTCGTCCGTGAGGCCCTCACCAACATCCGCAAGCACGCCGCCGACGCCACGGCCGTGCGGATCGGCGTCCGCGGGGTGCCCGCGGGCGTGGAGCTTCGCATCGCCGACGACGGCAGGAACGCGGCCGCGCTCCCGGAGAAGGCCCGGGGCGGGGGCTTCGGCCTGGTGGGGCTGAGCGAGCGGGCGAAGGCGATGGGCGGGCTGCTGCGCGCGGGCCCGGCCCCGGAGGGCGGCTGGGAGGTCACGGCCCTGTTCCCGGCGGACCGCAGGAGGTGAAGGGTGGCCGGGCCGCCCTTCGTCCCGCCGCGACGCGCGCAGGTCAAGGATGCCTGCATCCTTGAATCCGCCGCGGCGGCGCGCAACCACGACGGCGGTGGCCGGCGGTGCCGTACGGGCTCAGGCGGATCCGGCACCGCCGGACAACACCGCTGCGGCTGATCACCGCTGCGGCGGAGGAGAGGGGGCGAGCCCCCTCACTTCCAGTGCTGTCGCAGCACGCTCTCCGCCGGTTTGCCGTGCGGGGTGTAGGCGAGGCGGCGCGGCGTCTCGCCGGTGTCGGGCCAGTCGTCCCACATCCACCAGCAGACCCCTGCCCACCAGGGCTGTCCGTCGAGGGCGGTGAGCAGTGCCTCGTACGCGGCGGCCTGTTCGTCCTCGCCGCCGCTCTTGCTGACGGTCCAGGAGTAGGGGGCGGTGGTGGTGCCGCGCTGGCTGACGTAGCCGGCCTCGGTGAAGAGGATCTTGCGGTGGTGGCGGGCGGAGAAGGCGGCGAGTTCGCCGGTGATGGGCTTCCAGGCGTCGCGGAGCCGGGCGGTGTCGGTGGTGGGGCGGTCGGCGAGGGGCCAGTAGGCGTCGATGCCGATGACGTCGAGGTCGTCCCAGAAGGGGACGGTGCGGTATTCGTCGTAGTTGGCGGCGTAGGTCAGCGGGCCGCGGTAGCGGGCGCGGACGGCGCGGACGACCTTGCTCCAGCGGGTGCCGTCGCGGGAGGTGCCGGCCAGTTCGGTGCCGACGGCGAGTTGTTCGGAGTCGGTGGCGGCGGCGAGTTCCGCGTAGTGGGTGATGAAGCGTTCGTACGCGGCGAACCAGGCGCCGGGGTCGCCCGGCCGGATTTCGGCCCGGTCGCCGCCCTTGGCGAGGTCGACGTGCGGTTTGAGCATGACCTTGAGGCCGGTGGTGTGGGCGAGGCCGATGATGTGCCGGAGGGCGTCGTCGCCGGCGGTCTCACTGGTGGTGTGCATGGCGGCGTCGGTGGTGCCGTCCTGGTACCAGGTGGGGGTGAAGGTCACCCAGCGGGCGCCGGTGGCGGCGATCTGCCGCAGGTAGGGCGCGGCGTCCGGGCCGGCGTAGTCGCCGGTGTTCCAGGAGGGGAGGGTGATGCCGCGCAGTCCGGCCGCCTTTCCGCCGTCCCCGCTCCCGGTGCGGCCGGTCGGGCCGGGCGCGGGGCCGTCACCGGAGCCGGACGAGCAGCCGGCAAGGAGGAGGGCGGCCGTGAGCAGCGCACCGGCCGCCCTCCTTCTTGCACTCACCACGTGCCTCCGGTTTCAGTTGTTCAGGTCCGTGGGGCCGACGAAGGTGTAGCCGAGGGCCTTGATGCCTTCGATCGTCTGCTGCAGCGGCGCCGTCGGGTAGTAGGGGTGGTAGAAGAAGCTGGCCACGCCGTCGCGGACGGCCAGGTTGGCCTTGGCGGAGGCGATGAGGTCGGCGGGGAGCCGGGGCGGGTGGTTGTTGTACGCCTCGGGCTCGTAGTTGCCGATGTTCTCGGGCAGGACGGTGGTGCCGTAGACGTCCTTGACCGCGTACGGGAAGAACTGGCCGATGTAGCGGCTGTTGTCCGGTGTGCCACCGGTGAGCGTGCCGGCGAAGTACAGCGAGCGCTCCAGGCGGGCGGAGTAGTTCTGGCCGAGGACGCGGTAGTCGGTGGCGGACGCGGCGTAGTGCGGTGTGGTCCACAGGGCCGGTCTGGGCAGTCCGGCGGCGGTGAATGCGGCCAGGGCCTGGGTGATGCGGCTCTGGGCCCAGACGGTGGAGTCCTCGGCGGGCGGCCCGTCGAGGAGGACGTTGTCCGCGGTGTCGATGTGGGCGCGGAAGAACTCGAAGTCGTCGCCGGTGACGCCGTTGTACGGGTTGTTCGCCGTGCCGTACTGGTGGGTGTAGCCGTGGTTCATCAGGACGGCGCCGCCGGCGAGCATGTTCTTGATCTCGGTGACGACGGCCGGTGCCTGGGCGAGGGTGAGGGTTTCGGGGACGCCGTTGTTGTAGGTGCCCTTGGGGTCCTTGTAGACGGGGATGACGTTGATCCCGTACGGGATCTTCTGCGTCTTGAGGTAGTTGGCGATGGTCCGCAGCTGGGCCGGGTCGGCCTTGGGGCTGATGTCCTCCAGGCGGACGAAGGCCCGGTGGCGCTCGGCGGCCGAGGGCGCGAGGGCGTCGAAGAGGAGGTCCTCGAAGACGATGACGCGGTCGCTCTCGGAGACGTAGGCGAAGGGGATCTCACCGAGGTAGGTGAGGTTCGCGGTGCGGATCGCCCAGGGGGTGGTGGCGCCGGAGGTGCCGTCCTTGGCCACGGCGAGGGTGGTGACGGGCGGGAAGCCGGGGCCGGTGACGAGGGCGGGGTGGAGCACTCCGCCGTCCTGGCCGGCGGGGATCTGCCGGGTCAGCTGCTGGTTCTTGTACGTGACCTGGTTGATGTCGCCGATGGAACCGCCGCTCTCGTAGAACGAGTTGGCGGGGTCCCAGCCGTACTTCTGCTTGAACTGCGTGACGCCGACCGCGTTGGCCATGTTCCAGATGTTGTCGCCGATCCAGGTAACGGGGTGGCTGGTGGCCATGGCGTCCTGGTAGAAGGCGGCGGGAACGGCGTCGGGGACGGTGCCCCCGTAGTAGGTCGAGCCGAGGTAGACCGTGGCCGTGTACTGGTTGACCATGCCGGCGGTGTAGGCCGAGACGGGCTTGGCGATGACGGTGCCGAAGTGGCCGGCGAGGTTGGCGGTCGCCATGGCGTAGAGCTCGCCCAGTTGCCCGTAGGGGCCGGCGGTGTCGTAGAGGACGAGGGCCGAGGTGCCGGCCGGTGCCGCGAGTGCTGCCGCGGCGGCGGTCTTCGCGAGGGGCGCCGGGGTGACCGTGAGGCTGCCCGTGCGGCGCAGCCGGTCGTTGGCGAGCCTGCTCTTGGCTGCTGCGGTGAGGTCCTTCTTGCTCGCCGGGGAGAGCGCGAGCGGGTTCACGGCGTCGGTGCTGCGCGGCTTGGATATCGCGGCCCCGGCGGTCCAGGAAAGCAGGACGCCGCCCAGCAGGGCGGCGAGGAGTACGGCGACGGCGGAGATCCGGGTTTTCCTGGATCTCCCTCGCTTGTTCTGCATGGAATTCCCCCTGGTAATGCTGTGGTCGCCACCCCTGTTCGGTCAGGGGCCCGACAGGCGCCAGATTCTTCTGGCCAGGAAGGATGCATGTCAATAGACAACTTCGGTCCTGAGTGGGCAGTTCCGTACAGATGCGTTGGTGCAGACCAGAAACCACACGCGTCACATCCGGCCGCGATCAGGCATAACGACCGGTAGGTTCTTTGAATTTGAGATTCCGCTCCAACAATAGTCACCAAGTCCGACAGTATTACCTGTCTGATCTGATACCTTCCCTGCGCATGCCTTGCCTCGCATCGAGGCGACATACGGGGGAGAACTCATGTACGGAAAACCCGCTCTGGGATCCGTCCTGCCCATGGCCGGGCTCACTGCGGCTCCGGAAGTGCTACCGGGCGTTCCTTTCGCCAGGGGATTGCAGGAAGCCGCCGGGGCCGGATTCCTGCTCTACTGCACAAGCGCACTCGTCATCATCGCCGCCAAATTCTGGTTCGCCGCCCGCGGTACGCAGGGGCGTGGCGCGCCGGAAGCCGGCGTGCCGGCCCGGACCACCGGTGACCTGCCTTGACCAGCGAGGTCCTGCTGGGATCCGCCATCGCGATCATCGTGATGGCGGGCTGCTACAACACCACGCTGTTCCTGCTCTCCCGGCGCCGCATACGCCGCGTCCGGGGCCCCCGCCGGAAAAGGCTGTACGTCTTTCTGCTCGCCTGTCTGAACGAGGAAAAGGTTCTCGCGGAGAGCCTTGCCCGGATCACTGCCCTGCCCGCAGGCAATTTCCTGGCCCTGGTGATCGACGACGCGTCCGACGACGGCACCGCCGGCATCGCCCGCGCCGCCGACCCCGAGCGCGTGCGCCTCCTGCAGCGCACCCTGCCGAACGCCCGCCGCGGCAAGGGCGCCGCCCTCAACGCCGGAATCCGCCACCTGCGCGAGTCGGGCCTCATGGACGGCTACGACCCGAACGACGTCATCGTCTGCGTCGTCGACGCCGACGGCCGGCTCGACGAACACGTGGTCCAGTCCGTCGACCCCTTCTTCGACAATCCGCGCGTCGGCGCCACCCAGGTCGGCGTCCGCATGTACAACCGCCACCAGGGCCTGCTGGCCCGGCTCCAGGACATGGAATTCGTCATCTACGGCGATGTCTTCCAGTGCGCCCGGCGCTATATCGGAAGCGTCGGAATGGGCGGCAACGGGCAGTTCATGCGGCTCGCCGCGCTCGACTCCCTCGCCGTCCCCGGCGAGGAGGGCGGGCCCTGGAGCGACTCGCTCACCGAGGACCTCGACCTCGGGGTCCGGCTCATCGCCCGCGGCTGGACCAACCAGCACTGCACCGCGGCCGCGGTCTCGCAGCAGGCCGTGCTCGACGTCCGCCGCCTGGTGCGCCAGCGCTCGCGCTGGTTCCAGGGTCACCTGCAGTCGGCGGGGCTGGTGCCGCTGATCCTGCGCTCCGTCCCCACCCGGGCCGCCGTCGACCTGCTCTACCACCTCTCCAGCCCGGTCCTCATCCTGCTCACCTCACTGCTGCCGCTGTCCTTCCTGGTCGCGGTGGCCGGCACCGCCGTCGGCTCCGTGCAGGCCGGGCGCCCGCTGATCACCCCGATGTGGATCATCGGCCCGTACGTGCTGTCGTTCACGGCGGCCTACGCGTACGGCTTCGTCTACCGCCGGCGCGAGCGCGGCCTCGGGCTCGTGCGCTCGATCCTGCTCTCGCACGTCTTCATCTTCTACGGCTACATCTGGTTCGCCGCGGGCTGGTGGGGGCTGTGGCGGATGCTCACCGGCAAGCAGACGTGGCTGAAGACCGCGCGCACCTGACCCCCTCTCTCTCCTCGCTCGACAGGCCCTTCCCAGGGAGAACCATGTCCGCTGACCTCATCACCGCGCCCGTACGCGCCATGCTCGTGCTGGGCACCCGACCCGAGGCCATCAAACTGGCGCCCGTGGCCCGTGCCATGGCGCTCTCCCCGCTCTTCGAACCGCTCGTCGTCACCACCGGCCAGCACCGCGAGATGCTCCACCAGATGCTGGACCTCCTGCGCGTCCCGGTCCACACCCAGCTCGACGTCATGCGCGACCGGCAGCAGCTGTCCACGCTCACGGCCCGCCTCGTGGACGGTCTCGGCGAGGTGGTCCGGGCCGAGCGCCCCGACCTCGTCATCGTCCAGGGCGACACCACCACCGCCCTGACCGGCGCCCTCGCCGCCTTCTACGAGCGCGTCCCCATCGCCCACGTCGAGGCGGGGCTGCGCACCGGCGTCCTCGACAACCCCTTCCCCGAGGAGCTCAACCGCCGCCTGATAGGCCGGATGGCGCGCTGGCACTTCGCTCCCACGCGGCGGGCCGCGGACCACCTGACGGCCGAAGGCGTCCCCGGCGCCGAGGTGTTCACCACCGGCAACACCGTCATCGACAACCTGCTGTGGGTGCTGGAGGAAGGCACCGGACACAGCCTCTTCCGCACCCGCCTGCGGCGCGTGCTCGTCACGCTGCACCGCCGCGAGAACCAGGGCGCCGTGATGCGCTCCATGGGCAGGGCCCTGCGGCGGCTCGCCGACCGGGGCGACGTGGAGATGGTGCTGCCGCTCCACAAGAGCCCCGCCGTCCGCGAGGCGCTCCTGCCCGAACTGGCCGGCCACCCGCACATCGAGATCACCGAACCGCTCGGCTACCTCGACTTCTCCGCCACCCTCGCCGCCTGCGACCTGGTCCTCACCGACTCCGGCGGCATCCAGGAGGAGGCCCCCACCCTCGGCAAGCCCGCCCTCGTCCTGCGCACGACCACCGAACGCCCCGAGGCCGTCGAGACCGGGGCGGCCCGGCTCGTGGGCACCGAACCGGAGGCCATCCTGGAGGCCGCCGTCCACCTTTTGGATGATCCTGCCGCCTACGCGCGGATGGCCACGGCCGGCAATCCCTTCGGGGACGGCCACGCCACCGACCGCATCATCGCCCAGCTCGCGGAGGACTTCGGCGCCGACGCGGACGACGGCGACGCCGCCGAACTGGTCACCACCCGCACCGAGGGGCCGGGGTCATACTCGACGGCATGACGAGAGTTCAGCGGCTGCTCGGCCTCGCGCTGCTCGCCGCCCTCGCGGTGGCGGGCACCGCCCTCGCGGTGAGCAGCCTCTGGTCCGGCGGCGGCGAGCCGGACCGGCCGTGGGCCGAGGGATCGGTCCACGGCCCGTGGCGGTCGGTCTTCGACGGCCACGGCGAGAACATCGGCCGCCACGACGGCCTCTTCCTCTCCCCCCGCCCCTCCCGGGTGCCGGACGAGACCCACGCCGGACTGATCGTCTCCACGGAACGCTTCGAGGACGTGGACTTCGAGGCGCGCATGCGGACGGTCGCCCAGCTGCGCACGCCCGAGCCCAACCCGTGGGAGGTGCCGTGGCTGCTGTGGGCGTACACCGACCCCGAGCACTTCTACTACGTCACCCTCAAGCCGAACGGCTGGGAGCTCGGCAAGCGCGACCCCGCCTACGGGGGCGGGCAGCGCTTCCTCGCGACCGGCCAGGGGCGGTTCCCGGTCGGAGCGTGGTCGGCGGTGCGGGTGGCGCAGCGCGGGGCGCGCATGGAGGTGAGCGTCGACGGGCAGGGGCTGGTCGCCTACGAGGACCGGGAGCGCCCGTACCGGAAGGGCAGCGTGGGGGTCTACACCGAGGACGCGAAGGTGGAGTTCCGCGATCTGCTGGTGCGCCCGACCGAGTAGCGGGAACGACAGCGCGGCGCCTGCCACCTGTGGTCGGGGTGGGGCAGGCGCCGCGAGCTTTCGGGGACGGGTCAGACCGTCAGGGCGCGGTCCGTGGGGCGGACCGGGGCCGGCAGGGTGCTGGTGCCGGTGAGGAAGCGGTCCACACCGCGGGCGGCGGAGCGGCCCTCGGCGATGGCCCAGACGATGAGGGACTGGCCGCGCCCGGCGTCACCGGCGACGAACACGCCGGGGACGTTGGTGGCGTAGTCGGCGTCGCGGGCGATGTTGCCGCGGGCGTCCAGCTCCAGGCCGAACTGCTCGACGAGACCGTTCTGCCGGTCGGTGCCCGTGAAACCCATCGCGAGGGTGACGAGCTGGGCCGGAATGCGACGCTCGGTGCCCGGCTTCTGGACGAGCTTGCCGTCGGTGAACTCGACCTCGACGAGGTGCAGCCACTGGACGTTGCCGTCCTCGTCGCCCTCGAAGTGGGTGGTCGAGACGGAGTAAACCCGCTCGCCGCCCTCCTCGTGCGCCGAGGTGACCTTGTAGAGCATGGGGAAGGTCGGCCAGGGCTGGCCCTCGTTCCGCTCCTCCCCCGGCTTGGGCATGATCTCCAGCTGGGTGACGGAGGCCGCGCCCTGGCGGTGGGCGGTGCCGACGCAGTCGGCGCCGGTGTCGCCGCCGCCGATGACGACGACGTGCTTGCCCTCGGCGGTGATCGGGGAGACGGTCAGGTCGCCCTCCTGCACCTTGTTGGCCACGGGCAGGTACTCCATCGCGAAGTGGATGCCCGCCAGGTCGCGGCCGGGGACGGGCAGGTCGCGGGAGGTGGTGGCGCCGGCGGCGATGACGACGGCGTCGTAGCGCTTGCGGAGCTTGGCGGCGTCGATGTCGCGGCCGATCTCCACCTCGGTGCGGAACTTGGTGCCCTCCGCGCGCATCTGCTCGATGCGGCGGTTGATGTGCCGCTTCTCCATCTTGAACTCGGGGATGCCGTAGCGCAGGAGGCCGCCGATGCGGTCGGCGCGCTCGTAGACGGCGACCGTGTGGCCGGCGCGGGTGAGCTGCTGGGCGGCGGCGAGGCCGGCGGGGCCGGAGCCGATGACGGCGACGGTCTTGCCGGAGAGCCGCTCGGGCGGCTGCGGGGTGACGTCGCCCGCGGCCCACGCCTTGTCGATGATGGTGACTTCGACGTTCTTGATGGTGACGGGCTGCTGGTTGATGCCGAGGACGCAGGCGGCCTCGCAGGGGGCCGGGCAGAGCCGGCCGGTGAACTCGGGGAAGTTGTTGGTCGCGTGCAGCCGCTCGCTGGCCGCCTGCCAGTCGTCGCGGTAGGCGTAGTCGTTCCACTCGGGGATGAGGTTGCCGAGCGGGCAGCCGTTGTGGCAGAAGGGGATGCCGCAGTCCATGCAGCGGCTCGCCTGCTTGCTGATGACCGGCAGCAGCGAGCCGGGAACGTAGACCTCGTTCCAGTCGCGGACGCGCTCGGCGACGGGGCGGGTCTGCGCGACCTCGCGCCCGGTGGTCAGGAAGCCCTTGGGGTCAGCCATTGGTCGCCGCCTCCATCATCTTCTCGTGGGTCTCCGTCTCGGAGAGACCCGCTCGCTCGGCGGCGTCCTTGGCGGCGAGCACTGCCTTGTAGGTGGCCGGGACGACCTTGCTGAAGCGGCCGGCGGCGGTGTCCCAGTCGGCGAGGAGGCCGGCCGCGACGGTGGAGGCGGTCTCCTCGTGGTGGCGGCGCACGACGTCGTGCAGCCACTGCCGGTCGTCGGCGCCGAGGGGTTCGACGGCGGCGGCCAGCTCCTTGTTGACGTTGTCGGGGTCGAGGTCGATCACATAGGCGGCGCCGCCGGACATGCCGGCCGCGAAGTTGCGCCCGGTCTCGCCGAGGACGACGGCCCGGCCGCCCGTCATGTACTCGCAGCCGTGGTCGCCGACCCCTTCGGAGACCACGGTGGCGCCGGAGTTGCGGACGCAGAAGCGCTCGCCGACGCGGCCGCGCAGGAACAGCTCGCCGCCGGTCGCGCCGTAGGCGAGGGTGTTGCCGGCGATGACCGAGTACTCGGCGAGGTGGTCCGCGCCGCGGTCGGGGCGGACGACGATCCGGCCGCCGGAGAGGCCCTTGCCGACGTAGTCGTTGGCGTCGCCCTCCAGGCGCAGGGTGACGCCGCGGGGCAGGAAGGCGCCGAAGGACTGGCCGGCGGAGCCCGTGAAGGTGATGTCGATCGTGTCGTCGGGCAGGCCCGCGCCGCCGAAGCGCTTGGTGACCTCGTGGCCGAGCATGGTGCCCACGGTCCGGTTGATGTTGCGGATGGGGACCTGGGCGCGGACGGGCCGGGCGTCCTCGGCGGAGGGGACCGCGAGGGCGTCGGCGGCGAGCTCGATCAGCTCGTTGTCGAGGGCCTTGGCCAGGCCGTGGTCCTGCTCGGTGGTGCGGTGGCGGACGGCCCCGGCGGGCAGGTCCGGCACGTGCAGCAGCGGGGCGAGGTCCAGGCCCCGGGCCTTCCAGTGGGTCACGGCCCGGCCGGTGTCGAGGAGCTCGGCGTGGCCGACGGCCTCTTCCAGAGTGCGGAAGCCCAGCTCGGCGAGGATCTCGCGGACCTCCTCGGCGATGAACTCGAAGAAGTTGACGACGAACTCGGCCTTGCCGCTGAAGCGCTCGCGCAGCACGGGGTTCTGGGTGGCGATGCCGACCGGGCAGGTGTCCAGGTGGCAGACGCGCATCATGACGCAGCCGGAGACGACGAGCGGGGCGGTGGCGAAGCCGAACTCCTCGGCGCCGAGGAGGGCGGCGATGATCACGTCGCGGCCGGTCTTCAGCTGACCGTCGGTCTGCACGACGATGCGGTCGCGCAGGCCGTTGAGCAGCAGCGTCTGCTGGGTCTCGGCGAGGCCGAGCTCCCAGGGGCCGCCCGCGTGCTTGAGGCTCGTCAGGGGCGAGGCACCGGTGCCGCCGTCGTGGCCGGAGATCAGGACGACGTCGGCGTGGGCCTTGGAGACGCCCGCCGCGACCGTGCCGACGCCGACCTCGGACACCAGCTTCACGTGGATGCGGGCGGCCGGGTTGGCGTTCTTCAGGTCGTGGATGAGCTGGGCGAGGTCCTCGATGGAGTAGATGTCGTGGTGCGGGGGCGGCGAGATCAGGCCGACGCCGGGCGTGGAGTGCCGGGTCTTGGCGACCCAGGGGTAGACCTTGTGGCCGGGCAGCTGGCCGCCCTCGCCGGGCTTGGCGCCCTGGGCCATCTTGATCTGGATGTCGTCGGAGTTGACCAGGTACTCGCTCGTCACGCCGAAGCGGCCGGAGGCGACCTGCTTGATGCTGGAGCGGCGCTCGGGGTCGTAGAGGCGCTCGGGGTCCTCGCCGCCCTCGCCGGTGTTGGACTTGCCGCCCAGCCGGTTCATGGCGATGGCGAGGGTCTCGTGGGCCTCGCGGGAGATCGAGCCGTACGACATGGCGCCGGTGGAGAAGCGCTTGACGATCTCGCTGACGGGCTCGACCTCGTCGAGGGGGACGGGCTCCCGGTCGGTGTTGAGGGAGAACAGGCCGCGGAGCGTCATCAGCCGCTCGGACTGCTCGTTCACGCGCTCGGTGTACTGCTTGAAGATGTCGTAGCGGCGGGCGCGCGTGGCGTGCTGGAGCCGGAAGACGGTGTCCGGGTCGAACAGGTGCGGCTCGCCCTCGCGGCGCCACTGGTACTCGCCGCCGATGTCGAGGCGGCGGTGGGTGGCCGCGATGCCGGTGGCCGGGTAGGCCTTGGCGTGGCGGGCCGCGACCTCGCCGGCGACGACGTCCAGGCCCGCGCCGCCGATCTTGGTGGCGGTGCCGTGGAAGTAGGTCTCGACGAAGCCCTCGTCCAGGCCGATGGCCTCGAAGACCTGGGCGCCGCGGTAGGAGGCCACGGTGGAGATGCCCATCTTGGACATGACCTTCAGGACGCCCTTGCCGAGGGCCTTGATGAGGTTGCGGATCGCGGCCTCGGGCTCGATGCCCGTAAGGAACGTCCCTGCGCGGACGAGGTCCTCGACGGACTCCATCGCCAGGTACGGGTTGACGGCGGCCGCGCCGTAGCCGATGAGCAGCGCGACGTGGTGCACCTCGCGGACGTCGCCGGCCTCGACCAGCAGGCCCACGTGGGTGCGCTGCTTGGTGCGGATGAGGTGGTGGTGGACGGCGGAGGTGAGCAGCAGCGAGGGGATCGGGGCGTGCTCGGCGTCGGAGTGGCGGTCGGAGAGGACGATGAGGCGGGCGCCGTCGGCGATGGCGGCGTCGGCCTCGGCGCAGATCTCCGTGAGGCGGGCGGCCAGGGCCTCGCCGCCGCCGGCGACGCGGTAGAGGCCGGAGAGGGTGACGGCCGCAAGGCCCGGCATGTCCCCGTCGGCGTTGATGTGGATGAGCTTGGCGAGCTCGTCGTTGTCGATGACGGGGAAGGGCAGGGTGACGCTGCGGCAGGAGGCGGCGGTGGGCTCCAGGAGGTTGCCCTGGGGGCCGAGGGAGGAGATCAGCGAGGTGACGAGCTCCTCGCGGATGGCGTCCAGCGGCGGGTTGGTGACCTGCGCGAACAGCTGGGTGAAGTAGTCGAAGAGCAGCCGGGGGCGCTCGGAGAGGGCGGCGATCGGCGAGTCGGTGCCCATCGAACCGATCGGCTCCGCACCGGCCTTGGCCATGGGCGCGAGGATGACGCGCAGCTCCTCCTCGGTGTAGCCGAAGGTCTGCTGGCGGCGGGTGACCGAGGCGTGGGTGTGCACGATGTGCTCGCGCTCGGGGAGGTCGGCCAGGTCGATCAGGCCGGCCTCCAGCCACTCCCCGTAGGGCGCGGCGGCGGCGAGCTCGGCCTTGATCTCGTCGTCCTCGACGATGCGCCCGCGCTCGGTGTCGACCAGGAACATCCGGCCGGGCTGGAGGCGGCCCTTGCGGACGACCCGGGCCGGGTCGATGTCAAGGACGCCGACCTCGGAGGAGAGCACGACGAGGCCGTCGTCGGTGACCCAGTAGCGGCCGGGGCGCAGGCCGTTGCGGTCGAGGACGGCGCCGACGAGGGTGCCGTCGGTGAAGGTGACGCAGGCCGGGCCGTCCCAGGGCTCCATCTGGGTGGAGTGGTACTGGTAGAAGGCGCGGCGGGCCGGGTCCATGGAGGCGTGGTTCTCCCAGGCCTCGGGGATCATCATCAGCACGCTGTGCGGGAGCGACCGGCCGCCGAGGTGGAGGAGCTCCAGGACCTCGTCGAAGGAGGCCGAGTCGGAGGCGTCGGGGGTGCAGACGGGGAAGAGGCGGTCGATGCCGCCGGCCCCGCTGTGCCCCTGGCCGGCAGAGCCGAACAGCTCGCTGGCCAGCTGGGATTCCCGCGCCCGCATCCAGTTGCGGTTGCCCTTGACGGTGTTGATCTCGCCGTTGTGGGCGACGAAGCGGTACGGGTGGGCGAGCGGCCAGCTGGGGAAGGTGTTGGTGGAGAAGCGGGAGTGGACCAGCGCGATGGCGGTGGCGCAGCGGCGGTCGGAGAGGTCCGGGAAGAAGGGCTCCAGCTGACCGGTGGTCAGCATGCCCTTGTAGACGATCGTGCGGGCGGAGAGCGAGGGGAAGTAGACCCCGGCCTCGCGCTCGGCGCGCTTGCGCAGCACGAACGCCTTGCGGTCCAGGGCGAGTCCGGTGTTCTCGTGGTCCGCGACGAACAGCTGGCGGAAGTCCGGCATGGTGGCGCGGGCGCTGGCGCCGAGCAGCTCGGGGGCGACGGGGACGGTGCGCCAGCCGAGGACGGTGAGGCCCTCCTCGCGGGCGATCGTCTCGATGGACGAGACGGCGGTGTCCGCCTCCGCGGGGTCCGGGGGCAGGAACGCGATGCCGACGGCGTACGCGCCGGGCTCGGGGAGGGCGAAGGCGACGCTCTCCCGCAGGAAGGCGTCCGGGACCTGCAGCAGGATGCCGGCACCGTCGCCGGAGTCGGGCTCGGAGCCGGTGGCGCCGCGGTGCTCCAGGTTGCGCAGGACGGTGAGGGCCTGTTCCACGAGCGCGTGGCTCGCCTCGCCGGTGAGGGTCGCGACGAAGCCGACGCCACAGGCGTCGTGCTCGTTCCGCGGGTCGTACATTCCCTGCTGGGCGGGGTGGGATGCGGATCGCATCTGCGGCTCCCGTCGTCGTCTTGGCAGTCCTGGCCGGCCGGCCAGTACATGTGCCGAGGGACGACATTGGCCCTCTGCGGAAGAAGTTGGTGCAGGTTACATGATGGGCTGCTTCCCGAAAAGTGGAAGCACCGGTTCAGCATGTGGACGCTGCGAGGTGATGCGGCGAGCTGCCGGAAGTCTTTGGGGATCGCCCGTACCGGCGGCGCCGGACACAGCACAGAGCGGGCGGCGTTGCCCGCTGCGCTCCCGGATTGTGCCCGGTCGTCGGGGGCCTGAAACCGCTCCGTCACATGCACGTTATGCGGGACCCCGCATAAGCATCACCCCAAGGCAGTGCCGAAGGCAATACCGAGGGCGTAAGTCACACCCGCCGCGGCCGCACCCAGGAACAGCTGGCGCAGGCCGCTGTACCACCAGGAGCGGGCCGTCACCCGGGCCACGACCGCGCCGCAGGCGAAGAGACCGAGCAGCGCCAGCAGCACCGCGGGCCACAGGGGCGTGGCCCCCAGCAGGTACGGCAGCAGGGGCAGGAGCGCGCCCAGCGCGAACGAACCGAACGACGACACCGCCGCGACCATGGGCGACGGAAGGTCGGAGGGGTCGATGCCGAGCTCCTCGCGGGCGTGGATCTCCAGCGCCTGCTCCGGGTCCCGGGACAACTGCATGGCGACCTCCATCGCCAGCTTCGGCTCCACGCCCCGCGACTCGTAGAGCGCGGCCAGCTCCGCCAGCTCGTCGGCCGGGTGCTTGTGCAGCTCGCGGCGCTCCACGTCCAGCTCGGCGAGGACGAGCTCGCGCTGCGACGCCACGGACGTGTACTCGCCGGCGGCCATCGAGAACGCACCGGCGGCGAGGCCCGCCAGGCCGGCGATCACGATCGTGTCCGAGGAGGCGGCCCCGCCCGCCACGCCCGTCATCAGCGCGACGTTGGAGACCAGCCCGTCCATGGCACCGAACACCGCGGGACGGAGCCAGCCGCCGTTCACGTCGCGGTGGGTGTGGTTGTCGCGGTGCGCTATGTGCGGTGCCGCAACGGCTTCCAGGACAGACATCTCCGGTTCGCTCCCTTCGCCGGGGCGTGACGGCTTGCCCGTGCGCCCCCCGATGCGTTCGAAGGTACGCAGGATGCGGGTGATCCGCTAGCAAGGAAGGCCTGGCTGACCTGGCAGAACGTACGCCCTGAGGCCGTCCGGCACGGGGCACCTCCGGTGGGGGGTGCGCGCAGTCGCGGCGGATTCTGCTTGCCTGCGGCAAGGGGCGCCGACCCGGCAGCGGACCTACGGCCCAGGGCGGCACGGCGCCGCCGGACACCTCCGGTGGAGTTGCGCGCCGTCGCGGCGGGGACCTTTGCGCCCTTGGCACGGGACTCGCGCCGCGGGCGCGAAAAACCCGCCGCGGCGGCGACTGGCCACTACGGCGGGTTCCGGCGGTGCCGGGGTCAGAGCTTTTTCGGGTTGGGGGGTGAGCCCTCCATGGGCGCGGCACCATTACCGCCCGGCTTGGCCGGGGCAACCGGTTCCTCGCCGGGCTCCCCGGGAACCGCCGGTTCCACCACGGTCTCCCGGCCAGGGACCCGCTTCGCGGAGACGATCATGTAGATGACGGCCGCCACGAACACCACGATCGACGTCCACCCGTTGAGCCGCAGGCCCAGCACGTGGTGGGCGTCGTCGACGCGCAGGTACTCGAACCAGAAGCGGCCCACCGTGTACGAGGCGACGTACAGCGCGAACGCCCGCCCGTGCCCGAGCGTGAAGCGGCGGTCCGCCCAGATCACCAGGCCCGCGATCAGCAGGCACCACAGCGACTCGTACAGGAACGTCGGGTGGTACGTGCCCGCGACCCGCCCGATCGCCGGGTCGGCGTCGATCTTCAGCGCCCACGGCAGGTCCGTCGGCTTACCGTAGAGCTCCTGGTTGAACCAGTTGCCCCAGCGGCCGATCGCCTGGGCCACGGCGAGGCCGGGCGCGAGGGCGTCCGCCCAGGCCGGCAGCGGGATGCCGCGGCGCCGGCAGCCGATCCACGCACCGACCGCGCCGAGGGCGACCGCGCCCCAGATGCCGAGGCCGCCCTCCCAGATCTTGAAGGCGTTGACCCAGTTGCGGCCCTCGCCGAAGTACAGCTCGTAGTCGGTGATGACGTGGTAGAGCCGGCCGCCGACGAGCCCGAAGGGCACCGCCCAGACGGCGATGTCCGCTACCGTCCCCGCCCGTCCGCCGCGGGCGATCCAGCGCCGGTTGCCCAGCCAGACCGCCACGAAGACGCCGATGATGATGCAGAAGGCATAGCCGCGCAGCGGGACCGGGCCGAGGTGGACCACGCCGGTCGAGGGGCTGGGAATGTATGCGAGTTCCATGACATCCCCGACGCTACCCTGCCGGGGCGACGGAACGGCAACCCACCCGGCGCAACAGCTGCGTAACGCCCTGCGCGCCCCGCTCAGCCCTTCGTGGCCTCCGCCACCATCTGCCGCAGCTTGTCCGGGGTGAGCGGGTTGGCCTGGTCGGCATAGATGCTCTTGCCGTTGAGGAGCACGGTCGGGGTGGCGCGGTAGGAGGTCTTGCCGAAGGCCTCGTGGGACTTCTTCACCCAGCTGTCGTGGGTGCCGTCGTCCACGCACGTGCGGAAGGCGGGCGTGTCCAGCCCCGGCACCTGGCCGGCCAGCTCCAGCAGGCGCGCCTTCTTGCCGAAGGCGTCGTCGGTCTCCGGCGGCTGGTTCTTGTAGAGCAGGTCGTGGTAGGCGGAGAACTTTCCGGCGTCCTGGGCGCAGGCCGCCGCGTTGGCGGCGTTGAGCGAGCCGCTGCCGCCGAGGTTGCTGTCGATCAGTGTGACGATGTGGTACTCGGCCTTGAGCTCGCCCTTCTGCTCGAGCTGGTTGACCGTGTCGCGGAAGCCGTTCTCGAACTGGGCGCACGCGGGGCAGCGGAAGTCCTCGTAAACCACGAGGGCCGCCTTCGCGGCGGGCTTGCCGACGGGGATGGTCACGCTGTCCTTGCCGGTGGCGCCCTGCGGGGCGACGAGCGGGCCGGCGGTCTCCTTCTTCTTGCCGCCGCCCGTCTTCGCCACGATCGCCGCGATCCCGGCGCCCGCGCCGAGCACGGCGACGACGGCCGCGGCGGCGATCAGCGTGCGCCTGCGCCTGCCTTTCGC
Organism: Streptomyces roseoverticillatus; assembly: GCF_000719265.1. Classification (GTDB taxonomy): domain Bacteria; phylum Actinomycetota; class Actinomycetes; order Streptomycetales; family Streptomycetaceae; genus Streptomyces; species Streptomyces roseoverticillatus. The sequence goes on along the minus strand of NZ_JOFL01000002.1, from coordinate 330,617 downwards.
CTCTTCGCGCTGGCGCTGTTCCTGCAGCCGCTCGCGGGCGCTGCGCTTACCGTCCGAGTTCTTCTGGCTCACATCCCCCTACAACGAACCGGGGGCGCGCCACAGCGCGCCCCCGGTCGCCGGTTCCTTCAAAAGAGTTACCCGCGCGAAGGGGTCACCCGCGCTTGCGGACGCCTTCGGCGAGCTCGCCCGCGAGGGCGCGGACGGCGGCCAGGCCCGTCTCCAGGTCGGGCGCGTCCAGGAGCCGCTTGACGAAGGCCGAGCCGACGATCACGCCGTCGGCGAAGGCGGCCACCTCCGCGGCCTGGGCGGCGTTGGAGACGCCGAGACCGACGCAGACCGGCAGCTCGGTGACCGCGCGCGTGCGCCGCACCAGCTCCTGCGCCTCGTTGCCCACGGACTCCCGGGTGCCGGTGACGCCCATCAGCGAGGCCGCGTACACGAAGCCGCTGCCCGCCGCCGTGATCTTGGCGAGGCGTTCGTCGCGGCTGCTGGGCGCTACCACGAAGACGGTGGCGAGGCCGTGCTGCTCGGCGGCCTTGCGCCAGGCCTCGGACTCCTCGACCGGCAGGTCGGGCAGGATGCAGCCCGCTCCGCCGGCGGCAGCGAGGTCGGCGGCGAACCGCTCCACGCCGTAGGCGTCGACCGGGTTCCAGTACGTCATGCACAGCACGGGCGCGCCCGTGATCTCGTGTGCTTCCTTGACCGTGCGGATGACGTCGGTGATCTTGATGCCGCCGCGCAGGGCGATGTCGTCGGCGGTCTGGATGACCGGGCCGTCGAGGACCGGGTCGCTGTGCGGCAGGCCGACCTCGACGACGTCGCAGCCGCCGTCGAGCATCGCCGTGACGGCCCGTACGCCGTCGTCCACGGTGGGGAAGCCGGCGGGGAGGTAGCCGACGAGCGCGGCGCGGTTCTCCGCCTTGGCCGCGGCCAGCACGGAGCTCAGCAGTTCGATGTTGCCCGCCATTACCGCTCCCCCGCCTCGTTGTCGTACAGCCCGAAGTAGCGGGCCGCCGTGTCCATGTCCTTGTCGCCGCGGCCGGAGAGGTTGACGAGGATCAGCCCGTCCTCGCCCAGCTCCTTGCCGATCTCCAGGGCCCCGGCGAGCGCGTGCGCGCTCTCGATGGCCGGGATGATGCCCTCGGTGCGCGAGAGCAGGCGCAGGGCCTGCATGGCCTCGTCGTCGGTGACGGCCCGGTACTCGGCGCGGCCGGCGTCCTTGAGGTAGGAGTGCTCCGGGCCGATGCCGGGGTAGTCGAGGCCGGCCGAGATCGAGTACGGCTCGGTGATCTGGCCGTCCTCGTCCTGCAGGACGTAGCTGCGGGAGCCGTGCAGGATGCCGGGGGTGCCGGCGGTGAGGGTGGCCGCGTGCTCGCCGGTGGCGAGGCCGTGGCCGCCGGGCTCGCAGCCGATCAGGCGCACGCCCTCGTCGGGGAGGAAGGCGTGGAAGAGGCCGATGGCGTTGGAGCCGCCGCCCACGCAGGCCACGGCGGCGTCCGGCAGGCGGCCGGTGCGCTCCAGGATCTGGCGGCGCGCCTCGACGCCGATGACGCGGTGGAAGTCGCGCACGAGGGCCGGGAAGGGGTGCGGGCCGGCGACCGTGCCGAAGAGGTAGTGGGTGCGGTCGACGTTGGCGACCCAGTCGCGGAACGCCTCGTTGATGGCGTCCTTCAGGGTGCGGCTGCCGGACTTCACGGCGATGACCTCGGCGCCGAGCATCCGCATCCGGGCGACGTTCAGCGCCTGGCGCTGCGTGTCGACCTCGCCCATGTAGATGGTGCATTCGAGGCCGAAGAGGGCGCAGGCGGTGGCGGTGGCGACGCCGTGCTGGCCGGCGCCGGTCTCGGCGATGACGCGGGTCTTGCCCATACGCTTGGTGAGCAGGGCCTGGCCCAGCACGTTGTTGATCTTGTGCGAGCCGGTGTGGTTGAGGTCCTCGCGCTTGAGGAAGACCCGGGCGCCGCCGGCGTGCTCGGCGAAGCGCGGCACCTCGGTGAGGGCGCTGGGGCGGCCGGTGTAATTGACCATCAGGTCGTTGAGCTCGGCGGCGAAGGCGGGGTCCGCCTTGGCCTTCTCGTACTCGGCGGCGACCTCGTCGACGGCGGCGACGAGGGCCTCCGGGATGAACTTGCCGCCGAACGCGCCGAAGTATCCTTCGGCGCTTGGAATCAGACCCTCCGGGTCCGGGACGAAGAATTCGCTGGGCATGCCGGTCTCCTCAGGAGATGAGTGAGGTTGACGTGATCACTGAGCTGGTGCTCAGCCACGCCATCGGCGCCCGTTGACCTGACCCGGCTCGCAGCCGATGTGGTACCTCACTCTGCGCCCCCGGACGCGACGCGCGGGCGCGCGGCAGCCCCGAGGGCGGCAGCCTCGCGCCAGGCGGGCGTAAGGGGCCTGCGCAAGCAGCCCGGCCGCGGGCACTCCGGCGGGAGCCGGGCGTCGGCCCGGCCCTGTGCGGCGGGTGCGGCGGCCGGACATCCGGGGCGTCAGCCCCTGCCGTGCCGCAGCGCGGGGTGCGCGCCCGCGGCGACCAGGTCGGCGACGGCCCCCTTGGGGTCGCGGCCGGTGACCAGGGACTCGCCCACCAGCACCGCGTCGGCGCCGTCGTTGGCGTAGGCGATGAGGTCGTGCGGGCCGCGCACGCCGGACTCGGCGATCTTGATGATGCCGTCCGGGATCTCCGGGGCGACCCGGGCGAAGGTGCCCCGGTCCACCTCGAGGGTCTTGAGGTTGCGGGCGTTGACGCCGATGATCCGCGCGCCGGCGTCCACCGCGCGCTGGACCTCCTCCTCGTCGTGCACCTCGACCAGCGGCGTGAGGCCGATCGACTCGGCGCGCTCGATGAGGGAGACCAGGGCCTCCTGCTCCAGCGCGGCGACGATCAGCAGGACGAGGTCGGCGCCGTAGGCGCGGGCCTCCCACAGCTGGTAGGCGGTGACGATGAAGTCCTTGCGGAGGATGGGGATGTCGACCCGGGCGCGGACGGCCTCCAGGTCGGCCAGCGAGCCGCCGAAGCGGCGCTCCTCGGTCAGGACGCTGATGACGGACGCGCCGCCCGCCTCGTAGTCGGCGGCGAGGCCGGCGGGGTCGGCGATCGCGGCCAGCGCGCCCTTGGAGGGGCTGGACCGCTTGACTTCGCAGATCACGCCGACGTTCTCGCCGCGGAGGGCTGCGACGCCGTCCCTGGCCTCCGGAGCCCTGGCGGCCCGCTCCTTGAGCTCGTCGAGGCTGACGCGCGCCTGCCGCTCCGCGAGGTCGGCACGGACGCCCTCGATGATCTCGTCGAGCACACTCACGCGAGCGGCCCCCTTCCGGACTCGGATGGTCTGGGCTGGTGCGGCGGGAATCCTCCCCCACCAGGTCTTGCGATGGTACTTGCCGCCGGGCGAAGGTTTCGCATCCGGTTGACGCGGGTCCCGGAGTGTGGACCGGAGCTGCCGCCCGCCGGACACCCGCTAGGGGGCGAGGGCGGCACCCGCGGGCAGGTTCCGCAGGACCGTGAAGAGCAGGACGACGGCGCCGAGGCCCCACCAATGGCGGGCGCGCGGCGACAGCGACACGCCCCCGCGGCCCCGCAGGGCCCTGGTGAACCACACGCACCAGAAGACGGCGAACGCGGCGTACGCGGCGACGGCCAGGGCGTTGGCCCCGAGCGCGCCGGGGAGGTCGCCGTGGGTGAGGGCGTGGAGGCCGCGCAGCCCGCCGCAGCCCGGGCAGTACAGGCCCGTGCAGCGCAGCAGGGGGCAGGCCGGGTAGCGGCCGGGGCGGTTGGGGTCCACGGCCGCTACGTAGCCGGCGGCCGCGGCGAGGCCGGCCGCGACGCCCAGCGGGGCGGCCAGCCGGCGCGCGCCGTCCCTCACCCGGCCCCTCGTCCAGCCCTTCACAGGGCACAGTCTCCGCCGGACAGCACGAAGGCGCAGCTCAGAGCCGTCGCACGGGGGTCGTACGGGCCCGGGGCCGCGCCTCGGGGCGTCAGCGGAGGGCGGGTCAGCCCTGGTTCGTCTGCCCGGCCACCTTCAGAGGAGCCCGCTTAGGCATGCCCATGCCCATCATGCTCATGACGCCGCCGACGATGCCGCCGATGGCAATGATGGCGATGCCGGCCCAGAAGCCGACCGGCTTGGCGGCCACGGTGAAGGCACCGGAGACGCAGAAGCCGATGAAGGCGATGGTGACACCGGTCCAGGCGGCCGGGGTGTGTCCGTGGCTGGTACCCGCCATGACTAAGACTCCTCGTTGCTGTGGCGCGCCCGCGGGCGCGGAGAACGCTCATGGTCATTGTCCCCGACGGCCGGGGCCGCCTCGATCCGGGGGGAGGCGGTAGGGCGTGTCACGCCCTCGTCGGGTCCTCGCCGCGGTCGAGGGCCTTCCACAGCTCCTCGGGCCGCTCGGGGTCCGGGGCCGTCCGGACGCGGCGCGGGCGGGGGGTGCCGTCGCGCTCGTAGCGGTTGGACATGGCCGGCCAGTGGCGGCCGAAGCGCAGGGCGAGGAGGCCGGCGAGCAGCAGCAGGACACCGCCCGCAAAGGCGACCCACGGCCAGGCGGTGTGGGTGACGTGGTCGACGGCGCCGCTGGTGAGGCCGTTGGCCTTGGCGGCCTGCTCCTCCAGGGCGGAGGTGTCGCCCGCGCCCGTGACCGCGCCGGCGACGACGCCCGCGCCCGCGAGGACGAGGCCGGCGGACACCACGGTGCGCCAGACGCCGCGGACGGCGAAGACCGCGACGAGGGCGGCGAGGCCCACGATGGCGAGGGCGCCGGGCAGGCCCGTGACGTCCTGGCCGCTGACGTGCTTGGTGACGGTGCTCTGGGCGACGGTCGTCGTGCCCTCGGCCCAGGTGCGGCCGCCCGCGAGCAGGGCGAGGGCGGCGCCGGCGGCGCCCAGGAGCAGTGCGGTGCCGACGGTTCCGCGGCGGGGGGTTACGGCTTTGCTCACGGGTCCACTATCCCTTGTGGGGGTGTTTGCGGTGCTGCCGGGGTCACGCTAGGCCAGCCGGTTCGCCGAGTGCACGGCGCGCAGCACCGCCGCCGCCTTGTTGCGGCACTCCGCGTCCTCCGCGGCCGGGTCCGAGTCGGCGACGACGCCCGCGCCGGCCTGGACGTAGGCCGTGCCCTCCTTCAGGACGGCGGTGCGGATGGCGATGGCGGTGTCGGAGTCCCCCGCGAAGTCCAGGTAGCCGACGCAGCCGCCGTAGAGGCCGCGCCGCGACGGCTCCAGCTCCTCGATGATCTGCATGGCCCGCGGCTTGGGCGCGCCGGAGAGCGTGCCGGCGGGGAAGCAGGCGGTGAGCACGTCGAAGGCGGTGCGCCCGGCGGCCACGCGGCCGGTGACCGTGGAGACGATGTGCATCACGTGGCTGTAGCGCTCGATCGACATGAAGTCGACGACCTCGACGCTGCCGGGCTCGCAGACCCGTCCGAGGTCGTTGCGGCCGAGGTCGACGAGCATGAGGTGCTCGGCGCGCTCCTTGGCGTCGCCGAGGAGCTCCTCGGCGAGGGCCGCGTCCGCCTGCGGGGTGGCGCCGCGCGGCCGGGTGCCGGCGATGGGGTGCACCATGGCCTGCCCGTCCTCGACCTTGACGAGGGCCTCGGGGCTGGAGCCGACGACGTCGAAGCCGTCGAACCGGAACAGGTACATGTACGGGCTGGGGTTCGTGGCCCGCAGCACGCGGTAGACGTCGAGCGCGGAGGCCGTGCAGGGCGTCTCGAAGCGCTGTGAGGGCACGACCTGGAAGGCCTCGCCGGCGCGGATGCGCTCCTTGATGTCCTCGACGGCCGCCATGTAGTCGGGGCCGCCCCAGCGGGCGGTGTACCCGGGCAGCTCGGAGGGCGGCAGGGCGGTGGGGGCCGAGGGCGCGGGCCGGCGGAGGTCGGCGGCCATGGCGTCGAGCCGGGCGACGGCGTCCGCGTACGCCTCGTCCACGCCGCTGTCGAGGTCGTTGTGGTTGATCGCGTTGGCGATCAGCAGGACGGTGCCGTTCCAGTGGTCGAGGACGGCGAGGTCGGAGGTGAGGAGCATGGTGAGCTCGGGCAGGCCGAGCGGGTCGCGGTCCTCGCCGCCGTGCTCGCCGATCTTCTCCAGGCGGCGGACGACGTCGTAGCCGAGGTAGCCCACCATGCCGCCGGTGAAGGGCGGCAGCCCGGCGCCCTCCATGAGGTCGCGCGGGGTGTGCAGGGCGGCCACGGTCGCGCGCAGCGCCTCCAGCGGGTCGCCGTCGGTGGGCACGCCGACGGGCGGGGCGCCCAGCCAGTGCGTCCGGCCGCCCCGCGCGGTGAGCGTCGCGGAGCTGCGGACGCCCACGAAGGAGTAGCGCGACCAGGTGCGGCCGTTCTCGGCGGACTCCAGCAGGAAGGTGCCCGGCCGCTCGGCGGCGAGCTTGCGGTACAGGCCGACGGGCGTGTCGCCGTCGGCGAGGAAGCGCCGGGTGACGGGGATGACCCGGCGGTCCTTCGCGAGCGTACGGAAGGTCTCGGCGTCCGGCGTGACGTCACCGGTGGTCGTGGCAGCCATGGCAGCGGAGCCTACTGGCCGAGCGGGAGGACGCCGGCATCGAAACAGGTGCGGTCGCCTGTGTGGCAGGCGGCGCCGGTCTGGTCGACCTTGACGAGGAGGGTGTCCGCGTCGCAGTCGAGGGCCACGGACTTCACGTGCTGGACGTGTCCGGACGTGTCGCCCTTGACCCAGTACTCCTGCCGGCTGCGGCTCCAGTAGGTGCAGCGGCCGGTGGTGAGGGTGCGGTGGAGCGCCTCGTCGTCCATCCAGCCGAGCATGAGGACCTCGCCGGTGTCGTACTGCTGGGCGATGGCGGGGACGAGCCCGTCGGCACTGCGCTTGAGGCGTGCGGCGATGGCGGGGTCGAGGGAGGACGCGGGGGCGGTGTTGCCGGTCATGGGTCCATTCTGCCGCGCGGACGGGCCGGGACCCCCCGGGCGGCGGTGTCAGTGGCGTACGGCATGCTTCGCCCATGAGTACTCCGCCCTCGAACTCCCCGCAGCCGCCCGGTGGCGGCGGTGGGTTCGGCCCGCCGCAGCAGTTCGGGCCGCCGTCAGCCCAGCCGCCCGCCCCGCCCTACGGACAGCCGCAAGCACCGCAGGGGTACGGACAGCAGCCGGGATTCGGCCAGCCGGGCCAGCAGCCGGGCTTCGGTCAGTACGGGCAGCAGCAGTACGGCCAGCAGTTCGCCCCGCCGATGCCGCCCCCGCCCTCGGGCAACAAGGGTGCGAAGGTCGCCGCGATCGTCATCGGCGGCGTGCTGGTGGTCGGTCTCGTCGCGGGCGGCATCCTGCTGACCGCGAGCGGCGACAAGGGCAAGAAGGACCCGGTCGCCAAGCCGAACGGCTCGTCGAGCCCGTCGGCCGCGCCCTCCGCGCCGAGCGCCGACCCGGGCGGTCCGGGCGCCGACCCGTCGAACCCCGACCCGTCCGCGTCCTCCTCTTCCCCGTCGGTGTCCCGCGTGCCGTACGTGGTCCTGAAGCCCGGCCAGTGCTTCGACCACCCGCGCATGTCCCTCGGCCTCACCGAGGTGAAGACGAAGCCGTGCAGCGGTCCGCACGACGGCGAGGTCATCGCCAACGAGACCCTGACCGGCAAGTTCGACTCCGAGCTGGACATCCAGACCAAGGCCCGCGAGATGTGCAAGAAGGACGCACAGGACCGGATGCGCTCCATAACCGACGGCAAGAACTACTACTCGTACGTGCTCTACCCGACCCCGGTCACCTACTCCCGCGGCCAGGACCAGATCACGTGCTCGATGACGCTGAGCGTCTCTCAGGGCGGCCAGAAGATGGACGCGCCGCTGCCCAAGTAGCCGCGGGGCGTGGCAGCGGCGGGGCGCCGGCCGTAGGGTGGCGCCATGTCGACCCACGCCCAGCGCGAACGTCTGCTCCTCGCCGATCTGTTGGAGTCGGCGGGCCCGAACGCACCGACGCTCTGCGACGGCTGGCGGACGCGTGACCTGGCGGCCCACGTCGTCGTGCGGGAACGCCGCTCCGACGCCGCCGCCGGGCTCGTGTTCCGACCGCTGGCCGCGCGCCTGGAGCGGGTGCAGGCGGAGTTCGCCGCCAAGCCGTACGAGGAGCTGATCCAGCTCATCCGCACCGGGCCGCCGCGGCTGTCGCCGTACGCCCTCAAGCAGATCGACGAGGCCGCGAACACCATCGAGTTCTACGTGCACGCCGAGGACGTGCGCCGGGCCCAGGAGGACTGGGCCCCGCGCGAGGTGGACCCCGTCTTCGCGGACGCCCTGTGGACCCGCCTGGAGCGGGTGACCCGGATGCTCGGCCGCCGCTCCCCCGTCGGCCTGGTCCTGCGCCGTCCCGACGGCCGCACGGCGGTCGCGCAGCGCGGCACGCCCGTGGTCACCGTCACCGGGGAACCCGGCGAGCTGACCCTCTTCGCCTTCGGCCGCCAGGCCGCCGCCCGGGTGGAGCTTGAGGGCGACAAGGACGCGGTGGCGAAGCTGGAGGGGGCACGGCTGGGAATCTGAGGGTCCGTGCCGGACCCCGACCCCCAGAGGTGCCCCCTCCATGGCCTACATCAGCAGACCCGCCCGCTCCGCCCCGGCTGCCGCCGCGCTCTCCCCGGCCGGCTTCTCGCTCGGGGTCCTGCTCCTGCGGCTGATGCTCGGCATCATCATGGTCGCGCACGGCACGCAGAAGCTCTTCGGCTGGTTCGACGGGCCCGGCCTCGACGGGACGGCGAAGGGCTTCGAGGCCTGGGGCTATCCAGCGCCCGAGGCGATGGCCGTCGTCGCCGGCCTCAGCGAGACGCTCGGCGGCGCGGGCCTCTTCCTCGGGCTCCTCACGCCGCTCGCCGCGGCCGCCGTGCTGGGCACGATGGTCAATGCGCTCGGGGTGACGTGGGAGGGCGGTTTCCTGCTGCCGAAGGGCGTGGAGTTCACCCTGCTGGTCGCCGTCTCGGCGGCGGCGCTCGCGCTCACGGGCCCCGGGAGGTACGCGGCGGACGCGTACCTCCCCGTGGTGCGGCACCACCGGCTGTCGTACGGGGTCGCGGCGATCGCCCTGGCGCTGGTGGTGGGGGCGGTCTTCCTGCTGATCCGGGACTGAGCGTTCGGCGGACGCCCCTACCGGACCGGGTGGCCCGACTCGCGCAAGGCCGTCTTGACGTCGGCGATCCGCAGGTCGCCGAAGTGGAAGACCGACGCGGCCAGGACCGCGTCCGCGCCCGCCTCCACCGCCGGGGCGAAGTGCTCCAGGCGGCCCGCGCCGCCGCTCGCGATGACCGGGACCGTGACGTGCTTGCGCACGGCACGGATCATCTCGGTGTCGTAGCCGTCCTTCGTGCCGTCGGCGTCCATAGAGTTCAGCAGGATCTCGCCGGCACCGAGCTCCGCCGCGCGGTGGGCCCACCCGACGGCGTCGAGGCCGGTGCCGCGACGGCCGCCGTGGGTGGTGACCTCGAAACTGCCGGAGGGGGTCCGGCGGGCGTCGACCGACAGGACGAGGACCTGCCGGCCGAAGCGCTCGGCGATCTCCCGGATCAGCTCGGGCCGCTCGATGGCCGCCGTGTTGACGCCGACCTTGTCGGCGCCGGCCCGCAGCAGCTTGTCGACGTCGGCCGCGGTGCGGACGCCGCCGCCGACGGTCAGCGGGATGAACACCTGCTCGGCGGTGCGGCGCACCACGTCGTAGGTGGTCTCGCGGTTGCCGGAGGAGGCGGTGATGTCGAGGAACGTCAGCTCGTCGGCGCCCTCCTGCCCGTAGACCTTGGCCATTTCCACGGGGTCGCCCGCGTCGCGCAGGTTCTGGAAGTTGACGCCCTTGACGACCCGGCCGTTGTCGACGTCCAGGCAGGGGATGACTCGGACCGCCAGGGTCATGTGCTCGTTGCTCCTCGGTACGCTTCTACTTCTACTTCGACCAGTACGCGCGAGTCGACGAAGCCGGAGACGACCGCCAGGGTCGCGACGGGCCGTACGGCGTCGAAGAGCTCCTTGTGGGCGCGGGCGACCGCGTCCACGTCCCGCGCGTGGGTCAGGTACATCCGGGTGCGGACGACGGCGTCGGCGCCGAGACCGAACCGCTCCAGCTCCGCGAGGGCATTGCCGAAGGCCGCCCTGGCCTGCTCGTAGGGGTCACCCTCCCCGTGCAGCACGGAGCCGTTGAACGGCAGGGTTCCCGCCACCAGCACACGGTCTCCCGCCGCGACCGCGCGCGCACAACCGAAGGCCTCTTCCCAGGGACTGTCGCTCTGCACACGCTGCACGGCTTCGGTCATGCGGACACAGCCTCCAGGGCCTCTTCCAAGGTGAACGCCTTGGCGTAGAGGGCCTTTCCGACGATGGCGCCTTCGACACCCTCCGGTACCAGGTTGGCAATCGCGCGCAGATCGTCAAGGGACGAAACCCCGCCGGAGGCCACGACCGGCTTGTCGGTGGCGGCGCAGACGTTCTTCAGCAGCTCCAGGTTGGGGCCCTGGAGGGTGCCGTCCTTGGCGATGTCGGTGACGACGTAGCGGGCGCAGCCCTCGCGGTCGAGGCGGGCGAGGGTCTCGTAGAGGTCGCCGCCGTCGCGGGTCCAGCCGCGGCCGCGCAGGGTGGTGCCGCGGACGTCGAGGCCGACCGCGATCTTGTCGCCGTGCTCGGCGATGACCTTGGCGACCCACTCGGGGGTCTCCAGGGCGGCGGTGCCGAGGTTGACGCGAGTGCAGCCGGTGGCGAGGGCGGCGGCGAGCGAGGCGTCGTCGCGGATGCCGCCGGACAACTCGACCTTGATGTCCATGGCCCCGGCCACCTGGGCGATGAGCTCGCGGTTGTCGCCGGTGCCGAACGCGGCGTCGAGGTCGACGAGGTGCAGCCACTCGGCGCCGGAGCGCTGCCACTCCTGCGCGGCGGCGAGCGGGGCACCGTACGACGTCTCGGAGCCGGACTCGCCGTGGACGAGGCGCACGGCCTGGCCGTCGCGGACGTCGACGGCGGGGAGCAGTTCGAGGCGGTGCGTCATGAGTACGACCTTACGGTGGTGTCGGGGGCGGACCGGGCGCAGCGCTCCGCCGGGGCGGAGACGGCGAGGCGGGTCACAGCGTTCCCAGCCAGTTGCGGAGCAGCGTCGCTCCGGCGTCGCCGGACTTCTCGGGGTGGAACTGGGTGGCCCACAGGGGACCGTTCTCCACGGCGGCGACGAAGGGCTCGCCGTGCGTGGCCCAGGTGACCTTGGGGGCGCGGATGTTGGGGTTGGTCACTTCCAGGCTCCACTCGCGCACCGCGTAGGAGTGCACGAAGTAGTAGCGGGTGTCCGCGCCGAGGCCGGCGAAGAGCTGGGAGTCCGCGGCGGGGGTGACGGTGTTCCAGCCCATGTGCGGGACGACGTCGGCCTTGAGGGGCTCCACGAGGCCGGGCCACTCGTCGAGGCCTTCGGTCTCCACGCCGTGCTCGATGCCGCGCTCGAAGAGGATCTGCATGCCGACGCAGATGCCCATCACGGGGCGGCCTCCGGAGAGGCGGCGGCCGACGATCCAGTCGCCGCGGGCGGAGCGCAGGCCCTGCATGCAGGCGGCGAACGCGCCGACGCCGGGCACGAGGAGGCCGTCGGCGTTCATGGCCTTTTCGTAGTCGCCGGTGATCTCGACGTCCGCGCCGACGTGGGCGAGGGCGCGCTCGGCGGAGCGGACGTTGCCGAAGCCGTAGTCGAAGACGACGACCTTCTTCGGGGCGCTCATGACCAGAGTCCTTCGATGCGGAGGGTGCCGGCGGCCAGGCACATCGCGGCGCCTATGCCGAGGAGCACGATGATGCCCTTGGGCATGCCCTGCTTGAGGAAGGAGATGATGCCGCCGACGAGGAAGAGGCCGACGACGATGAGCGTGGTGTTGAGGCCGTTCACAGGGCGCCCTTCGTGGAGGGGAGGATTCCGGCTGCGCGCGGGTCGCGCTCGGACGCGTAGCGCAGGGCCCGGGCGAGCGCCTTGAACTGGCACTCCACGATGTGGTGGGCGTTGCGCCCGTACGGGACGTGCACGTGCAGGGCGATCTGGGCCTGCGCGACGAAGGACTCCAGGATGTGCCGGGTCATCGTCGTGTCGTACGTGCCGATCATGGGCGCCATGTTCTCGGGCTCGGTGTGCACGAGGTAGGGGCGGCCGGAGAGGTCGACGGTGACCTGGGCGAGGGACTCGTCCAGGGGCACGGTGCAGTTGCCGAAGCGGTAGATGCCCACCTTGTCGCCGAGGGCCTGCTTGAAGGCGGCGCCGAGTGCGAGGGCGGTGTCCTCGATGGTGTGGTGGGTGTCGATGTGCAGGTCGCCGTCGGTCTTGACCGTGAGGTCGAAGAGGCCGTGGCGGCCGAGCTGGTCGAGCATGTGGTCGTAGAAGCCGACCCCGGTCGACACGTCGACCTGCCCGGTCCCGTCGAGGTCGATCTCGACGAGGACGGACGTCTCCTTGGTGGTGCGCTCGACGCGCCCAACGCGGCTCATGAGTGGTTCTCCTTGCGAATGGCGCGTACGGCGTCCAGGAAGGCGTCGTTCTCCTCGGGGGTGCCGGCGGTGACCCGCAGCCACCCCGGTACGCCGTTGTCCCGGACCAGCACGCCGTGGCCGAGGATGGCCCGCCAGGCGGCGGGGCTGTCCGCGAACCGGCCGAACTGCACGAAGTTGGCGTCCGAGTCGGTCACCTCGCAGCCCATCGCGCGCAGCTCGGTGACGAGGCGGTCGCGTTCGGCCTTGAGCTGCTCGACGTAGCCGAGCAGGGTGTCGGTGTGCTCCAGGGCGGCGAGGGCCGTGGCCTGGGTGACGGCCGACAGGTGGTACGGCAGGCGCACGAGCTGGACGGCGTCGACGACCGCGGGGTCCGCGGCGAGGTAGCCGAGGCGGAGCCCGGCCGCGCCGAAGGCCTTGGACATGGTGCGGGAGACGACGAGGTTCGGGCGGCCCTCGATGAGCGGCAGCAGCGAGGGGCGGTGGCTGAACTCGCCGTACGCCTCGTCGACGACCACGAGCGACGGCCGGGCCGCCTGCGCGGCCTCGTACAGCCGCAGGACCGTCTCCGCCTCGACCGCCGTGCCCGTGGGGTTGTTGGGCGAGCAGACGAAGACGACGTGGGGCCGGTGCTCGGCGATGGCGCGCTCGGCCGCCTCGACGTCGATGGTGAAGTCCGCGCGGCGGGGGCCGGAGATCCAGCCGGTGCCGGTGCCGCGGGAGATCAGGGCGTGCATCGAGTACGAGGGCTCGAAGCCCATGGCCGAGCGGCCGGGGCCGCCGAAGGCCTGGAGCAGCTGCTGGAGGACCTCGTTGGAGCCGTTGGCGGCCCAGACGTGTCCCATGGTGACCTCGTGGCCCGCGGTGCGGGTGAGGTACCTGGCGAGCTCGGTGCGCAGCTCGACCGCGTCCCGGTCGGGGTAGCGGTTGAGGTGGCGGGCGGCCTCGGCGACGCGCTCGGCGATGCGGGCGACGAGGGGCTCGGGCAGCGGGTAGGGGTTCTCGTTGGTGTTCAGGCGTACGGGCACGTCGAGCTGGGGGGCGCCGTACGGGGACTTGCCGCGCAGCTCGTCCCGGATGGGGAGGTCGTCGATGCCGGTCACTTGCTTTCCGGGACCTTCCAGTCGAACCGTGCCTTGACCGCCGCGCCGTGCGCCGGCAGGTCCTCGGCCTCGGCGAGCGTCACCACGTGGCCCGCGACCTCGGCCAGGGCCTCCCGCGTGTAGTCCACAACGTGGATGCCGCGCAGGAAGGACTGCACGGACAGCCCGGAGGAGTGGCAGGCGCAGCCGCCGGTGGGCAGCACGTGGTTGGAGCCGGCGGCGTAGTCGCCGAGGGAGACGGGGGCGTACGGGCCGACGAAGATCGCGCCGGCGTTCTGCACGCGGGCGGCGACGGCCGCGGCGTCCGCGGTCTGGATCTCCAGGTGCTCGGCGCCGTAGGCGTCCACGACGGCGAGGCCGTGGTCGACGGAGTCGACCAGGACGATGCCGGACTGGCGGCCGGAGAGCGCGGGCACGATGCGGTCCTCGATGTGCCGGGTCATGGCGACCTGGGTGCCGAGCTCCTTCTCGACCGCGTTCGCGAGCTCCTCCGAGTCGGTGACGAGGACGGAGGCGGCCAGCGGGTCGTGCTCGGCCTGGCTGATCAGGTCGGCGGCGACGTGCACGGGGTCGGCGGTGGCGTCGGCGAGGATGGCGATCTCGGTGGGGCCGGCCTCGGCGTCGATGCCGATGCGGCCCTTGAGCAGCCGCTTGGCGGCGGCGACCCAGATGTTGCCCGGGCCGGTGACCATGTTGACCGGGCGGCACTCCTCGGTGCCGTAGGCGAACATGGCGACGGCCTGGGCGCCGCCCGCGGCGTACACCTCGTCGATGCCCAGCAGCGCGCAGGCGGCCAGGATCGTGGGGTGCGGCAGGCCGCCGAAGTCCGCCTGGGGCGGGGAGGAGACGGCCATGGAGCCGACGCCGGCCTCCTGGGCCGGCACCACGTTCATGATCACGGACGAGGGGTAGACGGACCGGCCGCCCGGCACGTACAGCCCGACGCGCTGGACGGGGACCCAGCGCTCGGTGACCGTGCCGCCGGGCACGACCTGGACGGTCTTGTCGGTGCGGCGCTGCTCGCGGTGGACGATGCGGGCGCGGCGGATGGACTCCTCCAGCGCGGCCCGGACGGCCGGGTCGAGCTCCTCCAGGGCCTTGGTGATCGCCCCGGTGGGGACCCGCACCTGGCCGATCTTCACTCCGTCGAAGCGCTCCGCGTAGTCGATCAGGGCCGCGGTGCCGCGATGATGCACGTCCTCGCAGATGGGCCGCACCTTCTCCAGGGCGGCCTCGACGTCGAGTTCGGCTCGGGGCAGCAGGTCGCGGTCGACAGCGGCCTCGGAGGAGGAGGCGCCGCGCAGATCGATTCGGGAGATCACACGGTAATTGTCTCAGACCCGCCCCGTCGCACCGCGCCCCGTACCACTCACTGGTACAGGTGTTTCACCGAGAGTGTTCAATCGGTCACCCGGAGGGAATGGGGACGGTACACCGAGGTGCACGTGACGGGAGGGGGTGCGGAGCGTGACCGATCCGCGAGACGGCGGCCCTCCGCCGGAGCTGGGGCTGACCGCGACCGAGCAGGCGATGTGGAAGGCGTTCCGCGCGGCCCGCACGCACGACCTGCGCACGCCCCGCCCCGAGTGGAACGACCCGCGCGGCCCGCACACGTGGGGCCCCGAGCGCAGCGTGCGGGCCCGCGTCGTGGCCCTGCTCCTGCTGGACGGCCCGCCCCCGCTGCCGGGCCGGGTGGCCGCCCTCAAGCTGAACGGCGTGCAGATCACCGGCACGCTCGACCTCTCCGGCGGCACGGTCGTGCCCTACGTCGAGCTGCACAACTGCCGCTTCGAGCAGGAGGTGCTCCTGCCCGAGAGCCAGTTCACCACCCTGCGCCTGATCGCCTGCTCGCTCCCCCGGCTGGAGGCCGCCCGGCTGCGCACCGAGGGCGACCTGCACCTGCCGCGGTGCGTCGTCCGGCGCGGCATACGGCTGACCGACGCCCAGATAGGCACCGACCTCCTGCTCAACCAGCTGGTCGTGCGCCCCGACCGGCGCGGGGTCTCCATAGCGGCCGACGGGATGAGCGTCGGGCAGGACATGCAGGCGGAGATGATGCGCTCGTACGGCGAGCTCAGCATGCGGGCCGCGACGATAGGGGTCTCGCTGAGCCTGCGCGGCTCCACGCTGAGCAATCCCCACGGCAGACGCGCCTTCAACGCCCCGCAGCTGACCGTGGAGCGCACCCTCTACCTCACGGGCGCGGGGGTCGGCGGCTATCCGTTCACCACCGGCACCACTCCCCCGTACGGCATCACCACCACCCCGCAGCACGGCGTCCGCACGCAGGCCTTCGAGTGCCGGGGCGGGGTGCGACTGGACGACGGCCGGTTCGGCGACGCCGTCGACTTCAGCGAGGCCCGGTTCGCGCTGGAGGCCGACCAGGAGCTGTCGCTGCGCCGCATCCAGACGCCCGAGCTGCGCTTCCTCGGCGAGTGGGCGCAGCGCGGCCGCGTGGTGCTCTCCGGCGCCCGCGTGTCCAACCTGGTCGACCGCTACGACAGCTGGCCCGGGCCCGGCAGCCTGGTCATGGCCGGCTTCTCCTACGAGACGCTGATACCGCTCGGCCACTTCCCCTTGAGCCTGCGCCTGGATTGGGTGGCCGCCGCCACGCCCGAGTACGCCCCCGAGCCGTACGAACAGCTGGCGGGCGCCCTGCGCGACAGCGGCGAGGACGCGGACGCCCGGGCCGTCCTCCTCGCCAAGCAGCGCCGCCGCCGCGAGACGCTGCCCCCGGCCGGCAAGGCCTGGGGCTATCTCCAGGACTGGATGGTGGCCTACGGCTACCGGCCCGGCCGGGCGGCCGTGTGGATGGCCGTGCTGTGGGCCGCCGCCACCGTCTACTTCACCCTGCGGCCCGTGCCGCCGCTGAAGGAGGGCGAGGGCCCCGCCTGGAACCCCTGGCTGTACGCCCTCGATCTGCTCGTGCCGGTCATCGACCTCGGGCAGGGCAACGCCTGGCGGCCCACGGGCCTCACGCAGTGGGTGGTCGCGGTGCTGATCCTGCTCGGGTGGGTGCTCGCGACGACCGTGGCGGCGGGCGCCTCCCGGCTGCTGCGCCGGCAGTGAACGCCGGGGCGGCACCGGTGCACAGGCCATTAGGCTTACCGGCTGTGACCACCGCGCGCCTGCCCCTCTTCCCGCTGAACTCGGTGCTGTTCCCCGGACTCGTCCTGCCCCTGAACGTCTTCGAGCAGCGGTACCGCGCGCTGATGCGCGACCTGTCGGCGCTCCCCGAGGAGGAACCGCGCCGCTTCGGCGTCGTCGCCATCCGCGACGGCAGCGAGGTCGCGCCCACGGCCCCCGGCCTGCCCGAGGGCGCCCGCCCCGAGCCCGGCCCGGCGTCCGGCTTCGGCCCCGACCCGCTCAAGGCGTTCCACACCGTCGGCTGCGTGGCGGAGGCGGCCACCATCCGGGAGCGCACCGGCGGCACGTACGAGGTCCTCGCCACCGGCACCACCCGCTTCCGACTGCTGTCGGTCGACGCCTCCGGTCCGTACCTGACGGGCGAGGTCGAGGACATCGCGGAGGAACAGGGCGAAGGCGCGGGCGCGCTCGCCTCCGGGGTCGTCCGGGCCTTCCGCGCCTACCAGAAGCGGCTCGCCGGGGCGACCGAGCGCACGCTCGCCGGGCAGACCGACCTGCCGGGCGACCCGTCCGTGCTCTCCTACCTCGTCGCCGCGGCGGCCATGCTCGACACCCCGGCGAAGCAGCAGCTCCTGGAGACCCCGGACACCGCGACGCGGCTCGCGCGCGAGCTGAAAATGCTGCGCGCCGAGACCGCGGTGATCGGTAAGCTCCCCTCCCTGCCGGCCACGGACCTGATCCGGCAGCCGACGAACCCCAACTGACCGGACGGAACGGACTCTTGGCGCGCAAGCAGCGGGCGGGCTCGACCCCGGCCATCGTCGCCCTGGAGAAGGCGGGGACCGTCTTCACCGTGCACTCCTACGACCACGACCCGGCCACCGCGTCCTACGGGACGGAGGCCGCGGAGGCCCTCGGGCGGGATCCGGCACAGGTCTTCAAGACCCTCGTCGCCGAGGTCGACGGCGCGCTGACCGTCGCCGTCGTGCCCGTCTCCGGCTCCCTCGACCTGAAGGCCCTCGCGGCGGCCGTCGGCGGCAAGCGGGCGGCGATGGCCGACCCGGCGGCCGCGGAGCGCACGACGGGGTACGTACGGGGCGGGATCTCGCCGCTCGGTCAGCGCCGGCGGCTGCCGACCGCGCTGGACGCCTCCGCGCGCTCCCACGCGACCATCTGCGTCTCGGCGGGGCGCCGGGGCCTGGAAGTCGAGCTCTCGCCCGGTGACCTGGCCGCGCTCACGGATGCGGTGATCGCGCCGATCGCCCGCGGGTGACCCCGATGGTGCGGGGGGTCTGGACGGCCGCCCGTCCCTCGGCTACGACCGTCGGAGCGGGCCGCCGCGCGTGCGGCCCGCGACCCCGGGAGGGACGCCCATGTCGAAGCGCACCCGCAAGCGCCGCTGGCGCCTGAAGAAGAACCGCGCGAACCACGGCCGCAGGCCGGCGTAGCCGGCCCGCTGATCGAGGGTACGTACCGGCCCCGGTGAGGCGACGATTCCGCCGGACTCTCACCGCTGTGGTGCACCGCCGTTGCGGCGGAGGGGAATGCCCCGGTCCCGCCCTTTCACCGTTTCCCCCTGCGGGGGGCCTGGGGGGCTTGCCCCCCGTTTCGGGAAGGGGCGGGTCAGGGGAATCACCCCCGCCGCGACGGCGCGCAACCCCCACTGGAGGTGCCCGGCGGTGCCGGACTCGGCTCAGGCCGGATTCCCGGGCTCTCCGGACGTCCAGTCCGGCACCGGCTCCGGATCCCGCGGCCCGAACAGCGCCGTCAGCACGAGATGGACGGCCATCGCCGCGAGCGGCCACGCCAGGAGCGTGCCCTTCGCCGCCAGCTTGAGCGGGGCGTCGAAGACGACGCCGCGCCCCGCCGCGCGGGCCGCCGCCACCACGTCCGACGTGGGGCCCAGCCACATGCCGAGGCGCCAGGCGACGAGCGAGGCGAGGAAGGAGCCCGCGGCCAGCCCGACCACGAGCGGAACGCCCCCGCGGCGCCGCAGCCAGAAGACGACGGCCCCGCTGAGCACACCGAATCCGAGGGCCAGCAGCGCGAACGTGCCGTCGGCTCCGATGGCCTGCTCGCCCTCGCTGTTCTTCAGGTAGACGGCCTTGCCGTCCGAGATGAGCGGGACCTTCGGCGCGAGCCACGCCCACAGCAGTCCCAGCAGCAGGCCGGAGACCGCCACCACCGCGGCGACGACCGCGGCCTGCCGCAGTTCGGCGCGCGTCTGGGCACGGCGCTCGGCCTCGTCCACGGGGAGGAGCGCGGGCTCCGTGGGCCCGGCTGCGGGCCCGGGCTCGTTCGAGGGCGGGTCATGCGGCGTCAGCGGTGCGGTCACCCTGTCATCGTGCCAGGTCGGCGCCGCGGACCCGGCGGCAGGACGGTCCTGGCGCGTCACCGCACGGCCGCCCGGCGGTACGCCCACGTCGCCGCGGCCAGCGAGACCACGCCGACGGCCGCGCACACACCGAGGTCGGCGGCGACCACGGCCCAGTCGGGGCGCGCGTCGAAGCTGCGGGCGAGCGCCTCCACCCCGTACGTGGAGGGGAGCAGGTCGCGCGCGTAGGCGATGGGCGCGGGCATGTGCGCGGCGGGCAGCACGCCCAGGAGCAGCGCCGCCGACATGCCGAGCTGTCCGCAGAGCGTGGCCAGTTCCTGGCGCGGTGCGAGCAGCCCGAGGGCCGCGCCGAGGCCGGCGAGGGCCGCGCCGGAGAGCGGGACGACCGCGGCGAGCACCCACAGGTGCCCCATCGGGAGGCCGAAGAGCGCGCTGCCCACGACGGCCGTGACGGCGGTGCCGGGCACGGTGAAGGAGGCGTACGCGCCGGCCGCGCCGAGCACGACGGCCGCGGGCGGCACGGGCAGCGTCGCGTAGTGGTCGAGGCCGCCGCTCGCGCGCAGCTGGCCGAAGTACTGGGCGAGGAGGTTGAGGGCGACGAAGGCCACGACGAGCACGCTGGAGCCGGCCACGACGGCCCGCGCCTCGGCGCCGCCGTCCACCACGCCCCGCATCATGATCATGATGCCGACGGACTGGAACGTCGCCACGAACAGCAGCGGGATCCGCGCGACCCGGGCCCGCGAGAGCTGCGCGCGGTACACGGCGGCCAGGGCGGGCAGCAGCTTCGCCCGGGGCGCGAGCGGGGCGGCGCCGTCGCCGCCGGACCGCGGCCGGGTGTCGCCCCCGGACCTGACCGCCCCGGCGGTTACCGCTTCTGCGGACACAGCACTCACCCGGCACAGCTCCTGTTCAGTCCGGTCGGCAGGGCTCTCGTCACGCCTTCACCAGCCCCTCCGCACCCTCCGCGCGGCCGCCGAGCGCGAGGTACACGTCCTCCAGGCTGGGCGTGGTGAGGGTGAAGTCGTCGAGCGCGGCGAAGGCGGGCCCGCCGGTCACGGCGGCGACGGCGGCGCGCGCCTCGGCGGGGGCGAGCCGCAGCGTCCAGCGCCGGCCGGCGGCCTGCGCGGCGTCGCACAGCGCGGCGACCTCGGGGACGTGCAGGGGGGCCTCGGCGCGCCAGACGAGCTCGACGCGGACCTCGTCGCCGACGAGCTCCTTCAGCCCGGCGGGCGTGTCGCAGGCGATGATCCGGCCGCGCTCCAGCACGGCGACGCGGTCGAGGACGGTCTCGGCCTCGATGACGTTGTGGGTGACGAGCAGGACGGTCGTGCCGTGCTCGGCGCGGCGGCGGTCGACGGCGGCCCAGACGGCGCGGCGCGCGACCGGGTCCATGCCGGCGGTGGGCTCGTCGAGGACGAGGACGGGCCGGTCGCCGACGAGGGTGGCGGCGAAGCAGGCGAGGCGGCGCTGGCCGCCGGAGAGCTTCTTCAGGGGGCGCCCGGCGAGCGGGGTGAGACCCAGTTCGCCGAGGACGGCGTCGCGCTCGGCGCGGGCCGCCCGCAGGCCGAGGCCGCGGAGCCGGCCGGTGGTCTCGGCGGCGAGGGCGACGGTCAGCTCGTCGAGGGCGGTGGACTCCTGGCCGAGGTAGCCGACGAGGCGCGCGGCGCGCTCGGGGTGGCGCACGAGGTCGTGGCCGAGGAGCTCGACGCTGCCCTCGTCGGGGCGGAGCAGGCCGGTCAGCTGGCGGACGAGGGTGGACTTGCCGGCGCCGTTGGGCCCGAGCAGTCCGAAGATCTCGCCGCGCCGGACCTCCAGGTCGATGCCGTCGCTGGCGCGCACCTCGGCGGTGCCGGGCGCGCCGCGGCGGCCGCGCGCGGCGGGGTAGGTCTTGACCAGGCCGCGCACGGTGCACACCGTGGCGGCTGCAGCCGCCTCTTTCACGCCCGTTCTCACGAGCTACGAGGGTACGCGGTTGGCCGCGCGCCCCGGCCGTCGGGGCGGCCCGGGCGCGGAGCGTGGCGCGGTCAGTCGCCCGCCGGTGCCTTCTCGGCCGCCGTGCGGGTGTCGATTTCGCGCCAGAAGCCGGCCCGGATGGCATAGCGGTCGTGCTCGTCGATCTGGTCGTCCTTGTGGGCGAGCAGGCCGAAGCGGGCGGCGTAGCGCAGCAGCTCTCCGTCGATGCGGTGCGGGATGCGGGGGTATTCGGTGGAGAGGTGCTGCAGGTGGACGGGGTCGGGGAGGCGCTCGGCCCAGCGCCGGGCGAAGACCTGGCCGACCTCGAAGGGGTCGCCGCCGACGGTGGTGATGTCCTCCTCGCGGTCGGCCCAGCGCTGCTCGGCGCTGGTGAGCTGGGCGAGCATCGGCAGGGAGGCGGTTTCGGGGGGCTCGCCGGGGCCGCCGGTGCCGGGCCGCTCGATCCAGCCCTTGTCGGAGGACCAGCGCAGGGTGGCGTTGGCGGCGAGGGCGGAGCCGTTGCTCTGGCCGGAGGCGCCGCCCTGGCCGCCGCCGGGCCCGCCGGACCGGTCGGCGGGCTGGCCGGCGAGGCCGCGGCCGAGGGTGGCGAGGTCCTTGGGGGTGGGCACGCCGCGGGCGGCGGGGGTCTCGGGGGCGTCCTGGTCGCCGGGGGTGCCGTCGGTGGTGGCGGGGGCGCCAGGGCGGGAGCCGTTGCGCTCGGCGGGGACCGGTTCGGCGGAGCGGGGGGCCGGGGCGGCGGCCGCGGCGGCGGTCTCGGGGAGGGGGGCGGAGAGGATCGCG
The DNA here is from genome assembly GCF_000719265.1 of Streptomyces roseoverticillatus. Classification (GTDB taxonomy): domain Bacteria; phylum Actinomycetota; class Actinomycetes; order Streptomycetales; family Streptomycetaceae; genus Streptomyces; species Streptomyces roseoverticillatus. The sequence goes on along the minus strand of NZ_JOFL01000002.1, from coordinate 308,898 downwards.
GCGATCTCGGGGCCCGGGGCGGGCTGCGGGGCGCAGGCGCCGGTGAGCTCCTTGGCGCGGACGGCGCGCGTGATCCACGTGCGGTCGAGGACGCGGCGCTCGTCGGCCTCGGCGACGAGGTCCTCGGACTGGTTGTAGTCGCCGTCGGCGGCCTGGACGGCCCACAGGTGGACGGCGACGCCGTGCTCCTTGGCGGACATCAGACCGGGCAGGAGGTCGCCGTCGCCGGTGACGAGGACGATGTCGGAGCAGGCGCGGTTGCGGGCGAGCTCGGTGAGCTCGGCGTGCATGGCGGCGTCCACGCCCTTCTGGGCCCAGCGGCCGTCGCTGCGGGTCAGGGCGCCCAGCCGGACGGTGACCCGGGGCATGACGCGGAGCCTGCGGTGCTCGGGCTGGGGCACCCGGTCGGGCGCGCCGTCGAACCAGTAGATCCTCAGCAGGGGCTGCTCGGTCTCGGCCTCGGCGCGCTCGCGCAGCCCCTGGATGAGGATCGCGTGGTCAACGGAGATGCGGGACCGGGCGGGCTCGCCGGCCAGCAGGCTCGCGGCGGCGCCCAGCAGATACCCGGCGTCCACCAGGACGACGCAGCGGTCCACGTTCCACCCTCTTTCTGTGCGTGCAGAAATTGCGGTCGCCCCCCGGCACGGCAGTGCCCCGGTTTTCCTCGGCTTTCCTTGGAGTCTGCCCGACCGTGCGGGGGTTATCAGTCCGAACTGGATCTTCGGCGTGGCGGATACGCCCTCACGGCGGTAAGTGCACGCATCACGCACGGTAATTACCCGAAATGCGCGGTTCGGCAGTGCGTGCGAGGGTGACCGCAGGGGGTCGTCCCGATGTGGAGGCACTTCAGCATGGCGAAGAACAAGGACCGGAAGCAGCCGAAGTCGGCGAGCGCCGCGGAGCGCGGCCAGCAGCAGGCCAAGAGCTCCTCGATCGAGTCCCAGAGCGAGCAGCGGGCCACGCAGGTCACCCCGGGCGACATGGCTCGCAAGAGCAAGCAGAAGCGCTTCGGCCACAACTGAGCGGTGTCAGGACGGCGCCCGGCCGACAGGAGAGGGCGCCCACCGGCGCCTTGACGCACAGAGGGGCGCACCCGGCCGATCCGGGTGCGCCCCTCATGCGCGGGTACGGACGGGCCGGGCTGCCGGGCCCGCCCGCGGATGCTCAGCCGGCCAGGCAGGACGGGCCGAGCAACTGCTTCAGGTCGCCGAAGAGCGCCGGGTCGGGGGTGACCCGGTGCCGGTCCAGGCGCAGGACGGTGGTCTTCCGCGGCCCCTGGAGCTTGATCCGCACCTCGGTGGAGCCCCGGTGGTGGGTGAGGACCTGGCCGAGCCGCTCCACCATCGGCGGGGTGACCTTCACCGTGGGGATGGTGATGATCACGGGGGCGTTGGTGCCCGCGTTCGACAGGTCGGGGACCATCAGCTCCATGGCCACCAGGCGGGGGATGTCCTCGCGCTTGTCGAGGCGGCCCTTGACGAAGACGACGGCGTCCTCGACGAGCTGGGTGGAGACCAGCTGGTAGGTGGCGGGGAAGAACATGCAGTCGATGGAGCCGGCCAGGTCCTCGACGGTGGCGATGGCCCAGGCGTTGCCCTGCTTGGTCATCTTGCGCTGCAGGCCGGAGATGATGCCGCCGATGGTGACGATCGCGCCGTCGGCGTGCTCACCGCCGGTGAGCTGGGAGATCGCGGCGTCGGCCTTGTCGTTGAGGACGTGCTCGATGCCGAAGAGCGGGTGGTCGGAGACGTAGAGGCCGAGCATCTCGCGCTCCTGCGCGAGGAGGTAGGCCTTCTCCCACTCGACGTCGGAGAACTCCACGTCCAGTCCGAAGCCGGGCCCGTCGGAGGTTCCGTCGGCGGAGTCGCCCATACCGCCGAAGAGGTCGAACTGGCCCTCGGCCTCCTTGCGCTTGACCTGGACGACGTTGTCGATCATCGGTTCGTAGTGCGCGGTGAGGCCCTTGCGGGTGTGGCCCATCTCGTCGAAGGCGCCGGCCTTGATCAGCGATTCGACGGTGCGCTTGTTGCAGACGACGGCCTCGACCTTGTCGAGGAAGTCGGGGAAGGAGGCGTACTTCCCCTTGGACTTGCGGCAGCGGATGATCGAGTCGACCACGTTCTGCCCGACGTTGCGGACGGCGGTGAGGCCGAAGAGGATCACGTCGTCGCCCTGGGCGGCGAAGTTGGCCTCGGACTCGTTGACGTTCGGCGGGAGGACCTTGATGCCCATGCGCCGGCACTCGTTCAGATAGATCGCCGACTTGTCCTTGTCGTCGCGCACCGAGGTGAGCAGCCCGGACATGTACTCGGCGGGGTAGTTCGCCTTGAGGTAGGCCGTCCAGTACGAGACGAGGCCGTACGCGGCGGAGTGGGCCTTGTTGAAGGCGTAGCCGGCGAAGGGGACCAGCACGTCCCACAGGGCCTGGATGGCCTCGTCGGAGAAGCCCTTCTTCTGCGCGCCCTCCTTGAAGAAGACGAAGTTCTTCGCCAGCTCGTCGGGCTTCTTCTTGCCCATGACGCGGCGGAGGATGTCGGCCTCGCCGAGCGAGTAACCGGCGACGATCTGCGCGGCCTTCTGCACCTGCTCCTGGTAGACGATCAGACCGTAGGTGACGCCGAGGACCTCTTCGAGAGGCTCCTTCAGCTCCGGGTGGATCGGCGTGATGTCCTGCTGGCCGTTCTTGCGCAGGGCGTAGTTCGTGTGCGAGTTCATGCCCATCGGGCCCGGCCGGTACAGGGCGGACACGGCGGAGATGTCTTCGAAGTTGTCGGGCTTCATCAGCCGCAGCAGGGACCGCATGGGCCCGCCGTCGAACTGGAAGACGCCGAGGGTGTCACCGCGCTGGAGCAGCTCGAAGGTCTTGGGGTCGTCGAGCGGCAGGCTCAGGAGATCGATGTCGATCCCCTTGTTGGCCTTCACCATCTTGACGGCGTCGTCCATGATCGTGAGGTTGCGCAGGCCGAGGAAGTCCATCTTCAGCAGGCCGAGCGACTCGCAGCTCGGGTAGTCCCACTGCGTGATGGTGACGCCGTCGGTGTGCCGGACCCAGACCGGGACGTGGTCGGTGATCGTCTCGCTGGACATGATCACGCCGGCCGCGTGCACGCCCATCTGCCGGACCAGGCCCTCGACGCCGCGCGCGGTGTCGATGACCTTCTTCACGTCCGGCTCGTTCTCGTACATCCCGCGGATCTCGCCGGCCTCGCTGTAGCGCGGGTGCTGCGGGTCGAGGATGCCGGAGAGGGGGATGCCCTTGCCGAGGACGTCGGCGGGCATCGCCTTGGTGAGGCGGTCGCCCATCGCGTACGGATAGCCGAGGACGCGGGCGGAGTCCTTGATCGCGTTCTTGGCCTTGATGGTGCCGTAGGTGCCGATCATGGCGACCTTGTCGGCGCCGTACTTCTCGGTGACGTAGCGGATCACCTCGGAGCGCCGGCGCTCGTCGAAGTCGATGTCGACATCGGGCATCGAGATGCGCTCGGGGTTGAGGAACCGCTCGAAGATCAGGCCGTGCGGGATCGGGTCGAGGTCGGTGATGCCCATGGCGTACGCGACGATCGAGCCGGCCGCGGAGCCTCGGCCGGGGCCGACCGCGATGCCCTGGTTCTTGGCCCACATGATGAAGTCGGCGACGACGAGGAAGTAGCCCGGGAAGCCCATCGAGATGATCGTGTCCATCTCGTACTCGACCTGCTTCATGCGGTCGTCGGGGATGCCGCCGGGGAAGCGGCGGTGCATGCCCCGCATGGTCTCCTCGCGGAACCAGGTGACCTCGGTGTAGCCGTCGGGGATGTCGAACTTGGGCATCAGGTTCCGGAACTGGAACATGCCCTCGGTCTCGATCTGGTCGGCGACCAGCTTCGTATTGGCGCAGCCCTCCTGCCAGGCGTCCGAGGAGTCGATGGCGTACATCTCGTCCGTGGACTTCAGGTAGTAGCCCGAGCCGTCGAAGCGGAAGCGGTCGGGGTCGGAGAGGTTCTTGCCGGTCTGGATGCACAGCAGGGCGTCGTGGGCCTCGGCCTCGTGCGCGTAGGTGTAGTGCGAGTCGTTGGTGACCAGGGGCGGGATGCCGAGCTTCTTGCCGATCTCCAGCAGGCCGTCGCGGACGCGGCGCTCGATCTCGATGCCGTGGTCCATCAGCTCCAGGAAGTAGCGGTCCTTGCCGAAGATGTCCTGGTATTCGGAGGCGGACTTCAGGGCCTCGTCGAACTGGCCGAGGCGCAGCCGGGTCTGCAGCTCGCCGGAGGGGCAGCCGGTGGAGGCGATCAGGCCCTCGGACCACTGGCTGATGGTCTCCTTGTCCATGCGGGGCCACTTGGTCAGCCAGCCCTCGGCGTAGGCGTCGGAGGACAGCCGGAAGAGGTTGTGCAGGCCGGTGGCGTTGGCGGCCCAGATCGTCTTGTGGGTGTAACCACCCGAACCGGAGACGTCGTCCCGCTTCTGGTGCGGCTGGCCCCACTGGATGCGGCGCTTGTTGCGCCGGGACTCGGGGGCGACATACGCCTCGATGCCGATGATCGGGGTGATCCCGGCCTTCTGGGCGGAGTGGAAGAAGTCGTACGCCCCGTGCAGGTTGCCGTGGTCGGACATGGCGATATGTGACATGCCCATCTCATTGCAGGCATTGAACATGTCCTTGAGCCGCGCGGCACCGTCCAGCAGGGAGTACTGGGTGTGGACGTGCAGGTGCGTGAAGGGCGGCTTGTTGGCCACGGTGGGAGACCTCCGACGGGAGCGGGCAGCGGGACTGAGCGGACGCAGCGGGACTGTTTTGAAGGTTACCGGCCCCCACCGACAGCCGCGGGCACGCGGCTGTAGCCTCACGCGTTGAGCACGACAGCACACATGTTCGTTCCATGCCCCACCCCTGGAGGACCCCGCGATGGCGACCGAGCACGACCGGGCCGCGCAGCGCGGCGAGGAGATCCTTGCCGTTTTCGACACCGCTTTCGGTGAGCTGCTCGCGGCCGACCCCGCCGCCTTCCGGGTCAAGTTCCGGAAGATGGCGGCCTCCGCCTTCGCCTTCTACCGGGGCACCGCGTGCCTGTTCTACCGGGACCTGGCCGCGGAGGCGCCGGAGGGCGCCGCCGGCCCGTACCTGGACGAGCGCACGAGCCGGGTGTGGATCCACGGCGATCTCCACGCCGAGAACTTCGGCACGTACATGGACGCTAACGGCCGCCTGATCTTCAACGTCAACGACTTCGACGAGGCCTACGTCGGCCCCTTCACCTGGGACCTCAAGCGCTTCGCCGCCTCCGTCGCCCTGATCGGCTACACCAAGGCGCTCAGCGACGAGAAGATCACCGAGCTGGTGCGGATCTACGCCGCCGCCTACCGCGAGCGCGTCCACGCCCTGGCCACCGGCGCCGGGCAGGACGAGCTGCCGCCCTTCACGCTCGACACCGCCGACGGCCCGCTGCTCGGCGCCCTGCGCGAGGCGCGCTCCATGACGCGCTTCGGGCTGCTCGCCTCGATGACGGAGATCCGCGACCACGACCGCCGCTTCGCGGCCGACGACGGCGCCATCGAGCTGGACGCCGCCACCCGCTACAAGATCCTCGCGGCCTTCGACGGCTATCTGGAGACGCTGCCCGACACCAGCCTCGCCCGCCCCGACTCCTACCGGGTCAAGGACGTGGTCGGCCGCCGCGGCATCGGGATCGGCAGCGCCGGCCTGCCCTCGTACAACATCCTCCTGGAGGGCAACAGCGACGCCCTGGAGAACGATGTCGTCATCTACATGAAGCAGGCGCAGACCCCGGCGGTCTCCCGGCACGTCACCGACCGGGCCGTGCGCGACTACTTCCACCACGAGGGCCACCGCACGGTGATCTCGCAGCGCGCGCTGCAGGCGCACGCGGACCCGTGGCTCGGCTGGACGGAGATCCAGGCAGGGGGCCGGAGCTACGGACAGCTGGTGGCCGAGGTCTCGCCGTACGCCGTCGACCTCGACTGGTCGGACATCGACGACCCGGACGAGATCGCCGCCGTCGTCGCCGACCTGGGCCGGGCGACGGCCACCATGCACGCCGCCGCCGACGACCAGAGCGGCCACTCGCTGGTGCCCTTCTCCACCGAGCGGGCCATCGACGCCGTGATCGCCGCCGACGAAGAGGGCTTCTCCGAGCTCCTGGTGGACTTCGCCCACTCCTACGGGGCCCGGGCCCGCGCGGACCACCAGATCTTCGTGGACCTCTTCCGCAACGGCCGCATCCCCGGCCTCTAGGCCCCGGGCCTCCGGCCGTGGGCCCCACCCTTTAGCCAAGGCTTACGGCGGGCCGTGCCAGACTCGTTCTTCATGGACATATCGGCGGCAGGGGTGCGGGCACTGCGCGCGGCGCTGTTCACAGCGCTGTGCGTCACGCTGTCCGCGGGCTCCCACGTGCTGCTGTCCGGGCGGCCGCTGCCCCTGCCCGCCGTCGCGGCGGCGTCCGCGGGCGTCTTCGCGCTCGCCCACTCCCTGGCCGGGCAGGAGCGCGGCTACCGGCACATCGCCGCCCTCCTCGTCCCCCTGGAGCTCGGCGCCACCGCGCTCTTCACCGCCGGGCAGGACACCTGCTACGGCAGCCCCGGCCACCCCGCCCCCGCCCCGGGGGCGCTGGCCTGGCTGTGCAGCGGCAGCACGGGCGGGCCGCTCGCCCGGCTCGCCGGCCCCGGCACCGCCCCGTGGCTGCTGTTCGCGGGGCACGTCACGGTCGGCCTGCTGGCCGCCGCGTGGCTGCGCCGGGGCGAGCGGGCGCTGGCGCAGCTCCTGTGCGCGGCGGCGGCCGCCGTGTGCCGCCCGCTGCGGCCCGTCCTCGCGACCGGCGCCCCGCTGCCCGGCGGCGTGACCGTACGGTCCGCACGGCCCGCCCTCCCCTGCCGCGCCCTTCCGCTCCTCGTCCACTCCGTCGTACGGCGCGGGCCGCCGCGGGGGCCGGCCTCCGGCCTCACCCCCGCCTGACCCACTCCACGTACACGGAAAGATCGCACCACCATGAGCAAGCGCAACAACTGGGAGAACAAGCAGTCCGCACGCGAGCGGCTGCGCGCCGAGCGCGAGCGGCAGGCCAAGAAGGACAAAACGCGCCGCCAGCTGATCGTCGGCGGTGCCGTCGTCGCGGTCCTGGCCGTCGGCGCGGGCATCGTCGTGGCCGTCTCCCAGCTGGGCAAGGACGGCAAGAGCGGCCTGAACGCGAGCTGGGAGGCCGCGTCCAAGAAGGAGCTCGTCAAGCCCGCCAACGCCGGCGGCGACAAGGGCACCGAGGTCCTCATAGGCAAGAAGGACGCCAAGCACACCCTGGACCTCTACCAGGACATGCGCTGCCCGATCTGCTCCGTCTTCGAGCAGAGCGTCGGGGACACCATCGACAAGGACGTCAAGGACGGCAAGTACAAGGTCTCGTACCACGTCGCCACGTTCCTCGACCGCAACTTCGGCGGCAGCGGCTCCAAGAACGCCCTCAGCGCGCTCGGCGCCGCGCTGAACGTCAGCCCCGAGGCCTTCAGCGCCTACAACAAGGCCCTCTACTCCAAGGCCAACCACCCGAACGAGACCAAGGACGACTACGCGAAGGACGACGTCCTGCTGAAGGTCGCGAACGAGGTCCCGGCGCTCAAGGGCAACAAGGAATTCGAGAAGAACGTCAAGGACGGCACGTTCGACAAGTGGGCGCTGACGGTGTCCGACGAGTTCGACAAGACCAAGGACGTCACCGGCACCCCCACCCTCAAGATGAACGGCAAGAAGCTGACGGCGGAGGACGGGAAGAACGTCCCGATCACCCCCGATCAGTACACCAAGGCGGTCGACGCGGCCCTCAAGTCCTGAAGCCCCGCACCCCGGTGTCCCGCCCCCTCCGGTGACGCTCAGTGATGCCGAATCTTGACACGACACTTAACGGCTGCCGTGGCAGACTTCGGCCTCATGGAGGGGACGGGAGTTCGATTGCGGGCGCTGCGCGCGGCGCTCTTCACGGCGCTCTGTGTCACGCTGTCCGCCGCTTCGCACGTCCTGCTCTCCCGCACGCCCCTGCCCGCCGCCACGGTCGCCGGGCTGGCGGCGGCGTTCTTCGCCGTCGCCTACGCCCTCGCCGGCCGTGAGCGCGGCTACGGCTCGATCGCCGCGCTGCTGATCCCGCTGGAGCTGACGGCGGACACCGTCTTCACCACGGGCCAGCACGCGTGCTACGGCAAGGCCGGCGGCCCCGTCGCGGGCCCGCTGCACTCCCTGGGCCTCGACTTCGCCTGCCGCGGCGAGCTCGGCACCCCGCTGGCCCGCATGGCCGCCGACAGCACCTCCCCGCCGGCCGGCGGCCCGGCGCTGCCCTGGCTGCTGCTCGCCTGCCACGTCGCGGTGGGCCTGCTGGCCGCCGGCTGGCTGCGCCGCGGCGAGGCCGCCCTGGCCGGGCTGCTGCGCACGGCCGCGGCCCTCGCCCTCGGCCCGCTGCTCCTGGCCTTCGCGGCCCGCACGGTGCCCGCCGGCCCGGCCGCGGGCCTCCGCCCCGCCCGCCGCGCCCTCCGCGCGCGCGGCCTCCCGCTCCTCGTCCACTCCGTCGTACGGCGCGGACCGCCCCTCGCTCCGGCTCCCGCCTGAGCACGCGGTCCACCCCCACTCGTACACCAACCGGAGAAGACGCCATGAGCAACCGCAACAACCAGCAGAACAAGCAGGCCGCGCGCGAACGGCTGCGCGCCGAGCGCGAGCGCCAGGCCAAGCGCGACAAGACGCGCCGTCAGCTCTTCGTCGCCGGCGCCATCGTCGCCGTCCTCGCGATAGCCGGCGGCGTGGGCTACGCGGTGACCAACATGAACGACGACAAGGGCGGCAGCGGCTGGGCGGGCGACAAGACCCTCGTCAAGCCCGCCAACACCACAGGCGAGAACGGCGACGAGATCGTCATCGGCGACGCGAAGGCCAAGGAGACCCTCACGGTCTACGAGGACCCGCGCTGCCCGTCCTGCGCCGCCTTCGAGAACGAGTCCGGCGGCCAGCTGCGGCAGGACGTCAAGGACGCCCGCTACAAGGTCCGGTTCGTCATGGTGAACTTCATCGACGACCTGTCCCAGGGCACCGGTTCGAAGAACGCCGTCAGCGCCCTCGGCGCCGCCCTCAACGTCAGCCCGGACGCCTTCGTCGCGTACAAGGAAGCGCTCTACTCGCCGAAGAACCACCCCGACGAACGCGACGACGCCTTCGCCAAGGACGCGCGGCTGATCGAGATCGCGCAGCAGGTCCCGGCCCTGAAGGGCAACAAGGACTTCGAGAAGGCCGTCAACGAGGGCACCTACGACAAGTGGGCCGTCGAGATGGGGAAGCTGTTCGAGAAGAACAAGATCGGCGGCACCCCGTCGCTGCTCCACGGCGACAAGAAGCTGACGGGCCCCGACGGCAAGAACCCGCCGATGGCCAAGCCGAGCTTCATCGCCGCGATCGACAAGGAGTTCGGCCCCAAGAAATAGCCGAAGAAAAGTGAAGGCCAGGTGAGGGGCGGACGAACTGTCAGAGTTCGTCCGCCCCTCCCGCTTACTGGGAAGTAAGGTGATGGCCCGTGACCTCCGATTCCTCCATATCGCACATATCGCGCCGAACCGCCGTCACGGCCGTCGCCGGCGCCGCCACCGTAGCCCTCCTCCCCCTCGCCGGGGCCGCCCCGGCGTACGCGGCGGACCCGCCCGCGTTCCTCCACGGCGTCGCCTCGGGCGACCCGCTGCCCGACGGCATCCTGCTGTGGACGCGCGTGACGCCCTCGCCCGACGCGGTCCCCGGCTCGGGGCGCGGCGCGGCCCTCGACGTCGACTGGGAGGTCGCCGAGGACGAGGCGTTCGGGAAGGTCGTCGCCAAGGGCACGGTCACCGCGACGGCCGCCGCCGACCACACCGTCAAGGCCGACGTCCGCGGCCTGCGCCCGGCGACCGCCTACTGGTACCGCTTCACGGCCGGCGGCGTGCACTCCCCGGCCGCCCGCACCCGTACGGCACCGGCCGCCGGTGCGGCCGTCCCCGGCATCCGCTTCGGCGTCGTCTCCTGCGCCAACTGGGAGTCCGGTCACTTCGCGGCCTACCGCCACCTCGCGGACCGCCGCGACGTCGACGCCGTCCTGCACCTCGGCGACTACATCTACGAGTACGGGACCGGCGTCTACCCGCCGGCGAAGCAGGTCGTCCGCCCGCACTCCCCCACCCACGAGATCGTCACCCTGGCCGACTACCGCACCCGCCACGGCCGTTACAAGACCGACCCCGATCTGCAGAACCTGCACCGGGCCCACCCCTTCGTGGCCATCTGGGACGACCACGAGTTCGCCAACGACGCCTGGACCGGCGGCGCCGAGAACCACACGCCGGGCGCCGAGGGCGAGTGGACCGCGCGCATGGCCGCGGCCAAGCAGGCCTACTTCGAGTGGATGCCGGTCCGGCCCTCCACCGCCGGCACCACCTACCGCCGGCTGCGCTTCGGCAACCTCGCCGACCTACACCTGCTCGACCTCAGATCCTTCAGATCGCAGCAGGCCGGCCCCGGCAGCGGCAAGGTCGACGACCCCGAGCGCACGATCACCGGGCGCGCCCAGCTCGACTGGCTCAAGGCCGGGCTCGCCTCCTCCGACACCACGTGGCGCCTCGTCGGCAACCCCGTGATGATCTCCCCCTTCGCCTTCGGCGCCCTCCCCGCGCACCTGCTGGAGCCGCTCGCCAAGCTGCTGGGCCTGCCCGCCGGCGGCATCGCCGCCAACACCGACCAGTGGGACGGCTACACCGACGACCGGCGCGAGCTGCTCGGCCACCTCGACGAGCGCGGGATCCGCAACACCGTCTTCCTGACCGGCGACATCCACATGGCCTGGGCCAACGACGTGCCGAAGAAGGCCGCCACGTACCCGCTGTCGCCGTCCCTCGCCACCGAGTTCGTCGTCACGTCGGTGAGCTCCGACAACCTGGACGACCTCCTGGGCGTGGCCCCGCACACCGTCTCGCTCGCCGCGGTCGCCGCGATCAAGGCCGCCAACCGGCACGCGAAGTGGGTGGACATGGACTCCCACGGCTACGGCGTCCTCGACGTCACCCCCGAGCAGGCGCAGATGGACTACTACGTCCTCTCCGACAAGCGGGACCCGAAGGCGACGGCGGAGTGGACCCGCTCGTACCGGACGCGTTCGGGCACGCAGCGGGTGGAGCGCGCCGACGCGCCGGTGAGGTGACACCGGCCCGGCGCCCGCCCGGCACGGCCGGTCCGTAGCGTCACGGCCGCCCGCCGTCGCGGCGGGCGGCCCTTCGCCGGACCGGCGCTAGCCGGCGATCTCGTCCAGGAAGGACAGGGCCACGCGCCACGTCGTCTCCGCGGCCTCCGCGTCGTGGTCCGCAAGGTCCGGGTCCGTGAACAGGTGCCCCGCACCGGGGTACCTGTGGACCTCCACGTCCGCCCCGGCCCGGCCCATCCGCAGGTACCACGCGTTGAGCCAGTCGTGCGGCTCGAACGGGTCCGGGTCGGCGACGTGCAGCTGCACGGGCAGCTCGTCCACGGACGCGCCCTCGGCCAGGTCCGACGTGCCGTGCAGGAGCAGCAGGCCGCGCGCCTTCTCGTCGCCCAGCGCCAGGTTCTGCGCGATCGCCGCGCCGAGCGAGAAACCGGCGTAGACCAGGCCGCGGTCCGACAGCGGGGCGACCGCGGTGACCGCGCGGCGCAGCAGCTCCTCGTGGCCGATCTCGTCCTTGACCGCCATGCCCTCCTCGACCGTCTTCGCCGTCCGGCCCTCGTAGAGGTCCGGTACGTGCACCTCGTGCCCGGCGGCGCGCAGGCGCTCGGCGGCGGCGTGCACGGCCGGCCTCAGGCCGTAGGCCGAATGAAAAAGGACAATCGTGGTAGAGGACGCCACTGGAGTCACTTCCTAACAGGTGGATCGCGTGCTCCCCATCGTGCCAGTTACGGTCATGGGGAGCGCCACCCGGTGAGCAGCGGCCGGCCGGAAGGAGCTGAGGTGTCCATGGAGGGCGTACTGCGTCCCCTGTCCGTCGTCGGCGGAGCGTTGATCGTCACCCTGGTCGTGGGGTGGCTCGCCGACCACGTGCTGCGCAGAGTCGACGCCCGGCACCCCGAGACACCGCTGTGGGACCTCCTCCACCGCTGCCGCCTGCCGCTCCAGGTCGTGCTGTGCACGGCCCTGCTGCGCGGCAGCTTCCGCTCGGCCGGCGCCTGGGCGACGGAGCACGAGGAGGCGATCGGCCAGGTGCTGACGCTCGTGCTGATCGGCGCCTGCGCGTGGCTGCTCGTACGGGTCGCCGTCGCCATAGTGGAGGCCTCCTACGCGCGCTACGCCGCCCGCGCCGCGGACGCCGCCAGGGTGCGGCGCGTACGGACCCAGGTGACGCTGATCCAGCGGGTCGTCACGGCGGCCGTGTGCGTGGTGGCCGTGGCGGCGATGCTGCTGACGTTCCCGGCCATGCGGACCGCCGGGGTGTCCGTGCTGGCCTCGGCCGGGCTCATCGGCATCGTCGCCGGTGTGGCCGCCCAGTCCACCCTCGCGAACCTCTTCGCCGGGCTGCAGATCGCCTTCGGCGACATCGTGCGGATCGGGGACACCGTCGTCGTCGACGGCGAGTGGGGGCGCGTGGAGGAGATCACGCTCACCTATCTGGTCGTCACCACGTGGGACGAGCGGCGCATCACGATGCCGGTCTCGTACTTCACCGGCCGGCCGTTCGAGAACTGGTCCCGCAGCAACCCGCGGATGACCGGGACGGTATTCCTCCATCTGGACCACTCGACGCCGATAGACCTCATGCGGGAGCGGCTCCACGAGATCCTCCAGGGCCTGCCCGAGTGGGACGGCCGGGCCTGGAGCCTGGTGATCACCGATACGACGCCGTCGACGATCCAGGTGCGGGCGCTGGTGACGGCCAAGGACGCGGACGACATCTGGGCGCTGCGGTGCGTGGTGCGGGAGCGGCTGATCGAGTGGCTGCGGCGGGAGCATCCGTACGCGCTCCCGCGCATCAACACGGCGCCGGCGCCGGGCCTGGAGCAGGCGCCCGACCGGCGCCAGACACCGCCGACGTCGGAGGACATCGGTCCGGGCCCCGGCACGACGTAGGCTCCGCCCGGGTTACTTCGGGGTTCGTGCTGCGGCAGGTTCGGCACCGCCGGAGTGCGCCGTCGTGGCTGTGCGCCGTTGCGGCGGGATGAACTTGCCCGGCGGCGCCCGGTCCGGCACCGCCGGGATGCGCCGCGCCGGCCGGGCGCCGTTGCGGCGGATGCACTTGCCTGATGGCAAGAGGCCCGCCCTGCGCGTGGCCGTCACCGGTGCAGCCACGACGGCGCATTCCGGCGGTGCCGAACCGTGCTCACCCCGTACGGACAACGAAACCGGCGTCAGCCGCGAAGGCTGCGGACGTCCAGGTGGCGGAGGACCCGGTCCACGACCTCCGGGTCGGAGCCCGGCTCGCTGCGTGCCGCCAGCACCTCACGGCGCGCCGCCGACATCAGTTCCCCCTGCACCCGCTGGATCGTCTGCAGCCGCTCGATGCGTTGCGCGTGCGCCTCACGGCGCTCCTCGTCGACCATCTCCGGGCTGATCCGGGCGCCCATGTCGAAGGCGCGCCTGCCCAGCATCTCCATCACGTCCTCGGGGAGATCCTCCTCCTCCACGATCTCCCACAGGCGGTGCCGGGCCGCCTTCGCGGCGCGGACGGCCAGCTGCCGCTCCAGCTCGCGGCCGGCCTCGGAGTCGGCGCGCACGCCGAGCCACCTGACCAGCCGGGGCAGGGTCAGGCCCTGGATGACGAGGGTGGAGACGATGACGGCGAAGGCGATGAAGAGGATCTCGTCCCGAGCGGGGAAGGGGTGCTTGTCGTCCGTGGTGAGGGGGATGGCCAGGGCGAGGGCCACGGACGCCACGCCGCGCATCCCGGACCACCACATGACGACGGTCTCGCGCCAGCTCATCGGGACGTCCTCGTCGACGTCCCGGCCCTTGTGCAGCTTCTTGGCCAGCCAGGCGGCGGGCAGCAGCCACAGCAGCCGGACGCCCACGACGACCGCGACGACGGCGGCGCCGATGCCCAGCATCTCGCCCCAGCGGCCGGCCGCGGTGGCGAGGGCGTTGTGGAGCTCCAGGCCGACGAGGCCGAAGGCGACGCCGGTGACGAGCGTGTCGATGATCTCCCAGAAGGTGTGCCCGGCGAGCCGTCCGAGGACGTCGTCGGCGTCGGCCGCGTACTCGGCGAGGAAGAGCGCGGTGGTCAGCACCGCGAGCACGCCCGAGCCCTTGAACTCCTCGGCGAGGACGTAGGCGACGAACGGCACCAGCAGGGTGAGCCCGATCTGGAGCGTGGCGTCGCCGAGGACGTCCATCAGCCGCTTGGCGGCCCAGCCGAGGACCAGGCCGACCGCGACGGCCACCACGGCCGACAGCACCAGCTCGCCGACCGCCTTGGGCAGCGAGAAGCCGCCGCTGACGGCGGCCGCGACGGCCACGTGGTAGAGCACGATGGCGGTGACGTCGTTGAAGAGCCCCTCGCCCTCCAGGATGGAGACCAGGCGGCGCGGCAGCCCCAGGGAACCCGCGACGGCGGTGGCGGCGACCGGGTCGGGCGGGGCGACGAGCGCGCCGAGGGCGACGGCCGCGGCGAGCGAGATGCCGGGCACGATCGCGTTGGCGACGGCCGCGACGGCCGCGGTGGTGACGAAGACCAGCGCCACCGCCAGCAGGAAGATCGGCCGCCGGTTGGCCGCGAACTGCCGCCACGAGGTGCGCTGGGCGGAGGCGTAGAGCAGGGGCGGCAGCACCAGCGGGAGGATGAACTCCGGCGGGACGGCCACGTTGGGCACGAACGGCAGCAGGGCGAGGACGATCCCGCCGAGCGTCATCAGCACCGGGGGCGGCAGCCCGATCCGGTCCCCGAGCGGGACCGTGACCAGCGCGCCGAACAGCAGGACGAACAGCAGCGCGAGCTGGTCCACGGAGGCCCTCCGGGCGGGTCGGTGCGGTCGAGCAGGCCTCCAGCCTGCCTCACCCGCTCCCGGCCCGCCTCACGGGCCCCGGCCGTCCTACGCGCTCTCGGCGCGCACCGTGTCCAGCGCGCGCTGCAGGTCCTCGGGGTACTCGCTCGCGAACTCGACCCAGCGGCCGTCCTCGGGGTGCTCGAAGCCGAGCCGCACCGCGTGCAGCCACTGGCGGGTGAGCTTGAGGCGCTTGGCGAGGGTGGGGTCGGCGCCGTAGGTGAGGTCGCCGACGCAGGGGTGGCGGTGGGCGGCCATGTGCACGCGGATCTGGTGCGTGCGGCCGGTCTCCAGCTTCACGTCCAGCAGGCTGGCGGCGCGGAAGGCCTCGATCAGGTCGTAGTGGGTGACCGAGGGCTTGCCCTCGGCGGTGACGGCCCACTTGTAGTCGTGGTTGGGGTGGCGGCCGATGGGGGCGTCGATGGTGCCGCTCATCGGATCCGGGTGGCCCTGGACCAGCGTGTGGTAGCGCTTGTCGACCGTGCGCTCGCGGAACTGCTGCTTGAGCAGGGTGTAGGCGCGCTCGGACTTGGCGACGACCATCAGGCCCGACGTGCCGACGTCCAGGCGGTGGACGATGCCCTGGCGCTCGGCGGCGCCGGAGGTGGAGATGCGGTAGCCCGCGGCGGCCAGGCCGCCGATGACGGTCGGGCCCGTCCAGCCGGGGCTGGGGTGCGCGGCCACGCCGACCGGCTTGACGATCACGACGATGTCGTCGTCGTCGTGGACGATCTCCATGCCCTCGACGGGCTCGGCGACGATCTGCACCGGCGCGGGAGCGGCGGGCATCTCGACCTCCAGCCAGGCCCCGCCGGTCACCCGGTCGGACTTCCCGGCCTCCGCACCGTCCAGCTGGACCTTGCCCGCGGCCGCCAGCTCGGCCGCCTTGGTGCGGGAAAAGCCGAACATACGGGCGATTGCGGCGTCGACGCGCTCGCCCTCCAGGCCGTCGGGTACGGGCAGGGCGCGGATCTCGGGAATGGTGCTCACCCGTCGAGTATGACGGACGGGGGCGACGCCCCCGTCCCGGGCTCAGTCCTGGTGGACCGTGCCGTCCGGGTCCAGGCCGCGGAAGGACAGGATCACGATCAGGAAGCCGCCGCACACGATCGCGGAGTCGGCGAGGTTGAAGACCGCGAAACCGGACGGCGCGATGAAGTCGACCACACCGCCCTGGAAGCCGCCCGGCGAGCGGAACAGGCGGTCGGTGAGGTTACCCAGCGCGCCGCCGAGCAGCAGGCCCAGCGCGATCGCCCACGGCAGGCTGTAGAGCTTCCGGGCGATCCGGGCGATCACCACGATCACGGCGGAGGCGATCACCGTGAAGACGACCGTCATCGCCTCGCCGATGCCGAAGGCGGCGCCGCGGTTGCGGATCACCTCCAGCTGCAGCCAGGTGCCGATCACCTCGATCGGGTCGTGGTGCTCCAGCTTGGCGACCACGGCCAGCTTGCTGCCGAGGTCCAGGAGGTACGCGAAGGCGGCCACGGCCAGGAGCACCCCGATGCGCCGCCTGCCTTTGGCCGTGGCGTCCGCCGCGGCCGCCGGTGTGCCGGTGGTGGTCTGTTCCGCCTCTGTCACGTGAGTCCTTCGACGTCGTCCCGGTGGGCCAGGGCCTGCCTGACTGAGGACGAGGGTACGGCACACGCGCACGGGCGGGTCAGCGGCGTTCCTGGCGCTGTTTGCACTCCACACACAGTGTGGCCCGCGGGAAGGCCTGCATGCGGGCCTTCCCGATGGGCTTCCCGCAGTTCTCGCAGAGCCCGTAGGTGCCCGCGTCGAGGCGCTCCAGCGCGCGCTCGCTCTGGTCCAGCATCTCGCGGGCGTTCGCCGCCAGCGCCAGCTCGTGCTCCCGGGTGATGTTCTTGGTGCCGGTGTCGGCCTGGTCGTCGCCGGCGCCGTCGCCCGAATCGCGCATCAGGCCGCTGATCGCCTCCTCGGAGTGAGCGATCTCCGCGCGCAGCCGCAGCACCTCGCTCTGCAGCTCCGTTCGGGCCTCGGCCACCTCCGCGGGAGACCAGGGCTCCTCCCCAGGCCGCACGGCCAGCTCGCCGGCCTCCGCGGGGCCCGTGCGGGCTCCCGGCACCTTCCGGGCGGCCTGTGTCCCGTCCATGGTCTTCTTCGCAGCCACCGTCCTGGCTCCCGTCTTCTCAGGGGGCACCGCCTTCTGGGCAGGTGCGGCTTCTTGTGCGGGGTCGGCCTTCTTGCTGGAGGCCGCCCCCTTGGCAGGACCTGCCTTGCCGCCGGGCGCGGCCTTCTTGGCGGCGGTCGCCGCCTTCTTGGCGGTCTTCTTGGCAGAGGGCCCGGCCTCCGCCCCGGTCGCCCGGGCAGCGCTCTCCTTGGCGGGCGCCGCCTTCTTGGTGACGGCCTTCTTGGTGGCGGCCTTCTTCCCCGCGGCCTTCGTGGACGAGGCCGTGACTGCCCCGGAAGCCCGGGCAGCGGCCTCCTTGGCGGGCGCCGCCTTCTTAGTGGCGGCCCTCTTCACGGAAGGCGCGGACGCCGCCTTCTTTCCCGCGGCCTTCTTCGACGAGGCCGCGCCCGTCCCGGAGACCACGGCAGCGCTCTCCTTAGCGGATGCCGCCTTCTTCGCGGCGGCCCTCTTTACAGAGGGCGCGGACGCCGCCTTCTTCCCCGCGGCCTTCTTGGTCGAGGCCGTGACCGCCCCGGAAGCCCGGGCAGCGGCCTCCTTGGCGGGCGCCGCCTTCTTAGTGGCGGCCCTCTTCACAGAGGGCGCGGACGCAGCCTTCTTCGGCGGGGCGGAACCCGCCCCGGATGCCCGGGCGGCGGCCTTCGCGGCGGGTGCCGCCTTCTTTCCGGCGGCGAGCTTCTTGGCGGGCGCCTCCTTGCCCGAGGCCGTCGCCCCCTTCCCGGCCGTGGCGGCTTTCTTCCCGGCGGCAGCCTTCTTCGCCGGGGCGGCCTTCTTCGCGGCAGACGCCTTCTTGGCCGCGGTGGCCTTCTCCGCGGCCTTCCCCCCGCCCCCGGCGGCCTTCGCGGCCCGGCCCGCCGTCGTTCCCTTCTTGGCCGCCCCGGCCACACCCCCGGCGGGGGCCCTCTTCGCCGGAGCCGCGGCCTTCGCCGTCTTCCCACCGCCCCCGGCGGCCTTCGCGGCAGCGGACCCGGGCCCGGCCCCACCGTGGGCCTTCCCCTTCGCGGAGGCGGCGTCCGCGGCGGACGCCGCCTCCGCTGCCGCTCTCTTCGCCACCATGACCGCGGCCCCTTCACATTTTATGATCTTGCGCGCGAATCGTGCCGGAACGATAAAACTCCACCGGGCACGCGGCAACGGGGCACGCCGGTCTCATCGGTTGTGCCCCGCCCCCGGCCCTGTAATCGGACTGCACCGGTCCCCCGCCCGGCCCCGGCCGAAACCGGTGGGCCGCGTCCGGTCCCGCCCCGTACACTGGGCGCAGCGAAAGGCGTGGATGGGACGAGTAGCGCCGCACGCAGCCATGAGCGATCCGGGGACGGTGCGAGCCCGGGGGTGTGCGCGGGGTGAAGATCAGCCCGGAGCCGCCGGAAGAACGCCCCGTGGGTCGTCCCAGGGGTCAGTAGAGCCGGCGTCGCGACCCTAATGAGGGGGCCGGGGGCCATCGGGCCGGCGGCCAAGGAGGGTGGTACCGCGGGAGCGCGCAGGCGCGTCTCGTCCCTCCGACGGACAGCGCACCAACCGTCCCGCCGGAGGAAGCCGATGACGCAGTACCGCCAGGTACCCGCTCAGGTCGACCTGCCCGCCCTGGAGCACGCCGTGCTCGAGTTCTGGCGCGAGCAGAAGATCTTCGCCCGTACGCTCGAACAGTCCGAGGGCCGCCCCGAGTGGGTGTTCTACGAGGGCCCACCCACCGCCAACGGCATGCCGGGCGCGCACCACATCGAGGCCCGCGTCTTCAAGGACGTCTTCCCCCGCTTCCGCACGATGCAGGGCTACCACGTCGGCCGGAAGGCCGGCTGGGACTGCCACGGCCTGCCGGTCGAGCTCGCGGTGGAGAAGGAGCTGGGCTTCTCCGGCAAGCAGGACATCGAGGCGTACGGCATCGCCGCCTTCAACGACAAGTGCCGCGAGTCCGTCACCCGCCACACGGACGCGTTCGCCGAGCTCACCACCCGCATGGGCTACTGGGTCGACCTGGACGACGCCTACCGCACGATGGACCCGGAGTACGTCCAGTCCGTGTGGTGGTCGCTCAAGGAGATCTTCAACAAGGGCCTCCTCGTCCAGGACCACCGCGTCGCCCCCTGGTGCCCCCGCTGCGGCACCGGCCTGTCCGACCACGAGCTGGCCCAGGGCTACGAGACGGTCGTGGACCCGTCCGTCTTCGTCCGCTTCCCGCTGACGTCCGGCCCGCTCGCGGGCGAGGCCGCGCTGCTGGTGTGGACGACCACCCCCTGGACCCTGGTGTCCAACACGGCGGCGGCCGCCCACCCCGACGTCACGTACGTGGTGGCCACCGACGGCAACGAGAAGCTGGTCGTCGCCGAGCCGCTGCTGGAGAAGGCCCTCGGCGAGGGCTGGACGGCCACCGGCCGGTCCTTCACCGGCCGCGAGATGGAGCGGTGGGCCTACCGCCGCCCGTTCGACCTGGTCGAGCTGGAGGGCGCGAACTTCGTCGTCAACGCCGAGTACGTGACGACCGAGGACGGCACGGGTCTGGTCCACCAGGCGCCCGCCTTCGGTGAGGACGACCTCAAGACCTGCCGCGCCTACGGCCTGCCGGTCGTCAACCCGGTCCGCCCGGACGGCACCTTCGAGGAAGGCCTCGCCCTCGTCGGCGGGCAATTCTTCAAGAAGGCCGACGAGAAGCTCGTCGCGGACCTCTCCGAGCGCGGCCTGCTCTTCAAGCACATCGCCTACGAGCACAGCTACCCGCACTGCTGGCGCTGCCACACCGCGCTCCTCTACTACGCGCAGCCGTCCTGGTACATCCGCACCACCGCGATCAAGGACCGGCTGCTCGAGGAGAACGAGAAGACCAACTGGTTCCCCGAGTCGGTCAAGCACGGCCGCTTCGGCGACTGGCTGAACAACAACATCGACTGGGCGCTCTCCCGCAACCGCTACTGGGGCACCCCGCTGCCCATCTGGCGCTGCGAGGAGAACCACCTCACCTGCGTCGGCTCGCTGGCCGAGCTCTCCGAGCTCACCGGCACCGACCAGAGCGGCCTGGACCCGCACCGCCCCCACATCGACGACGTCACCTTCACCTGCACCGCCGAGGGCTGTGCCCACACGGCCGTGCGCGTGCCGGAGGTCATCGACGCCTGGTACGACTCGGGCTCGATGCCGTTCGCGCAGTGGGGCTACCCGTACAAGAACAAGGAGCTCTTCGAGCAGCGCTACCCGGCGCAGTTCATCTCCGAGGCCATCGACCAGACCCGCGGCTGGTTCTACACGCTGATGGCCGTCGGCACCCTCGTCTTCGACAAGTCGTCGTACGAGAACGTGGTCTGCCTGGGCCACATCCTCGCCGAGGACGGCCGGAAGATGTCCAAGCACCTGGGCAACATCCTCCAGCCGATCCCGCTCATGGACCAGCACGGCGCCGACGCCGTCCGCTGGTTCATGGCGGCCGGCGGCTCCCCGTGGGCCGCGCGCCGCGTGGGCCACGGCACCATCCAGGAGGTCGTCCGCAAGACGCTCCTCACCTACTGGAACACGGTGGCCTTCCAGGCCCTCTACGCCCGCACGTCCGGCTGGGCGCCCAGCGCCGCGGACCCGGCCCCGGCCGACCGCCCGCTGCTGGACCGCTGGCTGCTCGGTGAGCTGGGCACCCTCGTCGGCCAGGTCACCGAGGCCATGGAGGCCTACGACACCCAGCGCGCCGGCAAGCTGCTGTCCGCCTTCGTCGACGACCTGTCCAACTGGTACGTGCGCCGCTCGCGCCGCCGGTTCTGGCAGGGTGACGCGGCCGCGCTGCGCACCCTCCACGAGGTCGTCGAGACCGTGACGCGGCTGATGGCCCCGCTGGTGCCGTTCATCACCGAGCGCGTCTGGCAGGACCTGGTCGTCCCCGTCGACCCGCAGGCCCCGGAGTCGGTCCACCTGGCCGGCTGGCCGGTGGCGGACGCCGCCCTCGTCGACCCGAAGCTGTCGCAGCAGATGCTGCTCGTCCGCCGCCTGGTCGAGCTGGGCCGCGCCACGCGCGCCGAGTCCGGCGTCAAGACCCGCCAGCCGCTCTCCCGCGCGCTGGTGGCCTCGGCCGGCTTCGAGGAGCTGGGCGCCGAGCTGCGCGCGCAGATCACCGAGGAGCTCAACGTCTCCTCCCTCGCCTCCCTGTCGGAGGTCGGCGGCTCCCTCGTCGACACCACCGCCAAGGCCAACTTCCGTGCCCTGGGCAAGCGGTTCGGCAAGGGCGTCCAGGCCGTGGCGAAGGCGATCACGGCGGCCGACGCGGCGGCCCTGTCGCTGGCGCTGCGCGAGGGCACGGCCTCGGTCGAGGTCGACGGCGAGCAGGTCGCCCTCTCCCCCGACGAGGTCATCATCACCGAAACCCCGCGCGAGGGCTGGTCGGTGGCCTCGGACTCGGGTGCGACGGTGGCGCTCGACCTGGAGATCACCCCGGAGCTGCGCGTCGCGGGTCTCGCCCGCGACGCGGTCCGGCTCATCCAGGAGGCCCGCAAGAACAGCGGCCTCGACGTCGCCGACCGGATCGCCCTGCGCTGGCGGTCGGCGGACGAGGAAGTCCGTACGGCCCTTTCGGACCACGCGTCGCTCATTGCCGACGAGGTCCTGGCCACGGACTTCGCCGAGGGCGAGGCCGACGGCTCCTACGGTGAGCCTTTCACCGACGAGGCCCTTTCGCTGACGTTCCGTCTCCGCAAGGCCTGATACAAGGCCTGATAAAACCGACAATTGCCGGGCGAGGGTTTCCCTCGCCCGGCAATTGTCATATGTCGTATTGCCCGGCGGTCCACGGCCGGGCAGCTCCGTCAAAGAAGCACACAAAAGGGCCGGGCCCCTGGGATTTCCCAGGGGCCCGGCCCTTTATGACTGCCGACCGACCGACTGCCGACTAGCGGCCGGTGGGGGCCGTCAGTTGTCGTCCTCGTCGATGAGGAAGCCCCGCATCGGGGACGGCGCCTGCTGCATCGGCTGCTGGCCCTGCGGCCGCACCGGTGCCATCGGCTGGGTCATCGCCGGGGACATCTGCTGCTGACCGCCGTAGGACGGGCCGCCCATGGAGGAGTTGCCGCCCATCGAGGTGTTGCCGCCCATGCTGTGGCCGCCCATGCCCGCACCTGCCGGAGCCATCGACCCGCTCATCGAGGGGGCCGCGGGCAGCGACGGGGTGTTGGGGTTGCGGGGCGGGGCCAGCGAGTCGTCCGCCTGGTTCTCCAGCTGGCGCAGCTGGCTCTCCAGGTAGGACTTCAGGCGCGTGCGGTACTCGCGCTCGAAGCCTCGCAGGTCCTCGACCTTGCGCTCCAGCGTGGCGCGGGCGGACTCCAGGGAGCCCATCGCGACGCGGTGCTTCTCCTGGGCGTCCCGCTCCAGGGCGTCGGCCTTGGCGCGGGCGTCCCGCTCCAGGCCCTCGGCGCGGCTGCGCGCCTCGCCGACGATCTTGTTGGCCTCGGAACGGGCCTCCGCGATCGCCTGGTCCGCGGTCTGCTGGGCGAGCGAGAGCACGCGGGCAGCACTGTCGCCGCCCGGGCCCTGACCCGGCTGCGGCAGCTGCGGGCCGCCCATGGGACCGTTCTGGCCCATGGGGTTCTGACCCATAGGACCGTTCTGCCCCATTCCGTTCTGACCCATCGGACCGTTCTGACCCATGGGACCGCCCATCGGGCCGCCCATCGGGCCGTTCTGCCCCATCGGGCCGGGGCCGTTCTGACCCATCGGACCGGGACCGTTCTGCCCCATCGGGCCGGGACCGTGCGGACCCTGGGGACCGTGGCCGTGACCGCTCGGGCCGGCCGGAAGCTGCGGGGCACCGCCCGGCAGCTGCGGCGGGCCGCCCATCGGCTGCTGCTGCGGCACCGGCTGCGGTCCCGATATGGCGGCGGGCACCGGAGCCCCGCCGGGTCGCTGGTCCTGCGGCTCGGGCTTGCGCATGCCCTGCTGCTGGTTCTGAGCGGCGGCACGCGTGGCGGCGGCCAGCTTGGCGCGCAGGTCCTCGTTCTCGCGGAGCAGACGGGTCAGTTCGGCCTCGACCTCGTCCAGGAAGGCATCGACCTCGTCCTCGTCATAGCCTTCTCGGAGACGGACGGTCGTGAACTGCTTGTTCCGCACGTCCTCGGGGGTCAACGGCATCTCTTCTTCACCTCAACGTAGTCGTCGGCAATCGGCAAGACCGTATCGTTCACACCTGCTCCACGACGCGGATCAGGATGAAGACGATAATCATCAATACGAAGAAGGACAGGTCGAGCGCCACGCCCCCGAGACGCAGCGGCGGAATGAACCGCCGCAGAAGCTTGAGTGGCGGATCGGTGACAGTGTAGGTGGCCTCAAGGATGACCACCATCGCCTTACCGGGTTGCCATGAGCGAGCGAACTGGAAGACGTAATCCATCACCAGTCGGAAGATCAGTACAAACAGGAAGCAATACAGCGCGATGTAGATCACCTGTAGTGCGATGCTCATCTCGCGCTTCCCTCTCCCCTTGCTCGTACCCGGCCTGTTCGGCCGTCATTCTCCCGGTGTCGCCAGGTATTGCGTCTCAGCTCTGATTGAAGAACCCACCCTCTGCGATGCGGGCCTTGTCCTCCGCCGTGACATCGACGTTAGCAGGAGACAGCAGGAACACCTTCTGCGTCACCCGCTCGATGCTGCCGTGGAGACCGAAGACGAGGCCGGCGGCGAAGTCGACAAGTCGCTTCGCGTCCGTGTCGTCCATCTCCGTCAGATTCATGATCACCGGGGTGCCCTCGCGGAAGTGTTCCCCGATGGTACGGGCTTCGTTGTAGGTCCGGGGGTGCAATGTCGTGATGCGGTAGGGCTCCCGCTCGGACACAACCTTGGGCATGATCACCGGTGCGTTCTTCTCCAGAGAGTGGCGTTCGGGTGTGATGGACGCCACGGGGGCGATTCGGGCGGGTCGTCCCGTTTCCGCTGTGAGCGGAGCGGGTTCGCGCTGTGCAGGCGGCTGGGCGACTCGAACCGGTTCGTCCGATTGCGTCTGTTGTGCGAGGTGTTGCTGCTGATGCTGCTGCCTGCGTCGGTCGGGCTCCGGCTCGGGTTCGAACTCGTCGTCGGGGTCGAACCCCGGGCCGTCGTACCCATCGTCCTCCACGAGGCCGAGGTAGACCGCCATCTTGCGCATCGCGCCGGCCATTCTCTGCGTCCTCCGCTCTGTGGTGGATCGGCTCCGTCAGCGGCGCCTTGGATCCACGCGGTCTGCCCGCCTTCTGACGGGAATGACCATATTTTTTGCTGTGGTCCGACTTCTTGGCGACGTTACCCGAGCCTGGGTCGGACTCCGAGTACCGCCGATCCGACACGTACATGTGTCGCCCCGGCGGCCACGGCGTCATCCAGATCCGCGCTCATCCCTGCTGACACCATGTTCGCAGCAGGATGGGCCGCGCGCAGGCCCGTTGAGATTTCCATGAGCCGCCCGAAGGCGGCCCGCGGCCGTCCGGCATATGTTCCGACGAGCGGAGCCACCGTCATCAGGCCCGCGGGGCGCACCCCTTCGGCGGCGGCGAGGACGTCGGCGAGTTCCGTCACACCGTCAGGAGCGACTCCACCCCTTTCGCCCCGTTCACCCGACTCTGCATCAAGTGCCACCTGAATCAGGCAGTCCAGCGTCCGGCCGGCCTTCACGGCCGCGGCCGAGAGTGCGGTGACGAGCCGGGCCCGGTCGACCGAATGCACAAAGTCGGCATAACTCGCCACCGAACGAACCTTGTTCGTCTGCAATTGTCCGACGAAGTGCCAGGTGAGCGGCAGATCCGCGCACTCGGCCGCCTTCGGTGCGGCCTCCTGGTCCCGGTTCTCCGCGACGTGCCGCACCCCGAGCCCGGCGAGCAGCCGCACGTCGGAGGCGGGGTAGGTCTTGGTGACCACGATCAGGGTCACGTCCTCGCGCGGGCGGCCCGCCGCGGCGCAGGCCATGGAGATACGTTCCTCCACGCGGGCCAGATTGTCAGCGAGTTCCGTTCTGCGGTCCGTCACAGCCTTCAGTCCAACCAGACATAGCTAGCAAGTCGCCCCGTTGTGCGCTCGCGCCGGTACGAGAAGTGATCAGCCGACTCCAGCGTGCAGATGTGAGATTGTCCGCTCATCATCACGCCGAGCCGGGCGAGTTGGGCCCGCACCCCCGCGGCCACGTCCACGGCGGGGGTTCCCTGCCGGGTGGTGGCCCAGGCCTCGGGCACGACCGCGGCGACGTCGTCCCGCATCTTCTCCGGCACCTCGTAGCACAGGCCGCAGACCGCGGGGCCGGTGCGGGCGACGATCCGGGCGGGGTCCGCGCCGAGAGTGATCATCTTCTCGACGGTCGCGGGCACCACCCCGGCGACCAGGCCCGGGCGGCCGGCGTGGGCCGCGCCCGCGATCCCGGCGACCGGGTCGGCCAGGAGCACCGGGGTGCAGTCGGCGGTCAGGACCGCGAGGGCCAGACCCCGGCGGGCCGTCACCACTCCGTCGACCGCGGGGACCTCGGCGTCCCCCATAGCCTGACCGGCACGGGAGGTGCCCCCGTGCCAGGGACCGTCGACCACGGCCACGTCCCGGCCGTGCACCTGGTTCATCCAGACGACGTCCGCCGGGTCGAGGCCGAGCGAGACCGCCGCGCGCTCCCGGTTAGCCCGGACGGCTGCCGGGTCGTCGCCGACCGCGCCGCCGAGGTTGAGCTCGTCAAACGGAGCGGCGCTCACCCCGCCCCACCTGTCGGTGAAGGCGAAGTGCGCGCCGCTCGCATGCTTTCCAGACGACACAGCTTCCGATGTCACTGCGTGCTGTTGTCCTATGCCGCTCACTCGCTCGTGGTCCTACTTGAGGAAGTCCGGAACGTCCAGTTCCTCGGCGGTCGAGTCCTGGTACGGGCGGGCCGGCGGGACCTGCGGGGAGGAGACCGGCGGCGGGGGGAGCTCGTTGACCGGCGCCGGCTCGGAGGCGGGCTCCTCGGTGCGCGGGGTCACGTTGCCGAGGCCGCCGAAGGACGGGCGGACCGGCTCGGCCGGGCTCGCCGGGCGGGAGGCCGCGGCCGGGGTGCTCTCCTCGCGGCCGGAGCCGTAGGAGGAGCCGAGCACCTTGTCGCGGCTGCCCTTGGCCGGCGGCTGGCCGCCGTCGAAGCCTGCGGCGATGACGGTGACCCGGACCTCGTCGCCCAGGGCGTCGTCGATGACGGCGCCGAAGATGATGTTGGCCTCGGGGTGGGCCGCCTCGCTGACCAGCTGGGCGGCCTCGTTGATCTCGAAGAGACCGAGGTCGGAGCCGCCGGAGATGGAGAGCAGGACGCCGCGGGCGCCGTCGATGGACGCCTCCAGCAGCGGCGAGGAGATCGCCATCTCGGCCGCGGCCACCGCGCGGTCGTCGCCGCGCGCCGAGCCGATGCCCATGAGCGCCGAGCCCGCCTCGGACATCACGGACTTGACGTCCGCGAAGTCGAGGTTGATCAGGCCCGGGGTGGTGATCAGGTCGGTGATGCCCTGCACGCCCGACAGCAGCACCTGGTCCGCGGACTTGAACGCGTCGAGCACGCTCACCTGACGGTCCGAGATGGACAGCAGCCGGTCGTTCGGGATCACGATGAGGGTGTCGACCTCGTCGCGCAGACCCGCGATGCCGTCCTCCGCCTGGTTCGCGCGGCGGCGGCCCTCGAAGGTGAACGGGCGGGTGACCACACCGATCGTCAGGGCGCCCAGCGAGCGGGCGATGTTGGCGACGACCGGGGCGCCGCCCGTGCCGGTGCCGCCGCCCTCGCCCGCGGTCACGAAGACCATGTCGGCCCCCTTGAGGACCTCCTCGATCTCCTCGCGGTGGTCTTCGGCGGCCTTGCGGCCGACGTCGGGGTTGGCGCCGGCGCCGAGGCCGCGGGTGAGCTCGCGGCCGACGTCGAGCTTGACGTCTGCGTCGCTCATCAGCAGGGCCTGTGCATCGGTGTTGATCGCGATGAACTCGACGCCCTTGAGACCGACCTCGATCATCCGGTTGATGGCGTTCACGCCACCGCCGCCGATGCCGACGACCTTGATGACTGCGAGGTAGTTCTGCGGTGCTGCCACGTCGAAGGCCTCTCGCCTCGAGTTACGTATGCCTGGGGGACGGTTCAGTGCCGACCCGAACCCTCAACGTGAAGTTTAGGGTTACCTGTGCCGCTGTTCGCTGGGGTTCTCCGAACAGGACAGTAAGTCGACAAGCCGCGCGCGTTCAACGAACACGCCGAACCTCCCGTTTTTCTTTTCACCCTATGTGATCACCCATAGCCGTAGCCAGTCAGGGTGCTGCCCGGCCACCCCGGCCGTCAACTCCCCGACGCCGCGGGAGCGCTGGGGGCGCTCACATCGAAGTGGTCGGCCCCCCGCGCGGCCTTCAGCAGAGCGGTCAGCGCGCGCGCCTTCGCCTCACCCCGCTCGCCGCTCCCCCACACGACCGTCCGATCGCCCGTCAGCTCCAGGGTGATGGAGTCGTATGAGCGTACGCGGATGGCCCGGGTGTCCGCGCGGACCTCGGCCGGCAGGGCCTCGGCGACCCGGACGCCCTCGCGCTCCAGCCGCCCGGGGCCGAACCGGCGCAGGCTGGCCTCGGCGGTCGCCGAGGGCTCCACGGTCAGCCTGGGGACGCCCCGCGGGGCTTGATCAACTGTGGCGAACCGCACGCCCGCGCCGTCGATTTCGATGAACTTCCCGCGCTTCGCGGAGTCCGAAGTGTCCTGAACGATCGCTTTCGGCTGCCGCTCGACCACTTTCAGGCCGACCGCATGTGGCCAGGAGCGCTCGACAATGACCGATTCGATCCGTGGCAGGGCGGCGCGCAGCCGCTCCTCGATGGCGTCGGTGTCCACGGAGACCAGCGGGCCGCCGAGCTTCACGTCGGCGGCGGCCCGTACCTCATCGGGCGTCAGCACGCGGACGCCGGAAACCTCCACCCGGGTGGCGCGCAGCCAGGTGGAGCCGTAGAGCGCCCATCCGGCGGCACCGCCGGCGAGTACGGCGGCCACCGCCCAGAGGACCAGGCGGCGGCCGCGCGGCAGTCCGGAGCGGAGGCCGGGGCGGCGCGGACCGCGCCCCGGCGGCTTCCCGGCCGGCCTTCCCGCCGACCGGGAAGGGGCCGCCCTGCCGCCGGATCCGGGCCGCACCGACTTCTTGCTCTTCGCGCCACCGCGCCGGGCGGTCGTCGGTCCGGCCACTGTCCAGCCTCCTGCTCCGGGGCTCAGCCCCTTCTCTTGGCGGCGATCGCCTCGTACACCATGCCGACGAGCAGGTCGTCGGCGTCCCGGCGGCCGAACTCGGCGGCGGCGCGGGACATCTCGTACAGCCGGTGCTGGTCGGCGAGGACCGGGAGCACGTGCTGCTGCACCCATTCGGGCGTCAGCTCGGCGTCGTCCACCAGCAGTCCGCCGCCGGCCTTGACCACCGGCTGGGCGTTCAGCCGCTGCTCGCCGTTGCCGATGGGCAGCGGGACGTAGGCGGCGGGCAGCCCGACGGCGGACAGCTCGGCGACGGTCATCGCGCCCGCGCGGCAGAGCATCATGTCGGCCGCGGCGTACGCGAGGTCCATCCGGTCCACGTACGGTACCGGGATGTAGGGCGGCATTCCGGGCATGTTGTCCACGTGCGGCAGGTCGTTCTTCGGGCCGACCGCGTGCAGGATCTGGATGCCGGCGCGCTGCAGGAACGGGACGACGGCCTGGATGACCTCGTTGAGCCTGCGGGCGCCCTGCGAGCCGCCGGAGACCAGCAGCGTGGGCAGGTTCTGGTCGAGCCCGAAGTACGCCCGCGCCTCGGGCCGGGCGGCGGCCCGGTCCAGCGTGGCGATGGTGCGGCGCAGCGGGATGCCCACGTAGCGGGCGTTGCGCAGCTTGCTGTCCGGGGTGGACACCGCGACCCCGGCGGCGTAGCGCGAGCCGATCTTGTTGGCGAGGCCGGGCCGGGCGTTGGCCTCGTGCACGATGATCGGCACGCCGAGCCGCTTGGCGGCCAGGTAGCCGGGCAGGGCCACGTAGCCGCCGAAGCCGACCACGCAGTCCGCCTTGGTGCGCTCCAGGATCTGCTCGGCCGCCTTGATCGTGCCGCGCAGCCGCCCGGGGACGGTGATCAGCTCGGGTGTGGGCTTGCGGGGCAGCGGTACGGCGGGGATGAGGCCGAGCTCATAGCCCCGCTCGGGCACGAGCCGGGTCTCCAGGCCCCGCTCCGTGCCGAGCGCCGTGATCCCCACGGTCGGGTCCTGCCTGCGCAGGGCGTCCGCGAGGGCGAGCGCGGGCTCGATGTGGCCGGCGGTCCCCCCACCGGCGAGTACGACATGCACCGAAATTCACCGCTCTCCGGACGGTCGCTTCTTGACGCGCCGTCTCATCGTCTTCCATCTCACCCCAGGCTGCCGCATGGCCAGCGCCGCCCGTGCACCGGGTTCGTCGCGCGCGAAGGCGATCAGCAGCCCGATGGCGAACATGGTCGGCAGCAGGGCGGACCCTCCGTAGGAGAACAGCGGCAGGGGGACACCGGCGATCGGCAGCAGGCCGAGCACCGCACCGATGTTGACCACGGCCTGGGCCGTGATCCAGGTGGTCACACCTCCCGCGGCGTACCTCACGAAGGGGTCCTCCGTGCGTCCGGCCACGCGGATACCCGCATAGCCTAGAGCCGCGAACAGGGCGAGCACCGACAGCGTCCCCGCCAGACCCAGCTCCTCGCCGGTGATGGCGAAGATGAAGTCCGTGTGAGGTTCGGGGAGTTCGCCCCATTTCTCCACACTCGCTCCGAGTCCGGCGCCGAACCATCCGCCGTTGGCCAGCGCGTAGATTCCGTGCACGGCCTGCCAGCACTGGTCGTGGTCGCCGGGGTCGGTGGCCCCGATGCAGGCCAGCCGGGACATCCGGTTGGCGCTGGTCTTGATGAACAGGACGGCCAGCACGGCGGTGACGCCGAAGACCCCGGCGAAGAGCCGGGTGGGCGCCCCGGCCACCCACAGCAGCCCGAGCAGCACCGTGGTGAGCACCACGGTGGTCCCCATGTCGCCGCCCAGCATGATCAGGCCGAGCAGCACGAAGGTGACGGGCACCAGCGGCACCAGCAGGTGCTTCCACTGGGTGAGCAGCTTTTTGGACTGTTTGCGCGCCAGCAGGTCGGCGCCCCACAGCACCAGGGCGAGCTTGGCGAACTCGCTCGGCTGCAGCTGGAACGGGCCGCCGAGGGAGATCCAGTTGGTGTTGCCGTTGATGGTCTGGCCGATGCCGGGCACCTGCACCAGGCAGAGCAGGAAGAGCGACCCGGCGAGCGCGGGGTAGGCGAAGACCCGCAGCAGCCGTACAGGCATGCGCGCGGCCACCAGCAGCATCACGGTGCCGATCGCGGCCGCCAGCAGTTGCTTGCGGAAGAAGAAGGTGGGCGGCAGGCCGTTTTGCAGGGCCTTGATCTGCGAGGCGGAGTAGACCATGACCAGGCCGAGCACGGTGATCAGCAGGGAGCCGCCCATCACCAGGTAGTAGGCGGTCAGCGGGCGGTCCCAGGCCCGCTTGGCGCGCCTGTGGAGCTGTCTGAGGCCGCCCAGCAGGCTGCCGCGGGGCGGGCCGGGCCGTCCGGGCCCCCCGCGCCCCGCGCCGCCTCCACGGGCCCCTGCGGGGCGCGGGCGGGCCGTCCGGGCGGGCCCGGAGCGCGCGACGGGGCCGCGCAGGGCCGTCCAGGGGCCGGACGGCCCCAGGGTGTCGTCCGCGTGCATCCGGGTGTCCCCTTCGCTGGTCTCCGGCGGCACCCGGTCGCACACCGCCGGGGCCTGCCCCGGAGACTTCCCGGGAGCGGGAAGTCTCCTCCTCAGCCCGCCGCAGGGACCGGGCGGCTACTCGCCCGAGGCGCCGGGCTCCTGGCCGGCCAGGTCCCGCACCGCCTCGGCGAAGGCCTCGCCGCGCTTGTTGTAGTCGGTGAACATGTCCATCGAGGCGCAGGCCGGGGCCATGAGCACGGTGTCCCCCGGCCCGGCGAGCCGGGCGGCTTCCCGCACGGCCGCGGCCATCGCCCCAGTGTCGGTCCGGTCGAGGTCGACGACCGGGACATCCGGGGCGTGTCGCGCCAGCGCTTCCGCGATCAGGGCGCGGTCGGCCCCGATGAGGACGACGCCGCGCAGCCGCTTGGCGGCCTTGGTGACGAGGGTGTCGAAGGTGGCGCCCTTGGCGAGGCCGCCGGCGATCCACACGATCGACTCGTAGGCCGCGAGGGACGCCTCGGCGGCGTGGGTGTTGGTGGCCTTGGAGTCGTCCACGTACGCGACGCCGGCGACGTCCGCGACGTGGGCGATGCGGTGGGCGTCCGGGCGGAAGGCGCGCAGGCCGTCCCGGACGGCCTGCGGCTCGACGCCGAAGGCGCGGGCCAGGGCCGCGGCAGCGAGGGCGTTGGCGACGTTGTGCGGGGCCGCGGGCTTCACGTCGGAGACCTCGGCGAGCTCCTGGGCGGTCGTCCGCCGGTCCTCGACGAAGGCGCGGTCCACGAGGATGCCCTCGACGACGCCGAGCATGGACGGGCCGGGGGCGCCGAGGGTGAAGCCGATGGCGCGGCAGCCCTCCTCGACGTCGGCCTGGCGGACCAGGTGCTCGGTGGCGGGGTCGGCGGCGTTGTAGACGCAGGCGACCTGGTTGCCCTCGTAGATCCGGCCCTTGTCGGCGGCGTACGCCTTCATGGAGCCGTGCCAGTCGAGGTGGTCGGGGGCGAGGTTCAGGACGGCCCCGGAGTGGGCGCGGACCGACGGCGCCCAGTGCAGCTGGTAGCTGGAGAGCTCGACGGCGAGGACGTCGTACTCCTCGTCGCCCAGCACCACGTCGACGATCGGCGTGCCGATGTTGCCGACGGCGCGCGTGCGCAGGCCCGCGGCCTTCAGGATCGAGGCCAGCATCTGGACCGTGGTGGTCTTGCCGTTGGTGCCGGTGACCGCGAGCCAGGCGGCCGGCTTGCGGCCGTTCTCGCCGCGCAGGCGCCAGGCGATCTCGACGTCGCCGACGACGTCCACACCGGCCGCGGCGGCGGCCGCGAACAGCGGGCTCGACGGCTTCCAGCCGGGGGAGGTGACGACGAGCTCCGTGCCCTCGGGCAGGGTCTCCGCGTCGCCGAGGCGGACGGTCATCCCCTCGGCCTCCAGGGCCGCCGCGCGCTCGCGCAGCCGCGGGCTGTCGCCGCCGTCGACGACCGTCACCCGGGCGCCGAGGCCGGCCAGGGCGCGGGCGGCGCTGATGCCGCTCACGCCGAGGCCGGCGACGGTGATGTTCTTGCCGCTCCAGGCGGAGGGGCCGGAAGAGCCGGAAGTGGGGGTCACTTGATGGCCAGCCATCCCGCGTAGAAGATTCCGAGGCCGATGGCCACGCACAGGCCCTGGATGATCCAGAACCGGACCACCACGAGGACCTCGCTCCATCCCTTGAGTTCGAAGTGGTGCTGCAGCGGAGCCATCCGGAAGACACGCTTCCCGGTCATCCGGAACGAGCCGACCTGGATCACCACGGACATGGTGATCAGGACGAACAGACCGCCGAGGAGGGCGATCAGCAGCTCGGTGCGCGAGCAGATCGCCAGACCCGCCAGCGCGCCGCCGAGGGCGAGCGAGCCGGTGTCGCCCATGAAGATCTTGGCGGGCGAGGTGTTCCACCACAGGAAGCCGAAGCAGGAGCCCATCAGGGCCGAGGCGACGACGGCGAGGTCGAGCGGGTCGCGCACTTCGTAACAGGCGGCGCCGGCGGTCAGCGGGTTGCCGCAGGACTGGCCGTGCTGCCAGGTGCCGATGAACACGTACGCGCCGAAGACCATCACGGAGGCGCCGGTGGCGAGGCCGTCGAGGCCGTCGGTGAGGTTCACGCCGTTCGACATCGCGAGGATCATGAACAGCGCCCACACCACGAAGATGACCGGGCCGACGGACCAGCCGAAGTCCTGGGTGAAGGAGAGCCGGGTGGAGGCCGGGGTCTGGCCGCGGGTGTCCGCGAACTGCAGCGCGAGCACGGCGAAGGCGATGCCGACGATCAGCTGGCCGGCCATCTTCGCCTTGGCCCGCAGGCCCAGGCTCCGCTGCTTGACGATCTTGATGTAGTCGTCGAGGAAGCCGACGAGGCCCATGCCCGCCGTCAGGAACAGCACCAGCAGGCCGGAGAAGGTCGGCTCGTGGCTGGTGATGACCTTCGTCAGGGCGTAGGCGATCAGGGTGGCCAGGATGAAGGCGATGCCACCCATGGTGGGCGTGCCCTTCTTCCCGGCGTGGCCGCGCGGGCCGTCGTCGCGGATGAACTGGCCGTAGCCCTTGCGGGCGAGGAACTTGATCAGCAGCGGGGTGCCGATGAGGGTCAGGAAGAGACCGATGACGCCCGCGAAGAGGATCTGGTTCATCAGCCGGCGACCTCGCCGTCGACGGCGAGCAGCTGCTCGGCCACCCACTCCAGCCCCACCGACCGGGACGCCTTCACCAGCACGACGTCACCCGGGCGCAACTCGCTGCGCAACAGGTCGACCGCCGCCTGCGCGTCGGACACGTGCACCGACTCCTCACCCCACGAACCCTCGTTATAGGCGCCCATCTGCAGCCAGGCCGCTTCCCTGCCCCCGACTGCCACGAGCTTGCCGACATTGAGCCGGACGGCGAGCCGCCCGACCGCGTCGTGCTCGGCGAGCGATTCCTCACCGAGCTCGGCCATCTGACCGAGCACCGCCCACGTGCGCGCCCCCTTCGCCGCAGCGGCTGCGCCCATGGCGGCCAGCGCGCGCAGCGCGGCTCGCATGG
The DNA here is from genome assembly GCF_000719265.1 of Streptomyces roseoverticillatus. GTDB lineage: Bacteria > Actinomycetota > Actinomycetes > Streptomycetales > Streptomycetaceae > Streptomyces > Streptomyces roseoverticillatus. The sequence goes on along the minus strand of NZ_JOFL01000002.1, from coordinate 275,070 downwards.
ATTCGGGGTTCGCGTTGTAGGCGTCGTTGACGATCGTCACGCCGTCCGCACGCTCGGTGACCTCCATGCGCCAACGGGAGAGCTGGCCCGCCCCGGAGAGCGCGGAGGCGATCTCCTCTGCGGGCATGCCCAGCTCATGGGCGACGGCGGCCGCGGCGAGCGCGTTCGACACGTGGTGCTCACCGTACAGCCGCATGGTCACGTCGGCGCACCCGGTGGGTGTGTGAAGCGTGAAGGCGGGCTGCCCGGTGGCGGTCAGGTGGACGTCCTCGGCGCGCACGTCGGCGTCGGGGGCCTCGCCGAAGAGGACGGTGCGGGCCTTCGTGCGGGCGGTCATAGCGCGCACGAGCGGGTCGTCGGCGTTGAGCACCGCGACGCCGCCGTCAACGGCTGCGGGCAGCGCCTCGACGAGCTCGCCCTTGGCCACGGCGATCTGCTCGCGGCCGCCGAACTCGCCGACGTGGGCGGTGCCGACGTTGAGGACGACGCCGATGCGCGGCGGGGTGAGCTCGGCCAGGTAGCGGATGTGGCCGATGCCGCGGGCGCCCATCTCCAGGACCAGGTGCCGGGTCTCCTCGGTGGCGCGCAGCGCGGTGAGCGGCAGGCCGATCTCGTTGTTGAGCGAGCCGGGGGGCCAGACGGTGGCGCCCAGGTGCTCCAGCAGCTGGGCGATCAGGTCCTTGGTGCTGGTCTTGCCGGCGGAGCCGGTGATGCCGACGACGGTGGTGCCCAGCCGTTCGACGACGGCGCGGGCCAGGGTGCCGAGCGCCCGCTCGACGTCGGCGACCACGATCGCGGGGACGCCGACGGGGCGGGCGGCCAGCACGGCCGTCGCGCCCGCCTCGACGGCGCGCTCGGCGTAGTCGTGGCCGTCGACGTGCTCCCCGGCGAACGCGACGAAGAGGCTGCCGGGCAGAACCGCCCGGGAGTCGATCACGACGGGACCGGTGATCCGGGCGTCCGGGTCCGGTATGTCGTGCTGCTGCCCGCCGACGATGGCGGCGATCTCGGCGAGGGACAGAGCGATCACTGAGATTTACCTCCGGCCGTTCGGGAGAGCTTCCGGGGGGAGGGTTGTGCGCGCATGGCGGTCTGTCATCCCTGGTCGTTCCGGTGCGTGGTCAACGAGCGCTGTTGCGCGGCTTCGACGGCCTCGCGCAGCACCTGGCGGTCGTCGAAGGGGCGGACGACGCCGTTGATGTCCTGGCCCTGCTCGTGGCCCTTGCCGAGGACGAGGACGATGTCGGAGGGCCGGGCGCGGGCGACCGCGGCGGCGATGGCGTCGGCCCGGTCCTCCAGCAGGAGGACGGTGCCGCGCTCGTGGACGGGCACCTCGGCGGCGCCCTGCAGCATCGTGGCGAGGATCGCGAGCGGGTCCTCGGATCGGGGGTTGTCGGAGGTCAGCACCGCCGTGTCGGCGAGCCGGGCGAGGGCCGCGCCCATCGGGGCACGCTTGGTGGTGTCGCGGTCGCCGCCGCAGCCGAGGACGGCGTGGATGCGGCCCTCGCAGACCTTGCGCAGCGCGCGGAGAACCGATTCGACGGCGTCCGTCTTGTGGGCGTAGTCGACCACGGCGAGGTAGGGCTGGCCGGCGTCGACGCGCTCCAGGCGGCCGGGCACGCCGGGGACGGCGGCGACGCCGTCGGCGGCGGTCTGCGGGTCGATCCCGGCGGCCACGAGGGCGACGACGGCCGCGAGGGCGTTGGCGACGTTGAACGGGCCGGCGAGGGGCGCCCGGGCCCGGATCCGCTCGCCACCGGGGCCGAGGATCGTGAAGACGGAGTCGAACGGGCCGATCTCGACGTCGGCCGCGCGCCAGTCGGCGTCGGGGTGGCCCTCGGCGGAGAACGTGGTGACGGGCACCTCGGACTCGCCGGCGGCGAGCCGGCGGCCGTACTCGTCGTCGAGGTTGACGACGCCGGCGCGGCTGCGGGCTTTGGTGAAGAGCTCCGCCTTGGCCTGGAAGTAGTCCTCCATGCCGGAGTGGAACTCCATGTGCTCCGGGCTGAGGTTGTTGAAGACCGCGACGTCGAAGACGCAGCCGTCGACGCGGCCCAGCCGCAGGGCGTGGCTGGAGACCTCCATGGCGACCGAGGCGACGCCGCGCTCGCGCATGACGGCGAAGAGCGCCTGCAGGTCGGTGGCCTCGGGGGTGGTGCGCTCGGACTTGATCCGCTCGTCGCCGATCCGCGACTCGACGGTGCCGATCAGGCCCGTCTTCGCGCCGGCCGCCCGCAGTCCTCCCTCGATGAGGTACGCCGTGGTGGTTTTGCCGGAGGTGCCCGTGATGCCGATCTGGAGCAGCTCCTCGCCCGGCCGGCCGTAGATCGTGGCGGCCAGCTCGCCCATGACGGCGCGCGGGTCGGCCACGGTCAGCACGGGCAGGCCCGTGGCGGCGGCGCGCTCGGCGCCCGCGGCGTCGGTCAGCACGGCGACGGCGCCGAGGCCCGCGGCCTGGGCGGCGAAGTCGGCACCGTGGAAGCGGGCTCCGGGCAGGGCGGCGTAGACATCGCCCCGGCGCACGGCGCGCGAGTCGTGGGTGATGCCGGTGACGGCGGCCTCGGGGCCCTGCGGCGCGGGGATGCCCAGCTGACCGGCCAGCACCGCGAGGGACGCGGGGCGGACGTGGGTGGGGCGGGGCGCACCCTGCGACGCGGCGGGGGCACCCTGGGGGCTGGGGTGGGACTGATCAGCGTGTGGCACGGCGGTGAGCGTACCGGGCGCACCCGCCCCGTCGCGAAGCGAGGGGCGCCCCGCGCCGCGGTTCCCGGGATCGGGAGTGATGGTCGTCACGCCGGCCCCCGGCTCACTCGTCGTCGTAGCTCACCGGCAGCCGCGGCGGCTGGGTGCCGGACGGGGGTACCTGCAGGGTCTTCAGGGCGAACTCCATCACCTGCTTGTAGACGGGTCCGCAGATCTGGCCGCCGAAGTAACTGCCCTTGGTGGGGTTCTGGATGGCGCAGTAGACGGTGAGGCGCGGCTGGTCGGCGGGGGCGAAGCCGGCGAAGGAGGCGGTGTAGCCGTGGTAGCGGCCGGTCTGCGGGTCCACCCGGTTGGACGTGCCGGTCTTCCCCGCGACGCGGTAGCCGGGGATCTTGGCCTTGGTGCCGGTGCCCTCGCGGTCGTCGACGACGGACTCCAGCATCGTGGCGAGCTCCCGGGCGGTGCGGTCGCTGATGACCCGGGTGCGCTCGGGGACGGGCGCGGGGGTGAAGCGGCCGTCGGGGCCCTTGGTGCCGCGGACGAGGGTGGGCCGGATGCGCTCGCCGCCGTTGGCGATCGTGGAGTAGACGGAGGCCGCCTGGACGGCGTTGAGCGAGAGGCCCTGCCCGAAGGGGATGGTGTACTGCCGGGAGCCCTGCCACTTGGCCGGCGGGGCGAGGATGCCGGGCGTCTCGCCCGGGAAGCCCAGGCCGGTGGGCTCGCCGATGCCGAACTTCCGCAGGTACGAGTGGAGGACCTGGTTGGCCTGGCCCTGGTCCTTGCCGAGCTGCTCGGCGGCCAGGATCGTGCCGATGTTGCTGGACTTGGCGAGCACGCCGTTGAGCGTCAGGTGCCACGTGGAGTGGTCGACGTCGTCGGCGAACGAGCGGTCGGCGCGCGGCAGCCGGTTGGGCACCTCGACGTGGGTCATGGGGGTGGCGGCGCCCTCCTCCAGGACCGCGGCCATGGTCATGACCTTGCTGACGCTGCCGGGCTCGTAGGCGTCCTGCAGGGCGGCGTTGCCGAGGGCGTCGCTGTCGGCGTGGGCGAGGTCGTTGGGGTCGTAGCCGGGGGCGTTGGCCATGGCGAGGATCTCGCCGGTGCGGTTGTCCTGGACGACGACGTAGCCGCGGTCGGCGGCGGACTCCTCCACCTGCCGGGCGATGGCGTTCTGGGCGGCCCACTGGATGTCCCGGTCGATGGTCAGCTCGATGTCGGAGCCGGGCACGGCGGGCTGTTCCTTGACGTCGCCGGTGGGCACCTGGCGGCCGCCGGACTGGGCGTAGACGAGCTTGCCGTCCCGGCCGGCCAGGACACGGTCGAACTGGGCCTCGATGCCGCCGCCCCCGCGGCCCTCCGCGTTCACGAAGCCCAGTATCCCGGCCGCGAGGCCGCCGTTGGGGTAGACGCGCTTGCTGTGCGGTTCCCTGTTGACCCCGGCGAGGACGTCGGCGCCCTCCTTGCGCTGCGCCCGGGCGGCGGCCGCCTTCTTGAGCTCCTTGATCTTGTTCCAGACCCTGGGGGGCTGCCGGCGGGCGAGGACGACGTACTTGGACTTGGGGTTGGCGGTGAGCTTCTGCTCCAGGACGGCGGGGCGCTCGCCGAGGACGGGCGCGAGCAGGGCCGCGGCCTGGCGGGCCGCGCCCGCGGTCTTGATCCGCTCGGGGGTGAGCAGGTCGGGCGCGGCAGTGATGTCGTAGGCGTCGACGGTGGTGGCGAGGTCCACCCCGGAGCGGTCGGTGACGGTGCCGCGCTCGGCGGCCAGGGTGACCGGAATGTACCGGTTGACGTTGGCGCGGGCCGCGTAGGCGCTCGCGTCGAAGGCCTGCACCTGCAGCAGCCGGACGGTGAAGACGAGCAGGACGAGCGTGAGGCCGAAGCCGACCATGCGCAGCCGGGGCCGGGGGCTGCCGAGCCGCAGGGGCCGGTCGCCGGCGCCCTTCAGGCGCGCGGGCCGGGCCGGGGGGCGGGCGGGTTCGGGGACGCGGCGGCGGGCCGGCCCGGGCTGCCTGGGGGGCCGGCCCCCGGGGTTCTGCGGCACAGCGTCACCTGCCGGAGGTCGGGGTGGTCGGCACTGCCGTGGGAGCGGGCACGAGGGCCGGCGCGGGGGCCGGCGGCGGTACGGGGGCGGGCGCGCCGGCGGCGGGCGGTACGGGGGCGGCGGCCGGGACCGGCCTCAGCACGGGCGCCGGGCGGTGTGCGGGCGCGGGCATGAGGGCGGGCCGCGGTCCGGGGCCCGCGGGTGCGGGCGCGCGGTAGGCCACCGTGCCGTCGCCGGCCGGGGAGGGCTGGCCGCGGACCGTGCCGTCGGGGCTGAGGAAGGCGGGGTTGCCGCCGGGGACCATGCCGAGCTCGCGGGCGCGGCGCTCCAGGGCGTCGGGGGCGGCGAGCTGGTCGACCTCCTGCTGGAGGGCCTGCTGCTCGTCGGTGAGCTCGGTGGTCTTGCGCTGGAGGCGGGAGAGTTCGAAGGAGCCCTGGTTGAGGGCGGAGTTCAGCAGGAGGAGCGAGATCAGGCCGGAGCCGAGCAGCACCACCACGAGGAGGACGAAGGGGGTGCGCTTGGCCCCGACGGGACCCACCAGGCGGCCCAGCCGGGTGCCCCGGCGGGCGGCCGGGGTCACCGGATGTCCTCGCGGATGCGTTCGGCGCCGCGCAGCCGCGCGGGGGCGGCCCGCCGGTTCTCGGCGACCTCTTCCTCGGTGGGCAGTTCGGCGCCGCGGGTGAGGAGCTTCAGGCGGGGCTGGTAGCGCTCGGGGACGACGGGCAGGCCGGGCGGCGCGGTGGTGGCGGCGCCGGCGGCGAACACCTGCTTGACGATGCGGTCCTCCAGGGACTGGTAGGACAGCACGGCGATGCGGCCGCCGACGGCGAGCGCGGCGACGGCGGCGGGGACGGCCGCCTCGACGCTCGCGAGCTCGGCGTTGACCTCGATGCGCAGGGCCTGGAACGTGCGCTTGGCGGGGTTGCCGCCGTGCCGCTTGGCGGCCTGGGGCAGGGCCTCGCGGATGACGTCCACGAGCCGGGCGCTGTTGGTGAACGGCTCCGCGGCGCGCTCGCGGACGACGGCCTCGACGATCCGGCGGGCCTGCTTCTCCTCGCCGTAGGCGCGCAGGATGCGCACGAGGTCGCCGGGGGCGTACGTGTTGAGGACCTCGGCCGCGCTGATGCCGGTCGTCTGGTCCATGCGCATGTCGAGCGGGGCGTCCTGCGCGTAGGCGAAGCCGCGGCCGGCCTCGTCCAGCTGCATGGAGGAGACGCCGAGGTCGAAGAGGACGCCCTGGACCTTGGGGATGCCGAGCCGCTCCAGCACCTCGGGCAGCTCGTGGTAGACGGCCCGGACGAGCGTGGCGCGCTCCCCGTAGGGCTTGAGCCGCTCGCCTGCGAGTTCCAGGGCGGTGGGGTCGCGGTCGAGGGCGACGAGCCGGGCCTCGGGGAAGGTCTTGAGCAGCGCCTCGCTGTGCCCGCCGGCGCCCAGGGTGCAGTCGACGACGACGGCACCGGGCTCGGTGAGTGCGGGAGCGAGCATGTCCAGGCAGCGCTGGAGCATGACGGGGACGTGTCGCGCGTTGCTGCTCATGCGCCCTTCTGAGTTCGGGGTGCCCGGGGCGCGCGCGGGCGGTCCGCAGCCCCGGGTCCCCGCCCGCTCCAAAGGGGAAGCGGCCTGCCCGGCACCGGGGAAGGGGCGCCGGACGACCGGGGAGCGGGAGGAGGCCGAGGGGTGCGTCCGCGTCGCGCACGTGCGGGTTTTCGGTGTCCAGGGGGAGCGTCGGGCCTCCCACTTCGCGCCACTTTAGTCCACTCGTCCCGCCGGTCAATCAACCGGCCAGCGCGTCCCGGCCCGGGCGCGGCGCGGCCGCCCGTTACCCGTGATGTTGGCGGGAATGACCCCGTTCACCCGGACGGCAGGGGGGCCGCCACCCCTGTGGCTTACCTCACAGACCAGGTTATGGGGAGGATTTTGTGGTCCCCGTAACGGGCCCGGGGCCGCAGCGCCGACTACCGTCGTTCATATGTCGATATCCGCGTCCCAGCCGGCGCCCCAGAGCCCCGACAGCACCCGGCAGCCGACGGTCACCGACCGTCTCGTTCAGGCCAATGCCGAATACGCCGCCCGCTTCACCGACCCGGGCATGGACGCGCGGCCCGTCCTCAAGGTCGCCGTCGTCGCCTGCATGGACGCCAGGCTCGACCTGCACGCCGCCCTGGGCCTGGAGCTCGGTGACTGCCACACCATCCGCAACGCGGGCGGCGTCGTCACCGACGACATCATCCGCTCGCTGACCATCAGCCAGCGCGCCCTCGGCACCCGCTCCGTCGTCCTCATCCACCACACGGGCTGCGGCCTGCTCACCCTGACCGAGGACTTCCGCCACGAGATCGAGGCCGAGGTCGGGCAGCGTCCGGCGTGGGCGGTGGAGGCCTTCAAGGACTTGGAGCAGGATGTCCGGCAGTCCATGCAGCGCGTCCGGACCTCGCCGTTCCTGCCCCACACCGACGACGTCCGGGGTTTCATCTTCGACGTGACGACCGGCCTGCTGCGCGAGATCGACCCGCAGCACTGATTGTCCACAGGCGGTGACGCGGCGCCGCGCGGGCGGCCAGAATGCGGAGAGGACGCCGTCCCCGTGTGACGCACGGGGCGCGGTGTCCGTATTCCGGGGCGGGTGCCCGGTCCGTGACCCATGGACCGGGGGCCCGCAGGACGGGCCGAGGAGGGCCGGGTGACGACCTATGACGAGCGAGCCAGCCTGAGCAGTCTGACCGCCACCGCGGAGCGGATCCGCGGGGCGGTCGAGGGCGTGATCGAGGGCAAGCCGGAGGTCGTACGGCTCTCGCTGACCGTGCTCCTGGCCGAGGGCCACCTGCTGATCGAGGACGTGCCGGGCGTGGGCAAGACGATGCTCGCCAAGGCCCTGGCCCGGTCGATCGACTGCTCGGTGCGGCGCATCCAGTTCACGCCCGACCTGCTCCCGTCGGACATCACGGGCGTGAGCGTCTTCGACCAGCAGCGGCGCGACTTCGAGTTCAAGCCGGGCGCGGTCTTCGCCCAGATCGTCATCGGCGACGAGATCAACCGCGCCTCGCCGAAGACGCAGTCGGCGCTGCTGGAGTCCATGGAGGAGCGGCAGGTCACCGTCGACGGGCACACCTACGAGCTGCCGAGGCCCTTCATGGTGGTGGCCACGCAGAACCCCGTCGAGATGGAGGGCACGTACCCGCTGCCCGAGGCCCAGCGCGACCGCTTCATGGCGCGGGTCTCCATGGGCTATCCCAGCCCCGAGGCCGAGCTGCGGATGCTGGACGCGCACGGCTGCTCCGAGCAGGCCTCCCCGCTGGACGACCTGCAGCCGGTCGCCCACGCCCACGAGATCGTCAAGCTCGTCGAGGCGGTCCGCACGGTCCACGTGGCCGACGCCGTGCGGCGCTACGCGGTGGATCTCGTCACCGCCACCCGCCACCACCCGGACCTCAGACTCGGCGCGTCCCCGCGGGCGACGCTGCACCTGGTGCGGGCCGCCCGGGCCGCGGCCGCCCTCGCGGGCCGCGAGTTCGTCCTGCCGGACGACGTCCAGGCGCTGGCGCCGGCCGTCCTCGCCCACCGGCTGCTGCCCACGGCCCAGGCCCAGCTGGGCCGGCGCGGCGCCGAGCACGCGGTCCTCGACATCCTCCAGCGCACCCCCGTGCCGGACCCGTCGGCGCAGGCGTGGCGGCAGGCGCGGCGGCTGTGACGGGCCCGGGGGACGGCACGGGCCCCGGGCCCGTCCTGCGGGCCGGGGGCGGCAGCGGCCTGTGGACGGCGCTGGGCGGGCTGACCACCCGCGGGCGCTCCTTCCTGGCGGCCGGCATCGCGGCCACCGTGTGCTCCTACGTGCTCGGGCAGGCCGACCTGCTGCGGGTCGGGCTGTTACTGGCCGTGCTGCCCCTGCTGTGCGTGGTGGTGCTGCACCGCACCCGCCACCGCGTCACGGGCAGCCGCCGGCTCACGCCCGCGCGGATCCCCGTCACGGCCGACGCCCGGGTCCAGCTGCGGATCGACAACGTCTCCCGGCTCCCCACCGGCCTGCTGATGCTCCAGGACCGGGTGCCCTACGTGCTGGGCCCGCGCCCCCGCTTCGTGCTGGACCGGATCGAGCCCGGCGGCCGGCGCGAGGTCTCCTACCGCGTCCGCTCCGACCTGCGCGGCCGCTATCCCCTCGGCCCGCTGCAGCTGCGGCTGACGGACCCCTTCGGCATGTGCGAGCTGACCCGCGGCTTCAGCGCGTACGACACGCTGACGGTCGTGCCGCACACCGAGCCGCTGCCCCCGGTGCGCCCGGGCGGCGCGAGCCCGGGCCACGGCGACGGCCTGCGCCGCTCCCCCGCCCTGGCCGGCGAGGACGACGTCATCCCCCGCGGCTACCGCCACGGCGACGACCTGCGCCGGGTCCACTGGCGCTCCACCGCCCGCCACGGCGAGCTCATGGTGCGCCGCGAGGAGCAGCCGCGCCGCGCCCGCTGCACGATCCTGCTGGACACCCGCCGCGCCGCCTACGAGGGCGCGGGGCCGGGCGCACCCTTCGAGTGGGCGGTCTCGGGGGCCGCCTCCGTCGCGGTGCACCTGCTGGAGCAGGGCTTCTCCGTGCGGCTGCTCACCGACGCCGGGAGCGCGGCGCCCGGCCCGGACGGCCGCGCCGCCTCCCCGCACGCCCCGGCGGAGGCGGCGGGCCTGATGCTGGAGATCCTCGCGGAGGTGGAGCAGTCGGAGAGCACGTGCCTCTCTTCCGCGCTCGCTGCCCTGCGCGGCGGCGAGGGGCTGCTCGTGGCCTTCCTCGGCGGCATGGACGAGGAGCAGACGGCCCTGGCCGCCCGGATGCGCGGGCGCGGCGGCGCGGCCGTCGCCTTCGTCCTGGACCCCGCCGCCTGGCGGGGCGATCCCGGTCCCCGGGCGCGCGGCGCGGCCGAGCAGCGGCTGCAGGTGCTGCGCGAGGCCGGCTGGACGGCGCTGCCGGCCGGTCCCGGGGCCTCGCTGCCCGAGCTGTGGCAGCTGGCCGGCGGGCCGGGCCCCGCGGCGCCCGCGCCCTCCTCCGGCCCCTCCGGGGCGGGGGCGGCGGGAGGCCGGCCGTGACGGGGCAGGCGCGCCTGACGGTGAGCGCCGCGGTGGCCACGCTCGCGGCCTCCTGCGCGATGCTCCCGCTGGTCGACAAGAGCGTGTGGATACTGCAGGCCGCCTTCCTGCTGGCCCTCCAGAGCACGGCCGGCGTCCTCGCGCGCCGCGTCCCGCTGGCCAGGCCGCTGACCGTGGCCGTGCAGGCGCTGACCGGGCTGCTGCTGCTCACCGTGGCGTTCGCGGGCGAGCAGGCGGTGGCCGGGCTGCTGCCGGGCCCCGAGGTCTTCCACGAGTTCGGGCAGCTGGTCCAGGAGGGCGCCGAGGACGTCGGGCGGTACGCGATCCCCGCGCCGGCGACGGCCGGCATCCGGCTGCTGCTCGTCGGCGGCGTGCTGGTCGTCGGTCTTGCGGTCGACGCCGTGGCGGTGACGTACCGCAGCGCCGCGCCCGCCGGGCTGCCCCTCCTCGCGCTGTACTCCGTGGCCGCCGGGCTCGGCCAGGGCAGCTACGGCCCGCTCTGGTTCCTGGCGGCGGCGAGCGGCTATCTGCTGCTGCTCCTGGCCGAGGGGCGGGAGCGGCTCGCCCGGTGGGGCCGCGTCCTCAGCGGCGGCCGGACGGCTCCCCCGGCCCCGGGGCCCGCCACGGCGGGCGGCGGCCGCCTCGCCCGGGTCCGTACGGGCCGGCGCATCGGGGCGCTGGCCCTCGGCATCGCCCTGGCCGTGCCGGCCGCGCTGCCCTCGATGCAGGGCGGGCTCTTCGAGCCCGCCGGGCGGGGCGCCGCCCCGGGCTCCGGCCCCGGCGGCACCACGTCCGTCAAGCCGCTCGTGGCCCTCCAGGACAGCCTCAACCAGCCGGAGAACCGCGAGCTGCTGCGCCTGCGCTCCTCCGCCGAGAACACCCGCGACCTGTACTTGCGCATCGTCGCCCTCGACCGCTTCGACGGCGCCGCGTGGCAGACCACCGAGCGCCCCCTCACGGAGCTGCCGGCGGTCCTGCCCGCCCCGGCGGGCCTCGCCGCCGGGGTCCGTACGTCGCGGGTCGACACCACTCTCACGGCCTCCGACGGCTACGCGCAGAACTATCTGCCGCTGCCCTACCCCGCCGAGGAGGTCCGCGCCGAGGGCCGCTGGCGCTACGAGCAGGAGGGACGGGCCCTGGTGGGCGAGCGCGGCCAGACCACCCGGGGGATCCGCTACCAGGTCTCCAGCCTGCAGGTGGAGCCCAGCGCCGCCCAGCTCGCCGGCGCTCCGGCGCCGCCGGAGGAGATCCTGCGCGCCTACACCCGGGTGCCGTCGTCGCTGCCGCCGGTGGTGGCGCAGACGGCCCGGAAGGTGACGGCGGGCTCGGCCAACGCCTACCAGCAGGCGGTCATGCTGCAGGACTGGTTCTCCGTCGGCGGCGGCTTCCAGTACGACACGCAGGTGGCGTCCGGCACGGGTGCCGAGGCCGTCGCCCGGTTCCTCGCGGCCAAGCGGGGCTTCTGCATCCACTTCTCGTTCTCGATGGCGGCGATGGCCCGGACGCTGGGCATCCCCGCGCGCGTGGCGGTCGGCTTCATGCCGGGCACCCCCATGGCGGACGGCTCGGTGTCGGTCGGCTCCAAGGACGCCCACGCCTGGCCCGAGCTGTACTTCGAGGGCATCGGCTGGACGCGCTTCGAGCCGACGCCCAGCCGCGGCACCACCCCCGAGTACACCGTTGCGGAGCCCTCGCCGGGCGCCGAGCCGGGCGGCGGTCCGGCCCAGCTCCCGGACCGGACGGCCGTGCCCCCGTCGGCGCCGAAGGGCACGGACGCCTGCCCGCCCGCGCAGAAGAAGCTCGGCGAGTGCCGGTCCCCCGCCGCGCCCGTCGAAGGCTCCGGACCGGCCTCAGGCAGCCCGTCGGCGGGCACGGTGGCGGGCGTCGCGGTGGCCGCGCTGGCCGTCCTGGGGCTGCCCCTGCTCCCCATGCTGTGGCGCAGGCGGGTGCGCGCCCGCAGGCTCGGCGGGCCGGGCACGGCACCCGCCGCGGCGGCCCCCGCGGACGCCCCCGTGGATGCCCTGGCCGCCGGGCACACGCTGGCTGCCTGGCGCGAACTGACGGACTCCGCCTGGGACTACGGCATTCCGCCCGACGACTCCCGCTCCCCACGCGGCGCCGCCGCCCGCATCGTCACCGCCGGCGCCCTGCAGGGGGCCGCCGCCGAGTCCGCGGGCAGAGTGGCCGCCGCGGTCGAACAGGTGCTGTACGCGCCCCGGCCCCGGCCGGTGCCCGGGCTCGCGGAGGACGTCGAGTGTGTACGGGCCGGGCTGCACGCCGCCGCCGGCCGGGGCGCCCGGCTGCGCGCCGTCCTGCTGCCGCGCTCGTCCGCGCGGCTGCTGTGGGGGCTCGCGCGGCTGCGGAGCTTCTCGCGGCGCCGGTCGGCGGCCGCCTGAACGGCACCCGCGGGAGACGAATATGGCGTGGGGTCAGGAGACCTGCTCCCGACCCCACGCCATGAAGAGTCTGCGTTCACTCAAGGGTTCACAGAAGGACTGTGCAGGCTCAGTGGCCCTGTTCGTCGCGGCGGCGCTGCCAGCGCTGCTCGATGCGGTCCATCATGCTGCGGCGCGGGCGCATCTGACCGTGGCCGCCCAGCTGCCCCGCCGGGCCCGCCCCCTGCTGCGCACCGGCCCGCGGCGCCTTGCGCCAGCCCGTGACGGCCAGGGCCGCACAGCCCAGCATGACGAGGAAGCCGACCACACTGATCCAGTACTGCCCCTGAATCATGACGCCGGTCATCAAGAGCGCGATACCCACCAGAAACCCGGCGACCGCCTGGTAGACCCGTCGCCGGGTGTACGTGCGCAGGCCGCTGCCCTCGAGCGCTGTCGCGAACTTGGGATCTTCGGCGTACAGCGCTCGCTCCATCTGCTCGAGCATGCGCTGCTCGTGCTCCGAGAGCGGCACGGAGTCCTCCTACTCGTCGGTCGCGGGGGGCGACCGGGTGCGACCCTTTCAGGATAGGCAGGGAATCGCCCCCGTGAAACCCGCCCCTCTGCGCCAATCCGCCCACCGATGTCCGTGTGGCGACCGGTGGCGTCGGGACGTACATTCCCGGTTCGCCGATCGGCCATGCCGGACGGTGTCCCCCGATCATACGGGGCGAACCGGCTGATCGGGTGGCCTGTGACCTACAGCGCGCGGTCAGCCACGCTCGGCCAGGACGTGCAGTTGGGTCGCCACGGAGTGGAAGGCGGGCAGCGCCGCCGCGGCCGCCTCCAGCTGGGCGAGCGCCTCCCGCGCCCCGGGCTCCGCGTCGAGCAGCACGCCGGGCACCAGGTCGGCGAAGACCCGGACGCCGTGCACGGAGCCGACCTCCAGGCCCGCGGCCTCGACGAGCTCCGAGAGCTGCCCGGCGGTGAAGCGGCGCGGCACCGGGTCGCCCGCGCCCCAGTGCCCGGCGGGGTCGGTGAGGACCTGGCGGGCCTCGGTGAAGTGCCCGGCGAGCGCGCGGGCGAGGACCGCGCCGCCCTGGCCCGCGGCCAGCAGGCTCAGGGTGCCCGCGGGACGCAGCGCCTCGATCACGTTGCGCACGCCCTGGGCGGGGTTGTCCACGTACTCCAGGACGCCGTGGCAGAGCACGACGTCGTAGGAGCCGCGCTCGACCACGTCGAACAGGCCGGTGGCATCGCCCTGGACGCCGCGGACCCGCTCGGCGACGCCGGCCTCGGCGGCCCGGCGCTCCAGCGCGAAGAGGGCGTTGGGGCTGGGGTCGACGACGGTGACGCGGTGGCCGAGGGCGGCCAGCGGCACCGCGAACTTGCCGGAGCCGCCGCCGGTGTCGAGCACGTCCAGCACGCCGCCGGCCGGGGCGGCGGCCTTCACCCGGCGGTCCAGGGCGTCGCGCAGGACCTCCCAGACCACGGCGGTACGCAGGGAGGCCCGGGGGCGCAGCGGGTCTGACACGGCGGATGGCTCCTCAGCGGTGGATCGGCGGACGAATGTGTCCGCCCCAGCCTAATGCGCCCGGGCGGGGCGGAGGCCGACGCGGTGGCCGAGCGCGCCGCGGCGCCCCTCCGGGGCCCGACCGGAAGGGCCCGGCCTGCACGAATGCCCGTGCGGCCACCCGGGGTTGACGCGGGCGCGGGGGCGGCGGGGCGGACAGGGAGAATCACTTCATGGACAGCAGCAGCACGCGCCGTCAGAACACCCGGCGGAAGCTCTTCGCCGCCGCGGTGACCCTCATCGCCGAACAGGGCTTCTCCTCCACCACCGTGGACGAGATAGCGGAACGGGCCGGGGTGGCCAAGGGCACCGTCTACTACAACTTCGCGAGCAAGACCGACCTGTTCGAGGAGCTGCTGCGGCACGGGATGGAGCTGCTGACCGGGTCGCTGCGGGCCGCGGCCGAGGAGGCGGCCGAGCGCGGCGGCGGCCGGTCCGGCGCCCTGGACGCGATGATCCGCGCCGAGCTGGACTTCGTCGCCCGCCACCCGTCGCTGGCCCAGCTCTACGTCGCCGAGCTGTGGCGGACCAACCGGGCCTGGCAGCCGACGCTGACACGGGTGCGGCAGCAGGCGGTCGAGGTGATCGAGTCCGCGTTACGGGAGGCCGGCGCGGAGGGCGACCCGGTCTCGGAGAGCGACATTCCGCTGACGGCGTCGGCGGTGTTCGGGATGGTGCTGGTGGCCGCGCTGGACTGGCGGTCGTTCCAGCCGGAGCGGTCGGTGGACGAGGTGCACGCGGCGCTGTCGCGGCTCCTGCAGGGCCGCCTGAACGGGGCCGTCCGCTAGACCCCGCCGGGTTCGGCGGCGGCCCTCCGGAGGTGGGCGCGGTGCGGGCCGATCCCCCTCGGCCTGCACCGCGCCCGCGTTCCCCCGTACTCCCCCGGGCCCCAGCAGGGACCCCCGTCCCCCCGGTCACGTCGGGGGTGCCGCGCCGTTCCGCAGCCCCGTGCCGGCGGTGCCGGCGCCGCGCCCCTTCCGTGCGCACCACTCTTCCGCGCGGCGGGCCGCGGCCCATCCGTGCACCTACTCATCTCCTCCTCTGAGTACGGGTACTCAGCCCCTGGTGTTCAGCCCCGCCGCGAGCGGCTGCCGACGCCGCGGAACGGCGCTGCCGGTGCCGCCGGATAAAGTCGTGCCCATGGCACGGATTGCGGTGATCGGCGCCGGGATGGGCGCGATGGCGGCCGCTGCCCGGCTGGCCGTCGCGGGCCACCGGGTGACGGTGTACGAGCGCGCGGCGACGCACGGCGGAGGCGTCGGGCGGATGACGCGGGACGGCTTCGCCTTCGACACGGGACCGGGGCTGCTGCACTTGCCGGCCGTCTACCGCGACCTGTTCGTGAAGACGGGCAAGGAGTCGCTGGAGCAGAGCCTGGGCCTGGTCCAGGTCGACCCGGCGAGCGCGCACGTCTTCGCCGACGGCACGTCCGTGGCGCTGCCCAACGCGTCCCGGGCCGGTGTGGTCCGGGCGCTGGACGAGGCCGTGGGCGCGGGTGCGGGCGAGCGCTGGAGCGAGCTGGTGAACCGGGCGCGCGTGGTGTGGGACGCCACGCGCCGCCCCCTGCTGGAGGAGCCGCTGCTCGCCGACCCGGAGTATCTGGAGGCCCTGGGCCACGACCCGTATCCGGGGCTGCGCAAGCGCGGTCTGTTCCGGCGGAGCACTCCGCCCGTGCTGGCCGCGGTCGCCGAGCGGGAGCTGAAGGACCCGCGGCTCGCGGCGCTGCTGGAGAGCCACGCCCTGGCGTACGGGCTGGATCCGCGCACGGCCCCCGCGAGCGCGGCGGTGCTGCCGTACATGGAGCAGACCTTCGGCAGCTGGTACGTGCGCGGCGGCATGCGCGGCCTGGCGGACGCCGTGTACGAGCGGTGCCGCAAGCGCCGGGTGGAGTTCGTCTTCGGCGCGGAGGTCGTGGCCGTCGCCGAGAAGGACGGCCGCGCCGTCGGCGTGGAGCTGGCGGACGGCCGCGTGGACGAGGCGGACACGGTGGTCGCCGGCGTCTCGCCCGGGGTGCTGCGGCGGATCGCGCCGGCGGCCTGCGGGCCCGCCGTCCGGCCGGGACCGCCGGTGCCGCCCGGCCGGTTCACGGTCTTCCTCGCGCTGCGCGGGGCGCGGGCCGCGGGCGCGGCCCACCGCACGGTGGTCCACGCCCCGGACCGCGGCGCGGAGTTGGCGGGCGTCTTCGGCGAGGGCGCGCGCGGCCCCGCCGCGCTGCGCTACCGGCCGACGGTGACGGTGCTGCGCCCGGACGATCCGGACGTCCGCCCGGACGAGGGCCACGAGGCCGTCACGCTGACGGCCACGGTCGCCTCGCACGGCCGTGCGGACTGGGCTGACGAGGCGACGGCCGCCGGTTTCGCGGAGCGGATGCTGGACGCGGCGGAGGGGCTGCTGCCGGGCCTGCGGGACCGGCTGCTGTGGCACGAGGTCCGCACGCCCGCGGACACCGAGCGGGCGACGGGCGCCGAGGGCGGGGGCGTTCCGGCGCCGGTGCTGGCCGGCGGCGGGGGCGCGTTCCTCCGCACGGCCAACGCGACGCCGCTGTCCGGCTTGTACCTCGCGGGCGGTTTCGCCCATCCCGGCGGGGGGCTGGCCCACGCCGGGATGTCCGGGACGATGGCCGCGGGCCTGATCGTCTCCGGGGCGGACTGGCGCGGCTCCCAGTAGGGCCGCGGCCCGGGGCGGGCCCGGGCCGGGGCTCAGTAGCGGTGCTGCTCGTTGTACTGCTCGCCGTAGCCCTGGCCCTGGGCCGGGGGCTGCTGCGGGTACGCGTGCGGGTAGCCCTGCGGGGCGGGCGGCAGGTCGCCGTCGCGCTGCTGCGGCACCCAGACCCCGCCGGGCGGAGTCTCCATGTCGTACTGCTGGGCCGGGGCGTAGGCGTCGGCGGGATGGCCGCCCATGCCGTACGGCTGTGCCGCCGTCTGCGGCTGCTGGTACTGCCCGTAGGAGTCGTACGGGTCGTATCCCTGCTGCCGGTTGCCGATGTAGGGGTCGGAGTACGCCGCGTACTGTCCCTGCCCGTAGTCGAATTGGCCGGGGGCCGCCGGGGCGGCCTGGGCCTGTGTGCCGTACGCGTCGCCGTACGGGGCGTAGCCGCCGTCCTGCGCCGGGGCGGTGGCGTAGCCGGCGTCGCCGTAGCCTCCGTAGCCCGCGCCGGCGTCGGGTGCGGGTGCGGTTTCGGCCAGGGGCGGCTGCGCGGCGGGCATGACGGGGTCGCCCGCGGGCTCCTGGAGCGGGGGGACGGCGGGCATGGCCGCGGTCTCGTCGAGCGGCGCGGCGGCGGAGAGCGGAGGGGCGGGCGGGGCCTCGGTGCGCTCGCCGCCCTTGCGGCGCCGGCCGGCCCGCGGCTCCTTCACGCCGTCGTCCTCGGCGGCCGCTTTCCCGGCGCGCTTACCGGACTTGACACCTCTGCCGGACTTTCCGGCCTTGACGGACTTACGAGAATTGCCGGATTCGCCGTTGCCGTCTGCCGCATTGCCGCCGTCCCGGCCGTCCCGGCGCAGCGCCCAGCCGCGGGAGAAGCCCCGGCGGAAGGAGAGCGTCACGTAGGTCTGCCCGACGGCGAACGCCACCGCGCCCACCGCGATGACCGCGACGGACGGGATGACGACTCCCGCGACGACGCCGAGGAACCCGGCGAAGGCGAGGAGGCGCCAGCGCAGTCGCGCCTTGTACTGCAGCAGTACCTCGCCGAGCAGCCAGAGCGCGACGACGCCGAACGCGATGTAGAGGACCGTCCAGCCCATTTACGCCCCTCTCGTGGCCGCAGCCCTTCGAGGGGCCGGCCGTCAGGACCGCTGGTGCAGTCCCAGATTCTCGTAGATTTCCAGCGTCGCCGTGGAGTGGTTCAGGGTAATGAAGTGCAGCCCGGGAATCTCCTCGGCCATCAACCGAGCGCACAGCTCCGTGGCGTACTCGATCCCGATCGAGCGTACAGCGGCCCGGTCGTCCTTGACCGCGAGGATCCGATCGGCCAGCGCGGGCGGGAACGCGGCATTGCTGAGCTGCGCGAACCGCTCGATCTGGCGGACGTTGGTGACGGGCATGATCTCGGGGATGATCGGGGTGTCGCAGCCGGCGGCGGCGACCCGGTCGCGCAGCCGCAGGTAGTCGTCGGGGTAGAAGAACATCTGCGTGATGGCGAAGTCCGCGCCCGCGCGGCACTTGTCCACGAAGTGCCGGATGTCCGTGTCCCAGTCGGTGGAGCGCGGGTGCATCTCGGGGAAGGCCGCGACGCCGACGCAGAAGTCGCCGGACTCCTTGATGAGCCGGACGAGGTCGGCGGCGTAGTCCAGTCCTTCGGGGTGGCGCACCCACTCCCCCATGGGGTCGCCGGGCGGATCGCCGCGCAGGGCCAGCATGTTGCGGATGCCGACGTCGGCGTACTGGCCGATGATGTTGCGGAGCTCGGCCTTGGAGTGGTTGACGGCTGTCAGGTGGGCGACGGGCGTGAGCGTCGTGTCGGTCGCCATGCGCTCGGTCACCCGCACGGTGCCCTCGCGGGAGGAGCCTCCGGCGCCGTAGGTGACGGAGACGAAGGTCGGGCCGACGGCCTCGATCCGGCGGATGGCGTCCCAGAGGGTGCGTTCCCCCTTCTCGGACCTCGGAGCGGCGAACTCGAAGGAGTACGAGCGCTCGCCTGAGGCGAGCAGCTCACGCACCGTGCGCGCGTGGTCTGTCCTGGTGGAGGCGGTGCCAAGGGCCATACCGGCAAGTTAACCAGCGGTTCCCGCGGCCCCCAATCACACTTTTGCGATTTGCCCGATAAGCCGGTCTCCTGTCCGCATGCCGGACGGGTTCTTCATGTTTTTTTGACACTCTCGCGGGCCGGCCCGCCGCGGGGACGGCGGCGGGCCGCGCGCCGCGCCGGCCTCAGAGGCGCTCGCGGACCCGCTTGGCCAGCTGCGCCGCGGCCTCGCCGGGGGAGTCCGCCTCGGTGATCGCGCGGACCACGACGACCCGGCGGGCGCCCGCGTCGAGCACCTCGTCGAGATTGCCGAGGTCGATGCCGCCGATGGCGAACCAGGGGCGCGCGGTGCCCAGGGCCGCCGCGTGGCGGACCAGGGGCAGGCCGGGGGCGTGGCGGCCCGGCTTGGTGGGGGTCGGCCAGCAGGGGCCGGTGCAGAAGTAGTCCACGCCGGGCTCGGCGGCCGCGGCGTCCACCTCGGCCTCGGCGTGCGTCGAGCGGCCGATCAGCACGTCCTCGCCGAGGACGGCGCGGGCGGCGGGCACCGGCAGGTCGCCCTGGCCGAGGTGCAGGACGCCGGAACCGGCGGCGTGGGCGACGTCCGCACGGTCGTTGACCGCGAAGAGCTTGCCGTGGCGGCGGGCGGCCTCGGCGAAGACGGCGAGGTGCTCCAGCTCCTCGCCGGCCTCCATGCCCTTGTCGCGCAGCTGGATGATGTCGACGCCGCCGGCGAGGACCGCGTCGAGGAACTCCGGCAGGTCGCCCTGGCGCTTGCGGGCGTCGGTGCACAGATAGAGCCGGGCGTCGGCAAGGAGCTCGCGGGCGGTGGCGGCGGACATCGGGTGGTTCCCCCCGGGTCGGCGGTGCACGGGCGGGGGCGGGCCCCGCCCGTGCACCGGACGGTTGTGGCAGGTCTGAAGGGCGCGGTCACCCGCGCCCGGTTACTACGGCTGAGACTTCCGGTCGGCCCGTCGGCTCAGACGGCGAGCGCCTGGGCGCGCCGCTTCACCTCCGTGCCGCGGTTCTCCCGCAGCGCGTCGGCCGGGGTACCCGGCAGGGTCGGGTCGGCGGTGAAGAGCCACTCCAGCATTTCCTCGTCGCTGAAGCCGTCGTCCCGCAGCAGCGTCAGGGTCCCGGCCAGGCCCTTGACGACCTTGCCCTCGCCGATGAAGGCGGCGGGCACCATGAGCACCCGGTTCTCGCCCCGGCGGACGGCGATCAGCTGGCCCTCCTTCACCAGCTGCCGCACGCGCGTCACCTCCACGCCGAGCATCTCGGCGATGTCGGGGAGGTTGAGCCAGGCGGGAACAAGCGCGTCGATCTTTGCGTCAATCTCGGTCACAGGACAAGCCTGCCATCTGACACTGACAGCCGGTAGCCGGGTTGACCCGACCCGGGCGCGTCACGCCGCCGCGGCGGGGCCGCGGGCGGTGCGACGCGCCCGTCAGAGCACGGCGGACTTCAGCGGCACGGACGCGTCGGCGGCCTTCGCCCGGTCGAGGGCGGCGCCCTTCTCGATGAGCTTGCGGCCCTGGGCCAGGTCCCGGGGCCGGCCGACGGCCAGCAGGGCCACCAGGACCCCGTCGCGCAGCCAGCACACGCTCCAGGCCGCGCTCGACGGGTCCCCGCGCCACAGCAGTTCGTCGGCGCCGGCATGGTGGCCCGCGTACTGCACGAACCGCCCGAACTGCTCGGACCAGAAGTACGGCACCGGGTCGTAGACCGGCCCCTCGGCCGTGCCGAGCGCGATGTTCGCGGCGACGGTCCGCGGCCCCTGCATGGCGTTGTCCCAGTGGTGCACGAGCAGCCGCTCGCCGTAGCGCGCGGACGGGAACGACGCGCAGTCACCGACCGCGTAGACGCCGGGGAGCGAGGCGCGCAGCCGCTCGTCGGCGACGACGGCACGGTCCTCGCCGAGCTCGATGCCGGAGCCCTCCAGCCAGCCGGTCGCGGGCCGCGCGCCGATGCCGACGACCACGGCGCCGGCCGGCAGCCGGGTGCCGTCGGCGAGCACGACCGCGCCGGGCTCCACGGTGCTCACGCGCGCGCCGAGCATCAGCCGGGCGCCGCTCTCGGCGTACCAGGGGGCCATGCGCTCGGCGATCTCGGCGGGCATGGCGCCGGCGAGCACGCGGTCCGCGGCCTCGACCACGGTCACCTCGCAGCCCGCCTCCCGGGCGGCCGTCGCGACCTCGGCGCCGATCCAGCCCGCGCCGACGGCGACGACGTCGTGCTGGGCGGCCAGCACGGGCCGCAGCCGCACGGCGTCGTCCAGGGTGCGCAGCAGGTGGACGTTGGACAGTCCCTCGCAGCCGGGCAGCCGGACCGGCTCGGCGCCGGTGGCGATGACCAGGACGTCGTACGGGACGGGCCCGGCGGAGGTGTCCAGCAGGCGCTCGGCGGCGCGCAGGCCGGTGGCCTCGCGCCCGAGCCGCAGGTCTATCCCGAGCGAGGCGAAGTCCACCTCGAACGCGGAGCCCTCGGCCTTGCCGAGCAGGACGGCCTTGGAGAGCGGCGGCCTGTCGTACGGCGGGTGCGGCTCGGCGCCCAGCACGGTCACGGTGCCGGTCCAGCCGTACTCGCGCAGGGCGACGGCGGTCTGCACGCCCGCCATCCCGGCACCCACGATGACGACGCTCCGCTCACTGGCGGCAAGTGCTTCTTCCCGGTGCTCGCTCACCCGATCACTGTAGGGCGGTGGCGCTCCCGCACCGGGGCCAGGGGCCCGTCCGGGCGGGTCTCTGCCACGTTGCGGCGAGCCGCAGTTCGGCACCGCCGGACCACCACGTCGTGGCTGATCGCCGTCGCGGCGGAAGGAAATCGCCCGCCGCGACGGCGGCGAGCCCCCGCGGCGAGGGGCCGGCGGAATGCGCGGGCACGGCTGCACCGTCGTCCGACAGGCCCTCGCCCGGGCGTCGCGGCGCGTACTAGGGTGGCCGGTACAACGCACTCGCGGGAGCCCGGACGACCGGGCTGAGAGGGAGGCTGACCGGCCTCCGACCGTACGAACCTGATCCGGGTCATGCCGGCGAAGGGAGGGGCTGGACGCCTCATGGACGCGTCTACCACCACAACGGACACATCGGACCGCACTCCGGCCGTGCCCGCCTGCGACGTCCTCGTCGTGGGCGGCGGCCTGATCGGCCTCGTCACCGCCTGGCGCGCGGCACAGCGCGGGCTGCGCACCGCCGTCGCCGACCCCGCGCCGGGCGGCGGCGCGGCACGGGTCGCCGCCGGGATGCTCGCCGCGGTGACCGAGCTGCACTACGGCGAGGAGGCGCTGCTCGCCCTCAACCTGGCCTCCGCGCAGCGCTATCCGGGCTTCACGGCCGAGCTGGAGGAGGCGAGCGGCGTCGCCACCGGCTACCGCGCGTGCGGCACGCTGGCCGTCGCCCTCGACGCCGACGACCGGGAGCACCTGCGCGAACTGCACGCCCTGCAGCAGCGCTGCGGCCTGGACGCGCAGTGGCTCACGGGCCGCGAGTGCCGCCGCCTGGAGCCGATGCTCGCGCCCGGCGTACGCGGGGGCCTCCACGCCCTCGGGGACCACCAGACCGACCCCCGCAGGCTCGCCCGTGCGCTGCTCACGGCCTGCGAGCGGGCCGGGGTCGCCTTCCACCGCGCCGAGGCCGTACGGCTGCTCCTCGCCGGCGACCGGGCCGCGGGTGCGGAGCTCGCGGACGGGCGCCGCGTCCCCGCCGGCCAGGTCGTGCTCGCCGCGGGCAGCCACAGCGGCACGCTCGCGGGCGTCCCCGCCGGCGTCCTGCCGCCCGTGCGGCCCGTCAAGGGCCAGGTGCTGCGGCTGCGCGTCCCGGACGCGTACGCGCCCTTCCTCTCCCGCACCGTGCGGGCGGTCGTCCGCGGCGGGCCGGTGTACCTGGTGCCGCGCGAGAACGGCGAGCTGGTCCTGGGCGCGACCACCGAGGAGCTCGGCTGGGACACCACGGTCACCGCCGGCGGCGTCTACGAACTGCTGCGCGACGCCCACGAGCTGGTGCCCGGCATCACCGAACTGCCCCTGGTGGAGACCTCCGCCGGGCTGCGCCCCGGCTCCCCCGACAACGCCCCTCTGCTCGGCCCGACCGCCCTGCCCGGCCTGCACACCGCCACCGGCCACCACCGCAACGGCGTCCTGCTCGCCCCGCTGACCGGCGACGTCATGGCCGAGGTGCTGACCACGGGGCGCCTCCCCGAGGAGGCCCGCCCCTTCTCCCCCCGACGCTTCTCGAACGCGCTCCAGGAGCTGCCCGCATGAACCCCACCGACCCCACCGACACGCCCGCGGCCCACATGGCCATCAGCGTCAACGGCGAGCACCGCGAGGTGCCCCACGGCCTGACCCTCGGCAGCCTGGTGGCGAGCATGACCACCGCGCCCGGCGGGGTGGCCGCCGCCGTCAACGAGGCCGTCGTGCCGCGCGGCCAGTGGCCCGCCACACAGCTCGGCGCGGGCGACCGCGTCGAGGTCCTCACCGCAGTGCAGGGAGGGTGAACAGCCCGATGGCCGACGACCTGCTCACCATCGCCGACACCACCTTCAGCTCCCGGCTGATCATGGGCACCGGCGGCGCGCCCAGCCTGGACGTCATGGAGCGCGCGCTGCTCGCCTCCGGCACCGAGCTGACCACCGTGGCGATGCGCCGCCTCGACGCGAGCGTCCGCGGCTCCGTGCTCTCCGTCCTGCAGAAGCACTCCATCCGGGTGCTGCCGAACACGGCCGGCTGCTACACGGCCGGCGAGGCCGTCCTCACGGCCCGGCTGGCCCGCGAGGCGCTCGGCACGGACTGGGTCAAGCTGGAGGTGATCGCCGACGAGCGGACGCTGCTGCCCGACCCGATCGAGCTGCTCGACGCCGCGGAGATACTCGTCGACGACGGCTTCACCGTGCTGCCGTACACCAACGACGACCCGGTCCTCGCCCGCAAGCTGGAGGACGTCGGCTGCGCGGCGATCATGCCGCTGGGCTCGCCCATCGGCTCCGGCCTCGGCATCCGCAACCCGCACAACTTCCAGCTGATCACGGAGCGGGCCGGGGTCCCCGTGATCCTCGACGCGGGCGCCGGCACGGCCTCCGACGCGGCGCTCGCCATGGAGCTGGGCTGCGCGGCGGTCATGCTCGCCTCGGCGGTGACGCGCGCCCAGGAGCCCGTGCTGATGGCGGAGGCGATGCGGCACGCGGTGGAAGCGGGGCGGCTGGCGCACCGGGCGGGGCGGATACCGCGGCGGCACTTCGCCGAGGCGTCTTCTCCTGCGGAGGGCTTGGCGCGTCTCGATCCGGAACGTCCGGAGTTCGCTCAGTAGCAGGGGCACCGCCTCTGACCCTTTTGCCCTCAATCGCCGGACGGGCTGATTTTTGCCGGGTCAGGGCTTCGTCCCCGCCCCTTTTAGACTCGTCGCGTGGATACGACGCTAGGGGACCCGTTGGTCGGGCACACGCTCGACGGCCGCTACCGGGTCGAGGCCCGCATCGCCGTGGGCGGGATGGCCACGGTCTACCGCGCTCTCGACACCCGGCTCGACCGGGTGCTCGCGGTCAAGGTGATGCACCCCGGCCTCGCCTCGGACACGGCCTTCGTGGAGCGCTTCATCCGCGAGGCCAAGTCCGTCGCGCGCCTGGACCACCCCAATGTGGTGGGCGTCTACGACCAGGGCACCGACGGCCCGTACGTCTATCTGGCGATGGAGTACGTGCCCGGGTGCACGCTGCGCGACGTGCTGCGCGAGCGCGGGGCCCTGCAGCCCCGCGCCGCCCTCGACATCCTGGAGCCGGTGCTGGCCGCGCTCGGCGCGGCCCACCTCGCGGGGCTGGTGCACCGCGACATGAAGCCCGAGAACGTCCTCATCGGGGACGACGGCCGCGTGAAGGTCGCCGACTTCGGGCTCGTACGGGCCGTGGACACCGACACCACGGCCTCCACCGGCTCCGTCCTCGGCACGGTGTCCTACCTGGCCCCCGAGCAGCTGGAGCACGGCACCGCCGATCCGCGCGTGGACGTCTACGCGTGCGGCGTCGTCCTCTACGAGATGCTGACGGGCGCCAAGCCGCACACCGGGGGCACCCCGGCCCAGGTCCTCTACCGGCACCTGCACGCGGACGTCCCGGCGCCGTCGGAGGCCGTGCCGGGGCTGGCCGCCTCTCTGGACGGGCTCGTGGCCGAGGCGGCGTCCCGCGACCCGCAGCTGCGCCCGGCCGACGCGGTCGCGCTGCTCGGCCTGGCCCGCACGGTGCGCGAGGGGCTGAGCGACGAGCAGCTCGACGCGCTGCCGCCGCAGGCGCTCAACGACGCCGCCACCGGCCGCCGCGCGGCGGGCCCCGAGGACCGGACGAGCGTGCTGCCCCGGCCCGCCGCGCGTCCGCTGCCCGCGGAGGACGGCGAGCAGCAGCTGAACCGGACGACGCGCCTTCCGCACCCGCCCGCGCCCCCGGCACCGCCGGCTCCTCCGGCGGGCCCGGGCGGCCGGTTCCGGCAGGTGCCGCGGCGCGGGGTCATCGCCGTGGTGGCGGCCCTGCTGGCCGTGCTGATCGGCACCGGCGTCTGGTACATCAACGCGGGCCAGTTCACGACCGTCCCCGCCGTCCTGGACATGACCCGGGAGAAGGCGGAGAAGACGCTGGACGACGCTGGGCTCGGGGTGCGCGCGAAGGAGGACTTCAGCGACACCGTCGAGCGCGGCCACGTCATCGCCGCCGACCCGGCGCCCGGCAAGCGCATCCGCAACACCGGCAAGGTGACGATCACCCTGTCCCGGGGGCCCGCACGGGCCGAGGTGCCCAACGTCGTCGGCATGCCCTTCGACGAGGCGAAGAAGAAGATCGAGGGCTCGGGGCTGACCGTGGGCGAGGTCGGCAAGCAGTTCAGCACCGAGACCCCGCAGGGCTCCGTGCTGGCCACCGACCCGAAGCCGGGCGAGCAGCGCCGGCCGGACGCGCCGGTCGCGCTGACCGTCAGCAAGGGCGCCCCCCTGGACGTGCCGGACGTACGGGGCATGTCCGTCGACGCCGCGACGGCCGCCCTGCGCGACAAGGGCTTCGACGCCAGGGTGTCGGACGCCCAGGTGTTCTCCGACCGCGCCAAGGGCTCCGTGGCCGAGCAGTCCCCCGGCACGGGCGACAAGGCCGCCAAGGGCGACACCGTGACCCTCACCGTCTCCAAGGGCAAGGAGATGGTGCCGGTCCCGGACGTCACGGGCAAGAACGAGGCCGACGCCAAGCGGCTGCTGACCGACGCGGGCTTCAAGGTGAAGGTCGACAAGCCGTTCTTCTTCCCGCAGGACTCCGTGGACAGCCAGTCGGTCAAGGGCGGCGAGCAGGCCGCCAAGGGCGACACGATCACCATCAAGCTCAAGGGCGGTCTGTAGCGGTGGCAGCGGTGGAGGAGCCGGCCCCGGGGCGGCTGCGCAACCCCGTGGGCGGCCACGTGCCGGTGGCGGGCGGCCTGGCCAAGGTGGGCCTCGCCTACGCGCGCGAGATCGGCGCGGAGACCCTGCAGGTCTTCGTCGCCAACCCGCGCGGCTGGGCGACCCCGGCGGGCAACCCGCGCCAGGACGAGGAGTTCCGCGCCACGTGCGCGGAGGAGTCCCTGCCGGTGTGGGTGCACGCCCCCTACCTGATCAACTTCGGCTCGCACACCGGGGCGACGGTCGAGCTGTCCGCGGAGTCGATGCGGCACTCGCTGCGCCGCGGGCGGGCCATCGGCGCGCGGGGCGTGGTCGTGCACACGGGCTCGGCGACGGGCGGGCGGCCGCGCCGCGCGGCCCTGGAGCAGGTCCACGAGCGGCTGCTGCCGCTGCTGGACGAGCTGACCCACGACGACGACCCGTGGTTGCTGCTGGAGCCCACGGCCGGCCAGGGCTCCTCCCTGTGCTCGCTCGTTACGGACCTCGGCCCCTACTTCGAAGCACTGGAGCACCACCCGAAGCTGGGGGTGTGCCTGGACACCTGCCACGTCTTCGCGGCGGGCCACGACCTCGCCGAGCCGGGCGGCATGAAGCGCACGCTCGACGAGCTGGTCTCCGTGACCGGCGAGGGGCGGCTGAAGCTGATCCACGCCAACGACTCGAAGGCCGCCGTGGGCGCGCACCTGGACCGGCACGAGAACATCGGGGCCGGCCACATCGGCGCCGACCCGTTCGGTGAGCTCTTCCGCCACCCGGCGACGGCCGGCGTGCCGCTGACGATCGAGACGCCGGGCGGTCCCGCGGGCCACGCCGCGGACGTGGCCCGCCTGAAGGAACTGCGCGACGGCGTGCTCTAGCGGGCCGCGAGGCCTACAGCTCGGGGCCCTCGCCGGGCTGTTCCTGGTAGGAGTAGCGCTGTTCGCGCCAGGGGTCACCGACGTTGTGGTAGCCCCGCTCCTCCCAGAAGCCGCGCCGGTCGGCGGTCATGTACTCCACGCCGCGCACCCATTTGGGCCCCTTCCAGGCGTACAGGTGCGGCACGACGAGGCGGACGGGGAAGCCGTGCTCGGCGGTGAGCTGCTCACCGTCCTTGTGCGTGGCGAACATCGTCTGCCCGGCGGCGAAGTCGGCCAGCCGCAGGTTCGAGCTGAAGCCGTATTCGGCCCACACCATCACATGGGTGACCCCGGGTGCGGGCGGCGCGAGTTCGAGCACCGTGCGGGCCGAGACGCCGCCCCATTCGGCGCCGAGCACGCTGTACTTCGTGACGCAGTGCAGGTCGGCCACCACCGTCGTGTACGGCAGGGCGGTGAACTCGTCGTGCGTCCAGCAGTGCTTGTCGCCGTCGGCGGTCGAGCCGAAGACCCGGAACTCCCAGCGGTCCGGCCTGAACCTCGGCACCGGGCCGTAGTGCGTCACCGGCCAGCCGCGCTGAAGTCGCTGCCCGGGCGGCAGCTGGGGGAGCTCCCCTTTGCGGCTTTCGGCGTTTTTCGAGGGCCCCATGCCTCCATGGTGTCAGACCTTTCGGGGCGCCGTTGACCAGGGGTTCCTCTATACGGACAACTCCCACTAAGTGTGCACTTACTGGACGGTTTCGAAGGGCGGTGCGAGGATGCGCGCAACCTGCCAGTCACCCCTGCTTGGAAGGAGCCTCTGCGATGCAGGGCGACCCCGAGGTCATCGAGTTCCTGAATGAACAGCTGACTGCCGAGCTGACCGCCATCAACCAGTACTTCCTGCACGCGAAGCTGCAGGAGCACCACGGCTGGACGAAGATCGCGTCACACACGCGCGCCGAGTCGTTCGACGAGATGCGGCACGCGGAGACCCTCACCGACAGGATCATCTTCCTGGAGGGCCTGCCCAACTACCAGCGGCTCTTCCACGTCCGGATCGGCCAGACGATCACCGAGATGTTCCAGGCCGACCGGCAGGTGGAGGTCGAGGCCATCGACCGCCTGCGGCGCGGGGTGGAGGTCATGCGGGCCAAGGGCGACATCACCTCGGCCAACATCTTCGAGTCGATCCTCGCGGACGAGGAGGACCACATCGACTACCTGGACACCCAGCTGGAGCTGATCGAGAAGCTGGGTGAGGCGCTGTACATCGCGCAGTTCATCGAGCAGGAGAACGGCGGGGCGGACTGACCCGCGGGAGCCGCTAGGCCGCCTGGGGCTGCGGCAGTGCGGATATCCCGGCGCCGAGCACGCCGGGGTCCCCCTGGTCGGCCAGCTCGCGGCGCGGGCACGCACCGCGGCCGAGCAGTGCCTGGATGCGGCGCACACAGCCGCCGCAGTCGGTGCCCGCCTTGCAGGCGGAGGCTATCTGCCGGGGCGTGCACGCGCCCTTGTCCGCGTGGTCACGCACCTGCTGCTCCGTGATGCCGAAGCACGAGCAGACGTACACGCGGTTCACCGCCCAGCCGGATTGATCAATAAGGTAACCCTAACCTTACCCGGCGCGGTGGCGGAAAAACAACGCAGTGGGGCGCGGATCACTCGATCCGCGCCCCACCGGCCGTTCCGTGTCACCAGCTTCTAACAGTCACGCCTACTGGTCGCGGTACATCTCCGCGACGAGGAAGGCCAGGTCCAGCGACTGGCTGCGGTTGAGGCGGGGGTCACAGGCCGTCTCGTAGCGCTGGTGCAGGTCGTCGACGAAGATCTCGTCGCCGCCGCCCACGCACTCGGTGACGTCGTCACCGGTGAGCTCGACGTGGATGCCGCCCGGGTGGGTGCCGAGGCTCTTGTGGACCTCGAAGAAGCCCTTGACCTCGTCCAGCACGTCGTCGAAGCGGCGGGTCTTGTGGCCCGAGGCCGCCTCGAAGGTGTTGCCGTGCATCGGGTCGCAGATCCACGCCACCTGGGCGCCGGAGGCGGTGACCTTCTCCACCAGCTCGGGGAGGTGGTCACGGATCTTGCCCGCGCCCATGCGGGTGATGAACGTGAGCCGGCCCGGCTCGCGCTCCGGGTCGAGCCGCTCGATCAGGGTGAGGGCGTCCTCGGCCGTCGTGGTCGGGCCGAGCTTCACCCCGATGGGGTTGCGGATCCGGGAGGCGAACTCGATGTGCGCGCCGTCCAGCTGGCGGGTGCGCTCGCCGATCCAGACCATGTGGCCGGAGACGTCGTACAGGTTCCCGGTGCGGGAGTCGGTACGGGTCAGGGCCGACTCGTAGTCGAGGATCAGGGCCTCGTGCGAGGAGTAGAACTCGACCGTCTTGAACTCCTCCGGGTCCGTCCCGCAGGCGTTCATGAAGTTCAGCGCGCGGTCGATCTCGCGGGCCAGGGCCTCGTAGCGCTGCCCGGACGGGGAGGACTTCACGAAGTCCTGGTTCCAGGCGTGCACCTGCCGCAGGTCGGCGTAGCCACCGGTGGTGAAGGCGCGCACCAGGTTCAGCGTGGCCGAGGACGCGTGGTACATCCGCTTCAGCCGCTGCGGGTCCGGCGTGCGGGCCTCGGCGGTGAAGGCGAAGCCGTTGACGGAGTCGCCGCGGTAGGTCGGCAGGGTCACGCCGTCGCGGGTCTCGGTCGGCTTCGAGCGCGGCTTGCTGTACTGACCGGCGATCCGGCCGACCTTGACGACGGGCACCTGGCCCGCGTAGGTCAGCACGGCGCCCATCTGGAGCAGCGTCTTGAGCTTGTTGCGGATCTGGTCGGCGCCGACGGCGTCGAAGGCCTCGGCGCAGTCGCCGCCCTGGAGCAGGAACGCCTCTCCACGGGCGACCGCTCCCAGGCGCTGGCGCAGCTGGTCGCACTCGCCCGCGAAGACGAGGGGCGGATAGGACTCGAGCTCGGCGATCACATCGCGCAGAGCCTCTTGGTCCGGCCATTCGGGCTGCTGCGCCGCGGGAAGGGAGCGCCAGGTGTTGCCACCGGCGTGGATTTCAGCGTTCACGGTCACGCTCCAACCCTACGGGGTCGCGACTCCTGTCCCGGTCGCCGGACCGCACTTTGAGACACGTGCCGAGACGAGGGGTGCGACTCACCGGGGGTGCCGCGCGCCCGCCGCATGCCCCGAAAGCTCCTGCTCCGGCGGGCCGGCGCCGTCCGCTACCCGTCGGTAGCGGCGGTGCTTCGGGTAGGGTGCCCAGCATGTTCGCGCAGCAGACCCGTAACTGGTGGTGGACCGCTCAACCGGCGGCCCACTGATCGCGCGTACACGAAACGCATCGCGAAGGCCGCCCGAGGGGCGGCCTTCCGTGTTTCCCGGGCCGTTCCTCCCTCACCGGAAGGAACCCCCATGACCAGCGTCACCGCACCGGCCGCCGGCACCGCCGCCCTGCTCGCCCGGCTGACCGGCCCCGGCTGCCCGCCCTTCGCCCTCCTCCACCGCCGCACGCCCGGCCTCCCCCGCGGCGCCGGGGACGGAGCGGGCGGCACCGTCGAGCTGCTCCTCGGCCCCGTCGAGGAGGCCGGGCGCCTGGCCGGCATCCCCCTGCCCAGCGGCCGGCCCGGCGGGGGCCGCCCCGTCCACGACGCCCTCGCCCTCGTGCCCTTCCGGCAGATCCGCGAGCGCGGCTTCGACGTCCGCGACGACGGCACGCCCCTGCTCGTCCTGCGCCCGCAGGAGAGCCACGAACTGCCCCTCGACGAGGTGGCCGCCGCACTGCCGGCCCATGCCGTACGGGTCGAGGGCGGCGCGTTCGACGTGAGCGACGACGCCTACGCGGACATCGTCCGGCGCGTCATCGAGGACGAGATCGGCACCGGCGAAGGCGCCAACTTCGTCATCCGGCGGACCTTCGAGGGCGAGATCCACGGCTTCGCGCCCGCCGACGCCCTGGCCCTCTTCCGGCGGCTGCTGGCCGGCGAGCGCGGCGCGTACTGGACGTACGTCGTACACACCGGCGACCGCACCCTCGTCGGCGCCAGCCCGGAGGTGCACGTGCGCATGTCCGGCGGGACCGTCGTCATGAACCCCATCAGCGGCACCTACCGCTACCCCGCCTCCGGCCCCGACAAGGAGGGCCTGCTGGCCTTCCTCCACGACCGCAAGGAAGTCGAGGAGCTGTCCATGGTCGTGGACGAGGAGCTGAAGATGATGTGCACCGTCGGCGACATGGGCGGCGTCGTCGTCGGCCCGCGGCTCAAGGAGATGGCCCACCTCGCCCACACCGAGTACGAACTGCGCGGGCGCTCCTCCCTGGACGTGCGCGACGTGCTCCGCGAGACCCTGTTCGCCGCCACCGTCACCGGCTCCCCCGTGCAGAACGCCTGCCGCGTCATCGAGCGCCACGAGCCCGGCGGGCGCGGCTACTACTCGGGCGCCCTCGCGCTCATCGGCCGTGACGCCGGCGGGGCCCGGACCCTGGACTCGCCCATCCTCATCCGCACCGCCGACATCGACCGCCGCGGCCGGCTCCGCGTCGGGGTCGGCGCCACGCTCGTGCGCCGCTCCGACCCGTACGCCGAGGTCGCCGAGACCCACGCCAAGGCGGCGGGCGTCCTCGCCGCCCTCGGCGTCCGCGCCCCGCGGACGCCCCGGCCCGCGGGGCCGCCCGCCCGGCTCGCCGACGACCCGCAGGTGCGCGCCGCGCTCGACGCCCGCCGCGCGGACCTCGCCCCCTTCTGGCTGCGCATGCAGTCCGCGGACACCGTCTCGACCGCCGGGCTGACCGGCCACGCTCTCGTGATCGACGGCGAGGACACCTTCACGGCCATGCTGGCCCACCTGCTGCGCACGTCCGGCCTGCGGGTGACCGTGCGGCGCTACGACGAGCCCGGTCTCCGCGAGGCCGCCGCGGCCCACGAGGGACCCGTCGTCCTGGGCCCCGGTCCCGGCAACCCCGCGGACGCGGCCGACCCCAAGATGCGGCTGCTCCGCGGCCTGGCGGCGGAGCTCCTGCGCAGCCACCGGCAGGGCCTGCTGGGGGTGTGCCTGGGGCACGAGCTGCTCGCGGCCGAGCTGGGGCTGGAGGTCGTCCGCAAGGACGTGCCGTTCCAGGGCGCGCAGGAGCGGATCGACTTCTTCGGGCGGCCCGAGACGGTGGGGTTCTACAACACGTTCACGGCGCGGTGCACCGCGTCCGCGGAGGCGGAGCTCGCGATGCACCGGGTGGAGCTGAGCCGGGATCCCGTGAGCGGGGACGTGCACGCCCTGCGGGGGCCTGGATTTGCGGGCGTCCAGTTCCACCCCGAGTCGGTCCTCACCCTGGACGGGGCCACGATCGTGGCGGAGCTGCTGGCGGCAGTGCTGGTCTGACTTCCCCAGATGTTGCCTGGAAGCGTCATGACGCTTCCAGGCAACATGCTGCTCAGCCGAAGAAGACCTTCACCTCCTCGTACCGCTCGGCCGGCACGGTCTTCAGCCGGGCCGTCGCCTCGGCCAGCGGCACGCGGACGATGTCCGTCCCCCGCAGGGCCACCATCCGCCCGAACTCCCGCTCCCGCACCGCGTCGATCGCGTGCAGCCCGAACCGCGTCGCGAGCCAGCGGTCGAACGCGCTGGGCGTGCCGCCCCGCTGGACGTGGCCCAGGACCGTGGTCCGGGCCTCCTTGCCCGTGCGCCGTTCGATCTCCTTGGCGAGCCACTCCCCCACCCCGGACAGCCGTACGTGCCCGAAGGCGTCGTGCGACGTGCCGTCCTTGAGGACGAGGTCGCCGTCTTTGGGCACGGCGCCCTCCGCGACGACGACGATCGGGGCGTAGCTGGAGCGGAAGCGGGAGGTGACCCAGCCGCAGACCTCGTCAAGGTCGAAGCGCTGCTCGGGGATGAGGATGACGTTGGCGCCGCCGGCGAGGCCGGAGTGCAGGGCGATCCAGCCGGCGTGCCGGCCCATGACCTCGACGACGAGGACGCGCATGTGGGACTCGGCGGTGGTGTGCAGCCGGTCGATGGCCTCAGTGGCGATGCCGACCGCCGTGTCGAAGCCGAAGGTGTAGTCGGTGGCGGAGAGGTCGTTGTCGATGGTCTTGGGGACGCCGACGCACGGGATGCCGTGCTCGCTCCAGAGCAGGGCCGCGACGCCGAGGGTGTCCTCGCCGCCGATGGCGATGAGGGCGTCGACCTCGTCCTCGGCGAGGTTCTCGCGGATCCGCCGGACGCCGCCCGGCTCCTTGAAGGGGTTGGTGCGCGAGGAGCCGAGCACGGTGCCGCCGCGCGGGAGGATGCCGCGCACGGCGGGGATGTCGAGGCGGGAGACGGCGCCGTGGAGGAGGCCGCGCCAGCCGTCCCGGTAGCCGATGAATTCGTAGGAATGGTCCTGGACGCCCTTGCGGACGACGGCGCGGATGACCGCGTTGAGCCCGGGGCAGTCACCGCCGCCGGTCAGCACTCCGATCCGCATGACACTCTCCTTCAGCCGGAGGACGCCGCCGCGGCCGGAGTGCGCGGTCAGGCGTCGTCGAGACCTCGCTCTATCGCGTAGCGCACGAGCTCCACGCGGTTGTGCAACTGGAGCTTGCCCAAGGTGTTCTGCACATGGTTCTGCACCGTGCGGTGGGAAATAACCAGCCGCTCGGCAATCTGCTTGTACGACAGGCCCTTGGCGACGAGGCGCAGCACCTCGGTCTCGCGGTCGGTGAGCCGGGGCGCCTTGGGCTCGTCGGGCGCGGCCGGGGCGGGGTCGGCGGCCAGCCGCCGGTACTCGCCGAGGACGAGTCCGGCGAGGCCGGGGGTGAAGACGGGGTCTCCGGCGGCGGTGCGGTGGACGGCTTCGACGAGCTCCTCCGTGCTGGCCGACTTCAGCAGATAGCCGGTGGCGCCGGACTTCACGGCCTCCAGGACGTCGGCGTGCTCGCCGCTGGCGGAGAGGACGAGGACGCGCAGGGCGGGGTTCTCCCCGACGAGTTCCTTGCAGACGGCCACGCCGGGCAGGCCGGGCAGGTTGAGGTCGAGGACCAGGACGTCGGGGCGGGCGGCCTTCGCGCGGCGGACGGCCTCGGGGCCGTCGCCGGCGGTCGCCACGACGTCGTGGCCGGCGGCGGCCAGGTCACGGGCCACGGCGTCGCGCCACATGGGGTGGTCGTCGACGACCATGACCCTGACCGGGTGCTGTGCTGCGGTGTCCGCTGTGGTTTCGCTCATCGCTGTTCTCTTCCGTTCCCCCGTGGGACCTTCAGTTCGACTTCGGTGCCCTGGCCCGGGACGGACACCAGCTCGGCGCTGCCGCCCAGGTCGCGCAGGCGCCCGCGGATCGACAGGGCGACGCCCATGCGGCCCTCGCGCTCGGCGTCCGCGAGGCGGCCCTCGGGGATGCCGGGGCCGTCGTCGCGCACGCTGACGATCACCGCGTCGGGCTCGTCCTCCAGCAGGATCCAGGCCCGCGCCCCGTCTCCCGCGTGCTTGCGCACGTTGTCCAGGGCGGCGCCGACGGCGGCGGCGAGCTCGGCGGCGGCGGCCGCCTCCAGCAGGACGGGGGTGCCCGGCCCGGCGAAGGAGACGTCGGCGCCCGCGTGCGGCGCGAGCAGGGCCCCCACGTCGATGGGGCCGGCGGGGATGCGCGGGGCGTCCGGCCCGGCGCCGGCCGGCTCCGCGTCCCCGGCCGGCTCTCCGGCCGAGCGCTGCGGGGGCAGCAGGCCCCCGGCGACCAGGGTGCGCAGGGCGATCTCCTGCTCGCCGGCCATCCGGCCGAGCTCGGCCGCCTCGCCACCCAGCGCGGCACCGCGCCGCTGCACCATGGCCAGCACCTGCAGGACGCCGTCGTGGATGTCGCGGGCGAGCCGCTCGCGCTCGCGGGTGGCGGCCTCGATCCGCAGCGCGCGGGCGAGGGTGCGCTCACTGGCGCGGGCGACCTCGACGATGTAGCCGATGGCGATGCTGGAGACCCACACCAGGAGCACGTTGTGGACGGTGTCCCGGGCGGGGCTGCCGCGCTCGGCGAGGTTGGCGAAGGCCACCAGGGTGGAGCCGACGGCCGCCCAGCGCCAGCCGCCCTTGATGGCCAGGCCCAGTACGGCGCCACCGGTCCAGATGGACGGCAGGGTGGCCGCACCGCCGTCGATCCGCGCCGGGGAGTCGACGGCGGCGGTCACCAGGATTCCGGCGAGTGCGACGGCCAGGTCGGCCGTGAGGAACCGCTTCGTGCACCGCTCGGGCACCGAGGTCCGGTTCCACGTGAGCGCCATCCACCCGGTGAGTACGCCCATGTAGACGGCGCCACCGAGCGGATGTGCGTACTCGTGGTAGTTGACGGCGAAGATCGTCAGGGCGTAGCAGAGCGTCAGCACGCGGTAGCCGGTCAGCGCGCGCCACAGCGGCAGCTCCACCGACATCCGTACGACGCGCGGCTTCCTGCTGCGCGGTGTCATCGACCAACCCCCGAGCCGGGCGCCCCGCGCACCGGCTGCCGCTTCCCCTTTACTTGCCGGCCTGGTCGCCCTGGTCGGCCTTGTCGAGCCCGGCGGCCTTGGCCGCCTTCTCCTCCTCGGCCTTCCGCTTCGCCTCTTCCGCGATCTGCCGCTTGGCGGCGGTCGCGTAGATGTCCACGTACTCCTGGCCCGACAGCTCCATGATCTTGTACATGACCTCGTCGGTCACCGAGCGCAGGATGAAGCGGTCGCCGTCCATGCCGTGGTAGCGGCTGAAGTCCAGCGGCTCGCCGATCCGGATGCCCGGGCGCACCATCTTGGGCAGCACCTTGCCCGGGGGCTGCACCTTCTCGGTGTCGATCATGGCGACGGGGATCACCGGCGCCCCCGACAGCAGGGCCACCCGGGCGAGCCCGCCCGGCTTGCCCCGGTAGAGGCGGCCGTCGGGGGAACGCGTGCCCTCCGGGTAGATGCCGAAGAGCTCACCGCGCTCCAGCACCTCCATGGCGCTCTTGACCGCGGCCTCGCCCGCGCCGCGGGCACCCGAACGGTCCACGGGCAGCTGGCCGACGCCCTTGAAGAACGCCGCCGTCAGCTTCCCCTTGACTCCGGGGGAGGTGAAGTACTCCTGCTTCGCGATAAACGTGACCTTGCGGTCCAGCACCGCCGGGAGGAAGAAAGAATCCGAGAACGACAGGTGGTTGCTCGCGAGGATCGCGGGCCCGTCGGCCGGGATGTTCTCCAGGCCCTCCACCCACGGCCGGAAGGCAAGCTTCAGCGACCCGCCGATGGACACCTTCATAGCGCCGTAGAACAACCGAGAACCTCCTGTGTGTGACGAGGAGACCTTAACCTGCCTACCCGCCGTGCGGCGCTCCGCGTACGCTGAGGGCCGGACCCCCTGTGTCCTCCCTTACCCCCGTTCCACCGATCGGAGATCCCGGTGCCGCTCCTCCCCGGAGCCGAGCCGTTCCGCCACGAAGGCGGAGAGGTAGGCGTCCTCGTGTGTCACGGCTTCACCGGTTCCCCGCAGTCCGTGCGGCCCTGGGCGGACCATCTGGCGGAGCGCGGCCTGAGCGTCTCGCTGCCGCTGCTGCCCGGTCACGGCACCCGCTGGCAGGACATGCAGCTCACCGGCTGGCAGGACTGGTACGCGGAGGTCGACCACGCGCTGCGGGAGCTGCGGGAGCGCTGCTCCCGGGTGTTCGTGTGCGGCCTGTCGATGGGCGGGGCCCTGGCCCTGCGGCTCGCGGCCCGCCACGGGGATGCCGTCAGCGGCATCGTGCTCGTCAACCCGGGCAACAAGGTCCACGGCGTCGCCGCGAAGGCGCTGCCCGTCGTGCGCCACTTCGTGCGCTCCACCAAGGGTATCGCCAGCGACATCGCCAAGCCGGGCTCCGAGGAGACCGGCTACGACCGGGTGCCGCTGCACGCCGCGCACTCGCTGCGCCGCTTCTTCCGGCTCGTCGACGCCGAACTGCCCCAGGTCACCCAGCCGTTGCTGCTCATGCACAGCCCCGAGGACCACGTCGTGCCGCCCGCCGACTCGGCCCGCATCCTGGCCCGGGTCTCCTCGCGGGACGTCACCGAGCGGCTGCTGGAGCACAGCTACCACGTGGCCACGCTCGACAACGACGCGGAACGCATCTTCGCGGACACCTACGCGTTCATCGGCCGGCTCTCCGGCGTCGGCTCCGAGGAGGGGACGGCCGCCCGTGGCTGAGCGTGACGCGGGCCGCGACGAGAGCCGCGACCCGCTCGACGAGGACGCGGCCTGGGCGGAGCTCGTCGCCGCATACGGGGAACAGCCCGATCCGGAGAAGGGCCGCTGGCCCGCCACAGGCGGCGACAACGCCCCTGCCGGGGCGGGGGCCGGGGCCGGGGAGGGCGAGGCGGAGAAGGACGCCTCCGCCGCGCCGCCGCCCCCCTCGCGGGAGGAGCCGCCGGGCAGCTTCATCGTCTACGCGCCCGGCGTCGGCCCCCGCGACTGGAGCACGCCGGAGCCCCCCGACGACGCGGTCGAGGAAGACGAGGGAGACGGAGCCGACGAGGGGCACTTCGTCCCGCCCGAGCCGCCGCCCCTGCCCACCGGCGACGTCACGGCCCGCTTCGCCTGGATCGCCGTGCTGGGCGGCCCGCTGCTGCTCCTGATCATGGTCCTGTTGCAGCAGCCGCTCACCTGGTGGCTGACCACCATCGGCATCGGCGGCTTCCTGGGCGGCTTCGCGACGCTCGTCCTGCGGATGAAGGACAGCGACGAGGAGGACGACGACCCGGGGCGCGGCGCGGTCGTCTAGCGCGATCACGTACGGCTACGGCGGCCGTGTCTTCCGCCGGACTCTCGCCGCGGTGGCACTTCGCCGTCGCGGCGGGCACATTCTTTCCGCCGCGGCCGGGCGACGGACCTATGCGGCCGGCACCCGCAAAGCCGCCAGCACCGGCAGGTGATCCGTCGCGGCCCGGAGGTCGCGCTCCTCCACGCCGGGCAATCCCATGGGCACCCCGCACCCCAGCACCTCCACCCCCTCCGTCGCGAAGACCGCGTCGATCCGCTGCAGCGGATCACCCAGCCGGGTGGTGTGCTCCCGCCCCCACGGCTTCGTCGCCCAGCCGTCCTGCAGGGCGTCCGCGAGCAGGCCGAACGTGCGGCCGTCGGGACGGTCGTTGAGATCGCCCGCGGCGACGGCGTGCGGCACGTCCAGGGCGGCCAGCCGGTCGAGGAGCAGCCGGCCCTGCTCGTAGCGCTCCCAGTCCTTGATGCTCAGGTGAGCGCTGAGGACCCCGAGCCGGGCCCGGCCGAACCGCAGCACGGCAGTCGCGAAGCCGCGCTGGTGGAGGCCGGGGGTACGGGGCAGCAGGACGTCCTCGGTGCGCTCCACGTGGGCGCGGAGCGAGGTGAGGATCATGGGGCCGGAGGCGGTGGCGCCGCCCGAGACGTGGACGAGCCCGGAGGTCCGGGCGAGGCGGGCGGCGGCCTTGCGCCAGCGGAAGAAGCGCGGCGCCTCCTGAACGCAGACGACGTCGGGCCGGCAGGCCCGGATCACCCGGGCGAGGGCCGCGACGTCGTCGCGCATGGAGCGGATGTTGTAACTGAGCACGCGGATGACGACGGAGCCGTCCGGCTCGGTCCGCGATGCCGGGAGGTCCGTCAGGACGCCTGCACTCATGCGCTCGCCAATCCCTTCCGCCGCAACGGCGAGATGTAAGACGGCGATATCCGGCGGTGCCGAACCGACCTCGGGCCGGCTCGGCACCGCCGAAGAACGCCGTCGCGGTTGATGTCCGCCGCGGCGGACAAGAACGGCGTGCCCCGGAACGGGAAGGTCGGGGTTACCCCTGGCGGGCCAGGTCGGCCGCGCCGACCAGCCCCGCCTTGCCGCCCAGCTGCGCGGCCAGGACCTGCGCGTGGGGGCGCCACTGGCCGCCGATCAGCCAGCGCTTGAAGGACTTGCGGATGGGGTCGAGGACGAGGTCGCCCTCATCCGAGACGCCGCCGCCGACGATGAACGCGGAGGGGTCGAAGAGCGAGGCCAGGTCGGCCAGGCCCGCGCCCGCCCAGCGGGCCAGCTCGCGGAAGGAGTCGATGGCGACCGGGTCGCCCTGCCGGGCGGCGGCGCTGATGTGCTTGCCCTCGATGCCCTCGACCGTGCCGTCGCCGAGGCCCAGCAGGATCGCGGCGTTCTCCGGGGTGGCGTTGGCGCGCTGCTTGGCGTAGCGGACGAGCGCGCGCCCGGAGGCGTACTGCTCCCAGCAGCCCTGGCTGCCGCAGCCGCAGAGCAGGCCGTCGGGGACGACCCGGACGTGGCCGAACTCGGCGGCCACGCCGAAGCGCCCGCGCCGCAGCTTGTTGCCGATGATGATGCCGCCGCCGAGGCCGGTGCCCAGGGTGATGCAGATGACGTCGTCGTGGCCCTGGCCGGCGCCGAAGCGGTACTCGCCCCAGGCGGCGGCGTTGGCGTCGTTCTCGACGACGACGGGGAGGCCGACGCGCTGCTCGACCTTGTCCTTGAGCGCCTCGTGGCGCCAGTTGATGTTCGGGGCGAAGAGGACGGTGGCCCGCTTGTCGTCCACGTATCCGGCGGCGCCGATGCCGACGGCTTCGACCTCGAAGCCCTCGCTGACCGTGCGCACCGCGTCCGCGATGGCGTCGATGACGCCCTCGGGGGTCGGCGGGGTCGGCACCTTGCACGTCGCGAGGATGCTGCCCGCTTCGTCGACCACACCGGCCGCGATCTTCGTGCCGCCGATGTCGACGCCGATGGTGAGTCCCATGTGTCCCTCAGTTTTTCGCTCGAACCCCGCCGGGCCCCACCGTACCGGAGCCGGAGATCAGTCGAGGTCGATGCGTTCGCTCCCGCCCTTGCCCCCGTCGTCGTCACGGGGGCCGGCGGGCCGTCCGGGGCCGGGGGCGGGCTCGTCGCGGGTCCAGCGGGCCTCCTGGCCCTGGACGGCGGCGCGGTAGGCGGCCAGGAGTTCGGAGCCGGCGGAGGCGAGGTGGTCGAAGACGTCGGGGTTGCGCTCGATGACGGGCAGGGCGGCGGCCTTGGCCTGGGCGATGACCTGCTGGACGACGCCCTGTGCGGTGCCGCCGCCGGGCAGCTGGATGCCGGAGACCTTGTCGGCGACGGCGTCGACGAGCTTGAGCAGCTCCTCGGCGGCGGTGCCGGGCTGCGGGCCCTGCGCGCGGCGGCGGGCGCGCTCGGCCGCGAGGTCCTCGGCGCAGGCCTGCTCCCAGGCATCGGGGTCGGGCGCCGCCTCGGGTGCGGGGCGCTCGGTGTGATCGCTCATGGCAGCGGCTCCTGGCTCCTGCAACAGGGGTTTTCTCCGACGTTACCCGAAGGGCCGGGTGCCGTTCAGGCAGTGCCGTTCAGGAGGGTCTCGGCCACAGGTCGGGGTCGGGGGTGAAGCGCACGCACAGCGCCCCGTCCCGCAGTCCGGCGCCCGAGACGGTGCAGCGGCGCAGCGCGGAGGGCAGGGGCAGGACGCGGCGGAACGGGCCGACGCCGACGATGAGTTCGTCGCCACGGCGCAGGAGGTCGATTTCGTCGCGGGCGGCGCCGGGCAGGGGGAGGCGCCACAGCAGCACGCCGTCGGTGGCGAGGCGGTCCTCGACGGTCCGCTCGCCGGCGGCGCTGCCGGTGCCCTGCCAGCCGTCGAGCTCGTCGGTGAGGCCGCCGCCGGGTATGACGCCGACGCCGTGGGCCGAACCGTTTCCGCCCTGTCCTGCCGCGGCGGCCACACCGATGGTGGTCGAGCGGGCGCGTGCGGCGAGCTCGGCGAGGTCCTGCGGGCCGCGCGGGCCGCGGCCGAGGTGCGGCAGTTCGCAGACGGTGACGCCGTCGACGAGGAACTCCTCGTACAGGGTCTTGTGGGCGGCGAGCTGCTCGGCGGCGAGACCGGCGAGCCAGGGGTCGCCGGGAGGGGCGTCGCCGGTGGTGCCGGGCAGCAGCCGGTTGGCGACGAGGGCGTCGACGCGGCAGCCCTGGAGGGCGAGCGCGGCGCGGGCCAGGCGCAGTTCGCCGAGGGCGAGGGGGCCGGGTTCGGCGACGAGCCGCACGGTGGTGCCGTCCGCTTCGAGGACGTCCTGGACGGCCGCGAGCTCGGCCTCCCAGCGCTCGGCGGTCTCGTACAGCCGCTGGGCGGGCATGGGCACGCCGGCGAGCTGGGCGAGCATCGGGCGCAGGGCGCGGGCGGCCTGCCGCTCGGCGGGCAGCAGCCGGCGCAGGTAGCGGCGCAGCTGTTCGGGGAGGCCGAGCAGCCGCACCGTGGTGTGCAGGGGCGGCAGGTCGGCGACGAGCAGGTCCCAGGCGCGCTCCTCGTGGGCGGCGCGCAGGGCGGTCAGCAGCGCGAGGGGTTCGGCGCCGGGGAGTTCGGTGAGCTCCTCGGGGTCGAGGGGGCTCGCGCCGACCAGGTCGAAGAGGGAGGCGCCGCGCTCCTGGAGGTCGCGTGCGCGGTCCTGGAAGTGCTCGCCGGTGGCGATGCGGGCGGCGTACAGCCCGGGCGCCGACGACGGGGGCCCGTCCCATGCCGTTGAGGTTATGAGGGACGGCGGCCCCCAGAGCGCGCCGCTGCCCGGCCCCGGTGCGGGCAGGGCGGTGCCGAGCACGGCTTCGGGTGCGGGGCCGCGGTCGGCTGTGAGGAGCAGGACGCGCCGCCCCTCGCGCGCCGCGGCGAGGGCCGTGGCCGCCGCGGCGGTGGTGCGGCCCGCGCCGCCGGGACCGGTGACGAGGACCGTGCGCAAGGGGGAGCCTCCAGCGGTGACGTAACGCGTACGGGAGCGGTGGTGCGCCCGGGGGTCAGGAAGCGGTGCCGCTCTCGACGCGCTTCTTGAGGCCGTCGAGGGCGCGGTCGATGATGACCTTCTCCGCCTTGCGCTTGATCATCCCGAGCATGGGGATCTTGACGTCGACGGTGAGCTGGTAGGTGACCTCGGTGTGCTTGCCGCCCGCGACCGGGGCGAGGCTGTAGGAGCCGTCGATCTGGCGCAGCATCTGCGACTTGACCAGCGACCACTTGACCACGTTGGGCTCGGGCCAGCTGTAGGCGAGCACGTGGTCGTCCTTGATGGCGCCGGCGTCCAGCACGAGGCGCACCTGCGTGGCGCGGCCCCGCTCGTCCGTCTCCAGCACCTCGGCCTGCTTGACCTCTCCGGTCCACTCCGCGTAGCGGCCGAAGTCGGCGATCACGGCCATCACCTCGGCAGGGGTCGCCTCGATCGTGATGCTCGAGCTCGTGTGTTCCGCCATCTTCGTGGCTCCTCCGTACCGGTCCGCCGCCTGGTGTCTGCCGCTGAAGGCTACATCGCGCTGCCCGTCACCACTCCAGCACCCAGGGTGTGCCCGTGGAGGCGAAGTGGCCGACGTTGACGCATTCCGTCGCCCCGATCCGCATCCTGCGGGCGAGCGGCTGGTGGACGTGGCCGAAAAGGGCGTACCGGGGCGAGGTGGCGCGGATGGCGTCGAGGAGGGCCGCGCTGCCGCGCTCGAAGCGCCGGGCGACGGTGTCGTAGCAGAGCTCGGGCACGTCGGGCGGGATGTGCGAGCAGAGCACGTCGACGTCACCGAGGGCAGCGACCTTGGCCGCGTACTCCTCCTCGGAGACCTCGTAGGGGGTGCGCATGGGCGACGGGAGGCCGCCGCCGACGAAGCCGAAGACGAGACCGCCGATCTCGGCGCGCTCGCCGTCGAGGACGGTCGTGCCCTCCTGCGCGAATTCCGGCCAGAGCCGGGGGATGTCGACATTTCCGTACGTGGCGTAGGTGGGTGCGGGGAAGGCGGCGAAGAGCTCGGCGTACTGCTTGCGTACGGCGCCCTCGATCGCGGCGTCCCGGTCCATGCCGTGCCACAGGCTGCGGGCCAGCTCGCGGGCCTCGGCGAAGCGGCGGGCGGTGCGCAGCTCGACGATCCGGTCGGCCTTCTCCACCCCGAAGAGCTCGGGGAAGATGCCGCGCGAGTGGTCCGCGTAGTCGAGGAAGAGGACCAGGTCGCCCAGGCAGACCAGGGCGTCGGCGCCGTCGCCCGCCCGCGCGAGAGCCGTGCCGTTGCCGTGCACGTCGCTGACCACGTGAACCCTCATAGCGCCTCCATACCGATCACCCTAGGCGCTGCGGCCGGGCCTCCGGAAGGGCTGCGACCTGCGGTTACTCCCGTGGTTACTTCCGGGTCACCAAACGGAGGGGCTAGGGTGCGTCGGAGCAGTCCCGCGGCATGTGACGCAGAGAACATCTGGGCGCAGCCCCCTATTCGAAAGCCGTACTGGTGGGTAACGTCCGGGCAGTCCACTACCCCCCTTGCCTGATCATGGACCGCAGCCGAGCAGCGCCCCTCGAAGACGCGGCGGCGCCGGCGCCCGACGAGGAGCAGCAGTCTTGCGCGAGTTCAGCCTTCCGGCCCTCTATGAGGTCCCTGCGGACGGAAACCTGACGGATCTGATCCGCCGCAACGCCGCGCAGCGCCCCGATGTCGTCGTCATAGGCCGCAAGGCCGGCAGCCGGTGGGAGGACGTCACCGCCGCCGAGTTCCTCGCCGAGGTCCGGACGGCCGCCAAGGGCCTGATCGCCTCCGGTGTGCGGCCGGGCGACCGGATCGCGCTGATGTCCCGCACGCGCTACGAGTGGACGCTGCTGGACTTCGCAATCTGGAGCGCGGGCGGCGTCACCGTGCCGGTGTACGAGACCAGCTCGGCCGAGCAGATCCAGTGGATCCTCAGCGACTCCGGTGCGGTCGGCTGCATCGTCGAGACCCCCGGCCACGAGGCGGCCGTCGAGTCCGTGAAGGACCGGCTGCCCGAGCTCGCTCACGTCTGGCAGATCGAGGCCGGCGCCGTCGGGCGGCTGCGCGAGGCCGGCGCCGACGTCACGGACGAGGAGGTCGACGAGCGCAGCGCCCTGGCGAACGCCGACTCGCCCGCGACCATCGTCTACACCTCCGGCACCACGGGCCGCCCCAAGGGCTGCGTCCTCACCCACCGCGCGTTCTTCGCGGAGTGCGGCAACGCCGTGGAGCGGCTCAAGCCGCTGTTCAACACGGGCGACTCGTCCGTCCTGCTCTTCCTCCCCACCGCCCACGTCTTCGGGCGCCTGGTGGAGATCTGCGCGATGCTCGCGCCGATCCGCCTGGGCTGCGTGCCCGACATCCGCAACCTGACGGACGAGCTCGCCTCCTTCCGCCCGACCCTGATCCTCGGCGTGCCCCGCGTCTTCGAGAAGGTCTACAACGGCGCCCGCGCCAAGGCTCAGGCCGACGGCAAGGGCAAGATCTTCGACAAGGCCGCGGACACCGCCATCGCCTACAGCCGCGCCCTGGACGCCCCTTCCGGGCCGGGCCTCGGCCTGCGCATCAAGCACGCCGTCTTCGACAAGCTCGTCTACGGCAAGCTGCGGGCCGTCCTCGGCGGCCGGGCGACCCACGCCATCTCCGGCGGCGGGCCGCTGGGCGAGCGCCTGGGCCACTTCTACCGCGGCATCGGCTTCACGGTCCTGGAGGGCTACGGCCTGACCGAGTCCTGCGCCGCGACCACGTTCAACCCCTGGGACCGGCCGAAGATCGGCACGGTCGGGCAGCCGCTGCCCGGCTCGGTCGTGCGCATCGCCGACGACGGCGAGGTGCTGCTGCACGGCGAGCACCTCTTCCAGGGCTACTGGAACAACGCGGCGGCCACCGAGGAGGCCATGTCCGACGCCTGGTTCCACACCGGCGACCTCGGCACCCTCGACGAGGACGGCTACCTCACGATCACCGGCCGCAAGAAGGAGATCATCGTCACCGCGGGCGGCAAGAACGTCGCCCCGGCCGTGATCGAGGACCGCATCCGGGCGCACGCCCTGATCGCCGAGTGCATGGTCGTCGGCGACGCCCGCCCCTTCGTCGGCGCGCTCATCACCCTCGACGAGGACTTCCTGCCGCGCTGGCTCGCCGACCACGGCAAGCCGGCCGGGACGACGCCGGCCGAGCTGGCCGAGGACCCGGACCTGCTGGCGGACGTGCAGAAGGCCGTCGACGACGGCAACGCCGCGGTGTCGAAGGCGGAGTCGGTGCGCAAGTTCCGCATCCTGCCCGCGCAGTTCACGGAGGCGTCGGGGCACGTGACGCCGTCTCTGAAGCTGAAGCGGAACGTCGTGGCGAAGGACTTCGCCGACGAGATCGAGGCCATCTACCGCGCGTAGCGGCCCGTTGTTTTCCTCCCTCATGCGGGACGGGCCGGATTCTTTTCGAATCCGGCCCGTCCCGCATGA
Organism: Streptomyces roseoverticillatus; assembly: GCF_000719265.1. Lineage (GTDB taxonomy): Bacteria > Actinomycetota > Actinomycetes > Streptomycetales > Streptomycetaceae > Streptomyces > Streptomyces roseoverticillatus. Next base: position 230,249 of record NZ_JOFL01000002.1, on the reverse strand, counting down.
GGCAGACGTCTAGAGCAATTCCTTGAGGCGCTCGGCCAGCAGGTCCCAGCGCCACCTCTCCTCCACCCACTGCCGGCCCCGCGCGCCCATGCGCGCGCGCAGCTCCGGATCCCGCAGCAGCGTCACGATGCGGTCCGCGGCCTGGGCCGGCGAACCGCCCTGCACCACGTACCCCGTCTCGCCCTCCAGGACGGCGTCCGGCGCCCCGCCCGAGTCCCCGGCGACGACCGGCAGGCCCGTCGCCGACGCCTCCAGGTAGACGATGCCGAGCCCTTCGACGTCGAGGCCGCCGCGGCGCGTGCGGCAGGGCATGGCGAAGACGTCGCCCGCCCCGTAGTGCGCGGGCAGTTCCTCCCACGGCACGGCGCCAGTGAAGCGGACCGCGTGGGCGACGCCCGTCTCCCCGGCCAGCTTCCGCAGGTCGTCCTCGTACGGCCCACCGCCGACGATCAGCAGCACCGCGTCCGGAACCGCCGCCAGGATCCGGGGCATGGCGAGGATCAGCGTGTCCTGGCCCTTGCGCGGCACCAGCCGCGAGACGCACACCACCACGGGGCGGTCCGCGAGGCCGAGCCGGGCACGGACCTCGTCGCCGCCGGAGCCGGGGTGGAAGGTCTTCTCGTCCACGCCGGGCGGCAGTTGCACCATGCGGGCCGCCGCCTCGTCCGTCAGCGCGGAGGCGATCCGCGAGCGGGTGTACTCCCCCAGATAGGTGAGGGTGTCGGTGCCCTCGCCGATCCGCCGCAGCAATTGCCGCGACGCGGGCAACTGCGCCCAGCCGGCCTCGTGCCCGTGCGTCGTGCCGACCAGCCTGCGGGCGCCCGCCCGGCGCAGCGCGGGGGACATGAGCCCGAGCGGGGCCGCGGCCCCGAACCACACCGAGGTGCAGCCGTGTTCGCGCAGCAGCTCCGTGGCCCGCCTGGTCACCCGGGGCGTCGGCAGCAGCATCGTGGTGCGGTCGCGGACAACCGGGAACGGCTGCTCGGCGTCGAAGCGCGCGGTGGCCTCCGCGCCCTCCTGGCCGCGCTTCCAGGTGGAGGCGTAGACGACGATGCCCGACGGGTCCAGGCGGAGCGCCATGTTGTGCAGGAACGCCTGAATGCCGCCGGGACGGGGCGGGAAGTCGTTGGTGACGACGAGAGTCTTGTCCATCGCCGTCCGACAGTACCGGGTGCGATCGGGGGCAGTCGGGGCCCCGTCCCGCCACGTCACCGCGTATGGACCGGCCGGGGCGGCATCATGCCTTGCAGTAGCGGCGCGCGTACAGCGTGTAGGGACCGTGAAGGGCGAGGTGGATGATGGCGGGCAGGGGTTTGCGGCTCTCGGTCGCGGTGTGGGCCGTCACCCGGGCCGTGCTGCTGATGTGCGTGCTGCGGGTGTGGGTGATGCCGGGGTCGGACGTCTCCGTCGACATCGAGGTGATCTACCAGGGCTGGTACGGGGTGCTGCGCACCGGCACCTTCCCCTACGACGACGTCACCTGGCAGTACCCGCCCGCCGCCGCCCTCGCCGTGCTCGCCCCGGGCCTGCTGCCGTTCCTCGACTACGCCCCCGCCTTCTTCGTCGTCTGCTTCCTCGCCGACGCCGCCGTCTACGCGCTGCTGCTGTACGCGGTGCGGGACGGGCGGCGCCCGGCCGCCGGAGTGTGGGCGTGGGTGGCCGGCGTCCCGCTGCTCGGCCCCATCGTCTACGCCCGCTACGACGTGATGGTGACGGCCGTCGCGGTCGCCGCCCTGCTGGCGGCCGGGCGCCGGGCCCGCCTCTCCGGCGCCCTCACGGCCTTCGGGGCGCTGCTGAAGGTGTGGCCGGTGCTCCTGCTGGTCGGCACGCCGCGCGGGACCCGTACGCGGGCGGCGTGGGGCTCGGCGGCCATGACGGCCGCGGCGCTCGGGCTGATGTTCGCGGCGACGATGCCGGGCGCGCTGGCCTTCCTGACCTTCCAGCGGGACCGGGGCACCGAGGTGGAGTCCCTGGGCTCGCTCGTCTTCCACCTCGGGCGGCACGCCGGCTGGCACGGGCACGCGCGGCTGCACTACGGCTCCGTGGAGTTCCTCGGCCCGTACGTCCACACCATGAGCCGGCTCGCGCTCCTGCTGAGCGTCCTGGCGTTCGCCTGGCTGCTGCTGTGGCGCGTGCGGGCCAGGCGGTTCACGGCGTGCACGCCGTACGAGGCGGCGTTCGCTGCGGTGCTGCTGTTCACCACGACCAGCCGGGTGATCAGCCCGCAGTACGTGGTCTGGCTGCTCGGGCTGGCGGCCGTGTGCCTGACGATGGGCACGACGCGGCAGCGGCTGCCGATCGTTCTCGTGCTGCTGGCCGCGCCGCTGACCCAGCTGGAGTTCCCGATCTGGTTCTCCCACGTGGTCGCCAGCGACAAGCTGGGCGTGGCCACGCTGACCCTGCGGAACGGGTTGCTGGTCGTCGCGACGCTGATCTCGTGCGCGCGGCTGTGGCGCGGGACGGTGTCCCTGCCGGAGGCGCCCTCCCCCGACGACCCTCCCGCGGAGCGGGAACGAGCCCTTGTGGCGGGCTGACGGTCCCACCCGGTGGGGGGCGAGCCCATACGGAGCGTGAGACCGGTCCGGCACAGTGCCGTTCCGCGAAGGTTGAGCCCGGTCCGGCACCGCCGGTCACCGCCGCGGTGGCTGGTCGCCGCCGCGGCGGGAGTGAGAGGCGGGGCCTCTCGACCACCCACTGCCGGGAGGCCGCGGCCTCTCCGCCCGCCGGGCACCTTGCCGCAGGCAAGAAATCCCGCCGCAACGGCGAGCAACCCCCACGGCGTGGACCGGCGGTGCCGGACCCGGCGCAACCCCCACGGAGTGGGCACCGCGGTGCCGAACCCCGCTCAGCCCGAACCGAACTGCTCCGCCACATACGCGCGCCACCGTTGCGTGAACTCCCCCGGCGAGATGCCGAGGACGTCCCGGAGGGCGCCCTCGACCGCCCCGTCGCGGCGGCCGCGGTCGCCCACCGCGCGGTAGAACGCGACGAGTTTCTCCTCGCTCCAGCTCTCGGCGATCAGGCGGCAGGCCAGCCACCCCTCCTCGTACGCGCGGGCCAGCTTCCCCGCCTCCCCGGCGAAGCCGAAGTCGGGGTCCCCGGGGAGTTCCCGGGGGAGGCGCCCCGCCGCGGCGGCGCGGGCGAGTTCGGGCGCGGCCTGGCGCGCGGTGCGGCCGGTGCCGCGGTAGGCGGCCCAGTCGGCGAAGCCCTCGGACAGCCACAGCGGCGTGGCCTTGGTCGTCTTGGCGCGGGTGGCGACGTGCGCGGTCTCGTGGGTGAGGACGATGCGCCGCCCGAACTCGCCGAGCACGCCGTACGCCTCGGGGTTGACGATGATGCGGTCCGCGGGCGCGGCGGCGCCCGTGCCGCCCGCCTCGCCGGTGGTCACGGCGGCGATGCCGCGGTAGTTGGAGACGGGCGAGTCGAGCAGGGCGGCCATCCGCTCCAGGGAGGCCGGCATCTCGACGACGACCCGTCCGGGCCATTCCCGCGGCTTGGCGTGCCAGGCCGCGCCCACGGCGGGGACGGCCTTGTCGGCGAGGTCGGCGAGGGCGCGCAGCCGCTCGCGGTCCTGGCCGACGCCGAGGACGAGGCTGCGCTCGCCGCGGACGACGGTGACGGGGCCCTGCTGCCACAGCTGCCCGCCGCCCTGCGGGGCGGCCTCCGCGGCCACGTACCACCGTCCGCCGCGCTCGACGAGGGTGAGCCGGGTGCGGGTGGTGACGGGCACGCCGTCGTAGCCGGCCAGCCGGTACCGCAGCTCGGCCTCGGCGGCGACGCGCCGCCCGCCGCCGTCGCCCCGCTCGGGGGTGAAGCCGCCGGTGCGCACGAGCCGGTAGTCCCAGGAGGCGAACGGCACCGCGGCGAGGTTGGCGAAGACGCGGCGCTGCTCGGCCCGGTATCCCTCGGCGGCGGGGTCGACGGCGGCGAGGTAGGCGTTCTCGTCGTGGTCGCGGACGGCCGCGGCCCACCGGTCCAGGACGCCCTGCAGGGCCCGGTCCCGGCCGTCGGTCCCGCCGGTGAGGCCGGAGCAGCCGGTGAGGCAGACGAGGAGGGCCTGGAGGGCCATCAGGAGGCACGCCGCCCGGCGGGCCGGCCCATGGCCGCCCGCGCGTGTGCCCCCGCGTCCGCTCCTACGCCACCGGCCCGTCACGTCCCGCATCGTACGAGCCGCGCGCCCCCCGGCGTGCGCTCAGGGCGTGCTCACGGCCGGGTCACGGACGAAATCGGCATCATGTTGGCCGGGTCGTAGCGCACGCGGGCGCCCGGGTAGGGCGCGTGGATGACCTGCCCGTTGCCCACGTACATGCCCACGTGGCTGGCGTCGTCGCGGTAGATGACGAGGTCACCGGGGCGGGCCTCGGACAGCGGGACGTGCCGGCCGGCGTTGCGCTGGGCCTGGGAGGTGCGCGGCAGGCCGACCCCGGCCCGCCCGTAGGCCCACTGCATGAGCCCGGAGCAGTCGAAGGCGCCCGGCCCGCTCGCGCCCCAGGCGTAGGGCGAGCCGACGGCGGAGCGGACGGCCATGGCGGCCGCGGCGCCGCGGCCGGCGGCGGCGGTGAGGTCCTGCAGCCCGCCGGGAAACCCGTCGCCGCCCGGGTGGTCCAGGGTCCGGGTGCCGCCGGAGCGCGAGGCCCGCGCGTAGGCCCGGCGGTCGGCCTCGGGCAGGGCGTTCAGCAGCCGGCGGGCGGTGGCGAGCTTGCTCTCGACGTCGCGCTTGTGGTGTTCGACGGCCTTGCGGGTGTCCTCCAGCTCGCCCAGCATGCGGGCGGCCTCGGTGCGCTCCTGGCGGAGGGCGCGCTGGGCGCCGAGGAGGGCCTTGAGCTGTTCGCCCTGGCGGTCGGAGACGCGGTCGAGGGTGGCGGCGCGCTCCAGGTAGCCGTCGGGGTCGGAGGAGAGGAGCAGCTGGAGGGCGGGGTCGACGGCGCCGCTGCGGTACTGCGCGGCGGCGATCATGCCGAGGGCGGTGCGCATGTGGTTGACGCGCTCCTGGCCGCGGGCCACGCGGTCGGTGGCCTCGGCGACCTTGCGGCGGAGCTCGCCGGCGCGCTCGCCGGCCTGGTTGAACTTCTCGGTGGCCCGTTCGGCCTGCTCGTAGAGCCGGTCGACCTGCGACTTGACGGTGCCGCCGGACCGGTCGTCGCGGGCGGTGTCGCCGGGCCGCGCTACGGCCGGGGGCGCCATGGCGGCCGCGGCCGTGGCCACGGCGGCGGACAGGACGGTGACCCGGACGGTCTGGGTGAGACCGGACTGCGAAGAACGGCGATGGGACGCCACGGGCTGCCGCACTCCCTTCGTTGCTGCTCTGTGGGTGCGGTCCGGAACGTGTCATACCGCACGCCGGACAGTAGCGGCGTGCTCACCCCGCGTTCAAAGACCGCCGGGGGTGGGAATGGGACGGGAATGCGGACGCCCCGCCGGAGACGCAGGTCACCGGCGGGGCGTGGAGTCAGCGCGGGCCACCGCGATTCGCCCGAACGGGCGGCGCGTCAGCCGTTCGGCCTAAGTGGCGGGCCGGTCCGTCAGCCTATGCGGACGCCGAACTGGAAGGGCATGTTGCCCATCGACTCGTAGCGGACGTTCGCGCCCGGCTTGGGGGCGTGCAGGGTCATGCCGTTGCCCGCGTAGAGGCCGATGTGGTGCAGGTCGCCGTAGAAGAGCACCAGGTCACCGGGCTTGAGCTGGCTCTGGTCGTAGATGCGGGTGCCGGCGTTGGCCTGGTCCTGGGAGATGCGCGGCAGCGTGACGCCGGCCTGCGCGTACGCCCATCCGGTCAGCCCGGAGCAGTCGAAGGAGCCCGGGCCGGTCGCGCCCCACACGTACGGCGAGCCGATCTTGCCCTGGGCGGCGGCGAGGGCCGCGGCGGCGCGGCCGGAGGTGGGCACGTCCTTGCCGAGGTCCGGGCGGGAGTCGTCGCGGCCGGCGCGGGCGCCGTCGCCGCTCTTGCCGCCGTCGGCCTTCTCCTTCTCGCCCATGACCTCGGCGCGCTCGGCGGCGGTGAGGGTGTTGAGCTGCTCCTTGGCCGCGGCGAGCTTCTCCTGGACGGACTCCTTCTGCTCGCCCAGCACCTTGCGGGTCTCCGCGAGGTCCTTGAGCTTGCCGGTGGCCTCCTGGCGCTGCTGCTTGAGCACGCGCTGCTTCTCGGAGATCTGCTTGAGGGTGCTGGCCTGCTTGGCACTCACCTGGTTGAGCGTCGAGGCCTTGTCGAGGTAGCCGTCGGGGTCGGAGGACAGGAGCAGCTGCAGCGAGGGGTCGACGGCGCCGCTGCGGTACTGCGCGGTGGCCAGCGAACCGAGGCCGTTGCGCAGCTTGTTGATCTCCTCCTGGCCGCGGGCGACCTTGTCCTGGAGATCGGTGACCTGCTGGTCGAGCTTGTCCTGCTTCTCCTTGGCCCCGTTGTACTTCTCCGTGGCCTGCTCGGCCTCTTCGTAGTACTTGTCGACCTTCTCCTTGACCTCTGCTTTGGAGGCCTTCGGATCGGCGTGCGCGGCCTGGGAGGTGAGGGCGACGGCTGCGGCTGCGGTCGCCGTCAGGACGGTCACCCGGGCGCGGCCCGGCTGCTTGGGTCGACGGTGGGACGCCACGGAGACGAGCTCCTTCTTCCTCGGCCGCCACCGCACGCCGAAAAGCGGCGGTTCGGGCGGGACCTTCACCGTCACCCCTAGTGGATGATCAACCGGGCGAAGGTTCGAGGCCCGACCTTAGTGACCCCGGAGTGATCCGTTCAAATCCTCATCAGAAAAATCTCCCGCCCCAAGCGAAGCTTTACCAACATGACACAGCCGGTGACGGCGGCTTGACGGTCAGGTACGGGCAAGTCGCTTGAGGAGCAGGGCCGATGCCACCGGCCGGGCGCCCGCCTTCGCGACGCCGTCCGCGACCTCGCGGTCGGTGGAGACCACCACGACCGGCCGGCCCGGCGGCTCGGCCCGCACCAGCTGGCGGATCAGCTCGTCGGCGGTGACCCCGGGCTTGCTGAAGAGCACCCGCACCCCGCGCGGCGGCGCGAGCAGGACGGGCGCGGCCAGCTCGGCGCCGTCGAAGACGCACGTGACCTCGGCGCCCGTCTGCGCGGCCAGCATCGCGAGCCCGCCCAGCAGCCGCAGCCGCTGCTTGTCCAGCGGCATCGTCGGATAGCCGGTCTTGGTGACGTTGTAGCCGTCGACCACGAGGTGCGCCTGAGGCAGCGCCAGCAGCTGGTCCAGGAGTGCCGGGTCGGTTTCGGACAGGGCGCGCGTGGCGATGTCCTTCGGGGTCATCCGGCCGGGCTCCACGGCGTCCACCGTGTCCGCCGGATGCACGGAGACGGGCGGCAGCGCCAGCTCGCGCCGCAGCCCCTGGGCCGCGTCCAGCACGGTGTCGAGCAGCAGGCGCAGGCGCATGTCCTCCACGCTGCGGCCCTCGCGCACCGCCCGGCGGCTCGCCTCCAGCCCGGCCTCGGCCTCCGACAGCCGCGTCCTGAGCCGCCGGGTCTCCCCCAGCGCCTGCGCCTTCTCGGCCGCGCCGGCCGCCCGTACGGCCTCCAGCTCGGCCTCCGCCTTGCGCACGGCTGCCTCGCCGCGCCGCACGTCGGCCACGGCGCTGCGCAGCTTGCGCTGCAGCGAATCGGATTCCTTGCGGGCGGCGTCCAGCTCGGCGCGGAGCCGCTCGGTCTCGGCGCGGGCCGCGGCCCGCGCCTCCGCCAGCTCCTCGCGCAGCCGCCGCAGTTCGCGCTGGGCCTCCTCGCCGGCGCGCTCCGCGGTCGCCCGCAGCGCCTCCTCGCCGGCCGCCGTGACGAGCTTGACCCAGCCGGCGGGCCGGAGCACGTACGCCATGGCCGCGACGTCCTCCGGATCGGCGGCCGCCGGCGGGGAACCCGCGTCCAGGGCCTCGGCGAGCTCCGAGCCCGTCTCGCGCAGCCGGGCCGAGACGCGCTGGCGGAACGCGGCGTCGTTCTCCACCGCGGCCGCCATCGCGTTGCCCGCGAACTTGGCCCGACGGCTCGGCGTGAACCGGGCGTACTGCCGCAGCGCCGCCGGGAGTTCGGCCACGGTCAGCCCGCCGAACGCCTCCGCCACCAGCGCGATGACCCGGCGCCGCACGCCCTCCGGCAACGGTCGGTCGAGCACCTCGGCAGCGCCGTCGGTCCCACCGGTGTCACCAGGCCCACCGGCCGTCTCCGCGCCACCCGTGTGCTCCACCACCATCGCTCCCGTTCTTCAGGCGTTCGCGCCCGGCCGGTCCACCAGCTCGACCTGGTCGACCGCGTTGCACCAGCGGCAACGCACGGACTCGATGGTCTCACTGACCACCTCGCGCTCCTCCACGCTCGGCTCGCCGGAAAGGTCGAGGTGGACGAATTCCACGGCTTTGGTCGTACGCGTCACATCGAACCGGGTCAGATTGCCGCACAGCGCGCAGCGCCACCGGGTCCCGGCTGTCGGCTGGGGAACGCCCATCGTGTCGTCCGTCCTCGTCAAGTCCATCGAACTGCGGGTGTGCTTCCCGTAACCCTACGGCCTGATGGTCATGCGGCGCGGAGCGTGGGCCCGCTTCGACGGCCCGGCGAGGCACTCTGTGCGCTTTACTGCTGGTACGTCATGATCTGCTCATGTTCGGAAAGCCGGGACAGGCTCCCCTCGTCACCTACGGCCTCATCGGCTCCTGCTGCGTGGTGTTCCTGCTCGGCCCCGCGTCCGGCCTCGTGGTCCCGCTGTCCGGCGGCCCCGGCAGCGGCAGCGGCCTCCTGGCCGCGCAGGCCGCCTACTTCGAGCGCTGGGGCGTGGTGCCGGAGGAGCTCTGGCACGGGCCCGCGGCGGAGCTGATCACCCCGCTCACCGCGCTCTTCGTGCACGGCAACTGGCTGCATCTGCTCGGGAACATGCTCTTCCTCTATGTCTTCGGCGCGATGGCCGAAAACCGAATGGGCCGGGGAGCCTTCGCCGTCTTCTACCTCACCGCCGGAGTGCTGGCGCTGCTCGGCTACGCCGTCGTGCACGCGGGCTCCGACCGGACGCTCGTCGGCGCCTCCGGGGCGATCTCCGGCGTGCTCGGAGCCTTCCTCTACCTCTTCCCCCGGGCCCGCGTCACCAGTCTCTTCCCGTTCCTCTTCTTCCTGCCCCTGCGCTTCCCGGCCTGGGCCGTACTGCTCTTCTGGTTCGCCCTGCAATGGCTCGCCGCCCGCTCGGCCGGCGACCGCCCCGGCGTCGCCTACCTCGCCCACGTCGTGGGCTTCGCCCTCGGCTTCCTGTACGCGTGGGCGAGGTACGGACGTACGACTAGAGTGAAGCGGGGCTGCCCCCCGACCCCCGATAGGAGCCCGCCGTGATCACTTCGATCGTCCTGATCAAGACCGACGTCGACCGGATCCCCGAGATCGCCGAGCAGATCGCGGCGATCGAGGGCGTGAGCGAGGTGTACTCGGTGACCGGGGCGCACGACCTGATCGCCATGGTCCGGGTGGCCCGCCACGACGATCTGGCCGATGTCATTCCCGGCCGCATCAGCAAGGTGCCGGGCGTCGCGTCGACGGAGACGCACATTGCGTTCCGCACGTACTCGCAGCACGACCTGGAGGCGGCGTTCGCGATCGGCCTGGAGGCGTAGAGCCGTACGCCGGTTCGGCACCGCCGATCACGCCGGTGGGGGTTGCACGCCGTCGCGGCGGAGGTTATTCCCCTGGCCCGCCCCTTCCCGAAACCGGGGGCAAGCCCCCGGCCCCCCGCAGGGGGAGACGACGAAAGGGTGGGACCGGGGCCTCTCACTCCCGCCGCAGCGGCGATCAGCCACGACGATCGTGACCGGCGGTGCCGAAACCACCGGCAGTTATGCCGGCACGCAGCGTCCCCCCTCGGTCCGGTAGGACCACTTCGCGCCGTGGCGGACGAGCTCGCCGACGGCCGTCACGAAGCGCTCGACGTGCTCGTCGGGGGTGCCCGCCCCGAAGCTGACCCGGATCGCGTTGAGGGGCGCCCCCTCGTCGGAGCCGCACCCGCCGTCCGCCGAGGACGCGCCGCCCACCAGCGTCCGCACGAGCGGATGCGCGCAGAAGAGGCCGTCCCGGACGCCGATCCCGTACTCCGCGGAGAGCGCCGCCGCGAAGTGCGAGCTGTTCCAGCCGTCGACGGTGAACGAGAGCACGCCCACGCTCGGGGCGTCCGGCCCGAACAGCGACAGCACCCGCACCCCCGGCACCGCCGCGAGCCCCTCCCGCACCCGGGCGATCAGCTCCCGCTCCCGCTCCGCGAGCCGGTCGAAGCCCGCCTCGGTGAGTGCCTTGCAGGCGGAGGCGATGGCGTAGGCGCCGATGACGTTGGGCGAGCCGGCCTCGTGCCGGGCGACCCCCTCGTGCCAGTCGACCTCCACCTCGCCGGAGGCGCCCCGTGCGACGCGCCGGCTCGCGCCCCCGCCCGCGAGGTAGGGCCGCGCGTCGCGGAGCCAGTCCGCGCGCCCGGCGAGCACGCCCGCGCCGAAGGGGGCGTAGAGCTTGTGCCCGGAGAAGGCGACCCAGTCCGCGTCCAGTTCGGCGATGTCCACGCGCTGGTGCGGTACGAGCTGGGCCGCGTCGACCACGATCCGCGCGCCGTGCGCGTGCGCGGCCGCGGCCAGTTCCCGTACGGGCCACAGCTCGCCGGTCACGTTGGACGCACCGGTCACGCATACGAGCGCGGGGCCGTACGGTTCGCGGGCCGCGAGCGCCCGCTCCAGGGTCTCGACGGCCTGCGCGGGGGTGCGGGGCGCGTCCAGGCAGGTCACGCCGACGTCCGCGCGCCGCTCCCAGGGCAGCAGCGCCGCGTGGTGCTCGGTCTCGAAGACGAACACCCGGGTGCCGGTGGGGAGTACGGCGGCGAGCAGGTTGAGGGAGTCGGTGGTCGAGCGGGTGAAGAGGACCTGGTCGTCCTCGCGGCAGCCGAGGAACGCGGCGACGTCGGCCCGGCTGTTCTCGAAGAGCTCGGTCGACAGCTGCGAGAGGTATCCCGCGCCGCGGTGCACGCTGCCGTAGTAGGGCGCGTACGCCGCCACGTCGTCCCACACCCGCTGCAGGGCGGGAGCGCTGGCCGCGTAGTCCAGCGCCGCGTACGTCACCTCTCCCCCGGTGACCAGCGGGACGCGGACATCGCATCCCAGAACCGGCAGAGGGGCACAAATGGCCTGATCGGTGGCAAGGGTGGAGACGGACATGGCGAACTCCCGTAAGAAGGCAGGCGAATTCCACCGCGCGACGAGCGCGGGAAGAGGAAAGGAAGGTGCGCGGAAAAGGGGCTCTTCGAGCCCTAACGCATTCGCTGAACCACGGAAGGATCTCCCTCGACAACCAGGATCCCTGGCGAGGGATCCGCGCTTGCCGCAGACCTCGCTGCCTGCGGCCTGGTCATCACCCGGGGCACCCCGCCACGGACGGAGGGTTGCCGGACAGCAAGCCGGGGCCTGATCGCTGTCACTCGTGACCTTGCCGAGGAGTATGGCACACGTGATCGCCCCGCGGAACCGTCGTTCCGCGGGGCGAGACGTCAGGCGTTGCTCGCGATCACCCAGCGGTCGAGCGCCCGCCGCGCCGCACCGGAGTCGATCGACTCCGCCGCGCGCGTCAGCCCGGCGCGGATCTGCTCGGCCAGCGGCGCCTCCGTGGGCGCCTGGGCCACCAGCGCCGCGGCGGAGTTCAGCAGCACCGCGTCCCGTACGGGCCCGGTCTCCCCGGCCAGCACCCGCCGTGCCACGTCCGCGTTGTACGACGCGTCGGCGCCCCGCAGCGCCTCCACCGGCACGAGGTCGATGCCCACGTCCCGCGGGTCGAAGGACTCCTCCCGGACCCGGCCGCCGGAGACCACCCACACCCGCGAGGTCGCGGTGGTCGTGAGCTCGTCGAGGCCGTCGTCGCCGCGGAAGACCAGCGCCGAGGAGCCGCGTTCGGCGAGCACTCCGGCGAGGATCGGCGCCATCCGCGGGTCCGCGACGCCGGTGGCCTGGGCCCGCACCTTGGCGGGGTTGGTCAGCGGGCCCAGCACGTTGAAGACGGTCCGGATGCCGAGCTCGCGCCGCGCCGCGGCCACGTGCCGCAGGGACGGGTGGAACTTCACGGCGAAGCAGAAGGTGATGCCGGCCTCCTCGGCCACCTCCACGACCCGCTTCGGGGTGAGGTCGAGGTTGACGCCCAGCTTCTCCAGGACGTCCGAGGCGCCGCTGGCCGAGGACGCCGCCCGGTTGCCGTGCTTGACGACCTTCGCACCGGTGCCGGCCACGACGATCGAGGACATGGTGGAGATGTTGACGGTCTTGGCGCCGTCGCCGCCGGTGCCCACGATGTCCACGCTGGGGCCCGGCACCTCGATGAGCCGGGCGTGCTCGTACATCGTGCGGACCAGGCCGGAGATCTCGGCGACGGTCTCGCCCTTGGCGCGCAGGGCGACCAGGAAACCCGCGATCTGGGCGTCGGTGGCCTCGCCGCGCATGATCCGGTCCATGGCCCAGGCGGTGTCGTCGGCGGTGAGGTCACGGCCGGTGAGGAGGGCGTCCAGCAGGCCCGGCCAGGAGGGGGCCACCGCGCTGTCGCCGCCTGCCGGGGTCACAACGTTCATGGTCCACGCTCCTGGTGGTCGGTCCGGAGAGCCGGGTTCGTCCCAAGGCTCCGCCCGCCCAGCCTATCCACCCCCGGGAACAGCGAAGAGCCCCGTCCATGCGCTGGACGGGGCTCTCGCTGTGGCGATCAGCGATCAGTGTGGATCAGGCAGTGACCCGGAGATCAGTGGTGGCCGTGGCCGCTCGTGATCTCCTCGTACTCCTCGCGCGTGGCCTTCGGGATCTGGGTCCCGTCGCCGTAGAAGCCCTTGGAGAGCTTCACGCGAAGGCGCCGGCCGGCGCCGGCCTTGCGGGCCACGCCGTTCTCGTCGAACTCCGGCTCCAGCTCGAGCGGCTTGGGCTGCTCGTGCGCCGTGAGGGTGTGCAGCTGCTCCTGCGAGAGCGGCTCGTGGACCTCGACGAACTCGCCGTGCGGCAGGCGCTTGATGATGCCGGACTCGCGTCCGTGCAGCACCTTGTCGCGGTCACGGCGCTGCAGGCCCATGCACACCCGGCGGGTGGCGATGAACGTCAGGACCGGGATCACGAAGAAGCCGATGCGGACGAACCAGGTGATGGCGTTGATCGACAGGTGGAAGTGGGTGGCCCACAGGTCGTTTCCACCACCGACCAGCATCACGAAGTACGCGGCGATCCAGGCGGCACCGAAGGCGGTGCGCGTCGGGGCGTTGCGCGGGCGGTCCAGCAGGTGGTGCTCGCGCTTGTCACCGGTGACCCAGGACTCGATGAACGGCCACACCGCGATCGCGCCGAGCACCAGCGGGAAGATGACCAGCGGGATGAACACGCCCAGGACGAGCGTGTGGCCCCACAGGTTGATCTCCCAGCCCGGCATGACACGGATCAAACCCTCGGCGAAGCCCATGTACCAGTCGGGCTGGGCGCCGGTGGACACCTGGTCCGGGCGGTACGGGCCGATGGCCCAGATCGGGTTGATCGAGGCGATCGCCGCGATGGCCGCGATGATGCCGAAGACCAGGAAGAAGAAGCCACCGGCCTTGGCCATGTAGACCGGCATCAGCGGGAGGCCGACGACGTTCTTGTTGGTCCGGCCCGGGCCGGGGAACTGCGTGTGCTTGTGGTAGATCACGAGGATCAGGTGGGCCACGAGCAGACCGAGCATGATGCCCGGCAGCAGCAGGACGTGGATGGAGAAGAACCGCGGCACGAAGTCGGAGCCGGGGAACTCGCCACCGAAGAGGAACATCGAGATGTACGTGCCGATGATCGGCACGGACAGGATCGCGCCCTCCATGAAGCGGACACCGGTGCCGGAGAGCAGGTCGTCCGGGAGCGAGTAACCGGTGAAGCCGGTGAACATGCCCAGGACGAACAGCAGGAAGCCGAACAGCCAGTTGACCTCACGCGGCTTGCGGAACGCGCCGGTGAAGAACACGCGCATCATGTGCACGAACATGCCCGCGAGGAAGATCAGCGCCGCCCAGTGGTGGATCTGCCGGATGAGCAGACCACCGCGCACGTCGAAGCTGATGTTCAGGGTGGAGGCGAAGGCCTCCGACATCCGCATGCCCTGCATCGGGACGTACGGACCGTGGTAGACGACCTCTTCCATGCTGGGGTGGAAGAACAGCGTCAGGTACACACCCGTGAGGATGATGATGACGAAGCTGTAGAGGCAGACCTCGCCCAGCATGAAGGACCAGTGGTCCGGGAAGATCTTCCGCATGTTGGCCTTGGCCAGGGAGTAGATCCCCAGGCGGCCGTCGGCCCAGTCGGCTACCCGCTCGCCTGCGGGTGCCTTGCGGCGCCCCGGCGCGCCGGCGCCGGATTCGTTCGTAGTCGTAGTGCTCATCCGCGCTCCCAGAAGGCAGGACCGACGGGCTCGGCGAAGTCGCCCATGGCCTCGAGGTAGCCCTTGTCATTGACCTTGATCCGCAGCTGCGGAAGGGCGTGGCCGGCCGGGCCGAAGATCACGCGACCGCCGTCGGAGAGGTCGAAGGTGGACTGGTGGCACGGGCACAGCACGTGGTGCGTCTGCTGCTCGTAGAGGCTGATCGGGCAGCCGACGTGGGTGCAGATCTTGGAGAACGCGACGATGCCGTCCGCCGACCAGTCGAGCTCGCGCTTGTCCTTGATGTTCTCCGGGCGGAGCCGGACGATCATCAGGGCGGCCTTGGCGATCTCCTTCTGGAAGTCGTGGTCCTCCTCCTTCATGCCCTCGGGCATGGCGAAGGTGAGGGAGCCGACCTGGATGTCCTCCGGACGCAGCGGCTGCAGCGTGTTCTGGTTGATCAGCATCTTGCCCTCGGACCAGGCGGTCTTCCGGAGCTTGGTGCCCGGCAGCGGTCCGAGGTCGCGCAGCAGCATCACGCCGGAGAGCGGCACCAGGGCCAGCGCGCCGAACATGGTGTTGCGGATCAGCTTGCGGCGGCCGAAGGCCGACTCCTCCGCGCCCTGCTTGAAGTCCGCCAGGACCTTGGCCTTGACGTCGGGCTCGGCGGCGATGGCGTGCCGCTCGTCGGCGACCTCCACGTCCGACATCAGGGTGCGGGCCCAGTGGACCGCGCCCGCGCCGATGCAGAACAGCGCCACCGCCAGGGTGAGCCCCAGCGAGAAGTTCAGGGCGCTGATGTGGCCGATCGGGAACACATAGATGCTCTTGTCGACCGGCACGCTCACGTAGGAGGCGATGAAGCCGACGGTGGCCAGCATCGAGAGCAGGAACAGGAAGGCGACCACGCGCTCGGAGCGCTTGGCGGCCTGCTCGTCGATGTCCTGGATGCGGGCCTCGTGCGGCGGCAGGCCGGGGTCGGCGAACGGGTCGCCGGCGGTCTTCGTCACGGCGCCGCCGTGCGCGTCCTGCGTGCTCGGCAGGTTCTCTTCTGGAATGTCTTGGCTACTCATGACTTCTTGGCCTTAGCGGTGTGGGCCGCGACCCAGATGGCTACTGCGATCAGCGCGCCCAGGCCGAAGATCCAGGCGAACAGACCCTCGCTGACGGGGCCGAGCCCGCCCAGCTCGAGGCCGCCCGGGCTCTCCGACTTGCTGCTGTTGACCGTGTCGAGGTACGCGATGATGTCCTTCTTGTTCTTCTCCGACATCGTCGTGTCGGGGAAGGAAGGCATGTTCTGCGGGCCGGTCTGCATGGCCTCGTAGATGTGCTTCGGGTTGACGTCCGTCAGGTCCGGAGCGTACTTGCCGTTGGAGAGCGCGCCGCCCTTACCGGTGAAGTTGTGGCACTGGGCGCAGTTGGTGCGGAAGAGCTCCCCGCCCTTGGCGATGTCCGCGCCGTCCGGGCTGTACTGATCCTTGGTCGGGACCGAGGGGCCGGCGCCCAGCGAGGCGATGTACGCGGCGATCTGGTCGGTCTGCGCCTGCGAGTAGATCGCCTTCTTGCGGGGGGCCTGGGCACCCTGCTGCTGGAGCGGCATGCGGCCGGTGCGGACCTGGAAGTCCACGGCCGCGGCGCCCACGCCGACGAGGCTCGGGCCGTCACTGGTGCCCTGACCGCCGGTGCCGTGGCAGCTTGCGCAGCCCACGGAATAGAGCTTCTTGCCCTCCTCGATGGCGAGGGACTGGGCGGTTCCATCGGCCTTGGCCGTGTCCGCCGGCGCGAACGCGGCGTACAGCCCCCCAGTGACCGCCAGCGCGAAGAGTAGGACGACGACCGCCGCCAGCGGATGGCGTCGTCGTGCGGAGAGCTTTTTCACGGATTACCCCGGTGTCAGGATCTTCTGCGTCGATCTGGACTGTTGGTCCGGTGCGGGACGGGACCGATTACTTGATCAAGTAGATCGTGGCGAAGAGGCCGATCCACACCACGTCGACGAAGTGCCAGTAGTAGGACACGACGATCGCCGCCGTCGCCTGGTGGTGGGTGAACCTCTTGGCCGCGTACGTCCTGCCCAGAACCAGCAGGAAGGCGATCAGACCGCCCGTCACGTGCAGGCCGTGGAAGCCGGTCGTCAGGTAGAACACCGAGCCGTACGGGTCGGAGGAGAGCGAGAGGCCGTCCTCCTTGACGAGGTCGGTGTACTCGAAGACCTGGCCGCCGATGAAGATGGCACCCATCACGAACGTGATCGTGAACCAGGTACGCAGCTTCTTCACGTCGCCGCGCTCCGCGGCGAAGACGCCGAGCTGGCAGGTGAGGGAGGAGAGCACCAGGATCGTGGTGTTCGTCGCCGAGAACGGAAGGTTCAGCGAGGACGCCATTTCCTTCCAGTGGTCGGCACCCGTCACCGATCGCAGGGTGAAGTACATCGCGAAGAGGGCCGCGAAGAACATCAGCTCGGAACTCAACCAGATGATGGTTCCGACGCTGGTGAGGTTCGGTCGATTGACCGACGGGTGTGCGTGCCCGGTATCTGTTGCTGTTGCAGTCGCCACGACCGACATTATGTCGGTCGCTTATCTCGTGCTCACTCCGGGGGGTGCCGTTCGGTGTGTCAAGAGCATGTGCGCTGCTCGTACGGCCCAGTGCCGGGGTCCCCCAAAGGGGGGAACCGGACGTTCCGGGGCACCTCGCGGGCCTGACGGACCCTCCTCCGGAAGGGTGTTCGCGGAGTAGAGTCCGGCCATCGATCAGCTCCACGTCAGATCCACAGCTGTGCCGAACACAAGCCTGGAGGAACGATGCAGCCGACGGCCACCGTGCTGGTCTACAGCGACAACGCGGACACCCGCGAGCAGGTCCGGCTGGCCGCGGGGCGCAGGCCGGCCCCCGACGTGCCGCCGGTCGAGTACGTGGAGTGCGCGACCCTCCCGGGCGTGCTCGCGGCCCTGGAGGCGCACCACGTGGACGTGTGCGTCCTGGACGGCGAGACGGCGCCCGCGGGCGGCATGGGGGTGTGCCGGCAGCTGAAGGACGAGGTGTTCCGCTGCCCGCCCGTGCTGCTGCTGATGGGCCGCCCGCAGGACGCCTGGCTGGCCACCTGGAGCCGCGCGGACGCGGCCGTGACGCACCCGCTGGACCCGGCGGCGTTCGCCGAGGCGCTGGCGGGCCTGCTGCGCAGCCGGAAGGCCGTGGACGCCTGACGGGCCGGGAGGGCTCGCGGGACGCTCCGGGCGGCTAGAGCTCGGGGCGCAGGCGGGCCGCGTCGGCGGGGCCGGTCCCCTGCTTCTTGCCCCCGACGAGTGCGCTGCCCTTGCGCCATTCGTCCCAGTCCACGTTCCAGTCGCCGAAGCCGTTGTCGAAGGGCGTCATGGTGTCGCCCGCGCTGCCCACGACCTTGACGAGGTCGCCGACGTGGACGGTGTCGAAGAACCACTTGGCGTTGGCGGTGCTCATGCCGGTGCAGCCGTGGCTGACGTTCTCCCAGCCCTGGGAGCCCTCGGACCAGGGGGCGGCGTGCACGTACTCGCCGCTCCAGGTGACCCGGGTGGCCCAGTAGACGGGCAGGTCGTAGGAGTCGGCGCTGCCCTCGGCGATGCCGATGCTGGTGCCGCGCATGCGTACGAAGGATTCCCGGCCCAGGATCACCTTGACCCCGTTGCGGGTGGCGTAGCCGGGTTTGCCGGTGGTCACCGGGATGGACCGGATCTCCTTGCCGTTGCGCAGCACGGTCATGCTGTGGGCGCCGGCGTCGGTGACGGCCTCGATGCGGTCGCCGGTGGTCAGCCTGACGGGCTTGGAGGGGCCTCCGTAGAGGCCGCCGCCGACCTTGATGCCGTCGAGGGTGGCGTGCACGTCGACGGTGGAGTTGGCGGGCCAGTACTCCTTGGGCCGGTAATGCAGGGTGCGGTTGTCCACCCAGTGCCAGGCGCCCTCCACGGCGGGCTGCGACTCGACCCTGAGGGTGCGTTCGACGACGGCGCGGGCGGCCGGGTCCTGGACGGGGGTGCTCAGCTCGGCGGTGATGGGCTGCCCCACCCCGTAGGTGCCGTTCTGCGGGCCGAAAGTGACGCGCAGGAGGCGGTCCGCCGGATTGGTGTCGAAGCCGATCGTGCGGCGCCCCTGGGCCCCGTTCTCGTCCTCGGTGGTGACGCGGACGGTGTAGTGGGCTCCGGCGGCGAGGGCGCCGGTGCTGTGCCAGCGGGAGCCGTCGGGGGCGAGCTCGCCCTTGACGTAGCGGCCGGCGGCGTCCGTGGCGGTGACGTCGGTGATGCGGTCGTCGCCCCTGGCCGTCACCTCCAGCGGCTTGCTGGGGTCCGCCTTCTGCCCGTCGCGGGCGCTGGTGAGCTCCACCTGACCGCCGGCGTCGTAGGGCTTGTCGGCCAGCGGGTTGGACGAGCCGCCGCAGGCGGTGACCCCCACCGCCAGCGCGGTCAGCAGCACGGCGCCGCAGAGCGCCAAGCGGTGTCGAGGTGACTGGGTCATGCTCACACCGTAGGGACGATCGGGGCGTACGGCCTGTCGGGTGACTGCAAACGGGTGGTTGTGCGCGAGGGCGCCGGGAACGCAGCGGGCCCCGCACACCGGTGAGGTGTGCGGGGCCCGTACGGCTCGGCCTGCGCCCGCCGTTACTGGTTCTGGTTCTCGCCGCGGTAGAACTCGAACACCCAGCCGAAGAGGCCGACCAGGATGATCGGGGCCGAGAAGTACATCAGCCACCAGCCGAAGCAGATGCTCAGGAAGGCCAGGGCGCCACCGACCGCCAGGGAGAGCGGCTGCCAGCTGTGCGGGGCGAAGAAGCCCAGCTCGCCGGCGTCGTCGGCGACGTCCGCCTCCTTGTTGTCACCGGCGCCGGTGTCCACCCGGCGTGCGGTGAACGCCAGGTAGTAGCCGACCATGACGCACAGTCCGAAGGCCATGAAGAGGGCCGTCGTGCCGGCCGCTTCCTTCGACCACACGCCATAGACACACGCCATGGCGAGGATGAAGACGGAGAGCCAGATGAACATCTTGCCCTGGATCTTCACTTGCCGGCCTCCTTGCCACCCGCGAGGGCCTTCTCAGTCGCGAGGTTCTCTTCGAGCTCCAGGGCCGCGATCTCCGGGTGGTGCAGGTCGAACGCCGGGGATTCGGAGCGGATGCGCGGCAGCGTGAGGAAGTTGTGCCGCGGCGGCGGGCAGGAGGTCGCCCACTCCAGCGAGCGGCCGTAGCCCCACGGGTCGTCGACCTCGACCTTCTTGCCGTACTTGGCGGTCTTCCAGACGTTGTACATGAACGGCAGGATCGACAGGCCCAGCAGGAAGGAGCTGATGGTCGAGATGGTGTTCAGCGTGGTGAAGCCGTCGGCGGCCAGGTAGTCCGCGTAACGGCGCGGCATGCCCTCGGCACCGAGCCAGTGCTGCACCAGGAACGTGCCGTGGAAGCCCACGAACAGCGTCCAGAAGGTGATCTTGCCGAGCTTCTCGTCCAGCATCTTGCCCGTGAACTTCGGCCACCAGAAGTGGAAGCCGGAGAACATCGCGAACACCACGGTGCCGAAGATGACGTAGTGGAAGTGCGCGACCACGAAGTACGAGTCGGAGACGTGGAAGTCCAGCGGGGGCGAAGCCAGGATGACGCCGGTCAGACCACCGAAGGTGAAGGTGATCAGGAAGCCGGTGGCCCACAGCATCGGTGTCTCGAAGGACAGCGAGCCCTTCCACATGGTGCCGATCCAGTTGAAGAACTTCACACCGGTCGGGACCGCGATCAGGAAGGTCATGAAGGAGAAGAACGGCAGCAGCACGCCGCCCGTGACGTACATGTGGTGCGCCCACACCGTCACCGAAAGGCCCGCGATCGAGATCGTGGCCGCGATCAGGCCCCAGTAGCCGAACATCGGCTTGCGGGAGAAGACCGGGATGACCTCGGAAATGATGCCGAAGAACGGCAGCGCGATGATGTACACCTCGGGGTGGCCGAAGAACCAGAAGAGGTGCTGCCACAGCAGGGCGCCGCCATTGGCCGCGTCGAAGACGTGGGCCCCGAATTTACGGTCCGCCTCCAGGGCGAACAGCGCGGCCGCCAGGACCGGGAAGGCCAGCAGGACCAGCACACCGGTCAGCAGGACGTTCCACGTGAAGATCGGCATGCGGAACATCGTCATGCCGGGCGCGCGCATGCAGATGATCGTGGTGATGAAGTTGACCGAGCCGAGGATCGTGCCGAAACCGGAGAAGGCCAGACCCATGATCCACATGTCGGCGCCGACGCCCGGCGAGCGGACGGCGTCCGACAGCGGGGAGTAGGCGAACCAGCCGAAGTCGGCCGCACCCTGCGGGGTGAGGAAGCCGGCCACGGCGATGACCGAGCCGAACAGGTACAGCCAGTAGGCGAACATGTTCAGCCGCGGGAACGCCACGTCGGGCGCGCCGATCTGCAGCGGCATGATCCAGTTCGCGAAACCGGCGAACAGCGGCGTCGCGAACATCAGCAGCATGATCGTGCCGTGCATCGTGAACGCCTGGTTGAACTGCTCGTTCGACATGATCTGCGTGCCGGGACGGGCGAGTTCGGCGCGCATCAGCAGCGCCATCAGACCGCCGATGCAGAAGAACGCGAACGACGTGACCAGATACATCGTGCCGATGGTCTTGTGGTCAGTGGTGGTGAGCCACTTGACCGCATTGATACCGGGCTGCTTCTGGCGGACTGGCGGTGCTGCCGTGGCTGTCGCGGCGGCGGCACCCTGGGGTTCGTTGAGGATGCTCACTTGTTCTTGGTCTCCGCGTTCTTCGCGTGATCCGTCATCGCGATGCCCGCCGGCTGGTAGCCGGTCTGGCCCTTCGCCGCCAGCTCCTTCAGGTGCTGCTTGTAGCGCTCAGGAGAGACGACCTTGACGTTGAAGAGCATCCGGGAGTGGTCCTGGCCGCAGAGCTCGGCGCACTTGCCCAGGAAGGTGCCCTCCTTGTTGGGGGTCACCGTGAAGCTGTTGGTGTGCCCCGGAATGACGTCCTGCTTCATCAGGAACGGCACCACCCAGAAGGAGTGGATGACGTCCCGCGAGGTCAGCACGAACTCGACCGTCTCGCCCTTGGGCAGCCACAGCGTGGGGCCGGGGTTGTTGGTCTGCTCGTTGCGCGTGCCGGGGACGCCGATGTCGTAGACACCCTCCGCGCCCTGCGGTGCCTTCTTCAGGAACCGGTCCGGGATCGCGTCGAGCTCCTTGTTCTCCCGGAGCGGCTTCGCCGGGGTCGCGGCGTTGCCGTCGACGTCCTCCATGTAGTTGAAGGCCCAGCTCCACTGGAAGCCCACCACGTTCACGACGTGCTGGGGCTTCTCCGGGTTGGTCAGCAGCTTGTTCTCGTCACGCGCGGTGAAGTAGAAGAGCACCGACACGATGATGATCGGAACCGCCGTGTACAGCGCCTCGATCGGCATGTTGTACCGGGTCTGCTGGGGCACCTCCACCTTCGTCCGGCTGCGCCGGTGGAAGATGACGCTCCAGATGATCAGGCCCCACACCAGGATGCCGGTCACGAGGGCGGCGGCCCAGGAGCCCTGCCACAGGGAGAGGATCCGCGGCGCCTCTTCCGTGACGGGAGTGGGCATTCCGAGGCGGGGGAAGTCCTTCGATGTGCAACCGGTAGCGGTCGCCAGGACAGCGCCCGCGGCCAGCGCCTGCAGCAGCTTCCGCCGCACCGGGCGCCGCGACGAGCGGTCGGAGCCGTTGGGACTCACGTAGCGCCTTCCCGAGAGTCTCGCCCGTGCGGCCGGCTGCGGCCGTCTCGCTGGTCGGTCGCCGGCCCGCTGCGGGCAGGGGTTTGGATGTTTATGCGGACCAAACCCTACTGGACGCTATTTGGGGCCGCGCGGGGAGGGTGCCCAACGCGCCGCGTCACTCCCCGAAGGGATGGAATCCACGGGTCCGGCCGCCGTCTGGGGGACCGTCAGGCGGCTGCGCCGCAGGTCGGAAGGTACGCGCGGAGCTGCCTTCCGGCGACGCGTTAGTTTCTGGGTGTGCCCTACTTCGACGCCGCCTCCGCCGCTCCCCTGCACCCCGTCGCCCGTCAGGCGCTGCTGGCCTCCCTCGACGAGGGCTGGGCCGATCCCGCCCGGCTCCACCGCGAGGGCCGGCGGGCCCGGCTGCTGCTGGACGCCGCCCGCGAGGCCGCGGCGGAGGTCGTGGGCTGCCGCCCCGACGAGCTCGTCTTCACCCCTTCGGGTACCCGCGCGGTGCACGACGGCCTTGCCGGCGCACTGGCCGGGCGCCGCCGCACCGGCCGCCACCTGGTGGTCTCGGCCGTCGAGCACTCCTCCGTCCTCGCCTGCGCCGCGGCCCTGGAGGCGGCCGGCGGCAGCTTCACGGAGGTGCCCGTCGACCGGGCGGGCCGTGTGGAGCCCGGAGCGTACGCGGCGGCGCTGCGCCCCGGCACGGCGCTGGCCGCCCTGCAGTCCGCCAACCACGAGGTGGGCACCGAGCAGCCGGTGGCCGAGGTGGCCGAGGAGTGCCGGGCCGCGGGGGTGCCGCTGCTGGTGGACGCGGCGCAGTCGCTCGCGTGGGGGCCCGTGGCGAGCGGCTGGTCGCTGCTCGCGGCCAGCGCGCACAAGTGGGGCGGTCCGTCGGGCGTGGGTCTGCTGGCGGTCCGCAAGGGGACGCGGTTCGCGTTCCAGGGCCCGGCGGACGAGCGGGAGTCGGGCCGGGCGCCGGGCTTCCCCGACCTGCCGGCGATCGTGGCGGCGGCCGCGTCGCTGCGGGCCGTGCGGCAGGAGGCGGCGGAGGAGGGCGCCCGGCTGCGGGCGCTGGTCGAGCGGATCCGCGAGCGGGTGCCCGCGGTCGTGCCGGACGTGGAGGTGGTGGGCGACCCGGTGCGGAGGCTGCCGCATCTGGTCACGTTCTCGTGTCTGTACGTCGACGGCGAGACGCTGCTGCACGCCCTCGACCGGGCGGGGTTCTCCGTCTCCTCCGGTTCCTCGTGCACCTCCGGCACCCTGGCCCCGAGCCATGTGCTGCAGGCGATGGGCGTGCTGTCGGAGGGCAACGTCCGGGTGTCGCTGCCGGCGGGCACGGCGGAGGAGGACGTCGAGCGCTTCCTCGACGTGCTGCCGGGGGTGGTGGCGTCCGTGCGGCAGCAGTTGGGCGCGCCGGCGGCACCCGGGCCGGGCCCCCGGGAGACGTCCGGGACCGGGCTGGTGGTCGATTCGCTGGGCAAGCGCTGCCCGATCCCGGTGATCGAGCTGGCCCGGTCCATCGGCGACGTGCCGGTGGGCGGTCTGGTGACCGTGCTGTCCGACGACGAGGCCGCGCGGCTGGACATCCCCGCGTGGTGCGACATGCGGGAGCAGGAGTACGTGGGGGAACGCCCGGCGGAGCGGGGCACGGCGTACGTGGTGCGGCGGCGCACGTAGCCCCCGGCCCTGGACGCACGCGGCCCCTGCCCCCCGAGGGGAGCAGGGGCCGTGACCGTCAGGACAGGTGCGTCTTGACCTCGGCGGCGGCCTCGTCGCCGTAGGCCTTGGTGAAGCGCTCCATGAAGTGGCCGCGGCGCAGCTCGTACTCCTGGGTGCCCAGGGTCTCGATGACCAGGGTGGCGAGCATGCAGCCCAGCTGGGCGGCGCGCTCCAGGGGCAGCTCCCAGGTCAGGCCGGCGAGGAAGCCCGCGCGGAAGGCGTCGCCGACGCCGGTCGGGTCGACCTTGGCCTCTTCCTGGGCGCAGCCGACCTCGATGGCGGGCTCGCCCGCGCGCTCGATGCGCACGCCCTGCGCGCCGAGGGTGGTGATGCGCGTGCCGACCTTGGCCAGGATCTCGTCCCCGGACCAGCCGGTCTTGGACTCGATGAGGGCCTTCTCGTACTCGTTGGTGAAGAGGTACGTGGCGCCCTCGACGAGGACGCGGATGTCGTCGCCGTCCATGCGCGCCAGCTGCTGGGAGGGGTCGGCGGCGAAGGGGATGCCCCGGGAGCGGCACTCCTCGGTGTGGCGGATCATCGCCTCGGGGTCGTCGGCGCCGATCAGGACCAGGTCGAGGCCGCCGACGCGGTCGGCGACGGGCTGCAGCTCGATCTGGCGGGCCTCGCTCATCGCGCCGGTGTAGAAGGACGCGATCTGGTTGTGGTCGGTGTCCGTGGTGCAGACGAAGCGTGCGGTGTGCAGGACCTCGGAGATGCGGACGGAGTCGGTGTCCACGCCGTGCCGCTCCAGCCAGGCGCGGTACTCGGCGAAGTCGGCGCCGGCGGCGCCGACCAGGATCGGGCGCAGGCCGAGCAGGCCCATGCCGAAGCAGATGTTGGGGGCGACACCGCCGCGGCGGACGTCGAGTTCGTCGACGAGGAAGGACAGCGAGACGGTGTGCAGCTGGTCCGCCACGAGCTGATCGGCGAAACGGCCGGGGAACGTCATCAGATGGTCAGTGGCGATGGAGCCGGTGACTGCGATACGCACGGCGGTTCTGCTCCTGCGGGGGCGAGGTAACGGGGATCAGGACGAGCCACACCACGCTACCGGGTCCGGAATTCGCGCCTGCGTACAGTTTCAGCCATCGTCCGGACAAAATTACCAAATAGTAGCCCTTTCATCGTGCGTTACGGGTGCATACGGTGCCGCTATGCCGAACCCTGTGAAGGACGTCACTTTTACCGAGTACGAGCCCGAGTCGCTGGCGGAGCTGCGCGGGCTGTGCGCACGGATGTCGCCGCACTGGACGGGAGCGCCCGGCAAGGGGCCGGAGGCCGCGGCCGTGCCGCCCTCGCTGATCAGGGGCGTCTCGGTGCCGGCCGGGTCGGCGCGGCTGATCGACGGGATGTCGGAGTACGGCGACTGACGCTCCCGTTCCACCCGGCCGCGGCCGGGTGGAACCGCTCGCTCCTGTGCTCCGTCCAAGCCGCGTCCCCTTCTCGGGGGATGCAGCGCTACGGACATTGGGCGGAGTGAAGGAGCGATGTGGTGAGCACCGAGGGCGGCAGCCCCGAAGGCAAGCAGCAGCGGAAGCGTTCACGGCTCGCGGTCGCCTCGGTGGCGGCGGCGGTGCTGCTGGCCGGTGGCGGCGGTGCGTACTGGGCCGCCACGGCGTCGGAGGGCGACGGCGGCAAGGGTGGTGGGGCGCCGGGCGGTGAGGGCTCCCCGCCGCCCCTCGCGCTGGACGCCCCGGCCGCCGGCGGGCCCACGGGGCCCTCGCAGGGCATCGCCGTGGGCGAGCCGGACCCGGGCGGCGTGCGCTACCGCGCCGAGGGGAAGCTCCCCGACGGGCCGCGGACGGCCGCGGTCCGGCTGCCGGAGGGCGAGGTGGGCCGCGCGGAGGCGGCCTCCCTCGCCGCGGCCCTGCACGTGTCCGGCACGCCGCAGCTGGAGGGGGACACCTGGCGGGTGGGCGGCCCGCCCGGGGCGGACGAGCCGGTCCTGCAGGTGGCCCGCAAGGGGCCCGGCAACTGGTCCTTCGCGCGCTACGGCAACGCCGGCAAGGGGTGCGTGCACCCGCCGGGCTCGGGGCCGCGCACGGACCCCGCCGCGGACCTGTCCCCGGCCGGGCCCGCGAGCTGCCCGCAGCAGGAGGGGCCGGCCCCGGACGGGCAGCCGCCCGTGCCGGAGGAGAAGGCGAAGAGCGCCGCCGCGCCCGTCCTGAAGGCGCTCGGCCAGGACGATTCCAAGATCGACGCCTCGCAGCTCTTCGGCGCGGTGCGGACGGTCAACGCCGATCCCGTGCTGGACGGCCTGCCGGTCTTCGGCTGGCGGACGACGCTGGCGGTCGGCTCGGACGCCCAGCTCGTACGGGGCAGCGGCCAGCTCCAGGTCCCGCCGAAGGGGGCGGCGTACCCGCTCGTGACGGCCGACGAGGCGCTGAAGGAGCTCAACAAGGGCGGCGGCGCCGGCCGTCCCGCGATCGGCGGCTGCGCCTCCCCCGTCCCGCACGGCGGCGCGGAGGCGAACGGGGACGGGGCACGCGGCTTCGCAGTGCCCTGCCCGCCGAAGGCCCCGCCGCGCGAGCCCGCGACGGTGACCGGGGCCGTGCCGGGCCTGTCGGCGCAGTCGGTGGCCGGGCGGCAGGCGCTGGTGCCGTCGTGGCTGTTCCAGGTGCGCCTGCCGGGCGCGGAGAAGGGGGCGGCGGTCACCGTCGCGCAGCCCGCGGTGGACCCCGAGTTCCTGGTGCGGCACTCCCCCGGCCCGGACCGCTCGGAGAGCCCGGGGAAGGGCACGCCGAGGTCGGCGCCGGTGCACGTGGAGTCGTACAGCGTGGACGGGAAGAAGCTCGTCCTGCACTTCTGGGGCGGGGTGTGCCAGAACTACGCGGCCTCCGCCGAGCAGTCGGCCGCCGCGGTGACGGTCAAGGTCACCGGGACGGAGAAGCAGCCGGGCCGGGAGTGCGTGCTGATGGCGAAGAAGTTCGACGAGACGGTGACGCTGGACGAGCCGCTGGGCGACCGCAAGGTGGTGGACGCCTCGACGGGCGAGCCCGTGGCGCGGCAGCAGGAGAAGTGAGCCGGAGCGCCACGGAAAACCGCGAAGGCGGTGCCCCCGGCCGGGGGCACCGCCTTCGCGGTACAAGCAGGTGACGGCTCAGCTGAAGGAGTCGCCGCAGGCGCAGGAACCCGTGGCGTTCGGGTTGTCGATCGTGAAGCCCTGCTTCTCGATGGTGTCGACGAAGTCGATGGAGGCGCCGCCCAGGTACGGGGCGCTCATGCGGTCCGTGACGACCTTGACGCCGTCGAAGTCCTTGACGACGTCTCCGTCGAGCGAGCGCTCGTCGAAGAAGAGCTGGTAGCGCAGGCCGGAGCAGCCGCCGGGCTGGACGGCGACGCGCAGCGCGAGGTCGTCACGGCCTTCCTGCTCCAGCAGGCCCTTGACCTTGGCGGCGGCGGCGTCGGACAGGAGGATGCCGTCGCTCACAGTGGTCTTCTCGTCCTGAACGGACATCTGCTTCACTCCCGGGTTTGGTGCGGACTGCTTGCCCTCGGCTGCAACCGCCGGTCTCCCGGATTCATTCCGGGTCTGCTGCGGTGTTTTCCGCCTTTCATGCTCGCACACCCCGCGCCGGATCGGGAATGTGTCACATCGACGCGATCACCATCGTCAAACTGACGCGAAGCAGTTATGATAGATAGCGTCATTTTGACGACAAGGCCCTTCCCGGCCGTCCCGCAGAACAGAAAGGGTGCGTGACGTGACCACCGCCCAGCCCTTGGACTTCCAGGCCCCGGCTCCTTCGCCGCTCGCGCTCCTGCTGCTCGGCCGCGAGGCCGACCCGAAGAGCGAGCGGGGCGTGGAGTGCCCCGGCGACCTGCCGGCGCCCTCCGACCCGGACCTGGTGGAGCGTGCCCGAGCGGCCAAGGCGAAGCTCGGGGACAAGGTCTTCGTGCTCGGCCACCACTACCAGCGCGACGAGGTCATCGAGTTCGCGGACGTGACCGGGGACTCCTTCAAGCTCGCGCGTGACGCGGCCGCCCGCCCGGACGCCGAGTACATCGTCTTCTGCGGCGTGCACTTCATGGCCGAGTCCGCGGACATCCTCACCACCGCCGGCCAGCAGGTCGTCCTGCCGGACCTCGCGGCCGGCTGCTCGATGGCCGACATGGCCACCGCCGAGCAGGTCGCCGAGTGCTGGGACGTGCTGACCGAGGCGGGCGTCGCGGACGTGACCGTCCCCGTCTCGTACATGAACTCCTCGGCCGACATCAAGGCCTTCACCGGCAAGCACGGCGGCACGATCTGCACCTCCTCGAACGCCGAGCGCGCCCTGAACTGGGCGTTCGAGCAGGGCGAGAAGATCCTCTTCCTCCCCGACCAGCACCTGGGCCGCAACACCGCCGTCCGCGACATGGGGATGTCCCTGGACGACTGCGTCCTGTACAACCCGCACAAGCCGGGCGGCGGCCTGACCGCCGAGCAGCTGCGCGGCGCGAAGATGATCCTGTGGCGCGGACACTGCTCCGTCCACGGCCGCTTCTCGCTCGACTCGGTCAACGACGTGCGCGAGCGCATCCCGGGCGTCAACGTCCTGGTGCACCCCGAGTGCCGGCACGAGGTCGTGGCCGCGGCCGACTACGTCGGCTCGACGGAGTACATCATCAAGACCCTGGAGGCGGCCCCCGCCGGCTCCAAGTGGGCCATCGGCACGGAGCTGAACCTGGTCCGGCGCCTGGCGAATCGATTCGCCGGCGAGGGCAAGGAGATCGTCTTCCTCGACAAGACGGTGTGCTTCTGCTCGACCATGAACCGGATCGACCTGCCGCACCTGGTGTGGGCGCTGGAGTCCCTCGCGGCCGGCAAGGTCGTCAACCGGATCGAGGTCGACCCGGAGGTGGCGGCGTTCTCGAAGCTGGCGCTGGAGCGGATGCTGGCGCTGCCGTAGCCGTCCCGGGGCCCGGCAGCGGGCCCCGTCCCGGCGGCGGGACCCGGCGGCTCAGTCCGTCCTCGGCCGGACCAGGCCCGACTCGTAGGCGATGACCACGAGTTGGGCCCGGTCCCGCGCCCCCAGCTTCGCCATCGCACGGTTGACGTGCGTCTTGACGGTCAGCGGGCTGACCTCCAGCCGCTCGCCGATCTCGTCGTTGGACAGCCCGCCCGCGACGTGCACGAGCACTTCCCGCTCCCGCCCCGTGAGCGCGTCCAGCCGGGCCGGCCGGCCGCCCTCCGGCCGCGCGGACTCGCCCGGCTGGGCGAGGAACCGCGCGATGAGCCCCTTCGTCGCCGCGGGCGACAGCAGCGCCTCCCCCGCCCGCGCCACCCGGATCGCGGCCAGCAGCTCCTCCGGCTCGGCGCCCTTGCCGAGGAAGCCCGAGGCGCCCGCCCGGAGCGACTGCACCACGTACTCGTCGACCTCGAAGGTCGTCAGCATCACCACGCGCACGTCCGCGAGGTCCGGGTCCGAGCAGATGGCCCGGGTCGCGGTCAGGCCGTCCGTGCCCGGCATCCGGATGTCCATCAGGACCACGTCCGGGGCGTGCCGCCGGGCCAGTTCGAGGGCCTCCGCGCCGTCGGCGGCCTCCCCCACGACGGTCATGTCCGGCTCCGAGTTCACCAGGACGCGGAACGCGCTGCGCAGGAGGGCCTGGTCGTCGGCGAGGAGAACCTTGATGACGGGGACGGGGCACTCGTGATCAGCCATGGACCCCAAGGGTACGGAGCGCTCAGCGCAGCGCGAGCGCCTGCCCCGCGACCACCAGCAGGACGTGTTCGCACTGCCCGGCGACCATCGTGTTCAGCCGGCCCAGCTCGTCGCGGAAGCGGCGGCCCGACGCCGTCGCGGGCACAACGCCCGAACCCACCTCGTTGCTCACCAGCACCACCGTGCGCGGCGTGGCCCGGACGGCCGCCACCAGCTCCGCCACGCGCACGGCCAGGGCGTCCTTGCCGCCGTCGGCCCACGACTCGTCGTCCCACGCGCCCACGGAGTCCATCGCGTCGGTCAGCCACAGCGACAGGCAGTCCAGCAGCAGCGGCGGGCCGTCGGTGGCCAGCAGGGGTACGAGGTCGGTGGTCTCCGCCGTGCGCCAGGAGCCCGGCCGGCGCTCGCGGTGCAGGGCCACCCGCGCCGCCCATTCGGCGTCGCCCGGCCGGGTGCCGCCCGTGGCCACGTAGAGCACGTCCGGGAAGGACTCCAGCCGCCGCTCGGCCTCCACGGACTTGCCCGAGCGGGCGCCGCCCAGCACCAGGGTGCGCCGGGGCAGGTCCGGCACCGCGTGGTAGTCGCCGACGACGAGAGTGGTGCCGTCGGGCACGGTCCGGGCGCCGGCCGCGGCGAGCTGCCGGTGCAGCTCGCGACCGGGTGGCACGTCGTGGTCGAGGTGGACGGCGATCACGTCCGTCGTGGCCGTGATGGCGCCCGCCGCCCGCAGCCGGGCGAGGGCGTCCGGCCGGCCGGTCACGTCGAGCAGCACCATGTCGTAGCGGACGCCCGGCGCGGACCCGTGGCCCGGGCCGTTGTTCAGGCCGGCGGGGGCCGCGCCCGGCGGGAGGTACAGCAGGCGCTCGCCGTCCGCGGCGGTCACCTCGTAGCCCGTGCCCGGGGCGTCCAGGGCGACCGCGCGGATCCGGTGGCCGCTGATCACGGCCAGTTCGCGGCCGTCCGGCACCCGGCCGGGCGCGGGCAGGCCCGCCGGGAACTCCACGGCGGGCCCGTCGTGCGGGTGGGAGAGCAGGACCTGCCGGACGCCGGCGATGGACCGGCCCGCGCGGGCCGCGGCGAACGCCGGCCCGGGGGTGAGGTCCAGCAGCAGCGCCCCGTCGACGAGGACCGCGGTCGCGGCCCGCGCCTCGTCGCCGACGGCGGTGGCACAGGACGCGCAGGGGCAGTCGGGGCGCGGCAGCCCGTCGGGGGCTCCGGTGCCGAGCAGTGTCAGTTCCACCCACTGATCGTCTCGCGTCCGCGGGCCGCGGGCGCGCGGGGCTCACCCTTTCTCGCCCCCGACGGCCCGTTAGGCTGCGCAACACAGCACGTATGCAGGACCAATCCAGCACGTTCCGGTGGGACTCAGGAGGCGCACATGGCGTGGGTGTGGCGGTTCGAGAAGGCCGACGGGACGGAGACGTCCCCCGCGGTGGAACCGGAGGAGTTCAGCACGCAGGGGGACGCCGAGTCGTGGATCGGTGAGGTCTGGAAGGACCTCCTGGACGGCGGTGCCGAGCAGGTGACCCTGTTCGAGGACGACACGGAGATCTACGTGATGAGCCTGCGCGCGGCGGTCGAGAGCTGATCCGGCGCACACCCGCCTGCCGCCCCGCGGGGACGGCGGGCGGGGTCACATCTCGCCGAGGGTGACGGTCGTGGTGCGCGCGTCGCCGTTGCGGTTGTACGACACCTCGGTTCTGTCGCCGGGCTTGAAGCCGGCGAGCGCCTCGGACAGCGACTGCATCGTGGTGATGCCGCTCTTGCCGACGCGGGTGACGACGTCCCCGGCCCGCAGCCCGGCCCGGTCGGCGGGCCCGTTCTGGTTCACGGAGACGACCTCGACGCCCGCGGGGGTGAAGTCGGGGCCGACGATGGTGCGCGCGGTGATGCCGAGCGCGGCGCGGCCGGAGTCGGTGACGCGGCCGTCCTTGACGATCTGCCCGGCGATCGTGCGGACGGTCGCGGCGGGGATCGCGAAGCCGATGCCGGGGGCCGCGCCCTGACCGAGCTCCGGGTCGGTCGCGGCGAGCGTGGGAATGCCGATGACCTGGCCGGCGAGGTTGACGAGCGCGCCGCCGCTGTTGCCCGGATTGATCGCGGCGGACGTCTGCACCATGTTCGCGATGGTGGCGCCCGTACCGCCGCCGGCCCGGCCCTCGCTGACCGTGCGGCCGACGGCGGACACGATGCCCTGGGTGACGCTGCTGGACAGGCCGAGCGGATTGCCCATGGCGAGCACGATCTGGCCGACCTCGACCTTCGTGGAGTCGCCGAGGGTGGCGGGCTTGAGGGCCTTGGGAACGTCGTCGAGCCGGACGACGGCGAGGTCCTGTTCGGGGTAGCTGGAGACGAGCCGGGCGCCGACGGCTCCGCCGCCGGTGGCCAGGGTGACCTTGAAGGTCTGCGCGGAGCCGACGACGTGGGCGTTGGTGACGATGTCGCCCTTGTCGTCGTAGACGACGCCGGAGCCGAGGCTGTCGCCCGCGGTGATCTGGACGACGGAGGGCAGGACGTCCTTGACCACCTTCTCGTAGGCGGCCTGCAGGTCTCCGGCGGAGCCGGGGACGGTGGGTGCGCCGGAGGCGGCGGGCGGCTCCTTCTGCGAAGGGCGGGGCGAGGTGGTGGAACAGCCGGCGGTCAGTGCCGCGGCGCAGACGACGGCGGTCACGAGAAGCGCGACGCGGGCGCGTGGGCCATCCATGCTCGGAGTATCGCCCGCTGCGGGGTGGCCTGTCCCGGCCCGGCCTACGAATGGGTGGTACGGACCGGGTCCGCGGACGGCGGCGGTGCGCGCCGGCCTGCGGTGTGGGCGGTGCCGTCCGGTCCGGCGCCGCCGGGCTCCCCGGGGGGGGGCTCGCCATTGCGGCGGAGGGAGTTGCGGGGCAACGGTGCCGGGGGCGGGCGGTGCCGGCGGCCCTGCGGCGTCCTGCGGCCGGTTCGGCACCGCCGGTCACGCCTGTGGGGGTGGCTCGCCGTTGCGGCGGGGGAATGTTACGCGGCAACGGTCTCCGGGCCGGCTGCCCGGCCCGGTCAAGGGCGCCCCGCGCCCTTGATTCCGCCGCCGCGGCGATCAGCCCTTGTTGGAGGTGACCGGCGGTGCCGGACCGCCCGGCACCCGTACGGGCCGGTCCACAGTGGCGGTTCCCTAACCGCCCCGGACGCCGCACAGGTGCAGCAGCGCCGCCACCGCGCGGTACGGATCCGTCCGTCCCGCCCGTTCCTCCGCGAGGAACAGCCGCTCCAGCTCCGCGCCGGACGGGGCGGGCCGGCCGTCCGCCAGGTCGGTGAAGACCCGGACGCCGTACCAGCCGTGCAGCGGCGCCCCGATCCCGGCGAGCGTGCCGGTGAGCGTCTCCAGCCGGTCGGCGCGGACCTCCAGGCCGATCCGGTTGGTGTACGCGGGAGAGTCGAAGGCGGCGAGCGCGGTGTCCCAGTCGCCGGCGAGGCCCGGCCGCATGGCCAGGGCGTCGGCGTTGCGCACGAGGAGGGAGAGCAGTCCGCCGGGGGCGAGCACCCGGGCGAGCCCGGCCAGCATCGGATCCGGCGCGGGCACGTACATCAGGACGCCGTGGCAGAGCACGATGTCGAAGGAGCCCGGGGTGAAGTGGACGCCGGTCTCGCGGCCGTCGCCCTCGATGAGCCGCACCCGCTCGCGGATGCCCTCCGGCTCGGCGGCCAGCGCCTCGCCGAGGACGCCGAGCATCACGGGATCGGACTCCAGGCCCGTGACCTCGTGGCCGGCGCGGGCCAGCCGCAGCGCCTGGGTGCCCTGGCCGGGGCCGACGTCGAGGATGCGCAGCCGGCGCCCGACGGGGTAGCGGGCTCTTATCTGCTCGTCGAGCTGGCGGGCCACCAGCTCTTGACGAACGGTGTTCCGTAAGCCCCCGAGCCCCCGTAGCCAGCCCTCCGCGCCGGCGCCGAAGCCGGGCGCGAAGGCGGTCAAGACTTCTCCCCGCGCGGCTTCTCCCCGCGCTTGACCTGCGGCTTGGGCAGACGCAGGCGACGCATCTGCAGCGTGCGCATCAGGCCGTAGGCCACCGCGCCGCGGGTGTTCTCGTCCGGGAAGCGCTGCTTGAGGACGCGCTTGAGGGAGAGACCGGTGATCAGGGAGTTGATCACGATCAGGGCGATCACGATCATCCACGCGAGCAGCACGTACGTCTGGAACGCGCCGCGGTTGACCATGCTGAGGATCAGGATGAGGACGGCGAGCGGCAGGAAGAACTCGGCGACCGAGTACCGCGCGTCCACGAAGTCGCGGACGAAGCGGCGGACGGGGCCCTTGTCGCGGACGGGCAGGAAGCGCTCGTCGCCGTTGGCGAGGGCCTCGCGCTGCTTGGCGAGGTCCACGCGGCGGGTCTCGCGGGCGCGCTTGGCCGCGTCCTTGCGGTTCGCGGGCGTCTTCGCCAGCGAGCGGCGCTGCGAATTGGCCTCGCTGCGCTTGGGGGTCGGGCGGCCCTTGGGGGCCTGCGGGTCACGGGGCTGCTGGGACGTCTCGGGCCGGCCCGCGGTCACCTTGGCGGCGGCGGCCTGCTCATCCTTGGAAGTGGAACGGCTTCGGAACACGAAACCCAAGGGTACGGGGTGCGGGGAGGGGGGCGCGGTCCGTACGGGGGAACGATCCGGCAACGGCAGCCGTTCCCCCGGTTGTTCCCCGGTTCTCCCCCGGGTTGTTCCCTGGTCCCACGTCTACTCCCTGCGCCGGAGGGCGGCGGCCTCGTGATCGTCCTGGAGGAGGAGCGCATCCGCGCCCGAACAGTGCGGTAATGGAAGCAGGGCCCGTACTGTGGGGTCTGCAAGGTGTGCTGGAGCCGAAGTCCGTCAGAAGGGGGCGCGCGAGGCCCATGAGCGGTGTCATGAAGCGTATGGGGATGATTTTCCGCGCGAAGGCCAACAAGGCCCTGGACCGGGCCGAGGATCCGCGCGAGACCCTCGACTACTCCTACCAGAAGCAGCTGGAGCTGCTCCAGAAGGTGCGCCGCGGCGTCGCGGACGTGGCCACGTCCCGCAAGCGCCTGGAGCTGCAGCTCAACCAGCTCCAGGGCCAGTCCTCCAAGCTGGAGGACCAGGGCCGCAAGGCCCTCGCGCTCGGCCGCGAGGATCTGGCGCGCGAGGCCCTCTCCCGCCGCGCGGCCCTCCAGCAGCAGGTCAGCGACCTGGAGACGCAGCACCAGACCCTGCAGGGCGAGGAGGAGAAGCTCACCCTCGCCTCGCAGCGCCTGCAGGCCAAGGTCGACGCCTTCCGCACGAAGAAGGAGACGATCAAGGCCACCTACACCGCCGCCCAGGCCCAGACCCGGATCGGCGAGGCCTTCTCCGGCATCTCCGAGGAGATGGGCGACGTCGGCATGGCCATCCAGCGCGCCGAGGACAAGACGGCGCAGCTGCAGGCCCGCGCCGGCGCCATCGACGAGCTGCTCGCCTCCGGCGCGCTCGACGACCCCACGGGCATGGCCAAGGACGACCTCACCGCCGAGCTGGACCGCCTCTCCGGCGGCTCGGACGTGGAGCTGGAGCTGCAGCGGATGAAGGCCGAGCTGGCCGGCGGCAGCGCCCCCAAGCAGGCCATCGAGGGCGGCAACGCCGGCAGCGGCCAGGCCGCCCCGCACGCCGAGCAGGAGCGGCCCCGCTTCGACAAGCAGTAGTTCCCCAGTTTCCCTGTGAAGCAGTAGTTCACCGCGCACCCAGGCACCGACCGAGGGAGAGACCGTCATGATCGTACGGATCATGGGGGAAGGGCAGTGGAAGCTCGCCGACAGCCACTTCACGGAGCTCAACAAGCTCGATGACGAGCTGCTCGACGAGATGGAGAGCGGTGATGAGTCCGGCTTCCGGCGCACGCTCGGGTCGCTCCTCGACGCCGTGCGCCGGCTGGGCACGCCGCTGCCCGACGACGCCCTGGAGCCGTCCGAGCTGATCCTGCCCGCTCCCGACGCCACGCTCGACGAGGTGCGGCAGATGCTCAGCGACGACGGCCTCATCCCCGGCTGACCGGCCGGGCCCGCTCCGCCCGGTACCGGCTGCTCCAGCACCCCGCCGCGCCCCTGTCCCCGTACGGGACGGGGGCGCAGCCACGAGACGGGATCCCGATGAGCTCCCTCACCGTCCCCGGCATGGCCCGCCCGCACCGGTGGCTGCGGGCCCATCCGGTCGCCGCCGACGCGCTGCTGGCCCTCGCCGTCTACGGGATCGTCCTGATCGGCTCGTTCGCGGGCCGCGACCGCGCGGCGCTCGCGCCCGGGCCGGGCTTCCTGCTGGTCGGCGCGCTGGCCTGCGGGACGCTGGTCGCGCGGCGGTCCTACCCGCGCACCGTCCTCGGCGTGACGTCGGCGCTGACCCTGGCCGAGATCGTCGCCGACCGGGGCGGCCAGCCGCGCACGCAGATCGCCATGGCCGTCGTCGTGGCGCTCTACACGATCGCCTCGCGCACCGAGCGGGCCGCGGCGTGGCGGTTCGCGGTGGCCACGGTCGCGGTCCTCACCTGCGCCGCCATGTTCTTCGGGGTGCCGCCCTGGTACTCCCCCGAGAACCTCGGGCTCTTCACCTGGACCGCGCTGGCCGGGGCCCTGGGGGACGCCGTCCGCAGCCGGCGGGCCTACGTCGCGGCCATCGAGGAGCGGGCGGTACGGGCCGAGCGGACGCGGGAGGAGGAGGCGCGGCGGCGGGTGGCGGAGGAGCGGCTGCGGATCGCGCGCGAGCTGCACGACGTCGTCGCCCATCACATCGCGCTGGTCAACGTCCAGGCCGGGGTCGCCTCGCACGTCATGGACAGCCGCCCCGACCAGGCCAAGCAGGCCCTCGCGCACGTACGGGAGGCCAGCCGCTCGGCGCTGTCGGAGCTGCGCGCGACGGTGGGGCTGCTGCGGCAGTACGGCGACCCCGAGGCGCCCACGGAGCCGGCGCCGGGGCTGGGTGTCCTCGGCCAGCTCGTCGACGGGTTCGCCCGGGCGGGGCTGGAGGTGACGGTCACCGGCGGGCCCGGGGACGCGCTGCCGGCGGCGGTCGACCTGGCGGCCTACCGCGTGGTGCAGGAGGCCCTCACGAACGTGCACAAGCACGCGGGGCCGGGGGCGCGGGCGGAGGTCACTCTGGCCCGGGGGGCCGACGCACTGGCGGTGACCGTCCTGGACGACGGCGCGGGATGCGCGTCGCCCACGGCGTCGGCGGGCGGCCACGGCCTCCTCGGCATGCGCGAACGGGTCACGGCCCTGGGCGGCCGGTGCACGGCGGCGCCGCGCGAGGACGGCACGGCGGGCTTCCGCGTCCACGCGACGCTGCCCCTGCGGGGGCGACCGTAGACGGGGCCCGCTCCGAGGCTGTACGAGCACCCTCGACCGGCCGGACCGCCGCGCAACACATCCCCGCCGCAACGGCGAGCCACCCCCACCGGACGTACCCAGCAGTGCCGGACAGACCTCCGCCCCAGGGTCGCTGGGCACCGCCGGAATCCCCGGCGGGGGCTGAGCACCGCTGCGGCGGATCCAAGGGTGCGAGCACCCTCGACCGGCCGGGGCCGCCGCGCAACACATCCCCGCCGCAACAGCGAGCCACCCCCACCGGACGTACCCAGCAGTGCCGGACAGACCTCCGCCCCGGGATCGCTCGGCACCGCCGGAATCCCCGGCGGGGGCTGAGCACCGCTGCGGCGGATCCAAGGGTGCGAGCACCCTCGACCGGCCGGACCGCCACGCCCCACCGCCACCGCGGACAACCCCCACCGGAGGTGACCGGCGGTGACCAAACGGCAGTAACCCGTACGAGCCCGTTCCAGCCGCCCGCAGGGCGGGTAGGCTCCGGCGGATGAGCGGTCTGAATCTTGATGACTTCGCCACGCTGATCGAGCGCCCCGACCCGGGCGTCCGGCGGGACGCGGAGGAGCGGCGGGAGCGGCTCGGGCTGCGGCCCGGCGCGCTGGGGCGGCTGGACGAGCTGGCCGAGTGGCTCGCGGCCGCGCAGGGGGCCGTGCCGGTCCGGCCGGTGGAGCAGGTGACGGCCCTGGTGTTCGCGGGCGACCACGGCGTCGCGAAGCTGGGCGTGTCCGGCGGCCCGGAGGAGGGCGCGGCGGCGCTCGTGAAAAAGGCCCTCGCGGGCGAGAGCGCGGGCGCGGTCCTGGCCCGCCGGGCGGGTGCCCGGCTGCGCGTCGTCGACATGGCCGTCGACTGCGACCCCGCCGAGCTGCCCGAGGAGGTGGCCCGCCACCGCGTAAGACGCGGTTCCGGCCGTATCGACATCGAGGACGCACTGACCGCCGAGGAGGCGGAGGCTGCGTTCCGTACGGGCATGGCAATCGCCGACGAGGAGGCGGACTCGGGCACGGACCTGGTGGTCCTGGGCGATCTGAGCGTGGGCGGCACCACCGCCGCGGGCACGCTGATCGGCGCGCTGTGCGGCACGGACGCCTCGGTGGTGACGGGCCGCGGCGGCTTCGGCATCGACGACCTGGCGTGGATGCGCAAGTGCGCGGCGATACGCGACGGCCTGCGCCGGGCCCGCCCGGTGCTGGGCGACCAGCTGGAGCTGCTGGCGGCGACGGGCGGCGCGGATCTGGCCGCTGCCACGGGTTTCCTGCTGCAGAGCGCGGTCCGCCGGACCCCGGTGATCCTCGACGGAGTCGTGTCCGCGGCGTGTGCGCTGGTCGCGCAGCGGGTGGCGTTCCGGGCGCCGGACTGGTGGCTCGCGGGTCAGGCCAGCAGCGATCCGGCGCAGGCGAAGGCGCTTGACCGGATGGCGCTCAACCCTTTGCTCGATCATGGCGTCACTGTGGGCGAAGGGACGGGGGCGCTGCTCGCTCTGCCACTGGTGCAGGCGGCCGCGGCCCTGGCGGCGGAACTTCCCGAGCGCGGCTGACCTCCCCGGCGGCCGGCGTGAGGACCACGGACTCCGTCGCAGACAGTGCCCTGAATGGTTGTCTTTCATGGGAGAAGTCCGCTTGACTCCGGATGAGGGCGCGCCGGGTGGCCAGAGGTCACGGCGCGCCGCCGCTTTCGCCGTGTGGTACCTGCGCTTCGTCACGTTCGTCAATCTGCTCAGCGCGGTGTGGGTGTCGTTCGGCGCGGACATCCGGCGTCACAACGACGACGAGTTCTTCACGCCGTACCTGCTGACGGCGGGCTTCGCGTCGGCGCTGTGGTCGTTCGTGATGGCCGTGACGCTGCGCCGGCGCAAGCGCGCCTCGTGGATCCTGAACCTGGCGCTGTCCGGGCTGTTCCTGGTGTTCATGGCGACGCTCATGTACTCCCGGGAGTTCAACCGGCACGCGCTGAATTGGTTCTCGCTGGTGACCACGGGCCTCTTCGTGGCCGCGCTG
The DNA here is from genome assembly GCF_000719265.1 of Streptomyces roseoverticillatus. Lineage (GTDB taxonomy): Bacteria > Actinomycetota > Actinomycetes > Streptomycetales > Streptomycetaceae > Streptomyces > Streptomyces roseoverticillatus. Next base: position 191,512 of record NZ_JOFL01000002.1, on the reverse strand, counting down.
GTGGCGGGCCGCAAGGAGTTCTACGCCAAGGGCGACCGGTCGAACCCGAAGCTGGCGGCGATCGTCGCGGCCGTCGGCCTGCTCGTGACGTCGCTGACGGCGGCGCTGCTGGTGCGGGCGGCGAACGACGCCCCAGACGAGTACCGGGCGACGTTCCTCGACCGCTGGCACTACGGCTTCATGCGGCTGATCTCGCTGCAGGTCGACGAGAGCGCCTACCCGGGCCTGAGCGTCCCGGGCTGGGTGGACGTCACGATCAACGTGATGAGCTCGGTCCTGCTGCTGGTCGTGGTGTACGCGGCGTTCCGGGCCCGGCGCGCCACCGACGCGCTCACGGCGGACGACGAGGAGCGGCTGCGCGTCCTGCTCGACCGGCACGGGGACCGCGACTCGCTGGGCTATTTCGCGCTGCGCCGCGAGAAGAGCGTGATCTGGTCGCCCAGTGGCAAGGCGGCGGTCACGTACCGCGTGGTGGGCGGGGTCTCGCTGGCCTCGGGCGATCCGATCGGCGACCCCGAGGCCTGGCCCGGGGCGATCGAGCCGTGGCTGGCGGAGGCGCGCGAGCACGGCTGGATCCCTGCGGTGATGGGGGCGAGCGAGGAGGGCGGCACGATCTACGCGCGCCACGGCCTGGACGCCCTGGAGCTGGGCGACGAGGCCATCGTGGACACCGCGGAGTTCACCCTCGAAGGCCGCGCCATGCGCACCGTGCGGCAGGCGTACAACCGCGTCAAGCGCGCCGGCTACACCGTGCGGATCCGGCGCCACGAGGACATCCCGGACGACGAGATGGCGCAGTTGCTGCGGCGCGCCGACGACTGGCGCGACGGGGCGACCGAGCGCGGCTTCTCGATGGCGCTGGGCCGGCTCGGCGACGCGCTGGACGGCCGGTGCGTGATGCTGGAGTGCCATGACGGCGAGGGCGAGCTGCGCGCGCTGCTGAGCTTCGTGCCGTGGGGCCCCAAGGGGCTGTCGCTGGACCTGATGCGGCGCGACCGCGACTCCGAGAACGGCCTGATGGAGTTCATGGTCATCGAGCTGCTGCAGCAGGCGCGGGGGCTCGGCATCACTCAGGTGTCGCTGAACTTCGCGATGTTCCGCTCGGTCTTCGAGCGCGGTTCGCGGCTGGGTGCGGGGCCGGTGCTGCGGGCGTGGCGCTCGCTGCTGAGCTTCTTCTCCCGCTGGTGGCAGATCGAGTCGCTCTACCGAGCAAATGCGAAATACCGCCCCATCTGGGAGCCTCGTTTCATGCTGTTCGAGAAGAGCAGCGATCTGCTGCGGATCGGCATCGCGAGCGCACGCGCCGAGGGCTTCCTGGAGGCCCCCGGCCTGCCCAAGTGGCTCAACCGCAAGCACCTTGAGAGCCGGCGATGAGCCGTGCGGCGCTGCGTCGCGCCGCGCGCACCGAGTGGGGCCCGCTGTTCGGGACCGTCCGGCGGGCGCTGGTGCGCAAGGGGTTCCGGGCGATCCCGATGACGCTGGCGGCCGTCGCCCTGACGGCCGTCTTCCAGATCGTCCAGAACCAGTCGTGGGGCTTCGAGCCGGTGCAGAAAATCGGCTCGGTGCAGGCGCAGCTGACCTGGTGGGTCGCCCTGCTGCGGACGCCGCTGTCGCTGTTCGTGCCGGCGCTGGACCTGCCCGTGTGGGGCGCGCTGGCGCAGGTCCTGCTGGTCTTCGGCATCGCGGAGATCTGCCTGGGCAGGTGGCGCACGCTGGCCATCTCGTACGTGGCCACGCTCGCGGGGACGATGTACGCGCGGCTGGCGATCCACATCGGGCCGGACTCGGTGTTCGGGCTGCCGGCGGAGGCCGCGAAGGTCGTGGACACCGGCCCGTCGGCGGCCGTCGTGGGGCTGGCGATCTTCGTGTCCTGGCGCTACCGGGCCTGGTTCACCTGCGGCGCGGTCGTCCTGGCGATGGTGGTGGAAGTGACGGTCAAGTCGAACCTGGCGGGCAAGGAGCACATTGCGGCCGTGGCCGCGGTGCTGGCGCTGTGCGGGGTGGACGAGGTGCGGCGAAGACGGCGCGCGGCCCGCGCGGAGGGGGAGGTCCCGCCGTGCGGGCGCGGTCATGGTCAGCGGTCCGGGGCGCCCGCCAGGAGGTCGTGAATCCTGTTGCGGACCGCCTCCCAGCGGGCGTCGTGCCGGTAGGCGCGCACACGGGCCTTGCGGCGGGCCCGCGGGCGGTGGCGGTAGAAGCGGCGCGCCCACGGTGAGCCGGGGCGGGCCAGGCGAACGGCCCCGAAGAGGGCGACGAACGGGACCACCGCGCCGATCAGGGCGATCCGCGGCTTGCCCTTGGCCAGGGCGAACAGTGCGATCAGGAAGTTGACGAGGACGTTGACGACCACGAGGCCGCGATCGTGCAGCTCCTCCGGGGTCAGCTCGTTCACCCCGAACGGCAGGAATCCGGCCAGCACCAGGCCCACGAGGGCCGCCGTCAGGACGACGATCTCCACGCTCTTGCGGCCCTGCTCCGTCCAGTAGACGTCGTCCAGGTGCAGGACGAGCGCGAACTCGTCGAGGACGAGGCCCGCGCCCGTGCCGAACAGGACGGCCGCCACCATGGCCCCGAAGCCGTGCCGGCCCGAGGCGACGGCCCCGAAGCCGCCGATCACCGTGAGCACGACGCCCGGCACGACGTGGTGGACGTGCAGCCCGCCCGGGCTGATGTTGCGGAAGGGGCCCCGGCCCGCGCGGATCAGGCGGGTGATGATCCGGGTCACCAGGAAGGTCAGGACGAACGCGGTCAGGGCGAGCAGCAGGGGCAGTTTGCCCGGTTCGACGATGTTGCGGCTCAACCACTGGCCCATGACGCTCGCCCCGCTCCCGATCGGCCCCTCACCGGCAACCTACTGCCCGTGGATGGCCGGATAGTGTGCCCGCGATGACCGACACGACACCGCCCGGGCGCGCCACCGCGGGCGACGCCCTCCGCTTCGCCTTCGGCACGCTCACCGTGCTGCCCGTCCGCCTCACCCGCTGGGACCGCGCCGCGGCGCGCGGCGGCATGCTCGCTGCGCCGCTGGCGGGGCTGGCGGTGGGAGCGGGGGCCGCCGCGGCGGGACTGGCCCTCTCGGCCCTGGGCTCGGGGCCGCTGCTGGCGGCGGTGGCGGCGGTGGCCGTGCCGGCGATCCTCACCCGCGGCCTGCACCTGGACGGGCTGGCGGACGTCGCGGACGGGCTGGGCAGCGGGAAGCCGGCGGATGACGCGCTGCGCATCATGAAGCAGTCGGACATCGGGCCGTTCGGGGCCGTCACGCTCCTGCTCGTCCTGCTGGCGCAGGTGGCGGCGCTCTCCGGGGCGTACGCGGCGTCGCCGCTACGGGGCGCGCTCGCGGCGCTCACGGCGGCCGTGGTCGCCCGCTGCGCCATGACGCTCGCGTGCCGCCCTTCCGTGCCGGCGGCCCGGCCGGAGGGGCTGGGGGCCGCTGTGGCGGGCGCGGTGCCGCCTCGCGGCGCGCTGGCCGCGGCCCTGCTGGTTTCGGCCTCCTGCGCGGCCTGGGGCGCCTTCCTGGGCCCGTACGGGCCGCTCCGCACGGCTGCGGCGGCCGTGGTGGCCCTGGTGTGCGCGGAGCTCCTCCTGCGGCGGTGCGTGCGCCGGTTCGGCGGCGTGACGGGGGACGTCTTCGGCGCGCTCGCGGAAACGGCGGCGACGGCGGCCTTGGTCGTCCTGACCATGGGCTGACGAGACCCCACACCTGACGGCCCGGCCGGCCCCGCCGGAATCCACCGCGGCCGGCTGATCACCGGCCGCGTACCCTCCCACCGCCGCAACGGCGAGAACCCGACACGACCGGACCGGCGGTGCCGGACCCGCCTGAGCCGGCAACGGCACCGCCGGAATCCACCGCGGTAGCCGATCATCGCCGCGGCGGAAGCAATGCGCGCCGCCCGCATCACCGGACAGCCGCCCAGACCTCCCCCAGGCGCCTGCAAGGCCCCCGCGGCGGAAAGAAAATCGCGCCCCCGGCGGAGCCGCAACCCCATACCGGCAAAAAGTCGATGCACTGTGAACGACACCGCCAAAGCCGCCCGGCAAGGGCACCGCATACGATGCCCGAGGTGCGGCCGGCCCACCCGCTCGGCCGAGGAAACTCAACGGAAGTAGGGACCCCACCACCGTGTCTGCTCTGACTCTCAGCACTTCCAGTGCGGCGACGCTGCGCGCGGACGCCATCGTCATCGGCGTGGCGAAGGGCCCGAAGGGCCCCGTCGTCGCCCCCGGCGCCGAAGCCGTGGACAAGGCTTTCGACGGCAAGCTGGCCGGCGTCCTGGAGACCCTCGGCGCCACCGGCGCCGAAGGGGAGGCGACCAAGCTCCCCGCCCCCTCCGGGCTGAAGGCCCCGGTCGTGCTGGCGGTCGGCCTCGGCGACGCCCCGGCGAAGGACGACGCCTTCGGCTACGAGGCCCTGCGCCGCGCCGCGGGCACCGCGGCGCGCACGCTGGCCGGCACCAAGAAGGCCGGGTTCGCCCTGCCCGTCGAGGACGCCGAGGCGGCCAACGCCTTGGCGGAGGGCGCCCTGCTCGGCGCGTACTCCTTCCGTCCGGGCGGCAACGGCGCGGCGAAGAAGGACGACAAGGCCGCGAAGAACGCCCCGCTCGCCGAGATCGCCCTGCTCGGCGCCAAGCCGCGCGACAAGGCGTTCAAGGCCGCGGCCGACCGCGCCGTGACCGTGGCCGAAGAGGTCAACCGGGCCCGCGACCTGGTCAACATGCCGCCGAACGAGCTCGACCCGAAGACGTTCACCGCCGCGGCCCAGACCGCCGGCAAGGAGTTCGGCCTGAAGGTCGAGGTGCTGGACGAGAAGGCCCTGCTCAAGGGCGGCTTCGGCGGCATCATGGGCGTCGGCCGCGGCTCGGACGCCCCGCCGCGCCTGGTGCGGATCGCCTACACCCACCCGAAGGCGGAGAAGACCCTCGCGTTCGTCGGCAAGGGCATCACGTACGACTCGGGCGGCATCTCCCTGAAGCCGGCCGGCCACAACGAGACCATGAAGTGCGACATGGCCGGCGCCGCCGCCGTGTTCGCCGCGGTCGTGGCGGCCTCCCGCCTGGGCCTGAAGGTCAATGTGACGGGCTGGCTGGCCCTCGCGGAGAACATGCCGTCCGGCTCGGCCACCCGCCCGGGCGACGTGCTGAAGATGTATGGCGGCAAGACCGTCGAGGTCCTCAACACGGACGCCGAGGGCCGCCTGGTCCTGGGCGACGCCCTGGTCCGCGCCTCGGAGGAGAACCCGGACGCGATCGTCGACGTCGCCACCCTGACGGGCGCGATGGTGCTCGCGCTGGGCAACCGCACCTTCGGGATCATGGCCAACGACGACGCGTTCCGCACGTCGCTCTACGAGATCGCCGAGGAGGTCGGCGAGCAGGCGTGGCCGATGCCGCTCCCCGCCGAGCTGCGCAAGGCGATGGACTCCCCGGTCGCGGACTTCGCCAACATGGGCGAGCGGATGGGCGGCGGCCTGGCCGCGGGCCTCTTCCTGAAGGAGTTCGTGGGCGAGGGCATCACCTGGGCCCACCTGGACATCGCGGGCCCGGCGTACCACGAGAGCGCCCCGTTCGGCTACACCCCGAAGGGCGGCACCGGCTCCGCGATCCGCACCCTGGTCCGGCTCGCGGAGCAGACCGCCGCCGGCGACCTCGGCTGAGCCTCCCCGCGAGGCTCGTACGGGGCTCGTACGCGACCCGTACGGCTGCCCGGCCCCGCGGCTTTTGCCCGGGGCCGGGCGGATTCCGTTCGCCCGTAACGAAAACCCCGGCCCGTACGCGCGAGTAACCCCCGAAGGTGACGCAACAGTCGCCTCCGGAACCGGCCCGGCGTCCCGCCGTCCGTCAACAAATGCGAAGATGTTGTCTCGGCAGGACAGGGCCCCCCTAACCACAGGGCCGAAGAAACGCGGCCGAACGACAGCCGCCGCCCGGTCATCGGTGACCGGATCCGGCGTATCCATGCATGGAGGACGTGACGTGGCGAACGACGCCAGCACCGTTTTCGACCTAGTGATCCTCGGAGGCGGTAGCGGCGGTTACGCCGCTGCCCTGCGCGGAGCGCAGCTGGGTCTGGACGTCGCCCTGATCGAGAAGAACAAGCTTGGCGGGACCTGCCTGCACAACGGCTGCATCCCCACCAAGGCGCTGCTGCACGCCGGTGAGGTCGCGGACCAGGCTCGCGAGAGCGAGCAGTTCGGTGTCAAGGCCACCTTCGAGGGCATCGACATCGCGGGCGTCCACAAGTACAAGGACGACGTGATCGCCGGCCTGTACAAGGGCCTGCAGGGCCTGGTCGCCTCCCGCAAGGTGACCTACATCGAGGGCGAGGGCCGCCTGTCCTCCCCGACCTCCGTCGACGTGAACGGCCAGCGCGTCCAGGGCCGCCACGTCCTCCTCGCGACCGGCTCCGTGCCCAAGTCGCTGCCGGGCCTGGAGATCGACGGCAACCGCATCATCTCCTCGGACCACGCGCTCGTCCTGGACCGCGTCCCGAAGTCGGCGATCATCCTGGGCGGCGGCGTCATCGGCGTCGAGTTCGCCTCCGCGTGGAAGTCCTTCGGCACCGACGTCACCATCGTCGAGGGCCTGAAGCACCTCGTCCCGGTCGAGGACGAGAACAGCTCCAAGCTGCTGGAGCGCGCGTTCCGCAAGCGCGGCATCAAGTTCAACCTGGGCACCTTCTTCCAGAAGGCGGAGTACACCGCCGACGGCGTCAAGGTCACCCTTGCGGACGGCAAGGAGTTCGAGGCCGAGGTGCTGCTGGTCGCCATCGGCCGCGGCCCGGTCTCCCAGGGCCTGGGCTACGAGGAGCAGGGCGTCGCGATGGACCGCGGCTACGTCCTCGTCGACGAGTACATGCGCACCAACGTGCCGACCATCTCGGCCGTCGGTGACCTCGTCCCGACCCTCCAGCTCGCGCACGTCGGCTTCGCAGAGGGCATCCTGGTTGCGGAGCGGCTGGCCGGTCTCAACCCCGTGCCGGTCGACTACGACGGCGTGCCGCGCGTCACGTACTGCCACCCCGAGGTCGCTTCGGTCGGCATCACCGAGGCGAAGGCCAAGGAACTGTACGGCGCCGACAAGGTCGTCGCTCTGAAGTACAACCTCGCGGGCAACGGCAAGAGCAAGATCCTGAAGACCGCGGGCGAGATCAAGCTCGTCCAGGTCAAGGACGGTGCCGTGGTCGGCGTCCACATGGTCGGCGACCGCATGGGTGAGCAGGTCGGCGAAGCCCAGCTGATCTACAACTGGGAGGCGCTGCCGGCCGAGGTCGCGCAGCTCATCCACGCGCACCCGACGCAGAACGAGGCTCTGGGCGAGGCTCACCTGGCCCTGGCCGGCAAGCCGCTGCACTCGCACGACTAAGTCCCGAGCGCACCACACCCCCACTATTCGTAAGGAGCAACCGCAACCATGGCGGTTTCCGTAACCCTGCCGGCGCTCGGCGAGAGCGTGTCCGAGGGCACCGTCACCCGATGGCTCAAGGCCGAGGGTGAGCGCGTGGAGGCCGACGAGCCGCTGCTCGAGGTCTCCACCGACAAGGTCGACACCGAGATCCCGGCCCCCGCGTCCGGCATCCTCGCCTCCATCAAGGTGGCCGAGGACGAGACGGTCGAGGTCGGCGCCGAGCTCGCGATCATCGATGACGGCACCGGCGCCCCCGCCGCTGCCGAGGCTCCGGCCGCTGCCGAGGCCCCCGCTGCCCCGGCCCCGGTCGCCGAGGCCCCCGCCGCTCCGGCTCCGGTCGCCGAGGCCCCCGTGGCCGAGGCCCCCGCCGCCGAGGCTCCGGCCGCAGGCGCCACCGAGGGCACCGACGTCGTCCTGCCCGCGCTGGGCGAGTCGGTCACCGAGGGCACCGTCACCCGCTGGCTGAAGCAGGTCGGCGAGACGGTCGAGGCCGACGAGCCGCTGCTCGAGGTCTCCACCGACAAGGTCGACACCGAGATCCCGGCCCCGGTCTCCGGCGTGCTGCTCGAGATCGCCGTCGGTGAGGACGAGGTCGCCGAGGTCGGCGCCAAGCTCGCCGTGATCGGTGCCGCCGGCGCTGCTCCGGCCGCTGCCGCTCCGGCCGCCCCGGCCGCCCCCGCTGCCGCTCCGGCTCCGGCTCCGGCCCCCGCCGCTCCGGCTGCCCCGGCTGCTCCGGCTCCGGCTCCGGCCGCTCCCGCCGCCGCTCCGGCTCCGGCTCCGGCTCCGGCCCCCGCGCCGGCTGCTCCGGCCGCCCCGGTGACCCCGGCCGCTCCGGCTCCGGCCGCCGCTGCCGCCGTCACCGACGGCGCGTACGTCACGCCGCTGGTGCGCAAGCTCGCCGCCGAGAACGCCGTGGACCTCACCTCGGTCCAGGGCACCGGCGTCGGTGGCCGCATCCGCAAGCAGGACGTCCTGGCCGCCGCCGAGGCCGCCAAGGCCGCCGCTCCGGCCGCCCCGGCCGCCGCTGCTCCGGCCGCGCCGAAGGCCGCCCCGCTGCAGGCTTCGCCGCTGCGCGGTCAGACGGTCAAGATGCCGCGCATGCGCAAGGTCATCGCCGACAACATGATGAAGGCGCTGCACGGCCAGGCGCAGCTGAGCTCCGTGGTCGAGGTGGACATCACCAAGATCATGCGGATGCGCAACAAGGCCAAGGACGCCTTCGCCGCCCGTGAGGGCGCCAAGCTGTCCCCGATGCCGTTCTTCGTCAAGGCCGCCGTCCAGGCGCTGAAGGCCCACCCGGTCATCAACGCCCGGATCAACGAGGACGAGGGCACCATCACCTACTTCGACTCCGAGAACGTCGGCATCGCCGTCGACTCGGAGAAGGGCCTGATGACCCCGGTCATCAAGGGTGCGGGTGACCTCAACATCGCGGGCATCGCCAAGAAGACGGCGGAGCTGGCCGGCAAGGTCCGCACGGGCAAGATCAGCCCGGACGAGATGTCCGGCGCGACCTTCACGATCAGCAACACCGGCTCGCGCGGTGCGCTGTTCGACACGGTCATCGTGCCCCCGAACCAGGTCGCCATCCTGGGCATCGGTGCGACCGTCAAGCGCCCGGTGGTCATCAGCCACCCGGAGCTGGGCGAGACCATCGCCGTCCGCGACATGACGTACCTGACGCTCTCCTACGACCACCGTCTGGTGGACGGCGCCGACGCCGCCCGCTACCTGACGGCGATCAAGGAGCTCCTGGAGGCCGCCGAGTTCGAGGCCGAGATCGGCCTGTAGTCCTCGCGGCACCGGCAGGACACCTTCAGGGCGCGGCCCCGGCTCGTTTCGTACGAGCCGGGGCCGCGCTCTTGTGCACCGCCGGGATAATTGGCATGACGGCCGCACCCGCACCACCGCGCACCGCACCGCGTCACCGCACCGCCCCCGCACCACCGCGCACCACCCCGCGTCACCCCGCTGAGGAGCTCCTCCCATGGCCACACCCGTCGTGCACTCGCTGCGTGAGCAGATCCGTGAGCACATCCTCGAAGGGATCGTCGGCGGACGCTGGCAGCCGGGCGAGCGGATCGTCGAGCGGCGGATCGCCGCCGAGCTGGCGGTGAGCCAGACGCCGGTGCGCGAGGCGCTGCGCGAGCTGGAGTCGCTGCGGCTGATCGAGTCCTCGCCCAACAAGGGCGTCCGGGTCCGCGAGCTGACCGCCACGGACCTCAAGGAGAGCTATCCCGTACGGGCGGGCCTGGAGCAGGTGGCGGCGGAGCTGGCCGCGCCCGTGCTGGCCGAGGACGTCTCCGCGCTGGAGCCGGAGGTCGCGGCGCTGTACGTGGCGGACCGGGCGGGCGACGGGGAGGCGCAGGTCCGGCACACGGTGGCCTTCCACCGCGAGATCGTGAAGGCGGCCGGCAACGCCGTGCTGCTGCACACCTGGGAGTCGCTGGGCATCGAGGTGTGGACGACGCTGTCGATCCGCTGGCTGAGCCCGGAGCCGCGCTCGCACGCCGAGGACCACGCGGAGATCGTGGCGGCGTTCCGGCGGCGCGATCCGGCGATCGGGGAGCTGCTGAAGACACACGTGCTGAGCTGCGCGCCGCAGATCTGAGATCTCGATCGGGCCTCAAGGATTGATCGATCATCGATCAGAGGCGTACAGTCTCGTCCGAGCCGTCCGTGCGCCCTGTCCTGTGTCGCGGCACGGCTCAGAAGTGACGACAGGAGCCCGTGCGTCTTCCTGCCCTGGCTGCGTACCGGCTCCTGTCGCCACTCCCCCTACCCTTTTGCTCATGCGCGCCGCACGGCTGATCAAGCTTGTCCTGCTGCTCCAGTCCCGGTCGTCCATGACGGGCGCCGAGCTGGCGCGGCAGCTGGAGGTCTCCGAGCGCACCGTCGCCCGGGACGTCCTCGCGCTGTCCGAAGCGGGCGTCCCCGTCTACGCCGACCGCGGCCGCGCGGGTGGCTACCGCCTCATCGGCGGCTACCGCACCCGGCTGACGGGCCTCGGCCGTACGGAGGCGGAGGCGCTGTTCCTGTCCGGGGTCCCCTCCGCGCTGCGCGAGATGGGTCTGGCCGACGCCGCCTCGGCCGCCCGCCTCAAGGTCTCCGCCGCCCTCCTGCCCGAGCTCCGGGACGCCTCGGCGTCCGCGGCCCAGCGCTTCCACCTCGACGCGCCCGGCTGGTGGCGCGAGGGCGACCCGCCGGCCCTGCTGCCCGCCGTCGCGGACGCCGTCTGGGACGACCGCCCGATCACGGCCCGCTACCGGCGGCGGGAAGGGGAGGCCGAGCGCGAGCTGGAGCCGTACGGGCTCGTCCTCAAGGGCGGCATCTGGTACCTGGCGGCGCGCGCCGGCGAGCAGTTCCGCATCTATCGCGTGGACCGCTTCACGGCCGTGGCCGCCGGGGCGGACCGCTTCGAGCGGGACGAGACGTTCGACCTGCCGGCCTTCTGGGAGGAGCGGGCGGCGGAATTCGCCCGCTCCATCCTCCGCGACCGGGCCGGGCTGCGCCTCACCCCGGAGGGGGCGAGGCGCCTCCCCCACGTGACGGACCGCGTGGCGGCGGAAGAAGCACTGGCGGCGGCCGGGCCGGCGGACGATCTCGGCCGCGTCACGGTCACCCTGGCCGTGGAGTCCCTGGAGGTCGCCTACGACCAGCTGCTGGCCCTCGGCCCCGAGGTGGAGGCCCTGGCCCCGCCCGAGCTGCGCGAGCGCTTCGCGCAGGCGGCGGCCCGGACAGCGGCCCTGTACAGCTGAACCCTCCAGGCGACCCGCACCCACTCCGGCACCCTCAGCCGTCCCGGCAACCACCCGGCCCGTCCGGCATTTGAAGACACCGCGCGTTCAGCGCGGTGGGGGTCGAGGGCCGCCCCGGTTCAGCGGTAATCCGCCTCCCGCGGCTCCTCACCCGCCTCCAAGGCAGCGATGTACCCCCACGCGTCCGGCCTCGTGCCATCCGTATCGGTGAAACCGTAGACGCGCGCCAGCTGCCCACTGGACAGGGACTGTCCGTTCCAGCGCGCGACCTCCGCGTCGCCGGCGAGCGCGGCCACCGCGCGCCCGACGTAGGCGGGGCTCTCCGAGATGCAGAAGTGCGGGTCCTCCTCCAGGGCGTCGCGCCAGGTCTCCTCGGTCACCTTCTTGTACGTGTCCAGCATCGCCTCCGACCGCAGGTATCCGGGCGTGAGGCTGACCGCGGTGCAGCCGAGGTCCCGGAGCTCCTCGCCCAGCCCCATGGCCATGCGGATCGGCGCGTACTTGGCGAGGTCGAAGGCGAGGTGGCCGCGGTACTTCGCGTTGTAGCCGGCCGTCCCGTCGGTCATCTCGACCACCAGCCCGCCGGGCCGCCGGCTCAGCAGCGGCAGCGCGCAGCGGCTGGTGATCAGGTGGGAGTCGATGCCGAGCCGCAGGATGCGCAGGTCGGCGTCCAGGTCGTGCTCCCACGACTTCCTGCTGAAGGCGTCGGGGAAGCCGACGAGGTGGTCGCCTCCCCACAGGCCGTTGACGAGCACGTCCAGCCGCCCGTGGTCCCGCTCGACGCGGGCGACGACGGCCTCCACCTGCCCGGGTTCCAGGTGGTCCGCGGGCACGGCGATGCCCGTGCCGCCGGCCGCCGTCACCAGTTCGGCGGTCTCCTCGATCGTCTCGGGCCGCCCGACCTCGCTGCGGTGCCCGCGCGTGGTGCGCCCGGTCGCGTAGACGACCGCGCCGGCCCTGCCGAGCTCGACGGCCACGGCGCGGCTCGCGCCGCGGGTGGCTCCTGCCACGAGCGCGACCTTGCCCGCGAGCGGCCGGTCGTCCTGTGTGCGCGTACCCATGTCCTCGGGTCTCCTCTCGTCGGTACGGCCGTGACCCTGTCACCGAATCAAGACACCCTCTGTCCTGTTTCATGCGTCACACCGCGCCCGGTGACACGCTCCGATAACGAGACGGCCGCATCCGCCGCGCTCCGCGTGCGGGGCGGGAGGCTTGGCCCGATGCTGGTGGCGTGGACGAGACGGAGTTCTGGGAGCTGATCGACGCCACGCGCGAGGCGGCCGAGGGCGATGCCGAGGACCAGGCGGACCTGCTGGTCGACCGGCTGATGCAGCTCGACCCCGAGCGCGTGGTGGACTTCGCCCGGCACTTCGAGTCCCGCTACAACCGCTCGTACACCTGGGACCTGTGGGGCGCGGCGGCCATCCTGCTCAGCGGCGCGAGCGACGACGCCTTCGACTACTTCCGGTGCTGGCTGATCGGCCGGGGCCGGGAGGTCTTCGAAGGGGCCATGCACGACCCCGACAACCTCGCCGAGTTGCTGGAGGACTTCGACGAGGAGGTCGACGGGGACGGCGAGGACCTCGGCTACGCGGCCGACGAGGCGTACGAGCAGCTCACCGGGGCGGAGACCCCGGACCTGGGGCTGCCCGACCAGCCGGCGGAGCCGCTGGGATCGCCCTTCGACCCGGAGGACGAGGCGGCGCTCGCCGAGCGCTTCCCCCGCCTGTGGGAGCGCTTCCGGGAGTGACGGCGCGCGTGGCCGCGGTCTGTCAGGGGATCAGGTCAGCGACCGGCCCATGAGCACGTCGTCCACGTAAGAGCCGTCCAGCAGGAACTCCCCCGGCAGCACGCCCTCCACGGCGAAGCCCTCCGCCTCGTAGAGGCTGCGGGCGGGCGCGTTGTGCCCGAGCACGCGCAGCGTGAGCCGGGTCGCGCCCTGCCGGCGGGCCTCCTCGCCCGCCGCCCGCAGCAGCGCCCGGGCGATGCCGCGCCCGCGGAAGGCGTCGTCCACGACGAGGCCCTGGATCTGGCGCACGTGGGCGTTGACGGCGAGCGGCGTGGGCGGCACCAGCCGTATGTAACCCGCGGGCCGGCCGCCGGCCTCGGCCACCAGGATCTGCTCGGGCCGGGTCCGCTCGGTGAAGAAGGGCTCGTAGGGCGGCAGGGGGCGCGGCTGGACCGCGTGCAGCGTGGACCAGGTGCGGGCGTCGAGCTCCGCCAGCGGGCGGTCGTCGGCCTCCGTGGCCGTACGGATGATCGGTTTCTCCATGGGGTCACTGTGCCAGGCGCGCACCGCCCCTCCTGTGTCATTTTTTACGGGGCCGCGGGCAGGATGGGCCGTATGCGGATCGCGATCACCGGTTCCACCGGGCTCATCGGCACGGCGCTCGTGCGCTCCCTGCAGGCGGACGGCCACGAGGTGGTGCGCCTCGTGCGGCGCCCGGCGCGGGCGCGGGGAGAGGTCTCCTGGGACCCCGTGCGCCAGACCGTCGACGCGGCCGGGCTCGCCGGCTGCACGGGCGTGGTGCACCTGGCGGGCGCGGGCGTGGGCGACCACCGCTGGACGGCCGCCTACAAGAAGGAGATCCGGGACAGCCGGGTCCTCGGCACCGCCGCGATCGCCGAGGCCGTCGCCTCCCTCGACACCCCGCCGCGCGTGCTGGTCAGCGGCAGCGCGATCGGCATCTACGGCGACACCGGCGACCGTCTCGCCGACGAGAACACCCCGCCCGGGCACGGCTTCCTCGCCGACGTCTGCCAGCGGTGGGAGGAGGCCACCGTGGCCGCCGCCGAGGCGGGCGTGCGGACCGTCTACGCCCGTACGGGGCTCGTCGTCTCCCGGCGGGGCGGGGCGTGGGGCAAACTCTTCCCGCTCTTCCGGGCGGGGCTCGGGGGGCGCATGGGCGACGGCCGGCAGTACTGGAGCTTCATCGCCCTGCAGGACCACGTCGCCGCGCTCCGGCACCTCCTAGAGGACACGTCGCTGTCCGGACCCGTCAATCTGACCGCGCCCCATCCGGTCACGAACCGTCAGGTGACCGAGGTGATGGGGCGGGTGCTGCACCGGCCGGCGCTGCTCCCCGTGCCCGCCCCCGTGCTCCGGGCGGCCCTCGGCGAGATGGCCTCCGACGTGCTGGGCAGTCAGCGGGTCGTGCCCCGGCGGCTGCTGGACTCCGGGTTCTCCTTCGCGTGCCCGGACATCGAGAGCGCCGTACGGGCCGCGCTGGCGGACACACGGTGACCACGGACCGCGCACGGGGCCGCCGGCCGTGCTACCCACCGTGCGACCGTGCCCTGTCCGTGCGCGACTGTTATTGACCGAATTTCTCTCTACGGTCATGTCAAATCGCGCATCGCCTCTGCCCGTTGAGGGCATCAGGGCACCGAGCGAGCGGACCGAACCCGGGAGGGCACGTGCTCAGCAGCGCACGCGACACCGCCATCGACGCCGACGTCGTCATCGTGGGAGCCGGCCTCGCCGGGCTGTCAGCGGCCCACCGGCTCACGGCCGCGGGAGTGTCGGTCATCGTCCTGGAGGCCGCCCCCCGCGTCGGCGGGCGGATGACCACCGACCGCGCCGACGGCTTCCTGCTGGACCGGACGGCCCAGCTGCTCAACACCTCCTTCCCGGAGCTGCTCCGCACGCCCGGCCTGGACGCCCTCGTGCTGCGGCCGTTCACCCCGGGAGTGCTCGTCCACGCCGACGGGCGCAACCAGCGCACGGGCGAACCCCGCTCCACGAAGCGCGCGTTCCCCACGGCACGGGCCTTCGCGACCGTCGCCCGCGCCTCCCGGGCGGCGCGGGCGTCCCGGGCCGGCGGCCTCGACCAGGCCCGCCTGGGCACCGCGCTGGGCCGCCTCGCGGCGCTGCCCGCCCACCGCGTCCTCGCCCGGCCCGACCGGCCCACCGCCGAGACGCTCGCCGGGCGCGGCCTGCCGGCCCGCACCGTCGAGGGGTTCCTGCGGCCCCTCCTGGCGTCCCTGCTGTGCGACCCGGACCTCACCACGTCGAGCCGCTGCGCCGACCTCGTGCTGCGGGGCTACGCGCGTGGCCGCCTCTGTCTGCCGGCCGGCGGGGCGGACACCGTGCCGGCGCTGCTGGCCGCGCTGCTGCCGCCCGGCACGGTGCGGACCGGCGTCCACGCCAAGGCCGCCTGCACGACCTCCGTGTCGACCGCCGGGCACGGTGAGCTGCGCTGCCGCTCGGTCGTCGTGGCCACCGGGGCGCGCGCCGCGGCCGAGCTCATCCCGGGCCTGCGGATGCCCGGCTTCCATCCGGTGACCGTGCTGCACCACACCGCCCCCGAGCCGCCCTTGCGCGAGGCCTCGCTCATCATCGCCGCGGGGCGGCGCGGGCCCGTCGCGCACACCATGGTGGCCAGCGAGGTGGATCCGTCGCGGGCGCCCGAGGGGCGGCCCCTGATCACCTCGACGGTGCTGGGCGCGGCGGCCTCGCTGCCCACCGCCGAACTGGACCGCGCCGCGCGGGCCCAGCTCGCCCGGGTCTACGGCGCCCCCACCGGCGACTGGCAGCTCCTGGCCGCCCACCACGACCCCGAGGCCGTCCCGGCCATGCCGGCCCCGCACGACGTCCGCCGCCCGGTGCGGCTCCTGTCGGGCCTCTACGTCTGCGGCGACCACCGCGACACGAGCACGGTCCAGGGCGCCCTGTTCTCGGGCCGCAGGGCGGCCCTGGCGGTCCTCCGCGACCTGGGCATCCGGGCCCCGCAGGACTCGGAGGAACTGCAGGCGGCGTAGCGGCCTGCGGCCGGGCTCTCGTACGACACGTGCGGCCGGCACGGCACCGCCGGGATCCCGGTGGGGGTTGTTCTCCCCCAGCTACCGCTGGGAGGTGCCCCCAGTCGCGGCGGAATGTTCTTGCCTGCGGCAAGGCCGTCGAAGCGGCTGGTACGGCACCGCCGATCACCTCTGGTGGGGCCCGAGCGCCGCTGCGGCGGGAAGTACTTGCCTGCCGCAGGCAAAGTCACCGAAGCCAAGAAGCCCGGCTTCTTGTTCCCGCCGCGGCGGCGAGCAACCCCCACCGGAGGTGCCCGGCGGTGCCGAAGGGGCTCAGGCCCGACCGCGCCCAAGCCCCTTGCCGCCAAGCAAGAACACCCCGCCGCAACGGCGCCAAGCCGACACGGCGGAGCCCGGCGGTGCCGGACAGGGCCCAGGCCCGACCACGAACCCAAGCCCTTCGCCACCAGGCAGGAACACCCCGCCGCAACGGCGCCCGACCCCACCGGAGGTGCCCGGCGGTGCCGAGCCGCCCCCGGCCGAGGGCCGCAGAGCCCGCCGCAGAGCCCGCCGCAGGCGAACCGGCGGTGCGGGAACGGCCGCAGGCCTGCCTACAGCACCGCCACCTTCTCCCGGTACGCACGGACCGCCGCCGCGTCCCGGTACGGTTCGAGCCGCCGCTCGAAGTCGCGGATGTACTCCAGCGCCCGGACCGACCGCATCTCGGCCGCCGCCTGGGCCGCCTCCGCCCCCAGCTGGCACGCCTGCTCCAGCTCGCCGAGGCCGAGCCGCGCCGTGGCCAGCACCACGCGGCAGAAGAGCCGGCTGCGGGCGTACGCCTGGCTGCGGAGCTGCAGGGAGCGCTCGGCGTGCTGCGCCGCGGCCCGGTACTGCTGCAGGTCGCGGTGGCAGTGCCCGAACTCGTCGGCCAGCTGGGCCTCGTCGAAGAAGCGGGCCCAGTACGGCACGTCGTCGCCCGGGCGGGCGGACTCCAGCGCCCGCTCCGCCCGCGCCAGCGACGCCGAGCAGGCCCGTACCTCGCCGAGCACCCCGTGCCCGCGGGCCTCCACCGCGTGCAGCAGCGACTGCACCACGGACGGGGCGCTGGACCCGATGCCCTGCTGGGCGACCCGGGCCAGCTGGACGGCTTCCCGGCCGTGGCCGAGGTAGACCGCCTGCCGGCTCATGGTGACGAGCACGTAGCTGCCGTAGGAGCGGTCCCCCGCGGCCTGGGCGAGCCGCAGCGCCTGGACGAAGTACCGCTGCGCCAGCCCGTGCGCGGCGATGTCGTACGACGTCCAGCCGGCGAGCCGGGTGAGGTCGGCGACG
Source organism: Streptomyces roseoverticillatus (assembly GCF_000719265.1). Lineage (GTDB taxonomy): Bacteria > Actinomycetota > Actinomycetes > Streptomycetales > Streptomycetaceae > Streptomyces > Streptomyces roseoverticillatus. The sequence continues at coordinate 174,282 of NZ_JOFL01000002.1, read as the reverse complement.
GCGGCGAAGAGCCGGCGCCCGGTCGCCTCCCCGTACGTGCCGCGCAGCATCGGCTCGGCCTCGTGCTCCAGGTACCGCACGAGGGCCTGGCGGGCGTGCCCGCCGCCGTACGCGTGGTCGAGCGTGCGGAAGAGCTCGCCGACCGAGCGGAGCGCCGCGATGTCGCCCATCGAGACCCGGCCGCCGGGCCCGCGCTCGACGTGCCGCTGACGGGGCTGGTGCGCGCGCCCCTGGGCCGGGACCCGGCCGCCCTCGGAGGCGGGGGCGCCGCGGGCGACCCGCTCGTCGGCCCGGCCGATCAGCCAGTCCCGGCTGGGCACCACCAGCCCGGCCGGGGTGAAGGCGATCTTCCGGAGCTCGGTGTGGCTGCCGGAGTCCTTGCGCCAGAGGCCGCTGACGATGTCAATGGCCTCTTCCGGGGACGCGGCGAATTCGAGCCCCGCGTACACCGGGGCGCAGGCGTCCAGCCCCAGGTCCTGCGCGGACAGCCGCCGCCCGAGCCGCCGGGTGAAGACCTCGGCGATCAGCGCCGGGGTGGTTCCGCGGGGCTGCTGGCCGCGCAGCCAGCGGGTGACGGACGTCTTGTCGTAACGCAGGTCGAGGCCGTGCTCAAGCCCTAACTGATCGACTCGCCGAGCCAGCCCTGCGTTGGAGAAGCCCGCCTCCGCGATCAACGCGGCGAGCTGACGGTTGGGGATGCGCTGCGGGGGTCGTTCCGTCATCAGCCTGCCGGTCTCCCTGATCTCGTTCTGGAACGGCGCGAACTTAGCGGTCCCCAACGCCCTGATCGCTCCCTTCGCCCCGCATTCATCCGATCGTGTGAGGACAGATCAAATACACCCGGACAGCGGGCCGAGCTGCCCTCGCCGCCGGGACCGCTCGCGGCGCACCCTCCGCCCGCCGTACGCCGCCCGCCTGCAGGGATGTCGGCGGGCGGCCGTACAGTGGCAAAGGAGCACGTCGAAAAGGGCTGAAGAGAAGCTGAGGAGCCGCCGTGAGTGAGCTGCGCTTCGTCCACCTGGGCTTCGGGGCGGACGCCGTCGAGTATCAGGAGGCGTGGCAGGAGCAGCGGCGGGTCCACGCCGCCCGGTTCGCGGACGAGATCCCGGACACCTGCCTGCTGCTGGAGCACCCGGCGGTCTACACCGCGGGACGGCGCACGGAGGACAGCGAGCGCCCCCTGGACGGTACCCCTGTCGTTGACGTCGACCGCGGCGGGAAAATCACCTGGCACGGCCCGGGCCAGCTCGTCGGCTATCCCATCCTCAAGCTGCCGCGCCCGGTGGACGTGATCGCGCACGTGCGCCGGCTGGAGGAGGCCCTCATCCGCGCCTGCGCCGAGCTGGGCGTTGCGACCACGCGCGTGGAGGGCCGCAGCGGCGTCTGGGTGCTGGGCGACCCCGTCGAGGAGCGCCCCGCGATCGGCGGCCTTTCCCTGGACTTCGACCCGCGGCTGAGGACGGACGTGGGCCCCTCCTCGCCGAAGGCGGGCGAGGAGGGAGAGTTCGACCCCCGGCTGAACGGCCCGGAGTACGCCCCGTCCAACGCCGGCCAGCGCCGCGAGGACCGCAAGCTGGCGGCGATCGGCATCCGGATCGCCAAGGGCGTGACGATGCACGGCTTCGCGCTGAACTGTGATCCTGACAACACCTGGTTCGACCGGATCGTGCCGTGCGGCATCCGGGACGCGGGTGTGACCTCCCTGTCGAACGAGCTGGGCCGGCAGGTGACGATCGCCGAGGCCCTGCCGCTGGTGGAGAAGCACCTGCGGGAGGTTCTGGAGACCGCGGAGCCGCAGCCGCGCCCCGTGGCGGCCGGGGCGAGCTAGCCCGGCCGGTGGGGGAATGCGTCCGGGGCTCCATGAGTTGCCCAGGGCACAGGAATGACCAGCGTAGGAAATAACGGGCGTACCCTGGTGTCCGCCGAGGAATCGAAGTCATAGGGAGCCGGACGTGTCGGCAGTCGCACCCGACGGACGCAAGATGCTGCGCTTGGAGGTCCGGAACGCCCAGACCCCCATCGAGCGCAAGCCCGAGTGGATCAAGACGCGGGCGAAGATGGGCCCCGAGTACACCTCGCTGCAGGGCCTGGTGAAGCGCGAGGGCCTGCACACCGTGTGCCAGGAGGCGGGCTGCCCCAACATCTACGAGTGCTGGGAGGACCGCGAGGCCACGTTCCTCATCGGCGGCGACCAGTGCACCCGGCGCTGTGACTTCTGCCAGATCGACACCGGCAAGCCCCAGGCCCTGGACCGGGACGAGCCGCGCCGCGTCGGCGAGTCGGTCGTCACGATGGACCTGAACTACGCCACGATCACCGGCGTCGCCCGCGACGACCTGGCCGACGGCGGCGCCTGGCTGTACGCGGAGACCGTGCGCCAGATCCACCAGCAGACCGCGGAGCGCGAGGGCGGCCGCACCAAGGTCGAGCTGCTCGCCCCGGACTTCAACGCGGTCCCGGAGCTGCTGGAGGAGGTCTTCGCCTCGCGCCCCGAGGTCTTCGCGCACAACGTCGAGACCGTCCCCCGGATCTTCCGCCGCATCCGCCCCGGCTTCCGCTACGAGCGCTCGCTGGAGGTCATCACCAAGGCCCGCGAGGCCGGCCTGGTGACCAAGTCCAACCTGATCCTGGGCATGGGCGAGGAGCGGGCCGAGGTCAGCGAGGCCCTGCGCGACCTGCACGAGGCGGGCTGCGAGCTCATCACCATCACCCAGTACCTGCGGCCGTCGCCGCGGCACCACCCGGTGGAGCGCTGGGTGAAGCCGCAGGAGTTCGTCGAGCTGAAGGAGGAGGCGGAGGAGATCGGCTACGCCGGTGTCATGTCCGGCCCCCTGGTCCGTTCGTCGTACCGGGCCGGGCGCCTCTACCAGCAGGCGATGGAGCGGCGCGCCGCCGCCCCGTCGACGCAGGCGGTCTGACCTGCGGCTTCAGCTCTGCGCATGCTTGTGGACGCGGCCCGTGCCGCCCCTGCCGGACGGTGGGGGACGGTACGGGCCGCGTCAACGTTTCATAGGCGTTTGACCAAGAGGTCATCCATTGGTAACACCGTTCCGTGACGATAGAGGCACGCACAGCAGTTCCCCGTACGCACATAAGTCCGTACATTCTTCGTCCGCACGCCACGTCCTTCGTTCGCACGCCCTTCCCCGCCGGTACGTACCTCCAGCCCCCCCCCCGCTGCCCACTGTTCACTTCCGCTCCCGAGGGGACAACGACATGCAGGCCGCGCCCGCCCACGCAGCCATGGCGACAGCCACCCGCACCGCTTCCACCCTGCCCAGCACGCTCTCCGTACGGCCCCCGTCCGTCACCGGCGCCCTGCGGGCCCTGGAGGGGCTGCTGATGCGCCGCGGCCAGCGCACCGCTCGGCGTAACGCCTGGACCGCGGTGCTGGAGGACCGCCGCCGGGCCAAGGACCGGCGCGAGGCGCAGCACGTGCTGGAGGCCGTGGCGGCCCCCGGTCCGCAGGCGACGTAAACTTCGCCTTATGGCGAGGAAGGCAACACCTGAGAATCAGGCTGAGAAGCAGGGGCGACTGCAGCAGATCGTCCAGTCCTACAAGCTGACGCGAGAGGCTGACCCGAAGGTCGGTCTGATCGTCGCCGGCGTGGGCATCGTGACCCTCGGTGTCCTGCTCGCCGTGGGCTTCGCGATCGGCCACCCGGTCTACCTGGGCATTCTCGGCGTCCTGCTGGCGTTCCTCGCGATGGCGATCGTCTTCGGGCAGCGCGCCCAGCGGGCCTACCAGGGCAAGATCGAGGGCCAGGTGGGCGCGGCCGCGGCCATCCTGGAGCAGCAGATGGGCCGGAAGTGGACGACGACGTCCCCCGTCGCGTTCAGCCGTGATGGCGACATGGTCCACCGCGCGGTCAGCAAGGCGGGCATCGTGCTCATCGGCGAGGGCAACCCCGGCCGGGTCAAGGGCCTGCTGGCGGCCGAGAAGCGCAAGATGGCGCGCGTCGTGACCGACGTCCCGGTGCACGACTTCATCATCGGCAACGCCGAGGGTCAGCTGCCGCTGAAGAAGATGCGCATGACGCTGGCGAAGCTGCCGCAGGTGGTTCCGGGCGACAAGGTCACGGCGACCACGGACCGGCTGCGGGCGCTGGGCGACCCGATGAAGAACATGCCGGTCCCGAAGGGTCCGCTGCCCAAGGGCGCGCGGATGCCGAAGGGCCGCTGAGGAAGCGGAGCGAGCGAAGAGGGCGGGGCCGGAATCGAGAGATTCCGGCCCCGCCCTCGTTGCGTGACGGGGAAGGCGCGTGACGGGGAAAGCGTCAGACCCGCACCTGGACGGCGCGGGCGAGGCGGTCGTGGAGCCCGCGGGTGTCGCGGTCCCAGATGACGGCCGGGATGACGACGGCGAGGAGTACGCTGCGGAAGAGGACGCGGGGCAGGCTGAGCCGTCCCCCGCCCTCGGCGACGACCCGCAGCCCGAGGAGACGCTTCCCGGGGGTGCAGCCGATCGTACCGACAGTGACGACACTGAGTACGAAGAAGATCAGCAGGGCCCAGTTGCCCGCCTGCTGGGGCTTGCCGTCCGCGAGGAAGGCGTAGGCGATGAGCATGCACAGCGCCCAGTCGATGAAGACGGCGCCGAAGCGCCGCCCGAGCGGGGCGATGGAGCCGGGCCCGTCCGCCGGGAGCCCGAGGCGCTCGCCCCGGTGCCCGAAGTCGACGCCCATCTCCTCGGCGGCCGCGCGCGGGCCGGAGAGCCATGAGCCGATTGCTTGCCTGTTGTCCACCCGTCCACGGTACTGCGCCCGCATTCGTACCCCCCGGCCCGGGGGTCGCCCGCCCGCGCTCCCCGATCCGTTCCCCGTGCGTGTTTCATGGCACATCCGGGCCGCACCCCGGTTAACCTCGGCGAAACAAATGGGTCATGCCCGGGAAATCCCGTCTCTCTAGGGTCGGCCGCAGCGCGCCGGTGCGATACGGACCGCGCCACCGAAGCAATCCCCGACCGCGTGCGGCCGGGCTAGGAGGAGTTGGATGTTCCAGAACGCCGACGAGGCCAAGAAGTTCATCTCGGATGAGGACGTCAAGTTCGTCGACGTCCGATTCTGCGACCTGCCTGGCGTGATGCAGCACTTCACGATCCCGGCCGCGGCCTTCGACCCGAACGAGGAGCTGGCGTTCGACGGCTCGTCGATCCGCGGCTTCCAGGCCATCCACGAGTCCGACATGGCCCTGCGCGCGGACCTGTCCACGGCCCGGATGGACCCGTTCCGCCGGGACAAGACGCTCAACATCAACTTCTTTATCCACGACCCGATCACGGGCGAGCAGTACAGCCGTGACCCGCGCAACATCGCCAAGAAGGCCGAGGCCTACCTCGCCTCGACCGGCATCGCGGACACCGCGTACTTCGGCCCGGAGGCCGAGTTCTACGTATTCGACAGCGTGCGCTTCAACACCGCCGCGAACGAGTCCTTCTACCACATCGACTCCGAGGCCGGCGCCTGGAACACCGGTGCCGTCGAGGACAACCGCGGTTACAAGGTCCGTTACAAGGGCGGCTACTTCCCGGCCCCGCCGGTCGACCACTTCGCCGACCTGCGCGCCGAGATCTCCCTGGAGCTGGACAAGGCCGGCCTGCAGGTCGAGCGCCAGCACCACGAGGTCGGCACCGCCGGCCAGGCCGAGATCAACTACAAGTTCAACACGCTGCTCGCCGCCGCCGACGACCTGATGCTCTTCAAGTACATCGTGAAGAACGTCGCCTGGCGCAACGGCAAGACCGCGACCTTCATGCCGAAGCCGATCTTCGGTGACAACGGCTCGGGCATGCACGTCCACCAGTCCCTGTGGACCGGCGGCGAGCCCCTCTTCTACGACGAGCAGGGCTACGCGGGCCTCTCGGACACCGCCCGCTACTACATCGGCGGCATCCTCAAGCACGCCCCGTCGCTGCTGGCCTTCACCAACCCGACGGTGAACTCCTACCACCGCCTGGTCCCCGGCTTCGAGGCCCCGGTCAACCTGGTCTACTCCCAGCGCAACCGCTCCGCCGCCATGCGCATCCCGATCACGGGCTCCAACCCGAAGGCCAAGCGCGTCGAGTTCCGCGCCCCGGACCCGTCCTCGAACCCCTACCTCGCCTTCTCGGCCCTCCTCCTGGCCGGACTCGACGGCGTCAAGAACAAGATCGAGCCCGCCGAGCCGATCGACAAGGACCTCTACGAGCTCGCCCCCGACGAGCACGCGAACGTCCCCCAGGTCCCGACCTCCCTCCCGGCCGTCCTCGACGCCCTGGAGCAGGACAACGAGTACCTCCAGGCCGGCGGCGTCTTCACCTCCGACCTGATCGAGACCTGGATCGACTACAAGCGCACCAACGAGATCGCCCCGATCCAGCTGCGCCCGCACCCGCACGAGTTCGAGATGTACTTCGACATCTAAGAACCCCAGGGGTCAGAGCGAATTCCGCCGGCCGTGCCCTTCCCTTTCGGGGAAGGGCACGGCCGGCGGCTTTTCCGTCTCACCCGTTCGGCCTAACGCCGCCCGTGCCCGTCCCGCCCCATGATGTCCTCAATCGCCTTTCGGCCGAGGACGCCGAGGAAAGGGGCCCGGGATGAGCGACGCAGCAGCCGTCCCCGCATACAACGTCGACGTGAAGCTCACCGTCAAGAACAACCCCAACAGGTCCCAGTTCATCAACATGACCATCGACACCGTCCCCGCCGGGGCGACCCGGTTGCGGGGAACGTGGCGTGGTGCCCGCGTCTTCGTTCCGTCCCAGGGCGGGGACTTCAACTGGGACGGCAGGGCGGGTCAGGAACTCGTCGAGGCCTTCGACGGCCCGGCGTCCGCCGCGCGCGTCGTCCTCGGCCTGGAAAAGTTCACCGGGGCCCCGGGCAAGCTCCCCGGGCGGGGCGCCGGCGGCGCGGGGATCGTTTTCGACCCGGCCGACCCGGCGTTCCGCCTGGAGATCACGTGGCGGATCACCTGACGGCCGCGAGGCGCCCTACTTCGGGGGCTCCATCAGGCGGACGGTGCTGAGGATCTTGCGGAGGGTGTCGTCCGGGAGTTCGTCCTTCACGCCCTTCGCGCCGAAGATCGTCCAGGACGTGTATTCGTTGCCCTTGGGGTTCTTGAAGACGAAGGCGGTGGCCTTGCCGTCAGAGTCGCACTTGTTCTTCTTCGGGGCGCCCGAGGAGGAGGCCGAGACCAGGGTGCCGGACAGGCCGGACTTGGTGGTGTACGGCTCCGCCGGGCCGGACTTGATCTTCTTCTTGTCGGGCTGGGTGTAGAAGCCGTAGATCCACGCCTCGGCGTTCGCGCGGGCGGCGCCCTCCGGTTCCTGGCCGGCGTGCTCGCCGCGGGAGCCCGCCGCGGCGAGGGCCGTGTTTTCCTTTTTGTCGCCGCTGCCGGAGCTGCACCACGTCGGGTTGAGCATCGCCGGTGCCATCATGGCGACGAGCGGCTTGTCTTCGGGGTCGTCCTTTTCGGCGACGTAGGTGACCCAGTCGGGCTGCTTGCGGTCCCACTCGGGGGGCACGTCGAAGGCGACGCCCTTCGCGGGGTTGGTGACGACCTTCCAGCCGGGGACGACCGGCTTGGGGTCGTGGTCGGCGCGGGGGTTGTCGGCGCTCGCCGAGGCGGTGGGCTGCGTGCTGTGCTCGGCGGGCTTCGGGTCCTTCGCCTCGGCGTCCTTGTCGCCGCCCAGGACGAGGAAACCCGTGACGCCCGCCGCGATGACGACGGCCGTCGCCGCGGCGATGGCTATGAGCTTCGTCTTGTTTCCTCCGCCTCGCGGTGGCTGAGGCGGAGGCCCGTACGGGCCCGGCTGCTGATACGGATTCGGTTGCCCGCCTTGCGGGTATCCGCCACGCCCCGGCGGCTGCTGTCCTTGCCACATGGGGTGCAAGCCTACGCGGCGGCCCCGCGGCGCCCGGTCGTGTCAGCGCGTGGTGTAGCCGCCGTTGATGAAGAGGGTCTGGCCGTTGAGCCACCAGCCGTCCGTCAGCAGGAACTTCACGTACGGGACGATGTCCTCGATCTTGGTGAGGTCGCCGTTCATGGACGAGGACTTGTGGTAAGCGACGGAGTCGTCCGTCTCGGCCGGGTAGAAGAACGAGGTGTCCATCGGTCCGGGGGCGATGTTGTTCACCGAGATGTTGCGCCCGAAGAGCTCTTTGGAGAGCGCGCGGGTGAAGTGCTCGACGGGGGCCTTGCTGCCGGCGTAGACGGAGTAGAGGCCGGTGTAGGCGGCGAGCAGGGACGTCACGATGGTGACGATGGAGCCGTCGCGCTCGATGCGCTTGGCGGCCTCGCGCATCATGAAGTACGCCGCCTTGGTGTTGACGGCGAACATCTTGTCGAACTCCTCCTCCGACGTCTCGGTCATCGGCTTCTTGATGACCATGCCGGCGGTGTTCACCATGTGGTCGACCTTGCCGAACGCCTGCACCGCCGCGTCGAAGAGCTGCTCGACCTCGGCGACCTTCGTCAGGTCACCCTGGTGCGCGAAGGCGTCGCCGCCGGCCTTCTTCACGTCGGCGACGGTCTGCTCCGCCTTGTCGCGCGATGAGTCGCTGTTGTAGTGGACGACGACCTTGGCGCCGTCCGCGGCGATCTCGCGGGCGATGAGGCCGCCGAGGTTCTTCGACGCACCGCCGATGACGACGACCTTGTCCTTGAGCGTACGAGCAGGCATGGGCCTCTCCCAGTGACGACATGACGACCCTCTTGCCACGTTATGGGCAAGTTCGGGGGTTCGCATGCGGGCACCGGGAGAGGCCCGCCCCTCCTGTCAGGGGCACCGGTCAGTGGTGTCTGCCGGTGGTGCCTGTCAGTGGTGCTGCCAGTAGTGCTGTCAGTAGTTGGCGGCGTCGTGGATGAGGGACCGCACCGCCCGGCACGTCGTGTCGGAGGGCGAGTGGACCCCGATGCGGACCGCCGTGGCCCGTATCCGGCGGTTGCTCGCCTGCTCCGGGCGGTACACCCCGGAGTGCAGGAGGGCGATCGCGAGGCGCATCGCCTTCAGCTGGCGGTTGTGGGACTCGTACCAGCTGCGCGGGCGGCCCGCGGGCATGGGCTTCTTCGGCAGCGTGGAAAGGCTCGGGAGATCGGGAAGAGTGGGTGCGGCTACGGCCATCGGCGTTCCTCCTGAGGGGGTTCACAACCTCTCTCGTATACCTTCGATTTTACCGCCCCCCACTGACAATCGCCCCAGCTCAGACGGGATTTGACAGGGGTACGCGGTACGGTGTGGGGCATGGAGATCTGGATCAATCCCGCCTGTTCGAAGTGCCGCAGCGCCATCGGCCTGCTCGATGCCGAAGGGGCCGGGTACACCGTGCGCCGCTATCTGGAGGACGTCCCCGGCGAGGACGAGCTCCGCGCGCTGCTCGACCGGCTCGGCCTGGAGCCGTGGGACATCACGCGCACCCAGGAGGCGGCGGCGAAGGAGCTCGGCGTCAAGGACTGGCCGCGCGACGCGGGCGCGCGCGAGCAGTGGATCAAGGCCCTGGCCGGGTATCCCAAGCTCATCCAGCGGCCGATCATCACCGCCGACGACGGCACGGCGGTCGTGGCGCGTACGGAGGAGGCCGTACGGGAGGCCCTGGCGCGGTCGCGGCCCACCGGCTGACGGGAGGGCTGACAGCAGGCATCCGGCCTCCCCCGGCGGTATAACGGGTGGTGTGGCACGCCGCTCCGCCGAGGAGGGGCCCATGAAACCCGGCTACCTGCCCATCGAGGACCACGGGATCATCGGCGATCTGCACACCGTGGCGCTCGTCGGGGTCGACGGCACGATCGACTGGTGCTGCCTGCCCCGCTTCGACGCGCCCTCCGTCTTCGGGTCGCTGCTCGACGCCGACCGCGGCGGGTCGTTCTCCGTCACGGTGCGCGACACGGAGCGCACCAAGCAGATGTACATGCCCGACTCGAACGTGCTCCTGACCCGGTTCCTCGGCCAGGGCTCGGTGGCCGAGCTGTACGACTTCATGGTGCCCGACCACCCGTCCTGCCCGGCCTCGGGCACCCGCCAGATCGTGCGGGAGGTGCGCGTGCTGCGCGGCCGGGCGGTGATCGACGTGTGCTGCCGGCCCGCCTTCGACTACGGCCGCGCCCCGCACACGGTCACCCCGGTACGGGGCGCGGGCGCCGTCTTCGCGGGCCCGGCCGGCTTCCTCGCGCTGCGCTCGTCCGTGCCGCTGACGCCGGGCGACGACGGCGCCGCACGCGCGACGGTGACGCTTGAGCCCGGCCAGTCGCTGGAGCTCGCCGTGCAGTGGGACGGGGCGGAGGCCGTACGGGAGGGCGTGGTGCGCCCGCTCGACTGCGCGGAGGCCACCCGGCTGCTGGACACGACGCTGCAGTACTGGGACGGCTGGGTGCGGCAGTCGCAGTACCGGGGCCGCTACCGCGAGGTGGTCGAGCGCTCGGCGCTGGCCCTGAAGCTGCTGGTCTACCAGCCCACCGGCGCCCTGGTCGCCGCGGCGACCACCTCCTTGCCCGAGGCCCCGGGCGGCGGCCGGAACTGGGACTACCGCTACACCTGGATCCGCGACGCCGCCTTCACGCTCTACGCGCTGATGCGGCTGGGCTTCACGGAGGAGGCCGCCGCGTTCATCGACTGGCTCCACCAGCGCTGCGCGCAGGCCCCGCCCGGCACCGGGCTGCAGGTGCTGTATGGCATCGACGGCCGCCCCGACCTGCCCGAGACGGTCCTGGACCACCTCTGCGGCTACAACGGCGCGCGCCCGGTCCGGATCGGCAACGCCGCGGCGGGCCAGACCCAGCTCGACATCCACGGCGAGCTCATGGACTCCGTCTACTTGTACAACAAGCACGCCGAGCCGATCTCCTACGAGCTGTGGGAGGCGCTCGCCCGCCAGCTCGACTGGTTGCAGAAGAACTGGGAGGAGCCCGACGACGGGATCTGGGAGACCCGCGGCGGCCGGCAGCGCTTCACGTACTCCGCGCTGATGACCTGGGTCGCCTTCGAGCGGGCCATGCGCATCGCGCGCCACCGCGGCATGCCGGCCCCCGTCGAGCAGTGGCGGGACACGGCCGCGGCCGCGTACCGGTTCGTGCAGGACCGCTGCTGGTCGCCGGAGCTCGGCGCGTACTGCCAGTACCCGGACAGCCCGACGCTGGACGCCTCGCTGCTGGTGATGCCGCTGGTGAAGTTCTCCGGGCCCAAGGACCCGAGGTTCCTGTCCACGGTGCGGCGGATCGAGGAGGAGCTGGTCAGCGACAGCTTGGTGCACCGCTACCGGACGGACGGCAGCGACGGGCTGGACAGCGGCGAGGGAACGTTCAACCTGTGCTCGTTCTGGTACGTCGAGGCGCTCGCCCGCTCCGGGCGGATCGGCGAGGCCCGCTATGTCTTCGAGAAGATGATCACGCATGCGAACCACCTCGGCCTCTACAGCGAGGAGATCGGGCCCGCGGGCGAGGCGCTCGGGAACTTCCCGCAGGCGTTCACCCACCTCGCGCTGATCAGCGCCGCCACGAACCTGGACCGCGCCCTGGCCACGCACCACGGGCCGGCGGCGCGGCACTGGCACATCCGCTGAGCGGCACCGGCCCGCGGATGGCCATCCGATGAAGATCAGATGCAGGTCAGACGTAGATCAGATGCCCGTCAGACGTCCGCCAGACGTCCGTCAGATGTCCGTCAGCCGCTTCTCCAGGGCCTTCGGATCGGCCCTCCACTCCCGTCCGGCCTGGGCGGCGAACGCGTCCGGGAAGATGTCCTCCTCGCCCGCCTCCAGGCCGTCGATCGTAGCGGCGGCCACCTCGGCAGCGGATGCCGGCGGGAACTCCCCGAACGAGGGCTCGCAGCGGGCCGCGTAGGCGAACATGTCGGTGTCGACGGGCCCCGGGAAGACGGCGTGGACAGCGATGCCGCGCGGGCCGAGGTCCGCCCGTACGGCCTGCGTCATCAGATGCAGCGCGGCCTTCGAGGCCGGGTATCCGCCGAGCGACGGGGTGCCGGCGAAGGCACCGATGCTGATGACGTTGGCGACGGCCCCGCCGCCATTGCGCTCCAGGACGGGCACGAACGCCCGGAGGACGCGCAGGGTGCCCAGGAAATTGGTGCGCATCACGCCCTCGACGGCGCCGAGGTCCATGTCCAGGAGGTGGCCCATCGCGTGCGTGCCGGCGTTGTTCACGAGCAGGGTGACGTCGGACGCCGCTTCCGCCGCGGCTTCGACGGTGGCGGGCACGGTGAGGTCCAGCGCCAGCGGAACCACTCGGTCCGGGGCTTCGGCCACGACCGGTTCCAGGGCGGCCGGATTCCGCGCGGCGGCGTGGACGCGCCGGGCGCCGCGCGCCAGGAACGCGGAGACGAGCGCCCGCCCGATGCCTCGGTTGGCGCCGGTCACGAGCACGGTGGAGCCTTCGACGTGCACTGACACTCCCCTACTCCCCTTCTCTTCGGCTCTTCGGCTCTTCGGCGTTGGCCGGTGGAGCCGGTGGAGCCGGCGGGTCACCTCAGCGGGAGCCCGAACAGCTCTTCCAGCTTCTTCACCGTCTCCGCCGGTTCGGCGTCCAGGACGGTGGTCATGCCGAGGTCCTGGGCAGGCGGCAGGTTGCGGGCCGAGTCGTCCACGAAGACGCAGGCCTCGGCAGGCAGGTTCAGCTTCTTCAGGATGAGCGGGTAGATCCCGGGCTCCGGCTTGCGGACGCCGTGGTCGCCCGACAGCACCACGCCGTCGTACAGGGTGTCGAAGCCGTAGCCCCGGTAGGGGTCGTAGGGGCCGGAGCCGAGGCTGTTGGACAGGATGCCCACCTTCACGCCCGCGCGGCGGGCCGCCTGGCCCGCCGCGAGCATCAGCGGCTCGGGGCGGAGGTCGGCGAGGACCCGGCCGATCAGGTTGTCGGAGCCGACGCCGAGCAGCGCCGCGGTGCGTTCGTTCCACTCCGGCTGGCCGATCCGGCCGAGCTCCAGCTGCGCGTAGATCTCACGCCCTTCCGGGTCCGTGGAGATGACCTGGAGGAACGCGTCGGGGGCGAGGCCCTCGCGCTGGCAGAAGGCCCGGGTGCAGTCGGCGATCGGGCTGGTCAGGACGCCGCCGAAATCGAGCACGAGACCCTGGTGCAGGGGCGGGGGCATGAGAACTCCTCACGGTGGTCGGGCACCGCATCTCTTCCACTCTTCCAACGCACTCAACGACTCATGCGCGGTCGCGACACGAAGTCGTCTCCCCGCGTAGGGGAATTGATCACCATAAGGATGTCGGGAAGTAACAGTGGCTGATTTGATGTTGCCCATGCCGAACCTCAAGCCCGCGCTCACGATCACGCTCGCCGCCATCGCGTTCGCCGTCGCGGCGCCGCAGACGGCCGCCCAGGCCGCCACGACCGCCGATGTTCCGGAATTGAAGGTGCTGACGTACAACACCTTCCTCATGAGCAAGAACCTGTACCCCAACTGGGGGCAGGACCACCGCGCCCGGGAGATACCGGCCGCCGGATTCTTCCGGGGAAATGACGTCGTCGTCCTGCAGGAGGCGTTCGACAACGGCGCCTCCGACGCGCTGAAGGCGAATGCGGCCGGCTCGTACCCGTACCAGACGCCGGTCGTCGGCCGCAGCAAGGACGGCTGGGACGCCACGAGCGGGAACTACTCCTCCACCACTCCGGAGGACGGCGGGGTGACGGTGCTCAGCAAGTGGCCGATCATCCGCAAGGAGCAGGTCATATTCAAGGACGCGTGCGGCGCGGACTGGTGGTCCAACAAGGGTTTCGCCTACGTCGTGCTGAATGTGAACGGCGCGAAGGTGCACGTGGTGGGCACGCACGCGCAGTCGACCGACAGCGGCTGCGCGGCGGGGGAGGCGGCTGCCGACCGAGCGAAGCAGTTCCGCCAGATCGACGCTTTCCTGGACGCGAAGAACATTCCCGCGAACGAGCAGGTCATGGTCGCCGGCGACCTGAATGTGGACGCGCACGGCAGCGAATACGCGTCCATGCTCGCGAATGCCGATCTCGCACCGGCGACGGAGCGCACCGGACACCCGTACTCCTTCGACACGAAGGAGAATTCGATCGCGGCCTACCGCTATCCGACGGACGGCCGCGAGGACCTCGACTACGTCCTGCACCGCAACGGTCACGCCCGCCCGGCGTCCTGGAAGAACACGGTCGTCAAGGAATCGTCCGCGCCGTGGACCGTCTCCAGCTGGGGCAAGGAGTACACCTACACCAACCTCAGCGACCACTACCCGGTCGTCGCCGGGAATTCCTGAACCGGCCGGCGCGGACCGGCCTAGGGTGTGGCGCATGGACGCACCCGAGCCTCCGCCCGCGCCCCGGCGTCATCCGCCCAAGCCCCGGCCCGGCGACCACGTCGCGGTGATCTCGCCGTCGTCGGGGCTGCCGGGCCTCTTCCCCCGCCCGTACGAACTCGGGCTGCGGCGGCTGGAGTCGGAATTCGGGCTGATTCCGGTGGAATACCCGGCGACCCGCAAAATGGGGGCGAGTCCCGCCGAGCGGGCCGCCGATCTGCACGCGGCGTTCACCGACCCGGACATCAGGGCCGTGTTCGCCAGCATCGGCGGGGACGATCAGATCACGGTGCTCCCGCACCTCGACCGGGAACTGGTCCGGGCGCACCCCAAGCCGTTCTTCGGCTACAGCGACAACACCGCCCTGCTGGCCTGGCTGTGGAACGCGGGAATCGTCGGATTCCACGGCGCGAGCGTGATGGTGGAGCTGGGCCGGCCCGGTGCGCTGCACCCCCGGACGGCGGAGTCGCTGCGGGCCGCGCTGTTCTCCCCCGGGCCGTACGAACTGACCGCGCCGGGCGCCTCCAACGACATCGACCGGCCCTGGGACGACCCGGGAACCTTCGCGAGCGAGCCCGTGCTCGCGCCCTGCGACGACTGGTCGTGGCGCAATCCCGGCCGCGCCGCGGTGGAAGGCGCCGCTTGGGGCGGCAACCTCGAAGTGCTGTCGTGGCTGCTGATGGCCGACCGGGAGATCGGGCCGCCGGAGGCGTACGCGGGCTGCGTGCTGTTCCTTGAGACCTCGGAGGAGCTGCCGCCGGCCGAGGAGGTCTTCCGCATCCTGCGCTGCATGGGCGAGCGGCGGCTGTTGCGGCAGTTCTCCGCGCTGCTGATGGGGCGGGCGAAGTCGTGGTCCTTCCAGCGGCCGCTGGGCCGGGAGGACGCGGCGGCGTACCGGCGGGCGCAGCGGGAGGCGGTGGAGCGCGCGCTGGACGCGTACGTGCCGGGCATGCCCGTGGTGTTCGACGTGGACCTGGGGCACACCGATCCGCAGCTGGTGATCCCGTACGGGGGTGTGGTGCGGGTGGACGGGCCGGCCCGCCGGATCACCGTCACGTACTGACCGGATCACCGTCACGTACTGAACCGCCACGTACTGAACCGCCACGTACGGACCTCGCGTACGGGCCGGCACGCCTCGTTGTCAGTGGTGGGTGCCAGGATTCTTCCTACGCGGGTCGCCGAACGGGGGACGGCCCTTCAGCAAGGGGGGAATCCATGCTGCCATCGACGCTGCCCATCACCGTCAACACCGAGTCCGGTGAGGTCCGTTCGCACGTCGGCGCCGAGGAGCTGGCGGGGATCATCGCCCGGCTGGGCGGGGAGGGCGACCGGTTCGCGGTCGTCGAGCGCACGGAGCGGGCGGCGGGCGCGGAGGACGCCGAAAGCGGCGCGGACGCCGGGGGCGGGGGCGACCACTACATCCAGACCTGGCACGAGGGCGACGGGCCGTACGAGGTGGAGTACCGCGAGGGCACGGCCGAGCGGCACTTCGGGGTGCGGATGGAGAGCGCCGGCGAGGTGACGGCCGTGTTCGTGGCGTGGGCGCGGGGCGAGGAGGGGTGGGCGGACGGGTACGCGTGGGAGCGGGTCCGGTTTCCGGCGGAGGAGGAGCCCGGTCCCGGCTCGGATCCGGAGCTGCTGGCGGAGGCGGAGGCAGAGGCGGGCCGGATGATCCGGTGCGGGTTCGGCACGGCCGAGGAGATCACCGAGGCCGTTTCCGACCACTTCCACGCCGACGGCGGCACTCCGCTCTCCGTGCCGGCGGCCCGCCGGATCGTGCGCCGCCTGTGGCGCGAGCGGCTGGCCGAGCAGGAGGGCTGGCCCGAGGTGACCGACGCGGACCGGGTCGCGGCGGCGTTCGCGGCGCTGAACGGCAGCGGTGTCACGGCCCGGATGCACTTCGCCTGCTGCGGCAATTGCGCCTTCACGGAGATCGGCGGCGAGGCCGCCGAGGGCGACCACGGTTTCGTCTTCTTCTACTACGACGACACCCGGCACGCCGCCGACGGAGGCGGCCTCCTGCTGACCTACGGAGCTCACGGGGAGGACGGGAAGGACGGCGAGGAGGGCGGCAAGGAGACTGCGGCCGCCGTGGGGCGGGAGGTCGTGGCCGCTCTCACCACGGCCGGCCTGTCCGTGAAGTGGGACGGTGATCCGGACCGGGCGATACGGGTCGAGCCGCTGGAGTGGCGCAGGCGGCTGCCGGCGGCGTGATCGCCGCACGGGGGCCGGTCCGCCCGCCCCCGTTTTCCGGAGTCGATTGCTCCGTATTTTCCGGGCCCTTCACGGGTGGCGGGCATCACGCCAAGGTCGCGTATCCGCCTGCCCCCGGAGTCTGCTGTCCCGTCGCAGGTCATGCTTCAATAGGGGCATGGCCAGCTTCCAGAACACCGCGACGGGTCGCTTCGACCTCGAGCCCTTCTGGCCTTCCCGTCAGCACGACGACTTCGACCGAGTGTGTTGCCGCGCGACCTCCGCGCAGGCCCTCTCCTCCCGCTGACCCCCACGTCGAAGTCAGCCGCCGGTCCCCGGTCCCGGCCAACGGCCCCGCGCACATGCACGTCCCCTCGACGGTCTCTCGCGCGAAAGAGCTGAGCTCTCCATGACGAACCTCCGTACCCTCACCGTGCCCGTCCCGTCCACCGCGGCCACCGCCACGGCCGCGTCCGCCGCCCCGCACGCCGCGCCGCGCTCCCCGCACGCCGCCCACCCCTCGCATACCGCGCACCGCCACCGGCTCCGGGCCGTCTCGCCGGACGAGGTGCCGCCGGTCGCCGAGCTGCTGCACTCCGGCGCGGCCACCTGGATGCCGGCGCCCCAGCACACCGTGCCGTCGCTGCCCGGCCAGCCGCCGATGATCGGCTATCTGGTGCTCGTCCCGGCGGAGCAGCAGGCCCCCGAGCCCACGCCCGCCGCCACCCACGGGGACGCGCTGGTGAGCATCGACCCCGAGCAGCGCACGGCCAGCGTGGCCGGGCGCCCGCTCGACCTCACGTACCTGGAGTTCGAGCTGCTGGCCCACCTGGTCGCGCACCCCCACCGGGTGCACACGCGCGACCAGTTGGTGACAACCGTGTGGGGTTACGGTCACGTGGGCGACGGCCGGACCGTGGACGTCCACGTGGCCCGGCTGCGCCGCAAGATGGGTGCCGAGCACCGCGCGTCGATCGTGACCGTCCGCCGGGTCGGCTACAAGTACGCGCCGCCGGCCGGCTACTGATCCGGCGCTCCCCGGCCCGGCCCCCCAGCCCGGTGGTCCCAGCAGGCCCGGCGGTCCCGGAAGCCACGGCTCCGAAGGTAAAGGCCGAGCTCAGAGGGGGGCTAGGTACACCATGGCCGGGGCGGCACCCCCCGTGACGATCATGCCGCGGTCGTCCACACTGGTTCCCGGGCCCGAGGTGCGGGCCCGGGAGCGCACCACCAGGGGGAACACCGGATGAAGAAGATCAGCAGCGCACTGCTGACGGCAGCGCGCGGCCTGTGGCTGGCGATCTTCGGCATGGCGACGTCGATCCTGCTGTTCGTGCTCACCGTGCTCTCGATCGTGTTCACGGTGCTGGGGATCGGCCTGTTCACCACCCCCGTGGCCGTGGCGGCCCTCCGGGCCCACGCCTCCCTGCGCCGCCGCCAGGCGAAGACGTGGGCGGGCGTGGAGATCCCCGAGCCGTACCGTCCGCTGCCCGCCCGGCGCCGCGGCCTCGCGGGTCAGGTGGAGCTCTGCACGGCCCTGCTCAAGGACCCCGCCACCTGGCGCGACCTGCTGTGGCTGCTGGTGGACGCGACGGCCGGCACGGTGCTGGCCCTGCTGCCGCCCGCCTTCGTCCTCTACCTGCCCTGGGGCGCTGTGCTGGCCCTCGGTGTCTGGAAGCCGATCGACCAAGCCGGCGGAGGCCTGTGGTTCACCTTCGTCCACATCACCGACCAGTCCACCGCGAACCTGGCGGCCGCGCTCGGCCTGGTCTGGGGCGTCGTGGGCGTCCTCATCGCCCGGCCCCTGCTGCGCGCGGACTTCCTGCTGGCCAAGCAGTTGCTGCAGCCGACCCACGCGACCCTCCGCGAGCGCGAGCTGGCCCGGCGGGTCGACCGGCTCACCGAGTCCCGCCACGACGCGGTGGACAGCTCCGCGGCCGAGCTGCGCCGCATCGAGCGCGATCTGCACGACGGGGCGCAGGCCCGCCTGGTCGCCATGGGCATGAGCCTGGGAACGATCGAGGCCCTGATCGAGAAGGATCCGGCCCGCGCCAAGAAGCTCGTCGCCGCGGCCCGCGCCGACTCCGCCGAGGCCCTGACCGAGCTGCGCGACCTGGTGCGGGGCATCCACCCGCCGGTGCTCGCCGAGCGCGGCCTGGGCGACGCCCTGCGGGCCCTGGCCCTGCGGATGCCGCTGCCCGTCGAGGTGGACGTCGAGCTGGCGGGCAGGGCGGAGGAGCCGGTCGAGACGGCGGCGTACTTCGCGGTGAGCGAGGTGCTCACCAACGCCGCCAAGCACTCGGGGGCCCGGCAGGTGTGGCTCGACGTGCACCACGCGGAGGGCACGCTGCGGATCTCCGTGACGGACGACGGCCGCGGCGGGGCGGGCGTCCCGGCCGGAGGCGCGGCCGGGGCGGAGCGTCCGGCGGGTTCCGGGCTCGCCGGCATCGAGCGGCGCATCGGCACGCTGGACGGCGTCCTGGCCGTGAGCAGCCCCGTGGGCGGTCCCACTCTGGTCACGATGGAGATCCCCTGCGCTTTGCGCTGACACGTGCGTCGGCGACGATGAGGGCGAACCCCACCTGAACCGCAGACGCTGGAGTGCCCGTTGCGCGTTGTGCTCGCCGAAGACCTGTTCCTGCTCAGGGACGGCCTGGTCCGGATGCTGGAGGCGTACGACTTCGAGATCGCGGCGGCGGTGGAGAGCGGCCCCGAGCTGTCCCGGGCCCTCGCCGAGCTGCGGCCGGACGTGGCGGTGGTGGACGTACGGCTGCCGCCGTCGTTCACCGACGAGGGCCTGCAGTGCGCGCTCGCCGCGCGGCGGGAGACGCCGGGCCTGCCGGTGCTGGTGCTGTCCCAGCACGTCGAGCAGCTGTACGCGCGGGAGCTGCTCGCGGACGGCAGCGGGAGCGTCGGCTATCTGCTGAAGGACCGGGTCTTCGACGCCGACCAGTTCGTGGACGCGGTCCGCAGGGTCGCGGCGGGCGGCACGGCCATGGATCCGCAGGTCATCTCGCAGCTGCTGTCGCGGCGGGCGCAGGACCGGCCGATGGGCCGGCTGACGCCGCGCGAGCGGGAGGTGATCGAGCTGATGGCCCAGGGCCGGTCGAACGCGGCGATCGCCGCGCAGCTGCACGTGACCGAGCGGGCGGTGGCGAAGCACACGTCGAACATCTTCGGGAAGCTCGGTCTGCCGCCGTCCGACGACGACAACCGCCGCGTCCTCGCGGTGCTGGCGTATCTCGACCGGGGCTGACCGCCTCCCGGCCAGGGCTGACCGGCCGGGAGGCTGACCGGCCGACCGGCCGACCGATCACGGCTGAACGCCGAGCGCGCCCCATTGCTCCCTCTGGTGACGCCGGTTAACGTGCGCCGCGCACGCGTCCGTTGTCGCATTCAGCACAGTGGAGAGCGCCATGACCGATCAGCCGACCCGTCAGACGCCCCGCCAGACGCCCCGCCAGACGACAGATCAGACGACAGACCAGCCGACCGATCAGCCGAGGCCGTCGAGACGCCTGCTGCTGGGGACCGCCGGTGCGCTCGGAGCCGGAGCCGCCCTCGCCGTTACCCACGCGCCGCCCGCCCGGGCCGCGGCCCTTGCGCCCTTCGACGCAGGCCCCGCCGCGGCGGCCCTCGTGCGGCTGCTGGGCAAGGGGCACGCGGAGCAGTTCCGGCTGACCGCGCTCGCGGCCACCGGGGACGAGGACCGGTTCGAGGTGACCGGCCGCACGGGGCGGATCGAGGTCGCCGGCACGAGCCCGGCGGTGCTGCTGACGGGGGTGCACTGGTACCTCAAATACGTGTGCGGGGCGCACATCACCTGGGGCGCGCGCCACGTGGACCTGCCGCGCGGCCTGCCCGCCCCGGCCCGCCCGCTGAAACGATCCAGCAGGCTCCGGCACCGCTTCGCCCTCAACGACACCAACGACGGCTACACCTTCCCGTACGCCGACTGGCCCTACTGGGAACGGATGATCGACGTCCTGGCCCTGCACGGCTGCAACGAGGTCCTCGTCATAAGCGGGCACGAAGCGGTCTACCAGCGTGTCCTCCTCGACTTCGGCTACAGCGACGCCGAGGCCCGCGACTGGCTGCCCGCCCCTTCCCACCAGCCGTGGTGGCTCCTTTCGAACCTCAGCGGCTACGGCGGCCCGCTCGGCCAGAAGCTCATCGACTCCCGCGCCGCCCTCGGCGCCCGGATCACCGCACGGCTGCGCGAGCTGGGCATGGCGCCCGTGCTCCCCGGCTACTACGGCTCCGTGCCGGAAGGTTTCGCCGCGCGCAACGCCGACGCGCGCGTCGTCCCGCAGGGCACCTGGCACGGCTTCCGGCGCCCCGACTGGCTGGACCCGCGCTCCGGCGCGTTCGCCCGCGTCGCCTCCTCCTTCTACGGGCACCAGACCCGTCTCCTCGGCCCCGCGCAGCACTACAAGATGGACCTGCTGCACGAGGGCGGCACCGCGGGTGACGTGCCCGTCGCGGCCGCCGCCCGGGCCGTCGAGCAGGCCCTGCGCACCGCGCACCCGGACGCGACGTGGGTGATCGTCGGCTGGGAGGACAACCCGCTGCCCGAGCTGCTCGGCGCCGTCGACCGCCGGCGGATGCTGATCGTCGACGGCGTCTCCGACCGTTTCACGGGCGTGCCCGACCGCGAGAAGGACTGGGGCGGCACCCCGTACGCGTTCGGCAGCATCCCCAACTACGGCGGGCGCACCACGCTCGGCGCCAAGACGCACGTGTGGGACGAGCGGTTCTTCGCGTGGCGCGACAAGCCGGGCAGCGCCCTGGCCGGCACGGCGTACATGCCCGAGGGCGCCGACCGCGACCCGGCCGCCTTCGAGTACTTCTCCGAGCTGGCGTGGCTGGACAGCGCGCCCGGCCGGGCCCAGTGGTTCGGCGCCTACGCGGCCTTCCGCTACGGCCGTGCGGACAAGGCGGCGCGGGAGGCGTGGACCGTGCTGGGCGACACCGCGTACCGGCAGAACGCCCCCGAGCGCAGCGACCCGCACGACAGCCTCTTCGCCGCCCGTCCGGCCCTCGGGGCGGACCGCGCCGCCGAGTACGCGCCGAGCGCCCCCGCCTACGACCCCGTCCGCTTCGACGCCGCCCTCGGCGGGCTGCTCGGCGTCGCGGCGGGCCTGCGCGGCGCGGACACGTACCGCTACGACCTGGTCGACGTGGCCCGGCAGGCTGTCGCCCACCGCAGCCGGGTGCTCCTCCCCCAGCTCAAGGAGGCGTACGCGCGCAAGGACCGCGCCGCCTTCCGCGCGCTGTCCGCGCTGTGGCTGAAGCTGATGCGCCTCGCCGACGACATCGCCGGCACGCACAAGGCCTTCATGCTCGGCCCCTGGACCGCGGCCGCCCGGGCGATGGGCTCCGGCGCCGACGAGGCCGCCGAGCTGGAGCGCACCGCGCGCGTGCTCATCACCGTGTGGGGGTCGCGGAGCACGTCCGACGGCGGCAGGCTGCACGACTACGGGAGCCGCGACTGGCACGGCCTCGTCGGCGACTTCTACCTGCCGCGCTGGCGGCGCTGGCTGGAGGAGCTGGAGGACGCGTTGCGGGCCGGGCGGGCGCCGCGGGCCGTGGACTGGTTCACGATAGAGGAGTTCTGGACGCGCGAGCGCACCGAGCACCCCGTGCGGCCGGCGGGCGACCCGTACCGCACGGCGGTGCGCGTGCGGGACACGCTGGCCGCCGCGCCCTACCAGGGGGCGCTCGCGACCGTGCTCGACCCGGTGGCCGTCGCGCCCGGCGGCACGGCGGCCCTCTCCGCCTCGCTCACGAACGTCAACGGCTTCCGCGCCACCGGCCGCGTCGACCTCGCCGTGACGGGGCTGCCCGCCGAAGCGCAGGGCCCCGCGTCGGTGCCGCGGCTGGAGCCCGGCGCCACGGTGTCGGCACGCTGGCGCGTCACCGCCCCCGCGGGACCTCTGGAACGGCCGCTGCAGCCGCTGCCGTACGAGGTGAGCGCGCGCTACGGGCCGCAGGGCGAGGAGCCCGTGCGGGCCGTGCGAGCGGGAACGCTGTTCGTGGCCGGGCCGCTGTCCGACGGCTGGCGGACGGTCACCAACAACGCGGCCGTCTTCGGGCAGTTGGGCGAGGACCGCTTCGGGATCGACGGCTCCGGCGACGACCTGTGGAAGCGGACCGAGGAGTTCGGCGCGGTGTACCGGGCGGGCGCGCTGGGCGCCGGCGCGGCCGTCGGCGTGCGGGTCCTCAGCCAGACCGACACGAACAGCTGGGCCCGCGCGGGCATCATGGCGCGGAACGCGCTCGGCGCGCGGGGGTCGGCGGGGGCGGTGAACCTCGCGCTGACGCCCGGGCAGGGCGTCGTCCTGTCGTACGACGCGAACGGCGACGGCTTGTTCGACGCCTACCGGCAGGTGGCCGGCGTCCGCGCCCCGGTCTCCCTGCGGCTGACGCGCACGGGGCCGGACGTGTTCACCGCGGAGTACTCCACGGACGGCACGACGTGGCTCCCGGTCGCCACGGCGAGGGTGCCGGGGGTGGCTCCCGCCCAGGACGTGGGCCTGTTCCTGACGGCAGGGAACGACGGCAGCGGGGCGCGGGGGCTGGCTCAGTTTGCCGACTGGTCGGTAGGGGGCCGCTTGCCGCAGGGGGCGGGGACGGCCCGTTAGGCCGGTTCGGGACCGCCGGTATCCCCGGTCATGGTTGCGCACCGTCGCGGCGGGAGATTTCGCCGGCGAGCGGTCGAGAGGCCCGGCCTCTCGTCTCCGCCGCAGCGGCGATCGGCCCCCACGGCGGTGTCCGGCGGTGCCGGTCCCACCGGACCCGTACGGCCTGGTGAACAGCGGACGCGCCCCCGCAGGCGCGGGCTCGGGCTCTGTTAGGCACAATAACGGTAGATAAACGGCAAATATCTGAGCAATATCAGACACGCTGTGCGCTACAGACACAGGAGACGCCCGCATGCCGCAGTTCGACGCCTCGACCATCATCAACCTCCGCGACCTCGGAGGCATCGCGCTGACCGGCGACTCCGCCGTCCGCCCCGGCCTGCTGCTGCGCTCGGGCCAGCTCGACCGGCTCGACCCCGCCACCGACCCGGCGGTCGCCGCCCTCGGCATCCACACGGTCGTCGACCTGCGTACCGAGCACGAGCGGGACGAGCGGCCCGACCAGGTCCCGGACGGCGCCCGGCTGATCGTCGCGGACGTGATGGCCGACAGCGCGGCGGCCCGCGCCGCCGCCTCGGGCGACGACGTGCCGGCCAGGCTCGACTCCGTGCTGGGCAGCCCCGCCCTCGCCGAGGAGCACCTGGGCAGCGGCAAGGCCGAGAAGCTGCTCTGCGACTCGTACCGCTCCTTCGTCACCTCGGAGTCGGCCTGTTCCGCCTACGGCCGCCTGCTGTCGGCGCTCGCCGAGCCGGACTGCGGCCCGCTGCTGTTCCACTGCACGGCGGGCAAGGACCGCACGGGCTGGGCGGCGGCCGTGATCCTGCTGCTCCTGGGCGCGGACGAGGAGACGGT
Organism: Streptomyces roseoverticillatus; assembly: GCF_000719265.1. Lineage (GTDB taxonomy): Bacteria > Actinomycetota > Actinomycetes > Streptomycetales > Streptomycetaceae > Streptomyces > Streptomyces roseoverticillatus. Next base: position 150,344 of record NZ_JOFL01000002.1, on the reverse strand, counting down.
CCGCGCCGAGTACCTCGCCGTGAACCCGGCGGTACGGGCCGCCTTCGCCCCGCTCAGCGACCGCTTCACCGCGGCGGGCGGCGACCCGGAGATCGCCGACGCGATCCTCGGTGTGCGCTCGGCGTACCTCACGGCGGCGCTGGAGGAGATGGAGCGCACTTACGGCGGGGTGGAGGCGTACGTCCGCGACGGCCTCGGCATCCCCGACGACGCCGTCGACCGCATCCGGGCGCGCTGCATCGCCTGAGGCCCCCGCGAGGGGCGGGGCCGGGGGGCGCGGAGGGGTGAGGTGACCATCTCACCATTCACTCGTTCTATGGATCGTGGAGCAGCAAGCGACAGCCCCCCGCCCCCTCCCCTCCCCCGTCGACGTCGAGCAGGCCGAGGCCGCGCTCATCGAGCACTACCCGCGCCTGGTGCGCCTCGGGTACCTCGTCCTGCCGCCGTCGCTGGGCCGCAACCGCCGCGTGCTGACCGCGCACGCCCTCGTCCAGCGCGCCCTGCCGCGCAACCGCGTCGCGGCGGACGAGCAGGCCGGGCTCCCGGTGCCGGCGCCGCGCGGGCCCGGCGGCTCCCCCGCCGACCCCGGCTACTCCTACGTGCGGCTGCGGGTACTGCGGTCGGCGCTGGAGGCCGGCCTGCCGCGCGGGCGCTGGCAGTTGCCGCGCCCGGGCCAGCTGCCGCCGCTGCTGCCGCAGGTGTGGGGGCTGCGGCTGTTCCCCCGCTCGGGCGGCGCCGACGAGCTCGCCCTGGACCAGGCGCTGTCCGGCCTCTCCGGCCCCGGCCGGGCGGCGTACGTGCTCCGCGCCCTGGAGCTGCCCGCGGACCGTGACGTCCGGCAGGTGCTGGCCGCGGCGGGCGTCGAGGACCCGGGGGCGGCGGTCCTCGAAGCGGACGGGCTGCGCGCCCCGGCGGGCAGCCGGGACGCCTCGCTGCTGGAGTCGATGGAGTTCGACCCCTGCTCCCTGCAGGCCCGGCCCACGGATCTGATGCGCCGCCGGCACCACACCCGGGCGGCGCTCGCGGCCCTCGCGGCGGCAGCGGTGTGCGGGGTCCTCGTGGCCCTGCCGGGCAACGGCTGGGGCCCGGACGGCGCCGCCGCCCCGCCCTACGCGCAGAACGCCGCGGCGCAGCAGGCCCTCGACCCGGCCAAGTTGACGAAGGCGGCGCCCGGCGCCTGGAAGACCGCGGACCGCCCCGGCTTCGCCGCATGGCCCGCCCGCGGCAACCGCCTCGGCGACGAGGAGCTGCTGCACCGCGCGCTCGCCGTGTGGGCGCGCCCCGGCCGCTCGGTGCAGGTCACGGCCACCCCCGGCACCCCGTCCGGGCCCGCCGCCGGCCCGCCCCAGCTGCTGTTCGCGGGCGAGGTCGGCCAGGCCGCGGTCGTACTGCTCCACGACGGCCTGCGCGTCGTGCGCTACGCCGAGTCTAAGGACGGCGACACCGGCGCCGCGGCCCTGGACTTCGCCCGGACGGACGCCGCGGACGCCGGCAGCGCGACGGCCGTCGTCGTGGGCCGCGCCGACAACAACGTCCGCTATCTGACCGCTCCTTGGGTCGACGAGGTCTCCGTGCGCGACCTCCTCAAGCCCGGTGACGCCCCGATCCCGCTGCGCCGCGACGCCGACGGCGTGACCGACCCGACGCCCAGCCCGGCCCCCGGCAACGACTGCGACGGCTGGCCCGCCCTGCAGATGGGCGGCCACCTCGTCACCGACCTCGGCGAGCTGGCCCCCGCCCTCCTCACCGCGGGCACTCCCGCCGCCGCCCGCGATGTCAGCGGCGACCGGGGCCGGGCCGGCTGGGCCCACGCCGCCTGTCACCTGCAGACCATGCGGGGCCAGGGCGTGCGCTCGGTCAACGCCTGGCCGTTCGCGGCCCAGCAGCTCCCCGGCGGGGCCGGCAGCGCGGAGTGGACGTGCACCCGCGCCGAAACGTGGCGGGGCGCGGGCAGCCGGGCGCTGGCCCTGTTCCAGCCGCCGGGCACGCGGGCCGGGGCGCCGGCCAGCGTCGTCGCCCGCGCCGAGTCCTCGCCCGCCTGCGGGGCCCGCGACCCGCACGTCCTCGCGGGCGTCCTGTGGAAGGCGGCGAGCGGCACGTGGTACGCCCTGGCGGCCGGCGACGGCGACGTCCGGTCCATCACGGCCACGGGCGGCGTCCACGGCACCGCCGCCGGCGACCGGCTGGCCGTGCCGGCCAAGGCCGGGGCCCAGGCCGAGCTGAGCGCCCGCCTCGCCGACGGAACGCGGATTTCCACTCTGCGATAGCGCCGGTCCAAGAGCTGAAATAGCGTCAGCAGAGCGGAAACCAGGGAAGGATGACGGTTTCCGGTCTGCCCTAAGATGACCGCCATGAAAACCGGGATACGTCGCAGGATGGGTGTCGAGCAGCGCCGTGAGCAGCTGATCTCGGTCGCGCTCGAGCTGTTCGGCCATCGTTCACCGGATGACGTCTCCATCGACGAGATCGCAGCGGCGGCCGGGATTTCCCGGCCGCTCGTCTATCACTACTTCCCCGGGAAGCAGAGCCTCTACGAGGCCGCGCTCAGCCGCGCCGCCCAGGACTTGGCGGCCCTCTTCGACGAGCCCCGCGAGGGCCCCCTCGGCGCCCGGCTGCTGCGCGTGATGGGCCGCTTCTTCGGCTTCGTGGAGGAGCACGGCACGGGCTTCTCCGCCCTCGTGCGCGGCGGTCCCGTGGCGGGCTCCGGCCGGACGTGCGCCCTGATCAACAAGGTGCGGCGGGCCGCGTACGACGAGATGCTCGGCCACCTGGGCATCCCCTCCCCCGGCCCGCGCCTGGAGCTCGCCCTCCGCTCCTGGATCTCCCTCACGGAGACGACGGCCCTGCTCTGGCTCGACGGCCGCCGCGTCCCCCGCGGCGACCTGGAGGTGCAACTGGTCCACGCCTTCGCGGCGCTCGCCGCCGTCGGCGCGGCCGGCGACGACGACATGGCGGCCGTGCTGCACCGCCTCCTGGAGGACGAGCCGGCCCACGGGCCGTTCGCGGACCTCGTGGACCGGCTCGGCGCGGCGGCCCCTCAGCCGGCCCGCTGACGCACCCGCGGTTCCGGATGCCCTAGCCGGCCTTGAAGACGGCGACGGTCCGGGCGGGGACGGTGAACGTGCCCGTCGCGGGCGCGTAGGCCGCGGCCTTGACGGCGGTGTCCGCGCCGGACGCCTGCACCGGGTGCAGGGCGTAGGGCCTGCCGGAGAGGGCGGCAACGCGCTGGTCCTGCGGCTGCGGGGTCGTGTTGAAGACGACGACCAGGTCACCGAGGCGCATGGTGACGACGCCGGGCGTCTCGTCCGGGCCGGACAGCGGGAACGACAGCGCGGCCTGGACCGCCTCGGTGGTCGCGAGGCCGAACGCCTTCTCCGTCGTACGGATCCGCAGCAGGTCGCGGTAGGCGGCAGAGGCCGCTTCGACGGGCCCGCAGCCGGCCTTCAGGGCCGGGTCCGCCAGCAGCGGCCGGCCGTAGGACCACTTGGCCTCGTTGTCGCGGGCCGGGGGCAGGCCGCGGCCGAAGCCGTTGCCGTCGGCGCAGTCCCAGTGGATCGCGTTGAACCAGTCGCCGCTGTCGTACGAGTTGCGGTCCAGGGACTTCGAGCGCAGCCGGTCCGTGCCGGCCTGGGAGAGCGCCGGGCCCTGGGACAGGGCGGCCGTGGCCATGGCGAGGACCTGCATGCGGGCCCGGTCGGCGGGCGACGTGGACTGCGGCAGCTTGAAGGCGAGGGCGTCGTAGAGGGTCTCGTTGTCGTGCGCGTCGGCGTAGGCGAGGGCGTCGCCGGGGGCGGCCGCGTATCCGGCGGGCTGTCCGTTGTAGTCGACGTCGGCGCCGCGGACGCCGCGGCCCGCGGAGTCGGTGAAGCGGTAGCCGGCGAGGTTGCCCGTCAGGCCGACCTTGAGGAGGTCCTGGTCGTGCAGGAGCCGGGCGCGCTGCTCGGCCGGGGTTCCCTGCGGGGCGGCGTTGGGGTCGGTGAGGAGCCCGGACGCGAAGCCCTGCATGCGGGGGTCGGCGTCGAAGGGGCCGCCGCCGCGGACGGCGTCGCGGGCGCGGTCGGAGAAGGTGGCGATGCCGGTGCCGGCCATGTTCTTCTGCGTGGCCTGGACGAAGCGGGCGTCGTTCGCGGCCTCGCCGAAGTTCCAGCCCTCGCCGTAGAGGATCACGGACTTGCCGTCGACGCCGTCCTTGGCCGGGGTGAGCGCGTCGAGGGCCTTGCGCACGGCCAGGATGTTCGCCTTGGGGTGGTGGCCCATGAGGTCGAAGCGGAAGCCGTCGACCTTGTACTCCTTCGCCCACGTGACCACGGAGTCCACGACGAGCTTGCCCATCATGGCGTGCTCGGGCGCGGTGCCCGCGCAGCAGGTCGACGTGGCGACGCCGCCGTCGTCCATAAGGCGCTGGTAGTAGCCGGGCACGATCCGGTCGAGGACGGACTTGTCGTCCTGCCCGGCCGCGGCGGTGTGGTTGTAGACGACGTCCATGACCGTGCGCAGGCCCGCGCCGGCCAGACCCTGGACCATCTGGCGGAACTCGCGGGTGCGGCCGGGGCCGTCCGGGTCGGAGGCGTACGAGCCCTCGGGGACGGTGTAGTGCAGCGGGTCGTAGCCCCAGTTGTACGCGTCGCGCGCGGCGGTGCCGCGGACGCACTCCTGCTGGCGGTCCGAGTCGGCGGGGAGGGCGGCGAGGTCGCACGGCGGCGTGGCCTGGTCCGCGCGGCGCTCGGGGACGGTGGCGAAGTCGAAGGCGGGGAGGAGGTGTACGTAGGACGTGCCGGCGGCGGCGAGCGTCGTCAGGTGGCGCATGCCGGGGGATGTGCGGTCGGTGAAGGCGAGGTAGCCGCCTTGGCCTTGGCCTCTGCCTTGGCCCTGACTTCCGCCTCCGCTGGAGAAGTCGCGTATGTGCAGCTCCTGGATCTGCGCGTCGCGCAGCGGCACGGCCTTCGGCTTGCGCAGGCCGCGCCAGCCCGGCGGGGCCAGGGACGGGTCGGCGAGGTCGGTGACGAGGCTGCGGGCGGAGTCGGCGGTCAGGGCCGTGGAGTACGGGTCCGTGACGAGGTTGGTGACCACCTTGCCGGCGGCCGGGGCGTGGACGGTGACCGCGTAGCGGTACGGCTTGCCGGTCCAGTCGCGGGTGCCGGTGGCGCTCCAGACGCCGGCGGCGGCGTCGCGGTGCATGGCAATGGTGCGGCCGTCGAGTTCGAGGGCCACGTTCCGGGCCGTGGGGGCCCAGACGGAGAGGGTGGGGCGGCCGTTGCGGAAGGACGGGCCGAGGGTCGCCTTGCCGGCGGCGGCCGCGTACAGGTCGTCGAGGACGCCGGGGGTCTGCACACCGGTGGTGACGTCGCCGGCGGCGGCCGTGAGGGCGCCTCGGAGGGCGGTTCGCTCCTGGTCCGGGGTCGCGTTGACGCGGTAGGCGTCGTATCCCGCGAGGTGGGGGTACTTCGCCCGCTGGGCGGGGGTGAGGCCGCCGGGGGTTGGCGTGAGGGTGAAGCTGCCGCCGTCGTGGAGGAGGCGGTGGGGGTGGGTGGGGTCGCCGAGGCCTTTCGGCCAGGCGACGGTGGTGTGGTCGATCCACTGGACCCTTGCCCCTGTGGGGGGCGGGGTGGCGGCCTGGGCGGCGCCGGTGCCGGTGCCGGCCAGAGGGAAGGCGATCGCGGCCGCCACGAGTGCGGCTAGGCGTTTCACGGAACGGTGCTCCTTTGGCTGGGGTCAAAGACAGAGCTCTCCCCTGACCCGCCCCTTCCCGTAACCGGGGCTCCGCCCCGGACCCGTTGGCCTCAAACGCCGGCCGGGCTGAGGTGGGAGGGGTCAAGGGAAAATCAACCGCACGTACGCGCGCCCACATGCACCGCCAGCGCCGTGTTCGGCGCCACAGTGGCCGTGAAGCGGCCGTTCGCTTCCACCGTCACCCGTCGTCCGCTCTGCACGTCGCAGTAATCGCCACCGGGCAGCCCCGTCTCGAAGGTGCGCGTCAGCGCGGAGCCCTCGTGGTTGATGACGACATAGCCCTTGTCGCCGCGACCGAACGCGATCGCCTGGTAGCCGTTGTCCCACCAACCGGTGACCGCCGCGCCCCGCACCGCATTCCGGAACCCCACCATGCTCCGGATCTCCGGCCACTTGTGCTGGCACTTCCAGCCGTCCTGCCAGCACGCGTTCACCGCACCCCCGTTGGGCGGCCCCGCGTCGCGGTCGGTGAACTCGTAGCCGGAGTGGACGTCGGGCGAGCCGTAGGGCCAGGCGAGCATGAAGACGCTGGCGAGGGTGTAGTCGGCGCTGTCCTTGTAGGTGAGGGTGTCGCCGCCGCGCTCGGTGTCGTGGTTGTCGACGAAGACGGAGGCCCGGCCGCCGGGCAGGTAGCCCCAGCCCTCGCCGTAGTTCTTCAGGTAGGCGAGCCGCTCGCGCTGGAACACCCGCTTGAGGTCGCGCGCGTAGCGGAACTCCTGGGCGTCGCCTGTGCCGAGGTACTCCTCGGGCTGGACGGCTTCTCCGGCGCCGTAGATGGTCTCCTGCTTCCAGTACACGCCGCTGCGGCTCAGCCGCGCCTTGATGGCGGCGAGGTCGGCCGCGGGGATGTGCTTGGCGGCGTCGATGCGGAAGCCGTCGGCGCCGAGCGAGAGCAGGTCGTTCAGGTACTGGGCCAGCCGGGCGCGGACGGGCTCCTCACCGGTGTCGAGGTCGGCGAGGCCGACGAGTTCGCAGTCCTGGACGTTGCGGCGGTCGCGGTAGTCGCTGACGACGGCCGTGCAGTCGTCCATGTCCTGGCGCTGGTACGTGCCGGGGTAGTCGTACTTCGTATACGCGGAGCCGCCAGTTCCGGTGCCGGAGCCGGCGGCCATGTGGTTGATGACGGCGTCGACGACGACCTTGACGCCCGCGCTATGGCATGAATTGACCATGTTCGCGAAGGCGGCCCGGTCGCCCAGCCGGCCCGCTATCGCGTAACTCACCGGCTGGTACGAGGTCCACCACTGCGGGCCCTGCACGTGCTCCTGCGGCGGGGAGACCTGGACGTGGCCGTAACCCGACGGCCCGAGCACGTCCTTGCACTCCTTCGCGACCGCGTCGTACTTCCACTCGAAGAGGACGGCCGTGACGTCCTTGTCGCCGGGCGCGGCGGCCCCGGCCGGCGGGGCGGAGACCGCCGTGGCGGCGGCCGCGAGAACAAATGCCGCAGCGAGGGCTCTTCGGGGTGTCGAAGGCATGCCGAGCTCCTGGAGGTGGGGGATGCGTGGAGCGGCGCGGCAGCAATGAAGGTTCTTGCGCAAGCCGTTCGCAAGCCAACCGGAACCTGCCGCGCACGAGACCGTACGAGGCCCGTAAGAGCCGGTCAACCCCCTGGACACGAGACGGTTACCACCGAGAAATCTCGCCGTTTCGTTCTTGCAAACCCTTTCGCAAGAGATTGCAGCCTGTTACCTTCCTCCACAGCTCGGGGCCGCCCGCGACGGTCGGCCTCCTTCATGAGGAGATCCATATGCGAAGAGGCATATCGGTCGCTGCCGTCGTCGGTGTGCTCGCGCTCACCGCGACCGCGTGCGGCGGTGACGGCGGAGGCGGTAACGACGGCGCCAAGGCGGCAAGCGACCCGGGCAGCGTCAGCGGCACCGTCACCTGGTGGGACACCTCGGACGCCACCAACGAGGCGCCCGCGTTCAAGAAGCTGGTCTCGGCCTTCGAGCAGAAGTACCCGAAGATCAAGGTCGAGTACGTCAACGTGCCCTTCGACCAGGCCCAGCAGAAGTTCAAGACCGCCGCGGCCACCGGCAAGGGCGCCCCGGACGTGCTCCGTTCCGACGTCGGCTGGACGCCCGGCTTCGCGCAGCTCGGCTACCTCAAGGACCTCACCGGCACCCCGGCCCTCGACAAACCCGAGGACTTCCTGGAGGGCCCGCTGAAGAACGCGGCCTACCAGGGCAAGACGTACGGCGTCCCGCAGGTCACCGACACCCTCGGACTGCTCTACAACAAGGAGCTGTTCGCCAAGGCCGGCATCGAGAAGGCGCCGGCCACCTGGCAGGAGGTCAAGGACGCCGCGGCGAAGATCAAGGACAAGACGGGCGCCGAGGGCATCGGCCTGAGCCCGGACAGCTACTACTCGCTGCCCTTCCTCTACGGCGAGAACAGCGACATGGTCGACGTCGCCAAGAAGAAGATCACCATCTCCTCGGCCGCGTCCCGCAAGGGCATCGAGACGGCCGTCGACCTGGTGAAGTCCGGCGCCGCGCCCAAGCCGGCCGGCACCGACGGCTACAACGCCCTCAAGACGGACTTCAAGAACGGCAAGCTGTCGATGCTGGTCGACGGCCCCTGGGCCACCAAAGAGATCTTCGGCGGCGACGCGTACAAGTCCAAGGACAACCTGGGCATCGCGGCCATCCCGGCCGGTTCCACGGGCACCGCGGGCGCGCCGGTCGGCGGCCACAACCTGGTGGTCTACGCGGGCTCGAAGAACTTCGACGCCTCCTACCTCTTCACGCGCTTCATGACCGACGCCGCGCAGCAGGAGCAGGCCTCGACGGGCGTCGGCGTGCTGCCGACGCGCAAGTCGGCGTACACCAAGGAGGTGCTGGCCGACCCGGTGCGCAGCGCGTACTACCAGGCGCTGTCGAAGGCCCACGCGCGGCCCGCGATCCCGCAGGGCGGCGACCTGTTCACGGACTGGCTCCAGCACTACACGAAGATCCTCACGCTCAAGGAGGAGCCGAAGGACGGGCTGGACGCCACGGCCAAGGCCTGGCAGTCCGCGCTCCTCAAGGACTACGGCATCGAGGAGTAGGGCCTGATGGCCACAGTCGTCACCACGGTCAGGCGCTCCTTCAGCACCCACTGGTACGCGTGGGCGATGGTGCTGCCCGTCGTCATCGTCCTGGCGGTCCTCGTCGGCTACCCGCTGGGCAAGGGCGTCTACCTGTCGTTCACCGACGCCAACGAGGCGAACGTCGGGCGCACCATCGGGGTCAACCACATCGAGGCGACCTACAAGTCGGTGGGCCTGGACAACTACTGGAAGGTGCTGTCCGGGCAGGAGGGCCACTTCTACTCCCGCCTCGGCTGGACGGTCGTGTGGACCGCGTCGTGCGTGTTCCTGCACTACACGCTCGGTCTCGGGCTCGCCCTCCTGCTCAACCGGCCGATGCGCTTCCGGGCGCTGTACCGGGTGCTGCTGATCCTGCCGTGGGCGGTGCCGGCCTTCGTCGCCACCTTCTCCTGGCGGCTGATGTTCAACGAGAAGTACGGCGTGCTCAACGCCTTCCTGACGAAGCTGGGCATGGACCCGGTGGACTGGCTGGGCGACGCGACGCTGCAGAAGGTGTCGGCGGTGGCGGTCAACGTCTGGCTGGGCGTGCCGTTCATGATGGTCGCGATCCTGGGAGGGCTGCAGTCCATCCCGCGGGAGCTGCACGAGGCCGCGGAGATGGACGGCGCCACCCCCTGGCAGCGCTTTTGCTACGTGACGCTGCCGGGGCTGAAGACCGTGAGCGGGACGGTGATCCTGCTCGGGGTGATCTGGACGTTCAACATGTTCCAGGTCATCTACCTGCTGATCGGGCAGGGTGCGAGCTCCGAGAGCGAGATCCTGGTGACGTACGCCTACCGGCTCGCCTTCCAGGGCGTCCGCGACTACGCGGGCTCGGCCACGTACGGCATCCTCATCCTCTCGCTGCTGCTGGTCTTCGCCGTCTTCTACCGCAGGATGCTCAACCGACAGGAGGCCGTGCGATGAGCGCCGCCCAGCCCGTACGGCCCCCCGGGCACCGGCCGCGCGAGCAGCGTTCGCGCACGGCCTCGGCCGCGCTGCACACGGCGCTGGTCGCCGCGAGCCTGGTGTCGGTCTTCCCGGTCGCCTTCATCGTCTTCGTCTCGCTGCGGGGGCGCGACGGCTGGCAGGAGCCCACGCGGTTCGTCGGCTTCGACGTCTCCAACTACAGCCACATCCTCGGCGAGACCAAGTTCCTGACCTGGTTCGGCAATTCGGTGATCGTGGCGCTGGGGGCGACCGTCCTCGGCGTGCTCATCGCGGCGACCGCCGGCTACGCGGTCTCGCGGATGCGCTTCCCCGGTCACCGGCCGCTGATGTGGACCTTCCTGGTCGTTCAGATGTTCCCGATGGCGGTGCTGATCGTGCCGCTGTACAACATTCTCGGTGAGCTGGAACTCCTGGACTCCTACGCCGGGCTGATCGTGACGTACTGCTCGATCTCCGTGCCGTTCTGCGCGTGGATGCTCAAGGGGTACTTCGACACCGTCCCCGTCGAGATCGACGAGGCGGGGCGGGTGGACGGGCTGACGCCCTTCGGGACGTTCTGGCGGCTCATCGTGCCGCTCGCCCGCCCGGGCCTGGCCGTGACCGGCTTCTACTCCTTCATCACCGCCTGGGGCGAGGTCGCCTTCGCCACCCAGTTCATGAGCAGCGAGGAGCACTACACCCTCGCCGTGGGCCTGCAGACGTTCGTCGGACAGCAGAAGGCCGAGTGGGGCCTGATGACGGCCGCGGCCGTGCTGATCACCATTCCGGCGGCCCTGGTGTTCTTCATCGCCCAGCGGCACCTGGTGGCCGGCCTCACCGCGGGCGGCACCAAGGGCTGACCTTGTCCGCCCGCCGTCGTTGACCGTATTGACCACTGCGCACCACGCACCACCGCTTCCGAGTCCGTCACCCGAATCCGAATAGGACGTACATGACCCAGGACCTCGCGCCCTCCGTCCGCCCGGCCGCCGCTTCCCCGTCCGAGGCTGTATCCGGGACTGAGGGGTGGTGGCGCAGCGCCGTCATCTACCAGGTGTACGTGCGCTCGTTCGCGGACAGCGACGGTGACGGCATCGGCGACCTGCGGGGGATCCGCGACCGCCTGCCGTACCTTGCGGAGCTGGGTGTGGACGCCGTGTGGCTCACGCCGTTCTACGCCTCGCCGCAGGCGGACGGCGGCTACGACGTCGCGGACTACCGGGCCGTGGACCCGCTTTTCGGGGACCTGTCGGACGCGGACGGCCTGGTGCGGGAGGCGCACCGGCTGGGCCTGCGGGTGATCGTCGACATCGTGCCGAACCACACCTCGGACCAGCACGTGTGGTTCCGGGCGGCGCTGGCCGACCGGGAGGGCGGGCCGGCGCGGGAGCGCTACCACTTCCGGCCGGGCCGCGGGGCGGCCGGGGAACTGCCGCCGAACGACTGGGAGTCGGTCTTCGGCGGCCCGGCGTGGACGCGGACGGCGCGCGCGGACGGCACGCCCGGCGAGTGGTACCTGCACCTGTTCGCGCCGGAGCAGCCGGACCTCAACTGGGAGAACCAGGAGGTCCGCGAGGAGTTCGAGTCGGTGCTGCGGTTCTGGCTGGACCTGGGCGTGGACGGGTTCCGCATCGACGTGGCGCACGGCATGGTGAAGGCGGCGGGCCTGCCCGACATCGGGCTGAGCGAGCAGGCGAAGCTCATCGGGGCGCAGGTGCTGCCGTTCTTCGACCAGGACGGGGTGCACGAGATCCACCGCGCCTGGCGGCGGCTGCTGGACTCGTACCCTGGCGAGCGGGTCGGCGTGGCGGAGGCGTGGGCGCCGACGTCGGAGCGGCTCGCGCTGTACGTGCGGCCGGACGAGCTGCACCAGGCGTTCAACTTCCAGTTCCTGACGTGCGACTGGGACGCCGCCGGGATGCGGGCCGTCATCGACGAGTCGCTGGCCGCGACGCTGTCGGTGGGCGCCCCGACGACGTGGGTGCTGTCCAACCACGACGTGGTGCGGCACACCACGCGCTACGGCGGCGGCGAGCGGGGGCTGGCGCGGGCGCGGGCGGCGGCGCTGCTGATGCTGGCCCTGCCGGGTTCGGCGTACGTCTACCAGGGCGAGGAGCTGGGCCTGCCGGAGGTCGTGGACCTGCCGGACGAGGTGCGCCAGGACCCGGCGTTCTTCCGCGGCGACGGGCAGGACGGCACGCGCGACGGCTGCCGGGTGCCGATCCCGTGGTCGGGCGAGGCCGCCCCGTACGGCTTCGGGCCGGGCGGCAGCTGGCTGCCGCAGCCGGAGCAGTGGGCGGAGCTGTCGGTGGCGGCGCAGTCCGGGGACCCGCGCTCGACGCTGGAGCTCTACCGCTCGGCGCTGGCGCTGCGGCACGAGCTGCCGGGGCTGGGCGACGGGGAGATGACGTGGCTGGAGGCGCCCGAGGGGGTGCTCGCGTTCTCCCGGCCGGGCCTGGTGTGCACGCTGAACACGGGCGAGGACGAGGTGGGCATGCCGGTGCCGGGCCGTCCGGTGCTGGCCACGGCCGCCCTGGAATTCACCGGTGGTACGGTCCGTATCCCCGTCGATTCCTGTGTTTGGTGGGCAGTCTGAAATGCGACCGGTAAGGTCCAGTCCTGTGACCGCACGGCTGGCCGATATCGCCGCCCAAGCGGGTGTCAGCGAAGCAACCGTCAGCCGGGTACTCAACGGGAAGCCGGGGGTCGCCGCCTCCACCCGCGAGTCCGTGCTGGCCGCGCTCGACGTCCTGGGCTACGAGCGCCCCGTGCGGCTGCGGCAGCGCAGCGCGGGCCTGGTGGGGCTCATCACGCCCGGGCTGGACAACCCCATATTCCCGGCCTTCGCCCAGGTGATAGGCCAGGCCCTGACGCGCCAGGGCTACACCCCGGTGCTGGCCACGCAGACGCCCGGCGGCTCCACGGAGGACGAGCTGACGGAGATGCTCGTGGACCGCGGGGTCTCCGGCATCATTTTCGTCTCCGGGCTGCACGCCGACACCTCGGCGGACATGGGGCGCTACGAGCGGCTGCGCGCGCAGGGCGTTCCGTTCGTTCTGATCAACGGTTTTTCGCCGAAGGTACGGGCCCCGTTCGTGTCTCCGGACGACCGGGCGGCGGTCAGTCTGGCCGTCACCCATTTGGCCGCACTGGGGCACCGCAGGATAGGGCTCGCGCTGGGTCCGCGCCGGTACGTGCCGGTGCAGCGGAAGATCGAGGGGTTCCTGCGCAGCATGCGCGAGGAGCTGGGCATGGCGGAGGCCGAGGCCGAGCAGCTGGTGCAGCACTCGCTGTTCTCGCTGGAGGGCGGGCAGGCGGCGGCCTCGGCGCTCATCGAGCGGGGCTGCACGGCCGTGGTGTGCGCGAGCGACATGATGGCGCTCGGCGTCGTGCGGGCGGCCCGTCAGCAGGGCCTGGAAGTGCCGCGGGACGTCTCGGTCGTCGGCTTCGACGACTCGCCGCTCATCGCCTTCACGGACCCGCCGCTGACCACGATCCGGCAGCCGGTGCAGTCGATGGGGCAGGCGGCGGTGCGGGCGCTGCTGGAGGAGATCGGCGGTACCCCGGCGCCGCACAGCGAGTTCGTGTTCCTTCCCGAACTGGTGGTTCGGGGTTCAACCGCATCGGTTCCGGAAACCCGGCCGAAAGCGGGCGAAGACCAGACTTGGGGATGATCTGCGGCAGGCCGGTTTCTGGCAGACTGTTTCCCTATGGGTGAAGCGACGGCAAGGACACTGGAGGGCCGGACGGCCGCCCCGCCACCCAGCGAGGAGCGAGCGGACCGGCCGCCGGCCGAGGGTGCCGCAGCCCGGAGGGCGGGCCTGCGCGGGCTCCGCTCTCCGCGCAGGCCCCGGCTGTGGTTCGAGGTGCTGCTGATCGCGGTGAGTTACTGGATCTACTCACTGGTGCGCAATGCCGTTCCCGAGCAGCGCGCGGCCGCGCTCCGCAACGCGGACTGGATATGGCGGGCCGAGCACACGCTCCACATCGCCGTGGAGAGCAGCGTCAACCACGCCGTGAATTCAGTGACGTGGCTGATCGTGGGGATGAACTACTACTACGCCACCCTGCACTTCGTCCTGACGATCGGGGTGCTGGTGTGGCTCTACCGCTGGCATCCCGGCCGCTATGCCGCGGGGCGACTGGCCCTCTTCGCCACCACGGCCGTGGCGTTGCTCGGCTATTACCTCTTCCCCCTCGCGCCGCCGCGCCTGATGTCCGGCGAGCACTTCATCGACACTGTCGTCGTGCACCACACGTGGGGCTCGATGGCCTCGGGCAACCTCGCCGACATGTCCAACCAGTACGCGGCGATGCCGTCGATGCACATCGGGTGGTCGACCTGGTGCGGCGTCGTCATCGCGATGGTGGCGCGGCCCGTGTGGGCGAAGGTGCTGGGCCTGCTGTATCCGCTGGCGACGCTGGTGGTCATCGTGTCGACGGCGAACCACTTCTGGCTGGACGCCGTGGGCGGCCTGCTGTGCCTGTCGTTCGGCTTCGCCGCCTCGTTCCTGTGGTTCGGGGCGACGCCGGGACGCCTCCGGCAGCACGTGGCGTAGCGACCGCGGCCCCGGCCGCGGCTCACGCCCCGTAGAACAGCTCGTCCACCACCGCGCGAGCGCGCCGCGTCGTCCGCCGGTAGTCGTCCAGCATGTCCCCCACGTGCCCCGGCTCGTAGCCGAGGTAGCGGCCCACCGCCGCGAGTTCCCGCGGCTCCGTGGGGAAGGTGTCCCCGGACCGGCCGCGGACGATCATGACCGCATTGCGCACGCTCGTCGCGAGAACCCACGCATCGTCCAGTATGGCCGCGGCCTCCCCGCTCAGCAGCCCGGCGGCACAGGCGGCCGCGAGGGCCTCGCGGGTGCGGGTCGTGCGCAGCCCGGGCTCCGCCCAGGCGTGCCGCATCTGCAGCAGCTGTACGGTCCACTCCACGTCCGACAGGCCGCCGCGCCCGAGCTTGGTGTGGGTCGTCGGGTCCGCGCCGCGGGGCAGCCGCTCGCTCTCCATACGGGCCTTGAGCCGCCGGATCTCGCGCACCGCGTCCTCGCCGAGGCCCTCGGCGGGATACCGCAGCGGGTCGATGAGCTCGATGAAGCGCTGCCCGAGTCCCGGGTCGCCGGCGACCGGGCGGGCGCGCAGCAGCGCCTGGCTCTCCCACACGAGCGACCAGCGCCGGTAGTAGGCGGCGTACGAGGCGAGGCTGCGCACGATGGGCCCGGACTTGCCCTCGGGCCGCAGGTCGGCGTCGATGTGCAGGGGCGGGTCGGTCGTGGGAAGTTGGAGGAGGCGGCGCATCTCCCCGGCGACGGCGAAGGCGGCCTTGGCGGCCTCCTCGTCGGTGACGCCCTCGCGCGGCTCGTGCACGAACAGCACGTCGGCGTCGGAGCCGTAGCCCTGCTCGTGGCCGCCGAAGCGGCCCATGCCGATGACGGCGAAGCGCGTGGGGAGGGTGTCGCCCCACTCGGCGCGCACGGCGGCGCGCAAGGCGCCCGCGACGGCGGCGGCGTTGACCTCGGAGACGGCGTCGCCGACGGTGTCGACGCGGACGTGGGGGTCGCGCTCGCCGTTGGGCTCGCCCGTGCCGTGGGAGCCGCCCCGCCCGTACGCCCCGATGATGTCGGCGGCGGCGGTGCGGAAGAGCTCGCGGCGGCGGACGCCGCGGACGGCGACGATCGCGGCCTCCGCGCCCTCGGAGCGGTTGACGGCGGCCAGCGTCTCCTGTTCGAGGGCCTCCTCGCCGCGCGGGCGCAGGCCCTCGGGGTCGCCGAGCAGGGCGACGGCCTCGGGGGCGCGCAGCAGCAGGTCGGGGGCGAGGCGGCCGGCGGACAGGACGCGGGCGAGGTTCTCGGCGGCGGCGCCCTCGTCGCGCAGCAGCCGCAGGTACCAGGGGGTGCGGCCGAGGGCGTCGGAGACCTTGTGGAAGTTGAGCAGGCCGGCGTCGGGGTCGGCGGAGTCGGCGAACCAGCCGAGCAGGACGGGCAGCAGGGTGCGCTGGATGGCGGCCTTGCGGGACACGCCCGAGGCGAGCGCCTCCAGGTGGCGCAGGGCGGCGGCGGGGTCGGCGTAGCCGAGGGCCTGCAGGCGGTTTCCGGCCTCTTTGGCGCTGAGCCGGATCTCGCCGGGCTCCAGCTGGGCGACGGCGTCCAGCAGGGGCCGGTAGAAGAGCTTCTCGTGCAGCCGGCGCACCTCGCGCGCGTGCCGCTTCCACTCGCGGCCGAGGCCTTCTACGGGCTCGGTGCCGGGCGGCCACGAAAGGACGCGGGCGAGGGAGCGGCCGAGGCGGCGCTGGTCGGCCTCGGCCTCCGGCATCAGGTGCGTGCGGCGCAGGCGGTGGAGCTGGATGTGGTGCTCCACGGTGCGCAGGAAGCGGTAGGCGGCGTCGAAGGCGGCGGCGTCGGAGCGGCCCACGTAGCCGCCCGCGGCGAGCATGGTCAGGGCGTCGAGGGTGCCGGAGGCGCGGAGCGTGGCGTCGCAGCGGCCGTGGACGAGCTGCAGCAGCTGGACGGCGAACTCGACGTCGCGCAGCCCGCCCGGGCCGAGCTTGAGCTCCCGGTCGACCTGGCCCGCGGGGATGGAGGCGATGACGCGGCGGCGCATCTGCTGCACGTCGGGCACGAAGTTCTCGCGCTCGGCGGCCTGCCACACCAGCGGTGCGACGGCATCGGTGTAGGCCCCGCCGAGGGTGAGGTCGCCGGCGACCGGGCGGGCCTTGAGGAGGGCCTGGAACTCCCAGGTCTTGGCCCAGCGCTGGTAGTAGGCGAGGTGGCTGGAGAGGGTGCGCACGAGGGGGCCGTTGCGGCCCTCGGGCCGCAGGTTGGCGTCGACGGGCCAGATGGTGCCCTCGGGGGTGACGTCGGAGCAGACGCGCATCATCCGGGAGGCGAGCCGGGTGGCGGCCTGCAGGGCGGGGCCCTCGGCGGTCCCCTCCTTCGCCTCCGCCACGAAGACGACGTCCACGTCGGAGACGTAATTGAGCTCCCGGCCGCCGCACTTGCCCATGCCGATGACGGCGAGCCGGCAGGCCGCGGCGTCCGCGGGCTGCTCCTCGGCGGCGATGGCGAGGGCGGCGCGCAGGGTGGCCGTGGCCAGGTCGGCGAGCTCGGCGGCGGTCTGGGCGACGTCGGTGGTGCCGCACACGTCGCGCGCGGCGATGGTCAGCAGGCAGCGGCGGTAGGCGGCGCGCAGGGCGTCGGCGGCGCCCAGGCCGGCCTCCCGCCGGGCGCGCGCGCCGTCGGCCAGCGCCTTCTCGAACTCCGGGACGCCCGGGTTGAGATCGGCCGCCTCGTAAGTGACGAGGGCGTGCCAGTCGCCGGGGTGGCGGGCCAGGTGGTCGCCGAAGGCCTCGGAGGCGCCGAGCACCCCGAGCAGCCGGTCGCGCAGCGGCTTGGCCGTCACGAGCGTGTCCAGCAGGGCCTGCCGGTCGCCGTCCGGCCGGGCGTCCAGCGCCTCGGCGAGCCGGACCAGGCTGTGCAGGGCCAGGTCCGGGTCGGCGGTGGCGCCGAGGGCGTCGAGCAGGACGGGATCGCCGCGTCTCGCGGCGAGCGGCGGAGCCTCCAGCCGCCGCTCGGCGGCCGCCGGATCGGTGAAGCCGTACTTCAGCAGCCGGGTGTACGCGCTGCTGCGACGACCCTCGGGCAGTGTCATCGGCACCCCTCGCTCCGCACTGCCGCCATGATAGGCACCGGCTAGAGCACGGGCAGCATCTTGCGGAGCTCGAACGCGGTGACCTCCGAGCGGTACTCCTCCCACTCCTGCTTCTTGTTGCGCAGGAAGAAGTCGAAGACGTGCTCGCCGAGGGTCTCGGCCACCAGCTCGCTGCGCTCCATCAGCGCGATGGCCTCGCCCAGGTTCTGCGGCAGCGGCTCGATGCCCATGGCCCGGCGCTCGGAGTCGGACAGCGCCCACACGTCGTCGTCGGCGCCGGCCGGGAGCTCGTAGCCCTCCTCGATGCCCTTGAGACCGGCGGCCAGCAGCACCGCATAGGTCAGGTAGGGGTTGGCGCCGGAGTCGATGGAGCGGACCTCGACCCGGGCGGAGCCGGTCTTGCCGGGCTTGTACATCGGGACGCGGATGAGCGCGGAGCGGTTGTTGTGGCCCCAGCAGATGTACGAGGGGGCCTCGCCGCCCGCGCCGGCGCTGCGGGCGGAGCCGCCCCAGATGCGCTTGTAGGAATTGACCCACTGGTTGGTCACGGCCGAGATCTCGGCGGCGTGCTTCAGCAGGCCCGCGATGAAGGACCGGCCGACCTTGGACAGCTGGTACTCGGCGCCGGACTCGTAGAAGGCGTTGCGGTCGCCCTCGAAGAGGGAGAGGTGGGTGTGCATGCCCGAGCCGGGGTACTCGGAGAACGGCTTCGGCATGAACGTGGCCTGGACGCCCTGCTCCAGCGCGACCTGCTTCATCACGAGCCGGAAGGTCATGATGTTGTCGGCGGTGGAGAGCGCGTCGGCGTAGCGCAGGTCGATCTCCTGCTGGCCGGGGGCGCCCTCGTGGTGGCTGAACTCGACCGAGATGCCCATGGATTCGAGCATGGTGATGGCCTGGCGGCGGAAGTCCATGCCCACGTTCTGCGGGGTGTGGTCGAAGTAGCCGGAGGAGTCGGCGGGCACCGGGCGGGTGCCGTCCACCGGCTTGTCCTTGAGCAGGAAGAACTCGATCTCGGGGTGGGTGTAGAAGGTGAAGCCGAGGTCGGAGGTCTTGGCGAGGATGCGCTTGAGGACGTAGCGCGGGTCGGCGTAGGAGGGCGAGCCGTCCGGCATGAGGATGTCGCAGAACATCCGGGCGGTACCGGGGGCCTCCGCGCGCCAGGGCAGGATCTGGAAGGTGCCCGGGTCCGGCTTGGCGATCATGTCGGACTCGTAGACCCGCGCGAAGCCCTCGATCGCGGAGCCGTCGAAGCCGATGCCCTCGTCGAAGGCCTGCTCCAGCTCGGCGGGGGCGACGGCCACGGACTTCAGATAGCCGAGCACGTCGGTGAACCACAGCCGCACGAAGCGGATGTCGCGCTCTTCCAGGGTGCGGAGCACGAACTCCTGCTGCTTATCCATAGCTACCCATCCTCGCTGGTCAGGCCGCCCCTTCCCAAGCCGCGGGGCACATCGGGGGCATAGAGCATCCCACCACATGATGTCGGGTGCGTTGCAGACATGGGTCCGAACGTTCCGCATCGTGTGCGTGTACGGTTCTCCCCCCATACTGCCTGCTCGGGGGCGGTTGCCGCACCGGCGGGGCGGCGAGCGGAGCGGGGGCCCGGCCTCCGCTTATCGCGGGCGGTCCGTGAGCCGCAGCAGGAGGCGGCGGGGGTACTGCACCGTGGACAGTGCCGGCGGTCGCACGTCGGCGCCCGGCGCGAGTTCCATGCGCCATCGGTGGCAGAACGTGGCCAGGGCGAGCACGGCCTCGGTCATGGCGTAGACGTCGCCGATGCACTTGCGGGCCCCCACGCCGAAGATCACGGCTCCTTCGCGGGGCGGCCGGCCGGGCTCGGCGGGCCAGCGGGCGGGGCGGAACTCCGCCGGGCACGCGTGCACGGCGGGGCTGTGGTGGACGACCGGCGGGCTGACGACCATCGTGCTGCCGGGCGGCAGGCGGCGGCCGGCCATGTCCACCGGGACGGTCGTGACGCGGGTGAACAGCCATGCGGGCGAGTAACGGCGCAGGGACTCGGTGACGATCTGCCCGGTGCAGGGCAGGCGCGGCACGTCGGCGGGCGTCACGGGCCGGTCGCCGAGGACCGAATCGAGCTCCTCGTGGAGCTCGCGGGCCGTCTCCGGGTGCCGGGCCAGGGCGTACAGGGACCAGGTCAGGGAGGCGGCCATGGTCTCCGAGCCGCCGAAGACCATCGTCATGACCTGGTCGTGGATCTCGGTGGCGGTCAGGCCTTCGTTGCCGTCCTCGTCCCGGGCGGCGACCAGGGTGGACAGCAGGTCGCCGTGGTCCTGCCCGCTGCGCCGGTACGCGGTGACGAGGCGGTCCACGGTGGTGTGCAGGTCGGCGAGGGCCCGCGCGTAGCGGCGGTTGGCGGGCAGCGGCAGGCGCTGCACCGGCCCGGGGACGAACATCCGCCGGAAGAGGCCGCTGAGCGCGACGGCGAAGGAGTGCTGGAGGCGGGCCACGTCGTCCTCGGCGAGGCGGGCCGAGAAGAGGGTGCGGGTGACGGTCCGCAGGGTGAGGCCGAACATGGCGGGGAAGACGTCGACGGTCTCCCCCGCGCGCCAGGACGCGGACAGGCGGGCGGCCTCCTCCGCCATCACCCCCGCGTAGCCGTCGAGGCGGGCGCGGTGGAAGGCGGGCTGGACGAGACGGCGCTGGCGGCGGTGGTCCCGGTGCGCGCAGCTGCCGAGGCCGTTGCCGACGATGTCGCGGAGCCGGGTGAAGAACGGGCCTCCCTTGTCGAAGGTCCGGTCGTCGAAGAGCACTTGGTGCACGAGCTCGGGGTGGCAGGGGACGTAGGCCGGGACGGATCCGAGGCGGATCTCCACGAGGTCGCCGTGGGCCGGCAGGGAGCGGAGGAAGTCGAGGGGCCGGCGCATGAGCGGCCAGGCGTGGCCGACGAGCGGCAGGCCCCCGGGGGCGGTTCCGGACACGTACGTGACGGGCATGGCGGTCCCTCGATCGGCGGTGCGTGGGGCGCGCCACGAGGTTTTCCGCTGCCCGGGGGCTAAAACCCCGGGTTTCTCCGGTTTGACAGTTTCTGAACGCGGGGCCGGGGGGCGGGTGGACGCGGGATGGAGGGGCCGGTTCCGTACGGTCCGCCGCGGGTGCGGGGCTCGGCCCCGCACGGGCCCGGGGCGGCGGGCACCGCCGGACGCCGCCGCAGCCCCCTACGCCGGATCGCCCCGCCGGAGGCGTGCCGGCGTCGCCAGGACGGCCGCCGCCACCGCCTGCGGGCGGTCGTACATCAGGAGGTGGCCCGCCGGGGCCACCGCCTCGAAGCGGCCGTCGAGCCGCTCGGCGAGCGCCCGCTGCCGCTCCAGCCAGCGGCGTTCCAGCCAGGATCCCGTGCCCGGGGAGGCCGCCAGCACGCTCACCGGCACGGGCGGCATGGGCCGGCTCTCGCGCAGGGCGCCGAGCTCCGCGGCCACGTCGCGGTAGCGGGCGTTCTCCATGAGGAGCGCCCGCGCCACCCGCCCCGTGCCGTACGTGCGCCGCACGAGGTCCGCGGGCGCCGGGTCCTGGCGGCTGACGGACGAGGCGCGGACGGTGAGCCGGCGCAGGGCCGGGCCGAGCGCCCGCGGCAGCCCCGCCGCGGCGAGGACGCGGCCGCGGGCGTGGGCGGCGGTGGTGCGCAGCTCGCGGGCGGGCGCGGGCCGCGGGTCCTCCTCGACGCTGCCGTCGACGAGGACGATGCCGGCGGTGCGCTGCGGGTGCAGGCGGGCGAAGGCCTCGGCGTGGAAGCCGGCCAGGGAGTGGCCGACGACCGTCGCGGGTCCGGTCAGCCCGAGGGCGTCGAGGACGCCGGCTATCCGGTCGGCCTCGCCCGCGGCGGTGGGCGGTTCGAGGGGCGGGGCGCTGAAGCCGAGGCCGGGCCGGTCGAAGCGGACGACGGTGCGGTGCGGGGTGAGCAGCGGCACGACGGGCTCCCAGTCGAACCAGCCCATGCCGAGCCCGGCGCTGAGCACGCACACCGGCCCGGAGCCCTCGCGCACGATGTGCAGCGGCACTCCGCCGACGCGGAGCATGCGCCCCGGGGGCCGCTCGGTGCCGGGCCCCGCCGGCGGCCGCACCGTGCCGTTCACGCCGTTGCCGCCGTTCGCGCTGTTCATGGGCTCCCCCTCGTCGCTCTCCGACAAGCTAACGGACGGGGCTCTCCCGGTGCTCCGGCGCCACCCAGTGCGGTTTGCGGAACTTCAGGAGGGCGAGCGGGGTGAGGAACCCGAGGACGAACAGCCCGCCGCCGACGGTGAGCAGGTAGCGCCAGAGCGGGCCGCCGCCGAACTGTTCGGGCGGGACGAAGCCGATGCACATGGCGGCGAGCGAGGCCGCGAAGCCGACGCCCGCGACGAGGTGCAGGGCGGGCACCCGGAAGCCGCGCGGCCGGTCCGGCTGATTGCGGCGCAGCCGGACGGCGGCGGCGAACATCAGCAGGTAGACGACGAGGTAGATCTGCGTGGTGATCACGGAGAAGATCCAGTACGCGCTGGAGACGTCCGGGATGAACGCGTAGAGGAGCGCGATGACGGTGGTGAGCGCGCCCTGGGCGACCATGATGTTGCGCTGGACGCCGTTCTTGTTGAGCTTCTGCAGCGCGGGCGGCAGGTAGCCCTCCTGCCGGGCGACCATCAGCAGGCCCTTGGAGGGCCCGGCCAGCCAGGCGAGCATGCCGCCGAGCGCCGCGGCGACGAGCAGCACGCCGACGACCTTGGTCAGCCAGCCCACGTGGAAGTGGTCGAAGAAGCCCTGGAAGGCCTGCATCACGCCGGCGGTGAGGCTGAGGTCCTCGCCCGGCATGACCCAGCTGATGGCCAGCGCGGGCAGGATGAAGATCAGCAGGACGAGGCCGGTGGCCGCGAACACCGAGCGCGGGAACTGCTTGCCGGGCTCGCGCAGCGAGGAGACGTGAACGCCGTTCATCTCCATGCCCGCGTACGACAGGAAGTTGCCGACGATCAGCACGAGGCTGGCGAGGCCGGTCCACGGCGGGAGGAGGTGGCCGCTGTCCATGGGCGCGGCGGAGGCGTTGCCCTGGCCGAGGAAGACCAGGCCGAGGACGACGAGGACGACGCCCGGGATGAGGGTGCCGATGACGAGGCCCATGCTGGACAGCCCGGCCACGGCCTTCGTGCCGCGCGAGGAGATCAGCACGCCGGCCCAGTAGACGACGACGATCACGATGGCGACGTAGAGGCCGTTGTCGGCGAGCCGCGGGTCGATGACGTAGGCGAAGGTGCTCGCCACGTAGGCCAGCAGGCTCGGGTAGTAGGCGATCGTCATCGCGAACTGGCACCACACGGCCAGGAAGCCCAGCGGCTTGGAGAGCCCCTCGCTGACCCAGCGGTAGATGCCGCCGGTCCAGCCGGAGGCCAGCTCGGCGGAGACGAGGGCGGTCGGCAGCAGGAAGACCACGGCCGGGAGGAGGTAGAGGAAGACGGCGGCCAGTCCGTAGAGCGCCATGGACGGCGCGGGCCGCAGGTTGGCCACGGAGGCCGTGGTCATCATCGCGAGGGTGACCCACGAGATGAACTGGGGCTGCGGCTGGGGCCGCGGGGGCTTCGGCGGTGCGGGGACGGCGACGGGACGGTCGTCCCTCACCGGTTCCGTGATGGTCATGGGAGGGGGAGCGTCCTTCAGGCCGTGCGTGGTGCGCGTGGAGCGGCAAACGTTTCGCCCCATAATCCCATTTCCGGGGCCGTGGAGCGGGCATACCCCGTAGGGGTAGGGTGCGAGGGTGACGAGGGGGATCAGCAACGGACAGCAGGGGACGGCGGCCGCGTGGTGCGGGCGCCTGTTGCTGCTCTCCGCCCTGCTGCTGGGCATCGTCACGATGCACACGCTGGGGCATCCGACGGGGCACGCGGGGATGAGCCATGAGGCTCGTACGCATGCGACGGCCGGCGCGCACCCGCAGACGCATTCCGCCCCCGCCGGCTCCCCCGTCGCGGACGATCCGCTGTCCGCCCCCGGCATGGACCCCATGTCGGTCTGCCTGGCCGTCCTCGGCGCCGCCTTCCTGGCGCTCGTCCTGCTGCTGGTCAGCGCGGCCCTGCGCCGTCCCGCCGCCGCCCTGGCCGCGGCCCGGGCGCGGTTGCTGCGGTCGCTGTGGCCGATCCCGCCGCCTCCACGGCACAAGTCCCTCGCGCGGCTGTCGGTGCTGCGGGTGTAGGAGCGCGCTTCTGCGCGTCCCTGCCCCTTCTTCACCGACCCCTCAGAGGTGCACTCACCCATGCGTACGCACAACCGCACACACACCCGCCGCGCCGTCCTCGGCGCCGGTCTCGCCGCTGCCGGCGGCGGTCTGCTCGCCGCCTGCTCCGACGGCGCGGGCGGTTCCTCCTCCCCGTCGGCCGCGCCCGCCGCCTTCGTCACGCCGGACGGCGCGGAGGTCGCCGCGGCCGAGGCGAAGCGCGGGAGCGGGCCGGTCCGCAGCGTCCGGCTGACCGCGACCCGCACGCAGGTCGACCTGGGCGGCCGTACGGTCGACACCTGGGCCTACGGCGACCGGCTGCCCGGCAAGGAGGTCCGGGTCACCGCGGGCGACACCCTCGCCCTCACGCTCGCCAACCACCTGCCCGAGCCCACGTCCATGCACTGGCACGGGCTCGCGCTCCGCAACGACATGGACGGCGTTCCCGGCGTCACCCAGCGCCCCGTCCAGGCGGGCGCGTCCTTCGACTACCGCTTCGCGGTCACGCACCCCGGCACGTACTGGTTCCACCCCCACTCGGGCGTCCAGCAGGACCGCGGGCTGTACGCGCCGCTGATCGTGGAGGACCCCAAGGAGCCGCTGCAGTACGACAGGGAGTGGGTCGTCGTCCTCGACGACTGGGTCGACGGGGTGGACGGCAGCACGCCGGACGCGGTGCTGGCCGAACTGTCGAAGGGCATGGGCGGCACGGACCACGGCGGGGGTGGCATGGACCACGACATGGGCGGCATGGACCACGGCGGCGGAGGGGGCGGCATGCACCACATGTCGATGACGGCGGCCGAGGCGGAGAAGTCCCCCTCCCGCATGCTGATGGGCGCCACCAGCCCCCTCCTCGGCGGGGACGCGGGCGACGTCGCCTACCCGTACTACCTGGTCAACGGGCGCGCGCCCGCCGACCCCGAGACGTTCGCGGCCAAGCCGGGCGACCGGATCCGGATCCGCTTCGTCAACGCGGGCGGGGACACCGCCTTCCGCGTGGCCCTCGGCGACCACAAGATGACGGTCACGCACACGGACGGCTTCCCCGTCGAGCACGCGGAGACCGACGCCCTGCTGCTGGGCATGGGCGAGCGCTACGACGTGCTCGTCGAGGCGAAGGACGGGGTCTTCCCGCTGACGGCACTGGCCGAGGGCAAGAAGGAGGCCGCGTTCGCGCTGCTGCGGACGGGCGGCGGCTCCGCCCCCGGCGCGTCGGCGCGCCCGCGCGAGCTGGACGGGCAGCTGCTCACCGCCGACCGGCTCAAGGCGGACAAGGCCGTACGCCTACGGGACCGCTCCCCCGACCGCACGATCACGCTCCGGCTGACCGGGTCGATGGCGAAGTACGACTGGGCGATCAACGGGGAGAAGTACGCGCCCTCGCGGCGGCTCCCCGTGGCCGCGGGCGAGCGCGTGCGGCTCTCGTTCGTCAACGCGACGACGATGTGGCACCCCATGCACCTGCACGGCCACACCTTTGCCCTGCCGGGCGGCGGCCCGCGCAAGGACACGGCCATCGTGCTGCCCGGCAAGCGACTGGACGTGGACTTCGACGCCGACAACCCGGGCCTGTGGATGCTCCACTGCCACAACGTCTACCA
This sequence comes from Streptomyces roseoverticillatus, assembly GCF_000719265.1. Taxonomy (GTDB): domain Bacteria; phylum Actinomycetota; class Actinomycetes; order Streptomycetales; family Streptomycetaceae; genus Streptomyces; species Streptomyces roseoverticillatus. The sequence goes on along the minus strand of NZ_JOFL01000002.1, from coordinate 125,164 downwards.
CTCCGAGTCCGGGATGATGACGCTGCTCGGCTACCGGAAGTAACGGTCAAGCGCCGCACCTCGCCGCTCAGAGATCGCGTCAGATAGACGAGTACTCTGGGCGGCGTGCCTCAACTTCGCCTCGCACTGAACCAGATCGACTCCTGCGTCGGCGATCTCGCCGGGAACGCCGAGTCGATCGTCCACTGGACCCGGCACTCCGCCGGGCAGGGCGCCCACCTGGTGGCGTTCCCCGAGATGGCGCTGACCGGCTACCCGGTCGAGGACCTGGCCCTGCGGCCCTCCTTCGTGGACGCCTCGCGCGCCGCGCTGGACGCCCTCGCCGCGCGCCTGGCCGCCGAGGGCCTCGGCGAGCTGCCGGTCCTCGTCGGCTACCTGGACCGCAGCGAGGAGGCACGCCCGCGCCTGGGCCGCCCCGCGGGCGCACCGCGCAACGCCGCGGCCGTGCTGCACCGCGGCGCGGTCGCGCTGTCCTTCGCCAAGCACCACCTGCCGAACTACGGCGTCTTCGACGAGTTCCGGTACTTCGTGCCCGGCGACACCATGCCGGTGGTCCGGGTGCACGGCGTGGACGTCGCGCTGGCCATCTGCGAGGACCTGTGGCAGGAGGGCGGCCGGGTGCCCGCGGCGCGTGCTGCGGGCGCCGGCCTGCTGCTGTCGGTCAACGCCTCCCCGTACGAGCGGGAGAAGGACGACACCCGCCTGGAGCTGGTGCGCAAGCGCGCCCAGGAGGCCGGCTGCACGACCGCGTACCTGGCCATGACCGGCGGCCAGGACGAGCTCGTCTTCGACGGCGACACCATCGTCGTCGACCGCGACGGCGGGGTGATCGCGCGGGCACCGCAGTTCGAGGAGGGCTGCGTCCTGCTCGACCTCGACCTGCCGGCGGCCGCCCCCGAGGCGCCGTCCGGGGTCGTGGCCGACGGGCTGCGCATCGACCACGTCACGCTGTCCGCGGACCCGCTCCCCCCTTACGAGCCGGAGACGCCCGGCGGCGCGGCACCGCACCTGAGCGACGACGCCGAGGTCTACCAGGCGCTGGTCACGGGCCTGCGCGCGTACGTCGTCAAGAACAACTTCCGCAGCGTCCTCATCGGCCTGTCCGGCGGCATCGACTCCGCGCTCGTCGCGGCCATCGCCTGCGACGCGGTCGGGGCGGAGAACGTGTACGGCGTGGCCATGCCGTCGCGCTACTCCTCCGAACACTCCCTCGCCGACGCCGACGAACTCGCCCGCCGCACCGGGCTCCACTTCCGCACCGTCCCGATCGCGCCGATGTTCGACGCGTACATGGGGGCGCTGGGCCTGACCGGCCTCGCCGAGGAGAACCTGCAGTCGCGGCTGCGCGGCACGATGCTGATGGCCATCTCCAACCAGGAGGGCCACATCGTCCTCGCGCCGGGCAACAAGTCCGAGCTCGCGTGCGGCTACTCGACGCTCTACGGCGACTCCGTCGGCGCGTACGGGCCGATCAAGGACGTCTACAAGACCTGGATCTTCCGCCTGGCGAAGTGGCGCAACGCGGACGCCGCGACCCGCGGCGAGACCCCGCCCATCCCGGAGAACTCCATCACCAAGCCCCCGAGCGCCGAACTGCGCCCGGGCCAGGTGGACACGGACTCCCTCCCCGACTACGACGTCCTCGACCGGATCCTGGAGCTCTACGTCGACCGCGACCGCGGCCACGCGGAAATCGTCGCCGAGGGCTTCGAGACGGAGCTGGTCACGCGCGTCCTGCGGATGGTCGACACGGCGGAGTACAAGCGGCGCCAGTACCCGCCGGGCACGAAGATCTCGGCGAAGGGGTTCGGGAAGGACCGGCGGCTGCCGATCACCAATCGGTGGCGCGAGACGGGGTGAGGCGGGCGTCGTTGGGTTCGGCGCCCGCAACAAGGTCCAGCTCGTCGGCTGACGAGACTCCGGTCGCCCGCGTTAGCATTGTTTGATTTTCAAGCAATGCTGATGGAGTGAGTCTGCAGTGAAGGTCGAGATCTACAGCGACATCGCCTGCCCGTGGTGCCACGTCGGCAAGCGCCGCTTCGAGCAGGCGCTCGCCGCGTTCCCCGGCGCGGGCGATGTCGAGGTCGTCTACCGGCCCTTCCAGCTGGACCCGCACGCCCCGGAGGAGCCGCTCCCCCACCGCGAGGTGCTGGCCGCCAAGTACGGACCGCAGTCCGTCGCCATGGACGACCACATCACGCGACTGGGGGCGGACGAGGGGCTCGTCTTCGACTTCGACACCGTCGTCGAGAACAACTCCCTGCTGGCCCACCGCCTGCTGCGCTTCGTCCTGGAGGAGTACGGGCGGGATGCCCAGGCCCGGCTCAAGGGCCGGCTGCTGGAGGCCCACTTCGGCGAGGGCCTCGACATCGGCGACCGCGAGCACCTCACGGACGCCGCCGTCACCGTGGGCCTGGACCGCGCCCCCGTCGCCGCGTTCCTCGACGGCGACGGCCTGCACGACGAGGTCCTGGACGAGATCGAGGAGGCGCGGCAGCGGGGCGTCACGGCCGTCCCGACATTCGTCTTCGAGGGGCAGTGGGCCGTCCAGGGCGGCCAGGAGCCGGCCACCTTCCTGAAGGTCCTCCAGCAGGTCGCGGAGGCGGCGGAGGCCGAGGCGGGCACCGCCGCGGCGGGCGCCGGCGCGGCCTGCGCCGACGGCGCCTGCGCGGTCTGAGCCCGCCGGGCTACCCCTTCGCCGCGCCCCGCACCTCCAGGCCGTCGAGCAGCCGCTTCGTGGCCGCCGTCACGGCGGTCACGGCCTCCTCGAACACGGCCTGGTTGTGCGCGGCGGGGTGGTGGAACCCGGACACCTTCCGCACGTACTGCAGGGCGGCCGCCCGGATGTCCTCGTCCTCGACGGAGGGCGTCATCGGCGGGCGCAGGGTCTTGATGCTGCGGCACATGAGTCCAGTGTGCCGCCCGCTCCCTCGTACGTGCGTGCACGGCAGCGTGACAGTATCGCTGTCATGACTACTTCTGATGACGCCCGGAACGTGAAGAAGGCCCCGGCGAAGGACCCTTGGGAGCTGCCCGACGTCTCCGGCCTCGTGGTCGGCGTGCTCGGCGGCACCGGTGACCAGGGCCGCGGCCTCGCCTACCGGCTGGCCAAGGCCGGCCAGCGGGTGATCATCGGCTCGCGTGCGGCCGAGCGGGCGCAGGCGGCCGCCGGCGAGCTGGGCCTCGGCGTCGAGGGCGCCGGCAACGCCGAGTGCGCGCGGCGCAGCGACATCGTGATCGTCGCGGTGCCGTGGGACGGCCACGCCAAGACCCTCGAAGGGCTGCGCGAGGAGCTCGCCGGCAAGCTCGTCGTCGACTGCGTGAACCCGCTCGGCTTCGACAAGCAGGGCGCGTACGCCCTGAAGCCTGAGGAGGGCAGCGCCGCCGAGCAGGCCGCCGCCCTGCTGCCGGACTCGCGCGTCACCGCCGCCTTCCACCACCTGTCGGCCGTCCTGCTGCAGGACCCGGAGATCGACGCGATCGACACCGACGTGATGGTGCTCGGCGAGGCGCGCGCCGACACCGACGTCGTGCAGGCCCTGGCGGGCCGCATCCCCGGCATGCGCGGCGTCTTCGCGGGCCGGCTGCGCAACGCGCACCAGGTGGAGTCGCTGGTCGCCAACCTGATCTCGGTGAACCGCCGCTACAAGGCGCACGCCGGGCTGCGCGTCACCGACGTCTGAACCGACATCTGAAACCGACGTCTGGCCGAAGCACCCCCGGCGGGGCACGGGGCGGGGGGACGCGGGCACGGCGCCTGAGCGACAATGGCCGGGATCGTGACCGTATGCGCCCCCGGACAGGAGCCGTCCCCCATGCCCCGCCTCGCCCTCTACGCCCTCGCCGTCTGCGTCCTCTCGGTCGCGGCGGCCGTCGTCTCCTTCGCCCAGGGCAGCTGGCTCGGCATCATCTGGATCCTGCTGCTCGGCGTCTCGTCCAACATCGCCTGGTACTACGTGCGCAAGGCGAAGAACGACAAGGCCGCGGCCGCCGGCGAGAGCGCCTGAGGCGGGCGGGGCCGCCGGACGGCGGCCCCGGACCGGTCAAGGCCACGGCCACGGCCACGGCCACGGCCCGCTTCAGTCGCCGCGCGGCGCCGGTTCCCAGCCCGCCCCGCCCGGCGGCCACTGGTAGGCGGGCCTGCCCTCGGCACCGCTGGTGCGGAAGGGCCTGCCCTGGTCGTCGATCCGCAGGACCCCGCGCCGGCCGCCGCTGGACCACTGCACCTCCAGGTACCAGGTGACGTCGTGGCGCCGGGCGGCCGCCTTGACGTAGAAGACCTCGGGGTCGGTCTCGCTCACCTTGTACGGGAAGTCGCGCTGCCCGTCCCTGGGCGCGGCGGCGGGCCGCGCGGAGTCGAGGTCGACGCCGAAGGAGCGCGTCGCGACGTCGCCGCCGCATCCGACGCCCGTCGCGTAGTCGTTCCAGGCGAGCGGCGGCTTGGTGTCCTCCACCCGGACCTGCAGTCCTTCGAGGACGACGGTCTCCTTGCCGGTGCCCTGCAGGGTGATCTTGACGTACTGCTCGCCGGCCGGGACGGCACCGACCCGGGACACCCAGCCGGGCGCGTCCGGCTCCGAGGGGGGCAGCGGGACGCCGCCGGGCGACCGGTCGACCAGGTAGTGCTGGGTGCAGGGATCTTCGTAGGCGTGGGGCCGGACGTGGGCGGTCAGGGGAACGCCGGCGGGCTTGCCGGGGCCCTTTCCGCCGCCGGTCTCCGGCTCCGGCTCCGGCCCGTTCCCGGGGGACGGGGACGCGCTGCCCTTTCCGCTCTCCTGCTCCCGGCTCTGTGAGGGGGACGGCCCGGCCGACGGGCTGCTGCTGCCGCCCGTGCCGGGCTTTCCGGACGCGTGCGTCTTCCCCGTCCCCGGCGAGGCGGCTTCCACGATCCGGCCCCTCCTGTCGTCGCCGGAGCCGCTGCCGCCGCCGTTGCTGCCGCCGCCGCTGAGCGTGACGGCGAGCGCCGCGGAGCCCAGGACGGTGACGGTCGCGGCGGCGGCGAGCGCCGCGAGGGCGGTTCTACGGGGCAGCCGCCTGCGCTGTGGCGCCGCCGACTGCTCCGATGGGGCCACGGGTGGCGCCACCGGCGCCTCGCCCGGTGCGGGCTCCTCCTCCGGCTCGGCCCCTTCCCGCGACTCGGCCCGTTCCCCTGCCGGGGGCTCCTCCGGCGCCGCGGAGCCCCCGGCTTCCGCCTTAGCCGCAGGCTCCGCCTGCTGCTTGCGGCCGCGCGTCGCGTCCGCCACGATCCACCGCCGGTGAACCTCCATCAGCTCTTCCGGCGTGGCCTTGCACAAGCGGGCCAGCCGCTCGACCGGAGCGAACTCCGCCGGCACAGCGGCCCCGCTGCAATACCGGTGCAGCGTCGACGTACTGACGTGCAGTCGCTTGGCCAGCACGCCGTAGCTCAGGCCCGAACGCTCCTTCAGCTCTCGCAGCAGATCAGCGAGATCGCCCGCCCCCACGTCACTCCCCATCCCAGCTCCCCATTCCAGGGAACGGCCATTTCCCCAGGTCAAAGCCTGTGCGGGCATTCCCGCGTCCCGTACTCGGCCGTATCGCTGGCCTCCGGGACACGTTCCCGCACAAGCTTTCGTCATCCAAGCACGCCGCTCCCGCATCCGGTTGAGCGACGCCCCGCCGCCCGCGGACGGTCAACCGTCCGTGCAGGCCACCCGTACCGAAAGAGATTCAGCCATGCGCGCCTCCGTCCGCCGCTCCGACTCCCGCCCCCGCCTGCTCGCCGCCGCCATGGCAGCCGTCGCCGTCGCCGCGCTCTCCCTGACGGCGTGCGGGGCCGACGGGAAGGGGGAGGGCGTCCGCCAGGAAGGCGCCGCCTCCCCGCAGGCCTCTTCCGCGGCCCCGCAGCCCTCCGGGCCGGCGCAGGCGCCGGAGCGGGACGCGTCGGCCGCGAAGTCCGCCGCACCGGCCTCCTCCACGTCCCACCGCGCCCGCGGAACGGATGGAACGGCTGGAACGGATGGAAGGACCGGCAAGGGCGGAAAGGGCGGAAAGGGCAGCGCGTCTCGCGACCCGTACGCCCCCGAGAACCGCGTGGACTGCAGCGCTGCCGACGTGGAGGTCGTCGCCACACCGGTCTCCCGCCCCCTGAACCACATGCTGCTCACCCTCACCAACAAGGGCTCCAAGATGTGCGACCTGAAGGGCTATCCCGTCGTCAAGTTCGAGGGCGCCCAGTCCGTCCCGCCGGTCATCGAGGACAGCAAGCCGCAGGCGGTCACCTCGCTCAAGCCGGGCGAGAAGGGCTACGCCGGCGTGATCCTGTCCTCGGGCGAAGGCAGCGGTGGCGAGGGCTACACGGCGCAGAGCCTGCAGATCGGCTTCGAGGGCAGCGACAGGATGGTCGAGGCCGCCCTGCAGGCGAAGGGCGTGCACGTCGACAACGCCCTGCGCGTCACGTACTGGGTGACGTCTCCCGGGGACGCGCTCTCCTGACTCCCCGCCCCCCCATCCCGTCTTGACGCCAATACCCTTGCCTATGGCGCCACTTCAATGCCATGGTGGCGTCATGAATGACGAACTGCTCGTGCAGCCCCCCGTATCCCTGCCGACAGACCGCCCGGCAGGCTGTCCCTTCGACCCGCCCGCCGGTCTGGGCGCCCTGCGCGAAGAACGGCCGCTGGTTCCGATGCGCTACCCCGACGGGCACGTGGGCTGGCTGGCCACCGGCTGGTCCGCGGTCCGCGCGATCCTGGCCGACTCCCGCTTCAGCGCGCGCTACGAGCTCATGCACTACCCGCTCCCCGGAGGGCCCGAGGGCGCCCTGCCGCCCGCACCGACCGGGGACATGACCGGAATGGACGCCCCCGAGCACACCCGCTACCGGCGGCTGCTCGCCGGGAAGTTCACCGTCCGGCGGATGGACGCGCTCACCGCGCGCCTGGAGGAGATCACCGCCGGGCGCCTGGACGCCATGGAGCGGCGGGGAGGCCCGCTCGATCTGGTCGAGGCGTTCGCACAGCCCGTGCCCGCGCTGATGATCTGCGAGCTGCTGGGGGTGCCGTACGCGGACCGGGAGGTCTTCCAGCGGCACACGGCGGCGCTGATGGACCAGAACTCCTCGGCGGAGGAGATGCACGCGGCGTGGACCGGGCTGCAGGAGTACATCCAGGCGCTGGTGTCGGCCAAGCGCGCCGCGCCCACCGACGACCTGCTCAGCGACCTGACCGCCGGCGACCTCACGGACGAGGAGCTCACCGGCCTCGGCGGCTTCCTGCTGGGCGCCGGCCTCGACACCACCGCGAACATGCTCGCGCACGGCACCTTCGCCCTGCTGAGCAACCCGGACCAGCTCGCCGCCCTGCGCGCCGGCCCCGGGCTCGCCGGCGGGGCCGTAGAGGAGCTGATGCGCTACCTGACGGTCGCGCACACCACGGTGCGGTCGGCGCTGGAGGACGTGGAGGTGGACGGCCTGCTGATCCGGGCCGGCGACACGGTCACCCTCTCCCTCCAGGCCGCCAACCGCGACCCCGAGCGCTTCCCCGGCCCCGACACCCTCGACCTGAGCCGCAGGGCCGTCGGGCAGCTGGGCTTCGGCCACGGCATCCACCAGTGCCTGGGCCAGCAGCTGGCCCGCGTCGAGATGCGGGTCGCCTTCCCGGCGCTCTTCGCCCGCTTCCCGTCGCTGCGGCTGGCCGTCCCGCCCGAGGAGGTGCCGCTGCGCCACCACGCCAACATCTACGGCGTGCACCGGCTCCCGGTCACGTGGTGACTTGTCAGAACACCAGGCCCGACAGCGGCGGGATGTCCGGCGTCCCCTGCCAGAAGCGGAACAGCTCCCGGCCCCAGTACGTGTCCCACGGCGTGACGTCGAGGGACCGCAGCACCGCGTCGATCATGTCGAAGAACGCGTGGTTGACCTCGGGGATCCACAGGAAGCCGAAGACGGCCAGTATCCCGAACGGGGCGAACGGCTCCACCTGGCGCCGCACCTTGTACGACAGCCACGGCTCGACGACGCCGTAGCCGTCCAGGCCGGGCACGGGCAGGAAGTTGAGGATCGCGGCCGTCACCTGCAGCTGGGCCATGAAACCGAGCGCGTAGCGGAAGTGGTCCGGCACGCCGTCCATGGCGCCCAGCCAGAAGGGGGCCGTGACGACCACGGCGAACGCGGCGTTCGTCAGCGGGCCCGCGGCCGAGATCATGCTGTGCTTCCAGCGGCCGCGGATGCGGTGGCGCTCGATGAAGACGGCGCCGCCGGGCAGGCCGATCCCGCCCATGATCACGAAGATGACGGGCAGGACGATGCTCAGCAGGGCGTGCGTGTACTTCAGCGGGTCGAGCGTCAGGTAGCCCTTGGCGCCGACCGTGAGGTCACCCCCGTGCAGGGCCGTGCGCGCGTGCGCGTACTCGTGCAGGCACAGCGACACGACCCATCCGGAGACGACGAAGAGGAAGACGGCGAAGCCCGGGCTCGCCGAGAAGTCCGTCCACACCGCCCATATGGAGACCGCCATGATGGCGACGAGGGCGAGGAAGACGGGGCTCACGCGCCGTTCGCCGCGGGTCGCTGTCGACATACCTGTGCTCCTGTGAGGTGGGGCCGTGACGTACCGGGAGGTACCGGGGTGACGGTACTTCCTCCACCCCTCCCGCCCGTAACCCGGCCGTGCGGGCCGGGGGACAATGGGCGGGTGCGTTACGGCATCCTCGGCACCACCCAGGCCCACTCCGGCGACGGCCGGGCCGCCGCCCTCGGCGGCGCCCGGCTGCGCGCCCTCCTCGCCGCGCTCGCCCTGCACCCGGGGCGCGTCCGCACCGCCGAGGCGCTGATCGACGCCGTCTGGGACGACGAGCCGCCCGCCGACGCGGCGGGCGCGCTGCAGGCCCTCGTGGGCCGGCTCCGGCGCGCCCTCGGCCACGCCGCCGTGGCCTCGGCGGCCGGCGGCTACCGGCTCTGCGCCGGGCCCGAGGACGTCGACCTGCACCGCTTCCAGCGGCTCGCCGAGGAGGGTGCGCGGGCCCTGGCCGACGGCGACCCCGCCAAGGCGGCCGATCTGCTGGACGCCGGGCTGGCCCTGTGGCGCGGTCCCGTCCTCGCCGACCTCCCGGGCCGGGCGGCGCTGGCCGTGCGCTACGAGGCACGCCGCCTGGACGCCCGGCGCACGCGCCTCGCGGCCGCGGTCGCCCTCGGCCGTGCGGAGCAGATCCTTCCGGAGCTTGCGGCGCTGTGCGACGAGCATCCGCTGGACGAGCCGCTGCGCGCCGTCCACCTGCGCGCCCTGCGCGCGGCGGGCCGCCCGGCGGAAGCGCTCGCGGCGTACGCGGACCTGGCGCGCGACCTCGCGGACCGGCTCGGCACGGACCCGGGGCCGGAACTCAGAGCACTCCACGGGGAGCTGCTGACGCACGACACCCCGCCGGGCACCACGAGCGCATACAGCACACCGGCCCCGCACGACCCGGCAACATCCCACGACACCCCCGCGCTCCCCCTCACACCCGCCCCGTACGGCGCGGTCAGCACGCCCCGCGGGGGTCTTTCCGCCGGTGGTGGTCCCGCGGGCACGTACAGGGCCGTGCCGCCCGGCAACCTCCGCGCCCGGCTCACCTCCTTCGTCGGGCGCGAGGACGACATCGTGTCCATCGGCGCCGATCTGCGGGCGCAGCGCCTGGTCACCCTCCTCGGCCCCGGCGGGGCCGGGAAGACGCGGCTGTCGCAGGAGGCCGCCGAGGCCGCCGCCGCGGGCGGGGGCGGGTGGCCGGACGGGGTGTGGTTCGCCGAGCTCGCGCCCGTCGACGACCCCGCCACCGTGCCGGAGACCGTGCTGACCGCGCTCGGCGGCCGCGAGACCGTGGTGCGGACCACCACCGACGGGCTGCGGGCCGCGAGCGACGCCTCCGCGACCGACCCCCTGGCGAGGCTCGCCGAGCACTGCGCGGCGCGCCGCATGCTGCTCGTCCTCGACAACTGCGAGCACCTGATCGACGCCGCCGCCCGCGTCGCCGAGACGCTCCTCGCGCACTGCCCGGGCGTCACGGTGCTCGCCACCAGCCGTGAGCCGCTGGGCGTGCCCGGCGAGGCGGTGCGCCCCGTGGAGCCGCTGCCCGACACCGTGGCCCTGCGGCTGCTGGCCGACCGCGGCGCCGCGGCCCGCCCGGGCTTCCGCGTCGAGGACGACCCGGAGGCCTGCGCCGAGATCTGCCGCCGGCTGGACGGGCTCCCGCTGGCGATCGAGCTCGCGGCCGCCCGGCTGCGGATGCTCAGCCCGCGCACCCTCGCGGACCGCCTGGACGACCGCTTCCGGCTGCTGACCTCCGGCAGCCGCACCGTGCTGCCGCGCCAGCAGACCCTGCGCGCGGTCGTCGACTGGTCCTGGGACCTGCTGGCCGGCCCCGAGCGGGCGGTCCTGCGCCGCCTGTCCGTCTTCTCCGGCGGCTGCGACCTGGCCGCCGCGGAGGAGGTCTGCTCGGACGGCCTGGACGGCACCGCGCCGGGACCGGACGCCGCCCCGGCCCGGGACGTCGCCGCCCTCCTCGGCTCGCTCGTCGACAAGTCGCTGGTGGTAGCCGCGCCCGCCGGCGCCGACGGCGAGATGCGCTACCGGCTGCTGGAGACCGTCGGGGAGTACGCCGCCGAGCGCCTGGACGAGGCGGGCGAGCGCGCCGCCACCGAGCACCGCCACCTCGTGGCGTACCGCGAACTGGCCCGCACCGCCGACCCGCTCCTGCGCGGCCCCGCCCAGGGCACGTGGCTGGAGCGCCTGGAGCTGGAGCACGACAACCTGCGCACCGCCCTGCGCCGCGCCGTCGCCGCGCAGGACGAGCAGGAGGCGCTGTGCCTGGTGCTGTCCCTGGGCTGGTTCTGGCAGCTCAGGGAGCACCGCGCGGACGCCGCGCACTGGGCGGAGACGGTGGGCGCGATGGGCCCCGACCCCTTCGCCGAGCCGGGCGACCCGGTCGCCCCGCTGTACGTGACGTGCACCGAGCAACCGCCGCCGATGCCGCCCGAGGTGCTGGCGGAGGCGCGGCGCGGGGTCCACCTGACGCGGCTGATCAGCATCACGGACATGGCCGAGGTCCACGCGCCCGAGACGCAGCACAGACTGCGCGCCATCGCCGCGGCCTACGCCGACGGGCAGCCGCAGACCTGCCGCGGGCCGGGCTTCATCGTCTTCTTCGCGGTCCTCATGACGGGCGATTTCGACGCGCTCTACCGGGCCTTGGACACGATGGTCGCGCGCTGCCGCGAGCTGGGTTACGAGTGGGAGCTGGGCCATTCCCTGCAACTGCGCTCCAAGATATTCAACGACCACCCCGGCGGGCTGGACCAGGCCACCGCGGACGCGGAGGAGAGCGTACGGATCTTCCGGCGGCTCGGGGACTCCTGGGGCGTGGCGGAGGGCCTGACGGGCCTGGGCGAGGTGCACGAGCGGCGCGGGCAGTACGGCCTGGCGGCCGAGGACTACCGGGAGGCCCTGGAGCAGGTCCGTGAGCTCGGCTCGACCGGGCAGCTGCCGGCGCTGCGCGCCCGGCTCGCCGGGGCGCTGGTCGAGGCGGGGGCGGTCGGCGACGAGGAGGGCGAGCAGATGCTCCGCGACGCCATCGCGGAGGCGGAGCAGGGCAACACGGACGCCGCGATCTTCGGGCGGCTGCAGCTCGGCGTGCGGGTCGCCCGCACCGGGCGCACGGCCGAGGCCCGGGAGATCTTCGACGAGCTGATGGCGGACTTCGGCATCCGCTCGGTGGTGATGTTCGAGAGCCTGATGTGCGGTCAGATGGCCTGGCTGGACACGCTGGAGGGCCGTCCGGCGGACGCCCTGCCCAGGCTGCGCAAGGCCCTGTCGATGGCCGGCGACCCGCTGTCGACGCTGGCGGTGCCGCAGCTGCCGATGACGCACCTGCTCTTCTCCGCCTTCGCCCACGCCGGGCTGGCCGGCGGGGAGCACGGGGAGCAGGCCGCCCGCGAGGAGCACGCGCTGCTCGCGGCCCGGCTGCTGGGCGCCGGTGAGGCCCTGCGCCCGCCCGACTTCCCGGTGACGTCGGTGGAGCGCGATGTGTACGAGCGCGCGGAGGCCTGGGTGCGGGAGGTGCTCGACGACGGCGCGTACGAACAGGCGTACGCCGAGGGCAGCGGCCTCTCCTTGCTGGAGGCCGCCGCCCTCGTATGACGCGTACGACGCATGCGCCGCCGGACCGGCTCAGGTCTTCTTGCGGAACTTCGAGACGGCCAGGGGCGCGGTCACGAGGGTGATGGCGACGGCCCAGGCCAGCGTCATCCACACCGAGTGGGCGACGGGCCCGCCGCGCATCAGGTGCCGTGCGGCATCGGCGAGGTTGGACAGCGGGTTGTACTTGGTGAAGCCCTCCAGCCAGCCGGGCATCTTCGCGGTCGGCGCGAAGATCGAGCTGCCGAACTGGAGCGGCATCAGGATGATCATCGCCATGCCCTGGACGGCCTGCGGGGTCTTCAGGGACAGGCCCAGCAGGATGAAGACCCACATCAGCGAGGCGCCGAACACCACGGACAGGGCGACCGCGGCCAGCAGGTGCAGCGGGGTGGTCGTGATGGACAGGCCGAGGGCGAAGCCCATGCCGAGCAGGATGGCGGTGGCGACGAGCATCCGGCCGATCTCGACCACGATCTTCGCGATGAGGACGGAGGACCGGGCTATCGGCATGGTGCGGAAGCGGTCCATCACCCCCTTCTTGAAGTCGTCGTTGACGCCGGTGCCGACGGCCATGGCGATGTTCATGCCCTGCATGGCCATCAGGCCGGGCACCAGGTAGTTGAGGTACTCCTTCTCGTGGCCCTTGCCGGCCATCGAGCCGCCGAAGACGTACGTGAAGAGCAGGATGAAGATGATCGGCATGATCACGGCGTCGAACATCGACTCCGGATCGGCCTTGATCTGCAGCAGGTTGCGGCGCGCGAGGGCGCCGATGTGCCGCAGGTTGGCCCGCAGGCCGATGCGGCCCTCGCGGGCGGGCGCCGCCGCGGGCGCGCTGAGCGTAGCCGCGCTCATGCGGCGACCTCCTGGAGTGCGTCGGTGTCGGCTGCGTCCTGCTCCGGGGCGGAGCTCGACGCCTTCTGGCCGGTGACGGCGAGGAAGACCTCGTCGAGGCTCGGCAGGTGGGTGGAGATGCCGGAGATCGCGAAGCCGCGCGATCCCAGCAGGGCGACGACGGCCGTCAGCTGCTCGTCGCTGATGATCGGGACGTTGACGACGCCCTCGGCCTCGTCGGCGGTGGCGCCGGCGATCCCGTCGAGCTGGGCCCGGGCCACCTCGCCGACCATGCGGTGCAGCTCGCCGCGGTCCGCCGGGCGGATCTGCAGGGTGCGGCCGCCGACCTTCGCCTTCAGCTCGTCCACCCGGCCGCCCGCGATGACCTGGCCGCGGTCGATGACCGTCAGCTCGCTCGCGAGCTGCTCGGCCTCCTCCATGTACTGCGTGGTGAGGAGGACGGTGGAGCCCTCGGCGACCATCCGCTGGACCTCCTCCCACACCTCGTTGCGGGTGCGGGGGTCGAGGCCGGTGGTGGGCTCGTCCAGATAGAGCACCGCCGGGCGGCCGATCATGGAGGCGGCCAGGTCCAGCCGGCGGCGCATGCCGCCGGAGTACTGCCCGGCGGGCCGCTTGGCGGCCTCGGTCAGGGAGAAGCGCTCCAGCATCTCCTCGCCGCGGCGGCGGGCGTCCTTGCGGGACAGGTCCAGCAGCCGGCCGATCATGTACAGGTTCTCGAAGCCGGACAGCTTCTCGTCCACCGAGGCGTACTGCCCGGTCAGGCCGATCACCCGGCGCAGCTGCCGGGGCTGGGCCACCACGTCGTACCCCGCGACGCGGGCGGTGCCCGCGTCCGGCCGGAGCAGCGTGGACAGGCAGCGCACGAGCGTGGTCTTGCCTGCGCCGTTGGGGCCGAGGACGCCGAGGACGGTGCCCTCGCGTACGTCCAGGTCGACTCCGTCGAGCGCCTTGGTGGCGCCGAAGTGCTTGACGAGGCCGCGGACCTCGACGGCGTTCCCGCCGCTGCCCGCCCCCCGAGTGGTGTCGTTTCGCGTCATGCCCACCACAGTGCCAGCGCCCACTGACAAGCCGCCTACAGGTCACCGACAGCGTGTTGTCGGTGACCTGTAGGCGGGCGCCTTGCCGCCGGTGCCGCGGGGAACCTTCCGCCGCAACGGCGAGCAACCGACACGGCGGATACCGGCGGTGCCGAACCTGCCCGCAGCCGGGCTCGGCGACGCCGGACAGCACCATGGGGGCTGAGCACCGCGGCGGCGGAAGGGAGACGTGGCCACCCCGCACCGTGAAGGCGACGGGGGCCCACGCCTAGTGGAACGCGTGCTCCGGGGCCGGGTACGCGCCGTCGACCACGTCCTCCGCGAAGGCGCGGGCCGCCCCGCCGAGGACCTCCCGCAGCTGGGCGTACTGCTTCACGAAGCGCGGCACGCGCCCCGGGGTCATGCCGGCCATGTCCGTCCACACCAGCACCTGCGCGTCGCACTCCGAGCCCGCGCCGATGCCGACGGTCGGGATGTGCAGCGTGCGCGTGACCTCGGCGGCCAGCTCGGCCGGGACGAGCTCCAGGACGACGGAGAAGGCGCCCGCGTCCTGCACGGCCTTGGCGTCGCGCAGCAGCTGCTGCGCGGCCTCCTCGCCGCGGCCCTGCACGGGGTAGCCGCCGAAGGCGTTGACGGACTGGGGGGTGAGGCCGATGTGGGCCATCACGGGGATGCCGGCGTCGACCAGCAGCTTGATCTGCTCGGCGGACCGCTCGCCGCCCTCCAGCTTGACCGCGCTCGCACCGGTCTCCTTGATCAGCCGGGTGGCGCTGCGCAGCGCCTGGACCGGCCCTTCCTGGTAGGAGCCGAAGGGGAGGTCGGCGACGATCAGGGCGCGCTTGGTGCCGCGTACGACCGCGGCGGAGAGGACGGCTATCTCGTCCATGGTGACGGGCACCGTGGACTCGTAGCCGAGGTGGCAGTTGCCCATGGAGTCGCCGACGAGGAGGACGGGGATGCCGGCCTCGTCGAAGACGGAGGCGGTCATCGCGTCGTAGGCGGTGAGCATGGGCCACTTCTCGCCGCGCGCCTTGGCGGCGGCGATGTCGCGGACGGTGATGCGCCGGGAGCTGGTGCCCCCGTACAGCGCCTTGGGATCGCGGCTGCTGTCGGAGGCGTTCTGGGCAGGCGTCGTCGTCATGGCGGTGTGCTCCTGTGATGTGTCGTCTCGAGGCGCCCTGACGGCGTCCCCGGATCGTCTCCATGCTGACACGCCGCCTGCGGACGGGAAAGGGCGGGGAAGGACGGCGAAGGACGGGGAAGGACGGGGGAGGGACAACGGTGGCAGCGGCGGGACTACGGCGGGACGCACGCCCGTTCGACGGATCCGGGTAAAGGTTTTCCAATACGAGACGGGCCCGTATCGAAAAAAGATCTAGGCTGGTCGGCATGGCAACCGATCCCTCCGGCGCCTCCCCCGCCGCACCGCCCCGGGTCCCCGAGGCGGTCCACCGCAGACGCTGGGCGATCCTGGCCGTCCTGCTGCTCAGCCTGCTCATCGTGGTGCTGGACAACTCGATCCTGAACGTGGCGATGAAGACGATCGCCACCCCCGCCCCCACGGGCCTCGGCGCCACGCAGAGCGAGCTCGAGTGGGCCATAAACTCCTACACCCTCGTCTTCGCCGGGATCCTGTTCACGGCCGGCCTGCTGGGCGACCGGCTCGGTCGCAAGAAGGTCCTGCTCTTCGGCATGGCCGTCTTCGGCATCGGGTCCGTGCTCTCGGCGCTCTCCGGCTCGCCCCACGAGCTGATCGCCTTCCGCGCGGTCATGGGCTTCGGCGGCGCGTTCGTCATGCCCGCCACGCTCGCCATCATCGTGAACGTCTTCGAGCGCGAGGAGCAGCCCAAGGCCATCGGCATCTGGGCGGGCGCCGTCGGCCTGGCCGTCGCGATAGGCCCGATCACGGGCGGCGTCCTGCTCGACCACTTCTGGTGGGGCTCGGTCTTCCTCGTGAACGTGCCCATCGTGATCACCGCCGTGATCGCGATGTCCCTGCTGGTCCCCGACTCCAAGGACCCGAAGCCGGGCCGCCTGGACCCGCTCGGCGTGGTGCTGTCCGTCGCGGGCCTGGTCCTGCTGGTCTACGGCATCATCAAGGGCGGCCAGCTCGCCGACTTCACCGATCCCGAGGTCTACGGCACGGCCGGCGGAGGCCTGCTGATCCTGGCCCTCTTCGTCCTGCACGAGCGGCGCTCCGGGCACCCCGCGCTCGACGTTCGCTGGTTCCGCAAGCCGGCGTTCTCCGCAGCGGTCTCCTCGATCGCGCTGGTCTTCTTCGCCCTCATGGGCGTCACGTTCTTCACCGTCTTCTACACGCAGAGCGTGCGGGGCTTCACCCCGCTGCAGAGCGGGCTGCTGATGCTGCCGCTGGCGGCGGCCCACATGTTCTTCGCCGTACGCGTCCGCCGCGTCGTCGCGAAGCTCGGCGTGCGCGTCGTCTGCACGGGCGGCATGGTGATGGTCGCCGCGACCATGGCCGGTTTCCTGCTGCTCGACCAGGACACCCCGGTGTGGGTGCTGGAGGTCCTGCTGTTCTTCCAGGGCGCCTCGATGGCGCACATCATGCCGCCCGCCACCGTCTCGATCATGCAGTCGCTGCCGCGCGACAAGGCCGGCTCGGGCTCGGCCGTGAACAACACCTTCCGGCAGCTCGGCGGGGCGCTCGGCATCGCCGTGCTCGGCTCCGTGCTGTCCACGACGTACCGCGACGGGATCTCCGCCCGGCTGGACTCCCTGCCCGGCCTGAGCGAGGAGGCCCGGCACGCGGCGGGCGAGTCCATCGAGGCCACGCTGAACGCCGCGGCCCGGCTCGGCCCGCAGGGCAAGGCGCTCATCGGCCCGGCCAACGATGCGTTCATCCACGCCATGCACGTCACCGTCCTGTGCGCCAGTTCGTCGGCGCTGCTCGGCGCGGTCGTGGTCGCGCTGTTCCTGCCCAAGCGGGGAGCGGTGCGCCCGGCGGCGGGGGCCGCGCGGCCGGACGGGCAGAAGGAGCAGGCGGGGGCGGGAGCATGACGGAGACCACGGCGACTACTGCAGCCGCTGCTGCAGCACCGGCACCGGCCCCGGCGGCCGCGCCCCGGGCGGTCGAGCGGCGCGGCCGGCCCCGTAACGCCGCCGTCGGCACCGCTGTCGTCGAGACCGTCCTGCGCCTCCTCGAAGAGGGCGCCGGCCTCGGCGAGCTGTCGATGGAGCGCATCGCGCGCGAGGCCGGCGTCGGCAAGGCCACGGTCTACCGCCGCTGGGCCGGCAAGGAGGCGCTGATGCTCGACGTCATGCGCTCCCTGGAGCACGACGCCCCCGAGCTCGCCGGGGAGTCCGTGCGCGACGACCTCGTGACGCTGCTGGAGACGCTGCGGCGGCGCGGGCTGGCCAAGCGCTCCTCCGCCGTCCTGCGCACCGTCCTCGCCGAGGTCAAGGCCCATCCCGGGCTCTGGCAGGAGTACCACGAGAAGGTCGTCAGGGTCCGCCGCGAGGCGGTCCACGCCGTCCTGCGGCGCGGCGCGGCCACCGGCGAGCTCCGCTCCGACCTGGACGTCGAGCTGATGGGCGACCTCATCGTCAGCCCCATGCTGTCGCGGGCGATGTTCCACGACCGGGCGGAGCTGCCGGAGGACCTCCCGGGGAAGATCGTCGACGCGGTGCTGGAGGGCGTGCGTCCGCGCTGAGCGCCTTCTCATGCCGCGCCTGCGTGCGTCCGCGCCGAGTACCTGCTCATGCCGCACCTGCGTGCGTCCACGCTGAGCGCCTGCCCATGCCGCACCTGCGAATATGCCCGTTCTGTCACAGCACGCCCTGTGGATCTCCGGACCGGAACCCCGTTCCGCCGGGGCGTCGTCCTCCCTTGTGACACCCCCTCCACGGGTGCCCGGCAAGAAGCGGAAGCGGCGCATGCCACGCCCACCGGGTGATCACCTAAGGTCTGGTGGGCGGGGCCGCAGCGGATGAAGAGTTGAGGACGACGGATGGCGCAGGCGTACATGCAGGAGACGGGCCGAGACGGGACCGGTCCGGAGCGGACCGGATCCGGGGCCCGGCGCCTCATGGACCAGTGGCGGGACCGCAACGTCTGGCGGCGCGGCATCGTCCTCGCCGTCATCGCCGCCCTGCTGGGGCTGCTGATGCTCCTGCACACCCAGCTCCCCAACAAGATCGGCAACCTCGGCAGTCTGACCGAGACGTTCCTGCCCTGGCTCGGCCTCGCGATCCCGGTCCTGTTCGTCCTCGCGCTCGTGCGCCGGTCGGCGACCGCGCTCGTCGCGCTGCTGCTCCCGGTCGTCACGTGGGTGAACCTCTTCGGCGGCCTCTTGAGCGACAAGACCGCCAAGGGCGGCAACTTCACGGTCGCCACGCACAACGTGAACGCCGAGAACCCCGACCCCGCCGCCACCGCCCGGGCCGTCGCCCGCTCCGGAGCCGACATCGTCGCCCTGGAAGAGCTCACCAACACCTCGCGCTACGAGAAGGCGCTCGCGGACTCGTACAAGTACCACTCCGTGCAGGGCACGGTCGGCATATGGAGCAAGTACCCGCTGGAGCTGGTGCAGCCCGTCGACATCCGGCTCGGCTGGGTGCGGGCCCTGCGCGCCACCGTCCGCACGCCCCAGGGGCCGGTGGCCGTGTACGTCGCGCACCTGCCGTCGGTGCGCGTGAAGTTCAACGCCGGCTTCACCGCCGGGCAGCGCGACCGCAGCGCCGAGGCGCTCGGCCGGGCCATCGCCCAGGAGCCGGAGAAGCGCGTCGTCCTCCTCGGTGACCTCAACGGCACCATGAACGACCGCTCCCTCGCCCCCGTCACCTCGCAGCTGCGGTCCGCGCAGGGCGCCGCGGGCGACGGCTTCGGCTTCAGCTGGCCGGCGAGCTTCCCGATGGCCCGGATCGACCAGATCATGGTGCGCGGGATGGACCCCGTCTCGGCGTGGACGCTGCCGGCGACGAAGAGCGACCACCTGCCGGTGGCCGCCCGGGTCAAGATCTGAGCCGTCCTCTCCCCGATCCCCCCCCCCGGGGAGTGGCAGTGGCTATTTCAGGAGCCACTCCCTGGTCAGCAGCATGACCTCCTCGCGGCTGCGGCCCCCGTGGTCGGCGGCCATGAAGCGGGTGCCGATCCGCGAGGAGAAGGTGAGCAGGGCGCGGACCTCGACCTCGTCCTCGTCGGCGCAGAACGAGCGGTACAGCGAGCGCAGGTAGTCCATGCGCCGGTTGTCGACGCGCCGGAGCCGCTCGGCGACGGCCTCGTCGCGCCGGGCCCAGTCGCGGATCGCGAGTTCGGCCGCGACGCTCTGCAGCGTCCCGTCGGCGGCCGCGACGATCGCGAACAGCCGCGCCAGCCTGGCGCGGGCGTCTCCCCCGCCGCCCTCGGCCTGCTCGATCACCACCTCCGTGACCTCGCGCTCCCACGTGTCGAGCATCTCCGCGAGCAGCGCGTCCCGGTTGCGGAAGTAGCCGTAGAAGCCGCCCTTGCTGACGCCGAGGGCCTGCGCGAGCAACTCGATCCGGACGGCCTCGGGGCCGCCCTCCGCGAGTGCCCGCAGCCCCTCCTCGATCCACTTGTCGCGGGGCGTGCGAATGGCGCCCATGGCTGTGTCTCCCCTCACGTGACCCCCGCCTATACGGCACCGTATAGACGGGTCTACCGTTGACCTGTACGGCATCGTATAGATCGCACAGATGGGGGACCGATCATGAGGCTGCCGGCCACCGCACACACCTCCCGCCCCTGGCGCATCCACGAGATCGCCCACGACTTCCGTGTGGAGGACGTCTGGGCGCTCCCGACCCCGGGCGGCCCGGACGACCTCGCGCACCTGGTGGAGCAGTTCTCGACCAGGAAGGGGGACTACGTCGACTCCCCCGTGGCGCGCACGCTCTTCGCCGTCCGCTGGAAGCTCGGGGCGCTGCTCGGCTGGGACAAGCCCGGCACCGGCGTGGGCGAGCGGCAGGCGGGGCTGCGGGACCGGCTGCCCACTGACCTCCGCGAGGGCCTCCGGGGCCCCGACTTCCGCAAGTTCACCTCCGTCTACCAGACGCACGACGAGTGGGCGGCCGAGATGTCCAACGAGACCTGCCGGGGGGTGCTGCACCTGGGCTGGGTCCCGGACGGGTCCGGGGGCTACCACGCCCAGATGGCGGTCCTGGTGAAGCCGAACGGGCTGTTCGGCGCCGTGTACATGGCGGGCATCAAGGCCTTCCGGTACGTGGGGGTGTATCCGGCGCTGCTCCGGATGATCGGACGCGGGTGGGAGGAGAGCGCGGGCGAAAGGAGCGCGGGCGGTGGCAGCGGGGACGGACGCGACGGGGCCATCCCGTAGGCTGGAGGGCTTGCCCCGCACCCCCGTTCGAAAGGCCTCCTCATGCCCGTGGCGCTGCTGGCGCTCGCCGTCTCGGCCTTCGGCATAGGGACGACCGAGTTCGTGATGATGGGCCTCCTGCCCAACGTCGCCGACGACCTGGGGACCTCCGTCCCCACCGCCGGCTACCTCGTCTCCGCCTACGCCCTCGGCGTCGTCTTCGGCGCCCCGCTGCTCACCGCGCTCGGCTCGCGCATCCCCCGCAAGCGGATGCTGATCCTGCTCATGGGCGTCTTCACGCTCGGGAACCTGGCCTCGGCGCTCGCCCCCACCTTCGGGACGCTCGTCGCGGGCCGGGTCCTGGCCGGGCTGCCGCACGGCGCGTTCTTCGGCGTGGGCTCCGTAGTCGCCGCCCGCCTCGCGGGCGAGGGGCGGCAGGCGCGGGCCGTCGCCATGATGTTCCTCGGCCTGACCGTCGCCAACATCGTCGGCGTCCCGGCGGCGACGCTGCTGGGCCAGCACCTCGGGTGGCGCGCGACGTTCCTCGTCGTGACCGGCATCGGCCTCGCCGCCATGGCCGCACTCGCCCGGCTGATCCCCGACCTGCCGCACGAGCAGGGCGCGGGCCTGGCCCGCGAGCTGCGCGCGCTCGGCGGCCGCCAGGTGCTGCTCGGCCTGCTGACCACCGTCTTCGGCTTCGCCGGCGTCTTCGCCGTCTACAGCTACCTGTCGGCGATGGCCGTCGAGGTCACGGGCTTCTCCGAAACCTCCGTCACGTTCGTGCTCGCCCTGTTCGGCACCGGCATGACCCTGGGCGTGCTCGCCGCCGGCCCCCTCACCGACCGCGCCCTGCGCCCCACCCTGTACGGGGCGCTGGCCGGGCTCGCGGCGGTCCTGGTCCTCTTCGACTTCACGGTGCACGTGAAGTGGGCCGCGCTGGCGACCGTGGTCCTGATCGGCGCCGCCGGCTCCATGACCAGCACCCCCCTGCAGATGCTGATCATGAACAAGGCCAAGTCCGCCCCCACCCTCGCCGCCGCCTCCAACCACTCCGCGTTCAACCTCGCCAACGCGGGCGGCGCGTGGCTCGGCGGCATCGCCATCTCCGCGGGCTGGGGCTGGACCTCCCCCACCCTGGTCGGCGCGGCCCTCGCCGCGGCGGGCCTGCTGTGCGCGGTGGTGTCGGGCGCGCTCGACCGCGACGGCAGGGAGCCGTCGAGGGTGGTCGCCGGCGGCGAGACGAACCGGGCTCCGGCCCCGGACCGGGTGGCGTAGGGACCCGCTCTGCCGTCGGCGAATCTGCCGGGGGCAGAGAAAGCTGTCGGGGCGGTGCCGGTGTCCGGAGAGTGGGAGGACATCGTCCACCGCTCCCCGGCCCAGGAGGTCCCATGTCCCCACTCGCCCTCGAACCCCGCGCCACCGACGGCGACCCGTCACCGGCGGCAACCCGCTTCGACGACCACCTCGCCTCGCTGCTCCTCATGCAGCGCATCGTCGTCCTCGGCACGGAGGTCAACGAGGTCTCGGCCAACCGCGTCTGCGCGCAGCTGCTTCTCCTGTCCGCCGAGGACCCCCGTACGGACATCAGCCTGTACATCAACAGCCCCGGCGGGTCCGTAACCGCCGGGCTGGCCATCTACGACACGATGCAGCTCATCCCCAACGACGTCTCCACCCTCGCCATGGGATTCGCCGCCAGCATGGGCCAGTTCCTCCTCACCGTCGGCACGGCGGGCAAGCGCTACGCCCTCCCCAACGCGCGGATCATGATGCACCAGCCGTCCGCCGGCATCGGCGGCACCGTCGCCGACATCGCCATCCAGGCGGAAAACCTCGAATTCACGAAGAAGACCGTCGAGCGCCTCCTCTCCGAGCACACCGGCCAGACCCACGAGACCATCTCCCGCGACAGCGACCGCGACCGGTGGTTCACCGCCCAGCAGGCCAAGGAGTACGGCATGGTCGACCACGTCGTCGCGTCCCTGGACGACGTCCGCCCGGCCGGTACCAAGCGACGCATCGGACTCTGAGGACCTGACGATATGAGCCAGTACACGATCCCGACCGTGGTCGAGCGCACCCCCAACGGGGAGCGGGCCTACGACGTCTACAGCCGGCTGCTGTCCGAACGCATCATCTTCCTCGGCACGGAGATCGACGACGGCGTCGCCAACGTCGTCATCGCCCAGCTCCTGCACCTCGAATCGTCCAGCCCGGACACCGAGATCGCCCTCTACATCAACTCGCCGGGCGGATCCTTCACTTCCCTCATGGCCATCTACGACACGATGACGTTCGTCCAGGCCCCCATCTCGACGTTCTGCGTCGGCCAGGCCGCCTCCACCGCGGCGGTGCTCCTCGCCGGAGGCGACCCGGGCAGGCGGTTCGTCCTCGAACACGCGCGGATCCTGCTCGGGCAGCCGGCGAGCGGTGGCCGGCAGGGAACCGTCTCCGACCTCGCCCTCCAAGCCAAGGAGATGCTCCGGATCCGCTCGGAAGTGGAAGAGGTCCTCTCCCGGCACACCGGCCACGACGTGGCGTCCCTCCGCGCGGACATGGACCGCGACAAGATCTTCACCGCGCGGGAGGCAGTGGCGTACGGGCTCGCCGACGAGGTCCTGAGCCGGCGGGCGCTGCCGGTGCCGGCTGCCGCCTGAGGTGGAGAGGCGGCTGCACCACGGGGGTGTGCGGCCGCCGTTGCCTTGTCAAGCCGCGAGCCGCACTTCGCCCTGCCGGGCGGGGTGGGCATGGGCGGGCTGCACATGGGTGTACGTACGGCTGGCCAGCCGGATGAGCTCCTTGTGTACGAGAACGAGGAGTTCGGCCAGGCTCAGGCCGAGCGCCTGCGCGGCGGCGGCCAGCACCTCGGACGACGCCTCCTTGCGCCCCCGCTCCACCTCGGAGAGGTACGGCATGGAGATCCGCCCGGCGTCGGCCACGTCCTTGAGCGTCCGCTTCTGCGCCAGCCGCTCGCGACGGAGCACGTCTCCTACGACGTCCCGCCAGAGGGGCTCCCTGGAGAGGGGCTCCCCGGCGGGACGCAGGGGGATGACGCGGGCGGCGGCCGCGGCTGTCTTTGGCGCTTGGCTGGTCACCAGCTCAGCGTAGAAGGGCGGCAGCGGTTCGGGGACGTTAAACGGTTCCGCCCCCGGCGAAATCGCGGACGAACTGGGCCCAGGCGGCGGCCGGAACGGCCAGTTGGGGTCCCTGCGCCTGCTTTGAGTCCCTTATGCGGACGGTGCGGGGAAGCGTGGCCACTTCGACGCATTCGCTACCGTCGCCTTGACTGTGGCTGGACTTGCGCCAGGGGAGAGCGACTTCGACGCATTCCCCACCCGCGCCGCCACTGTGGCTGGACTTGAACCACGCCAGATCAGGTATCACAGCCTTTCCACCAGCTCCCTAATGAATTTGGCCGACTCCTCAGGGCTGAGGGCGGACTGGGCGATCATCGCATAGCGGTGGACAAGGGCACTGACCTTCTCGGGGTTCGAATGCAGCAGGCTGCCGGTCTGCCCCTCTTCGTACGCGATGCGTTCGTGCTTGGGCGTCTCCAGTACGAGGAAGGATCCATCGAGTGCTGCAGAAGCGGAGTTGAACTGCACGACCTGGATGACGACGTTGCGCTGCTCGCCCACCTCAAGCATGTGGAGCAGTTGCCGCTTGTGCGCCTCGGGGCAGCCCAGGGTATTGCACAGTGCAGGCTCACCAATGGCGAAGGTGAACATCTTGGTTTGCGTCTTGAGGATGGCCTGCCGCGCAAGACGCCCCTTTACCTTCTCCTCGACCCACTCGTCATCAACGGGGGGCCAATGCGTATTGAAAAGGGTGCGCATGGTGTCCTCGGTCTGCAGCAGCCCCGGAATGAGGAGGGGCTGGAACGAGTTGATGGCCAGCGCCTCGGCCTCGTACACCATGAAGTCCTTGGCGTACGGCACGAAGGGATCCGGCTGCAGGTACTCCTGCGTAGCGATCAGCTTCCCCCGCGCGCCGAACATCTGGTCCGCGGCCAGGAGGAACTCCGGCGTGGGGCGTCGCCGCCCCTGCTCCATCGACTTGACCGTCTCCTCCCCGTACCCCGCCTCGCGTCCCAGTTCCTCGCGGGTGACGCCCGCCTCCGTCCTCCACAGCTTGACCTGGTTCCCGCAGAGCCGCCATGCCATCGGCGGCTGAGAGAGCACACTGTCGTTCACGCTTCCCCGCCCCTTCCCGTACCTCGTCCGTATCAGCGGACGCTACGGCGGACAAGGCCGGTACAAGCCGGGTTCGAACCCACTTCGCACGTGTGGGTGAACGAGCCACAACGAACCGTACCCCGCATACGGGTGAGAATCCCCGTAACTCCCCCTTCTGCCCGCGTGCTTGCGCAACGCTCCCACCCATGGACGCCGTACGGGTCGCGCTGCTGAGGGAAGTGCTCGCCGGGACCGAGTGGTTGCAGGACACGCGCCGGTTCGCCGGGGCGTTGCGGGCCTCGGTGGCGCGGCGGCACGGGGGGCTGTTGCTGGTGGGGACGGAGGGGTACGAGCCGTGGCATCTGGCGGCGCATCTGGATGACGAGGCGGCGTGGTCGGGGCTGCCGGAGCTGTCGCCCACGCTGGTGCGACACCAGGTGCCGCCGGGCGTTCCCGCGCACCTGTCCGTCGGCCTGGGCAGGCTGGAGGCGGCGCGGCGGGGCGAAACCCTCCTCGTGGTGACCGCGGACGAGCCGGGGGGCGGGCTCCTGGAGCGGGTGCACGACGCGCGGCGGGGCGGGGCGACCGTGCTGTCGCTGGACGGGGCGCCCGCCGAGGCGGGGGCGGAGTTGCGGGCGCTCGCGCACGACCAGCTGGCCGTGCCGCCGCCCGCGCCGTGTTCGACGAGGACGGAGCTCGATCTGGACACCGTGCAGCATCTGGTCAGCGCGGCGGCCGGGGAGAACGGGCTGCCCGCGCCGCGCGGCGGGCGGCGGCGGTTCCGGGACCGGCTGGCGCGGCTCGCCGATCAGCTGACGGCGCCGCCTCCGCCCCGCTGGTAGGCCGTAAAGCGGAGGGCCTGGTTCGAAAAAGCGTTTGCTGCCGATCCTCCGCTTATGGACCATGGTCTCCCGTGACTGCGCAAGACCCCCCTCCTCCCTCTTCCCCTTCCTCCCCCCGGCGGCTCCGTGCCCTGCTGCCCGATCTGACGCCGTGGCACGCCTCCCGTGACTTCCGCCGCATGTGGGTGGCGGGTCTCGTCACCGTTTTCGGCACGTTCCTGACGTTCATCGCCGTGCCGCTGCAGATCAAGGAGCTGACCGGGTCGGCTCTGGCCGTCGGCGCGGTCGGGGTGGTCGAGCTGGTCCCGCTGGTGGTCTTCGGGCTGTACGGCGGCGCGCTCGCCGACGCCCTCGACCGGCGCAAGCTGATCCTGTGGACGGAAGCCGGTCTCGGCGTCCTCTCCGCGCTCCTGCTGCTGAACACGCTCCTGCCGCACCCCATGCTGTGGCCGCTGTACGTGGTCGCGGCGCTGGTCAGCGCGCTGAGCGGGCTGCAGCGACCGGCGATGCAGGCGATCGTGCCGCGCGTCGTCGCGCACGACCAGCTGCCCGCGGCGATCGCGCTGAACTCGATGCGCTGGCAGGTCGGCGCCATCGCCGGCCCGTCCCTCGCGGGCGTGCTGATCGCGTTCGCGGGCCTGCAGTGGGCGTACGCGCTGGACGTCGTCTCGTACGCGGTCTCCGCCGTGCTGCTCTTCGGGCTGGCCCCCTCCCCCGCCTCGCACGCCGCCGACAAGCCGTCGCTGCGCGGCATCCTGGAGGGCGCGCAGTACGCGTGGAGCCGCAAGGAGCTGCTCGGCACGTACGTGATCGACATGGCGGCGATGCTGTTCGCCTTCCCGACGGCGATCTTCCCGTTCCTTGCGGATGATCTGGGGGCGCCGTGGGCGCTGGGCCTGATGTACGCGGCCGGTGCGGTGGGATCCCTCGTCGTGAGCCTGACCAGCGGCTGGGCGTCGCGGGTGCACCGGCACGGCCGGATGGTCGTCTACGCGGCGCTGGGCTGGGGCGCTGCGATGGCCGTCGCGGGCTGGCTGGGCAACGTGTGGCTGGTGCTGCTGTTCCTGGCGGTGGCGGGCGGCTGCGACATGGTGAGCGGCCTGTTCCGCTCGGCGATCTGGGATCAGACGATCCCGGACGAGCTGCGGGGCCGGCTGGCCGGGATCGAGATGCTCTCGTACTCGGTCGGGCCGCAGCTGGGCCAGGTCCGGGCGGGCGGCATGGCGTCCCTGACGAACGTGCGGGCCTCGGTGTGGGCCGGCGGGCTGGCCTGCGTGGCGTCGGTGGGGCTGCTGGCCGTATCGCTGCCGAAGCTGATGTCGTACGACCAGCGGACGGACGAGCATGCGGCGCGGATGCGCCGGCTGAAGGCCGCGGACGCGGTGGCTGAGGCGGCTTAGGCACCGCCGGGCCACCCGGTGGGGGGTTGCTCGCCGTTGCGGCGGGAGAGATTCCGGGGCTCCGCCCCGGGGACCCCCGCCGCCGGCGGCGCCGGACCCTCCTCAGCCCGCCTTGGGGCCCTCACCGGCGTCGCCGACACCGTCGACGTCGTCGTTCCAGCGCGGATCCGTCCGCCATTCCTCATTCCGCTCGCGCGCCGTCTCCATCGCGTGGGACGCCTCCCCACGCGTGCCGTAGGGGCCCAGCCGGTCCGCGGCACGGCACTCGGGGCCCTCCTCGACCCTGCCGTGCTTCAGGCAGTAGTACCACTCGCCCGGCTTGCCCTCGGGGCGCTTCTTGAACAGGGCCATCGGGATCTCCCTCACATCCGTTCTCTCGCCCACATGCTCCCCGATGGGCCCTGGATACACTCGCTGACATGTCTGGCCAGTCGCTTCTCACGCCGGGGACCCTGTCCCCCACCCGCCCCGTTCCCGCCTCCATCGCGCGGCCCGAGTACGTCGGGAAGGCGGCGCCCACTCCGTACTCCGGCCCGGAGATCCAGGACGCGGAGACGATCGAGCGGATGCGCGTCGCGGGCCGCATCGCCGCGCAGGCGATGGAGGAGGCGGCCAAGCTGATCGCCCCGGGCGTGACGACGGACGAGCTGGACCGCGTCGCGCACGAGTACATGTGCGACCACGGCGCCTACCCGTCCACGCTCGGTTACCGCGGTTACCCGAAGTCGCTGTGCGCGTCGATCAACGAGGTCATCTGCCACGGCATCCCGGACTCGACCGTCCTGCGCGACGGCGACATCGTGAACCTGGACGTGACGGCGTTCATCGGCGGCGTCCACGGCGACAACAACGCCACGTACCTGTGCGGTGACGTGGACGAGGAGTCGCGCCTGCTCGTCGAGCGGACGCGCGAGGCCCTGAACCGCGCGATCAAGGCGGTCAAGCCGGGCCGCCGGATCAACATCATCGGCCGGGTCATCGAGTCGTACGCCAAGCGCTTCGGCTACGGCGTCGTCCGCGACTTCACAGGCCACGGGATCAATTCGTCCTTCCACTCCGGCCTGATCGTCCCGCACTACGACAGCCCGCACCACGACACCCTGATCCAGCCCGGCATGACGTTCACGATCGAGCCGATGCTGACGCTCGGGACGTACGAGTACGACATGTGGGAGGACGGCTGGACGGTCGTCACGAAGGACCGGAAGCGGACGGCGCAGTTCGAGCACACGCTGGTGGTGACGGACACGGGTGCGGAGGTCCTCACTCTCCCGTAACCCTGCGGGGCGGCCGTCCGGGCGCTAACGTTTTTACCGACGGGACGTCGGGAACTCATTGACTTAGGTAAGCCTAAGTAGCAGGATGGCTTCCCGACGCCACGCCCGTCCCCTCGGTCACCCGGAGGTCCGCCTTGGACGCGCCCGCCAGCACCGCCCCCAGCACGCCGTTCTCCACGCTCATCCGCACCGCCTCGCACGAGCAGCACACGGAGGCGGAGAACTCCACGTTCATGAGCGACATGCTCGGTGGCCGCCTCGGCGTCGACGCGTACCGCCGCTACACCGAGCAGCTCTGGTTCGTCTACCAGGCCCTGGAGTCCGCCGCCGAGGCCCTCGCGGACGACCCCGTGGCCGGGCCCTTCCTCCGCCCCGAGCTGACCCGCACGCCGGAGCTGGAGCGCGACCTGGCCCACCTGGGCGGCCCGGACTGGCGCAGCGGCCTCACGCCCCTGCCCGCGACGGCGCGGTACGCGGCCCGCGTCGAGGAGTGCGCCCGCGAGTGGCCCGCGGGCTACGTCGCCCACCACTACACGCGCTATCTCGGCGACCTCTCCGGCGGCCAGATCATCCGCGGCACGGCCGAGAAGACGTGGGGCTTCGCCCGCAAGGGCGACGGCGTCCGCTTCTACGTCTTCGAGGCCATAGGCAACCCGGCCGCCTTCAAGCGCGAGTACCGCGAGCTGCTGGACGCCCTGCCGGTGGACGACCTTGAGAAGCAGCGCGTCATCGACGAGTGCAAGCGGGCTTTCGCGCTGAACACGGCGGTGTTCCATGATCTGGGGCGGGAGTTCCCGCTGAGCGCGTGAGTGTGAGCGCCTGAGCGGCTAGCAGGA
This sequence comes from Streptomyces roseoverticillatus, assembly GCF_000719265.1. Taxonomy (GTDB): domain Bacteria; phylum Actinomycetota; class Actinomycetes; order Streptomycetales; family Streptomycetaceae; genus Streptomyces; species Streptomyces roseoverticillatus. The sequence goes on along the minus strand of NZ_JOFL01000002.1, from coordinate 96,321 downwards.
CTTCTGGTAGGCGAGGTCCGAGAAGAGGTTCTTCCAGTCCTCCTCGGGGACGCTCGACGGGGAGGACCGGCACATCTCCGCGTAGAGCCGGTCGGTGTCGGGGTGGAGAAGGAAGGTCAGCACGCCGAGGCCCGCCCTCGCGGACGAGACCGCGATGAGGGGCAGCCGGTCCGGGAAGAGAACGACTTCGTTCGCCTGCGCCAGCGTGGCGAAGTGGGGCGTGCGCCAGTCCCCGCCGGGCCCGATCTCCCAGATCTGGTACGGATCGTTACCCGTCAGGACCCGGCTGCGGTCCGGGCCCCGGTAGATCTCCGTGTGGTTCTGGCCCGGCTCCAGGGGCATGGTGCGGATCTTCCGCGGGTGCCGGAAGTCCTTCACGTCCCAGAACTGAAGGGCGTTGTTCCGGTCGACGCCTGCCAGCACGTCACCGCCGATCTCCTGATAGGCGCTCCAACCGAGCGGCAGCTGACCGCCGTGCCGCGGCCGGCCGGGGTCGGAGAGGTCCCACAGCGCCCACTTCCGGCCGGGCTCCTCCGCCATCAGCAGATTCCTGGAGCTGGAGAAGCCGATGCGCCCGTCGGGCTTGAGGCCCGTGACGACCCCTGCCCGGCGCGGGCGGGCAGGGTCGGAAACATCCCAGAGCCGCAGGTTCTCCTTCCCCTCCCAGGCCGCTACGGTCCGGGACGTCAGGAAAAGGATGCTCGCCGTGAAGTCCCTCGTGCTGCCCTCGAACACCGACCGCCGCACCGGCGTACGCGGCCTGCTCACATCCCACAGCTCGATGCGGTGGTCGAATGTCCGCCCAAGGGCCAGCAGCCGTCCGTCCGGGCTGAAGCCGAGGTTGATGTCCGGAGCGGTGAAGGTGATGTCGCCGCCCCGGGCCGGGGCGCCGGGCCCGCCCATGTCCCACAGGCGGAAGACGTGTTCCTTGGTGCTCTGCGTCCACTTGTGGGCCAGGACGACGGACGTACCGGGCAGGAAGTTACGGATCTCCCAGGGCCGGGGGACGGTGAACTTCAGCCGCGGCGTCTCCCACCGGCTGACGTCCCACACCCTCTGCGTCTCCTCCGGCGAACCCTTCCTCCGCTCGGTCGTGATCATGAGGGCGCCGTCGTGGCTGATGGGCTTGGTCCCGAAGTCGGTGCGGGGCAGCTCACCGACCGCCGCCGGGGCGGGCGGCCGCAACGGCCACAGCCGTACCGTGCCGTCCTCCCCTCCCGCCGCGAGGTACGCCCCTCCGGGATCCCAGGCGACGGCCTGGGTGGGCGCGGTCACGGGCAGCTTGTCGTCCTCCGTGAGGGTGTCGGACAGTGCGGAGTCCTTGTCCTCGACGCGCCGCAGGAGCAAGCTGCTCGGCTCCGTGTCGGCAGCCCGCCTGCCTGCCCACGCCATGGTCACGCCGTCCCTGCTGAAGCCGAGCGCGGGCAGGTCGTCGAACTTCCAGTACGCGTAGGACTTGTCCGGAGCGAGGAACTTCAGCCGCTCGCCTCCCTCGACCCTCCACCCGGCCAGCTCGCTCTTCCGGCTCGCACCGGCCAGCAGGTCGCGCCGGGGATGGAAGGCGATGACCGTCGCCGTGCCGGTCGTCACCGTGTCCTTCAGGGCGGGCCGGGCTGAATCCCGTACGTCCCACAGGCCGATCGCGCCCGTCCCGCCGGACCCGTCCTCCGCGCCCAGCGTGCCACTGCTCACGGCCAGCAGACGGCCGTCAAGGTGGAACGCGACGGACACCACGTCCTGTCCGGCGACCGTACGGTCGGTGCGCAGCTCCGGCCGGGCGGGGTCGGCGAGGTCCCAGAGCAGGAGCCGGCCCTTCTCCAGGCCCGCGGCCAGCGTCCTGCCGTCGGGGCTGAAGACGAGCGAGGATGCCGTCCCGCCGGGTGCTCCGCGTGCGGATAGGCGTCGCGGACGAGCCGGGTCGGCGGTGTCCCACACAGCAAACCCGCCCGCCGTCTGGGCGGCCAGCAAGCGCGTACGGGGGTGGAACGCGACGACCGCCGCGGAGCCGAGGTCCAGGGCGGCGCCCTTCCGCGGGGCGGTCGGGCGGCTCACGTCCCACAGTTGCACGCTGCCGCCGCGGTGGCTCGCCGCCAGCACCTTGCCGTCCCCGCTGTACGCCACGTGAAGCACGGGCTCGCCCGTCCCCTTGAGGTCCACGGGCACCCGGGACATCTGCGCGGCGAACAGGCTGGACCGGCTCTCCGGGGTGCTCGCCAGGCGGTAGGCCGCGAGGCTCAGCCTGCGGGCCGCCAGGGGGTCGCGGTCGCGCAAGGCGCCGGCCTTGGCCGCCAGTTGCTTGGAGAGCAGCACCGACTCGCGGTCCTCCGCCCGGTGCTGCGCGCCCCGTGCCAGGACGGCGAGCGTGGACGCGAGGACCGCGAGGACGACGACGATCGCGAGCCCCGCCCGCAGGAAGCGCTTCCGGCGCCGCTCGGCGCGCCCGCTCGCCGCCAGGAAGTCCTGTTCCACCGGGCGCATCGGCAGGTGCTCGCGCCCTCCGCCGGCCGTCAGGGAACGGGCCGCCGCCAGGTGCTTGCCCGCGTACAGGCCGCTGGGCGGGCGCCCGGCCTCTGCCCAGGCGTCGGCGGCGTCGCCCAGCCTGCGGCGCACCAGCAGCCCGTCGAGGTCTTCGTTGATCCAGGCGCGGAGCCGGGGCCATGCGTGGAGCAGCGAGTCGTGGCACAGCTGGGCTTGGCCGTCATCGTCGATGACGACCAGGCGGGCGTCGGTGAGGCGTTTCAGCAGCGCCGCGTGGTCGCCGAGTTCGTCTGTGCGGACGCGGCGCCGTACGGCCCTGCCGTCGCCGTCCACCAGCCGGACCATGCGCAGCAGCACGTCCCGCAGGGCGCGGCGGCCGTCGGCGTCGAGGGAGTCGTGGATGCGCTCGGCGGCGGTGCCGACGGAGGTGCGGATGCCGCCGGTGGCCTGGTAGCCGGCGAAGGTCAGCCGGTTGCCGTCGCGGCGGGCCCAGGTCTCCTGCAGCGCGTGGGCGAGGAAGGGCAGGGCGATGGCTCCGCGCGCACCGGCGTCCTCGTCCTCCAGCTCGCGCAGCAGGTGCTCGGCCAGACCGTCCTCCAGGCTCAGTCCGGCGAGCACAGCCGGCTTCTCGATGGCCGCGCGCAGTTCGCCGCCTGCCATCGGGGGCACGGTGAACTGGCCGTTCCGTACGAGGCGGGCGAGTCTGGGGTCGCGCAGGCAGTGGCCGAAGTAGTCGGCGCGCAGGCCGAGGACGACGCGGGGGCCGGGGGCCGGTTCCGCGCCGGTGAGGGCGCGGACGAACAGCTCGCGCTCCTCGGCGTCCTCGCAGTGCGTGAAGATCTCTTCGAGCTGGTCGACGATCAGGACGCCGGGCTGCCTCCTGCCGTCCGCGGGCCCGCCGAAGCGCCCCGCGCCCAGGTCCCGTTCGACGTCGCCGAAGGGCCGGCCCGTGGCGTCCGCCCAGGCCGCCGTGAGCGTACGGAAGGGCCGGGCGCCGGGCGCGGGCACGAGCAGCACGGAGCCGTGTCCCCCACCGTCCAGGGCGGCGCCGAGCCCCGCCCGCAGGAGCGAGGACTTGCCGACGCCGGAGGGGCCCACGAGGACGACGGGGCCGCAGGGTCCGGCAGCTGTCACCCGGTCCACCAGGGCCTTGGTGAGCTTCTCGCGGCCGAAGAAGACGCCGTGCTGCTCGGGCAGGAAGGGGCGCATGCCGGGGTACGGGCACTCGCCCTCGGACGGCGGCTCCGCACCGGGCGGGGCCGCGGGCGCGTAGCGGGAGTTGGGGGCGACGACCAGGTCGCCGACCCGGCCCTCGCTGCCGGAGTGGGGCCGGGCGGGCGCGCCCTGGAGGCGGCGGTCGAGGTGGCGGTAGAGGCCGGCGAGCGTGAACCACTTCGGGCCGCCCGCGTCGCCCTCGCGCAGCAGGCGCAGGAGTTCGCCGCTGAACAGCGTGTGCTCCTCGCCCTCCGGGGCGAAGGCCGCGGCGTAGTGCGTCGCCGAGGCGAGGAGGAAGCTGCCGCGGGGGCGGGCCGAGACGTACGGGTCGCGGCGCGGCCCCTGCTGGACGGCCTCCGCGAGCCCGGAGAAGCAGCAGTCCAGGATCACCACGGGGCGGGCGGAGGACTCGCCGAGCAGGTTCCTGATCTCGGCGTACGGGACGGCGTCGGCGGTGTCCTGCGCGGAGTCGGTGGCCGCGGTGGCGAGGTAGAGCTGCTCGGCCGGGCCGAGGAGGCCGTGGCCGACGAAGCAGAAGAGGACGACGCCGCCCTCCGCCCGGTCGGTGACGGCCCTCATGGCGGCCAGGACGGCCGACGGCGCGGGCGGGTCGGTGATCAGGGTGACGCGGTCGCCGCGGTCGTCCGCCATGCCGCCGACCGTGCGGAGAGCCTCGGCGAGGGCCGTGGCGGAGCGGGTGGCGCTCGGCAGGCCGGCGAGCCCTGCGCCGTCGGGGTGCCGGCCCGTACCCACCACGAGGGCGTGGCAGTCGGGGCCGGTCAGGCCCCTTCCGCGCCCCTCGTCCACGGAGGTCAGGCCCCGTCTGCCGGGGGCCGGCCCTGATGGAGGGCCTCGGCCACGCGCTGGGCCAACTCGCCGCTGTCCCGGGCGTTCAGATCGCGCACGTTCTCCGTGGTGACGGTGACCTGCGCGCCGTCGGGCAGGGTGATGGTGACCGTCTGGTTGCCGCGGCGGTTCTGCAGCCAGGCGACGACCGCGGCCGACAGGGCGACCGTCAGCCCGCCGGGCGCGAGCACGAGAGTGAGGAGCTCCGACGCCGCGCCCATGGTGCCGGGCGCGGGCTCGGGGGCGGGCTCCTGCCTGATGTGCGCCCGCAGCTCCGGATGGCGTTGCAGCCACCGGCGGAGATCGTTCACGGCGCCGCCGCCGGGGCCGGTGCCCGGGCTGGTGACCGTCAGCGTTGCCTTCACTGCGCCCTCACTGCCCCTCTCGCGCCTCACGTGACGTGCGGGACCACGAGGCTACACCCCAACGGGGCGCGAATGAACGGCAGTTCGGCCCCGGTTGCCGCCGCGGACGACGGCGCCCCCTGCCGGGGCCAGTGGAGGCAGGGGACGCCGGTCTGTGGGGCGCGGGGCGTCAGCCCTGCGCGCCGCCGCGGCCGCGGCGGCGCGTGGCGAAGACGGCACCGCTGCCGGCGAGCACGAGGGCGCCGGCGGCGCCGAGGAGGGGGGCGGTGGGGGTGCTGGCGCCGGTGCTGGCGAGGGAGGTGGTGTCACCGGTGGTGGCGCCGGTGGTGTTGGCGGTGCCGGTGGTTGTGGCGGTACCGCCGGTGCCGGTGCCGGTGCTACCAGTGGTGCCGGTGCCGCCGGTTCCGGTTCCGGACGTGTCGTCCGGCAGCTTGGCGTCCTTGTCGAATGCGACCGCGACCGTCACGGGGTCGAGGGCGGTGCCCGGCGTGTAGTACGTCGTCGAATTGCCCTGCTTGTCCTTGTACGAAAAGGCCTTGGCGCCCTCATCGGTCAGCGACGCCGGGACCTTGGACAGCAGCACGACGCCGCCCTTGGCCTTGAGGGCGTCCGCCGTGAGCTGCAGCTTCGCGAGGTCGATGCGGCTGGAGCTCGTCTTGCCCGCCAAGTCCTTGGACGTCACGTCCGCGCTGAGGGTGCCGCCCTTGGACGACGCTTCGACCTTGAGGCCGCTGAACTTCAGGTCCAGCTCGCCTTTGTGAGCGGTGAAGTGCACCGAACCGGTGAAGGCCGCAGTGAGCGTGCCCGCCGCGGCGTCGTACTTGCCCTGGCCCTTGACGAAGCGGAAGTTGTTGCCCGACTTCCGGGCGCCGTCCCCTGCCTCCGCCTTGCCGCCGGCCATCGGCTTCGCGAGGTACTCCAGGAAGGACTTCTTCACGCCCCAGTCGAGGTTGCCGTCGGCGATGTCCGTGCCGGCCGCGTTCTCCGCCTTCGACCCCTCGTCCGCCTTGGAACCCTTGTCCGCCGTCGAACCCCCGGAAGTCTGCTTCCCCCCGTCCGTCTGCGAGCCCCCGGAAGTCTGCGTGCCCCCGTCGGTCTGCGTGCCCTTGTCCGAGGCCGAGCCGTCGTCCGTCTGCGTTCCCTCGTCCTTCTTCGAGGGTTCTTCGGCGGACTCCTTCACCGAGAGCGTGGCCGGGTCGAGATCCTCACCCTCCTTGTAGAACGGGTTTCCCTCGTAGGTGAAGACCTTCGAGCCCTCCGCCGTGAGCTTCACCGGTATCTTCGCGTAGGTCTTCACGCCGTCCGCGCCATCAACGGGCTTGACGCCCGACAGGTCGAGCGCGGCGATCCGCACGTCGTCCTGCTTCTTGCCGTCGCCCGTCGTGACGTCCGCGGTGATGCTGCCCTTCTTGCCGCCGCTCTTCGCGTCGGCGGTGACGTGCACGTCGGCGAGCGTGATGTCGAGGTCGAAGCCCGCGCTGCCCCGCTTGGGGTGGCCGAGGAAGTGGACACTGCCCTTGAAGGCGGCGGATATCGACTGCGAGGCGGAATCCTGCTTGCCCTCACCTCCGGTGAAGGTGAATACGCCGTTCTTCTCCGCCTGCTTGGCGCCGTCGGCAACCTTGGTCTCGCCGTGGACGAACGGCAACGTGAGGTACTTCCGGAAGGATTCCTTCACACCCCACTCCAGCGTGCCCTCCTTGAGCACCGTCTTCGGCGCCTCGCCGGCCTTCCCGGGCGCATCCGCCGCAAACGCGGGCACGGTCAGCGCCGTAGCGCCCAGCACGGTCGCCGTGGCGAGCGCGGCAAGCGCCCGGCGGGAGGTGACGGTCATCGTCGGTGTCTCCTTAGCTAGAGCAAGAGAAGAAAGAGCGCGCCGCAGTCGGCGCGGGGCCGTGAACGGCCTCAGCCGGCGGACCGGCGGCGGCGTAGGACGACGAGGGCGGCCGCGGCCACCACGACGACGCCCACGGCACCCGCGACTACCGGAAGCACCGGGAAGGACGAGGAGGATGAGGTGTCGGTTGCACTTTTTGTGGCCACTTTACGGCCGGAATCCGCTTTTTGACCTGCCGTCGGATCATCCTCGGCAGGCGCCGAAGCCTTGCCGAGGTCCGGCAGCGGCGGCAGCTCGGCCTTCGCGTCCAGAGGAACGGCGAGGGAGACGGGGTCCATGGCCTCTCCCTTGCGGTACATGCCGGCGAACGCCTCCGCTCCTTCCGCCGTGAGCTCGGCCGGGGCTTCGGTGACGGCGGCGAGGCCGTCCTTCTCCTTCAGGCCGGACGCGTCGAAGGTGACGAGCGGAACGGCCTTACGCGGCTCGCCGCCGCCGCTCGCGACGTCCGCCGCCAGCGTTCCCTTGCCGTCCTTGGCCGTCACCTTGACCGCGCTCAAGGCCAGGTCGAGGTGGTTGCCGGTGAAGCGGACCGTGCCGGTGAACGCGGCGTCGAGGGTGCGCGCGGCCTCGTCGTAGGTGCCCTTGCCTGCCGGGAAGCGGAAGAGCGCGCCGCCGTCCTGGGCGCCGTCGGTCAGCTTCCAGGAGCCCTGGGCGATGGAGCCGGTGACGTATTCGCGGAAGGTGCGGCGCACGCCCCAGTCGACGGCGGCGCCGGTGAACTCGCCCTTGGGGGCGTCCTTTTTCTCAGGCTGTTCGGGAGTGCTCGGGCCGGGCGACGGCCCCGCCCCGGCCAGGACGTCCGCCGACAGCGCGACCGGGTCCAGTGCCGTGCCGGCCGTGTAGTAGCCGGCGAAGGCCTTCGCGCCGTCGGACGTGAGCGTCGCGGGGACATTGGCCAACGTCACAGCCGCCCCCGCGCCGCGCATGTTCACGCCCTTCAGATCGAGTGCGGCCAGCGGCACTTGCGAGGCGCGGGTGACCTCGCCCGTGCCCTTGGCCTTGCTGACCATGTCGGCGTAGAGCGTGCCGCTCGCGCCCGCGATGCGGACGGTGGGGCGGCTGAGGGTGAGGTCGAGTTCGTACGAGCCGTCGGGCTTCTTGTGGCCCGTGAAGTGCACGCCGCCCGAGAAGCCGGCCTCGAAGGCTCCGCTGCCCGCGTCGTAGCTGCCCTTGGCGGAGTGGAAGCGGAAGCGGCTGCCGCCGATGGTGGCGGCGCCGCCCTGCAGGTCCCAGCGTCCCTGGGCGACGGGGCCGGTGACGTAGCTCTGGAAGGAGGACTTCACGCCCCAGTCCAGGCGGCCGCCGGAGACCGTCCTCGCCGGGCCGGAGTCCCCGTCGGCACGGGCGACCGCCCCCGGCGCCAACCCCGCCAGCACCGCCGCCAGCAGGGCGACGACAGAGGCGCGGGCAGGTCTGGGCGGCGGCAGCATCGAGAGGCCCCTTCCGGGCGGGACAGCAGGCGTCGCGCTATGGCGACTTAGGTAAGGCTAACCTAAGCTACGTCCCATCAGGTCGGAAACCCCCGGCCGGAGCGAAAGGCAGACAGAACCGTGCTTCAACGGCAGTCGGCGGGCCCTCCGATACGTTCCCCGCGCCACACCGGCCTACTCGCCGCACTGCTCACTTGGCTCACTTTGCTCACCCTGACCCTCACCGGCTGCGGCTCCTCGGGGAGTTCGAGCAGCTCAGGAGCGTCCGCGGCAGCGGCCAAGGCTCCGGCGGCCGACCGTATCGAGCCACTCGCAGGTGGCACCCCCAGGGCTCAACTGCCCGCGACCGTACGGTCCGCGGACGGCCACGACGTCACCGTCAGCAGCACGGACCGGATCGTTCCGCTCACTGGTGCGCTGTCCGAGATCGTCTTCAGCCTCGGCCTCGGCGACCGGGTCGTCGCCCGTGACATCACCGCCACCTTCGAGCAGGCGGCGAAGCTGCCCGTGGTGACCCGCGCCCACGACGTCTCGGCCGAGAGCGTGCTCTCGCTCAAGCCCACGCTCGTGCTGGCCGAGACCACGACCGGGCCCGCGGAGGCCGTCGAGCAGATCCGCGCCGCCGGGGTCCCCCTCGTCGTCCTCGACCCGGCCCGCAAGCTCGCCGACGTCGGGCCCCGTATCGGCAAGGTCGCCGCCGCCCTCGGCGTCCCCGCAGCCGGCGACGCGCTCGACCGCCGTACGCGGCAGCGGCTGGAGAAGGCCGCGCAGGCCGTCCCGCACGACGGCGGCAAGAAGCCCCGCGTCGCCTTCCTCTACCTGCGCGGCACGGCCTCCGTCTACCTCCTCGGCGGGGCCGGGTCCGGCGCGGACTCGCTCATCGAGGCCGCGGGCGGGGTGGACGCGGGCAAGGAGTCCGGGCTGAAGAAGGACTTCACGCCCCTCACGAGCGAGGCCCTCGCCAAGGCCGCGCCCGACGTCATCCTCGTCATGAGCAAGGGCCTCGCCTCCGTCGGCGGCGTGGACGGCCTGGTGAAGATCCCCGGCGTCGGGCAGACGCCGGCCGGCCTGGACCGCCGCGTCGCCTCCGTGGACGACGGCATCCTGCTGAACTTCGGCCCGCGCACGGACACCGTCCTCGCCTCCCTCGTCGAGCAGATCCACGGCGGGAAGTGACGTGAGCCTCCTGAAGACCACGGGCTCCTCCCCCGTGTCCGCCCCCGCCGGGCCCGGCGACGAGCCGCCGCCCGGCCCGCGCCGCCGCACCACCGCCCTCCTCACCGCCGGCCTGGCCGCGGCCCTGCTGCTGGCGTGCCTGCTCTCCGCCGGGCTCGGCGCGTACGAGATCCCGCTCGGCGACGTCCTGGGCTCGCTGCTGCACCGGGCGGGGCTCGGCGGGGCCGAGCTGGACCGGGTTCCCGAGAGCGTGCTGTGGAACGTACGGCTGCCGCGCGTCGCCCTGGCCCTGCTCGTGGGGGCGTCGCTCGGCTGCGCGGGCGCGCTGATGCAGGGCGTGTTCGGCAATCCGCTCGCCGAACCCGGCGTCATCGGCATCTCGATGGGCTCGGCGGTCGGGGCGGTCGCCGCGATCTCCCTGGGGCTCACCTTCCTCGGCAACTGGACCGTCACCGCCTGCGCGTTCGCCGCCGGGCTCGTGACCGTCCTGCTCGTCTACACGCTCTCGCGCTCGGGCGGCCGTACGGAAGTGATCACGCTCATCCTCACCGGCATCGCGGTGAACGCGTTCGGCGGCGCGCTCGTCGGCCTCGGCGTCTTCCTCGCCGACAACGCCCAGGTCACCCAGATCACGTTCTGGCAGCTCGGTTCGCTCGCGCAGGCGACCTGGCCGAAGGTGCTCGCCGTCCTGCCGTGCGCCCTCGTGGGGCTGGCCGTCGCGCCGCTGTACGGGCGGAAGCTGGACCTCCTCGCGCTCGGCGAGCGGCCCGCGCGCCACCTGGGCGTGGACGTGGAGCGGTTGCGGCTGGTGATGGTCCTGGTGGTGGCGCTGCTGACGGCGGCGGCGGTGGCCGTGGCGGGGGTCATCACGTTCGTGGGGCTGCTGGTGCCGCACCTGCTGCGGATGGCCGCGGGCCCCGGGCACCGGTTCCTGGTGCCGGGCAGTGCGCTGGGCGGGGCGCTGGTCCTCGTCGCGGCGGACCTCGCGGCCCGCACGGCCGCCCAGCCGGCGGAACTGCCGCTGGGCGTCCTGACGGCCCTCTTCGGGAGCCCGTTCTTCTTCTGGCTGCTGCGGCGGACGCGGCGGAAGCAGGGGGGATGGGCGTGAGCCGCACGGGTTCCGGCCGGGGGTCCGGGGGTTGCCCCCCGGGAAGACACAGCTGGCTGCTGCGGAGGACGCGGCGGAAGCAGGGGGGATGGGCGTGAGCCGCACGGGCTTCGGCCGGGGGTCCGGGGGTTGCCCCCCCCGGGAAGACACAGCTGGCTGCTGCGCAGGACCCGGCGGAAGCAGGGGGGATGGGCGTGAGCGCACGCACTCGGGACCGGCGTCCGGCGCCGGCGGGCGTCGGGCCGGAGGCCCGGTTCGCGAAGGAGTCGCAACCGGCCGCAGGGCCCTCGGAAGAGCACGGCTCGCCGCTCAAGCGCGCCCGGCACAGGCAAGGAGACCGCGCATGACCCTCGCGCTGTTCGGCGGGCGAGCCCGGAGGCGGCGGCTTCCCGCCCCCGTCCCCCTCGGCACCGTGCTCGCCGAAGCCCGTTCGCTCTGCGTGCGGCTCGGCGGGCGTGCCGTCCTCGACGGCGTCGATCTGGGCGTCGCCGCGGGCGAGGTGCTCGCCCTCGTCGGCCCCAACGGCGCCGGCAAGTCCACGCTCCTGGCCGCGCTCGCGCACGACCTGCCCGCCGCGGCCGGCGAGGTGCGGATCGACGGCGAGCCGGCCGCCGCCTGGTCGGCCGCCGAACTCGCCCTGCGCCGGGCCGTCCTGCCGCAGTCGGCCGAGCTGTCGTTCCCGTTCCCGGTGGAGGAGGTCGTGCGGATGGGCCGCGCGCCCTGGGCCGGGACGCCCGCCGAGGGCGAGGACGACGCGGCCGTGGGGGAGGCGATGGCCGCCGCGGAGGTGACCGGATTCGCCTCCCGCCCGTTCGCCGCGCTCTCGGGCGGCGAACGGGCGAGGGTCGCGCTGGCGCGCGTCCTCGCGCAGCGCACCCCGCTCCTGTTGCTGGACGAGCCGACCGCCGCGCTGGACCTGCGGCACCAGGAGCTGGTGCTGCGGATCTGCCGCGAGCGGGCGGCAGCCGGAGCGGCCGTCGTGGTCGTGCTGCACGATCTCGGGCTCGCGGGCGCCTACGCGGACCGGGTGGCGGTGCTGCACGGGGGGCAGGTCGCGGCGGAGGGCCCGCCGGCCCGCGTACTCGAAGCGGAGTTGCTCACTCGTGTCTATTTGCAGCCGGTGGAGGTAATTGATCATCCGCGTACCGGTGAACCATTGGTGATCCCGTGGCGCGCGGGACGAGATTTTGCCTCGTGAGAGCAGAATCACGCACCGTTCCGGGAACAGGGTAGGCAAGCCTCAGATAAGTTAGGGCGGCCTTATTCGGCCAGCTGCATTTCAGCCATGCCGTTTATGGCGTGTACGTCCTTTCCGTCCTCTCCGAGCACGCCTGGAGCCCCTATGCGCGCCTTCCGCTCCTCCGCCATAGCCGCCGTCGCCGCGGCCGCGGCCCTGACCGCCGTGTCCGGCTGCGCCGAGAAGTCGGACAGCAAGGACTCGGACGCGATCAAGGTCACCGCCTCCGACGACAAGTGCGAGGTCTCGAAGACCTCGTTCCCCGCCGGGCATATAAAGATCAACATCGAGAACGCCGGCTCGAAGGTCACCGAGGTCTACGTGTACGCCGCGGGCGACCGGATCGTGACGGAGCGGGAGAACATAGGCCCGAAGACCAAGGCCGAGATCACCGCGACGATCAAGAAGTCGGGCGACTACGAAATCGCCTGCAAGCCCGGTATGAAGGGCGACGGCATCCGCCAGAAGATCACGGTGACCGGCGGCGGCAAGGCGGAGAAGGCGAACCCGGAGCTGGACAAGGCGGTCGCCGAGTACCGCAAGTACGCCCAGGCGCAGGCCGACGAGACGATCCCGGCGGCGCAGAAGTTCGCCGACGCGGTCAAGAGCGGCGACGTCGACGAGGCGAAGAAGCTCTACGCGGTCTCCCGCATCGGCTGGGAGCGCACCGAGCCGGTCGCGGAGTCCTTCGGTGACATCGACCCGAAGGTCGACGTCCGCGAGGACGGCCTGGAGAAGGACCAGAAGTGGACCGGCTGGCACAAGCTGGAGAAGTCGCTCTGGGACGAGAAGAAGATCGACGAGGACGACAAGAAGCTGGCCGACCAGCTGATGACGGACCTCAAGGACTGGCAGAAGCGCGTCGGCACCGCCGAGATCACCCCGACCAGCATGGCCAACGGCGCCAAGGAGCTGCTCGACGAGGTGGCGACCGGCAAGGTCACCGGTGAGGAGGAGCGCTACAGCCACACCGACCTCGTCGACTTCCAGGCCAACGTCGAGGGCGCCGAGAAGTCCTACGAGCTGCTGAAGCCCGTCGCCGCCAAGAGCGACGCCGCGCTCGTCACGGAGCTCGACAAGCAGTTCGCCGCCCTGAAGACGCTGCTCGGCGAGTACCGCGACGGCGACTCCTTCAAGGCGTACGACAGCGTCGGCAAGGACGACCGCAAGAAGCTGTCCGACGCCGTGAACGCCCTCGCGGAGCCCCTGTCCAAGCTCGCCGGCGCCGTCGCGAAGTAACGGGGGAACTTCCGATGACGGACAAGACGAGCAAGACGAACACGACGGACCCGACGGACCCGACCGGCAGCACCGGCACCACCGCCGCGGACTCCCCGGAGAGCGCGCCCGCAGCCGCCAAGCCCTCCCGCCGCTCCGTCCTCGGCTGGGGCGGTGCCGGCCTCGCGCTCGGCGCCGCGGTCGCGGGCGGCACCGCCACCGCGCTGCGCCTCGGCGAGGACGCCGCCCCGGCCGCCTCGGCCGGCGACGCGGTGCCCTTCCTCGGCGAGCACCAGGCCGGCATCGCCACCCCGGTCCAGGACCGGCTGCACTTCGCCGCCTTCGACGTGACGACGACCGACCGCGCCGCCCTGGTGAAGATGCTGCAGGAGTGGACGGCCGCCGCCGCGCGGATGACCGCGGGCCACGAGGTGGGCGAGGGCGCCGTCCAGGACAACGACGAGCTGCCGCCGGACGACACCGGCGAGGCCCTCGGCCTCAAGCCGTCCCGGCTGACCCTCACCTTCGGCGTCGGCCCCGGCCTGTTCGAGAAGGACGGCAAGGACCGCTTCGGCATCAGGGACCGCCGCCCCAAGGCCCTGATCGACCTGCCGGCCTTCCCCGGCGACAACCTCGACGCGGCCCGCAGCGGCGGCGACCTGTGCGTCCAGGCCTGCGCCGACGACCCGCAGGTCGCGGTGCACGCGATCCGCAACCTGGCCCGCATCGGCATGGGCAAGGTCGCGATCCGCTGGTCGCAGCTCGGCTTCGGCAAGACGTCCTCGACGACGCCGGACGCCCAGACACCGCGCAACATGATGGGCTTCAAGGACGGCACCCGGAACATCGCGGGCACCGAGACCGACCGCCTCGGCAAGCACGTGTGGGTCGGCGGGAAGGAGGGCCCGGACTGGATGGTCGGCGGCTCCTACCTGGTCGCGCGCCGCATCCGGATGCACATCGAGACCTGGGACCGCACCTCGCTCGCCGAGCAGGAGGACGTCTTCGGCCGCGACAAGGCCGAGGGCGCGCCCGTCGGCAAGCAGCGCGAGCACGACGAGCCGCTGCTGAAGGCCATGAAGCCCGACGCGCACGTGCGCCTCGCCCACCCGGACAGCAACAACGGGGTGACGATCCTGCGCCGCGGCTACTCCTTCACGGACGGCACCGACGGACTGGGCCGGCTGGACGCCGGGCTGTTCTTCATCGCCTACCAGAAGGACGTCCGCGACGGCTTCGTGCCGCTGCAGACGAACCTGGCGCGCAACGACGCCCTCAACGAGTACATCCAGCACGTGGGTTCGGCGGTCTTCGCCGTGCCGCCGGGCGTCCGCGACAAGGGCGACTGGTGGGCCAAGGCCCTGTTCGCGTGACCCGACTGTCCTTCCTGAACGGAGGTGCCGCATGTTCGGCAACTACCTGATCGGCCTGCGCGAGGGCCTGGAGGCCAGCCTGGTCGTGTGCATCCTCGTCGCCTACCTGGTCAAGACCAAGCGCCGGGACGCCCTGCGCCCGGTGTGGGCCGGCATCGCCGTGGCCGTGCTGCTCAGCATGGGCTTCGGCGCACTGCTCCAGTACGGCTCGCAGACGATGACCTTCGAGGCCCAGGAGATGCTCGGCGGCTCTCTGTCGGTCATCGCCGTCGGCCTGGTGACGTGGATGGTCTTCTGGATGCGGCGCACCGCGCGGCACCTGAAGAAGGAGCTGCACGGCAAGCTGGACGCCGCGCTCGCGATGGGCACGACCGCGCTCGTCGTCACCGCCTTCCTGGCCGTGGGCCGGGAGGGCCTGGAGACCGCGCTGTTCATCTGGACGGCTGTGCAGGCCACCGACGACGGCGTCCGGCCGCTGGTCGGCGCGCTGCTCGGGCTGCTGACCGCCGTGGTGCTGGGCTGGCTGTTCTACCGCGGCGCGCTCAAGATCAACCTGGCGAAGTTCTTCACGTGGACCGGCGCCATGCTGATCGTGGTCGCGGCGGGCGTGCTCGCCTACGGCTTCCACGACCTGCAGGAGGCCGACGTCCTGCCGGGCCTGGGCGACAAGGCCTTCGACATCAGCGAGCAGATCCCGGTCGACAGCTGGTACGGCACCCTGCTCAAGGGCGTGTTCAACTTCCAGCCGGACCCGACCTGGCTGCAGGTGGCGGTGTGGGCGCTGTATCTGGTCCCCACCCTCCTGGTGTTCTTCGCCCCGGGTAGGGTGGCGCCGAACCGAGCAGCCACCAAGGAGTCGAAGCCCGATGAGACGACGGCGGGCCGGCAGACCGCGCACGACGCGAACGGCCGTGACGGCGGCGGCGCTGCTGCTGACGGCGACCGGGTGCATGACGGTGCACGGCGAACGGGAGATCGTCCCGTCGGTGGACAAGGCTGAGGCCGCCAAGGCCCTCAAGGCCTTCACCGGCGGCTACAACGAGGGTTACCGCAAGCTCGACCCGGGCGTCATCGCCCGGGTCGAGACCGGTGCCCTGGCCGAGATAGGCAGGTCCGACCTGGCGGCGCAGAGCGCGCAGACGCCCGGCGGCAATCCCGATTACCCCGCCCTGGTCCTGGACGACGCCCGGTTCACCGTCCCGAAGCAGGCCGGCTGGCCGAAGTTCTTCCTCGCCGACACGCGCAGCAACCGCGACGGCAACCGCTGGCTCGTGGTCTTCACGCGGTACGGGGTGAAGGAGCCGTGGAAGGCCGCCTACCTGTCGATCGTGAACCCGGGCAAGGTCCCGGAGTTCGTGACGGACAAGGACGGTTACGCGGAGGCCGTCCCCGCGGCCAAGGGCAAGGACCACGGCCTGACGGCCGACCCCGGCAAGGTGAGCGCCGCCTACACCGACTTCCTCCGCACCGGCCGGGGCAGGGACTTCGTGCCGGGGCCGCGCACGACGGGGCTGCGGGAAGAGCGCGACAAGGTGCGCCGTACGACCACGTTCTGGACGGAGTTCATCGACACCCCGGAGCAGGCCCCCGCCTTCCCCGCCCCGGCGCTGCGGGTCAAGGGCGGCGGCGCGCTGGTGTTCTTCACCGCGCACCACCGGGAGAAGCGGACGATGGCCGAGGGGCTGCGGCCCGCGGTCACCGACCCGCGGACGAAGGCGCTGCTGAAGGGCGACCTCAAGCGCTCGGTGACGTACACGCGGGTCTCGGAGGCGGCGGTCGAGGTGCCTCCGCGGGACGCGGACGGCGGGATGATCAACTTCCTCAACCGGATCGACACGATGACGGCGGCGCAGGGCGAGTAGCCTCGCGGCCGGCGCATAGAGGCGGAAGCGGCCGGGCGGAGCCGAAGCGGCCGGGCAGTATCCGGAAGGAAGCAGTCCGGCCAGAAGCGGCCGGGCGGAAGCGGGTCCTTCGCAGCGCCGGGCAGAAGCGGTCCTTCGCAGCGCCGGGCAGGCGGTCCCGGCGGCTCAGCGGCCGATGGGCCAGGCCGCCTCGTGGTCGGGGCGGTCCCCCGCGTACTGGGCGCAGGCGTCCGTGAGGGTCTCCAGGAGCGTCAGCGGATCCGGCAGGGGCCGCTCGGGGCCCTGCAGCCAGGCGACTCCGGCGTCCTCCGGCAGGCGCGAGGGGGGCAGCAGTACATAGCTCCCGCGGCAGTGCCAGCGCAGGCCGGGATGTTCGTCCATCGTCTCGGGATGGCAGTCGAGCTCGCAGGGCCACCACTCGTCCTCGTCGTCCGGGGTGCCGCGGGTGGCGGTGAAGAAGAGCATGCGGTCGGGGGCGACGGTGGCCACGGGGCCCGTCTCGACGCCGGCTTTCTGCAGCCGCTCCAGGGCCTGCCGGCCGGCATCCACGGGCACGTCGAGGACGTCGTGGGCGATGCCGGTGGCGGTGACGAAGTTGGCCTCGGGCTGGCCGCGCAGCCATGCCGTGACCTTCTCGGCGTCGGTGGTGGCCAGCGTCTGCCAGGCGAAGGAGACCGGGTGGCGGCCCGGGGTGGGACAGCCGATGCGCTCGCAGGAACAGCCGTACCCGGACGGGTAGGCGGCCGGGGCCAGCGGGAAGCCTGCGGCCGCCGCGGCCAGGAGCAGTTCCTCGCGGGCGGCGCTGTCCGCCGCACCGGTACCCGTACCGCCGCCCGCTCCGCTCCTGGGGCGGCGCAGCCACTGGGAGAACCTGCTCTTGCGTTCCATCTATCCCCTCACTTCGACCGCGGTCTCCGGTCAATGCTGCCACCATCCTGCGCCTGGTGTGACCGTCGGACGTATCCAGGGGGTGTGAGACCGGCCGCTCGCGCGGGCGGGGCCGCCCTTCTCCCCGCCGCCCCGGGCGGCTCCTCCGGACGAGTGACGGACCGGGCAGGGGCTAGGGGAGCCGCGGGGCCATGCCGCGCAGGGCCAGGTCGACGACGGTGTCGGCGTAGGCGTGGGTGAGCGGCAGGGTGCGGGTCTGCCAGCGGTGGAAGAGCGGGCCGACCAGCAGTTCCAGGGCGATGCGGACGTCGGTGTCCGGGTCGACCTGGCCCGCTTCCTGGGCGGCGCGCAGCCGCCGGACGTAGGCCTGGAGCTGGGGTTCGAGGACCTTCTCGGTGAGGGCGCGGCCGAGCTCGGGGTCGTTGGCGGTCTCGGCGGTCAGGGCGCGGGTGGGGGCGTCGAGGCGCGCGTCGTTGAGATCGTCGACGGTGGCGCGCAGCACGGTCTTCAGGTCGGCGGCGATGTCGCCGGTGTCGGGGAGCTCGATGGAGGCGGGGTCGATGCCCTCGGGGACGCAGGCCTCGAAGAGGACCGCGGCCTTGGAGGGCCACCAGCGGTAGATGGTCTGCTTGCCGACGCCGGCGCGGGCGGCGATGGCCTCGATGGTGAGCTTCGCGAAGCCGGACTCGCCGACGAGCTCCAGGGCGGCGTCGAGGATCGCACGGCGGGAGCGCTCGCTGCGGCGGGAGGCGTCGGGGGCCTTGGGCGTCGGGGTGGGGACGTCGGTCATGGCGGCATCCTAGCGACGCTGAAGCGAGACGTATCGTCTTGACAAGACGCAACGTCTCGTTGAATGCTGGCACCTCAACGCGAGACGGAACGTCTCGCCCGATGAAGGGAGAACCCCATGAGCCGAAGCGGTGCGGGCAGCATGCTCGGAGTCGGCGGCACCCGCAGCAACCTCTCCCGCAGCGCCCTGCGCGGCGGCGGCCGGGGCGGGCGCGCGGGCGGCGGCGTCGACGCGGCGGCCCAGAAGCGGGAACTGCTGCGGAAGTTGCGGGAAGGGCGAAGCGGAACTTCCGGCGCGTGAGTGAGCCAGCGGTAAACCACCCGTACGGTTCATGCGCCAAAGCCCTTGCAGCGTGGACTATTTGGGCACGCACGACGATCCCGTGCGTGCCCGACACCACCGTGAGGAGCACTCCTTGCGTAGTACAGCTCCACGCGCAGCCACTCCGCGGCGCTATCTGATGTGCCCCCCGGCCCACTTCAGGGTCACCTACTCCATCAACCCCTGGATGGATCCGGGCAAGCCGGTCGATATCCCCCTCGCCCTCGCGCAGTGGGAGGACCTCAGGGACCGCTACCTGGCCCTCGGGCACACCGTCGAGGAGCTCGAACCCCGGCGCGAGCTGCCCGACATGGTCTACGCCGCCAACGGCGC
The DNA here is from genome assembly GCF_000719265.1 of Streptomyces roseoverticillatus. Classification (GTDB taxonomy): domain Bacteria; phylum Actinomycetota; class Actinomycetes; order Streptomycetales; family Streptomycetaceae; genus Streptomyces; species Streptomyces roseoverticillatus. Next base: position 77,784 of record NZ_JOFL01000002.1, on the reverse strand, counting down.
GACCGTCGTGGACGGCCGGGTGCTCGGCGCGCGCTTCGCCCACCCCGAGCGGGCCGAGGAAGCCGCGCTCCACGCGGCCTGGTTCCGCGCGCAGGGCTACGCCGACGTGCTCGAACCCGAGCACATCAACGAGGGCGAGGGCGACTTCGCCGTCACCGCCTCCTGGCTGCTCGCCGGGCGCGGCTTCCGCAGCAGCCCGCTCTCCCACCCCGAGGCCCAGGAGTTCTTCGGCCGGCCGGTGATCGGCCTCGACCTCGTCGACCCCCGCTACTACCACCTCGACACCGCGCTGTGCGTCCTCGACGACTCCACCGACGACGAGATCATGTACTACCCCGGCGCGTTCTCCGCGGGCAGCCGGGAAGTGCTGAGACGGCTCTTCCCCGACGCCCTCGTCGCGAGCGAGGAGGACGCGGCGGCGCTGGGCCTCAACGCCGTCTCCGACGGCCGCCACGTGCTGCTGCCGCAGGCGGCGGTCGGCCTCTTCGACCCGCTGCGGGCCCGGGGCTACGAGCCGATCGGCATGGACCTCGGCGAACTCCTCAAGGGCGGCGGCAGCGTGAAGTGCTGCACGCAGGAGCTACGCGGCTAGCGCCCGGCCTGCGGAACTTCGCCGAGGTTGCGGCGGGTTCGGCACCGCCGGACTCCGGCGTCGTGGTTCAACGCCGTTGCGGCGGAAGAAGACTGCCCGCCGCAACGGAGGCCATGGGCGCGATCAGCCGCGCACGGCCCGCAGCCGGCAGAGCGCTCAGCTCACACCCCGGTCGGGGGCGGACCACTCGTCACCCCAGTCCGCGTCGCGCGCCACCTTGTACGCGTCGCCATGCCGCTTCGTCACCGTCTCACGGGTCAGGCCGTCCTCGGCCGTGCACAGTTCGAGGAGGACCTGGCCCTTGCGGATCTGCGGCTTACGGACGATACGCGCGGGCACGGACGCGGAAGCCGACGGCAGGTCACCCCGCACGGCCGCCACGTACGCGAACTTCTCGTCCTCGTACGCCAGCGAGCCGCCCTTGACCTGCCGGTGCAGCGAGGAGCGGCTCACCCGGGCCGAGAAGTGGCACCAGTCCTTGCCCGGCTCTATGGGGCACGCCCCGCTGTGCGGGCAGGGCGCGACGACGCGGAGGCCGGCGGCGATCAGCCGGTCGCGCGCCTCGATGATCCGCAGGTAGCCGTCCGGCGTGCCCGGCTCGACGATCACGACTGCCTGCGCGGCGCGGGCGGCCTCGGCGACGACCGCGGCCCGGCCGGCGTCGGTCAGCTCCTTCAGGACGTACGAGACGGTGACGAGGTCCGTGCCGTCCAGCACCCGCAGGCCGTCGCCGATGATCCCCCGCTCCCAGCGGGCCGCGCGCAGGGCCGGGTCGGAGGCCGTCCCGGCGAGTTCGGAGCCGAGGGCGAGGGCGGGGGCGGCCCAGTCCAGGACGGTCGTCTCCCGGCTCTCGCCCTCCCAGGCGGACGCCACGGCCCACGTCGCCGCACCCGTGCCGCCGCCCACGTCGACGTGCGAGGCGGGGACGAAGGCCGGCAGCCGGTCGCGGAAGGCCTCCAGCGCGGAGCGGACGGCCTCGAACGTCGCCGGCATGCGGTAGGCGGCGTACGCGGCCACGTCGGAGCGGTCGCGCAGCACGGGGGCGTCGGTGGGGGTCAGCCCCCGGTAGCTGGCGATCAGCCGCTCGACGGCCTGTGCGGCCTGGCGGGGCGGCAGACCGTCGAGGAGACCGGCGAGCGCGGAGCGCAGTTCCTCGCCGGACCGGGGGAAATGGGGGGCGTGCATTTGATGGAGTCTATGCGGGCCCGGGGGCGGCTCCGCCGAGGCCACGGCGAACGACAGGCCCGGCACCGCCGGGCCGCGACGTCGTGGCGGCTCGCCGTCGCGGCGGAGGAAACTGCCGGGGCGGCAGCCTCTGCGTATCGGCCGCACGGCGAAGACCCACGGCAGACCGCTTGGCCGGCACCGCCGGACTCCGCCGTCGCGGTGACTCGCCGCGGCGGCGGAAGAATGTGACGGCCGCGGCCTCAGCGCATCGGCCGCCCGCCCGGGCAGGGCCAGGCCGCGACGTCGTGGCGGATCGTTGAGGCTGCCGCCTCGGAAGATTCCTCCGCCGCAGCGGCGGAAAACCACCACGTACGTGACCGGCGGTGCCGGACCGGGGGACGGTGGGCGCCGCCGGAGCGGCTCAGCCGGTCCGCTGCCAGGGGCGGCACAGCCCCGCGAAGCAGGCAATGGCCGCGAGCGCGCACACCAGCTGCACCGTCGCCATCGGCACCGCCGTGCCCTCCCCCGCGATGCCCACGAGCGGGGAGACCAGCGCGCCCAGCAGGAACGTGGACGTGCCGAGCAGCGCGGAGGCGGAGCCCGCGGCGTCGCGGGAGCGCATCAGGGCCTGGGCGTTGGTGTTGGGCATGGCGAGGCCCATCGCGGACATCAGGACGAACAGCCCGCCCGCGATCGGCGCGAGGCCCGCCTTGCCGAAGACGCCGGAGGCCATCAGCAACAGGGCCGTGGCGGCCAGGGCGATCACGACAAGGCCCACGGTGAGGGCCTTGTCGAGGCTCACCCGGCCGACGAGCAGCTTGCCGTTGATCTGGCCGACCAGCACGAGGCCGATGGAGTTGAGGCCGAAGAGGAGGCTGAAGGTCTGCGGGGAGGCCCCGTAGATGTCCTGGACGACGAACGGCGACGCCGAGATGTAGGCGAAGAGCGCGGCGAAGGCGAAGCCGCCCGCGAGCATGTAGCCGGTGAAGACGCGGTCCGCGAGGAGGGCACCCATGGCGCGCAGGGCGGCGCCGAGGCCGCCGGTCTGGCGCTTCTCGGGCGGGAGGGTCTCGTGGAGGAAGCGCCACACGGCGAGGGTGAGCAGCACGCCGACGGCAGTGAGGACGACGAAGACGCCGCGCCAGTCGGTCAGGCGCAGGATCTGGCCGCCGATGAGGGGTGCGACTACGGGGGCCACGCCGGAGATCAGCATGAGGGTGGAGAAGAAGCGGGCCATGGCGACGCCGTCGTAGAGGTCGCGCACGACGGCCCGGGCGATGACGATGCCGGCGGCGCCGGCGAGGCCCTGGACGAGGCGGCAGCCGATCAGCAGCCCGGCGGTGGGGGCGAGGGCGCACGCGGCGGTGGCCAGGACGTAGACGACCATGCCGGCGAGGAGGGGGCGGCGGCGCCCCCACTTGTCGCTCATGGGGCCGACGACGAGCTGGCCGAGCGCCATGCCCATGAGGCAGGCGGTGAGGGTGAGCTGGACGGTGGCGGCGGGGCTGTGGAGCGCGCCGGTGACCTCCGGGAGGGCCGGGAGGTACATGTCCATGGAGAGCGGTGGCAGCGCGGTCAGGCCGCCGAGGACGAGGGTGACGATCAGGCTCGTGGCGCGGGCCCCGGATATGCCGGGGCCCGCGGGGTCCCGTTCGGCGGGCCGGGCGGGCTGCTGCTGCTGCTGCTCGGCCGTGTCCTGGCCGGGATCCGTCATGCGTCGCGCTCCATGGGTTGTCGTCCGTTCAACCATGGTGTCATGACCGCGGCCAATACTTGGGGCTTACATGTTATTCAGGGGGCTGGTGTGACGGGATGCACTGGTTCCGGGGCGCATCACGCCCGGTGGAGCCCCGGCGCGCCCACTTCCGAGACGAACGACGCGGCGGTCGCGATGGGCGCGCCCGGCGTCGTGACCTTCGCGATCGTACGGAAGTCGCCCCGCACCCGCTGCGGGTCGAGCGTCACCACCACGTACCCGCGCCGTCCGTCGTAGTACTTCAGGTGCGGGTTGGCGGCGAGCGTCGTCTCCCAGTCCGGGAGCCGCTCGTCGCCGTCGAAGCCGCTGGAGACGGAGGTGCCGAGGAGCTCCACGCCGAGCGTCGCCGAGTCCGGGTCGTCGAAGTCCTTCTTCACGTCGTACGCGAAGTGGACGTGGTCGTCGCCGGTGAGGACCACCAGGTTCTGGATGCCGGCCTGTCCGACGCCGGCCAGGACGCGGCCGCGGGAGGCGGAGTAGCCGTCCCAGGTGTCCATGCTGACCCGGGCGTCGTCGTCCGGCGTCTCCTTGTGCTGGGAGAAGGCCACCTGCTGGGCGACGACGTTCCAGGTGGCGGTGGAGGCGCGGAAGCCGTCGAGGAGCCAGCGCTCCTGCGCGTCGCCGGTGATCGTGCGGGCGGGGTCCCGCGTCTCGGGCCCGGGGGCGTGCCAGCCGTCCCCGTAGGCCTGGTCGGAGCGGTACTGGCGGGTGTCGAGGATGTCGAACTGGGCGAGCCGCCCGTAGGAGAAGCGGCGGTACAGGTTCATGTCCGGCCCGTCGGGGCGCTGCGGTCTTCGCAGCGGCATGTTCTCCCAGTAGGCGCGGTAGGCGGCGGCGCGGCGGGCGCGGAACTGGTCGACGGGGTCGTTGTCCTGCGAGATGTCGCCCGCGTAGTTGTTCGCGACCTCGTGGTCGTCCCAGGTGACGTACCAGGGGTGGGCGGCGTGCGCGGCCTGGAGCTCGGGGTCGGACTTGTAGAGGGCGTAGCGCTGCCGGTAGTCCTCCAGGGTGAGCGTCCAGTGGTCGTAGAAGGACGGGAGCGGGTCCGCCAGGCGGCGGGCGCCGCCCTGGGCGTTGATGGCGTTCTCGTAGATGTAGTCGCCGACGAAGAACACCGCGTCGAGGTCCTCGCGGGCGAGGTGGCCGAGGGCCGTGTAGTAGCCCTCGTCGAACTGCTGGCAGGAGAGCAGGCCGAAGCGGGCCGTGGCGACGGCCGCGTCGGGCCGGGGCGCGGTGCGGGTGCGGCCCACGGGGCTGATCCAGCGGTCGGCGCGGAAGCGGTACCAGTACACGCGGTCGGGTCCGAGGCCGCGCAGGTCCACGTGGACGGTGTGGCTGTCGGCGGCGGGCGCGGCGGCGGTGCCGCTCTGCACGACGCGGCGGAAGGTGTCGTCCTCGGAGAGCTCCCACTGGACGGCGATGCTGCCGTCGGCGGGCAGCCCGTTGCCCGGCTCGTGGGGCGCGGGGGCGAGCCGGGTCCACAGCACCACGGAGTCCGGCAGGGGATCGCCGGAGGCCACTCCGAGGGTGAACGGATTTCCGGAGAGGGGGGTCATGCGTTCAGACTGCGCGCGGGTGGCGTGACTGTGAAGGGGTGCCGCACGGGCGGGAGTTGGCGGTGCGCCAGGAGTGATCCCCGTCAGGCCGGGGCCGTGCCGTGCCGCAACCCCGCGGCCTCCCGGGCCAGTTCCGCCACCCGCCCCCAGTCGCGGCGCGCGAGGACGTCCCCGGGGAGCATCCACGAGCCGCCCACGCAGCCGACGTTCGGCAGGGAGAGGTACGCGGGGGCCGTGGCCGGACCGATGCCGCCCGTGGGGCAGAAGCGGGCCTCGGGCAGCGGCGAAGCCAGGGAGGCGAGGTACGGGGCGCCGCCCGCCGCCTGCGCGGGGAAGAACTTCATCTCGCGCACCCCGCGCTCCAGCAGGGCCATGACCTCCGACACCGTCGAGACGCCGGGCAGGAACGGCACCCCCGCCTCCCGCAGCGCCGCGAGCAGCGGGTCCGTCCAGCCGGGGCTCACCAGGAAGCGGGCCCCGGCCCGTACGGCCGCGGCGGCCCGGGCCGGGGAGAGGACCGTGCCCGCGCCCACGGTCGCCTCCGGCACCTCCGCGGCGACGGCCCGTATCGCGTCCAGGGCCGCGTCCGTCCGCAGCGTCACCTCGATCGCCGGGAGCCCGCCCGCGACGAGCGCGCGGGCGAGGGGCACGGCGTCGGCCGCGTCGGAGAGGACGGCGACGGGGAGGACGGGGGCGAGGCCGAGGACAGAGGCTGTCACGCCGCCATCCTGTTCCCCCCGTTACGGCTGGCGCAACGAGCGTTGCATCATGCGCAACAGGGCGCTGCAGCCCCGCCCCTGCTGCAGCCCCGCGCTTCAGGACTTCTTCTACTTCGTCAGAGCTCCGTCACGACCACGTCCAGCGCCCACGGCCGCCCGCCCTTCGCCGGGGCGCTCCCCTCCACCGCGTACCCGAGGTCGCGCAGCGCCTCCGCGAGCTCCGCGGGCCCGCCGGGCTCCGCGCCCGCCGTCAGCAGGTCCCGGACCAGCCGCCCCTTGGTGGCCTTGTTGAAGTGGCTGACGACGGACCGCTTCTCGACCCCGTCCACGACCTTCGACTGCAGCACCCGGACCGTCGCCGTCCGCTCCGCGACCTCGCCCTTCGGCTTCCACGCGGCGGCGTACGCCGCCGACCTGAGGTCGAGGACCATCCCGTCGCCTGCCTCCTGCGGCAGGTGGGCGTCCATGACCCCGCGCCAGTGGGCGCCCAGCGCGCCCAGGCCCGGCAGCTTCACGCCCATCGAGCAGCGGTACGAGGGGATCGCGTCACCGACGCGGACCGCGCCCCACAGCCCCGAGAAGACCAGCAGGGACCGCTCCGCCCGCTCCCGCGCCGCGGCGTCCAGCGAGGCCAGGCCCAGCGCGTCGTAGAGCACGCCCGTGTAGACCTCCCCCGCCGGGCGGGTGCCCGCGGTCCGCAGCGCCGCGTTCTTGGCGATCTCGCCCCGCAGCCCCGGGGACAGGCCGAGCACCTCCGCCGCCTTGTCCTCGTCGCCCGCGCACAGCTCCACGAGCTCCGTCAGCACGGCCTCCCGCGCCCCGGTCAGCCCCGGCAGCGACAGCGCACCGACCTCCAGTACGGCCCCGGCGCCGGTTCCGACGGCGGCGGCCTTCCCCTCGGACGGCGGCAACAGCACGAGCACGGTGTCTTCTCCCATCGGTACGGATACGGGTCGCGTCACTACGGACACGGGTCGCACGGGCCTCGGCACCGGCGGCACGGCTCCTCGCACGCCCCGACGAGCCTAATTCCTTCTCACGGATCCCTGACGCCGCAACCGTCACCCGCCCGCCCGGCGCCGCCACGCCGCTCGCCGTGCCCCGCGCCCGCACCGGAAATACGCTCGTCCCATGCCCCGCCGCAAGATGCACGTGACCGACGCGGACGGCAGTCCCCTGCGGGCCGCTCTGCGCAGGCTGCGTGAGGACACCGGCGTGACCGAGGACTTCCCGGCGGCCGTCCTCGCGGAGGCCGAGCAGGCCGCGCGGCACCCCCGCCTCCCGGCGCACGACGCCACCGGCCTGCCGCTCTTCACCATCGACCCGCCGGGCGCGAAGGACCTCGACCAGGCCATGTACCTGGAGCGGCGCGCGGGCGGCGGCTTCCGCGTCCACTACGCGATCGCCGACGTCGCCGCGTTCGTCCGCCCCGGGCAGGCCCTCGACGCCGAGACGCACCGCCGCGTCATGACCCTCTACTACCCCGACGGGCGTGTCCCCCTGCACCCGGACGTCCTCGGCGAAGGCGCCGCCAGCCTCCTCCCCGACCACGACCGGCCGGCCCTGCTGTGGCGCTTCGACCTCGACGCGGACGGCCGGGTGGCGGGGACGGACCTACGGCGCGCGCTCGTCCGCAGCCGGGCCCGGCTCGACTACGCGGGCGTCCAGCACGCGATCGACACCGGCATCGCCGAGGAGCCGCTGGCCCTGCTGCGCGAGATCGGGCCGCTCCGGGAGGCGCTGGAGCGCGCCCGGGGCGGGATCTCGCTCAACGTGCCCGAGCAGGAGATCGTGCGCCGCGACGGCCACTACGCGCTCGCCTATCGCACTCCCCTGCCGGCGGAAGGCTGGAACGCCCAGGTGTCCCTGATGACCGGCATGGCCGCGGCCGGCCTCATGCTGCGCTCGGGCACCGGCGTCCTGCGCACGCTCCCCACCGCGTCCGAGCACGCGGTCGGCCGGCTGCGGCGCGTGGCCCGCGCCCTCGGCGTCACCTGGCCGGAGGACATGCCGTACGGAGAGGTGATCCGCGCGCTCGACCCGTCCCGTCCTCAGCACGCGGCCTTCCTGCAGGAGTGCACGGCGCTGTTGCGGGGCGCCGGCTACGCCGTCTTCGACCGCGAACGCCCCACCGGACACCCGGTGCCGGCCGATCCGGGCCACGCCGCCCTCGCCGCCCCGTACGCCCACTGCACCGCTCCCCTGCGCCGCCTCGTCGACCGCTACACCGGCGAGCTGTGCCTCGCCGCCGTCCAGGGCGCCGGACCGCCCGAGTGGGTGCGGGCCGCCCTCGACGCCCTGCCCGGCGAGATGGAGACGGGGGCGCGGCGCGCGGGCCAGGTGGAGCGGGAGTGCGTGGACCTGGTCGAGGCGGCGCTGCTGCGCGACCGGATCGGCCAGGTCTTCGACGCGTACGTGGTGGACGTCCAGGAGGACCGGCCGACCGCCGGCACCGTCCACCTCTACGAGCCCGCCGTGATCGGCCACGTCGAGGGGGACAGGGACGGGCCGCTGCTGGCGCCGGGGCACCGGATGCGGGTGCGGGTGATCGAGGCGGACCCGGGCCGCGACAAGGTGTGGTTCACGCCGGCCTAGCGGGCGGGCTCGGCGGCCAGGATCCCCCGTATCGCCTCGACGGCGGCGTGCGGCTCATCGGCGTGGAAACGGACCGTACGGACCTCGCGGGGCCGCCGGAAGAGCCGGGCCACGGTGACGGGGGCGGTGAGCTCGACGGTGACGGAGGTCTGGGAGGCGACGGGCACCTCAAGGGTGCCGTCCGGGGTGTCGCTCCCGGGAAAGAACAGATCGCGGCGGACGGCGCCGATGAGCGCCGCCGGGATGTGCAGGTCCAAGGTGGCGCCCTGGCGGATCCGCAGCCCCTCGGGGCCGGCCGTGTGCGGGCGGACGACGCTGCCGGCGTGGAAACCGAGGACGAGCAGGACGGTGTAGACGTCGAGGGCCAGGACCACCCAGTGCAGGACGGGGTACGCGGCGGTGAAGAAGGACATCCCCACCGTCTCCACGACGCACACGAACAGGAACGCGTACATCGTGGACGCCTGGGCCCGGGCGTAGGGCAGTGCCCGGACGCCGTCGCCGACGCCGTCGCGGCGGCGGGTGAACCACAGCACGAGCCCGGCCCAGACGCGGGCCTCATGCACGGCAAACGCCCTCGCGAGGCTCATACGGCCGGCTCCTCTCCCGTGACGATGCGGATCGCCCGGCGCAGCGTACGGTCCGGGTACTGACCCCGGCCGGCGCGGCGAGCTCTCCGATCCTCATGCGATCACCGTCATGGAACCAGTAGAGACGTTGACGCTGCGGCAAGGTCAAGGACCGGGCCGGAGACCGGGCGGCGATCGTGGCAGCCCCCGCCAGGTAGCATGGTCAGCACGGCGGACGAGCCGGCCGGGCGGCCGCGTGGGATCTTCGGATCTCCCGAGGAACGTCCGGGCTCCATACGGCAGGGTGGTGGGTAACACCCACCCGGGGTGACCCGCGGGACAGTGCCACAGAAAACAAACCGCCGGGGGCCGCAAGGCTTCCGGTAAGGGTGAAACGGTGGTGTAAGAGACCACCAGCGCCTGAGGTGACTCAGGCGGCTAGGTAAACCCCACCCGGAGCAAGGTCAAGAGGGGCCGCTTCACGGCGGCCCTGCGCGGACGTTCGAGGGCTGCCCGCCCGAGTCCGCGGGTAGACCGCACGAGCCTGCCGGCAACGGCAGGCCTAGATGGATGGCCGCCTCCCCGAGGGCCGCAAGGCCCCCGGGAGACAGAACCCGGCTTATAGGCCGACTCGTCCGCCGCCTCATGCTGCGCCCGCCGCTCGGTCAGTTCGACCCACGGCGGTGGAACTCGCAAGGGTGATCGTGTGCGCTGCCGCCCCCGGGCGCGGCTCCCCGCGCCGTAGCCTGCTGCCGCCATGAACGATTTCGTTGACGAAGCACGCTCGCGCGTCGCACACCTGCTCCGGATGGCCAACACCACGGACGACCGGGTCAGGGCACGGATCATCGAGTACGCGGACACCACCCCGGAGCCGCCTGTCATGAGCCGGGCCGGGATCGTCACCACCGGATGCGCGCAGTGCCTGAGGACTGCGTGGCGGCAGCAGGACGCGGAGGGGCCCGTGTGGGTCTGCGCGTCGTGCGGCCACGTCGAAGGAGTGACCGTGAACTGTCCCCATTGCAAGGTGGCCATGACTCCGCCGGCGCTCGGGGCGCCGGACCGGTGGCAGTGCCCCCGGTGCCCGCGGGTCGCGGCGACCGGTGAGAGTGCACAGGACATCGAGGAGCGGGAGCGGCAGCGGCTTGTGGCCGTTGCCGCGCTGGAGGAGGCGATGGCCCTGCGGGCGGGCGCGGATTGAACTGACGCGCGGTCGTTCGGCCGCGGGCCGTGCGCGGCGCCGAGCCGTCGCTGCGGCCGGCATTTTCTTCCGCCGCAGCGGCGAGAGACCACCCCGTACGTGGTCGGCGGTGCCGGACCGTGCCCGGCCCGGGCCGAATCCCGTCCGCCTACCGCAGGTGCCCCGTGTCGTTGAGCAGTCGCAGCGACGCGTTGCCGTCCGCGTAATAAGCCACGGCCGAGACCGAGGCCGCTGACAGTTCCATGCGGAACAGGGACTCCGGCGGGGCGCCGAGGGCCAGCCGTACGAGCGTCTTGACCGGCGTCACGTGCGTGACCAGCAGGACCGTACGGCCCGCGTACCGGGCGAGGAGCTTGTCCCGTGTGAGGGACATCCGGCGGGCGACCGCGGCGAAGCTCTCGCCGCCGCCGGTCGGGGCGGCCTTGGAGGAGGCGAGCCAGGCGTCGAGGTCGTCGGGCCAGCGCTCGCGGACCTCGGCGAAGGTCAGGCCTTCCCAGGCGCCGAAGTCGGCCTCGCGCAGGCCGTCTTCGACGCGGACCTCCAGGCCGAGGCGCACGGCCACGGCCGCGGCCGTCTCGCGGCAGCGCCGCATCGGCGAGGAGACGACGGCCTGGATGGTGCCGCGGGCGGCGAGCGCGGCACCGGCGCGCTCGGCCTGGTGCAGGCCCACGGGCGACAGCTCCGGATCGCTGCCGCCGCTTCCGGAGAATCGCTTCTGCGGCGTGAGGGCCGTCTCGCCGTGCCGCAGCAGGACGAACGTGGTCGGCGGCCCGAGGTCGGCCGGGGCGGCCCAGCCGACGGGAGCGGCCTTGGGCTCCGCGAGCGGCTCGGCCACGGGCTCCGCCGCCCGCACGGCCTTCCGGGCGGCCGTCCGCTCGGCGAGCGCCGCCGCGGAGGCGCCCGCGTCCCACTGCCGGCCCGCCTTGCCCGCGTCCATCGCCTCGTTGGCGAGCCGGTCCGCGTGCTTGTTCTCCTCGCGCGGGATCCACTCGTAGGCGACCTGCCCCGCGGGGAAGAGCGCCCGCGCCCGGGCGGCCAGCGGCCGCATGTCCGGGTGCTTGATCTTCCAGCGGCCCGACATCTGCTCCACGACGAGCTTGGAGTCCATCCGGACCTGGACCTCGGCCGCGGGGTCGAGGGCCTTCGCGGCCTCCAGGCCGGCGATGAGGCCCCGGTACTCCGCCACGTTGTTCGTGGCGGTGCCGATGTACTCGGCGGCCTCGGCGAGCGCCTCGCCGGTCGCCGCGTCCAGGACGACGGCGCCGTAGCCGGCGGGGCCCGGGTTGCCCCGGGAACCGCCGTCCGCCTCGACGATGAAGCGAGGAGCCATCGGCCTTACAGGCCCGACTCGTTGGTGCGGACCAGGATGCGGCTGCAGTTCTCGCAGCGGACGACCTGGTCCGGCGCGGCGGCGCGGATCTCGTTGAGCTCGGTGATGTCCAGCTCCAGGCGGCAGCCCTCGCAGCGGCGCTGGTTCAGGCGCGCCGCGCCGGTGCCGCCCTGCTTCTCCCGCAGCCGGTCGTAGAGCTTCAGCAGGTCGGCCGGGACGGAGGCGGCGACGATCTCGCGCTCCTTGGTGACCGAGGCGTCCTCGGCGTCGATCTCGGCGACGGCGGCGTCGCGGCGCGCGACGGCGTCGTCGACCTTGGCCTGGACGGAGCTGACGCGGCCGGTCAGCTCGGTGACGCGCTCCTGCGCGGACTCGCGGCGCTCCATGACCTCCAGGACGACGTCCTCCAGGTCGCCCTGGCGCTTGGCGAGCGAGGCCACCTCGCGCTGCAGGTTCTCCAGGTCCTTCGCGGACATGCCGATGCCGGTGTCCAGGCGCTGCTGGTCACGGGCGGCACGCTGGCGGACCTGGTCGACGTCCTGCTCGGCCTTGGTCTGCTCGCGGGCGGTGTCGCTCTCCTCGGTCTGCGCGGCGACGAGGAGGTCGCGGTGCTGGATGAGGTCGGCCTCGAGGGAGGCGATCTCGGCGTGCTCGGGCAGGCTCCGGCGCTTGTGGGCGAGCTGACCGAGGCGGGTGTCCAGCGCCTGGAGGTCGAGGAGGCGGATCTGGTCTGCGGGCGCGGCGTTCAGTTGGGGGCTCCTGTGTTAGTGATCGTGCGTGGCGGACGCCGCGTGGGCGGTCCAGGGGTCGGTGACGTGCTTCGAGACGTGCGTGCGCAGGCCCCAGCCGTGCCGGTCGGAGATCTCGTCCAGCTGGGCGGCGGCCTGCTCCGCCCAGGGCCATTCGGTGGCCCAGTGGGCCGCGTCGACGAGCGCCAGCGGGCTGTGCTGCTGGGCCTCGGACGCGGGGTGGTGGCGCAGGTCGGCGGTGACGTAGGCGTCGACGCCGGCGGCCCGCACCTCGTCGAAGAGGGAGTCGCCGGAACCGCCGCACACGGCCACGGTGCGGATGGTGCGGTCGGGGTCGCCGGCGACCCGGATGCCCTGTGCCGTGCCGGGCAGCCGCTTGGCGGCGCGCTCGGCGAACGCGGCCAGGCTCATGGGCGGGTCGACCTCGCAGACGCGGCCGAGGCCGCGGCGGCCCGCCGGGTCCGTCGGGTCGGGCACGAGGGGGCCGGTGACGCGCAGGTCGAGCGCGCCGGCGAGGGCGTCGGAGACGCCGGGGTCGGCGCGGTCGGCGTTGGTGTGCGCGACGTGCAGGGCGATGTCGTGCTTGATCAGGGTGTGCACGACGCGGCCCTTGAAGGTCGAGGCCGCGACGGTCGTGGTCCCGCGCAGGTAGAGCGGGTGGTGGGTGACCAGCAGGTCGGCACCGAGCGCCACGGCCTCGTCGACGACCTCCTGGACGGGGTCGACGGCGAACAGCACCCGGCCGACCGGGGCCGCGGGGTCGCCGCAGACCGTGCCGACGGCGTCCCACTGCTCGGCCTGCTCCGGGGGCCAGAGGGCGTCGAGGGCGGCGATGACTTCAGACAGTGCGGGCACGGAGGAAAGGCTACCTGTCCGCCGTGCCCGCGCGGGCTCCGCCCGATCCCGGGCGTCACTTCACGAGGAAGCCCCGCAGGTCGTCGAGGACCTTGTTCGCGGCGGTGACGCCCAGGCCCAGGTACCAGGTCTCGTCCTCGACGTCCTTGGCGCGGCCTTCCTTGACCGCGTTCAGGTTCTTCCACAGCGGGTTGTCCTGGACGGTGTCGCGCTTGGTCTTGTCCGGGGCGCCGTAGACGCCGGTGAAGATCCAGTCGGCGTCGGCCTGGTCGATCTGCTCCGGGCTGATCTCCACGGCGAGCTTGTCGGCCTGCTGGTTCTTCGGGCGCGGCAGGCCCGCGTCCTTGAGGATCGTGCCGATGAAGGACTGGCCGGCGTACAGGCGCGTGAACTGCGGCAGGTAGCGGACCATCGAGATCGTGGGCTTCTTCTCCCCGAGGTCCTCGCCGAGCTTCTTCGCCTTGGCCGTGTACGCGTCGAGGTTCTTCTTCGCCTCGGCGGTCTTGTCCAGCGCGGCCGCGTTGAGGAGGTAGTTCTCCTTCCACGTGAAGCCCGGGCGGACGGAGAAGACGGTCGGGGCGATCTTTGCGAGGTCCTTGTAGTTCTTCTCCGCGCGCAGCTTGCTGCCGAGGATCAGGTCCGGGTGGAGCTCGTTGATGGCCTCGAGGTTGAGGTTGTTGATCGTGCCGACGTTCTCCGGGTCGCCGGCGTCCTTCTTCAGGTACTCCGGGAGCTCCTGGCTGCCCTCGCTGGGGGCCCAGCCGACGGGCTGGATGCCGAGCGAGACCACGTTGTCGAGCTCGCCGACGTCGAGGACGACGACGCGCTTGGGGCGCTCCTTGAGCTCGGTCGTGCCGAGGGCGTGCTTGATGGTGCGCGGGAACTGACCGGGCGCGGCGTCCGTGCCCATCTTCGCCGTCTGCTCGCCGGCCCTGCCGAAGTCCTTGCCGCTCTCCGACACGGCCTTCGAGCCGCTGCCGTTGTCCTTGCCGTCCCCGCCGTCCGATGAGCCGCAGGCCGCGAGGGAGAGCGCGGCTGCTGCGGACAGGGCGACTGCGGCGGTGCCGCGGCGGCGAAGGGACATCACGTACTCCAGGGTCGGGTCCGGCCGGCCGGCCGTCGTGGCCGGCGGGTGGGTCAAGGGGGCCTCTTCAGCCACCCCCCGCGACTACTTAGGCTCGCCTTACCTTACGTGACGGCATGGAACGCGCGAAGCACACCCTCCTCGCACCCCTCAGGCGAATCGGACAAGAGCCACCCTTACGCGTGAAGCGGGCCGACTCTCATTGTTCGGCAGGAAGTGCGATAACTACGTTCTGTGCCGGAGGTGACGTTTCTCATGACGGTCTGTGCCCCCCAGAGCACCCCGCAGAGCACCCCGCGGAGTGGCTCGACGGACATGAGGCGCCCGGCGTTCACGGTCACGGCGAACGGCTCGTACGCCGCCCGGCTGGCCCTCGACGGCGCCACGGGCGGCTGGTTCCCCGAGCGCTGGACCCTCGACGGCCCCGAGCCGTACGCCGTGCCGCTGCCCGGCAGCCAGCCCGAGGAGCCCGACAGCGAGGTCCAGCCGCTCGCCGACGGGCGGGTCCTCATCCGCCGCCGGGTCGCCGAGCGGCACACGCTCTCGCTGCTCTACCCCACCGGCCCCGGCACCGGGGAGCTGCCGGTCGGCGCCGTCGAGTGCGCCCGGCTGTCCCTGCTGCCCCCCGCGCCGGGCGGCGCCTCCGTCTACGGGCTCGTCCACACCGAGCGCGCGACCGCGCTGTGGCGGCTGCACGGCGGCGCGTTCGGGCCCGAGCGGGTCGTCGACGTGCCCGGCCGCTGCACGGGCGGCGCCTGGCTCGACCGCACGGGCCGGCTTCTCGCCCTCGACCGCGAGCTGGACGGCCGCACCAAGACCGTCGTGGTGGACCTGGAGCGCGGCGGCGAGACCAGCCCGCTCCTCCAGATCACCGAGGACAGCAACGACCGGCTGCTCCTCGCCGACCCGTACAGCGGCCTCCTCCTCGTCCGCTCCGACGCCCCCGGGCAGGACCGGCTCGGCTGGGGCGTGCTCGGCTCCGCCCGGCCCGTCCGTTTCCCCGAGTGCCTGCGCCCCGCGGGCGCCGTGCTCACCCCCTTCGCCACCCAGCCCGGGCAGGAGCTCACCCCCGAAGGGTGCGCGGTCGCCTTCCGGGTCGAGGGCGCGACCGGCAGCTGGGTGGGCGTCTGGCGCCCCTCGGGCAAACAGCTCCAGCAGTTCCCGGCGCCCGCCGGCTGGCTCGTCGGCGCGGGCCTGTGGACCAGCGGCGGCGAACTGCGGCTGCCGTTCGTGACGCCTTACGTGCGCTGCGGCCTGGCCCGCCTGCGGCTGCCGGAAGCCGAGCGGGGGGAAACACGGGATACCGGCGGGCGCGGCGGGGCCCCGTCCGGGGCGGGGGGCGCGGCGGAGCCGCCCGGGGCGCCTTCCGCGCCGCAGCCGTTGCTGCAGGGGGTGCCGCGGGAGGCCTCGCGGCCCGCGTCGCAGCCGTCGCTGCAGGTGCCCCGTCCGGGGCCCGGCCAGGAGCAGCCGCCGGCGCAGGAAGCTGCCGCGCAGCAAGTTCCGCTCCTGCAAGAAGCGCCCCGAACGGCGCCCCAGGCGACGCGGCCGGCGCCGTCGCTGCAAGTGCCCCGTCCGGGGGCCGGCCAGGAGCAGCCGTTGCTGCAGGAGGTTCCGCGGCCGGAGCCGCCGCACGCACCGCGGCCGGAGCCGGCCTCGCCCGGGGTGCAGCCGCAAGTGCAGCCGCAGGCACAGACGCAGCACGACGGGCGTCGCCCGGAGCCGGAGCCGGCGGTGCCGCCCAGCGCGCCTGCCGCGCAGCAAGTTCCGCTGCTGCAAGGGCTGCCCCGCGCGGCGCCCGGGATGCCGCAGCCGGCACCGGGCCGGGCGCCCCTCGGCGCGCCGCCGCTGCACAAGGTCCCGCAGCCCGAGCCGCCGGAGCCGGCCCTCGCCGGGGCCCGGCCGGAACAGAGGCCCCCCGGGTCGCCGCAAGCGCCGTTGCTGCGTGAGGCCCCGCAACCTGAGCCGCTGCGGGCGGCTCGGCCGGAGCAGTTCTCCTCCGGGGCGCTGCAGCCGCCGTCGGCGGGTGAGGCCCTGCGGCCCGTGCCGCCGCAGATGTCTCCCGCGGTGTCGGAGCCGCCGTTGCCGCATGAGGCCCCGCGGGCCGCATCATCGCCACTGCCCCGCCCCGCGGCGAGCACCGCCGTACCGCCGCAGTCACCGTTGCCGCATGAGGCCCCGCAGCCGGTGTCACCGCCGTCCCGGCCCGAGCCGGCCCCCGCCACGCCGCCGCAGCCCGCGCCGCTGCTGCAAGAAGTGCCCCGCCCGATGACCACCCCCGCGCCGTGCCCCGGGCCGCAGCTTCCGCCGGTGCGGGAAGTGCCCCGGGCGGACACGCCGCCGCAGTCGGGCCCCCCGGCCTATGCAGAGCACGCACCCCCCGCCGCACCGCCACAGGTGCCGTTGCTCCGCGTTTCCGCCCCGCCGCAGGACGGCCCGCTGCTGGAGCGGCCGCATGAGGGGCTGTCACCCGGCGTGCCGCAGACGGGTCCGCAAGGGCCCGTGTCCATGCCCCCGGCCGACGCCCCGGCGCGCGCCGAGTCGCCGGCTTCGGTCTGGACCGCCGTGGACCCCGCCGGCGTCTCCGGCCTCCCCGGAGCGGCCATGCCGGGCGCGTGGTCGGCGGCCGCGTCCAGGCCCGTGCCCCTGCAGCAGGCCCCGCTGGGCCGGGGGCCCCGGGCCTGAGCGGCGCGCCGCGAGGCGCCCCGGAAGGCGCATGGAGCGGGAGCCGACTCGCCGCCCGGCCGGGTGGCCTCGGCGATCAAGGTCCCGTTAGAATCCGGGCGGGGGTTGCGTGGCTGTACCGGGCGGACACCGTTTCGTGAGCCGAACGGCCGTGCGCGGAGGGCGTGTCGGCGTCCACCGACGCCGTGCGCCACTGCCGTGGCAGCCCCCTACGCGCACAGCACGCATCCCCATCCGACGGAGTGACTTTCCCCATGCCCGACGCCCGAACCGACACGACCGAGGCGCGCCCCCTTGAGGCGTCCGCCCAGGCCGCAGCCGCCGGCTCCGGCAGGCACCGCGGCCCCGCCTCCCCCGACGAGAACAGCGCGCCCGCCCACGGCAAGCACCGCCGTACGCCGGAAGGCCGCTGACCGCGGCCGCCCACGGCTCCGGTCAGCCCTCGGGCGCCGGGTGGTCCCGCTCCGCGGAGACCCCCGGCGCCCGAGGCGTTTCCGGGCTCCGGGGCCCCGTCAGCCGGGGCCGAGCCGCCACACCTCCGGCGCCGCGAACGTCTCGCCCGGCGGGCGGCCGGCGAAGTGCGGGGTGAGGAGGCCGTCCAGTTCCTCCGCGGTGAAGACGTCCTTCGCCGTGCCGAACCGCGCCGCGACCTTCGGCCGCTCCATCACGGCGACCATCCCGCCGTGCACGAGGAACACCTGCCCGGTCACCCCCGCCGCGGACGGCGCGGCGAGGTAGCCGACGAGCGGCGCGACGTGCCCGGGGTCCAGCGGGTCGGGCCCGCCGGCCTCCGGCGCGCCGATGCCGGCGAAGACCTGCTCCGTCATCCGGGTGCGGGCCCGCGGGCAGATGGCGTTCGCCGTCACCCCGTACTTGCGCAGGGCCTCCGCCGTCGACGTGGTGAGGCCGACGATGCCGCCCTTGGCCGCCGCGTAGTTGGGCTGGCCGGGCGAGCCGATGAGGAAGGCCTCGGAGGAGGTGTTGACGACCCGTCCGTACACCGGCCGCCCGGACGCCTTCGCCCGCTCCCGCCAGTGCGCGGCCGCGAAGCGCAGGGTGTTGAAGTGGCCCTTGAGGTGGACGCGGATCACGGCGTCCCACTCGTCCTCGGCCATGGAGAAGAGCATGCGGTCGCGCAGGATGCCCGCGTTGTTGACGAGGATGTCGAGCGAGCCGCCGCCGGCCTCGACGGCGAGCCGCACGAGGTCGCGGGCCTGCCCGAAGTCGGCGACGTCGCCGGCGTGGGCGGTGGCCAGGCCGCCCGCCGCCCGGATCTCGGCGGCGACGGCCTCGGCGGGCCCGGCGGACGCCTCGCCGGAGCCGTCCGGGCCGGGCTGCCCGTAGTCGTTGACGACGACGTGGGCGCCGAGCCGGCCCAGTTCGAGGGCCTCGGCGCGACCGAGGCCGCGCCCCGCGCCGGTGACGATCGCGGTCCTGCCTCGCAAGGACACCATGCCGCGTCCCCTCTCAGATCTCTATGCACGTGCGCAGCGCCTCGCCCGTCCGCATCTGGGCGAGCGCGTCGTTGACGCCGGAGAGCGGGACCCGGTGCGTGATGAGGCCCGCGAGGTCGATGCGGCCTGCCCGCCACAGGCTGATGGCCCGTTCGTAGGAGCGCCGGACGTCGCCGCCGCCGTACAGGGACGGCAGGATCTTCTTCTCGTCGAAGAACAGCTCGAACATGTTGACCTGGAAGAGGTCGTCCATGGCGCCCGCCCCGACGACGCAGAGCGTGCCGCCGCGCCGCGTGGCGTCGTAGGCGGCGCGGGCGGTGGCGGAGGTGCCGACGACCTCGAAGGCGTAGTCGAAGCCCTCGCCACCGGTGACGCGCGCCCGGGCGTCGGCGAGCCCGTCGGGCGCCACGGCCTCGGTGGCGCCGAAGCGCAGCGCGGCCTCGCGCCGGGAGGCGACCGGGTCGACGGCGACGATCTGCGCGGCGCCCGCGGCCCGCGCGCCCTGGACCGCGCAGATCCCGACGCCGCCGCAGCCGATGACGGCGACGGAGGAACCGGCGGCCACGTCGGCGGTGTTGAGGGCGGCGCCGAGGCCGGTGGTGACGCCGCAGCCGATGAGGGCGGCGATGTCGTAGGGCAGGTCGTCCGGGATGGGCACGGCGCAGCCCGCGCCCACGACGGCCTCCTCGGCGAAGGTGCCGGTGCCGGCGAAGCCGAACAGGTCGGAGCCGGAGCCGCCCAGGCGGAAGTTGGGCGTGCCGGCCGACATGAGGCCGGCCAGGCACAGCTGGGTCTGGCCGCGCTTGCAGGCGGGACAGCCGCCGCAGGACGGCAGCCAGCAGACGAGGACGCGGTCGCCGGCCCGCAGCCCGGTGACGCCGTCACCGACGTCGACGACCTCGCCGGCGCCCTCGTGGCCGGGGACGAAGGGGACGAGCTGGGGCAGCACCCCGCTCATGGCGGAGAGGTCGGAGTGGCAGAGCCCGGTGGCCCGCATGCGCAGCCGGACCTTGCCGGGGCCGAAGCCCACCGCCTCGACGTCGTCGCGGACGTCGAGCTCGGGCCGTCCTGTCTCGTGCTGTACGGCTGCGCGCATGACCACTCCTCTGACGCGGGATGCGTGTCGGTTGCGGTGGCTGCGGAATGGGCCGGGCCCCCGCCGCCGTGGCGGCTCGCCGTCATGGCGCCTCGCCGGCGGCGGCGGGCGGGGACGGCGCGGAGTGCCGGCGGGGCCGTGCGGGGCCGCACCCGGTGGACGTCCTCCGGGCGGGCCGCGGGCTCACCCGTGCGTGACGACCGTGTCCGCGAGCACGGGCGCGTCGTCGCGCTCCACTGCGGTCACGGTCACCTGGATCCGGCCGGGCGCCGGGGTCTCGCGCCACATCCGTACGCGCAGCGTCTCGCCGGGGTAGGCGACGCCGGCGAAGCGGGTGCGGTAGGCGCGGACGCGGGTGACGTCCCCGGCGAGCGCGGTGTCGACGACGGCCTTGAGGGCGATGCCGTACGAGCACAGGCCGTGCAGGATGGGCCGGTCGAAGCCCGCGCGCTTGGCGAACTCGGGGTCGGCGTGCAGGGGGTTCCAGTCGCCGTTGAGGCGGTAGAGGAGGGCCTGGTCCTCGCGGACAGGGCGCTCCACGGTGTGGTCGGGGGTGCGGACGGGCTGCTCCAGGCGGGTGGAGCTGCCGCGTTCGCCGCCGAAGCCGCCTTCGCCCTTGACGAAGATCTCGCTCTCGCTCGTCCACAGCGGCCCTTCGGCGTCGGCTGCTTCCGCGCGCAGCACGATGACGGCGGCCTTGCCCTTGTCGTGGACGGCGGTGACGCGGGAGGTGTGCGAGACGGAGCCGCCGGCGGGGAGGGGCCGGTGGACCTCGACGGACTGCCCGCCGTGGAGCACGGCGGCGAGGTTGATGTCGATGCCGGGCGCGGCGAGGCCGCCGGCCTGGGCCATGCCGCCGCCGGCGACGGTGACGAAGCTCGGGAGGACGTGCAGCCGGCTTTCGAGGGTGTAGCGGAGCTCGTCCGGGTCGGTGGCCGGGGTGCCGGCGCCGATGCCGAGGTGGTAGAGCAGGACGTCTTTGTGGTCCCAGGTCAGGGAGGTGCGGCGGGGTGCGGCGGCGACGGCCTGGCGTGCGTCGATGGGCATCGGGAACCTTCCTAGAACGCGTTCTAGCCGATCCGATGGACCCCATGTATAGCCGGGCCCGGGACAAATGTCACGGGTGACCGCCCACACTTGCATCTGCCCAGCTCAGGGCGGTGTTCCTTAGAGTTCGAGCCATGACTGAGAGCAAGGCCTGGCACAGGGCCGTCCGCAGGGCCAAGGCCAGGGCCGCGATCAAGCGGCAAAAACCGCCGGGGAAGATGGCCTTCCTCCCCTGGCTCTTCATGCTCACCGGAGACGTCGAGGGGCTGTTCCGGGGTGAGGTGCCCTTGCCCTGGCTCGGCGGGGCGGGCGTGCTGGCCTTCGTCGTGCTGTACACCCTCGCGGTCTTCACCGGCCTCGACCAGCGGTACCGGGCGACCCGC
This sequence comes from Streptomyces roseoverticillatus, assembly GCF_000719265.1. Classification (GTDB taxonomy): domain Bacteria; phylum Actinomycetota; class Actinomycetes; order Streptomycetales; family Streptomycetaceae; genus Streptomyces; species Streptomyces roseoverticillatus. Next base: position 56,949 of record NZ_JOFL01000002.1, on the reverse strand, counting down.
ACCCCGTACCTCTCGCTCGCCGGAATGGCCGTCGTCACGTACGCGCTGACCATCGGTTACGGCGGCGACTGGCTGCTGTGCTTCCCGCTGCTGTCGCTGGCCGCCGGTATCGTGCTGCGGCGGGGGCTGACCGAGAGCGGGCGCCGGCTGGGCATCGTCGTCCTCACCTTCGCCGGCTCGGCCGGGGTGATCGCGGGCATGCGGGGCGGCCCGTCGGAGACCCTGACCGTCGCTTACGGGACCCTGCTCTCCGGCTTCATCGCCGCCGCGATCCTCAGCCTCTTCGAGACGGTCGCCCAACTGCGCGCCACCCGCGAGGAACTGGCCCGCAGCGCCGTGGAGCGCGAACGGCTGCGGTTCTCGCGCGACCTGCACGACCTGCTCGGGCACACCATGTCCGTCATCGTCGTGAAGGCGGAGGCCGTGCGTCGGCTCGCCCCGCGCGACCTGGACGCGGCGATAGGTCAGGCCGCCGACATCGAGGCCGTGGGCCGGCAGGCGCTCACCGAGATCCGCGAGGCCGTCACCGGCTACCGCGAGTCCACCCTCACCACCGAACTCGACCGCGCCCGCTCCCTCCTGGAGGCCTCCGGCATCACGCCGGACATCCGCCAGTCCGGGCCCCCGCTGCCGCCGCAGAGCGCGGCCCTGCTGGGCTGGGTCGTGCGGGAGGGCGTCACGAACGTCGTCCGGCACAGCGGCGCCGGCCGCTGCACGGTCGAGGTGCGGGGCGAGACCGACCAGGTACGCCTGGAGATCACGGACAACGGCAGCGGCGTAGGCTCGGGTGAGACCACCGCCGGCTCGCCGGGGAACGGCCTCAAGGGCCTGACCGAGCGGCTGGCCGCCGCGGGCGGCCACCTGACCGCCGGCCCGGACGGCCGCAAGGGCTTCCGGCTCGTGGCCGAACTGCCCGTGGACTCGGAGTCCGAGGAGGACCACAGCTCATGATCAAACTGCTCCTCGCCGAGGACCAGGGAATGATGCGAGGGGCGCTCGCGCTGCTGCTCGGGCTGGAGGAGGACATCGAGATCGTCGCCCAGGTCGGCGACGGCGACGAGATCGTCCCCAAGGCCCTGGAGACGCAGCCGGACGTCGCGCTCCTCGACATCGAACTGCCCGGCCGCAGCGGCCTCGACGCCGCCGCGGACCTGCGCGCCCGCATGCCCGGCTGCCAGGTCCTCATACTCACCACCTTCGGCCGCCCCGGCTACCTGCGCCGCGCGATGGAGGCCGGCGCGGCCGGCTTCCTCGTCAAGGACGGCCCGGTCGAGGACCTGGCCGCGGCGATCCGCCGCGTCCTCGCCGGCGAGCGCGTCATCGACCCGGCCCTCGCGGCCGCCGCCCTGAGCGCCGGCCCCAACCCCCTGACCCAGCGCGAGCGCGACGTCCTCGCGGCGGCGGTCGACGGCGCGACGGTCGCGGACATCGCGGCCAAGGTCCACCTGTCCCCGGCGACGGTCCGCAACTACCTGTCCGCGGCCATCGGCAAGACCCAGACCCGCAACCGCATGGAGGCGGTCCGGGCGGCGCGCCAGAACGGCTGGCTGTAGCGCGGGCGCGCACGCGGAGGAGCCCCGCAGCGCCGATGCGCCGCAATCACGGACCCGGGCTTCCGGTACGGCGTCCGGAAGGGGCTCCGCAGGCGCCGCCCGTCATGCGAACGGGACGTTCACGCACGCCAGCCGCGCCCCCGCCATGCCCGCCCGGCCCTGCGCCGTCTCGGTGGCGTGCTCGTGGATGACGACGGAGCGGGCCTCGCCGGGGCGGAATCGCCAGGCGACCGAGGCGGAGGACGTGCCGTCGCCCCGCCGGTCGGTGGTGAGGTCCAGCCAGACCTCGTTGCGCGGATTGGCGTACGCGGGGTCGGTGGAGGGCTGCTTCGGGTCCTTGACCTGCTGGTAGTGCGCGCCCGAGTCCTCGGGGCGGGTGCCGCACGGGTTCGTGTGGACGTGGGCGCCGAACGTGCGGTCCGGCTGGACGCCGTGCAGGGCCAGGCGGATGCGGGTGCCGTCACGGCCGGTGCGCTCGGTGACGGTGACGCGGGCGCCCGGCGGGACGGCCTCGCTGTCGAACGTCACGGCGCGCAGCACGTCGCCCGTGGGGTCGGAGAAGACGGTGCTGACATCGGCGCCTTCCCCGTGGGCGCCGCCCACGGGAGAGAGGCCCGCGGGAGAGAGCGCGAGCGTCGATGCGGCGAGCAGCGCTACGGCGAAGGACATCTTCCGCCCCTTTCGGGAGCTTTGACAGCGGCTTTCTGCGTCCCCCGCTCGTGCTTCCCACGGTATCGGCCCCTCACGCGCCGCGCGCGGCGGCCGGTGAGGACAATGAGCCGACCACCGCGTACCCCCAGGAGGACGACACATGCCGCCCAAGCCCGAGATAGTCGCCGCTTTCGAGGCGGCCAAGGGGTTCATGCCGCTCGACGAGGGGCTCGCCCTCCACGCCGCCGCCGAGGAGGCGGCGGGGCTGGGGCTGCCGCTGCTCGAAGTCGGCACCTACTGCGGCCGGTCGACGATCCTGCTGGCCGCCGCCGCCCGGGAGGCGGGCACGACGGCGGTGACCGTGGACCACCACCGGGGCAGCGAGGAGCAGCAGCCGGGCTGGGAGTACCACGACGCGTCACTCGTCGACGAGGCGGTGGGGCGGATGGACACCCTGCCGGTGTTCCGGCGCACGCTGCACCAGGCGGGGCTGGAGGAGCACGTGCTGGCGCTCGTGGGGCGGTCGCCGCTGGCGGCCTCGCTGTGGGGGAAGCCGCTGGGGCTGGTGTTCATCGACGGCGGGCACACCGACGAGCACGCGACGGCCGACTACGAGGGCTGGGTCCCGCACCTCGCGCCGGGCGGGCTGCTGGTCATCCACGACGTGTTCCCGGACCCGGCGGACGGCGGGCAGGCGCCGTACCGCGTATACCTCAGGGCACTGGAATCCGGGGAGTTCACCGAAGTGTCGGTGACGCGGTCGCTGCGGGTGCTGCGGCGCGGACCGGTTACGGCGTAGGCCCCCTGCGCGGCGGGGCGGCGGCGTAGCATCGCCGGGTGTCCAAAGGCAGCTTTCCCCGCTTCCCCCGCTCGCCGCGCGCCGGCCGCCCCGGCCGCCCGGCCGGTTTCCGCACGCCCGTAGTCGTCGCGGTGGCGGCCCTGGTCCCGGCCGGGGTCGCGGGCTGGCTGCTGTGGGACGCGGAGGCGGACGGCGGGAAGAAGGCGCCGGTGGCCGCCGCGTCGCCGGCGACGCCCGGCGGGGCCCCCGCGTCGCGGGCCCCGTCCGGGAAGCCCTCGCCGGAAGGCAAGGAGCCTTCGGCGCCCGGGTCGTCCGCTCCGGCGGACGCGCAGAGTCCCTCGCCGGCCGCCGCGGACGACGGGCCGCTGCCCGACGGGCCCCTCAAGGGCAAGGTGGTCGTGGTCGACCCCGGGCACAACATCCGCAACAGCGAGCACACCGCGGAGATCGACCGTTCCGTCGACATCGGCACGGGCCGCAAGGAGTGCGACACCACCGGGACGTCCACGGACGACGGCTACGCGGAGGCGTCGTTCAGCCTCGACGTCGCCCACCGGCTGCGCACGATCCTGCGGGCGCAGGGCGCCAAGGTGGTGTTCACGCACGACGGGGAGCGTCCGTACGGCCCGTGCGTGGACGAGCGGGCGGCGATCGGGAACCGGGCGCACGCCGACGCCGCCGTCTCGGTGCACGCCGACGGCTCGGCCGTCGGCAACCGCGGCTTCCATGTGATCCTGCCCGCCTCCGTCAAGGGCGGCCGCGCGGACACCGCGCCGATCGTCGGGCCGTCGAAGGAGCTCGGCGTGCGGATCGCGGGCCACTTCGTGCGCGTCACGCGCAGCGCCGCGTCCAACTACATCGGCGGCGGCACGGGCCTCGACACCCGCGGTGACCTCGGCGGTCTCAACCTGTCGACCGTGCCGAAGGTGTTCATCGAGTGCGGCAACATGCGGGACCCGAAGGACGCCGCCCTGCTGACGGACGGAGCCTGGCGGGAGAAGGCGGCGCAGGGGATCGCCGACGGCATCACGGACTTCCTGGACGGGTAGGTCCGAAGCGGTCCCCGGGACCGCCGGCGCGGCCGTCCGCGCAGACCACAGGCTTGTCACGAGGCAGATACGAAGAAGACGCCCCGACCGTGCAGGCGATAGGTTCACCCGTACGATGGGGGGCCACCCCCGCGCCCCCGCATCCTCGCGTGCCGGCGACAGCGACGTTAATGATCACACTGACAAAGGACATGAGAGTGAACATCCGCTCCCTCACTCGAGGCGACGGCGTGGTGATCGGAGCAGCGGTGTTGCTGTTCATCGCCTCGTTCCTCAGCTTCTACTCGTACGACTGCGCGGGATCGATCTGCCCCACCGAGCCCAACGGCTGGAAGGCCGGCCTCTTCCCCGTCCTGCCGTCGATCTTCCTCGCCGGGATCATCGCCGCCGGTCTCATCGTCGCCACCCGCTTCCAGCCCGAGGGCCGCAAGCTCGTGGGCCTGGAGCTCGGCCAGTGGGGCACCGCGTTCGCCGTGTTCGCCGCGTGGTCCTCGCTGTGGACGATCATCGGCGGCGCCCAGGGCGTGTCCCCGGGCGTCGGCCAGATCCTGGCCCTCCTCGCCAACGCGGCCCTGGCCGCCACGGCGCTGATGACCCCGCGCATCCCGGCCCTGAAGGCCCCGCTGGTGAACGCCGCAGGCCCGCAGGCCCCGTCCCCGTACGGCGCCGGCCCGAACCCGGGCTACGGCTACCCCGGCCCGGGCGGTGCCCAGCAGGCCGGCCCGTACGGCGGCGCGCAGCAGCAGCCCTACGGCGCCCAGCCGGGCCAGCCGGATGCGAGCCTCGGCGGTGCCGCGGCCGCGCCGTCGCCCGCCGCCGGCCAGCCCGCGGCCCCGGCCGGGGACTTCGCCCCGTTCTGGTTCGCGGTGCCGGTGCCGCGCCCGCTGTACGGCGAGGACGGTTCGCCGACGCAGATCGCCGAGCTCGCGCCCGGCACGTGGTACCTCGCGGTGGAGCAGCGCGGCCAGGCCCTGGTCGCGCAGACGCAGGACGGCCGCCGCGGCCTGCTGCAGGACACGACGGGCATCCAGCGCGGCTGACGCGCACGGTGCACGGACGGCGGCCCGCCGGGGTTTTCCCGGCGGGCCGCCGTCGTGTCCGGGCACCGGCGCCGGACGGGTCCGTTCCCACCGCTGGAACGCGCTGTCCGCGGATCCAGGGGTGCCGCCGCGACAACCCTCCGCCGCAACGGCGAGCGACCACCGTGGCGTGGAACGGCGGCGCCGGACCCGGCCCTGCCACCGCCGTCGCCGCGGCCACGCCGCCCGGCGCCCCGCGAGGGCCGTCTTGTCCGGGCGCGGAACGGTCCGTACAGTCGGCCGCATACCTGACGGTACGTCAGCTACGGACCCTGCCGGGAGGCACCCCGTGCGGCTCGGACTCGCGCTCGGCTACTGGGGCCGCGGCCCCGACCCCCGCCACCTCGGCCTGGCCCGGGAGGCCGAGCGGCTCGGCTACCACTCGGTGTGGACCGCCGAGGCCTGGGGCTCCGACGCCTTCACCCCCCTCACCTGGATCGCCGCGCACACGAGCCGCATCCGGCTCGGCACGGCCGTCGCCCAGATGGCCGCCCGCAGCCCCGCGGCCACCGCGATGCACGCCCTCACCCTCGACCACCTCTCCGGCGGCCGGCTGCTGCTCGGCCTGGGGCTGTCGGGCCCTCAGGTCGTCGAGGGCTGGTACGGGCGGCCGTTCCCGGACAGCCCGCTGACCGCCACGCGCGAGTACGTGGACGTGGTCCGCCAGGTGCTGCGGCGCCGGGCCCCGGTGACGCTGGAGGGCCGCCACCACGCCCTCCCCTACCGCGGCCCCGGCGCGACCGGCCTCGGCAGACCGCTCCGCCCCATCACCCATCCCCTGCGCACGGACCTGCCCGTCCTGCTCGGCGCCGAGGGGCCCCGCAACGTCGCCCAGACCGCGCGCATCGCCGACGGCTGGCTGCCCCTGTACTGGTCCCCGCTCCGTACGAACCTGCACGCCGAGGCCCTCGCCGCCGCGCCGCCGGGCTTCCTGGTGGCGCCGCTGGTCCGGGCCCGGGTGTGCGCCGACGTCACCGAGGGGCTGCTTCCGGTGAAGGCGATGCTCGGCTTCTACATCGGCGGCATGGGCCACGCGCGCCGCAACTTCCACGCCGACCTCATGGCGCGCATGGGCTACGGCGAGGAGGCGGGGCGGGTGCGGGAGCTGTTCCTGGCGGGGCGGCGCGAGGAGGCCGTCGCGGCCGTGCCGGACGCCTTCGCCGACGAGATCTCGCTCGTGGGGCCGCGCGGGCGGATCGCGGAGCGGCTGGAGCTGTGGCGGGCGGGGCCGGTGACGGACCTGCTGGTGACGGCGCCGGACCCGGAGACGCTGCGGGTGCTGGCGGAGCTGGTTTGACCGCGGGCCGTCCGGTGCGACCGCGGGCCCGGCGCGGCTGCGGGACCGGCGGCTGCGCGACCCACGGCCGCCGTCACGGCGTCACGGCCGGTCCGGCCGCCCCTGCCCGTGGAGCCAGGGGCCGAACACGCCGCCGAGGTTCTTCCCGGTGCGCTGCTGCCAGAACCGCTCGAACTCGGCGGTGTCGGCGTTGTCGTACTTGTGCTCGCTCACCCAGGCCCGGGTCGTGGCGAAGAAGGCCTCGTCGCCGACGGCCTGCCGCAGCTTGTGCAGCACCATGGCGCCGCGGCCGTAGACCGGCGGGTCGGAGACCGTGGCCGGGGCGGGGTCGGCGGGCGGGAAGGCCCAGATGCCGTCGCTCAGCGGGTCCTTGCCGGAGTAGTAGTCGTCGAAGGTGCGCTGGACGGAGCGGCCGCCGTGCTTCTCCTCCCACATCCACTCCGCGTACGCGGCGAAGCCCTCGTTGAGCCACATGTCGCGCCAGGTGCGCGGGGTGACGGAGTTGCCGAACCACTGGTGGACGACTTCGTGCACGACCGTCACGTCGTCCGGAGTGGAGTCGAAGTAGGGCTTGGTCTGGGTCTCCAGGGCGTACTGGACGTACGGGTTGTGGTCGACGACCGCGCCGGCGGAGGAGAACGGGTACGGGCCGAAGAGGTCGCTCGCCCAGGCGATGGCCTCGGGCAGGAGCTTCTCCAGGCGGGGCCCGGCCTGGGCCTCCTTGGGGTGGGTGGCGATGTAGAGGGGCAGGTCGCCGGCGCGGGCGGTGGTGACCTTGAACGGGGAGACGGCCACGCTCGCCAGGTAGCTCGCCATGGGCTCGGCGCTGTGCCAGGCGAACACCGTCCGGTTCCCCTTGTTCTCCTGGTGCTGCAGCTCGCCGTTGGCTACGGCGGTGTAGCCCTTGGGGACGGTCACCTCGATGTCGTAGGCGGCCTTGTCGGAGGGGTGGTGATTGCCGGGGAACCAGGCCATCGAGCCGGTGGGCTGGCCGAGGCCGACCGCGCCGTCGTCGGTCTCGACCCAGCCCTCCAGGGCGCTGCCGTCCTCGTCGGTGATCTCCTTCGGCGTGCCGTCGTAGACGACGACCGTCTCGAATTCGTGGCCCTTGCCCAGCGTCTCGCGCGGCGTCACGATCAGCTCGGTGCCCTTCCGGGCCGTGCGGGCCGTGCGGCCGTCGACGCGGGCGCTGCGGACCTTCAGCCCCTTGAGGTCGAGGTTGAAGGAGCCGAGGTCCTGCGTCGCGCGGGCGGTGATGACGGCCTTGCCCTTGAGGTGGTTGCCCTCCGGTTCGTAGTCGAGGGTGAGGCCGTAGTGCCGGACGTCGTACCCGCCGTTGCCCAGGCGCGGGAAGAGCGGGTCCCCCGCGCCGGGCGCGCCGGCCTTGGGCGTCGCGGCGTCACCGGAGCCGCAGGCCGCCACGAGCACGAGGGCGACGGGCAGCACGGCGGCCCGGACGAGCCTGCAGGACACGGAGGATCTGGGCACAACGGTCATACGATGATGCTCTCATCCGACCCCGGGGTGGTGGGTGAGGGCAACGGCACGGCCTCCGGTGGGCGGCCCCCGGTGGGTGCCCCTGTGGGCCGAGGGGTCTCAGAAGACGGCCCGCTCCAGCCAGAAGTCGAGCAGCTCGCGGTCGCCCAGGACCTCGACCCGGTCGGTGTCGGCGGGCAGGCGGCGGAGGAGGACGCTCAACACGTCGGTCAGCGGCCCGCGGACGGCCACGGCTGCCTTCTCGTGGGCCCGCCGCCAGGCGATCCCCTCGCCGGTGAGGTCGATGAACCACTCCGCGTTGAGCTCCGCCGGGGTGTCGGTCGCGTGCAGGTGGAGGGTGCGGCCGGGGCCCGGCAGCTCCTTCAGCTGCGGCTTGAACGCGACGGCGGCCGGGAAGGTGAGTATCCCCAGCCACTCGTCGACGCAGTCCGCCGCGAGCTCGGGCTCCGCCGTGAAGGGGATGCCGACGGCGCCCAGGGCGTCGGCGCGGTGCACCAGCGTCTCGTGCGCCGCGCGGCGGGCCCAGAACGCGGACCGCTGGTCCTCGGAGAACGTCCACACGGGGCTGTCGGGCCCCGCCTCGCGCAGGACCGCTACCAGCGCCTCGGCGCCCGCGGCGAGCCAGGCGGTGAGGGCCGGCAGGTCGTCCGCGGAGGGGTCGCCCGGGCCGGGCACGGGGATGACCTGCCCGGCGGTGGACGGCGGCACGAACTCCATGACCCGCCCGCGCACGAGCCCGGTGGCCATGCGGTGGGCCTGCCCCACGTGCAGCAGGAGGTGGCCGAGCGTCCACTCCGGGCACGTGGGCACGGTGACGGACACGTCGGCGCCCTCGCTCAGGGCCGCGCACAGCAGGCCGGTCTGGTCGAGGATCGCGGAACAGTAGCGCTCGTGACTCAGCATCTTCGTCATGGCCTCACTGTAGGACCGCCCACTGACAACGACCCCGACGGGTAGGGAAGTTCAGAAACCGGTCCGTCCCCCTCCGGATCAGCCTTTCTGGATCTCCGAGTACGAGGGGACCTTGTCGGTGACCGGCGCCCCGGCGTCCTTGCCCGCGTTCTTGACGCTGTTGATGACGCCGTCGAACGCGCCCGCGTCCCCGTCCGTGGCCTCGCCCTTGCGGAACTTGGCGGTCAGCCCCTTGAGCGACTCGACGCCCGCGCTGAGCGGGGCCACCGCCTTCGAGAGCGTGGGGTCGCCCTTGGCGTTGTTCAGCGCCGCCTTGAACCGGTTGTAGGCGAAGGTGCCCGCGAGACCCGCCTTGACCAGGGCCACGGTCCGCCCGTCGGCCCCCTTCTTGAAGGCGCCCGCCCGGTACGGCTTGATGATCCACTGGTACGAGGCGCCCGCGGCGAGACCGGCGTTGGCGACGAACCGGGTCTTGGCGAACTTCTGCCGCTCGACGGAGTTCGTGGGGCTCGCCCCGCCCTCCGCGGAGCCCTTCTTGCCGCCGCCACCGCAGCCCGTACCGGTCAGGAGCAGCCCGCAGACGAGGGGCAGGGCGACGACGGCAGCGGCACGACGGGGCACGGGGCGGCCTCCTGGGCGAGCGGGGGTCCCATGCCGCCAGGGTGCCGGGTGGCCGTGCGGCCCGCCACGGGGAGGGGCCCGTTCGAGCGTTCACCGCGGTGGCGGCACGGTTTCGGCACCGCAGGCCGAAGACTTGCCCGCCGCGACGGCGATCCGCCACCGCGGCGAGGGTCCGGTGGAATCCGCAGGCACCGGAACCGGGCCGTGAGCTGTCCCCGCCGGAGACGCTACGCCCCCGGGCAGCAGTCCGGCTCCAAGCCCGCGGGGAGCCGTTCCCCGCCGAACACCGCGGTCGTCGCCTCGTCGCCCCCGAGCGCCGCCGCCGCGAGGAGCAGCGAACCCGCCGTCCACGTGGTGCGCTCCTCGGGCCAGACGGCGTCGTCGTCGTAGACGTAGCCCGTCCAGTACATGCCGTCCTCGGCGCGCAGGTGCTGGATCCACTGCAGGATCTGCACGGCGCGGTCGGACTCCCCCATCACCCACAGCGCGAGGGCGAGCTCGCAGCTCTCGCCGCCGGTCACCCACGGGTTGGGCAGCACGCAGCGCACGCCCAGGCCCGGGACGACGAAGCGGTCCCAGCCCTCCTCTATGCGCTCCTTGGCGGCCACGCCGGCGACGGCGCCGCCGAGGACGGGGTAGTACCAGTCCATCGAGTAGCGGCTCTTGTCGAGGAACCGCTCGGGGTGCCGGCGTATCGCGTGCGCGAGCAGGCCCGTGGCCAGCTCCCAGTCGGGCTGCGGCTCCTCGCGGTGCTCGGCGATGGCCAGGGCGCAGCGCAGCGCCTGGTGGATGGACGAGGAGCCGGTCAGCAGCGCGTCGGTGACGGGGGTGCCGTCGTCCTCGCGCTTCCAGCCGATCTGGCCGCCGGCCTGCTGGAGCCGCAGGACGAACTCGACGGCGGCGTAGACGGTCGGCCACATGCTGTCGAGGAAGGCGTCGTCGCCGGTGGCGAGGTAGTGGTGCCAGACGCCGACCGCGGCGTAGGCGACGAAGTTGCTCTCGCGGCCGCGGTCGGTGGGCTCGTCGGCGGCGCCGTCGGCGTAGGCGGCGTACCAGGAGCCGTCGGGGTTCTGGTGGCGGGCGAGCCAGCGGTAGGCGGCCTCGGCGCGGCCGTGCTCGCCGGCGGCGTCGAGGGCCATGGCCGCCTCGACGTGGTCCCACGGGTCGAGGTGGTGGCCGCGGAACCAGGGGATGGCGCCGTCCTCGCGCTGGGCGGCGGCGATGCCGGCGACCGTGCCGGTGACCTGTTCCGCCGTCAGGACGCCGGGCAGGACGAGGCGTTCGGTGCGGCCGGAGCCGCGGCTGAAGGTGGTCACGCCGCCACCCCGTCACCGGTGCCGGGCAGGTGCGGCTTGGTCGCGTACGCCACGAAGCTCTTGCCGATGAGCGGGTTGAGGGCCTGCTCGGCGAGCCGGGTGGCCAGGGGCTTCTTCATGATGTCCCAGACCAGGAGCTTGTGGTAGGCGCGGACGGGCAGCGCCTTGTCGTTGTCGACGCCGAAGGCGCACTTGAGCCACCAGTAGGGGCTGTGCAGGCCGTGGGCGTGGTGCGTGCCGTACGGCTTGAGGCCGGCTTCGCGCATCCTGTCCAGGAGCTCGTCGCCGCGGTAGATGCGGATGTGGCCGCCCTCGACCTCGTGGTAGGCGTCCGAGAGGGCCCAGCAGATCTTCTCGGGGCCGTAGCGGGGGACGGTGACGGCGATCCGGCCGCCGGGCTTGAGGACGCGGACCATCTCCGCGAGCACGCCCTTGTCGTCCGGGATGTGCTCCATGACCTCGGAGATGATGACGACGTCGAAGCTGTCGTCCGGGAAGGGCAGCGCGAGAGCGTCGCCCTCCATGGCGGTGGCGGTGGCCCCTTCGGGGGCCTCACCCGCCTCCTTCATGGCGGCGAACCACTTGGCGACCTCGCGTATCTCCTCGCCGTTGCGGTCCAGCGCGACGACGCGCGCCCCGCGCCGGTAGCACTCGAATGCGTGCCGTCCCGCGCCGCACCCCAGATCGAGGACGCGGTCGCCTGCGGCGAGCGGGAAGCGGGAGAAATCGACGGTCAGCACGGGTATTTGCCTTCGGCCGGCGGGACGGGGGGTTGTGCGGGGGCGTACGGATGACTGCGGGCCGGGCACCGCCGGACCGCACCGTGGTGGTTGCGCACCGCGGCGGCGGGCTGTGGAGGCCGGTGCCGCGCCGGGCCTGCGGGCTTGCGGTGACCGCAGCGTCTTCCCTCCGCCGCAACGGCGAGCAGGCGCCGCGGCGCGGACCGGCGGTGCCGGACGGCCTTGTCGCGGCTGGGCGGCGCCGCGGCGGGCGGTTCGTGTCGGCGCCGGAGCGCGGTGCCGGCCGTCACTAGGCGGGCCGTCCGGCGGCGCGCCGGGCGCCCGCGTCGCCGCCCGCGAGGGCGATCGCCTCGCGGTAGTGGCGGGCCGTGCCGAGCGCGGCCTCGCGCCAGGTGAAGCGGGAGAGGACGCGTTCGCGGCCCGCGGCGCCGAGGCGGCGGCGGAGGTCAGGGTCATCCAGGAGCCGCCCGAGGGCGGAGGCGAGGGCTCCGGGGTCGCCGGGCGGGACGGCGAGGCAGGTCTCGCCGTCGGGGCCGGCGACCTCGGGGATGGCGCCCCCGGTCGTGGCGGCGAGCGGCGTTCCCGTGGCCATGGCCTCCGCGGCCGGCAGGGAGAAGCCCTCGTACAGGGACGGCACGCAGGCGACCTGCGCCGACCGCACGAGGCCGACGAGTTCGGCGTCGGTGATGCCCTTGACGAACTCGACGGCGTTCTCCAGCCCGCAGCGCCGGATCGCGGTGGCGACCGGCCCGTCCTCGGCGCGCTTGCCGACGACGACGAGGTGCGCGGCGGGGTGCCGGCGGCGGACCACGGCCAGGGCCTCGATCAGGTGCACCAGGCCCTTGAGGGGCACGTCCGCGCTGGACGTCGTGACGATCCGGCCCGGCACCTCGGGCACGGACGGGTCCGGCGAGAACAGGTCCGTGTCGGCGCCGATCGGCACGACGTGCACCCGCTCGGCCCGTACGCCGAGGTGGTCGACGATCTCCTGGCGCGAGGAGCCGGAGACGGTGAGCACGGACGGCAGCCGCCGGGCGACACGTTTCTGCATGCGCGTGAACCCGTACCAGCGCCGTACGGACGCCCGCCGCTTCCAGTCCGCGGCGGCGGCGAGGTCGAGCTGCCGATCGACGGTGATGGGGTGGTGGATCGTGGTGACGAGCGGAGCGCCGATCGCGGCGGGGCCGCCCAGGAGCCCGTAGCCGAGCGTCTGGTTGTCGTGGACGACGTCGAACCGGCCGCGCTGCGCGGCGAGGTGGCGGCGGGCGCGCAGGCTGAAGGTGAGCGGCTCGGGGAAGCCGCCCGTCCACATGGTGGAGACCTCGAGCGCGTCGATCCAGTCGCGGTACTCGTCGCGCCCGGGCGTGCGGAAGGGGTCCGGCTGGCGGTAGAGGTCGAGGCTCGCGAGCTCGGTGAGGGTCACGCCCTCGTCGAGGACGGGGTACGGCTGGGAGCCGATGACCTCGACGCTGTGCCCGAGGCGGGCGAGTTCGCGGGAGAGGTGGCGGACGTACACGCCCTGGCCGCCGCAGAACGGGTTGCCCTTGTAAGTGAGCAGTGCGATGCGCAGAGGGCGGTCGTGGTCGCCCGTCTCACGGAGGGCGTCCCGCCGTGCGTCCCGCGCGTGCGCTGCGAGAGCTGCCTCAGTGGCCTCTGCGGTCACTCCCCCGGCCTCCTTCTGGCTGCTGTTCCGGCCGGAGCGTAACCGGTCGCGCTAATCTAGAACAAGTTTCAGACTGGGTCGTCCGGAAGCCTCGAATCTACCGGCCGTAAGGGCAGCCGCCAGGACCGGATCGGGTGATTCGCGCCACGGCCCGGCCCCTGCCATGCTGTGCCGTCCGGGCCGTACAGACACCCTGGATGGATGCCACGGAATGGGACATATGACGACGGAATCCAAGTCGCCGACCGCGCGGGCCGTGCCCGCCGGGCCCAGCCTTCCCCTGACCGAGCGTCAGGCGGCCCGCCGCCGCCGGATCCTGCAGGCCACCGAGGAGCTCGCGAGCCGCGGCGGCTTCGACGCCGTGCAGATGCGGGAGGTCGCCGAAGCGGCGGGCGTCGCGCTCGGCACGCTCTACCGCTACTTCCCCTCCAAGATCCACCTGCTTGTCGCCACCATGCAGGACCAGCTGCAGCAACTGCACGGCACGCTGCGCAAGCGCCCGCCGACGGACACCGACCCGGCCGCGCGCGTGGCCCAGACGCTGATGCGGGCGTTCCGCGCAATGCAGCGCGAACCGCACCTGGCCGATGCGATGGTGCGCGCCCTCACCTTCGCCGACCGCTCGGTGAGCGCCGAGGTCGACACCGTCTCCCGGCTCACCACGGCGCTCATCCTGGACGCCATGGGCCCGGCCGGGCCGCCCACCCCCGAGCAGCTCTCCGCCGTCCGCGTCATCGAGCACACCTGGCACTCGGCGCTCATTACCTGGCTCTCGGGGCGCGCGTCGATCGCCCAGGTACGGATCGACATCGAGACCGTCTGCCGGCTCATCCGGCTCACTACCCCACAGCAAGCCTGATGCGCTACCCCCGGCACCCGATTCATGAGGGGCGCTTTCGAGTGAACTTGGGGCGCACGTGGCGTGATTCATGCGCCCTTGCGCCCCCTCCATGTCCCGTATACACGCCCGTCGCGGTGGCACACGCCGGTATGAATGGGCGTCGTGCCCGGCGCAGCGTTCGCTGCGCCGGGGAAGCGGCAAGGGGAAGCCGTAAGCGGAAGGCGGGGACCGTGATCCGGGTACTTCTGGTGCATGACACCTATCTGCTGCGCACAGCGCTGGCGTTCCTGCTCGGCAGGGAGCCGGACCTGGAGGTCACGTCGGCCTCGTGGCAGCGCGCGGCGGACCTGTCTCGCTCACTGCGGCCGCACGTGTGCGTGGTGGACATGGACAGCCCGGAGGCGGGCGGGCCGCGCGGGCTGCGGGAGCTGTCCGGGCACGGTGGCGCGCACGGCGAAGCCGCGGCGGGCGGAGACGGAAGGGCGGCCCTGCTCGCCCTGGCCAGCGCGGGGCGACCGGGGTCCCTGCGCCGGGCGTACGAGGAGAAGGCCCTGGGATACCTGAGCAAAAACGCTTCACCGGACCGGTTGGTCGAGGGGATACGGCACGTGGCGAAGGGCGAGCGGTACATCGACGAGGCGCTCGGCTTCGGCTTCCTGGAGGCCGCGGAGATCCCCCTCACGAGACGAGAGCTGAGCGTGCTGTCACTCGCGGCGGAAGGGGCGTCCGTCGGGGAGATCGCCCACAGCCTGCACCTGTCCAACGGGACGGTGCGCAATTACATGGCCGCCATCACCCGCAAGACCGGGGCGCGGAACCGGGTCGACGCGATCCGCATCTCGCGGGGGGCGGGGTGGGTGTGAGCCGTGCGCCCCGCCGTCCTCGCCCATGAGGTCCCGGTAGAGCGGCGAGCGCGCGAGCAGCTCGTGGTGGTCGCCGCAGGCCGTGTCCGCGCCGTCCATCACCAGGACGCGGCCGGCCCGGCGGGCGGAGGTCGCGCGGTGCGCGATGACGACGAGGGTGCCGCCGGGGCGGCGGGCGAAGGCCCGTTCGGCGCGGGCCTCCGCGGCGGGGTCCAGGTGACAGGTCGCCTCGTCCAGGACGGCGAGGGGAGCGGGCGAAAGGTAGGCGCGGGCGAGCGCGATCTGCTGCCGCTCGCCCGCGGACAGCTCCGCCGGGGCGAGGGGCGCCGCGAAGCCGCCCAGGCGGCGGACGAGTTCCGTCATGCCGAGCGCCTCCGCCGCGGCCCGCAGCTCCTCCTCCGGGACGGCGTCCGCGCGCAGATAGCCGAGGTTGCCGGCGAGCGTCCCCGAGAACACGTACGCCTCCTGCGGGATCAGCACCCGCCGGGCGGCCGCCGCGGCCGTGTCCGCCCGGTCCCCGTCGATGACGACCTCCCCGCTCCCCGGCCGCAGCAAGCCCGCGATCAGCCCGGCCAGCGTCGACTTCCCCACGCCGCTGGGGCCGACGACGGCCAGGTGCGCGCCGTGGGGCAGGGTCAGGTCCAGGTTGTGGACGACGGGGTCGGCGTGTTCGCCGTAGGCGAAGGTGAGGCGGCGGAGGCGGAGTGCCGCGGGCGAGGGGCCGTCCGGTGGCGTGGGGCCGGCCGGGGCGACCGGCGCTGTGGAGCCGTCCCGCGCCATGAGCCTGCGCGCCACCACGGCGAGGCGCGATCCGCTCGTGCCGAGGCCGTGAACGAGGTTCTGCAGCGCGGGCATCAGCGACTGCGTCAGGTAGGCCAGCGCGCCGACGAGGGCGCCCGCCGTGACGCCGTGGTCCAGCAGCCAGGGCGCCGCGGCCAGCAGGAGTATCACGGGCAGCTGGCCCGCCAGGGCCAGGGCCACGACCCGAACGACCGACCAGCGGGCCAGCGCGCGGGACGCCTGCAGCGCGGCCTCCGTGAGCGCACCGGCCTCCGCGCGGACGCGCGGCTCGGCGCCCGCCGCCGTGACGTCGCGCAAGCCCGCGAAGACCTCGCCGAACCCGGCGGCGAGGGCCTCGTCCGCGGCCAGATACGCCTCCTGGCGGCGGGCGAGCGGGCGCAGCGTCACCAGGAACAGGGCGAGGCCCAGGACGAGGGGCGGCACGACCACCGCCAGCAGCGGCGGCGCCAGCAGGAAGAGACCCGTCAGGGCACCGGCCGCGGTGAAGACGAACGACCGCGCGACCATGACGAGGCCGGCGAAGGCGTCGCGGGCGATCTCGGTCTGGTGCGTGAGGCGGGACACGGCCGCGGCGTCGCCGCGGCGCAGCGCGCGGTCCACGACCGCGGTGACGAGGCGGTCGCGGAACGGCTCCACGAGGCCGGCGACGCCGCCGTACGTCTTCCCCGTGCCGTACGCGCCGACGACCACGGCCACGGCCGCCACGCCGAGCCAGGCGAGCCCGGTGCGGGGCTCCCCCACGAGAAACCCGTCGTCCAGCGCCGCGGCCGGCGCGTACCCCATGGCGAACGTGTGCCCCGCCTCCACGACGGACCACGCGAGGAGCCGCGCGACGACGCCTCGCCGTCCGGCGAGGTACCGCAACCCTCGCCGGAGGAGCCCGGGGTCAGCGGGTGTCACGGGGACCTCCTGGGTGAGGGCGCCTCGCCGACGCGGCGGGGGCTCCGTGCCGCGGCCATGGGTCGGCTGACCGGCCGCTGAGGTCTGTCCGGCACCGCCGGACACCACCGTCGTGGTTGCTCACCGCCGCGGCGGAACGGAGAGGCACAGCCTCTCCGGGCTCCCTGCCGCCGCGCAGGGCAGCATCCGGCCCGCGGCCGGGGCCGGACCGGCACCGCCGGACGCCGCCGCGGTGGCTGCTCGGCGCCGCGACGAAGCGGAAAGGCACGAGCTCTCCACACTCCCCGCCGCCAGGCAAAACAACCCGCCGCGATGGCGCGCAACCCCCACCCGCGCCTCCGGCGGTGCCACACAGCCCCGGCCCAGGGCGAGTCCGGCACCGCCGGACACCACCATCGTGGTTACTCGCCACCGCGGCGGAACGGAGAGGCACGGCCTCTCCGGGCTCCCTGCCGCCGCGCAGGGCAGCATCCGGCCCGCGGCCGGGGGCGGACCGGCGTGGCCGGACACCGTCACCGTGGGCGGCCTCCCTGCCGGGCAGGCGCGCCGTGTCGGGCTCACGCATGGAACACCGCGCGATAGGACGGGTCCTGCCAGAGGGTCGCGTGGGGGGCTGTCGCACGTGCTCGGCCCTCGTGGAGCCACAGGACGCGGTCCGCCGTCGCCGCCGTCGCGGGGCGGTGGGCGACGACGACCCGCGTCGCGGCGGCGGAAGCGCGCAACGCTGCCGCGACGCGCCGCTCCGTCGCCGTGTCGAGGCTCGACGTGGCGTCGTCCAGGATCAGGACGCGCCCGGCATGGGCGAAGGCGCGGGCGAGACCGAGGCGTTGGGTCTCGCCGCCCGAGAGGGGCGCGTCCGCGCAGGGCGTGTCGTAGCCGTGCGGGAGGCGCCGGACGAAGTCGTGCGCGCACGCCGCCCGGGCCGCGCCCTCCAGCGCCTCGCGCCCCGGGGCGAACGTCCCGAACCCGATGGTGCCGCCGACCGTGCCGCCCAGCAGCGCCGGCCGGGCGAAGGCGTAGCCGATGGCTCGGCGGAGGTCCTCGTGGCGGATCGAGGGGAGCGGGGCGCCGTCCAGGAGGACGGACCCGGCGTCGGGGTCCGTGAGCCGCCCCGCCACTTCCGCCAGCACCGTCTTCCCGCTGCCCGAGCGCCCCACGACGGCCAGCGACGTCCCTCCCGGCACCGTCACGCTCACTTCGTCCAGGACCGTCCGCCCGCCCCGTACGACGCTCACTCCCCGCAGTTCCAGCGTGCCGGGCCCGGCCGGCAGCCGTCCCTGTCCGTAGGGGACTTGCGGCACGGCGAGGACGTCCGCGACGCGCCCGGCCGCGGCCCGCGCCCGGGCCGTCGCGTTGAGGTGGCCGACGAGCATGCCGACGCCGGTGGCGAGCACGGCGTAGCGGGAGGCGGCGAGGAGGTCGCCGACGGTCAGGAGGCCCTGGGCGAGCCGCAGTCCGGCGACGGCGAGGACGGCGATCTGCAGCAGCGGTACGAGCGTGCCGGCCTGGGCCGTGGAGCGGCCCTGGACGCGCCACATGCGCCGGCCCTGCCGGGAGAGCCGGGGCAGCGGTTCGAGGATGCGGGCGCGCTCCCGGTCCGCGGTGCCGGCGGCGGCGATCGTGCGGGCGCCGCCGAGGGCTTCGACGAGGCGCGCGGCGATGTCGCCCTGGTGCTGCTGGTAGCGGGCGACGCTGTCCGTGGAGGCGCGGGTGAAGGCCCGTAGGAGGGCGGCGAGGAGGGGCGCTCCGGCGAGGAAGGCGACGGCGAGCCAGGGGTCGATGAGCCCGAGGGCGACGATCCCGCCGACGGGGCCGGCGACGGACGCGGCGGCGTGGGCGAGCGTGGCGGGCGCGGTGCCGGTGTCGGCGGCGTTGCCGACGGCCCGGGTGACGAGGTCGCCGGGCGGGAAGCGGCCGGCGGCCCGCGGCCCGGCGGCCAGGACGTGGCCGAGGAGGAGGTGGCGCAGCCGGGCGGTGGCGCGGGCGGCCGTCGTCCCGGTGAGGAGTTCGCCGGCGGCGTCGAGCGCTGCGGGGCCGGCGACGAGGAGGGCGCACAGGACGGTCCACCGGCCGGCGTCGGGGCCGCGGCGGGCGAGGAGCAGGTCGAGGGTGTGGCCGAGGACGAGGGGCAGCAGGAGGGCCGCGCCGGTCGAGGCGACGGCGATGAGGGCGAGCGCGGCGGCGCGGCCGGCGCTGTGCCGGGCGGTGCCGAGCAGGAGCCGGTCCCCGGCGGAAACGGAGGCGGCAACGGAGGCGGAAGGGGAAGCAGAGGCGGAAGAGGAGCCGGCACCTGAAGCGGAGGCAGAGCGGGATGCCGCCGCAGTACGCGTACGTGCCATGGCAGGGCGGCCCTCCTCTCCGTACCATCCGTGGATGCAGGACCCGGACGGGCCCCTTGTCGCAGAAGGGGCCCGCCCGGTGCCGGATCGGCTGGGATCCGGTCTGTCAGCGGCGGATCAGAGACAGATCAGCACGCTGGCGGTGCTGACGCAGGAGAGCAGGCTGACCGTGCTCTGGCCGCCGCCTCCGTGGCCGGTGTTCGCCTCGGACTCCATGTTCTGCAGGTCGAGAAGCGCCATGGTCGTGTTCCTTTCGTGGGTTTCCCGTGGGGACGGGGTCGGGTTTCGTCGCGCGCGGCGGTTCTTGCGTCTTGCGTCGTCCCGCTCGCGCGGACCTTCTTGCTACGGCTCCACAACGGCATGGAGCCGGCTCGGGGGCCCCTGGAGGGGCGGGAGGAACGGCAGCTGCGCGGGCCGGGCGCCGTCGCCGAGGGCGGCGGCGAGGGCCAGCAGGCAGCCGGCGGTTCCGGTGGCGAGGTCCATGGACAGCCGCATCATCTGGCTGCCGGGGTAGGCGAGTTCGCCCTGGAAGGACATGGCGTACCAGGACATGCCGCGGACCTGGGCGGCGAGGTGCTCCGGCGCTGCGCCCGGCGCGGTGGTGCGGGCGAGGTGGAGGACCATCCCGGCCCGGCCCTGGAACAGCCCGGGCTGGGCGTAGAACCGGGAGCGGGCCGCGGTGAGGATGCCGTCGCGGGCCTCGGTGAAGTACGGGTCGGGGTCGGGGTGGTGGGCGAGGAAGTCGTCCAGGACGGTGCCGATGCCGGCACTGCCGTCACCGAGGTAGGGCATGGTGCGCCAGCCCTCGTCGACTTCGAGCGTGCCGCCCGCCGTGCGGGTGCAGCGGGCGAGGTCGGCGCGCAGGGCCTGCTCAGCGAGGCCGAGGAGGGCGGGAGCGCCGGTGCGCTCGTAGAGCCGGAGGAAGAGCA
Organism: Streptomyces roseoverticillatus; assembly: GCF_000719265.1. Taxonomy (GTDB): domain Bacteria; phylum Actinomycetota; class Actinomycetes; order Streptomycetales; family Streptomycetaceae; genus Streptomyces; species Streptomyces roseoverticillatus. The sequence goes on along the minus strand of NZ_JOFL01000002.1, from coordinate 37,099 downwards.
GGGCGGGGCCGGTGGCGCCGCGCAGGAGGCCGGCCCTGCGGTGCGGGCCGTCCCCGTCGGGGCCGGCGGTCTCGGCGGCGAGCCGGTCCGCGAGGAGCTGGGCGGCCTCGACGGCCTGGTCGTGGAACCGGCGCTCGCCGGTGGTGCGGGCGAGGTGGTCGAGGGCGAGGCCGACGCCGGCGAGGCCCCCGCGCAGGTCGGAGGTGAGCCGCTGCCACTGCTCACCGAGGAGGACGCCGGACAGGTCGAGGGCGCGCTGCGTGTGGCCGAGGCGGTCGAGGGCGCAGGCGACGCCGGCGAGGCCGTCGTAGAGGCCGAGCGGGGTGCCGGACGGCACGGGGGCGGTGTGGCGCAGGAGCCACTGCTCGCCCTCCTCGTAGCGCTCGGCGCCGGCTTCGGCGAGGGCGTGCAGGACTCCGGCGGCGCCGTGGGCGAGGCCGAGGCCGCCGCCTTCGGAGAACGTGGCGATGTCGCCGGGGAAGAGGCGGTCGTCGCGGCCGGGGGTGGCGGAGGCGAGGATGGCGCGGATCATCGAGGCGCGGGCGGCGGGCCAGTCCTCGGCGGGGTCGGGGAGCTCTTGCGGCGGGGCGGCGCGGCCTGCGCCGGGGCCGATGGTGTGGTGCGTACGGCGCCGCGGGGGCGCGTCGGCGGGCGGGGCCTTCTCCCGCAGGGCGGCGTCCGCCGGGGTGCCGGCTGCGGCGTCCGCCGGGGAGCCCGCCCCCTCCCGCACGACCTCCGCCGAAGTGCCCGCCCCCTCCCCCGTGATCTCCGCCGGAGTGCCCGCCCCTTCCTGTTCCTGCCGGATCTCCGCCGAAGTGCCCGCTCCCTCCCGCGTGATCTCCGCGACGGCCTCGTCCAGGAACTCCCGCGGCACCGGGAACTGTCCGGCGATGACGTCCGCCAGGTGCACCGCCTTGGCCCGGTCGATGACGAACAGCGTGGTGATCGGCAGGAACAGGGCGAGGCGCAGGCAGGCCAGGGCGTACTTGTCGACGTCCGTGCCGCGGCGGTCCGGCGGGGCGAAGAAGCCGGGGTGGGCGACGACCTGGCGGCCGTGCTCGGAGGCGGGCGCCGCGGCCTCGAAGTCGATGAGGACGACGGAGCGTTCGTCGGGCGCGACCATGATGTTGAACATGTGGAGGTCGTTGAAGACGAGGCCGCGCGAGTGGACCTTCCCGACGGCTTCCTCGACGGTCCGGAAGACGCGCAGCGCCCATGCCGTGTAGTCGGCCGTGGCGGTGGGCGAGGGGTCGGCGGCGAGCAGCGGGTGGCGGTGGGCGAAGAAGGAGTTGAGGGGTTTGCCCTCGACGAAGTCCATGACGAGGAAGCGGTGGTCGCCGACGGTGAGCCAGTCCCGCGGCTCGGGGGCGACGCCGAGGCCGGAGAGCCGCTCCAGGGCGTCCTTCTCGCGCTCCAGGCGGGCCACGGCGTCGGCCCCGTCGGCGGCGAGCCCGGCATGCGGGCGGCCTTCCTTGAGGACGACCTTGCGGCCGTCGCGCGTGTCGGTGCCGGCGTAGACGCCGCCGCCGTTGGAGAAGTGCAGGGCCTTCTCGATGCGGTAGGGCAGGTCGGCGACCGTGGTGGCGTTGCGCGCGGCGAGGTGCGGTGCGAGGAACGCGGGCAGCGTCACCCACGCCGGGACCTGGAAGGCCGGGTTCCGGGAGTCGGGGACGAGGCGGCCCTCGCCGTCCTCGACGGCGGGCACGAGGCTGCCGCGCCCGTCGATGCAGAAGCGGCGGGCGAACGCGCCGTAGCGGACGTAGAGCGGGCCTTCGTGCCAGCGCAGGTCGGTGAGGATGTACGGGCCGGGCCGGCCGCCGAGGATCCCGTGCAGGCCGGTCAGGGTGGCGAGCAGCTGCTCCTCGCCGTCCGGGTAGACGGTGACGAACTTCCCGCTGTGGCCGCGCTCCGCGTACTTGTTGTTGCGCAGGTGCAACAGGTGCGGGCCGGGCACGAACTTGAACGGGATGCCGTGGACCGTGCAGTAGTCCCAGACGTCGGCGGCCGTCTTCTCCGCGGTGTCGGCCGTCGCCGAGACGTGGATCTTCCAGCCCTGGAGGGGCTGCCCGGGGCGCGGGCCGCCGTCCCCGCCGGCGGGGACGGCGGCCACAGGGAAAACATTCAGCCATTCGCCGTGGCGGGAGGTGGCCCAGCCGGCGGGGGCCGGGCGGCGGGCGGTCTCGTACAGACCGCGGTCCTCACCGCCCGCCCCCGGGACGGACAGGCGGTCCGGGGTCTCGTAGAAGTGCCTGTCGGCCAGACAGTAGACCTCGTACCGCGCGTCCATCGCTTCCCCCCTCGGCTGCGTTGCCTAGAGATTTCCACGCGGTGAGAGGCCCGGCCAGTCACATGTGTCATCAAGCACCTGTGCGGAACGCATGAGTAACAACGTCCGTGCGTACGAAGGGGTTTCACTCGTCGGGAGGAAACACCTTCTCCCCCGTGTCCGGCCGGCTGATCGTGATCGCCTCCACGGGGCAGGTCTCCGCGGCCGCGAGCACCTCTTCCGAGGGTTCCGTCTCCTCCGCGAGGGGCCGGGAGCGGCGGCCCGCGTCGAGCGCGAACACCCCGGGCGCGCTCCCGGCGCACATCCCCGAGCCCACGCACAGCCCCCGGTCGACCCGCACGCGCCAGCGCTCGCTCACCGCCGTCACGCCTCTCCCCCGGCGGGATCCCCGTACTCCGCGGGCAGGTGGATCGTCTTGTGCTCCAGGTACTCGGCGAAGCCCTCCGGGCCGAACTCCCGCCCCAGGCCGGAGTTCTTGTAGCCGCCGAAGGGGCCGAACATGTCGAGGCCGAAGGTGTTGACCGAGTACGTGCCGGTGCGCACCCGCCGGGCGACCTCGATGCCGCGTTCGGCGTCGCGGGTCCAGACGCTGCCGGAGAGCCCGTAGTCGGAGTCGTCGGCGATGCGCACGGCCTCCTCCTCGGTGTCGTAGGGCAGCAGGCAGATGACCGGGCCGAAGATCTCCTCGCGGGCGATGCGCATGTCGTTGGAGACGTCGCCGAAGAGGGTGGGCTCGACGTACCAGCCCTTGTCGAGGTCCGCCGGGCGGCCGCCGCCGGCCAGCACCTTGGCGCCCTCGCGCTGCCCGAGCGCGATGTACTCCAGGGACCGGCGGCGCTGCCGTTCGGCGACGAGCGGGCCGACCTGGGTGGCGGGGTCGAGGGGGTCGCCGACGACGAGGGCGGAGGCGGCGGCCGCGAAGCGCTCGGCGAGCTCGGCGTAGTGGGTGCGGGGGGCGAGGATGCGGGTCTGGGCGACGCACGACTGGCCGTTGTTCATCCAGGCCGCGGGGACGATGCCGGCGACGGCCGCCTCCAGGTCGGCGTCCGGCAGGACGATCGCCGCGGACTTGCCGCCGAGCTCCAGGGTGACGCGGGTCAGGTGGCGCGCCGCGACCTCCATGACGCGCTTGCCCGCCGCGACCGAGCCGGTGAAGGCCACCTTGTCGACGCCGGGGTGCCCGACGAGGTACTCGCCGACCTCCCGTTCCGCGGGCAGGATCGACAGGACGCCCTCCGGCAGGCCCGCCTCCGTGACGATCTCCGCCAGGAGGTACGAGTCGAGCGGCGTCTCCGGCGAGGGCTTGAGCACCACCGAGCAGCCCGTCAGCAGCGCGGGCGCGAGCTTGGCCGCCGTCACGAGCTGCGGGACGTTCCACGGCACGACGGCCGCGACGACGCCGACGGGCTCTCGCCGCACGAGCAGCGGGCCGAGGGCTCCGGCCCGCCGCTCCTCGTAGGGCAGGCCGCGGGCGACGGCGACGGCGCAGTCCCACACCATCATCGCGCCGAGGGCCTGGGCGAGGACGCTCCAGGAGTAGGGGGAGCCGTTCTGGGCGGAGACGAGCCGGGCGATCTCCTCGTGCCGGGCGGCGATGCCGCCCTTGATGCGGGTGACGACGTCGATGCGCTCGGCGAGGGGCCGGTCGGCCCAGACGCCGGAATCGAAGGCCGTGCGGGCCGCGGCGACGGCCCGGTCGACGTCCTCGCGCGAGGCGTGCGGGACGCGGCCGATGACCTCCTCGGTGTGCGGCGACACGACGTCGATGACGGCGCGGCCGGCCGGGTCGGCCATGGCGCCGCCGATGAAGAGCCGGCTGTGCTCGATCAGCCCGTTGGTGCTGTGGGTCGCGCCCTGGGGCGTGCTCAGGGGGGTGCCCTGAGGCGTGCTCAGGGGGGTGCCTTGGGGGGTGCTCTGGGGCGTGTCCTGGTTCATGTCCGGATGCCTCCCGCGCTTCTGCGGAGCCTTGCGCGCCATGCCTGCGGAACTGACGCTGCATCAGACAGTTAGCAGCTCGCCCGCCGGCAGGCAACGGGCCGCAGCCGTCGTACGGCGTGACCACGGCGACAGTTGATCTTCAGACCGTCCGGTTAAAGTGTCCGTGACAACTTCATCCCGCCTCGGAACGGGGGAAGCCGGTGCAAATCCGGCGCTGACCCGCAACCGTGACTACGGTCCGCCGCCCGGCGGCCGTACGAGCCGGACCACCCGGTCCAGGCGGCAGGCTTCCGGAACCGGTCGTGCCGCCTGGCGGTGCCGCCCGGTCCACCGGCACCGCCGAGGTATGCGGAGCCGAGCCCGGTGCCACCGCGCGCAGCGCGCGAGGAGGCGGCCGTGCGCGGCCGCGGACCCCGTCAGCCGGCCCTGCCCCCGCCCCCGCAGTGACACCCACCGAGAGGCTCGACCCCATGGCCCCCTCCCTCGCCGTCCACGCGCGCCGCGGCGCCGCGGCCCTGGCCACCGCCGCCGTCCTGGGCGCGGCCGCGGCCCCCGCCGCCTTCGCCGACGGCTCACCGTCCCCGGCGCCGGGGCTGTACGGCACGGCCGACCCGAAGTTCGACGGTGTCTTCCGGCAGTCCCTGGCCCTGATGGCGCAGAGCTCCGTGAGCCTCATCCCGGCCAAGCCGGCGGTCGACTGGCTCGCGGGCCAGCAGTGCGAGGACGGCGGCTTCCCCGGCTACCGCGCGGACACGAGCAAGGCGTGCGACCCGAAGAAGGACGAGTTCACGGACGCCACCGCGGCGGCCGTGCAGGGCCTCGCGGCCGCCGGCGGGCGCGCGGACGCGGTCAAGAAGGGCCTGGACTGGCTCAAGGCCCACCAGAACGACGACGGCGGCTGGGGCTACCAGGCCGGCAGCCCCACCGACGCCAACTCCACCTCCATCGCCCTCGGCGCGTTCGCGGCGGCCGGCCAGGACCCGGCCAAGGCCGCGGCCAAGGACGGCAAGAACCCCGTCGAGACGCTGCTGGCCTTCCAGCTCGGCTGCGACGCGAAGGAGGGCGAGCGCGGCGCGTTCGCGTACCTGAAGGACGACAAGGGGCTGCGCGCCGACAACCTCGCCAGCGCCGCCGCCGCGCTCGCCACGCGCGGCAAGGGCTTCGTTGTCGAGCCCCTGAAGGAAGGCGCCGACCAGCCCGTCAAGGCGCTGGAGTGCCCGGGCGACGCGGAGGGCGAGAAGGCTAAGCCGAAGGACGCCGCCGCGGCCGCCGAGGCCGTGGACGGCTACCTCGTGGCCGCCATGGACAAGAACGGCGGCTACCTGCTGCCGTCCATGCCCGGCGCCCCCGCCAAGCCCGACCAGGGCAACACGGCCGACGCCGCCCTCGCCCTCGCCGCGGGCGGCCACCGCGCCGCCGCCGAGAAGACCCTGAAGTGGCTGCAGTCCAAGGAGAGCGGCACCGCCGAGTGGGCCAAGGGCCAGCCCGGCCGGCTCGCCAAGCTGATCCTCGCCACGCGCGCCGCGGGCGGCAACCCGTACAGCTTCGCGGGCACGGACCTCGTGGAGCAGCTGAACGCGACGGGTCCGGCGCCGGAGAAGAAGCCCACGGGCTCCGACGAGTCGAAGAAGGACGAGAAGGGCGACGGCGTCACCGTCAACGTGTGGTGGATCGTCGGCGTCGGCCTGGCCTTCGGTGCCGGCATCGGCTTCCTGATCAGCGGCCGCAAGAAGAAGCAGCAGCTGTGACGCGAGCTGCCGGAATGCGACCTGCCGGGGCGCGAGCCGCCCGGACGCCCGGCGGCGGGATGCGCGGCGGCGCGGTCGCCGCGCTGGTCGCCGTGCTCCTCGCGCTGCTCGGCACCGCCCCGGCGCAGGCCGCCGGCTACCGGTACTGGTCGTTCTGGCAGGGCTCCGGCGGCCAGTGGGCGTACGCGACGCAGGGGCCGGGCACGGCGCGGCCCGGCGACGGGGACGTGATCGGGTTCCGGTTCGCCGTCAGCGCGGACTCCTCCGACGCCGCGAAGCCGCGCTCCGCCGCCGGCTTCGGGGCCGTCTGCGACAGCACGCCCGCCAAGGACGGGGCGAAGCGCGTCGCCGTCGTCCTCGACTTCGGCACGCCCGCCGACGCCCCCGGCGGCGAGACGCCGCCCGCGGCCCGCTCGGCCTGCGCCCAGGTGGGCGAGGACGCGACCGCGGGCGAGGCGCTGGCCGCGGTCGCGAAGCCGCTGCGCTACGACTCCTCCGCCCTGCTGTGCGCCATCGCCGGCTACCCGCGGGCGGGCTGCGGCGAGCAGGTGAGCGGCCAGAAGAAGGGGGCGGAGAGCGCCACGCCGAAGCCGGCCGCCGGCAGCGGCGACGAGGGCGACGGCGTCCCGTCGGCCGGCCTGATCGGCGGCGTCGCCGCCGTGGTCGTCCTCGGCGCCGCGGCCTTCTGGCAGGCCCGCCGACGCCGCGGATGAGCGACAGGAAGAAGAAGCCGCAGCGCGCCGAGGGCGGGGCGAGTGCCGGAGGCGCGCCGCTCACCGCACGCGCCTCCGCCCTGCACGCGGGCGCCTGGTGGGTGTGGGCGCTGGGCCTGGCCACGGCCGCCTCGCGCACCACGAACGTCCTGCTGCTCGGCCTGCTCGTCGCCGTCGCCGGCTACGTCGTGGCCGCGCGGCGCACGGACGCGCCGTGGGCCCGCTCGTACGGGGCGTTCCTCAAGCTCGGCCTGGCCGTGATCGGCATCCGGCTCGTCTTCGCGGTCGTGCTGGGCTCCCCCATCCCGGGCACGCACACCCTCGTCACCCTCCCGGAAGTCCCGCTCCCGGACTGGGCGCGAGGGGTGCGGATCGGCGGCCGGGTGACGGCCGAGGGGCTGGTCTTCGCCCTGGCCGACGGCATGAAGCTGGCCACGCTGCTGGTGTGCGTGGGCGCGGCGAACGCGCTCGCCAACCCGGCGCGGCTGCTGAAGTCCCTGCCGGGCGCGCTGTACGAGGCGGGTGTCGCGGTCGTCGTCGCCATGACGTTCGCGCCGAACCTCGTCGCCGACGTCCAGCGGCTGCGCGCGGCCCGCCGCCTGCGCGGCCGCCCCGACCGCGGCCTCACGGCCCTGCTCCAGGTGGGACTGCCGGTGCTGGAGGGCGCCCTGGAGCGGTCCGTCGCGCTGGCCGCCTCGATGGACGCGCGCGGCTACGGCCGTACGGCCGAGGTGCCACCCGCGGTGCGCCGCACGACGAGCGCGCTGACGCTGGGCGGCCTCATGGGCGTCTGCGCCGGCACGTACGGGCTGCTCGCCGATCAGGGAGCGGGGTACGGGCTGCCCGTGCTCCTCGCCGGCCTGGCCGCGGCCCTGGCGGGCCTGTGGCTGGGCGGCCGCCGCTCCGTGCGTACGCGCTACCGGCCCGACCGGTGGGGCGTGCGCGCGTGGCTCGTGTCGGGCTCCGGCGTGGCCGTCGCGGCCCTGATGATCTGGGCGAACGCCTACGCGCCGGGCGTACTGCACCCGCCGGCGGTACCGCTGACGGCACCGCGGCTGCCGGTGTGGCCGGCGGCGTCGATCCTGGTGGGACTGCTGCCTGCGTTCGTCGCCCCGGCGGGCGCAAGCCGCTCCCGGCGAGCCGCTGAGCATGAGGCTGCCGGGCACCGCCGGACCGGCCGGTGGGGGCCGGGCACCGCCGCGGCGGAGGGTTCTCCCCAGCCCCGCCCCTTCCCGGATCCGGGGGCTTGCCCCCGGCCCCCCAGAGCCCGAAGCGCAGCCGCCGCCACCCCACCCCCCGGGGTCCGGCCCGCAGCCCCGGGAAACGGCACAGCCCCGGAAGACGGTGAAAAAGTGGGACCGGGGCATCTCTCTCCGCCGCGACGGCGCGCAACCCCCACCGGACTGCCCGGCGGTGCCGGACCCGCCGAGACCCCCACACCCGAGGAGCCCCAGTGATCCGCTTCGAGAACGTGTCCGTCACGTACGACGACACCGAGGCGCCCTCGCTCCGAGGCGTGGACCTCACCGTCCCCGAAGGCGAACTCTGCCTCCTCGTAGGCCCGTCCGGCGTCGGCAAGTCCACCCTCCTCGGCACCGTCAGCGGCCTCGTCCCGCACTTCACCGGCGGCACCCTGCACGGCCGCGTCACCGTGGCGGGCCGCGACACCCGTACCCACAAGCCGCGCGAACTCGCGGACGTCGTCGGCACCGTGGGCCAGGACCCGCTCGCGCACTTCGTCACGGACACCGTCGAGGACGAGCTCGCGTACGGCATGGAGTCCCTCGGCATCGCCCCGCACACCATGCGGCGCCGCGTCGAGGAGACCCTGGACCTGCTGGGTCTGGCGACCCTCCGCGACCGCCCCATCGCCACGCTCTCCGGCGGGCAGCAGCAGCGCGTGGCGATCGGCTCGGTGCTGACGACGCACCCCGCGGTGCTGGTCCTCGACGAGCCGACGTCCGCCCTGGACCCGGGCGCGGCCGAGGAGGTGCTCGCCGTCCTGCAGCGGCTGGTCCACGACCTGGGCACGACGGTCCTGATGGCCGAGCACCGGCTGGAGCGGGTCGTGCAGTACGCGGACCGCGTCATTCTGCTGCCCGGCCCCGGGGAGGCCCCCGTCGTGGGCGAGCCGGCCGAGGTCATGGCGGTGTCGCCGGTCCGTCCGCCCGTGGTCGACCTGGGGCGCCTGGCCGGCTGGTCGCCGGTCCCGCTGTCCGTACGGGACGCCCGCCGCCGGGCGGCACCGCTGCGGGAGCGGCTTACGCCGCCGGCCCCGCCCGCCGCGCCGGAGCCGCAGGCGCCGCCCGCGGCCGGCGCCCCGCGCCGCACCGGTTTCCTGCGCAAAGCCGCCCGCCGCGCGGCGGAGAGCGGCCCGGCCCCCGCGGCCGCCGTGACCGGCCTCGCCGTCCGGCACGACCGGCTCATAGCGCTGCGCGACGTGAACCTGTCGGTGCGTCCCGGCGAGACGCTCGCCCTGATGGGCCGCAACGGCGCCGGCAAGTCGACCCTCCTGCGCACGCTCGTCGGCATGCACAAGCCCGCCGCGGGCTCCGTCCGCGTCGGCGGCACCGCCCCGCACAGCACGTCCCCGGCGGAACTGCTGCGCCACGCCGGCCTCGTACCGCAGGAGCCGCGCGACCTGCTGTACGCGGACACGGTCGCGGCCGAGTGCACGGCGGCCGACGGCGACGCGGGCGCCGCGCCGGGCACCTGCCGCGCGCTGGTCTCCGGGCTCCTGCCGGACGTTCCCGGCACGACGCACCCGCGGGACCTGTCAGAGGGCCAGCGCCTCGCGCTCGCCCTCGCCGTGGTGCTGACGGCGCGCCCGCCGCTGATCCTCCTCGACGAGCCGACCCGCGGCCTCGACTACGCGGCCAAGCACCGCCTGGTGGAGATCCTGCGCGGCCTCGCCGCCGAGGGGCACGCGATCGTCCTGGCGACGCACGACGTGGAACTCGCCGCGGAGCTGGCCCACCGGGTCGTCGTCATCGCCGACGGCGAGGTCGTCGCGGACGGCCCGACGGCGGAAGTGGTCGTCTCGTCCCCGGCCTTCGCCCCCCAGGTCGCCAAGGTGCTGGCGCCGCAGCCGTGGCTCACGGTGGGGCAGGTGCGGGAGGCGCTGGGGGCGGAGTCGTGAAGGACAAGGACAACGCCGCCGGTCGTCAGGACGCCGCCCCCGGCCACCGGAACCCCGTAGCCGACCGCAAGGACACCACCCCCGGCCGCCGCATCCCCGCCCCCGGCCGCCAGGCGCGGGCGATCCGCCTGGGCCGCCGTTCGATCGCGGCCCTGCTCCTCGTCTCCGCCGTCGGCGTGATGGCCTTCGGCTGGCCCCTGCTCGCCGCCTCCGCCTCCGGGCTCGCGCACTCCCAGGACGCGCCGTGGCTGTTCGCGGCGCTGCTGCCGCTGCTGCTGGCGGTCGTGGTGGCGGCCATCGCCGACGCGGGCCTGGACGCGAAGGCCATCGCGATGCTCGGCGTCCTCGCGGCGGCGGGCGCGGCCCTGCGGCCGCTGGGCGCGGGCACGGCCGGCATCGAGCCGATGTTCTTCCTGATGGTCCTGGCGGGCCGGGTCCTCGGACCGGGCTTCGGGTTCGTGCTCGGCTCGGTGTCGATGTTCGCGTCGGCGCTGCTGACGGGCGGTGTCGGCCCCTGGATGCCGTTCCAGATGCTGGCGATGGGATGGGTGTCCATGGGCGCGGGCCTGCTGCCGGGCCCGGACCGGCTGCGGGGCGCCCGCGAGGTGCTGATGCTCGCGGGCTACGGGGCGGTGGCGTCCCTCTTCTACGGGACGGTGATGAACCTCCAGGGCTGGCCCTACATCGGCGCGCTCGCCACGGGCGTCTCCTTCGTCCCCGGCGACCCGCTGTCCGAAAACCTCACCCGCTTCGCCGCGTACTGCCTGGCCACGTCCCTGGGCTGGGACGTCCCGCGCGCGATCGTGACGGTCACCGCGACGCTCGCCCTCGGCCCGACGGTCCTGAAGGCGCTGCGGCGCGGCGCGCGGAGGGCGGCGTTCGACGCGCCGGTGTCCTTCGGGGAGCCGGTGGCCTTCCAGGAGCCGCCCGGCGGGCCCGCACGCACTCCGGCCGAACGGCGCCGTGCGGTCTGACGTACCGGAAGTTACTTGACTCGCCGGTAACTTTTCGGCGATCTTGATCGAACCCACGCGGACGGCTTTCGGTGCGCGACCGGACAGGTCGTTGCGCCGGTGCCGCCTGCTCGCACTATGCACGAGGTCTTCATGTTTGGAATCCGGCGAGCTTCCCGCCTTGTTTGTTCCCTTTTATCAGCTCTTACTCTGACTTTGGCCATCGGCTCCACCGCCTCGGCCGCCGACCGCCCCGCAACGGTCAGCAGCGGCTGGAACGACTTCAGCTGCAAGCCCTCCGCCGCGCACCCGCGCCCCGTCGTCCTGGTCCACGGCACGCTCGGCAACGCCACCGACAACTGGCTCGTGATGGCGCCCTATCTGGTCAAGCGCGGCTACTGCGTCTTCTCCCTCGACTACGGCAAGCTTCCCGGCGTGCCGGTCCTCTACGGCCTCGGCCCGATCGACAAGTCGGCCGAGGAGCTCTCCGCGTACGTCGACAAGGTGCGCGCGGCCACCGGCGTCGACAAGGTGGACATGGTCGGCCACTCCCAGGGCGGCATGATGCCGCGCTACTACATCAACTTCCTGGGCGGCGCGAGCAAGGTCAACCACCTCATCGGCCTCGCCCCCTCCAGCCACGGCACGACCATGATGGGCCTGACCAAGCTGATGGACAGCGTCCCGGGCGCCCGGAAGGTCCTCGGAGGCATGACCCCGGGCCTCACCGACCAGGCCCTCGGTTCCGACTTCCTCAACCGCCTGAACGCAAGCCCCGACACCATGCCCGGGGTCGAGTACTCGGTGATCGCCACCAAGTACGACCAGATCGTCACGCCGCACGGCACGAACTTCCTGGCGGGCCGGAACGTCCGCAACGTCCTGCTCCAGGACCTCTGCCCGCTCGACCTCTCCGAGCACATCTCGATCGGCAGCGTCGACCGCATCGTCGTCCACTGGGTCGCCAACCTCCTCGACCCGGCCAACGCCGAACCCACCACCTGTACGTCGGTCCTGAGCTGACCCCGGGCCGGGCCGGGGTGGTGACGCCCCGGCCCGGGCGGTCAGGAGCGCAGCTCCTTGCCCATCCACACTTCGGCGTAGGGGTTCTCCTCCACGGTGTTGTAGCGGGGGATCGGAACGAACCCGTACCGGGCGTACAGGGCCCTCGCCTCCACCAGGTCCTTGCGCGTGTCCAGCACGATCCGCGCGGCGCCCCACTCCCGTGCGGCGGTCTCGGCCGCGGCCAGCAGCGCGGGCGCGGCCCCGAGCCCGCGCGCGGCGGCCCGCACGAACATCCGCTTCAACTCGGCCGTCCCCCGCCCCCGGTCGTACCACCGCAGCCCCAGGCACCCCATCGGCTCCCCGTCCCGCCGGGCGACCAGCAGCACCCCCTTGGGCGGGGCGAGGTCGTCGTGCGCCTCCTCGGCGACGTACCCCTCGACCTCCTCCGGCGTGGTCGTACGCCCCTCGTACAGCAGGAACCAGCGATCGGCGACCTCGGTCATGTACTCCCGCATCAGGTCCACCGCCTCGGGAGAACGGACGGGCTGCGGGGTGACGGTCCAGGCGGTCGTACGGGTCATGGCGGCATGGTCGCACGGGGGTTTCGCGGACGCGTCCGAATTACCGGGGCGCGCGATCCGGCCGCCAGTGGTTGCGGAACCGGTTCAGGGCCCGGCCGGCCGAGGGGTGACCGTCACCCCGGCGCGAAGACCGGTTCCGGCCGCTCCCACGTGATCCCCGGCAGCACCGCGGCCGCGCCACGAGCGCGTCCGCATCCGTCAGGCGACCCCCTGGCGGGCCCCCGGGCCGTCGCCTTTCGGACAGTTCTGCGACGCGACCAGGTAACGCGGCGGCGGCCTGCGTCTGTTCTTCCGGACTCAGTAAGGTCTCAAAGAGCGCTACGAGGTGACCGAGCTGGGCGACCCCGGAGGAGCGGCTGGGCGTGGCGAATGCGCAGAGAGGCGGACTCGGAAGTCCGCCGAGGGCGTGGGCGAGGACCGGCCTCGCCCTGGGCGCGCTGTGGCTGCTCGCCGCGCTGCTGGCGGTCCGTCAGGCCGCGGCCGTGCTGCGGCTGCCTCCCGAGCGGCGGTTCACCGACCTGGAACGGTGGATCGGTGACCACGGTGTCCTCCACGTCAGGGGCTCGCTCTACGACACGGACGAGTTCACCGGTACTCCTTTCGCGGGACTCGTCCTCAAGCCGCTGACGAGGGCCGCCGAGCAGGGCCTGGGCATTTTCTGGACGTTCGGCACGCTGTTGCTGGTGGTCGCCCTGGCGCTCGTCGCCGCGCGTTCCCTGCCCGGTCCCGTCCCGCGCCGCACGGCGCTGCTCGCCGCCCCCGTGGCGGTGATCCTCGCGGTGCTGTCGCTGCCCGTGCGGAACACGTTCACGCTCGGGCAGACGAGCATCATCCCCGTCCTGCTGGTGCTCCTCGGCTGCTGTCCGCCCCGCCTCGCGCGCGGCTCCGGCCGGGTGAGCGGCCTGCTCGTCGGCGTCGCCGCGGCCCTGCAGCCCGCGGTGCTGCTGTTCGCCGTCCTGCAGTGGCTGACGGGCCGCCGCCGCGCGGCCGCCGCCACCGGCGTCACCTTCGCGGCCTGCACGGCGCTGACGTGGGTCTTCATGCCGGACGACTCGTGGACGTACTGGATCCACCACATCGCCGGTGCCGGCCTCGGCCACGCCCCGGACGGGCTCGCCAACCAGTCCCTGCACGGCCTGCTGCTCCGCACCGGCCTGCACGGCCCGGCCGAACTGGCGTCGTACGGCGTGCTGGCCGCCGCGGTCACCGTGCTCGGCCTGCGCCGGGCCGCCCGCTACGCCCTCGACGGGCAGGCGCTCCTCGCGACGGCCGTCGCGGGCTGCACCGCGGTCGCCGTCTCGCCGACGGCCTGGCAGCACCAGCAGCTGTGGATCCTGCTCGCGGTCGTCGGCCGCGTGGGCGGGCGCCGCGCCGACCGCCTGGTGTGGCCCGTGCTCGTCGTGCTCGTGATGACGCTCACCAGCACCGTGCTGATGCCGGACAACCCGCTGCTGCGCCCCCTCGGCGACAACGCCCCGCTGCTGGCCGCGCTCCTGGCGGCCTGCGTGGTGCCGTTCCTGCCCCGCACCGCGGAGGGCTGGGAGCGGCCGGTGCCGACGCCGGTGGCCGAACCGCAGCCGGGCCGGTACTCCTGGGTGCCGCTGTTCCGCTTCTGGCGGCGGCCGCTGACCCGCCCGAACGTCCTGCTGGAGCTGATGCTGATACGGGTCGGCTACTGGTTCTACCAGTTCATCCGTGCCCAGGCCCCGGACGAGCGCTCCCTCGCGGAGGCGCACGGCCGGCAGATCCTCGGTATGGAGGAGTTCCTGCACACCGACGTCGAGCACGGCTTCAACCACTTCGTGGCGGGCATCGGCTGGCTCACCGGCAGCATGAACTACTACTACGGCACCTTCCACTTCCTGGTGCCGGTCTGCCTGCTGGTCTACCTCTACGTGCGCCGGCCCGGCACGTACCGCTGGGCCCGCACCGCGCTGTCCCTGGCGACCCTGCTCGCGCTCGCCGGCTTCTGGGCCTACCCGCTGGCGCCGCCGCGGCTGATGCCGGGCCTCGGCTTCATCGACACGGTCAACGGTCCGCAGGACCTGGACCACCCCGACTTCGGGGCGCTGACGGAGCTGTCCAACCAGTACGCGGCCATGCCGTCGCTGCACATCGGCTGGTCGCTGTGGTGCGGCATCGTGATCGCCGTCGTCGCGCCGAAGCCGTGGACGAAGTGCCTCGGCATGCTCTATCCGCTGCTGACGTTCTCGGTGATCGTCGGCACCGCCAACCACTACGTGCTCGACGCGGTCGGCGGTGCCCTGGTCGTCCTGGCCGGCTTCGCGATCCAGTACGTGCTGAGCGGTCCCGGCCGGCTGGCGTTCGGGAAGGTGCCGGCGGCGCGCGGCGAGAGCGATCCGCTGCCCGCGGGGGTCACGGGGGTCACGGGGACGGCGTCCAGACCGCCCGCGGCGAAGGGCTGACCGGCGGCCCCGGGCGGGGCGCGGTCAGTCGCTCACCGTGATCTGGGAGCCCGGGTCGGTCGTGTCCGTGACGTCGTAGACGGCGTTGAAGACGGACGTCGTCGCGCTGGTCGGGCAGCCCAAGCCGCCTTCGACCTTCACCGGGACACCGGCGTTGCTGACGGTGAGCTTGGACGGGGAGCCGTTGGTGTAGGTCGCGACGATGTCCGCGGCCGCGGTCGGGGCCGCGGTGATGGTGCAGTTGGCCAGGCCGGTGGACTTCAGGACGAAGCCGCCGGTCGGGATGGTGAGGGTCGCGGTGATCGGCGACCCGTTCTGCATGGACACCTGCCACGCGCCGGACGTTTCGACGGTGGTGGTCACCCCGGGGATGCTGGCGGTGCAGCCGGTGTACGTAGGCGCGTTGATGGGGCTGGTGACCGGGCCCGCGGGGTTCTGGTTGCCGGGCGCTTCCGGTATCCGGTTGCCGGTGGAGTCGTCCGACGGTTTGGAGCTGGAGGCCGTACACGTGGCGGTCACGGAACCGGCCTTGAAGGTGGCCTTCCCGTTGAGTGTGGCCGCGAAGGAGTGGCCGGCCGGGGTGACGGTGGTGGAACCCGCCTCGGTCGTCGCCGCCGGAGCCGTCTGGGCGCCCGCCGCACCGGTCAGGGTGAGGGCGGCGGCGACGGCCAGCCCGGCGCCGCAGGCGAGGGCGGCACGGGGACGGAGTCTGCGAGGGGTGGTCATCGGGTCTCCTTGGGAGGGAGGTGTGGGTGGTGCGCGGGGGGAGAGTCGGGAGGTCTGTGGGGCGCCTCGTCACGGTGCGCGGGAGGGGCGTCGTGGAGTCCGTGGGACGTCCCGTCGCGCGGTGCGGGGGACGGTCCGGTGCCGGGGGCGCCGGGTCGTCCGGGCGCGTCTCCGGCACCGGATGCTCCCTCCGGCGCCGGTGCTGGAGCCGGAGCCGGCACCACCGGCTGCCACGCGAAGACCATCCCCCCGCCGATCACGCCGAGGATCGTGCCGAAGAGGAAACCGCCGAGGTTCGACATCACCAGCGCCGCGGCCGCGATCATGACGGTCACCACCCCGGCGAGGGCCCGGTACTGCGGTGCGAACCACGCGCTCAGCCCCATCAGCACCATGATCAGTCCCATCAGGACCGAGGGGATGCCCGCGATGCCCTGGTGGAGCATGATCTTCAGCGGGGCGAGGGGGATGACGGAGATCTCCGCCCCGGCGAGCACGGTCGCGAGGCCGCCCCAGAAGGGCCGCGCCTTGCGCCACCGGCGCCACGCCGCCCACGGGTGGCGCCGGGGGCGGGGACGGACGGCGGCGGGCCCTGTGCCTGCGGTGCCGTCCGCCACGTCAGAAGCACTCCTGCTTGCCCTTGGCGATGTTCAACCGCAGCCCGGCCAGCTTGAACGTTCCCGCGTTGGTCGCCCACGCAACCTGCCGGAGCTTCTTCACGCTGACGTGGTCGGCCTGCTGGGCGAAGAGGTCCTGCAGGCCCTGGGCGCCGTCCGGGCCCTTGTCGAGGGTGGAGGCGTCGCGGCCGATCTCGACGTTCTTGAACTCGGCGTCGCCACCCATCTGGGTGGCGTCGAGGAAGAGGTTGCTGGCCCGGACCGGGGTGCCGCCGCCGCCCGCCGTCAGATTGAGCGAGATGTCCCCGATGACGGGCAGGTGGGTGACCACGGACTGGCAGAGCTTCTTCAGCTCGGCCTCCTTGATCGCGGTGACCGCGACGGGCAGCAGGTCGCCGCGGGCGTTGGTGTCCACGCTGCCGTACTGCGCGAAGCCCTCGCCCTCCAGGCTGTCGGCCGAGACCTTGAACTCCTGCCCCGACACGGCGAACGAGGCCGCGAGGGCCCCTTCCGCCAGCGCCACGGCCAGCGCCGCCGTCGCCGCGAAGCCGGGCACGGCCAGGACGGCGAACCTGCGCCACCTGACCCGTCCCGTGACCGGTCTGCCTTGCGCGTCGTTCATGCTGATCGTCCCCTCGGAGAGCCTCGGATGAGCGCTGCCGGGCGGGCGGCCTCCGTGCGGCACGGGGCCGGTGATGTCACGGGCTTACCGCGTGACGGGCCTGCCCGGAAGGTGTACCCGAGAGTAAGTCCGCGACTGCCGGCGGACAAGGTCCCGGTACGGACTATTCCCTTACAAGGAAAGTGAATTGACGATCCGTCATGGAGTCGATCAGGCAGGAGTTCGGAGGGATCGGGCGCGGGACGGAGGGAGCCGGCGCAGGCCGGAGGGATCGGGCGCGGGACACAGGGGCCGGGCGCGGGACGGAGGGAGCCAGGCGCGGGCCGGAAGGGCCGGACGCGGGACGCAGGGGCCAGGCGCAAGCCGGAGGAGCCGGACGCAGAACGGAGGGCGGCTACGCGTACCGGAGGGCGGCTACGCGTACCGCACCCGCATCTCCTTGATCCCGTTCAGCCACGCCGACCTCAGCCGCCGCGGCTCCCCGGCGAGCCGGATGTCCGGGAGGGCGTCGGCCACCGCGTGGAAGATGAGGTCGATCTCCAGCGCGGCCAGCGAGCGGCCGAGGCAGAAGTGCGGCCCCCCGCCGCCGAAGCCGAGGTGCGGATTGGGGTCGCGGGTGATGTCGAAGACCTCGGGGTCGTCGAAGACCTCCGGGTCGTGGTTGGCGGAGGCGTAGAAGATCCCCACGCGCTGACCGGCGCGGATGCGGGCGCCGCCGAGCTCGGTGTCGCGCGTGGCCGTGCGCTGGAAGGAGACGACGGGCGTCGCCCAGCGGACGATCTCCTCCGCGGCGGTCGCGGGGCGCTCGCGCTTGTACAGCTCCCACTGGCCGGGGTGGGTGAGGAAGGCGTGCATGCCGTGACTGATGGCGTTGCGCGTGGTCTCGTTGCCGGCGACGGCCAGCAGCAGCACGAAGAAGCCGAACTCGTCGGAGGCCAGGTTGCCCTCGTCCTCGGCGGCGACCAGCCGGCTGACGATGTCCTTCGCCGGGCACTCCTTGCGCGCGGCGGCCAGGTTCATCGCGTACGAGATGAGCTCCGTCGCGGAGTGCGCGCCGACCTCCTCGGTGATGGCCAGCTCGGGGTCGTCGTAGGCGATCATCTTGTTGGACCAGTCGAAGATGCGGGCCCGGTCCTCCTGCGGGACGCCGATGAGCTCGGCGATCGCCTGCAGGGGCAGCTCGCAGGCGATGTCGGTGACGAAGTCGCCGCTGCCGCGCTCCCGGGCCGCCGCGACGATCGCCGTGGCGCGCTCGCGCAGCGCCGCCTCCAGGGCCCGTATCGCGCGCGGGGTGAAGCCGCGCTGCACGATCTGGCGGACGCGGGTGTGCTCGGGCGGGTCCATGTTGAGCATGATGAGCCGCTGGACGTCGATCTGTTCGCGCGAGATGTGCTCGTTGAAGCGGATGATCGCGGTGTTGCGGGAGGCGGAGTAGAGGTCGGGCCGGGTGGAGACCTCCTTCACGTCCGCGTGCCGGGTGACGGCCCAGTAGCCGTCGTCGTCGAAGCCCGCGATGCCGTGGGGCTGGGCGACCCACCACACGGGCGCGGTGCGGCGCAGCGCCGCGAACTCCGGGAGGGGGACGCGGCGATGGTAGACGGCGGGGTCGGTGAGGTCGAAGCCTTCGGGGAGCGCGGGGCAGGACATCGGTCCTCCATGAGGCGTCGGCGGCGCGGAGGCCATGCCTGACGGACACGTGCCTGACGGGCCATCAGATATACACGCCCCGACGGTAGTGACGGGCGCGGCGGGCGGCAAGGGAGGGCGCGAGGCCATCTGTCGCGCGCCCGGCACGTGCGCGACCCTTGCGTACCGGGGGTAGCGCTCATAAGACTGCGAACGGAAGAGCGGAACAAGAACGTGTTCTTGTTTGCCGGGGGCGCCGGGACGCCCAGCGGATGCCACGAGAGGACGAACCATGGCCGCGGAACCCGTCATCGTCGAAGCCGTACGGACCCCCATCGGGAAGCGCGGAGGCGCGCTCGCCAACCTCCACCCCGCCTACCTGCTGGGCGAGACCTACCGCGAGGTCCTGGACCGTACCGGAATCCAGCCGGACTGTGTGGAGCAGATCGCCAGCGGCACCGTCACCCACGCCGGCGAGCAGTCGATGAACCCCGCGCGCACCGCCTGGCTGGCCATGGGCCTGCCCTACGAGACCGCGGCCACCACCGTCGACTGCCAGTGCGGCTCTTCGCAGCAGGCCAACCACCTCGTCGCCAACATGATCGCGTGCGGCGTCATCGACATCGGCATCGCGTGCGGCGTGGAGGCGATGTCCCGGGTGCCGCTCGGCAGCGCCTCCAAGCACGGGCCGGGCAAGCCGTTCCCCGACGAGTGGAGCGTCGACCTGCCCAACCAGTTCGAGGCCGCCGAGCGCATCGCCCGCAAGCGCGGCCTGACCCGCGAGCGGGTGGACGAGCTCGGCCTCCTCTCCCAGCAGCGGGCCGCCCGCGCCTGGTCCGAGGAGCGCTTCAAGCGGGAGACCTTCGCCGTCCAGGTGCCCACGACGGAGGACGAGCAGAACGCCGGGCAGGGCATGTGGCGGCTCGTCGACCGCGACGAGGGGTTACGCGACACGAGCGCCGAAGCCCTCGCCGGGCTCAAGCCCGTGATGCCGAGCGCCGTCCACACCGCCGGCAACTCCTCCCAGATCTCGGACGGCGCCTGCGCCCTGATGTGGGCGTCCAAGCGCATGGCCCGCGCGCTCAAGCTGCGCCCCCGGGCCCGCGTCGTCACGCAGGCGCTCGTCGGCGCCGACCCGCACTTCCACCTCGACGGGACGATCGACGCGACGCGGGCCGTCCTCGGCAAGGCCGGCATGTCGCTGAACGACATCGACCTGGTGGAGATCAACGAGGCGTTCGCGTCGGTCGTCCTGTCCTGGACCCAGGTCTTCGAACAGGACCTGCAGAAGGTCAACGTCAACGGCGGCGCGATAGCCCTGGGCCACCCGGTCGGCGCGACGGGCGCCCGGCTGATCACGACGGCGCTGCACGAACTGGAACGGGCGGACAAGGAGTTCGCGCTGATCACGATGTGCGCGGGCGGGGCGCAGGCGACGGGGACTATCATCCAGCGGCTGTGAGGTCCGTCATTCTCTCCGGCGAATGATCGGATCGGTAATACCCTCAGGGGTACTGGATCTATTACCGATCGATCGGGGGAGCTGTGATCAGACGGGCGACGGCGGCGGACGCCGCACACCTCACGGAACTGGTGCGCGGTTCGGGCGCGTACCGGGGTGGTTATGCGGCGATGGTCGAGGACTACGAGGTCACCGCGGAGTACGTGGCGGCGAACGAGGTGTACGTGGCGGCGGGGACGGACGGGCGGTTGCTCGGCTTCTACGCCCTGCTCCTCGGCCCGCCCGCCGAACTGGACCTGATGTTCGTCGCGGACGACGCCCAGGGCCTGGGCGTGGGCCGCCGCCTGGCCACCCACATGCAGGAACGGGCCCGGGCGGCAGGCCTTGCGTCCGTACGCGTCGTCTCCCACCCACCGTCGGAGGGCTTCTACCGGAGCGTGGGCGCGGTCCGGGTCGGAACGGTCCCGGCAGCGCTGCCGGGAATCACCTGGGAACGGCCGGAACTACGTTTCGCGCTGGGGTAACGGCCGCCCCCGGCGAGCGGGCTCGCGGTACCGGGCCCGTCACCCTGGCACGATCAACCTCCGGCCGTCGTGGATCCGCACGTGCGGGGCGTCGTCACTGAGCGCGTCCAGTCATGCTGACGGCTTCCCGTCGAGACGCTCCAGGAAAGTCACCTCGGTCTTGGCCACGAACTGCTCGCGGGCTTCGAGGAACTGCTTGGTGTGGGGCTGCTGCTCGTGGGCGTCGAACGCGGCGCGGTCCTCGTACAGCTCGTAGAAGAGCCGTACGAGCGGCTCGCCGGGCACGCGGTGGTTCACGTAGACGACCGTGCCCTTCTCGTGCTGCCGGATTCCCTCCAGCGTCCGGGACACCAGCGCGTCGAAGGCCTCCGCGGCGTCCGCGCCGCGCAGCGTGAAACGTACGACCAGGCCGAACCCTGTCAGGCCAAACCCGGTGCTCATGGCCTCTCCTCCCCGGTGGGGCTTCGGTACGGGACGGGCTACACAGTGACAGGGCGCTCTATGGTCATGGCGCGGTCGTAGAGCTCGCGGGCCTTGACGTTCTTTAGGTGGGGGCGGATGAGGGCGCGCATTCTCTGGACGCGGTCGTCACAGGCCACCGAGTGCACGAGCGGATAGTCGTCCAGGACGCTGTGCCACGTGGTGCACGCAGCCTCCAAGTGGCCGATCTCCAGTTGCCGTTCCGCCGTCATGGACCGGAAGCGGACACGGCTTCGACGGTGATCGCTGCGCCGCAGCTTCTGCGATTCCTCCATCGTCGTGATGGATCCCCTTACGTCACCGAGGCTGTATTTCACCTGACTGACGTGGTACAGCAGCGAAGAGGGGCCGTAGGAGCCGAATGCCTTTTCGCGGGCCTCGGCCTTCTCCATCGCGACCTCGGCTTCCTTGATGTAGAGCAGCGCGTTCTGCCGGTCTCCCGCCAGAGCCGCCGAGTGGGCCTGCTGCCCGGCGAGGAAGGCTCGCATGCGGGGCCCGGCCTGCGGTGAGGCGGCGGCCGCCGCATCCGCGAGGCGCACCGCGGGTGCTGCGTGACCGAGGTCGACGGCCTGGACGCTCATCCCGCGCAGGGTCGTGCAGTACGTGAGGTAGTCGGTGGCCGCACCGGCCAGTTCCAGGGCGCGCGTGTAGTAGCTCTGCGCGAGGCCGTGAAATCCCTCGTCCACCGCCATCCAGCCCGTGAGGTAGGACAGATCCGCTGCGGCCGAAAGCATTCCCTGCCGCACGTCGGCCGCGGCATCCGCCTGTAGGTAGGCGGCCACGGTGTTCACCATGAAGGCCGCGGCCATGGGGCGCGCGTGCCGCCCGCCGAACTGGTCGTCGAGGTCGGAGATCCGCTCCGTCATGGCGATGACCATGTCGACCTCAGGCCGTCCGACCCGCGTGGCCCTGCCCTTCTGGACGGCCTCCGCCCGGCCGACGACGTCCTGCCAGCCCGGAATCGTCAGCGCCACGGAGAACAGCCCGGCGCCCAGGACGCCCCGCCGGGACGGGTCCATGTCCAGCCGCCCGAGGTCGACCAGACCTTCCACGGTGTCCGCGGGCGCGGCGGTCTTCCGTTCGGGCGCGGGGAACCCCGCTTCGGCGTGCGTCACGGGGCGGGCCAGCTTGCGGGCCAGGGCTTCCAGGACGAGGGGCCGTACGGCCTTCCTCGGCAGCGTTCCGGTCAGCCAGTGGTGGACGGACGACTCGTCGTACTTCACGGGTGTCCCGGTCTCGGTCCCCAGCCGGTTGACCGCCATGGCGAACTGACGGTAGGTCCAGCGGCTCTCACCCAGGAACCTCGCCAGGCCCGCGTTCTCCCGCTCTCCCACACCCATCAACTCCACACGCTCTTGCGGACTTTCAAGGGATTCAAGTGCCGGTTCTCCGCCCACGGTACCGCGCCGCTCAGCCACCCGGTTACGTAGCCGTACGGGCAGGTCAGGCAGCACTTCGCAGGAGGAACGACGCCGTGATGTATCGAGTGGGCGCGTACGTGGTGGACACCCGGGAGGACAGGGTCGCCCAGGTGATCGGGCACCGGGGTGCCCATGTAAAGGTGCGTGCGCCCGGCGGCGGGGCGGAGTGGGAGGTGCCTGCGTCGGCGCTGCGGTTGGCCATGGGGCAGGAGCGGGAGGCGGTCCGCGTCCTGGCCAACCGGGACGACGCGCCGCAGCGGAGAGGCTGTGCCCGGTGTGCCGAGTTGGAGGCGGCCTGGCGGGCGGCGTGTGCGGCGACCGGGGAGCGGACGACCACGACCGGCTGGGCCTTGAACCGATTCCGCAACCACTGGCGGCTGGACCACGCCGGATCACCCGGCATGTGACCTCACACGCCCGTCACCCAGCCCCCGCACCCCCCTTCCCCCGGTCCCGCCACGCCTCGTGGTCCCGCCGGGGCAGCCCCTCGTGGTCGTGCGGCTGTTCCGCGTCCGACCCGCACAGTTCCGTGTTGAGTTCGCGGACGAGGGCGTCGAGGTCGGTGGGGCGGTCAGGGGTCCACCAGTCGCCCAGGAGGTCGGCCAGGGACGCCTCGCGGGCCTGGAAGAGGAGCTCGGCCACGCGGCGGCCCTCGTCCGTGGGGACGAGGGGGAGGCCCTCGCGGCGGGCGAGGCCGCGGACCTCGAGCTGAATGGCGGCTTCGGTGACGGCGCGCAGGGGGACGTCGACGCGCTCGGCGAGAAGAGACGGCTCGACGGAGCCGTAGCGGTTCATGCGCAGGAGCATCCAGCTCGCCGCGGGCCGCAGGTCGAGCCCGGCCCGTTCCGTGATCACCTCGTAGATCTTCTTGCGGCCCTCGCGGCTGCCGAGGAGGGACAGCGCGCGGGCGACCTCCTCGTGGGAGGAGCGTTCGACGGGGTTGCTGGAGATGACCTCGCTCGTGTCGGGGGCGGTGACGCTGCCGCGCAGGGGCTCCTCCTTGAGGAACCAGGCGAGGACGAAGGCGGCGAGGGCGGCGGGGACCGCGTAGATGAAGACGTCGGTGATCGAGTCGGAGTAGGCGGCGAGGACGCGCGCCCGCTCCCCCGGCGGCAGGGTGGAGACGGCGCGCGGGTCGGCCTGGAGCCGGTCCGCGCTGACGCCGGGCGGCAGCTTCGCGCCGGCGAGGGCGTCGGCAATGCGCGGCCCGAGCATGTTGGCGAAGATCGTGCCGAAGATGGAGACGCCGAAGGAGGCGCCGATGGAGCGGAAGAAGGTGGCTCCGGAGGTGGCGACGCCGAGGTCGCGGTAGGCGACGGCGTTCTGCACGATCAGGACGAGGACCTGCATGACGAGGCCGAGCCCGAAGCCGAAGACGAAGAAGTAGCCGCTCATCTCGGCGGTGCTGCTGGCCGGTTCGAGCCGGTGCAGAAGGAGCAGGCCGACGGTCATGATGAAGGTGCCGGCGATGGGGAAGGCCTTGTAGTGGCCGGTGCGGCTGACGATCTGGCCGGAGGCGGTCGAGGCGATGAGCAGTCCCGCCACCATCGGCAGCATGTGCACGCCGGACAGCGTCGGCGAGACGCCCTGCACGACCTGCAGGAACGTCGGCAGGTACGTCATCGACCCGAACATCGCGAAGCCGACGACGAAGCCGATCACCGAGCAGAGCGAGAAGGTGTGGATGCGGAAGAGGCTGAGCGGCAGCACGGGCTCCGCGGCGCGCCGCTCCACGACCACGAACGGCACGAGCAGCACCACGCCCAGCACCCCGAGTCCGATGATCTGCCAGGACTTCCAGGGGTACGTGACGCCGCCGAGCGAGGTCATCAGCACCAGGCAGGTGGCGACGGCGGCGATGAGGAACGTGCCGAGGTAGTCGATGCGGTGCGGGGTGCGGCGGACCGGGATGTGCAGGACGGCGGCGATGGTGAAGAGGGCGACGACGCCGATGGGGAGGTTGATGTAGAAGACCCAGCGCCAGCTGAGGTGGTCCACGAACAGGCCGCCGAGCAGCGGGCCGAGCACGCTCGTACCGCCGAAGACCGCGCCGAAGAGGCCCTGGTAGCGGCCGCGGTCGCGGGGCGGGACGATGTCGCCGACGATCGCCATCGACAGCACCATGAGCCCGCCGCCGCCGAGGCCCTGGAGGGCGCGGAAGGCGATGAGCTCGCCCATGTTCTGGGCGATGCCGCACAGCACGGAGCCGAGCAGGAAGATGACGATGGCCGTCTGGAAGAGCTTCTTGCGCCCGTACTGGTCGCCGAGCTTGCCCCAGAGCGGGGTCGCGGCGGTGGAGGCGAGCATGTACGCGGTGACGACCCAGGAGAGGTGTTCGAGGCCGCCGAGGTCGCTGACGATCGTGGGCAGCGCGGTGGAGACGATCGTCTGGTCCAGGGCGGCGAGCAGCATGCCGAGCAGCAGCGCCCCGATCGCCACGAGGACGGTGCGCCGGGGCTGTCCCTCGCCGGGTACGGAGGCGGGCTCCGGCGCTGCGGCCACGGAGGGGCCAGGGGTGTCGTCCGCCATGGGCGCTCCCGGGTCTCCTGGGGTCTCGCGGGGCCCCGCCGGGTCTCCTGGACGGCGGGGCCTCTTCCATCGTGGTCCCGATCGGCGCGTCCGGCCCGCCGGGGTAGGCCATTGGCAGCGCGCGGGGAAGCAGCCGTGAAGTCCTACGGGGGTCAGCCAGGGGACTACGGGAGCAGCCGTGAAGTCCTACGGGGGTCAGCCAGGGGACTACGGGAGCGGCCGTGAAGTCCTGTGGGCACCGGCCAGGAGGTCCCGTTGGGAACCGCCGGGAACCGCCGGGAACCGCCGGGAAGCCCTGCGGGAGTCGCCGGGCCGCCCGGCCGGCGCGGCGCTTCCCGCCCCCGCCCGCCGGCACGGGTTGGCATGAAAGGCCCGACTTTTTGTATCGTGGGGAAACAAAGTGGTTCCGCCCGTATTCCCTGACCGGCGGGCGGGACCGCTTGTCTCCCTCCCGCGCGCCCTGGAGTCCGCCGATGCAGGCCAACGCCCCCGCCGCCACGACCACGCTGACCGCCCGCGCCCTGCTCCTGGACATGGACGGGACCATCGTCAACTCCGACGCCGTCGTGGAGCGCTGCTGGCGCGGCTGGGCCGCCGAGCAGGGGCTCGACGGCGACGCGGTGATGAAGGTCGTCCACGGCCGTCAGGGCTACGCCACGATGGCCGTGCTGCTCCCGGACCGCCCGATGGAGCAGAACCACGCCGACAACCGCCGGATGCTCGCGGCCGAGACCGCCGACGTCGACGGCGTCGTGCCGGTCGGCGGCGCCCCCGCCTTCATGGCGGCCCTCGCCACCCTCCCCCACGCCCTGGTCACCTCCGCGGACCGCGCCCTGGCCGAGGCTCGCATGGGCGCGGCGGACCTGCCCATGCCGGAGGTCCGCGTAACCGCGGAGTCCGTCGGCGCGAGCAAGCCGGACCCGGAGGGCTTCCTCAAGGGCGCCGCCGCGCTCGGCTTCGAGCCCGCCGACTGCATCGTCTTCGAGGACTCGGAGGCGGGCATCGCCGCCGGCCGGGCGGCGGGCATGCGCGTCGTCGGCGTCGGCCCGCGCGCGGCCGCCCACGCGCCGGACGTGGCCGTGGCGGACCTGACGCAGATACGGGTCGAGGCGTCGGCGGACGGCACGATCACGCTCCACATAGCGGCGCGGTAGGGCCCCGCCGGGGCCCGTTCGGCATGCCGGCGGTCACGGTGGCGGCGGCTGCGGTGCCGGTGGTTGCCCTGGCAGTGGTGACAGCGGCAGATCGCAGGCACTGGTTGCCGTGGTCGCCCGTGCCGCCGGGCCCTCACCACAGTGGCTGGTCCCCGTTGCGGCGGGCAGTTCCTTGCGCCGCAACGGCGAGCAACCACGACGGCGCTCCCCGGCGGTGCCGGACCACGCCACGGCAACGGCGGACCGGACGAACGCCGGCCCGCAACCAGCCTCGTACAGAACGTCGGCCCGCGACCGCGTCGTGCAGAGCGTCAGCCCACGACCACCTCGTACAGAGCGTCAGCCCGCGACCGCCTCGTACAAGCTGAAGCCCGCCAGTCCCAGCATCACCACCGCCGCCACCCTGGTGACGATCGCCAGCGGTACGTACTTCATCAGCGTGCGCCCGCCCACGATGCCCAGGCCCGCGACGGCCCACAGGGCCAGCACCGCGCCGAGGCCCACCGAGAGCGGGTCGTCGTAGCGGGCGGCGAGGTTGGCGGTCATGATCTGGGTGAGGTCGCCGAACTCGGCGACGAGGATCAGCATGAAGCCCGCCCCGGAGACCTTCCAGAAGGACTGGTCGGCGGGCTTCCGGAGCTCCTCGTCGTCCTCGTCCTTCTTGAAGAGGAGCATGGCCGCGCCGGCGAGGAAGAGCAGGCCGACGACGCACTGGACGAGGCGGTGCGGCAGCAGCGACAGGACGCTGCCGGCGGCGATGGCGAGCGCGACGTGTACGGCGAAGGCCGCGGCGACGCCGGCGAAGACGTAGCCCGCGCGGTAGCGGGTGCCGAGCATGAGGCCGGCCAGGGCGGTCTTGTCGGGCAGCTCGGCGAGGAAGACGACGCCGAAGGCCAGGGCGGCGACGGTGAAGCTGAACACGTGGTGAATCCCTCAGTCGGTCGGGTGCTGCCGCACCGAGGGGACCTGCACGTTTCCGCACGTTTCAGGGGTCGCTTCGGCACGGCAGCGTCATGGACACTGCGGCCGAAGGTCTCGCTGGCCGGCCCGTACGGGACGGGCGGCCTCCGGGCGCCGGCCGAGGCGAGCTCGGCAGTATGTCGACGGTCCGGCGAAGAGCTACTCCCCTTCTGCTCCCCCCAGGGTACGCGACGCCCGCCGCTTCCCTCCTGCGCTCGCGTCCGCCCGGTGCAGCCGCCCCCGCGCCACCAGCTCCAGCACCACCGCGACCGCCACCACCTGCACCGCCATCAGCGCGACCAGCACGAACAGCTGCACCGCGGCGGCCGGCAGCGGCGACGCCCCGCCCAGCAGCATGCCGACGAACGCCCCGGGGAGTGTGACGAGCCCCACCGTGCGGGTCTGGTCCAGCCCCGGCAGGAGGGCGTCGGACGCGGCCGGGCGGGCGATCTCCAGCCGGGCGTCGCGGTCGAGCATGCCGAGCGCCAGGCCGGCCTCCACCTCGCCGTGGCGCGTGTGGAGCTCGTCCAGGGCGCGCCGGCCGGCCAGGACCGTCGCGGTCAGGCCGCCGCCGATGAGGATGCCCGCGACGGGGACGAGCGCGATGCCGTCGACCGGCACGAGGCCGGTGAGCACCAGCAGCACGAGGACCGGCAGCACGGCCGCGCCGATGGGCAGGGCCGCCCACCACCACGTGCGGTTGCCGGTGATCCGGCGCCCGGCGGTCCGTACGGCCACGGCGTACATCAGAGCCACGAAGCACAGCAGCAGCGGCAGGGCCCGCACCACCCAGCCGATCAGCGCCGAGACCACGGCGAGTTGGGCGGCGGCGCGCACCCCGGCGACCGCGACGGAGCGGGCCCAGCCGCGGCCGCGCGCGTCGGCGAGGCGGGCGGCCGCGGCGATCGCCACGGCGGCGGCGAGGAGGACGGCGAGCACCACGGCGAGGGTGGCGTTGACGGGCAGCAGCACTGCGGCGGCGAGCACGCGGCCCACCCTAGGCGTGCCGAACGGCCGGTTACCGGCGGTCGCATGGCGGCGTGTCAGGAAATGCCGGGACGCTGCGCCGATCGGGTTCAACGTCACGTGAATTGACCCTTGCCTTGTCATGATCGCGTCGTCACCCTGTTACCTGGCGACCACCCCCCGGAAACCGGACGCCGCGATCCTGGCCGTTCCCGACGGCCGAAGACCCCCCACTCCACAGGGAGTTCCCATGCCCGCACTGCGCACCCGTCCCGCCGCGCGCCGTCTCTACGCGCGTCGCACCGCCGTGGCGAGCGGCCTCGCCGCCCTCGTCGGCTCGCTCGTCCTGGGCGGCGGCACGGCCCACGCCGCCCCGCCCACCCCGCCGGACGCCGCCACCGTGCGCGGCTACCTCACGGAACTGCAGGTCAGCCCCGAGGGCTCCATGGACGGCTACAGCCGCACGAAGTTCCCGCACTGGGCCACCCAGTCCGGGGAGTGCAACACCCGCGAGGTCGTCCTCAAGCGCGACGGCGAGAACGTGCAGCAGGACGCCAAGTGCGCCGCGGTCTCCGGCACCTGGGTCTCCCCCTACGACGGCGCCACCTGGCACGACGCCCAGGACATCGACATCGACCACATAGTGCCGCTGGCCCAGGCCTGGCGCTCGGGCGCCAACGCCTGGACGACCGAGCAGCGGAAGGCGTTCGCCAACGACCTCACCCGGCCGCAGCTGATCGCCGTGACCGACCGCGTCAACCAGGCGAAGGGCGACAAGGACCCGGCGCAGTGGATGCCGCCGCTGAACTCCTACGCGTGCACGTACGCGCGCATGTGGGTCACGGTCAAGCACTACTACAAGCTGACGGTCGACTCCGCGGAGAAGGACAAGCTCACGGCCGTCCTGAAGGGCTGCTGAGCCGGAGCCGTTGAGCCGCTGAACCGCGGCTGCTGAGCCGCGGCTGCTGAGCCGGGACGGCGCAACAGCACGAACAGACGAACAGACAGAGCGCCCCGGGGCGGGCCGGATCCACATCCGGCCCGCCCCGCCGCGTTCCCGCCGCGTTCCGCCGCGCGTCGGACCGCCTTCCCGCCGGGTGTCCAGCCGGGGTTCCAGCCCGTTCCCGGATTTCCGGCATGTGACAAAGTCGGTCCATCGGTCCTTGAACTTGCAAGTATCGATTAGGGGTACCTAACCTGGGGGACCTCATCGTTCCTGTCCCCGATACGAGGAGCCCCTCATGCCCCCCACGCCCGCCACCGCCTCCCCCTCGGCCCCCGCGAGAACCGGCGCCGCCGCGACCCCCGCCCTCACGGAGCGCCTGGACGCGGCCCGCCCGTACGTCCTGTCCGCCTTCCGGGTCGTGATCGGCCTGCTCTTCGCCTGCCACGGCATCGCCTCGCTCTTCGGCGTGCTCGGCGGCGCGGCCGGCACCCACGGCGGCACCGTCGCGACCGGCCTCTGGCCGTTCTGGTACGCGGCCGTCATCCAGGCCGTCGCCGGCATCCTCGTGCTGCTCGGCGCGGGCACCCGCAGCGCGGCCCTGATCGCGTCCGGCTCCATGGCGTACGCGTACTTCGACATGCACCAGAGCGGGGCGCTGTGGCCGATCCAGAACGGCGGCGAGCTGCCCGTCGTGTTCTGCTGGGGCTTCCTGCTGCTCGTCTTCACCGGCCCGGGTGCGCTGTCCCTGGACCGGCTCTTCTCCCGCCGCGGGTGATCTGCGCCATTTTCCCCTCCCCCGCTCACACGTCACACACGCCCCAGGCGTACGCTGTGCGGTTGTGAAGGCCGCCCCTGCCGCTCCCCTGCGACGTCGCGGCGGGGGACCGTACCGGGAGATCAGGACGTGCTGGAGCAGTTGGGGGCGTTGGCCGACACCCCATGGATCTACGTGATCGTCAGCATCTCCGTACTCCTGGACGTCTTCCTCCCCGTGCTCCCCAGCGGGGTCCTGGTGATCACCGCGGCGACCGCCGCCGCGGGCACCGCGGCCGACGCGGTCGGTGACGCGGCCCGCGGCCACGCCGGCTTCCCCCAGATGCTCGCGCTGGTCATGTGCGCCGCGACGGCATCCGTCCTCGGCGACATGGTCGCCTACCGGCTCGCCTGGCGCGGCGGCGACCGCTTCGACCGGGCCATCGCCCGGTCGCGGCGGCTGACCGCCGCCCAGGAGAAGCTCGGCACGGCGCTGCTGCGCGGCGGCGGCCCCCTGGTGGTCGTCGCCCGCTTCGCACCCGCCGGGCGGTCCGTGGTCAGCCTCGGCGCGGGCGTGATGCACCGCCGGGTGGCCGAATTCCTCCCCTGGTCCGCCCTGGCCGGCCTGACCTGGGCCGCCTACAGCGTGAGCCTGGGCTACTTCGGCGGCCAGTGGCTCGGCGCCGGCTGGATCGGCACGGCCGTCTCCTTCCTCGCCCTGTTCGCGGCGGGGGCGGGCGCGGCGTACGTCGTGAAGCGGCCGCGAGAGGCGTAGCGCGGTTCCGGTCGCCCCGGTCGCGGCGGCCGCGCGTTCCGCCCGCCTCCCGGCTTTGCGGCTTCTCGCCGCCCGCGGCGGAAGGAAAGAGCCGCCGCGACGGCAAAGCGGCCCAACGGCGGGAGTCCGGCGGAATCCCGCCCCCACCGCAGCCGCACGTTCCAGCAGGGCCCGATACCGCAACGACCGTACGTCCGGTCGGCGAACGGCGGACCCCCGCGTGCCACCCCCGCACGAGGATTGGTACGGACCAATACCTGCCCCGGCTACGCCGCCGGACGAGCCGCCTCCGCCCGCAGCACGCGCGCGCAGTGCCGTGCGTATCTCCGCTGGAAGGCCGGCACCAAGGGCCCGGCGGCCCGCGTGAACCAGCGCGCCGGCCGGCTGAACGCCGTCACGGCCAGGCGTACGTCCTCCGCCCCGTCGAGAGTGACGACGAAGGACTCCTCCCCGCACTCGGGATGCCCCGGCAGCGTGCCGTAGGCGAAGCCCGCGCGGCGCTCCTCCCGTACGGTCCAGACCACCGCGCACGTCCCGGAGGCGCGCAGCGGGCCGAGGCCGAGGGAGACGTCCACGGTCACGCCGGGGGCGGCCGGGAGGGTGCCGGCGGGCACGCGGATGCCGGCGGCGCGGTGCAGGCGCCAGGAGAGGACCGCGTCGGCCGCCGCCTCGAAGACGGGCCGGCCGCGGCCGACGTACCCGACCTCGTGGAGGTGGTGGTAGCCGGCGGGCAGCGGGAAGCGGGCGGTGGCGCCGGCCTCCGGATAGGTGAGGCCAGGGGGCACGTGTGTCATCTGTTCCAGTATGCGGCCGTGCGGCGCGACGGGCGTGGAGACGGGCGGCGGCCCGGCTCCGCGAGGGAACCGGGCCGCCGGACGGGCGAGGCTCAGTGAGCTCCGGGGCTCATCGAACCGTGGTGAACACTCCCTTGTCGTCCTTCTTGAAGGCCGACAGGCCGTTGGCCCACAGCTGGTTGACCCTGCTGCTCTCGGCGCTGTTGGGGCGGGTGTTCTGGCAGGACGTGCCGGGGCCGCCGCCGGACATCAGCTCGCTGCACGGACCGGAGTAGTGGTCCGGCAGGCCGAGCACG
The DNA here is from genome assembly GCF_000719265.1 of Streptomyces roseoverticillatus. GTDB lineage: Bacteria > Actinomycetota > Actinomycetes > Streptomycetales > Streptomycetaceae > Streptomyces > Streptomyces roseoverticillatus. The sequence continues at coordinate 5,658 of NZ_JOFL01000002.1, read as the reverse complement.
TGCCCGGTCTCGTGCGCGGTGACGCGGGTGGAGTTGTACTGCTGGTTCTGCCGGTAGTCGAGGAAGACGTAGCCGCGGCCGTGGCCGTCGGTGCTCGCGTAGGAGCCGCGGGAGTCGTTGCCCTCGTAGTAGCTGAAGTCGGCGTTGCTGCCCGCACGCAGCTGGACGTTGCGCACGGAGCTGTTCCAGATCTGCGCGCTGGCGGCTATCTGGGAGGCGAAGCTGGGCGCTCTGCTGGCGTCGTAGGTGACCGTGACGGCCCGCAGGCCCGGCGACTTCGCGGCCTTGGCCTGCGCCGACTTCATCACCGCGTCGAAGAACGCCTTGTTGTCGGCCTCTTCGGCCGCCGAGCCGGCGTACGACGACTGCACGGTCTGCGATCCCGTGGCCGCCGGGGCGGCGGCGGAGGCGGGAACCGCCGTCATGGCCGCCGTGAGCCCGAGGCCGATCGCCGCCGACAGCACCATCGTGGAGCGTTTCATGTGGGGGACTCCATTCGTGCCGAGGACGTCCGTTGCCGGCTGGTGGGTGTGCCGACCGGATGTCCGTCGGGTGAACTGCTGGTCCCCGAGAGTCTGTGACGAGTTATCAGCGATACGGATGATGCCAACTGGCCATAACACCAGCCAATCACCTACCCTGCCCCGCCATGTGCCTGGTGTGACGTGCGGGGCGCGGATATGCTCCCCCCGTGGAGCTCGAGGTCAGGCACCTCCGCGCGCTTTGCGCCATTGCGGATGCGGGAAGTGTGCGGAAGGCCGCGCTGCAGCTGGGCATGACCCAGCCCTCGCTCACCACCCAGCTCCGCCGCATCGAAGGAGCCGTCGGCGGCCTGCTGTTCACCCGCGGCCAGACGGGCAGCCGCCCCACGCCGCTCGGCCACTCCGTGCTCTCCCGGGCCCGGCCCATCATCGCCGAGATGAGCGCGCTCATGGCGGCGGCCCGTGACGCCGCGGCGGGCGCGGGCGGGGCCCGGCTGCGGGTCGGCAGCCTCGGCGGACGCGTCGTCACGGGCTGGCTGCGCCGCCTCCACGCCCGGCTGCCCGACACGGACGTCGCCATCCACATAGAGGTCTCCGCGGGAACGTTGCTGCAGCTGCTCGCGACCAACCAGCTCGACGCCGCCTTCGTCCACGAGACCGAGGGCTTCCCCCTGCACATACCGCCGGGCGTCGAACAGCGCGTCCTCATGACCCGGGAGCCGCGGTTCGTCGCCCTGTCCGTCACGCACCCGGCGGCCGCCCACCCCGTGGTCGGGATCGCCGAACTCGCCGACGACGCCTGGATCGTGGACCCCGCGGCCGACCACGAGTGGTCCGCCCTGCAGCGGGCCTTCACCACCGCCGGGATCGACCCGCGCCTCGTGCACGTCCGCGACACCACCACGGCCGCGGACCTCGTCGCCTCGGGCGAGGCCGTACGGGCCTGCCAGCCCACCGCGGAGGCCGGCCCGGGAACGGTCCTCCGCCCCCTCTACGGCGACCCCCTCACCGTCGAACTCTCCCTGACCACCCGCCCCGGCGCGCTCTCCGTCCCGGAAACCGACGCCCTCTTCTGCGACTTGGCCGACGCCTACCGGTCCCTCGCCTACGCCAACCCGACGTACCGGTCGTGGCTCCACAGGAACGGCGGCATGCTGCCTCTGCCGTGACCGGGCCCTCCGGGCGTCCCCCGGCCCCGCACGAAAACGCAGGAGCCCCGCACCGATCCCGGTAAGTTCGATCCGGCAACCGCCGCGTAGCAGTCCAGGGCTCCCCATCAGGCGTCGACCGGTGCGCGTCCGACCGCCCGAATCCGTCGGCGCCCACGCTTGTTGATGTCGGCTGCTGATGTCAGCCTGGCGTCAACTGAGGTGTCCTGCTCCACCTAGGGCGCTGCCCACAGACGCTCTAGTGCGTTACTCCACGGAGTGCACTGATGAGAGTTGCAGCGGCCCCTATCAAGGTCGCAAGAGTCATGAGCCAAGCGCGTGCGGTATGGCCCGGAGGGGGCGACACAGTAGGGTCAGGACGTGGGCTTGGCTCTGCCGGGTTGGGCATGTCCGTCATAGACGTGACCTCCTAACTCCACCACCCTCGGCACCCTCCGGGGGCCCGCGCCGACTACCGCGCCCGCCAGGAACGCCGCGAACGAGGACTCCCCGACCCCGACGACACCCCCGAAGCCACCACCCTCGTCCTGGCCCACTGGACCTACGCCGGACAAGGACACGCCCCCGGCGAATCCTGGCTCGCCGCCACCATCGCCCAAGACCTCAAAACCAACCGCGATACCGCACGCGAAGCCCTCGCCGAACTCGACCCCGACGACGCAGAGGGGGACTGGTGACGGGCCTCGTTGCCTATGATGCCCCGAAGATTCCCCGCCCCGCGTACCGTGGGATGGCAGCGTGCAGGCGGCCTCTGCTGGAGGAGGAACACACCATGACCGCGAAGCGATGGACGATCGAAACGATCTGCGACGCCCTGGGCAGTCCACCGGCGAAGCAGCGCTTCCTGAGCGAGATCAACCGCGCCCCGGTACACGAGATCGTCACCGTGTTTGCGAAGTGGCAGCAGATCGCTGAAGACATCAGTGCTGCCGTCGAGCGCGGCCGGGAGCTCGCGCGAGTCGAAGCGGAGACCGGGGAGGTCCCCGGCGAGTGGATCGACGTGACCGACCGGATCCAGGCCGAAGCCGCCGCCGCGCGATCCCGAGGGGCTGCCTGATGACCTTCCGGCTGAAGTACGGGCACGGCACCGAGGCGGTTCACGATGCGATGCCACCCGAGGCAAGCGCGCAATTAGCCGTGGCCTTAGCCGCTGCCTGTGATGACCCCTACGGGGCCACCCACGTCTACGGGGAAGACGACGGCGTGATGCGCACTTTGGTGACGGATCACGCCATCGCTGTGCTCCTCGTCGGCCAGCAAACGAAGACACTGACAGTCCTTCAGCTCAACTACATCGGCTGACACCTGCGCCTCGCTGCCGTATGCGACAAAGACCCCGAAGCCTGATCGCTTCGGGGTCTTCGCGCTGGTGGGCACAGACGGATTCGAACCGCCGACATCTGCTTTGTAAGAGCAGCGCTCTACCGCTGAGCTATGCGCCCTGGCACGAGGTGACAGCCTACATCGACCTGCCGGGGTCCCCGCAAACGCAGGGCCGGGGGCCCGTGCGGGGGTTATCCCCACCCCTTTTCCGGTAGCGGGCTTCATCGTGCCCGGCCGTGATCCACTCCTACGCTGATCCCGTACGCGGCGCCTCTGCCGCACCTCGCCGACCTGCCCCACCGGAGACCCGATGAAGCCCCGCACCCGTTCCGCCGCCGTCCGTATCCCGCTCGTCACGGTCGGTGTGCTGATCGCCGGAGCCGTGCTGACCGGGTGCGGGAGCGCCGACGCCGGCGAGGCGACGCCGGAGCACAAGGCGTTCGCGCTGGCCGGGAAGGAGCTGACCGTCGAGTCCGACAACTCGGCGCTGGAGCTCGTGCCCGCCGACGTCAAGGGCGTCCAGGTCACGCGGTGGTTCTCCGGATGGACCCTGGGCGGGACCACGAAGGTCACCTGGGAGCTCGACGGCTCCGTCCTCAAGCTCAAGGAGCAGTGCTCCGGGCTGAGCACCGACTGCGACGCCCGGCACAAGATCGAGGTGCCGCGCGGTGTGAAGGTGACCGTCAAGAACGACAACGGCGAGGTCAAGGCCCGCGGCTTCGATACCGACCTCGACATCCGCTCCGGCAACGGCGCCGTCCGCGTCGAGGACAGCAGCGGCTCCCTGCGCCTCCACAGCTCCAACGGCACCCTCACCACCAGCGGCGTCACTTCCCGCCAGGTCAAGGCCGACACGGACAACGGGGCCGTACGGCTCGCCTTCGGCCGGGTCCCCGACCGCGTCGAGGCCGGAAGCGACAACGGCAGCATCACCGTCGACCTGCCCCGCGCCCCGTACAAGGCCGAGGGCCGCAGCAACAACGGCAAGGTGCGCGTGGACGTGCCGCGCGACGACAGCAGCGCCCACGTCGTCACCGCCCACAGCAACAACGGCGAGGTGAAGATCCGCCTCGCGGACTGACGGGCAACTGACCGTCCCGTGTGTTCGTCCTTACCGGGTGGGAGAATGGCATCCGGCCAGGGGCGATCCATCGGGAGAGGGCAAGTGACGGCGACCTTCGCACAGTCCGCACGACCGGCGCACCGCCGTTTCCGGGCTGCGGGGGCCCGCACCGCCGCCGCCCGCGACGCCCTCGCCCTCGTCCTCCTGCCGCTCCCCCTGCTCGCCGCGGCCCTCGCCACCGCGCCCGCGGCCTTCGCCGGCGGCGGCACCCGCCGCTGGGGCTGGGGCCGCGGCGAAGGCCAGCGGGCGGACGCCCAGGCCGCGAAGGACGCCGCCGCGGCCGCCTTCTACGAGCTCGACACCGCCCAGCGCGAGCTGCGGATCTCCATCGAGACGATCACCGCGGTGGACTCCTCCCCCGCCGCCCGCAAGGCCGCCGCCGACTTCGCCGCCTTCGGGCAGCGCATCGACGAGGTCTCCCACGCCTACATCACCGCCGTCGACTCCCACGACCTCGACCGCGAGGACCTCGACGCCGGCGCCGCCGCCCGCGCCCGCACCGACCTCACCAAGGCCAAGGACGAGCTGCTGCGCGCCAAGGCCGACCTGGAGCGGTTCGGGCAGGGCCTCGGCCCGCTCCTGAGCACCGCCGAGGAACAGCTCTCCCGCCTCGCGCCCGCCGTGGAACGCGCCCGCCAAGGCCTCCTCGCCGCCACCGTCGCGCTCGACGCCGCACGCGGCGCGGGCCTGCGGGCCGACGGCCTCGCCGCGCGGCTCGCGGCGCTCTCCCCCGAGCTCACCAAGCTCAACCAGGGCGCCGGGCAGCACGGCGTGCCCGACACGCTCCGGCGCGCGGAACGAGTCCTGCAGGAAGCCGGGGCCGTACGGGCCGAGGCGGAGGGCCTGCCGGCCAAGGTCGCGGAGATCGACAAGCGGCTGGTGTCCCTGCGGACGCGGGCCCAGGCCCTGACCACCCGCGCCTCGGGCGTCGAGCCCGTCCTCAGCGAGCTGCGCCGCCGCTACAGCGCCGCCTGCTGGCAGGACCTCCAGCAAGTGCCCGAGGAGGCCCAGCGGGCCGTCGCCCAGGCCGAGGAGAAGCTCGCCGAGGCGCGGCGGGCGCGCGACGAGCAGCGGTGGCCCGACGCCCAGGCCCTGCTCTCGACCGTACGGGCCGTGCTGAGCACGACCGACGAATCCGTCTCCGCCGCGGCCGACCGGCTGCGGCGACTGGACGAGGTGTCCTTCGACCACCAGCAGGAAGTCGAGCGCACGCGCTTCGCGATCCGCGACGCGCAGCGGCTGGCCATGGCGGGGCGCAGCACGCCCGACCCGCGGCACGCGGGGCCGCTGGACGCGGCGGTGGAACGGCTGGACCGGGCCGTGGCCGGGCTGGAGGGGCGGCACCCGGACTGGTGGCACTTCCTTACGGAGACGTCGGCGGTGCGGGGTTCTGTTTCCCGGGTGGTTCAGGAGATCCGGGGGGAGCGGGGCCGGTAGCGGGTGCGTCCGGGTGCCGGTGGCGGGGGCTCCGGGGTGGGGGTCCGGGGCCGTATATTTACGGGCCCTTTGCCGCGGCCTCCAAGGGGGCCCCGGTATTGGGCCCACAAATACACGTCAGCGC
>NZ_JOFL01000001.1 GCF_000719265.1 Streptomyces roseoverticillatus | reverse complement strand
CTGCATGGGGGACCGTGTGGGAGAGTAGGACGCCGCCGAACAATTTTTAGAGAAAGCCCTGGTGGGAACCTTGAGTTCCCGCCAGGGCTTTTTCGCGTTCCCGGGCCGTTTCCGCCGCCCGCCCCTCGCGGTACCCGCACCGCACCGGAGGGTAAGGTCAGGGGGTATCGTTCACATATTTCCCACAGGAGGCCCCCGGGTGGAGGTCCAGGAGACGCGAGTCCAGACCGACCGCGTCCTCACCATCCCGAACATCCTCAGCATGGCGCGCCTGGTCGGCGTCCCCCTCTTCCTGTGGCTGATTCTCCAGAGGCACGACGGGTGGGCGCTCCTCGTCCTGGCGCTCAGCGGCGTCAGCGACTACCTCGACGGAAAACTCGCCCGCCGCTGGAATCAGATCAGCAGCCTCGGCCGGCTGCTCGATCCGGCAGCCGACCGCCTCTACATCCTTTCCACCCTCTTCGGCCTGACATGGCGTGAGATCCTTCCGCTCTGGCTGACCGCCGCCCTCATCGCCCGAGAGGCGATGCTGCTGGTCATGGTGTGGATCCTGAGGCGCCACGGCTATCCGCCGCCGCAGGTGAACTTCCTCGGCAAGGCCGCGACCTTCAACCTGATGTACGCGTTCCCGTTGCTGCTTCTCAGTGACGGACACGGCTGGTTGCCGTCACTCGCCGCGATTTTCGGATGGGCGTTCGCCGGATGGGGTACAACCCTCTATTGGTGGGCAGGGATCCTCTATGTGGTCCAGGTCCGCCGCCTGGTCAAGGCTGACGCCACGGCCGACTGAGCCCGCCGCAGACCCCGGCCATACTCCGGCCGTCCCGGGCGTGAAGTCGGCATGACCGTTGTTCGGCGTGACCGTCGTCTCGCAAGGAGGACGCTTCCGACATGAAGGCCGTCGTGATGGCCGGTGGTGAAGGCACCCGCCTTCGCCCCATGACCTCGAGCATGCCCAAGCCGCTCCTGCCGGTCGCCAACCGGCCGATCATGGAGCATGTGCTGCGACTGCTCAAGCGGCACGGACTCACCGAGACCGTGGTGACGGTGCAGTTCCTCGCCTCCCTCGTCAAGAACTACTTCGGGGACGGCGAGGAACTGGGCATGGAGCTCACCTATGCCAACGAGGAAAAGCCACTCGGCACCGCGGGGAGCGTCAAGAACGCCGAGGAGGCGCTCAAGGACGACGCCTTCCTGGTGATCTCCGGAGACGCCCTCACCGATTTCGACCTGAGCGACCTGATCCGTTTCCACAAGGAGAAGGGCGCCCTCGTCACCGTCTGTCTCACCCGTGTTCCCAATCCCCTGGAATTCGGAATCACCATCGTCGACGAGAACGGCAAGGTCGACCGCTTCCTCGAAAAGCCCACCTGGGGTCAGGTCTTCTCCGACACGGTGAACACGGGCATCTACGTCATGGAGCCCGAGGTCTTCGACTACGTCGAGGCCGATGTCCCCGTCGACTGGTCCGGTGATGTCTTCCCCCAGCTGATGAAGGAGGGCAAGCCGGTCTACGGCTATGTCGCCGAGGGCTACTGGGAGGACGTCGGCACCCACGAGAGCTACGTCAAGGCGCAGGCCGACGTGCTCGAAGGCAGAGTCGACGTCGACATAGACGGTTTCGAGATCTCGCCCGGCGTCTGGGTCGCCGAAGGTGCCGAGGTCCACCCCGACGCAACGCTCCGCGGCCCGCTCTACATCGGCGACTACGCCAAGGTCGAAGCCGGCGCCGAGATCCGCGAGCACACCGTCGTCGGCTCCAACGTCGTCGTCAAGAGCGGAGCCTTCCTCCACAAGGCCGTCGTCCACGACAACGTCTACATCGGCCAGCAGAGCAACCTGCGCGGCTGCGTCATCGGCAAGAACACCGACATCATGCGCGCCGCCCGGATCGAGGACGGCGCCGTCATCGGCGACGAGTGCCTGGTCGGTGAGGAATCGATTATTCAGGGCAACGTCCGCGTCTACCCGTTCAAGACCATCGAGGCCGGCGCGTTCGTCAACACCTCGGTGATCTGGGAGTCCCGCGGCCAGGCCCACCTCTTCGGCGCGCGCGGCGTGTCCGGCATCCTCAACGTGGAGATCACGCCCGAGCTCGCGGTGCGGCTCGCGGGCGCGTACGCCACGACGCTCAAGAAGGGCTCCACCGTCACCACGGCGCGTGACCACTCCCGCGGTGCGCGGGCGCTCAAGCGCGCCGTGATCTCCGCCCTGCAGGCCAGCGCCATAGACGTACGGGATCTGGAGAACGTCCCGCTGCCGGTGGCCCGCCAGCAGACGGCCCGCGGCAGCGCCGGCGGCATCATGATCCGTACGACGCCGGGCGTGCCGGACTCCGTCGACATCATGTTCTTCGACGAGCGCGGCGCCGACCTCTCCCAGGCCGGGCAGCGCAAGCTCGACCGGGTCTATGCCCGCCAGGAGTACCGCCGGGCCTTCCCCGGGGAGATCGGCGACCTCTCCTTCCCCTCCAGCGTCTACGACTCGTACGCGGGTTCGCTGCTGCGGTCCGTGGACACCAGCGGGGTCGCCGAGGCCGGGCTCAAGGTCGTGGTGGACGCGGCGCACGGCAGCGCAGGCCTTGTTCTGCCCAGCCTGCTCGGCCGGCTCGGTGTGGAGGCGTTCACCATCAACCCCGGGCTCGACGAGTCCCGGCCCACGGAGACCGCGGACGACCGCCGCTCCGGCCTGGTGCGGCTCGGGGAGATCGTGGCCTCGGCGCGGGCCGCGTTCGGCGTGCGGTTCGACCCGGTGGGGGAGCGGCTCTCCCTGGTCGACGAGCGCGGCCGGATCGTGGAGGACGACCGGGCGCTGCTCGTCCTGCTCGACCTGGTCGCCGCCGAGCGGCGCAGCGGTAAGGTGGCCCTGCCGGTGACCACGACCCGTATCGCCGAGCAGGTGGCGGCGTACCACGGCACGCAGGTCGAGTGGACGACGACGTCGCCCGACGACCTGACCAGGGTCGGCCGCGCGGACACCACGATCTTCGGCGGGGACGGGCGCGGCGGCTTCATCGTCCCCGAATCCACCAGCGTCTTCGACGGGACCGCCGCGTTCGTCCGGCTCATCGGCCTGGTGGCGCGCACTCAGCTCACGCTCAGCCAGATAGACGCCCGCATCCCCCGCGCCCACGTGCTCCGCCGCGACCTGCCGACGCCGTGGGCCGTGAAGGGGCTCGTGATGCGGTCCGTGGTCGAGGCGGCCGGGGACCGGCACGTGGACACGACCGACGGGGTGCGGGTCGTGGAGACCGACGGGCGCTGGGTCATGGTGCTGCCGGACCCGGCCGAGGCGGTGACGCACCTGTGGGCCGAGGGGCCCGACGACGCCTCGGCGCAGGCCCTGCTCGACGAGTGGTCGGCGGTCGTGGACGGCGCCGGGCGCTGACCGCGGACGCCCGGTCAGGACCCGGCGGGCGTCGTCTCCTTGGGGCCGGACCGGCAGCGGAGTGATCCCGCGTCCGGCGCGCCGGTGGGGCCATTGGGAGACGACGCCCCCGACGTGCGACGATGTGCGGCATGTCGCAGCAGCCCCCCGATCGGAGCACGCCCACGCCGCCGCCGCGCCCCGACGCCTCCATGTCGCTGCTGACCAATGTGATGGACCACAGCCTCGACGACGGCTACGCCGAGGCGGCGGCCCGGCGGAAGACGGAGGGCGGGAGCGGGCTACCCAGCCCGCTGCGGGCCAAGCTGGGCCTCGCGGGTGCCCTGCTGCTGGCCGCTGTGGTGGTGACGCTGGGGGCGGCGCAGGCGCAGATATCGGCACCGACGCTGGCCAAGGAGCGCCAGCAGCTCATCGACCGCATCGAGCGGGAGACCTCGGCGGCCGACGCGCTGCAGAAGAACGTCGACACCCTGCGGGACGCCGTCGGCACCAAGCAGCGTGACGTCCTGGAGAAGCACGGCGGGGACAAGGCCGACCTGGTGGCGCTGCTCGCGGGCGCGACCGCCGTGCAGGGCCCCGGGGTCAAGCTGGTCGTGGACGACGCCAAGCAGACGAAGCAGAGCGGTGGCGGCGGGCCGCGCGAGAGCAGCGGCTTCTCCGACACGGGCCGGGTGCGCGACCGTGACATGCAGCGGATCGTCAACGGCCTGTGGCAGTCCGGGGCGGAGGCCGTCTCGGTCAACGGGCAGCGGCTGACGGCGCTGTCGGCGATCAGGGCCGCCGGTGACGCCATACTGGTGGACAACAGACCGCTGGTGCCGCCGTACACGGTGCTCGCGATCGGTGACGGACAGCAGTTCGCCAACGCCTTCCAGCGCAGCGCCGACGGGCTGTACCTGCGCGCTCTGCAGCAGAAGTACGGGGTTCGCTACAGCATTTCCGCTCAGGGGGAGGTACGGTTGCCGGCCGCGCCGAGCCTGATCGTACGTACCGCACAGGCGCAGGAGGGTGGCGCGGCCGGCCGCGCCACCGACACAGGGAAGGGCACATCGTGATCGCCGTATTGGGCCTCGTCGTGGGAGTTGTGGTCGGACTCGTCGTCCGTCCCGTGGTGCCGACGGTGGTCGAGCCCTACCTTCCCATCGCCGTCGTGGCGGCGCTCGACGCGGTGTTCGGCGGCCTCCGGGCGATGCTGGACGGGATCTTCGACGACAAGGTGTTCGTCGTCTCCTTCCTGTCCAACGTGGTCGTGGCGGCGCTCATCGTCTTCCTGGGCGACAAGCTCGGGGTCGGGGCCCAGCTCTCCACGGGAGTCGTGGTCGTCCTGGGCATCCGCATCTTCTCCAACGCGGCCGCGATCCGCCGGCACGTCTTCCGGGCGTGAGGCCGATGAGCACCGACGGCAACACGCCCGAAGAGAACCCGCCCGGTGAGCCGGCTTCCGCGGAGGAGCCGACGCCGGCCGAGGGGCCGAAGAAAGCCGCGAAGTCCGCTAAGCCGGAGAAGGCCGAGAAGGGCGAGAAGGCCCCTAAGACCGCTAAGACCTCAAAAGACGGTAAAGCCGAGGGGTCCGGAAGGGCCGCCACGCCTGCGGGGCCGGGCGAGGCCGGGGAAGCCGGCAGGAGTGACGAAACCGGCAGGAGTGACAAGGGCGGCGAGGGCAACGAGCCGGAGAAATCCGTAGGGCCCCGGCCGGGGCCCGCTCCTGACGCCGGGTCCGCATCCGGGGCCGCTGCCGCCCCCGGGCCCGTGCCCGAGCTCACTCCCGCGCCTCCGCCCGCCGCCGCACCCGTGACGGGCCGTCAGCGCCTGCTGAACAGTCTCTGGCCGCCGCGGCTGACGAGGGCCCAGCTCACCGTCGCGGTGCTGCTGTGCGTCCTGGGGCTGGGCCTGGCTATCCAGGTCCGGTCGACCAGCGACAACAGCGCGCTGCGCGGTGCCCGGCAGGAGGACCTCGTACGGATCCTGGACGAGCTCGACAACCGCACGAAGCGGCTGGAGGACGAGAAGCGGCGCCTGGAGAACCAGCGCACCGAGCTCGAGAGCAGCTCCAACCAGGCCGCGGAGGCCCGCAAGCAGACCGCGCAGAAGGAGCAGCAGCTGGGTATCCTCGCGGGCACGGTGGGGGCGCAGGGGCCGGGCATCGAGCTCACGGTGAGCGACCCCAAGGGCCTGGTCGAGGCCGACAAGCTGCTGGACGCCATCCAGGAGCTGCGGGCCGCGGGCGCTGAGGCCATCCAGATCAACGACGTCCGGGTGGCCGCCGACACGTACTTCTCGGGTGCGGCGGGCAGGGTGGAGATCGACGGCAAGAAGGTCTCGCAGCCCTACCGGTTCAAGGTGATCGGCAAGCCGCAGGACCTGGAGCCCGCGCTCAACATTCCCGGCGGTGTGGTGCAGACGCTGGAGAAGGAGCAGGCGGGCGTATCGGTCCAGCGGTCTGAGAAGATCATTGTGGACGCCTTGCGCCCGGCGAAGCGGCCTGACTACGCTCGGTCGTCATCGCAGTGAGGCGGGCGGTCGTGCGGGCTTCGGAGGGAGGCCACGAGGTTGCGGGGGGTCGGCGCACCAAGTCGAGGGTGCGTGGTGGAAACTGTCTGTTGACCACGGACGTTGTATGGATGTCCGGGTCGGACGGTGAGTGCATCGAGGGTTTGTCCTGCCCCACGGGCGGGTCTGTTTCGGTCAAGGGGAATCGCCCGTGAAGTTGTTTGCGAAGTTGTTCGGCAAGAGCGCACGCCAGGACGGCGGCAGCGCCCGCCACCGCGCGTCGCGCCACGTGGAGGGCGGCCAGGGCCAGGAGGGCGCCCACGAGGGGCGTCCGCTGTTCCGGGACGAGACGGCGGCTCCGGGAGGAGACATTCCGGGCGGGTCGGCTGTTGACCCTGCTGCCACCGGGCGCATAGGTTTCGGGGCACCAGCGACCTCGAGCGGAGGGTCTGCCTTGCCGGTTTGCACGAGGTGCGGCCACCGGAACGCCGAGGCGAGCCGGTTCTGCTCCAACTGCGGCGCCCCGCTGCGGCCCGGTGCCGTGGCCGAGCGCGCCTCGGAGACGACCTCGACCATCTCCATCTCCGGTCTCGAGGCGTACGACTCCGAGACCACCGGCCAGACGCCGATCCCGTCGCTCTCCCCGGAGGCCCAGGCGGCCGTCGACGCGCTGCCGCTGGGTTCGGCGCTGCTGGTGGTCCGGCGCGGGCCGAACTCCGGCAGCCGGTTCCTCCTGGACGGCGAGATCACCACGGCGGGCCGGCACCCGCAGAGCGACATCTTCCTGGACGATGTCACGGTCTCCCGCCGGCACGTGGAGTTCCGCAGAGGTCAGGACGGCAGCTTCACCGTTTCCGACGTCGGCAGCCTCAACGGCACGTACGTCAACCGCGAGCGGATCGACTCGGTGTCGCTCAACAGTGGCGACGAGGTCCAGATCGGCAAGTACCGGCTGGTCTTCTACGGCAGCCAGCGGGGCATCTGACCCTCCCCGGACTCCGTCCGGGGGGACCCCAAGGAAGGGCCATGCTTCGAACACCGTCGGGCGGTGCCGGGTCTCCCGGTGCCGCCGGCGCGGAAGGACGGCTGGTGAGCATCGGCACGGTGCTCAACCTGCTCCGCGAGGAGTTCCCCGAGGTCACCATCTCCAAGATTCGTTTCCTGGAGGCGGAGGGTCTGGTGGAGCCGCAGCGCACGCCGTCCGGATACCGCAAGTTCAGCACGGAGGACGTGGAGCGGCTCGGTTGCGTCCTGCGCATGCAGCGCGATCACTATCTCCCGCTGCGGGTCATCAAGGAGCACCTGGAGGCCCGGGCCCGGGGCGAGGCGCCACAGCTGCCCGCCCCCGCGAAGCCGCGTGACGCCGCGCTCGTGGCCGCCGACGGCCACGACGCAGGGCCGCCCGGCGTCGCCGGTGACGTCGTCCGCGCCACCGGCGTGGGGCTGGACGCGCCCGTGCCCGCCCCGCCCGCGCGGATCGGCCGGGAAGAGCTGCTGAGTACCACCGGTGTCACGGAGAGTGAGCTGGTGGAGTGGCAGTCGTACGGGCTGGTCACGCCCCACCCGGACGGCGGATTCGACGCCGATGCGGTGGCCGTCGCCCGCCTCGTGGCCGACCTGGGCCGTTTCGGCCTGGAGCCGCGCCACCTGCGCGCCATGAAGGCCGCCGCCGACCGCCAGGCCGGCCTGGTCGAACAGGTGGTCGCACCGCTGCGGCGGCACCGCAATCCGCAGACCAGGGCGCATGCCGAGGCCACCACGCGCGAGCTGGCCACGCTGTCCGTGCGCCTGCACGCGGCGCTCGTGCAGGCGGCCCTGCACGCGGGCTCGCACTGACCGGCGAGTGCCCGACTACCCAAACCTGCCGGGCACGTCCTAGGGTTGCTGTGTGAACGAGCTCGATGTCGTGGGTGTCCGGGTGGAAATGCCCTCCAACCAGCCGATCGTGCTCCTGCGTGAAGTGGGAGGCGACCGCTACCTCCCGATCTGGATCGGACCGGGAGAGGCGACGGCCATTGCCTTTGCCCAGCAGGGCATGGCCCCGGCCCGCCCGCTGACCCACGACCTTTTCAAGGACGTGCTGGAAGCGGTCGGCCAGCAGCTCACGGAGGTCCGCATCACGGACCTGCGCGAGGGTGTGTTCTACGCGGAGCTCGTCTTCGCCAGCGGCGTGGAGGTCAGCGCCCGGCCGTCCGACGCCATAGCGCTGGCCCTGCGCACCGGCACGCCGATCTACGGCAGCGACGGTGTGCTGGACGACGCCGGGATCGCCATCCCGGACGAGCAGGAGGACGAGGTCGAGAAGTTCCGCGAGTTCCTCGACCAGATCTCGCCGGAGGACTTCGGCAGTAGCAGCCAGTGACCCGGCCGGAGCGGCTCGTGACGGCCTGCCGCGGCGCATTCGACTAGCCTTTCCCGGCGCAGGGGCACGCAAAACCACTCTCTGGGTGATTATCACTCGGCGTGCCGAGTGTGGCGATCGTTGACGCACCCCTGGTGACTGCCTACCGTCGAGAGGGCAGGTCAAGGACGGAGGTCGGCGTGAGAAGCATGGGCGACGGGACGGCGGTCGGCAGTCCGTATCCGCTGTTCGGGGGAGCGGTCGAACAGGCACCCCGTCATGCGGGCCCGGCAGCGGCGGTCACCGCCCCGCGCGGGCCGGAGGCCGATCTGATCGGCTATCGAGGGCCGACGGCGTGCGCCGCGGCCGGCATCACCTACCGCCAGCTCGACTACTGGGCGCGTACGGGACTGGTCGAGCCGAGCGTGCGGGGCGCGGTCGGCGCGGGCACCCAGCGGCTCTACAGCTTCCGGGACGTGGTCGTCCTCAAGATCGTGAAGCGGCTGCTGGACACGGGGGTCTCCCTGCAGAACATCCGCACGGCGGTGCAGCACCTGCGCTCGCGCGGCATGGCGGACCTGCCGCGGATGACGCTCATGAGCGACGGCGCGACGGTCTACGAGTGCACCTCGCCCGACGAGGTCGTCGACCTCCTTCAGGGCGGGCAGGGCGTCTTCGGGATCGCCGTGGGCGTCGTCTGGCGCGACGTCGAGAGCGCGCTGTCCCAGCTGCACGGCGAGCGCGTGGACACCGGCGAGACGCTCGTCCGCCCCAACCCCGCGGACGAGCTGGCGCGCCGCCGCAACCGCGTCGGCTGACCTGCGCGTCCGCGGCCCGTGTCGCACGTGAGTGCGATTGTCAGTGGCATGCGGCAGCATCGGTGTCGTGAGAAGCGCGCCGACCATCCTGCATCTCGACATGGATGCCTTCTACGCTTCGGCCGAGCAGGCGGCCAAGCCCAGCCTGCGCGGAAAACCCGTGGTCGTGGGCGGGATCGGGCCGCGCGGAGTGGTGGCCACCGCGTCGTACGAGGCGCGGGTCTTCGGCATCCGCTCCGCGATGGCCACGGCGCAGGCCCGCAGGCTGTGCCCCAACGCCGCCTACCTCACCCCGCGGTTCTCGCTCTACCGCGACGTCAGCGAGGTGGTCATGGGCCTGCTCCGAGCCCTGTCGCCGCTGGTGGAGCCGCTGAGCCTCGACGAGGCGTTCGTGGATCTGGAGGCCGGCGGCGTCGAGCCCACCCCGGCGGCCGTGCGGGCCGTCGGCGAGCGCCTGCGCCGGGACATCCACGCGGCCACGGGCCTCAGCGGGTCGGTGGGGCTCGCCGCCTCCAAGATGCTCGCGAAGATCGCCTCCGAGGACGCCAAGCCCGACGGCCTGCTGCTCATCCCGCCCGGCACCGAGCTGGAAATGCTGTGGCCCATGTCCGTGCGCGTCATCCCGGGCGTCGGCCCCGCCACCGCCGAGACGCTGCGCCGGGCGGGCATCGCCACCGTCGCCGAGACCGCGGAGGCGGGCGAGGCGGAGCTGGTGCGGCTGCTGGGCAAGGCCCACGGCGCGGGGCTGTACGCCATGGCCACCGGCCATGACGACCGCCCCGTCGTCGCCGAGCGGGACGCCAAGTCCGTGTCCGTGGAGGACACCTTCGAGGAGGATCTGACCGACCGCACCCGGGTGCAGCTGGAGATCGCCCGGCTCGCCGACCGCTGCGTCCAGCGGCTGCGCGCGGCCGGCCGGTCGGGGCGCACCGTCGTCATCAAGGTGCGCAGCTACGACTTCTCCACGCTGACCCGCTCCGAGACCCTGCGCGGCCCGACGGACGACCCCGCGGTGGTCCGGGAGGCGGCGGCCCGGCTGATCGACGGCGTCGACACCACGACGGGGGTCCGGCTGCTCGGCGTCGGCGTCAGCGGCCTCGCCGACTACACCCAGGAGGATCTGTTCGCGCAGGCCGCGAGCGAGGCGTCCGCCGCGGCGTCGGCCACGACGGACCCGGTGCGGGGCTCCGGCGCGGAGCCGGGGGAGGCCGCGGGCGCGGTGGAGCGGCCGCGGCGGTGGCTTCCGGGCCTGGACGTGCACCATGCCGAGTACGGGGCGGGGTGGGTGCAGGGCAGCGGGGTCGGCCGGGTCACGGTCCGCTTCGAGACGCCCTGGTCGGAGCCGGGCCGGGTACGGACGTTCGCCGTCGACGACCCGGATCTGGAGCCGGGCGAGCCGCTGCCGCTCGTGAGGGAGGCCCTGCCGGGCGGGGATGCGGGCCTGCCGGGCCCGTCCACGGGTCAGGCGACGGCGCCCGGCCCCGGGCCCGGATCCGGGCCTGTCCCCGAAGACGAAGACGAAGACGGGGTCGATCCCGGCGCCGTCCCCGGCGGTTCGGGAAGCGGTCCCGGTCCCGGCCCTGCAGCCGGTCCCG
This sequence comes from Streptomyces roseoverticillatus, assembly GCF_000719265.1. Lineage (GTDB taxonomy): Bacteria > Actinomycetota > Actinomycetes > Streptomycetales > Streptomycetaceae > Streptomyces > Streptomyces roseoverticillatus. The sequence continues at coordinate 485,376 of NZ_JOFL01000001.1, read as the reverse complement.
GCCCTGGCGCCGGCCCCGGCTCCCGCCCCATGCCCGGAATGTCCAGGCGGTAGTGGTGGTAGAGCTGCAGCTCCTGTTCCGGCGAGAGGTGGCGGCCGACGCCGAAGTCCGGGGCTTCTTTGATCAGCGCCCGGTCGTACGGGGTGCGCAGGCTCTCCCCGGCGATCTCACTGGTCGCCAGGGGGATGAACGCGTCCCGCCGGAAGAAGCCGGTCCGTACCGCCGCCCACAGCGGTTCGCCGGTCGCGTCGTCGAGATAGACCTCGTCCACCGTGCCGATCTTCGTCCCGCCCCGGTCGAAGACCTTCCAGCCGATCAGGCTCCGGGGATCGATGTCGCTCTGCACGGTTTCCTCCCAGGATCGGCGCCTTCTCCCACCCAAAAACACAAAGCGGGAAGCGGCCACTCGGGAGATCCGGCGGGAAACATGCGCTGGTAGTCTGGCGAGTGGCCGCAGAATCCGTGCGGGAGAGTCCTCCGGGAGCCCGCCCAGCGGGGTCGGCGGAGGCGCCGAAGGAGCAAATCCTCCCCGGAATCTCTCAGGCACCCGTACCGCACGGACAAGGTCACTCTGGAAAGCAGGGCGGGCCCGGTCAGCCACAGCGCCGAAGCCCCTCCTCACCGACGGTGAAAGCCGGGTCGCGCGTGCCGCGGGCCGGTGAAGCTCTCAGGTTGAGATGACAGAGGGGGAGGCCGTCCGGGTACCCGCGCCGTGGTACCCCTCGCAGGTCGCAACGACCAGGAGGCCTCCGCAGATGACTGCCCACCGCATTGCCCTTTCCGACCTGGAGCGGGACACCCCGTTCGAGCGCCGCCACATAGGCCCCGACGGCGAGGCCCAGGCGAAGATGCTCGCCCAGGTCGGCTTCGGCTCGCTGGACGAGCTCACCGCCGCCGCCGTGCCGGAAGTGATCAAGAGCGTGGGGGCCCTGGCCCTGCCCGAGGCCCGCAGCGAGGCCGAGGTGCTCGCCGAGCTGCGGACGCTGGCCGACCGCAACGAGGTCCTCGCCCCGATGATCGGCCTGGGCTACCACGGCACGTTCACCCCGCCGGTGATCCTGCGCAACGTCATGGAGAACCCCGCCTGGTACACGGCCTACACGCCGTACCAGCCGGAGATCTCCCAGGGCCGCCTGGAGGCCCTGCTCAACTTCCAGACCGTCGTCGCCGACCTCACCGGGCTGCCCACCTCCGGCGCCTCCCTCCTCGACGAGGGCACCGCCGCCGCCGAGGCCATGGCCCTGTCCCGCCGCGTCGGCAAGGTCAAGAAGGGCGTCTTCCTCATCGACGCCGACACCCTGCCGCAGACCGTCGCGGTGATCGAGACCCGCGCCGAGCCGACGGGCGTCGAGGTCGTCGTCGCCGACCTGAGCGCGGGCATCCCCGACGAGATCGCCGAGCGCGGCGTCTTCGGCGTCCTCCTGCAGTACCCCGGCGCCTCCGGTGCCGTGCGCGACCTGCGCCCGGTCATCGAGCGCGCCCACGAGCTCGGCGCGGTCGTCACCGTCGCGGCCGACCTGCTGGCCCTGACGCTGCTGACCTCGCCCGGCGAGCTCGGCGCGGACATCGCGGTCGGCACCACCCAGCGCTTCGGCGTGCCCATGGGCTTCGGCGGCCCGCACGCCGGTTTCATGGCGGTGCGCGAGCAGTTCGCCCGCAGCCTCCCGGGCCGTCTCGTCGGCGTCTCCGTCGACGCCGACGGCAACAAGGCCTACCGCCTGGCCCTGCAGACCCGCGAGCAGCACATCCGCCGCGAGAAGGCCACCAGCAACATCTGCACCGCGCAGGTGCTCCTCGCCGTCATGGCGGGCATGTACGCGGTCTACCACGGCCCCGAGGGCCTGGCCGCCATCGCCCGCCGCACCCACCGCTACGCCGCGATCCTCGCCGAGGGCCTGCGCGCCGGCGGTGTCGAGCTCGTCCACGGCTCCTACTTCGACACCCTGACCGCGCGCGTGCCCGGCCGGGCCGGCGAGGTCGTCGAGGCCGCCCGCGAGCGCGGCGTGAACCTGCGCCTGACCGACGCCGACCACGTGGGCATCGCCTGCGACGAGACCACCACCCGCGCCCACCTGGACTCCGTCTGGGCCGCGTTCGGCGTGGCGGGCGACGTCGAGGCCCTCGACGCGCTGGCCGCCGAGGCGCTCCCCGAGGCCCTCCTGCGCACCGGCGAGTACCTCACGCACCCGGTCTTCCACGAGCACCGCTCCGAGACGGCCATGCTGCGCTACCTGCGCCGCCTCGCCGACCGGGACTACGCCCTGGACCGCGGCATGATCCCGCTCGGCTCCTGCACGATGAAGCTCAACGCCACGACCGAGATGGAGCCGGTCACCTGGCCCGAGTTCGGTGCGCTCCACCCCTTCGCGCCGATCGGGCAGGCGCAGGGCTACGTCACGCTGATCACCGAGCTGGAGGAGCGGCTCGCCGAGGTCACCGGTTACGACAAGGTCTCCATCCAGCCGAACGCCGGCTCCCAGGGCGAGCTCGCCGGCCTGCTGGCCGTGCGCGCCTACCACCGTGCGGGCGGCGACGAGCAGCGCACCGTCTGCCTGATCCCGTCCTCGGCGCACGGCACCAACGCCGCGAGCGCCGTGATGGCCGGCATGAAGGTCGTCGTCGTCAAGACCGCCGACGACGGCGAGATCGACGTCCAGGACCTGCGCGCCAAGATCGAGCAGTACCGCGACGAGCTGGCCGTCCTGATGATCACGTACCCGTCGACGCACGGCGTCTTCGAGGAGCACGTCGCCGACATCTGTGCCGAGGTGCACGAGGCCGGCGGCCAGGTCTACGTGGACGGCGCCAACCTCAACGCCCTGGTGGGCCTGGCGAAGCCGGGCAAGTTCGGCGGTGACGTCTCGCACCTGAACCTGCACAAGACGTTCTGCATCCCGCACGGCGGCGGCGGTCCCGGCGTCGGTCCGGTCGCCGTCCGCGCGCACCTCGCCCCGTACCTGCCCAACCACCCGCTGCAGCCCACCGCCGGCCCGGAGACGGGCGTCGGCCCGATCTCGGCGGCCCCCTGGGGCTCGGCCGGCATCCTGCCGATCTCCTGGGCGTACGTCCGGCTGATGGGCGGCGAGGGCCTCAAGCGCGCCACGCAGGTGGCGGTCCTCGGCGCCAACTACATCGCCAAGCGCCTGGAGCCGCACTACCCCGTGCTCTACACCGGCCCGAACGGCCTGGTGGCGCACGAGTGCATCGTGGACCTGCGGCCGCTGACCAAGGCCACCGGCGTGAGCGTCGACGACGTCGCCAAGCGGCTCATCGACTACGGCTTCCACGCGCCGACCATGTCCTTCCCGGTGGCCGGCACCCTGATGATCGAGCCCACGGAGAGCGAGGACATCGCCGAGCTGGACCGTTTCTGCGAGGCGATGATCGCGATCCGCGCCGAGATCGAGAAGGTCGGCTCGGGGGAGTGGAGCAAGGACGACAACCCCCTGCGGAACGCCCCGCACACCGCCGCGTCCGTGACGGGCGTGTGGGAGCACGCGTACGGCCGTGAGGAGGCCGTCTTCCCCGCCGGGGTCTCCGCCGACAAGTACTGGCCGCCGGTGCGGCGCGTCGACGGTGCGTACGGCGACCGCAACCTCGTGTGCTCGTGCCCGCCGCTGGAGGACTACGACGGCTGATCAGGACGGCGGGCCTCTCCCGAGGGGCCCGGACCTGATGAGGGCCGGTCCGGCGATCTCGCCGGGCCGGCCCCTTTGCGTGGATGCGGTGCCTTGCGTGCGGTGCTGGTGCGGTGGTGCGAGCTCAGGCGGCCGTCACCACATTCCCCGGGTCCAGCGGCCGGTGCGGCGCGATGACGCGGCCGTCCGGCAGCAGCTCACCGGTGTCCTCGAAGTGCAGGACGCCGTTGCACAGCAGGCTCCAGCCCTGCTCCGGGTGGTGCGCCACGAGGTGCGCGGCTTCCCGGTCGGTGGAGTCGGCTGAGGGGCATGTGGGCTGGTGCTGGCACATGGGAGGGTTCTTTCGCTGCGATGTGGTGGCTGTCGTGCGGCTCGATTCGGTGTTCATGCCGCCCCCCGTTGGCGAATCGGTTGGTCGATACCAGTGTTGCCCCACGGGCGTGATTCCGCAGGGATTTCCCGGCAGCGCTCCTCACTCGTTGGAGACGCGTCACCCGTGCGGGCGGTTGCTCCGAACAGGACAGCCCGGACGGATGGTTGTAGGTGGCCGGTACGGACTAGCCCAGGAGGATGAGCACACGTGTGCGCCCCGCGGCGGGGCCGCGGGGCGCACGGACGGGAGAACGGGGGCGGGAGCCGGGTCAGGCGGGGGTCTTGAGCAGCGGCGCGGGCGCCAGGCGGAGCGTCAGGACCGGCAGCAGCTCGGCGAACCGGTGGGGGCGGTGCGCGGCGATGCCCGGCGGCGCGGGGGCGAGCGGCACCAGGAGGTCACCGGGCCCGGGCAGCCCGGAGGAGGCGTCGGCGGTGACGTCCCCGTGCAGCCAGAGGGTGAGCATGTACAGCTCGGGCACGGACAGGAGCCGGGGCTGGTACGGGGTCGCCAGCGCCTCCGCCTGCCGCAGGGCGCGCTCCGTGGAGGCGAGGTAGGGGCCCTCGCAGAAGTGCGCGAACGCCCAGCCGTCCGCGGTCTGCACCGTCTCGCCCGCGGCCACCACCCGCTCGGCGCTGCGGATCAGGAACCGCCAGCCGGCGAGCCGGCTGCGCGGCGCGCCCCCGCGGCCCGTCACCTGCTCCAGCACGTGGACGGGCAGCGGGAGTTCGGGGGTCAGCGGCCCTTGTGCTGCCTTCAGTGACGGGGTGCGGGCCTCGCGCACGGCCGAGGGGGAACCGAGGGCGTTCAGAACACTGCGCAGGGCGGGCGCAGGGGCAGGGGGGACATGCAGCGGCATGGTGGGTCGCCTCTCACTTCGGAGACACGTGGTGCTGGGCAGGGTGCGGACGACGCTGTCGGCGTGCGGGGTCAGAGGGGGGCCGGGACCTTACCGGCTGCCGGGGCCGGGCGCCTACTCTCCGCCTCGTTCCCGAAGTTTATACGACACGTGTTCACATGGTGTTTCGGCTAGCTGTCGCCGGCATTTCCGGCAAGGAGATATCAGGGCCCCGTCAGGGGGTGATTTCGGTGATTCTGTGCCATGGCCGGGCACGCCACCTCGTATTCTTCCCCGGGCAGGGTAGGCCGAATCTCGTCGGTGTTTATCACCAGCACTGCCACGGGTGCTATAGGCAATGTCCGGACGGTCCGTCATGCCCACGGAATGTGCCACCGGGTGCGTTGCCGAGAGCGTAGCGGGTATGTGGTGCCGGCGGGGCGTTATCGATCACATTGGCTGGGCATCATCGACCGTGACGCGAGCCGCCGGCGCCGCGGCGACCCATGTGAGGAGGGACCCTGCAATGGGGGACAAGGTCGTGGCCGGGGGCATCGGCCTCGCCGACCGGCAGCGCCACCGGGCAAAGCTCCGGCAGTGCCTGGAAGCACTGGCGAGACTGCTGGAAGAGAAGCGTTTCGACCGTCCCAGGAATCTCATGGGCCTGGAGATCGAGCTGAATCTCGCGGGGGCCGACGGGATGCCGAGCATGGTGAACGCCGAAGTGCTGGAGCGTATCGCCAGCGGTGATTTCCAGACCGAACTCGGCCGGTTCAACCTGGAAGTGAACATTGTTCCGCACCGGCTCTCCGGAAGCGTCCTCGACCAGCTTGCCGAGGAGTTGCGCACCACTCTCAACTATGCCGACCGCAAAGCCATGGAAGTCGATTCCGGGGTCGTGATGATCGGTATTCTGCCGACCCTGGAGGACCGTCATCTGGTCTCGGCGAACCTCTCCGCCGACGCGCGCTACGCGATGCTGAACGCGCAGGTCGTGGCCGCCCGGGGCGAGCACTTCACGATCGACATCGAGGGCGTCGAACGGCTCACCTGCACCGCCGAGTCGATCACCCCCGAAGCCGCCTGCACGTCGGTGCAGTTGCATCTGCAGGTGACGCCGGGGCGGTTCGCCGCCGTGTGGAACTCCGCGCAGGCCGTCGCGGCCGCCCAGATCGCCGTGGGCGCCAACTCGCCCTTCCTCTTCGGCCGGGAGGTGTGGCGCGAGTCCCGCCCGCCGTTGTTCGTGCAGTCCACCGACACGCGCCCGCCCGAGCTCACGGCCCAGGGGGTGCGGCCGCGCACCTGGTTCGGCGAGCGCTGGATCGATTCGGCGTACGAGCTGTTCGAGGAGAACCTGCGTTTCTTCCCGCCGGTGCTGCCCATCTCGGCGGACGAGGACCCGCTGTGCGTGCTCGACGAGGGCGGCGTACCCATGCTGCACGAGCTGACCCTGCACAACGGGACGGTCTACCGCTGGAACCGGCCCGTCTACGGGGTCGCCGACGGCGTGCCCCACTTACGGGTGGAGAACCGGGTGCTGCCCGCGGGCCCCACGGTCACCGACGTCATCGCCAACACCGCCTTCTACTACGGGTTGGTCAGGGCGCTCGCCGAGGCGTCGCGGCCGGTGTGGAGCCGGCTGCCCTTCGCCGTCGCCGCGGACAACTTCGACGCGGCCTGCCGGCACGGCATCGACGCCTGGCTGCGCTGGCCCAAGGCGGGCGGCCGCGCCGGCACCCTGGAGCGGGTGCCCGCTGTCCGGCTCGTGCAGGAGGAGCTGCTGCCGCTCGCCGCGGCCGGGCTCGACGCCTGGGGCGTGGAGCCCTCCGACCGCGACCGCTACCTCGGCGTCGTCGAGGGCCGCTGCCGCCGCCGCACCAACGGCGCCACCTGGCAGGCCGCCGCCTTCCACCGGGCCCTGGAGCGCGGCCTGGACCGGCACAAGGCGCTGGTCGTCACCACCCGGCGCTACTGCGAGCTGATGCGCACCGGGGCGCCGGTGCACACCTGGCCCGCCGGACCCGGGGACTGAGCCCACCGCCCGGCGGCGGACACGTCCCCTCACCCGTACCCCCTGCCCCACGCACACCGGCACGTCGGGCAAGCTGTGACGGCGGCCGCCGCCTCGGGCGGCCCGGTACGGCGCCTCTCCGCTGGTGGGGCGGGAGGAAGGGGAGGCGCAGGTGCGGCAGAACGCACAGGGCGAGGACGGCATCGTGCCGGGCACCCGGCCCGCCCCGGCGGCCGGCGCGGCCGTCGTCGGGCGGCGCACGCTGCGCAGCGAGACGCTGCTCGTCCTGGCGCTGTCCCTGGGGGCCAGCGCGGTCTCGTCGCTGATCAGCTTCACCGGCGCGCTCACCAGGCCGGGCGGGCTCAAGGACCAGGCCGCCCACCTCAACGCCTCGCACGCCCCCGGCCGCCCCTGGCTCGACCTGTCCTGGCAGGTCTTCGGCATCGCGACCGCGCTCGTGCCCGTGTTCCTGGTGGCGCACCTGCTGCTGCGCGAGGGGGCGCCGGGCCTGCGCGCGGTCGGGCTCGACCGGGACCGCCCGGGATTCGACCTCACGCGCGGCACCGGTCTGGCCGCGGCCATCGGCGGCACCGGCCTGCTGTTCTACCTCGGCGTCCGGGCCGCCGGCTTCAACCTCACCGTGGTGCCGGAGTCGCTGCCCGACGTGTGGTGGAAGATCCCCGTCCTGGTGGCGTCCGCGGTGCAGAACGCGGTGCTGGAGGAGGTCGTGGTCGTCGGGTACCTGCTGCGCCGGCTGGGACAGCTGGGGTGGACCCCGGCGGCGGCCCTCGTGGCGAGCGCGGTCCTGCGCGGCTCGTACCACCTGTACCAGGGCGTCGGCGGGTTCCTCGGGAACATGGCGATGGGCGTGGTCTTCGTCCTGCTCTACCGGCGCTGGGGACGGGTCGGGCCGCTGGTGGCCGCGCACGCGCTGATCGACGTCGTGGCGTTCGTCGGGTACGCGCTGCTCGCGGGCAAGGTGGGCTGGCTGCCGACGGCCTGACGGCCCGCTCGGGGTCTCCGTCCGGCTGCGGCGCGGTCCGGCGCCGCCGAGCCGCGTGCGCCGCCGTGGTGTCGCGCCGTTGCGGCGGGAAGGACGAACGGCGCCCGCCGCAACGGCGCTGGATCCGCCGGATGCGGCCTAGGCCAGGAGATCGCCCTCGATGACGGTGACGGCCGAGCCGGTCAGCAGCGTGCGGTCGCCGCGCAGCCCGGTGCGCACCAGGCCCGTACGGGCGGACGCCTGCAGCCCGGTCAGGTCGTCGCGGCCGAGCCGCTCGGACCAGAACGGGGCGAGCGCGGTGTGCGCGCTGCCCGTCACGGGGTCCTCGTCGATGCCGACGTTCGGGAAGAAGCAGCGCGAGACGTAGTCGTAGCCGCGGGAGGGGTCCTCGGCCGGGGCGGTGGCGATGACGCCGCGGCGGGAGAGCCGGCCGAGGGCCCGGATGTCGGGCGCCAGGGCCCGTACGGCCTTCTCGTCGGCCAGCTCGACCATCAGGTCGCCGATGTGCGGGCCGGTGTCGTGGGCGCTGCGCACCTCGGTGCCCAGCGCTTCGGTCACGCCTTCGGGGAGGGTGGCCGGGGTGAGCGGCGCGGTCGGGAAGTCCAGGGTGATCGACCCGTCCTCGTGCGCCGTCGCGGTGAGGATGCCGCAGCGCGCGGCGAAGCGGACCGTGCCGGTGGCCGCGCCCATGGTGTGCAGGACGTGCGCCGTGGCGAGGGTGGCGTGGCCGCACATGTCGACCTCGGTCAGGGGCGTGAACCAGCGGAGCGCCCAGTCGGCGTCCTGCGAGGCGCCGGTGAGGGGGCGGGCGAAGGCCGTCTCGGAGAGGTTCACCTCGGCGGCGATCTTCTGGAGCCGGTCGTCCTCGGGGAAGGCCCCGTCGAAGAGGACGACCCCGGCCGGGTTGCCGGCGAAGGGGCGGTCGGTGAAGGCGTCGACGATTCGAATGCGCATGGCCGGACGCTACGGGCCCGAAGAACCCGCAGGCCAGGGCCAATTCGCGAAATGTGGCCCGGGCGGGCGGGCCGGGCCCTGTCGCTGCCGGTTGCGGGCAGGGCATTGTCATGCGATCGGTTCCGATATATCGTTGAAGTGTCGCGACCGATCAGCGACAGTGTTGATCGACGACAGTGATCGACGATGGGAGGAACGTCATGCGACGTTCGCGTGGACATGAGCACCATGGACCCGGCCCGTACGGTCCGGGCGACTTCGACGGCCGCCGGGCGGCCTTCGGCCCCTTCGGTCCCGGCTTCGGGGGCCCGCCCTTCGGCGGCCCCCCGTTCGGCGGGCCGCGGGGCCGCGGCCGGGGCGGCCACGGCGGCCGGGCCAGGCGGGGCGACGTGCGCGCCTCGATCCTGACCCTGCTGAAGGACCGCCCCATGCACGGCTACGAGATGATCCAGGAGATCGCCGAGCGCAGCGGGGGCGCCTGGAAGCCCAGCCCGGGATCGGTCTACCCGACCCTGCAAATGCTGGAGGACGAGGGCCTGATCGAGAGCGCGAGCGAGGGCGGCAAGAAGCTGTTCAGCCTCACCGAGGCGGGCCGCTCCGAGGCCGAGGCCGGCCCCGACGCCCCCTGGGAGGATGCCGGTCGCGGCGTCGACTGGGAGGCGGTGCAGGAGATACGGCAGGCCGGCTTCGGGCTGCTGGAGGCCTTCGGGCAGGTGTGGAAGTCCGGCACCCCCGAGCAGCGACAGAAGGCCCTCGCCGTCATCAACGAATCGCGCAAGAAGCTCTACCTCATCCTCGCCGACGAGGGCTGAGCCGATCGCCCTGCGACGGAGGGGTGTTCCCGGGCTCCGTCCGGGAACACCCCTGAGAACGACGGCGCGCCCGTCCTCCTCAAGGAGGAGGAATCCGCGGTGCGCACCCAACCGCGGTGGGATGCGCAAATGCTTCCCTGCGGGGATGACCCGGCGGTTCGTGACTGATGGGGTGGGAGGGTGCAAAGCCGCGTAGGAGACAAGGGGGCGGCGGACGTCGTCCGGGAAGGCCTGTTCAGCCCCGAGCTGACGGCCGCGGTCACGGGCGCCCGCAGGCGTGCCGTGCGGGACGGTGACCGGCAGGTCGACACCGCCCACCTGCTCCATACCCTGATGGAGGCGGACCCCGCGGTGTGCCGCGCCGTGGACGGCCGGGGCCAGGGGCAGTCCGTACGGCTGCTCGGCTATCTCGTCCAGCGCACCATCGGCTACGGGCTGCGCTGGCGCGGCACCGTCGAGGACTCCGGCTCGCTGCCCGTCCTCCTCGACTGCCGGGCGCCCCGCTGGTCACCCGCGGCGGCCGCCGCCATGGAGGGCGCGTTCGCCCGGGCCCGCGCGCGGGGCGGCGAGCACGCGGAAGGGGTGGACCTCCTGGCGACGCTCGCCCTGGACCACCGGTGCCGCGCGGCCGAGGTGATGCGCCGGGCGGGCGTGGACACGGCGGCGCTCGCGGCCGGCCTCGACCTGATGAGCCATGAGGTGCCGTGACGTCAGGCGCCGCGGAACCGGCGATCGGTACGTCATGACCATCAAGGGGTGACGGTCATGTCATCGGCTGGCATGATGAGCCGATGCACGCCTCTCAAGGGAAAAGCGCGGGCCTGGGCCTCGCCCTGGTCTCCGCGCTCGCGTTCGGTGGTTCCGGTGTCGCGGCCAAGCCGCTGATCCAGGCGGGTCTCGACCCCCTGCACGTGGTGTGGCTGCGGGTGGCCGGCGCCGCCCTGGTGCTGCTGCCGGTCGCCTGGCGGCACCGCGCCCTCGTCACCCGCCGCCCCGCGCTCCTCGCGGGATTCGGCCTGCTGGCCGTCGCCGGCGTCCAGGCCTGCTACTTCGCCGCGATATCCCGGATCCCGGTCGGCGTGGCGCTGCTCGTCGAATACCTCGGGCCGGCGCTCCTGCTGGGCTGGGTGCGCTTCGTCCAGCGCCGGCCGGTCAGCCGCGCCGCGGCCGTGGGCGTGGTGCTCGCCGTCGCCGGCCTCGCCTGCGTGGTGGAGGTGTGGTCGGGCATGAGCTTCGACGCGGTGGGCCTGCTGCTGGCCCTCGGCGCCGCCTGCTGCCAAGTGGGCTACTTCGTGCTCTCCGACCACGGGAGCGACGGCGAGGAGCCCGCCGACCCCTTCGGAGTGATCGCCTACGGGCTCCTCATCGGAGCCCTCGTCCTCACCGCCGTCGCCCGCCCCTGGGGCATGGACTGGTCCGTGCTCGCCGGGAGCGCCGGGATGAACGGCACGGACGTGCCGGCCGCGCTGCTCCTCGGCTGGGTCGTGCTCGTGGCCACCGTGGCCGCGTACCTCACCGGCGTGCTCGCCGTGCGCAGGCTGTCGCCGCAGGTCGCGGGCGTGGTCGCCTGCCTGGAGGCGGTGATCGCGACCGTGCTGGCCTGGGTGCTGCTCGGCGAGCGCCTCTCCGTGCCCCAGACCCTGGGCGGCGCGTTGGTGCTGGCGGGTGCCTTCATTGCCCAGTCCTCCTCGCCCAAGAAGGCCGCGGCGGCGCCGGTGGCCCAGGGCGGCGGCGCGGCGGCCGGGCCCCGGGGGGACCGGTCCGCGGAGTCGAGCCCTGCCCGGCCCTGACCGCCCGGCGCTGGCCGCTCAGAGAGCGGTGACGTAGGCCGGCAGCGGAGTGCCCGGAGCGAGGTCCTTGTCGGGTATGGGCGTGCCGTACGCGGGAGCCACGGGCACGACGCCGCTCCAGTGGGGGAGGGCGAGGTCTTCGGGCTCGTCGTTCACGCCGCCGGTGCGCACCTTGGCGGACACCTCGGCGAGGTCGAGGCGGAGCACGGCCGTCGCGGCGAGCTCCTTGGGGGAGGCCGGGCGGCAGTCCGCCGACCGGCCCGGCGTGGCCTGCTCGACCAGGGCGTCGAGGGCCGCGCGCTTCTCGGCTTCCTCGGTCACCTGGCGGGCGGAGCCGTGCACCACGACCGAACGGTAGTTGAGGGAGTGGTGGAAGGCGGAGCGCGCGAGGACGAGGCCGTCGACGTGGGTGACGGTGAGACAGACGGGCATGCCCGCGTCCCCCGCGCGGCCCGCGGTGCGCAGCGGGCGCGAGCCCGTCGAGCCGTGCACGTAGAGCCGGTCGCCGACGCGCCCGTAGAGCGTGGGCAGCACGACCGGGGCCCCGTCGCGCACGAAGCCGAGGTGGCAGACGTAGCCCGCGTCGAGGATCGCGTGCACGACCTCGCGGTCGTACGAGGCGCGCTCGCGGGCGCGCGTCGGCGTGGTCCGCTCGGTCTGCTCGTACGGGGCGGGCGGCGCAGCAGCGGTCATTGCGAACTCCATTGCACTAGTGCATAATCTTCTTTGTGCTAGGAGAGTATCGGATCGAGGGTCGCCGCGCAGCGGAGATTTCCGCGAGCGTGGAGCGCGCCGTGGGCGCCGGCAAGCTGTCCCCGGGCGAACTGCTGCCGCCCATGCGGGAGCTGGCGGTCGAGCTCGGTGTCAATCCCAATACGGTCGCGGCCGCGTACCGCACGCTGCGCGAGCGCGGGGTGATCGAGACGTCCGGCCGCCGGGGGAGCCGCGTGCGTCACCGCCCGGCCAGCACGGCCCGCGAGCGGATCTACGTCGAGGTCCCCGAGGGCGTCCGGGACGTCTCGGCGGGCAATCCCGACCCGGCCCTGCTGCCCCCGCTCGGCGAGGCGCTCGCCGCTGCCGCGGCCCGCGCCGCGCAGGCCCCCGCGCTCTACGGGGCGCCCGCCGTCGACACGGAGCTGGAGCGGTTCGCCCGGGCCGCCTTCACCGCGGACGGGGTGCCCGGCGGGACGCTCGCCGTCACCTCCGGCGCGCTCGATGCCATCGAGCGCGTCCTCGCCGTGCACCTGCGGCCGGGCGATTCCGTCGCGGTCGAGGACCCGGGCTGGGGCAGTGTCCTCGACCTCGTCCCGGCCCTCGGGCTGCGGCCCGTCCCCGTGCCCGTCGACGACGACGGCCCGCTGCCCGAGGCGGCGGACCGCGCGCTGCGGCAGGGCGCCCGGGCCATGATCGTCACCGCGCGGGCGCAGAACCCCACGGGGGCGGTGGTGGGCGCGGCCAGGGCGCGCGAGCTGCGCGCCGTGCTCTCCGGCCACCCCGGGGCGCTGCTCGTCGAGGACGACCACGGCCACGGAATCGTCGACCTCCCCCTGCACACCCTCACGGGATGCACCGACCACTGGGTGTTCGTCCGCTCCGTGGCCAAGGCGTACGGGCCCGACCTGCGGCTCGCGGTGCTTGCGGGCGACGCCGTCACCGTGGACCGGGTGCGCGGCCGGCAGCGCCTCGGCCCCGGCTGGGTCAGCCACGTCCTGCAGGACGCCGTCGTCCACCTGTGGCACAGCGGCGCGGTGGATGCGGCGGAGGTGGCCGCCGCGTACGGGCGCCGCCGCGATGCGCTCGTCCGGGCCCTGCGCGCGCGGGGGATCGAGGCGCACGGGCGCAGCGGGATGAACGTCTGGCTCCCTGTGCCCGACGAGACGGCGGCGGTGGCGCGGCTGCTGCATGCGGGCTGGGCGGTCGCGCCGGGGGCCCGGTTCCGGCTCTCGTCGCCTCCCGCGGTGCGGCTGACCGTCTCGGGCCTGGCCGTGGACGAGATAGAACAGGTCGCGGACGCCCTGGCGGCCGCGACCCGTCCTTCGGCGGCGGGGCGCTACGACTGACGGCCCCTCGCCGGCAGGCCCCCGCGGGGGAGGCTCTGCTCCTTCCGTCCGGTCCTGCGCCCGGCCTTGCTCTGGGTCAGGAAGGCGCCGGCCAGCACGATGAGCGCGCCGACGGGCGTGTTCCAGCTGAGCTCCTCCCCCAGGAGGGCCACGCCGGCGACGGTCGCCACGACCGGTATGAGGTAGGTGGTCATGGACGCCATCGTGGGCCCGACCTCGGCGACCAGTCCGTACTGCACGAGGAAGGCCAGGCCCGTGCCCAGCGCTCCGAGGGCGAAGACGGCCAGCAGCGGCACGGCGGGGAAGGAGACCGGCACCGGCGCGAACAGCGGGGCGACCACCGCCAGCTGGACCGTGCCCAGCAGCAGCTGCGCGCCGGACTTGGACAGGTTGGAGTCGCCCGAGTCGGTCAGCGTGCGCCGGACGTAGATCCAGCCGATCGCGTAGCTGGCGGAGGCGACGAGGGCCATCACCGTGCCCGCCGCGTCCTGGCCGGAGAAGCCCTGCCAGGCGCCGAGCACGGTCAGCACGCCGGCGAAGCCGATCGCCAGACCGGCGAACCGGCGCTGCGTCGGCCGGTCCTCGGAGAGGGCCACGAGCGAGAGGACCATGCCCCACAGCGGCGTCGTGGCGTTGCAGATCCCGGCGAGCGTGGAGGGGATGCGCAGTTCGGCGTAGGCGAAGAGGGTGAACGGCAGGGCGTTGAGCAGGAAGGCCGCGACGGCCAGGTGCCCCCAGGTGCGGGCGGCGCGCGGCAGGCGCTCCCGCTTGACGGCCAGCGTCGCGACGAGCACCACCGCGCCGAAGAACATGCGGCCGAAGGCGACGTACAGCGGCGGGAAGCCGTCCGTGCCGAGCTTGATGAACAGGAAACTGCAGCCCCAGATGAGCGCGAGCGCACCGAAGCGGATCCTCCAGTCAACGGTGGGGCGGCTGTCCCGCTGCGGCTGCCGGTGCTGGGCACCGGAGGTGGGGAGCGGGCGGACCGGGAGGCCCGGCGGGACGGAGGAACTGGAGGTTGCCGTGGTGCGCATGGTCGTAAGAATGACCGCCCTGTACGGCTTAGTACAAGTAAATTTAAGTGGGGTTTATCGCGTAGAGTTGCTTATATGTTGAACCTGGAGCGCCTGCGCACCCTCAACGCCGTCGCCCGCCACGGCTCCGTCAGCGCCGCGGCCGACGGGCTGCACGTGACGACGTCCGCCGTCTCGCAGCAGCTCGCCAAGCTGGAGCGCGAGACCGGGCAGCAGCTCCTCGCCAAACAGGGGCGCGGCGTGCGGCTCACCGACGCCGGCCGGCTGCTCGCCGACCACGCCTCGCGGATCCTCTCGCAGGTCGAGCTGGCCCAGGCCGACCTGGAGGCGCAGCGCGGGCAGGCCGTCGGCGAGCTGCTCCTCGGCGCCTTCCCCACGGCCGCCCGCGGCCTCTTCCCGACGGCCCTCGCCGGGCTGCGCCGGGCCCACCCCCAGCTGCGGGCCCGGCTGGAGGAGATGGAGCCGGAGGAGGCCGTGCCCCGGGTCGTCCGCGGCGACATCGACGTCGCCGTCGTCCTCGACTGGTACAACAAGCCGCTGCCCATGCCGGACGGCCTGGCCAAAGCCCCGATCCTCGACGACAGCGCCGACGTGGCGATGCCGGTGGACCACCCGCTGGCCGGCCGGGAGCTGGTCGACCTGGAGGAGTTCGCGGACGACGACTGGGTCTCCTGGCCCCGGGGCGAGTTCTGCCACGACTGGCTGATGCTCACCCTGCGCGGCAAGGGCATCGAGCCCCGCATCTCCCACATGGCCGAGGAGCACCACACCCAGCTCGCCCTGATCGCCGCCGGGCTCGGCGTCGCCGTCGCACCGCGGCTGGGCCGCGGGCCCGTGCCGGAAGGGGTGCGCGTCGTACCCGTACGGCACACCGTGCGCCGCCACGTCTACGCGATCTGGCGCGCCGACGCGGACCGCCGCCCCTCCATCCGCGCCGCGGTCGAGGCGTTGCGCCTTGCCGGCGAGAAGGTGGCCGGCTGACCGGCCCCGTCTCGCAGCGGGCGGCACAGCGCCCCGGCCTTTCACCGGGGCGGCTGCAGCCGCCCCGGCCTGTGGCGCGCTCGGCCTGCGGCGCGGTGGGCATACGGCCTTGGCCGGCTCGGCACCGCCGGCTTGCTGCGTCGTGGCCTCCCGCCGTCGCGGGGGAGGGAAGCTGACAGGGCGATCCGCCGGAATCGGCCTATCGCTTGCGGAAGTCCCAGGACACGACCTCGTCCGGCGTCAGCCGGAGCCACGCGTGCCGGCCGTCGTGCGGCATCGAGGGCAGGCCGCCGAAGTACTTGGCGGTGAAGAGCGCCTCCGGCGCGGTGAGCTCCGGGCGGGGCTCGCCCGTGCGCGGGGCCTCCCCGGCGAAGACCGCCGTGCCGGACAGCTCCGCGCCCCGCAGCTCCCCGTACTCCCGCCCGTCGTCCACCAGCACCGCGACCCGGGCATCGTGCCGCAGCTCCGCCCACCGGCGGCTGCGCACGAGCGAGTACAGCCACAGCGCCGACCCGTCCCAGACGAACCACAGCGCGCTGAGGTGAGGCCGCCCGTCGCGCCCCACGGTGGCCACCCGGCAGGTGCGCTGCCCGGTGAGGAACGCGTCCAGCTCCGGCCGCGTCATCATGATCCGGCGGCCCCGCCGCTGGCCGGTGAGCATGCCCGTGCCCTCCCCGCATCCCGATGGCTGACCGAGTGTCAGAAAGTGTGGGCCCCTTCCCCCGCCGGCGCAATGCCCGCTACCCTCACGCGGCCCGGGCCGCCCCGGCCCGCACCCGCCGGACACCGGCCCCAGGAGAGAGGACCGCCATGGCGCCGCCCGCCCCGGCCGGCCCGCCCGCCGAACGGCTCGACCCCGCGACGACCGTCCTGCTCACCGTCGAGTGCCAGCACGGCGTCGTCGGCCCCGGCAGCGCCCTGCCCGAGCTCGCCGTCGCCGCACGCGCCTCCGGCGCGCTCCTCGCCGTCGCCCGCCTCGTCGCGGGCGCCCACGACGCCGGCGTCCAGGTCGTGCACGCCATCGCCGAACGCCGCCCCGACGGCCGCGGCGCCAGCCGCAACGCCCGGCTCTTCCGCGCCGCCGAGCGGCTGCCCGTGCAGCAGCTGGCGGGCACCCGCGCGGTGCGCGTCGCCGACCCGATCCCGGTCGGCGACGGCGACCTCGTCGTCCGGCGGCTGCACGGGCTCTCGCCCCTGGCGGGCACCGGCCTGGACCCCCTGCTGCGCAACCTCGGCTGCCGCACCCTCGTCGTCACCGGCGTCTCGGCCAACGTGGCCGTCCCCAACACCGTCTTCGACGCCGTCAACCTCGGCTACACGGCCGTCGTCCCCGCCGACGCCATCGCCGGCGTGCCCGCGGAGTACACCGCGGCCGTGATCAGCCACACCCTGGCGCTCGTCGCCACCGTCACCACGGCCGAGGCCGTCCTGCGCGGCTGGCGGAGCGTGCCCCGGCGCGGCTGACGCCCCGCTCACTCCAGGTGCAGGGACCCGCCGTGGACCGAGACCTGCTCCTCGGAGAGCGGCCGCTGCGCCGGGCCTCCCTTTACGCTCCCGTCCGCGATGGCGAACTTGCTGCCATGGCAGGGACAGTTGATGGTGCCGCCGGAGACGTCCTTGACGAGGCAGCCCTGGTGGGTGCAGACCGCGGAGAATGCCTTGAACTCGCCCTTCGCCGGCTGGGTCACCACGACCTTCCGGTCGGGGAAGACCTTGCCGCCGCCCTCCGGGATGTCCGCGGCCTTCGCGAGCTCCCCGTCCTTGCTCCCGTCCTTGCCCTTGCTCCCGTCCTTGCCCTCGCCCTTGCCCCCGTCCTTCGCCTCGCCGCTCCCACCGTCGTCGTCCCCTCCGCCGCACGCGGCGAGCACGGTGACGAGACCGGCTGCCCCGGCGGCCGCGACGACGCTGCGGCGGGTCGAGCCGTGCGCGGCCCGGGGCGCGGGGGAAGCGGCGGAGACGGTGGATGCGGCCCGTGACACGTGGTTCATGTGTGCTCCTCTGGTCGTGCGGGTTCAGATCCGGTCGTGACGGTTCAGGGAGTCGTACGGGGCCGGGACCGCCCGCGTTCAAAGCCACGGTCACCCGCGTGCGAAGCCACGGCCACCCGCGTTCGAAGGCGGGCGGAAGTCCCGCAGTAGCCTGGGGCAATGCTCCCCGAAGTCACAGCCGTCCGATACGTCACGCCCTTGCGTGAGGGCGGCTCGCTCCCCGGGATCGTCGAAGCCGACGACCTGGGTACGTACGTCATGAAGTTCACCGGTGCCGGCCAGGGCCGCAAGACGCTGGTCGCCGAGGTCATCTGCGGGCAGCTGGGCCGCGCGCTCGGCCTGCGCGTGCCGGAGCTGGCCCGGATCCAGCTCGACCCGGTCATCGGCCGCGGCGAGCCGGACCAGGAGGTGCAGGGGCTGCTGAAGGCCAGCGGCGGGCTCAACCTCGCCATGGACTTCCTGCCCGGCGCCCTCGGCTTCGACCCGCTCGCCTTCGAGGTCTCCGCGGCCGAGGCCGGCCGCGTGATCTGGTTCGACGCGCTCATCAACAACGTCGACCGCTCCTGGCGCAACCCGAACCTGCTCGTGTGGCACGGCGAGCTGTGGCTCATCGACCACGGCGCCACCATGATCTGGCACCACAACTGGCCGGGCGCCGCCGCGGCCGCGGGCAAGCCCTACGAGGCCTCCGACCACGTCCTCGCGACCTTCGGCCCCGACCTCGCCGCGGCCGCCGCCGAGCTCGCGCCGCGCGTCACCGAGGACCTCCTCACCGAGGTCGCCGCCGACGTGCCCGACGAGTGGCTCGCGGACGAGCCGGGCTTCGACGGCCCCGACGCGGTGCGCCGCCGCTACGTCGAGGTGCTGCTGGAGCGGGCGGGGAGCATCGGCGACCGGATCACGGTCGGCGAACGCAGCAAGGACAAGCCCTCGCAGGCGCCGGAGTGGGTGCGTGTCAGGCTCGACGGAAGGGCCGGGAAGTGACCGGGCGCCACAACGGACGCGATGTTTTCGAGTACGCACTGCTGCGGGTCGTCCCCCGCGTCGAGCGCGGTGAGCAGATCAACGCCGGGGTCGTCGTCTACTGCCAGGCGAAGGGGTACGTGGCCGCCCGCGTCCACCTCGACGAGGCGCGGCTGCTGGCCCTCGACCCGGCCGCGGACGTGGCGGGCGTACGGGCCGCGCTGTGCGCCGTCGAAGGCGTGTGCCTCGGCGGGGAGCGGGCCGGCCAGGCCGCCGGCGACGATCCGGGCCGCCGCTTCCGCTGGCTGATCGCCCCCCGCAGCACGGTCGTCCAGCCCGGCCCCGTGCACGCCGGCCTGACGGCCGATCCGGAGGCCGAGCCCGAGCGGCTGCTGGACCTGCTGGTGCGCTGAGCGGCCGCCCCGGCCGACCGCCCGGCCGGGGGGCTGCGGACCTGTGGCGCCGGTGGCGCACGCGGCGCGCGGGAAGGCGTTGACAGCGGGTGGCGGGGCTTCTAGCGTCTGATCCGCTGAAGCTACTAAGCGGTTGCTCACCTGTCCGGCCCGCGGCCGGCGGGCGGGCCGCCTTCGAGGTGAGGAGATCCCCGTATGCCTGAGCCCGAGCAGCGCGTGGCCGTCGTCACGGGCGCGGCCCGCGGCATCGGCGCCGCGACCGCCGTGCGCCTGGCGCAGGAAGGCCGCGCGGTCGCCGTCCTCGACCTCGACGAGGCGGCCTGCGCGGGCACCGCCGAGCGGATCACGGCGGCGGGCGGCAGGGCGCTGGCCGTCGGCTGCGACGTCACCGACGCCGCGCAGGTGGACGCCGCCGTCACCCGGATCGCCGCCGGGCTGGGCGCGCCGCTCATCCTCGTCAACAACGCGGGCGTGACCCGTGACAACCTGCTGTTCAAGATGGACGAGAGCGACTGGGACACCGTCATGAACGTGCACCTGCGGGGCGCGTTCCTGATGTCGCGCGCCTGCCAGAAGCACATGGTGGACGCGGGCTTCGGCCGCATCGTCAACCTCTCCAGCAGCTCCGCCCTCGGCAACCGCGGCCAGGCCAACTACGCCGCCGCCAAGGCCGGCGTCCAGGGCTTCACGAAGTCCCTCGCCAAGGAGCTCGGCAAGTTCGGGATCACGGCCAACTCCGTCGCCCCCGGGTTCATCGCCACCGACATGACGGCCGCCACCGCGGAGCGCCTCGGCATGGGCTTCGAGGACTTCAAGGCGGCCGCGGCGACCCAGATCCCGGTGCAGCGCGTGGGCGAGCCCGAGGACATCGCCCATGCCGTCGCCTTCTTCACCGGCGAGCAGGCGGGCTTCGTCTCGGGCCAGGTCCTGTACGTGGCCGGCGGACCGCTCAACTGACAGGAAGCACGGAGATGACCGCAGCACAGCAACAGCAGGAGCAGCAGGAGGGCACCGGCAGGGTCGCCCTCGTCACCGGTGCCAGCCGCGGCATCGGCTACGGCATCGCGCAGGCGCTCGTCGCCCGCGGCGACCGCGTCGTGATCACCGGCCGCAATGAGGACGCCCTCAAGGACGCCGTCGAGTCGCTCGGCGCCGGCCGGGCGATCGGCATCGCGGGCAAGGCCCACGACGAGGCCCACCAGGCCTCTGCCGTCGAGCACGCCATGGAGGAGTTCGGGCGCATCGACTACCTGGTCAACAACGCCGGGACGAACCCCGTCTTCGGCCCCATGGCCGAGCTGGACCTGGGCGTCGCCCGCAAGGTCTTCGAGACCAACGTGATCTCCGCCCTCGGCTTCGCCCAGCAGACGTGGCGGGCCTGGCAGAAGGACAACGGCGGGGCGATCGTCAACATCGCGTCGGTCGCCGGGATCTCCGCCTCCCCGTTCGTCGGGGCGTACGGCATGAGCAAGGCGGCGATGGTCAACCTCACGCTGCAGCTCGCGCACGAGTTCGCCCCGGGGGTGCGCGTCAACTCCATCGCGCCGGCCGTCGTCAAGACCAAGTTCGCCGCCGCCCTCTACGAGGGGCGCGAGGAGGAGGTCGTGGCCTCGTACCCGCTCGGCCGCCTCGGGGTCCCTGAGGACATCGGGGGAGCGGCCGCTTTCCTGCTCTCGGACGCCGCCGCGTGGATCACCGGGCAGACCCTCGTCGTGGACGGCGGGATCTTCCTCAACGCGGGGTTCTGATCGGTCCCGCGCCCGGGCGGGCGGGTCCGGGCGGCCTCGGATCGGCCGTTGTCAGTGGTCACCGGTAAGTTCTCGGGCTGAGAACGGAACGAACCCCGGAGGTTGTTGACGTGACCGTCACCGACGTGCTGCCCGAGTCCTGGCGCGGCGTCCTCGCCGAAGAGCTGGACAAGCCCTACTTCAAGGAGCTCACCGACTTCGTGGAGGAGGAGCGTACGAAGGCACCGGTGTACCCGCCGCGCGGGGAGGTCTTCGCGGCCCTGGAGGCGACCCCGTACGAGCGGGTGAAGGTCCTCATCCTCGGCCAGGACCCGTACCACGGCGCGGGCCAGGGGCACGGCCTGTGCTTCTCGGTCCGGCCCGGCGTGAAGACCCCGCCCTCCCTGCGGAACATCTACAAGGAGATGCGCGAGGAGCTCGGCTACGACGTCCCGGACAACGGCTACCTCCAGCCGTGGGCCGAGCAGGGCGTCCTGCTCCTCAACGCCGTGCTGACGGTCCGCGGCGGGGAGCCCAACTCCCACAAGGGCAAGGGCTGGGAGAAGTTCACCGACGCGGTCATCCGCGCCGTGGCCTCCCGGCCCGACCCGGCCGTCTTCGTGCTCTGGGGCAACTACGCCCAGAAGAAGCTGCCGCTGATCGACGAGTCCCGGCACGTCGTCGTCAAGG
The DNA here is from genome assembly GCF_000719265.1 of Streptomyces roseoverticillatus. Classification (GTDB taxonomy): domain Bacteria; phylum Actinomycetota; class Actinomycetes; order Streptomycetales; family Streptomycetaceae; genus Streptomyces; species Streptomyces roseoverticillatus. Next base: position 464,104 of record NZ_JOFL01000001.1, on the reverse strand, counting down.
GCGCCCACCCTTCGCCGCTGTCGGCGAAGAAGTTCTTCGGCAGCCGCCCGTTCACCCAGATCAACGAGGCCGTCGCGGCCCAGGGCCACGAGCCGATCGACTGGCGGATCCCGGACCTGGCGGCCGTCCCGGCCGTCTGACCGGGCCCGGGCCGGCCGGGGCCCGTGGGCGGCACCGTGCCCGCCGGCCCCGGCTTCCGGCCCGGCCGCACCGCGGCGGCCGTCTCAGTGCCCGTACACCGAGTCGCAGATCCGTGAGGCGTCGCCGCCCTGCTGCCAGCGCCCGTGCTGCCGGCCCATGGCGCAGACGTTGTTGTTACGGGCCCGGGGCGCGGGGGCGGGCGGCGGCGCCTGCGCGGGCGGCGGGGCTTCCTGGCGGGATTCAGATGCGGGTGGGGAATCGGCCGTGTGCTGCTCCGGCGGTGGGGCGGGCACCTCGCTCTGCGGGACGGACGGGCTGAGGTCCGGGGACGCGGGCCGGTCCGGCGAGGCCCAGGAGCGGCCCGCCCTCCGGGGCGGGTGCGAGAGCCGCGGGAAGCCGGAGGAGCGCGACGGCTCCGCCGCGTCGTCGGAAGGCCCCGGGGGATCGCCGAAGCCGTAGGGATCCGCCGGGTCCCGGCGCTCGCGGAAGCCGGAGCCGCCGGAGGGGGCGATCGCGCCCTCCGGCCCCGAAGCGCCCCCGGCCGTGGCGGCTCTCGGGCCCTGCGCAGGATCCGGCGGGGCGCCGGAGCCCTCCGGGCCGATGGTGATCAGATCCTCGCGGGCCGGGCCCGGCGCGAGGTCGCCCGGCCGGGAGTGGCCCGGCGGGCGGGGCGGCGAGTGGGAGGCGGGCGGCTGGGAGACGGACACACAGCCGGCGGCCGCTGCCATCGCCACCGCCGCCATGACCGTTACTGCAGGCAGTCGATGCACTCGCTCAACTCTGCTGTGCGGCCGTCCGTGTTGGGAATTACCCGCACGGGTGATGTGCGATCAGGCGTGCGGCGCCGCTCAGGCCCCCGTCGCGCCGTCGATCCGCTCCCGGATGAGGTCGGCGTGGCCGTTGTGGCGCGCGTACTCCTCGATCATATGGAGGTAGATCCACCGGAGGTCGACCTCCTTCTTGCGGTGCGCGGCGAAGCCGAGGTCGTCCAGCGACCGCCCGCGCGCCGCGTCCCGGGCGGCGGCGATCTCCGCCTGCCAGGTGGCGTACGCCTCCTCCCAGCTGTCCGCCGAGGTGACGTTGATGTCCCCGTCCAGGTCCTCGTCGCTGTAGTAGATCGGCGGGGCGTCCTCGCGGGCGAGACAGCGGCGGAACCAGCTGCGCTCGACGTCGGCCATGTGCCGGACGAGGCCCATGAGGCTCAGCGTCGACGGGGGCACGGAGGCTTCCCGCAGTTGCTCCTCGTCCAGACCTGCGACCTTCTGGGCCAGCGTGGCGCGGTGGAAGTCGAGCCAGCTCTCCAGGGCGGTGCGCTCGTCGGAGATGGTGGAGGGCATGCGGCGTTCAGTGGTGGTCATGGCGGTCATCCTCCCGTCCGTCCGCCGTCCTGGCCACGGGTTTTCCCGCCCCCGGAATTCCCCGCGAGCATGCCGTGCAGCAGCTCGCCGACGCTCTCCCGCAGCTCCTCCCTGGCGGGCGTGCGGTCGTGGTACGGCCCCGCGGTGCAGGTGAACAGCACGCCGTCGGACCACGCGCCGAGCGACAGTGCGTGCCGTCGCGGCTCGGCGGACCCGGCCGCCGCCATCAGCTCCGCCATCAGGTCGCGGAAGCCCTGCCCCGCTGCGTCGTAGATCGCCCGCAGCTCCGGCCGCCGCGAGGCCTCCAGGGCCAGCTCGAAGCGCGCGACGGTGTGCTCCCGCCGGCGGACCATGAGCCCGTGCAGCACGGTCGCGATCGCGTCCGCCAGCGCGTCGAGCCCCTCCGCCGGGCCGGGGAACTCCGCCGGGGTGAGGACCTCGGCATCGCGCCGGGCGAGCTGCCGCACCGTCAGCTCCAGCAGCGCGAGGCGGGTGCGGGCGTGGTTGGAGGTCGAGCCGGGCGGCAGCCCCGCCGCCTCGTCCACCGCCCGGTGCGTCAGCCCGCGCATGCCGCGCTCGGCGATCAGGGCGAGGGCCGTGTCGGCGATGAGCGTGGTGCGGGGCGAGGGGGCCGGCGCGGAGGGCTTCTCAGGGGGCATGATCCCCAACCTACCTCCTGCACTACAGAAGTAGTGCGCCATCGCTACGGCCGTAGTAGCCTGGCGTCACTACATCCGTAGTGAACCGGGAGGCAAACCCATGTCAGCACCCCGCGCCGTCGTCATCGGCGGCGGAATCGGCGGCCTCACCGCCGCTGCCGCCCTGCACCACCAGGGCTGGGCCGTCACCGTCCTGGAACGCGCCGCCGCACTCGAACCCGTCGGCGCCGGCATCGCCCTTGCCGCCAACGCCCTGCGCGCCCTCGACACCTTCGGCGCCGGCGACGCCGTCCGCGCCCTGTCCGGCTGGCAGGCCGACGGCGGGCTGCGCCTGCCCGGCGGGCGGTGGCTCTCCCGTACGAGCAACGAGGCGGCGGCCCGGCGCTTCGGCGGCCCGGTCGTCGTCGCCCACCGCGCCGACCTCGTCGCCGTCCTCGCCTCCCGCCTCCCCGAGGGCACCATCTGCACCGCCAGCCCCGCCGCCCTCGCCGACCCCGGCGGGCCCGGCCGCCCCGCCCGCGTGACCACCCCCGGCGGAGAGCTCGAAGCCGACCTGGTCGTGGCGGCCGACGGCATCCACTCGGCCACCCGCGCCCTCCTCTTCCCCGGACACCCCGGCCCCGTCTACGCCGGGTTCACCGTCTGGCGCGTCGTCGTGCCCCGCCCCGCCGAGCCCTTCCCCGCCCACGAGACCTGGGGGCGCGGCATGATCTGGGGCACGGTCCCGCTGCACGACGGCCGCGTCTACGCCTACGCCCAGGCCAAGGCCCCCGCCGGGGGACGGTCGCCCGACGGCGAACTCAACGAGCTGCGCCGCCGCTACGGCGGCTGGCACCACCCCGTCCCCGCGATCCTCGCCGCCGCCGACCCCGCCGCCGTCCTGCGCAACGACGTCCACCACGCCACCACCCCGCTGCCCGCCCACCACCGCGGACGGGTCGTCCTGCTCGGCGACGCCGCCCACCCCATGACCCCCAACCTCGGCCAGGGCGGCTGCCAGGCCATCGAGGACGGCGCCGTCCTCGGCCTCCTCCTCGCCCGAGGCGCAGGCGATCCCGGCCGCGCCCTGCCCGCCTACACCGCCCAGCGCCTCCCGAGGACCACGGAGGTCGTCCGCCGCTCCGCGCGGATCAGCCGGCTCATCTCCCTCTCCGCCCCGCCGGCCGTGGCCCTGCGCACCGCCGCCCTCGGCGCCGCCAACCTCTTCGGCCCCCGCGTCGTCCTCCGCAGCCACGACGGCATAGCGGACTGGCACCCTCCCGTACGCCCGTATGCTTCCCAAACGAAGGCACGCACCAGGGAGGCGCTGTGAAGGTCGGCTGCATCGGGCTCGGGGACATCGCGCAGAAGGCGTACCTTCCGGTACTCACCGCACAGCCCGGGCTCGAACTCCACCTCCACACCCGTACCGCCGCCACCGTCCGGCGCGTGGCCGACACCCACCGCATCCCGGACGCGCAGTGCCACACCGAGCTGGACTCCCTGCTCGCGGCCGGCCTCGACGCGGCCTTCGTCCACGCGGCGACCGCGGCCCACCCCGAGCTCGTCACCCGCCTCCTCGAAGCGGACGTCCCGGTGTACGTGGACAAGCCGCTGGCCTACGACCTCGCCACGAGCGAGCGGCTCGCCGGGCTCGCCCGGGACCGGGGGGTCAGCCTGGCCGTCGGCTTCAACCGCCGCTTCGCACCCTCCTACACCCAGTGCCTCGACCACCCGCGCGACCTGATCCTGATGCAGAAGAACCGCATCGGGCTCCCCGAGGACCCGCGCACGCTGGTGCTCGACGACTTCATCCACGTCGTCGACACGCTCCGCTTCCTCGTCCCCGGGACCGTCGACCACGTGGACGTCCGCGCCCGGGTCCGCGACGGCCTCCTGCACCACGTCGTGCTCCAGCTCTCCGGCGACGGCTTCACGGCCATCGGCACCATGAACCGGATGAGCGGCTCCGCCGAGGAGGTCCTGGAGGTCTCGGGGCAGGACACCAAGCGGCAGGTGGTCAACCTCGCCGAGGTCATCGACCACAAGGGACAGCCCACCATCCGCCGCCGCGGCGACTGGGTGCCCGTCGCCCGACAGCGCGGCATCGAGCAGGCCGTCCTCGCCTTCCTCGACGCCGTACGGGCGGGCAAGCACCTCGGCGCCGAGGACGCGCTGCGCACCCACGAGCTGTGCGAACGCATCGTCAGGGCCGCCCTGGACCAGGCTTCCTGACCCGGCGTCGGACGGCTGCGGCGCCTCCGGCGGCGCACGTGCCGGCCACGACCGCCACGGAGACCAGGACGACCCAGTCGCCGTACCGCACGTAGGGGCTGGTGCCGCCGGCCAGTGGCACGTCACGGACGACGGCCGTGCTGCGGCCGGTGCCGAGCGGCGGGCCGACCGCCCGGCCCCGCGGGTCCGCCACCGTGCTCACTCCCGTCAGCGTCGAGTGCACCACCGGCCGCCAGGTCTCGGCGGCCCGCAGCGCGGCCAGCGAGGCGTGCTGCCACGGGGCCCAGCTGTTCTGGAACGTCGAGGTGGAGGACTGCGCGACGATCACCTGGGCGCCGTCGCGCGCCAGTTGCCGGCTCATGTCGGGGAACGCCGACTCGAAGCACACCAGCGGGCCGACCCGCAGGCCCTCCGGCGCGGAGGGGGCCGCCGGCAGCCGCATCACCACCTGGCGGTCCCCGCGCATGCGGTCCTCGCCGGCCGCCTTGCCCACGGAGGTGGCCCAGCCCAGCAGCGAGCGCGCCGGCACGTACTCCCCGAACGGCACGAGCCGCATCTTGTCGTAGCGGTCCCCGGTCGGCCCGCCGGGGCCGACGAGCACGGAGCTCTTGAAGATGCCGGGCCGGTCCGAGCGGCGCGCGTCCACGTTGACCAGCAGGTCCGCGCCCACCGCGCGGGACAGCGCCGTGAGCCGGTTCCGGAGGTCCGGGTGCTCCGTGAGGTCGCCGCCGACGCCGCTCTCGCCCCACACGACGAGGTCCACCCGCTGCCCGGCCAGCCCCCGGGTGAGCGCCTCCTCGCGCTCGAACCGGCGCTGGACGCTGCCCGCCCCGTCGACGACTCCCGGCTGCACGAGGGCGATCCGGACGGTGCCCGCCGCGCGCGGCGACGGCGCCCACATCCACACCCCGGCGACGGCCGCTGCACACGCCACCAGACCGACTAGTCCGGTGATACGCGCGCGAGAAGCCCAAATGACCGTGGAAAACGCGGTGTTGAGAGCCACGAGGAGGAAAGTAACCAGCCAGATCCCGCCTACAGAAGCGAGCTTCAGGGCGGGTGCCACCTGCCACTGGCTCGCCCCGAACAGCCCCCACGGGCCGCCCAAATACTCCCATGAACGGGCAAGTTCGACCATCAACCAACCGGAGGGAACGGCGACGAGGGCAACGGCGGCCCGCGCGGGCGTCGGCGAACCCCCCAGCAGCCGCTGGACCAGCACGCCCCACGGTGCCCACAGCAGCCCCAGCAGCGCTGCCAGCACCAGGATGAAGACGTGCAGACTCGGCAGCAGCCAGTGGTGGACGGCGAGCAGGAATCCGCCACCGCCGAGCCAGCCGTCGAGCGCCGCGCGCCGCGCACCCGGCGCCGTACGGATCAGGGACAGCCAGGGCACGAGCGCCGCATAGGCCAGCCACCACAGGGAAGGCGTGGGAAACGTGAGCGCGGGCAGCGCTCCCGCCGCCACCGCCGCAGCCGCCCGCGGCCAGGGCCGGGTCAGCAACCGGGCGTACGGACCGTCCGTCGGTCGCGTCGTCATGGCGTGCCTCCCTGGGCCCGAACGGTCACCGGCGCCGTAGATCACCGGCCATTCGTCTGTACGACGCATGAGCGGGATCCGGCCAACCCTTATGTTTTCGAACACCGGAGGATCATGGGGAAAAAACTCCGACATCGGGGTGCAATATTCCACCGTCGCCACTCATCGGAAAAGCTCCTTTGGTCGGGTTCAGTCAGAAACGATCCGAAGTGAGCCTTGCATCCCGCGCTGGAAAGATGTGACCGGGTATGCGCCGCGGGTTATCCCCGGTCCACCATGGGCAGGTACCGCGCAAAAGCGGACAGGAACGCTGCGAGCCGGCCTGGGGAGGCGCCGTGACGGGCGTGCGAGATCGCATATCAGTACAGCCCTTGGAAATCGTGCCCTTCTACTGTCCGATACCGCCGGCGGTGCACCCGAGCGTCCGGGAGATCGACCGCACCTCGGTCGACTGGATGCTCCAGCAGCAGCTCGACACCTCCGCCCACCAGCGGCAGCGCCTCGCACGGTGCGACTTCGGCGGCCTCACGGCCCGGACCATGCCCTACGGCCAGTCCGGACCGCTCACCGCCGTGGCCAAGCTCCACGCCGTGCTGTTCTCCCTGGACGACGCCCTGTGCGACGAGTCGACCGCCACCGCCCACGGCCTGGCGCACGCGACCTCCCGCATCATGCGCGTCCTGGAAGCACCGCTGCCCGAGTGGCCGGATGAGTCACCCCACGCCGCGGCGCTGCGGACCGTACGCCTGGAGCTGGCCGAGTACGCGACACCGGCTCAGCTGCGCCACTGGACCGAGGGCATGCGCACCTACCTGACCGGCCTGGTGTGGGAGGCCGCCTGCCGCCGTGACCGGGTCCTGCCGTCCGTGAACGACTACGCCGCCATGTGGATGCGCGCCATCGGCATGGCTCCTTCCACGGCCCTGATGGACATCGCCGGAGGCTACGAACTCGACGACCGCGACCTGGACCGGCCCGAGGTCCGGGCCCTCACCGAGATGACCTGGACGCTCGTCGCCTGGGACAACGACTTCTACTCACGGAACAAGGAGATCCAGCGTGCCGGAGACAACCTCAACCTGATCGACGTCCTCGCCCAGGAGCGGGGCTGGGAGCCCGCCCGCGCCCAGGAAGAGGCCATGGCGATGCGCGACCGCGTCATGACGCTCTTCCTGCGCTTGCGCGAGCAGATCTGGCCCCGGTCCGGGGTGGAACTGCGCTGCTACCTCGTGGCGCTCGGCCACTTCGTCCGCGGGCACCTGGACTGGGCCTCGGGCTGCGCCCGCTACCAGGACCCCTACGGGAGCGCCGACGTGGAGTGGTGGAAGCCGGCCCCGTCGGACGACAGCCCGGACCCGCTGCCGGTCCCCGCCATCGCCTGGTGGTGGGACCAGCTCGACACCGGCTGCTACCGGCGCCACAGCAGCCGCCGCAGCGACCTCCACCACGAGCGCCGCGAACCGGGCGGCTCCACGCCGCCGGGGCGGACCGGCGGCGCCGGGATGGCCGGCTGCTCGGCCCGCTCCGGCTGAGCCGGGGCGGGCGGCTCCGGCACGGGCGTCACCGTCTCCTTCGGGGGCAGCGGCGCCCGTGCCGTGAACCGGACCGGAAGCCCCGTCAGGTGACGGGACATCAGCGTGGAGCGGTACGTCAGCTCCGGCTCCTCCACCGCGAGGGTGAGGTCGGGCAGCCGCAGCAGCAGGGCGTCGATGCCCTCGCCCGCGATCGCCCGGCCGACGTCCTGGCCCGGGCACTCGTGCTGGCCGCCGCTGAACGCCAGGTGCGAGCGGTTGCCGTGGACAGGGGCGTCGGGATCGGGGCGGATCACCGTGTCCATATTTGCCGCGGCCAGCCCCAGGATCAGGGCGTCCCCCTCCTTGATCTGCTGACCCGCCAGCTCCGTGTCCTGCGTCGCCCAGCGGCCCAGGATCGTGATGAACGGCGGCTCGTCCCACAGGACCTGCTCGACCGCGTCCGGCAGCGTCATGTGCCCGCCGGCCAGGGAGGCCTGGAAGCGGTGGTCGGTGAGCACCATCTTCAGGGTGTTCGCGATGAGGTTCGCCGTGGTCTCGAAGGCCGCGATCAGCACCAGCCGCAGATGCTGCTGCACCTCGTCGTCCGACAGCCCGGCGGGGTGCTCCAGCAGCCAGCTGGTGAAGTCGGCGCCCGGCTCGACGCGCTTGCGCGCCACCAGCTTGCGCAGCGTCTCCTGGACGAACTCGTTGCTCGCGATCGCCGTCTCGGTGCCCTTGATCATGTCCCGGGCGGCGTTGACCAGCTGGGGGCTGTACGCCTCCGGCATGCCCAGCAGCTGCGTCATCGCCATCATCGGCAGCTGCTCCGCGAACTCGTGCACCAGATCGGCCCGGCCCGAGGCGCAGAAGCGGTCGACGAGCTGGTTCGAGAACTGCGTGACGTGGCGGCGGATGCCGCGCTTGTCGAAGCGGGCGATGCTGTCGTTGACGGCACCGCGCCAGCGCTCGTGCTGCCGCCCGTCGGCGAAGACGCAGATCGGCTGCCAGGTGGTGATCGGTGCCAGCGGGTGGGTCGGGGCCACGCGGCCCTCGCGCGCCTCGATCCACCGCCGGGAGTCGCGGGAGAAGCGCGAGGGGGTGCGCGCCACGTCGAGGTTCTCGCGGTAGCCGAGGACGAGCCAGGCCGGGACGTCGTCGTGCAGCAGGACGGGCGCCACCTGGCCGTGCTTCTGGCGCAGTCGCTCGTACAGCCCCATCGGGTCGGCCTCGGCCTCCGGGCCGAAGAGCCGGGTGATGCCCCCGGGGCCGGAGGAGTGCGCCGGGCACTGCGGGGGAGGCCCGGCCGGGGAGGTGGCGCGGGGGCGTTCGGAAGGGAGGGTCACTGGTGCTCCGTGGAGGCGGTGGTGAGCGTGTAGAGGTAGCGCATGAGGGTGAGCAGGGTGTCGCGGCAGGACGCGCGGTCGCGGGCGTCGCAGTCGACCATGGGCACCGAGGCGTCGAGGTCCATGGCGGCGCGGAGCTGTTCCATCGGGTATCTGGGGGCCTGGGGGAAGCGGTTGACGCCGACGACGAACGGCACTCCCTTCTCCTCCAGACGCCCGATGACGTCGTAACTGACGTCCATGCGGCGGGTGTCGAGGAGGACGACCGCACCGAGAGCGCCCTCGAACAGGCCGTTCCACAGGAACCAGAAGCGCTCCTGGCCGGGGGTGCCGAACAGATACAGCACCAGCTGGTCGTTGATGCTGATCCGGCCGAAGTCCATGGCCACGGTCGTCTCGGTCTTGTGCTCGATCCCGGCGACGTCGTCCACGCCGACGCCGGCCTGGGTCATCGGCTCCTCGGTGGTCAGCGGCCGGATCTCGCTGACGGAGCCCACCAGGGTCGTCTTGCCGACCCCGAACCCGCCGACGATGACCACCTTGACGGCCGCGGTGGCCGAGGCCGGCAGCACGTCCTCGCTGCGCGGCCCCGCACAGGTCTCCAGCCCCGGGGAGTCAGAGCTTCTGTAGTCCATTCATCACCGCCTCCAGAAGTTGTACGTCGGGCAGTGCCGCCGCCGGGACCGGCGGGCGGGCCTCCACGTGCCGGCCCGCCACCAGCTCCGTGAGCAGCAGGGTCAGCGTGCTGACCGGGAGCTCCAGATAGGCCGATATCTCGGCGACGGAGAGCGGATAGGCACACATCCTGACGATGGCGGCGTGCTCGGGCTGCAGCCCGGGGTCGGCCTCCGACCGGGACACGATCAGCGTCACCAGGTCGAGCTCCGTCTTCCGCTCCGCGCGGGCCTGGCCTCCGGTGAGGATGTACAGCCGGTCGGGGCTGCCGGGCGCCGTCGGGGAGCCGGGTCCCTCCGTGCTCATGTCACCGACCCGCCGACCCGCGGCGGGCTGGTGAGATGCGAACCGATGCGGGCCACCAGATCCCGCATCCGCATGCCCATCAGCTCGGCGTCCACGTCGTCGTCGGCGAGCACCGCCAGGAAGGCCCCGGCCCCGGCGGCCATCAGATAGAAGAACCCGCCGTCGACCTCGATCACGACCAGGCGCATCTGTCCGTCCCCGTGCGGGAATTCACCGGCGATCGCCGTCGAGAGGCTCTGCAGTCCGGCACAGGCGGCGGCCAGGCGGTCCGCCGCGTCCGGGTCGGTGCCGTGCTGAGCCATGCGCAGGCCGTCCGAGGACAGCACGATCACGTGGCGGGTCTGCGGAACACTGGTTGCCAGGTCCTTGAGCATCCAGTCCATGTTGAGCCGCGGCTGCGTCACTTGGCTACTCTTCCTTGTCCGACGGGATATCACTGTTCGCCCGGCCGGGGTCCGGCTCCAGGGACTCCCCGTTGATGCCGCGGTTGAAGGCGGCCAGCCACATCCCTGGCTGCTTGGGGGCCTCCTCCGGAGCGGCCGGCGCGGCGGGCGGGGCCGGCCGCTCCCGCCGCTCGGCCGCGCCCCGGCCGAACGGGAGCGGCGCGGGGCCGCGGCGCCGCCGCCGCTGCGGCAGCCCGCTGTCGCCGAGCGGCGGCGGGATGGGGTGCTCCATCATCGGCGGTGCGGTCTGCGGAGCGGGCGGTGGGATCTTCTGGCCCGGGCGGCGCTTGGACTTGATGGGCGGGAGCTTGGCCGCGCGGGCGATGTCGCCGCCGGGGTGCTTGCTGGCGGTGATCAGGTCCATGGGGATGACGAGCACGGCCCGGACCCCGCCGTAGGCGGAGGGCCGCAGCGACACCAGGAGGTTGTACGTACGGGCGAGCCGGCTGACCACCGCGAGGCCGAGCCGCGGCGCCTCGCCCAGGTCGTCGAGGTCGAGGTCGCCCTCGCGGGAGAGGACGCGGTCGGTGCGGCGGCGCGCCTCGTCGGTCAGGCCGACGCCGGCGTCCTCGATCTCGACCGCGATGCCGGACTGGATGTCCACGGCGGTCAGGTGCACCCGGGTCTGCGGGGGGGAGTAGCGGGTGGCGTTGTCCAGCAGCTCGGCCAGGGCGTGGATGACCGGCTCGACGGCGGGCCCGACCACGGCGACGTCGGCCACCGAGTGGAGGTCGACGCGGCGGTACTCGAGGATCCGTGACATGGCGCCGCGCAGCACGTTGTAGAGCGGGATCTCGTTCTTCCACTGGCGGCCCGGGCGGGAGCCGCCGAGGACGGCGATGCTGTCGGCGAGGCGGCCGGTCAGGGCGTTGCCGTGGTCGAGGTGGAGGAGGTCGCCGAAGACGTCCGGGTCGTTGCCGTGCTTGTGCTCCATCTCCCGGATGTCGTAGGCCTGTTGGTGGACGATGGCCTGCATGCGGCGGGCGATGTTGACGAAGGCGCGCTGCGCGGCGTCGCGCAGCCCCTCCTCCGCCTGGACCGCCTCGATGACGGACTTCAGCACGGACCGGTGGGCGGCCGCGTAGCCGGGTTCGAGGTCGTGGACGGGGAGGGTGTGGCGGAGCACGACCTCGGTGGGGGCGCCGCGCTGCAGCAGGTGGATGGCGCGGGGCAGCAGCTCCTTGGCCAGCCGCCGGGTCTCCGCCTCGTGCTGGTCGAGCTGGTACCGCAAGCCGGCCTCCTGCTCGGTGCAGCGCCGGCGCAGGGCCGCGATGACCCGTCCCCGCCGGGCGGCCTCGGAGCTTGCCAGCGCCACCGCGACCGTGGCGGACGACCCGCACCAGGCCACGGGCACGCGGGCGTCGGGGGCGGCGGCGAGAATCGCCGTTCCCGTGCACACGGCCAGGACCAGGGGGGAGATCAGCCATATCAGAGCGGAGACGGGCCGCCGTTGAACTGACGAGCCGGTACCAACCATCGGGATCCTCGGAACTCTTAAGAAGGTGTAACTGCTTCGGGGCCCGGCGCGGGGCATTCCCCGGATGTCTGCCGCGGGGAACGGCGCGGGCGCAGCACTTGTGCGCACCGTGAAGTAGTCGCCACAACCCGCTGCGCGACATGGAGCGTAGCCGGTCGCGCGGGGCTCCGGCGCGAAGTTGTCATATTCGCAGATCGGCCTGACGCGGGAATTCGAAAGGCTTCATAATGGCCTCGCGCTTCGAATTCCGAATGGATTTACGAAACGTATGAATGTATGTTCGGCGCGAGTGGGGCGTGTCTCCCGTGTTGCTCCTGTGCCCCGCGAGGGCGCCGGAGGCGGCCGGGGCGAGGTCACGCTCCCGGGTGGTCCGTCCGCCGAACCCTGCCCCTGGCCTCACGGACGGGGCTAGGCTCGCCCCACCACATCTTCCGGGGAGACAACGCCATGTCAGGGCATCAGCGTGAACAGAACGCATCCGCCGCCCTGTTCGAGCGGAAGCTCGAGCTGCAAGCCGCTGAGCAAGCGCTGCAAAGGCTGTGCGGGACCGAGAGCGAAGGGGGGCCCCGGCTCGGCGGTCTGCTGCTCTACAACGGCGAAGCGGGCCTGGGGAAAACGGCGTTGCTCGCCGAGACCCGCAGGAAGGCCATGGTGGAGGGAGGGTGCACCGTCCTCTTCGCGCGCGGCAGCGAGTCCACGCAGGCCGTCCCCTTCCACGTCATCCGCCAGCTGTTCCAGCCGGTGCTGGCGCCGATCTCCGAGGCCGACCGCAGGAAGCTGCTCGCCGGCTGGTACGAGATCGCGGGCCCCGCGCTGGGCATCGTCCCGCCGATCGGACCGCAGGACCCGCAGGGCGTCCGCGACGGCATCGACTGGCTCGTGTCCCAACTCGCGGCCCGCCGGGAGCCCCTGGTCGCGGTGATCGACGACGCGCACTGGGCCGACGCCGAGTCCCTCACCTGGCTCGGGTACTTCGCCGCGCGGCTGCGCGAGACGCCCATGCTCGCGGTCATCGCCTACCGCCCCGACGAACTGGCGGACTCCGCACCGGTCTTCCGTGACCTGGTCACCGCTCGCGGCAACCGCCCCGTGGAGCTGCGCCCCCTGACGCCGGACTCGGTCACCCGGCTGGTGCGCGACGCCTTCCCGGAGCAGGCCGACGCCCCCTTCTGCCGCGAGGTCTGGGCCGTCACCGGAGGAAACCCCTACGAGACCATCGAGTTGATCGCCAAGGCGAAGGACCGGGGCCTCAAGCCGCTCGACGAGTCGGCCCCCCTCCTGCGCGACCTCGGCGCCGCGTCCCGCGGCCCCGGACTGGTGGCCCGTCTGGAGCGGCTCGGCACCGCCGTCACCCGCTTCGCCTGGGCGGCGGCCGTCCTCGGCACGGAGATCCAGCCGTCCCTGGCCGCCAACCTCGCGGGCATGGGCCCGGCCCAGGCCGCCGAATGCGCGGACAAGCTGCGGCACTCCCGCATCCTCGCCGGCGCCATCGACCTCGAATTCGTCCACCCGCTGATCGCGACCGCCATCTACGCCTCGATCCCGCCCGCCACCCGTACCGCCATGCACGGGCAGGCGGCCTGGTCCGTCACCGAGGCGGGCCTGGGTGCCGCGGCAGCCTCGCGCCACCTGCTGGAGGTCCACCCCGACCACGACTCCGAGCTGGTCGAGCAGCTGCGCATCGCCGCCCGCGAGCACCTGGCGGTCGGCGCGCCCGACGCGGCCCGCCGCTGTCTGGAGCGCGCCCTGCAGGAGCCGCCGCCCGAGGAGGAGCGGGCCGCGGTCCTCTACGAGCTGGGCTGCTCCGCGCTGCTCACCTCGCCGCCGACCACCGTCAACCACCTCAAGTCGGCGCTCTCCCTGCCGCACCTCACCGAGGAGCTGCGGGTCGACGCCACCTACCGGCTCTCCCAGGCCTATGCCCACAACAGCCAGCTGCGGGAGGCCGCCGCTGTCGTCAAGGAGCAGGCCGAGCGCACCCCGCCCGGCCCCGGGCGGATGCGCCTGCAGGCCGCGCACTATCTGTGGCAGGGCATCCAGGTGGAGGAGCAGGACTCGCTGGCCCGTTCGCGGCGCATCGCGGAGCTCGCCGAGAGCCTCCCCGGCCGGGACAACACCGAGCGGACCCTGCGCGCGCTGCGCGGCTTCGACGGCATGATCCGCGGTGAGGACGCCGTGCAGGTGGTCGAGCACATGACGCGCGCCCTCGTGGACGGCCGGCTCGCCGACGGCATGGGCTGGACCAACACCGAGTGGGGCTTCGAGGTCCCCAGCATCATCGGCATCACCTTCGCCTACACCGACCGGCTCGACCAGGCCGAGGAGCTCTTCAAGGAAGCCGTGACGGCTTTCGAGATCTCCGGCTGGAGCGGTGGGCACCTCGCCTTCGCGAACGACTTCCTCGGCCTGGTCTTCCGCCGCCGCGGCGAGCTGGACGAGGCCGAGGCGATGCTGCGCGAAGGGCTGCGGCTGGGCAAGCGCCTCGGCCCCGGGCTGCCGATCCACTGGGACGGCGCGTGTCTGCTGATCGACACCCTGCTGGCCCGCGGCCGGGTCGACGAGGCCCAGGCCTTCGCCGAGGAGAACGGTTTCCGGGCGCCGTGCACCCCCGCCGTCGTGCTGCCCGACGCCGCGTCCCTGGCCGGGCGGCTGCTGCTCGCCCAGGGCCGCAAGAAGGAGGCGATCGCGGAGCTGGAGGCCGCCGGGCGCAGGCTGGAGGAGCGCGGCCGGCACAACACCGTCTGGGCCCCGTGGGCGCTCGACCTCGCCGTCGCCCTGGCCGACGAGGACCCGGAGCGGGCCCGTGCGCTCGCCGACAAGGCGGTCCGGCACGCGGCGGTGTTCGGCACGGACACGGCGGTCGGTGACGCCCTGCGCCGGGCGGCCCTCGTCGCCGAGCCGCACGAGGCCCTGGTGAAGCTGGAGAAGGCCGTGGTGCACCTGCGCCGCTCGCCGTGCAAGTACGAGTTCGCGGAGGCTCTGGTCGCCCACGGCGCCGCGCTGCTGGGCGCGGGGAAGCTGCCCGAGGCGGCCGAGCGGCTGCGTGAGGGCCTGGAAGTGGCCGAGCAGTGCGCGGCGGACGGGCTGGTGGAGACCGCCCGGGCGGCTCTCGCCTCGGCGGTCTGCGAGGGCGTCACTCCGGCGGGCGACACCGTGCGGTGAGCGCGGTGGGTCCGCGCCGGTCGGCGCGGACCCGCCGGGCCGCTTTCACGAGGCGGCGCGGCGGCCGCCCTTCTTGGCCGCGGCCGTCTTCTTGGCGGTTTTGGCAGTGGTGGTCTTGGCGGTGGCCTTCCGGCCCGTGGAGGCGGTGGAGGCCGCCGCTGTCTTCTTGCCCGTCGTGCGTTTCTGCGGTGCTGCGGACTTCTTCGCGGTGCTGCGGGCCGATTTCCCTGACGCGGCCGCCTTCTTGGCCGTTCTTCCCGGCCGCTCCGCCTTTTCCCCGGGCTTTCGCGCCGCGCTGTCGATGGAGGCCTGGAGGGCGGCCATCAGGTCGATGACGTTGTCCGGTGCGGGTGCCGTCTCCTTCTTGGGGACGGGGCGGTCGGACAGGTGGGCGTTGATCAGCTCGCCCAGCGCGATCTCGTACTCGTCCTCCTGCTCCTCCAGGTCGAACTCCTCGGAGAGGGTGTCCATCAGGCTCGTGGCCATCTTCAGCTCCTGCGGCCGCACCGTGACCGAGGAGGGCGGGGCCAGGTCGCCCGCGTCGCGGATCTCGTCCGGCCAGTACATGGTGTGCAGCGTGAGCAGGTCGCCGTGGACGCGCAGCAGGGCCAGGGACTCCCGGGTGCGCAGCGCGATCTTGGTGACGGCGACGCGCTCGGTCTGCTTGAGGGTCTCGCGGAGCAGGACGTAGGGCTTGTTGGCCGCCGCGCTCTCGGGCGCCAGGTAGTAGCCGCTGGACAGTTGCAGGGGATCGATCCTGCCGGAGTCGACGAAGGCGAGCACGTCGATGAGCTTCTTGCTGGGCAGCGGCAGGCCGGCCAGCTCGTCCTGGGTGACGACGGCGGTGTGCCCCTCGTCGTCCTGGTAGCCCTTGGCGATGTGCTCGTAGTCGACCTGCTCGCCGCAGGCCTCGCAGACGCGCTTGAGGTGGATCCGCCCGCCGTCCTTGTCGTGGACCTGGTGCAGCCTGAGGCCGTGTTCCTGGACGGCGGCGTAGAGCCGCACCGGTACGGACACCAGTCCGAAACCAATCGCACCCTTCCACATGGTCCGCATAGTTTTATCCCTCCGCGGGGAATTCCTACCTTATGTCTGTCTCCTCCGAGCGGCAGGCGGTGGAGATCGAGGGCCACCGGCTGGCCCTGACCCACCTCGACCGGGTGCTGTTCCCCGCCTCCGGCCACACCAAGGCGCAGGTGCTGCAGTACTACGCGCGGATCGCCCCGGTGATGGTGGCGCACACGGCCGACCGGCCCGCCTCGTTCGTCCGCGCCCCCGAGGGCCCCGGCGGGCAGAGCTGGATCGCCAAGAACCCGCCGGGTGGAGTACCGGGATGGGTGCGGGTGGTGCCCGTGGAGCACCGCGAGGGCGTCACCGGGCAGGTCGTGATCGACACCACGGCCGCCCTGGTCGCGCTGGCCAACCTCGGCGCGTACGAGGTGCACGTCCCGCAGTGGACCGCGACCGCGGGCCCCGACGGCCACGACCGCCTCGTCCTGGACCTGGACCCCGGCCCCGGCGCCGACCTGGTCGTCTGCTGCCGGATCGCCCAGCGGCTGCGCCAGCTCCTCGACGACGACGGCCTCACCGCCCACGCCGTCGTCTCCGGCTCCAAGGGCCTGCACCTGTACGCACCGGTGCACGCGGCGGCCGGGCGGGCGGCGGGCGGCTACGCCAAGGAGCTGGCGGCCCGCATGATGGGCGAGCACCCGGGGCTGGTCGTCGTGTCGATGGCGCGCGTCGAGCGCCGGGGAAAGGTGCTCATCGACTGGTCGCAGAACGCGAGCGCCAAGACCACGGCGGCCCCGTACACCGTGCGGCTGCGGGAGGGCGCCCCCGGCGTCGCCGCCCCGGTCACCTGGGACGAGGTCGCCGCGTGCCGGGACCCGGCCGACCTCGCCTTCACCCCCGAGGAGGTGCTGGACCGGGCGGAGGCCTACGGGGACCTGCTGGCCCCGCTCACCGGCGACGCCACCCGCGCGCGCCTCCCCTGACGCCCCCGCCTCAGCCGAGCCGCGTCAGGTCGGGCCGCAGCCGGTGCCAGACGGGGTGGCGGAGGCGGCCCGCGGACGTCCAGCCGGAGAAGACGACCTCGGCGACGAGCCGGGGCTCCACCCAGTGCGCCCCCGGCACGTCCACGGGCCCCGAGAACGGCGGGTCCGCGCGCGGGATCACCGACAGGCAGCGGGCGAGGTCCCGGCGTTCGCGCTCCGACAGCCCCGACCCCACGGACCCCGCGTACCGCAGCCCGCCCGGCTCCTCCACGCCCGCGAGCACGGCGCCCGGCAGCCCCGACAGCGCGCCGCGGCCCTCCGCCCAGCCCCCGATGACCACGTCGATCGTGACGACGTGCTTGGTCTTGCGCCATTCGGAGGACCGGATGCCGGGGGTGTAGAGGGACGTGAGCCGCTTCGCCACGACGCCCTCGAACCCGGCTTCGAGCGTGGCGTCCCAGGCCTGCTGCGCGTGGCCGGCCACGTACGCGGGCACCGACCAGGCGGGGCCCGCGAGGTCCAGGCCCTCCAGGACGGCCCGCCGCTCGGCGTAGGGCAGGTCCAGCAGGGACCGGTCGCCGAGGTGCATGACGTCGAAGAGCATGAGGCGGGCGGGGTACTCCGCCGCGAGGCGGGCCGCACGGCGCGCGTCGGTGACGCCCATGCGGCGCTGCAGCAGACCGAAGTCCGGCCGGCCGGCGCCGTCGAGGACGACGACCTCGCCGTCGAGGACCGCGGGCCGGCCGCCCAGGTGCCCGCCCAGGGCCCGCAGTTCGGGGTAGGTGACGCCGGCGTCGTTGCCGGCCCGGGTGACCGGCCGTACGGTGCCGTCGCCCCCGACGCCCACGACCAGGCGGATGCCGTCCCACTTGACCTCGAACGCCCAGGCCGCGTCCTCGTCGGCGGCCGGCAGCGGCCCGGGGGTCGCCAGCATCGGCCGGATCGCGGGCGGCGCGGCCGGGGCGCGCCCGGCTGTCGGGGTCATCGTCCGCCGCCTACCTCTTGTCCCGCGCCCATTCCAGCAGCTCGGAAGCCGTCCACGTCGTGATGATCCGCTCGGCGGGCACGCCGCACTCCTCGGCGCGGGCGCAGCCGTGGATCTGCCAGTCGAGCTGGCCCGGGGCGTGCGCGTCGCTGTCGATGGAGAACAGCACGCCCGCGTCGAGGGCCTGGCGGATCAGCCGGCGCGGCGGGTCCAGCCGCTCCGGCCGGCAGTTGATCTCCACGGCGGTGCCGAAGCGGGCGCACGCGGCGAAGACCATCGCCGCGTCGAACACCGACTCCGGCCTTCCCCGCCCGGCCGAGAGCCGCCCGGTGCAGTGTCCGAGCACGTCCACGAGGGGGTTGGCGACGGCCCCGACCAGCCGGCGGGTCATGGCGTCCGCGTCCATGCGCAGCTTCGAGTGGACCGACGCGACGACCACGTCGAGCTCGCCGAGCAGCCCCGGCTCCTGGTCGAGGGAACCGTCGTCGAGGATGTCGCACTCGATGCCGCGCAGTAGCCGGAAGCCGTCGCCGAGCGCGTCGTTCACCTCGGCGACGACGCCGAGCTGGGCGCGCAGCCGCTCGGCCGTCAGACCGCGGGCGATCGTCAGCCTGGGGGAGTGGTCGGTGAGCACCGCCCACTCGTGGCCGAGGCCCTGCGCCGCGCGGGCCATGGCCTCGATCGGGCTGCCGCCGTCGGACCAGTCCGAGTGCATGTGGCAGTCGCCGCGCAGGGCCGCGCGCAGCGCCTCGCCGCCCTCGGCCAGCGGCTCCCGCGCCTCCTCCGCCAGCTTGGCCAGGTACCCGGGCACGCGCCCGGCCAGCGCCTCGGCCACGACGGCCGCGGTCTTGGGGCCGATGCCCTTCTCGGCGGTCAGCGTGCCGGCGGCCGCGCGCCGCCGCAGTTCGTCCTCCGGCAGCCCGGCGATCACTTCGGAGGCCGTGCGGAACGCCTTCACGCGGTACGTGGGCGCGTCCGCGCGCTCCAGCAGGAAAGCGATCCGGTCCAGCGCCTCCACCGGGTCCATCGCACCACCGCCTCCTCGCCTCTCGTCCTACGGTGCGCGCTCGGCGGGAGACGCGCATGCCGCGGGCGCACCCGCGGGTGAACCCGTGAGTAGGCGCGGGGCGGGGTGGGGAGGGTCCGTGGCATGAGAGCCCCTTCCTCCGCCGTTCCCGTCCCCGACGAGGCCTCCTCCTCCGGCTCCTCCGGCGCCTCCCGCAGAGTGGGCCGCGTCGTGGTCCTCGGTGCGGGCATGGCCGGCCTGCTGGCCGCGGCCGCGGCGGCCCGCCACGTCGGCGAGGTCGTGATCGTGGAGCGGGACCGGCTGCCGGACGGGCTGGAGCCGCGCAAGGGCCTGCCGCAGGCGCGCCACGCGCACCTGATGATGTCGGGCGGCGCCCGGGCCGTGGAGTCCCTGCTGCCGGGCACGGTCGAGGGGTGGGTGAGCGCGGGCGCCCGCCGGGTCCCGCTGGGGACCGGGCTGGTCGCGTTCGGCCCGCAGGGCTGGTATCCGCGCTGGCCCAGCACGCAGTTCCTGATGGCCTGCACCCGCGACCTGCTGGACCTGGTCGTCCGCGAGAAGGTCCTGGCCCTGCCCGGGGTCGTGCTCCGCCAGGAGACCGACGCGCTCGCGCTGCTCGGCGACGCCCAGCGGGTCACCGGCGTGAAGGTTCGCACGGCCGGCAGCCACTCCGCCGAGGCGCTGGAGGCGGATCTGGTGATCGACGCCTCCGGGCGCGGCTCGCAGGCCGCGCGCCGCCTGAACGAGCTCGGGCTGCACCCCGCCCATGAGGAGACCGTCGACACCGGCATGGTCTACGTGACCCGGATCTTCCGGGCGCCGCCGGGCAGCGAGCGCTTCCCCGTCGTCAGCGTGCAGGCCGACCCGCACGGCGCCATGCCGGGACAGGGCGCGACGATGCTGCCCGTCGAGGGCGGCCGCTGGCTGCTCACGGCCTGCGGCACGCGCGGCGGCGAACCGTCGCGGGAGCCCGGGGAGTTCGAGCCGTTCATCCGCAGCCTGCGCCACCCGCTGATCGCCGACCTGATCGCCGGCCTGGAGCCGCTGACCGACGTCCACCTCACCCGCAGCACCGTCAACCGCCGCCGCTACTTCGAGCGCCTGCCCGCCTGGCCGGACGGCTTCGCCGTGATGGGGGACGCCGTCGCCACCTTCAACCCCGTCTACGGCCAGGGCATGTCCGTGGCCGCCCACAGCGCGACCGCGATCCGCGGCCTCCTGGCCGAGCACGGCGTGGCCGCGCCCGGCCTGGCCCGGCGCATCCAGCGCGCGGTCGGCCGCGCCGCGAGCAGCCCCTGGGACCTCGCCACCGGCGAGGACATCAACTACCCCGGCGCGATCGGCGAGCGCCCCCCGGCCGCGGCCCGGCTGCTGCGGGGATACGTCCAGCGCCTGATGCGCACGGCCGTGGTCAACCCGGTCGTCCTGCGCTCGCTCTACGACGTGATGACGTTGTCCGCGCCGATGACGGCCCTGGTCAGCCCGCCCGTGGTGCTGGGGGTTCTGCGCGGCCCGGGCCGCGACGTGCGGAACGAGCCGTCGATCACGCCCGCCGAACTGGCGGTGTGCGGGCTGGGCCCGCGGGGCCGTTCCTGACACGTGCCGATTACGGCGGCTGCGTCTGCCGCCGGACCCCCGCCGCGGTGGTGTCCCGCCGTTGCGGCGGGCTCTTCTTTCACCGCTCGCCGGAGCGGAGTGCCACCACCGGCAAGAACTCCCCCCGCAGCGTCCGGTGCCACCAGGCGCCCGTCTCGCGCCGCTCCTCCCACGTGGTGAAGCGGTAGAGGTAGAGCCGCGCCCGGACGTGGGTCGGCGGTGCGCCGGGGAAGGGGTTGTGCCGCAGCAGGCGCAGCGTGTCCGGGTCGCCCGTGAGCAGCCGTTCCACGAACGGGCCGAACCACGGTTCCGCGTACGCCGGGGAGATCCCGGCGAACCACATCATCCAGTCGAGCCGCAGGTGGTACGGGGCGTACTGGCGGGAGCGCCGGTGCGGGTCGCCGGGCTTGCCCTTGAACCCGTACTCCTTCCACACGGTGTCCGGCCCGACGCGCTCCTCGTCGGTGCCCTCGACCACCACCTCGTAGCGCCTGCGGTTGACGCTGCCGAAGGCGCCGTACGTGTTGACCAGGTGGAGCGCGTTGAAGGACATGTTCATGCGCTGCTGCCGCGAGAGCATGTTGCGCACCGGCCACCAGCTCAGGACGGCCACGAGCGCGGTCGCGGCGATGACGAGGCCCTCGTACCAGCCCGGGGGAGCGGACACGGGGGCGTGCCGGGCGAGGCCGAAGGCGTCCGCCATGCCGTCGCCGTCGACGGCGGCGAAGGCCATGACGATGGTGACCCAGTTGAGCCAGGCGAAGTTGCCGGAGGCCACGAGCCAGAGCTGGGTGCAGATGATCACCGCGGCGGCCAGGCTCGCGAAGGGCTGCGGGGTGAACAGCGCGAGCGGCACGACGAGCTGGGCGACGTGGTTGGCGCCCGTCTCGACCCGGTGCAGCGGCCGCGGCAGGCGGTGGAAGAACCAGCTCAGCGGGCCCGGCATCGGCTGGGTCTCGTGGTGGTAGTACAGGCAGGTCAGGTCGCGCCAGCAGGGGTCGCCGCGCATCTTGATCAGCCCCGCGCCGAACTCGACGCGGAAGACGAGCCAGCGCATCAGCCACAGCACGAGGACCGGCGGGCCGGTGTCCGCGTTGCCCAGGAAGACCGCGAGGAACCCGGCCTCCAGCAGCAGTGACTCCCAGCCGAAGCCGTACCAGGTCTGGCCCACGTTGACGATCGACAGGTACATCGCCCAGAGGGCGGCCCACATCGCCATCGACGCCCACAGGGGCACCGCGTCGGCCGCCCCCGCAGCCACCGCGGCGGCCAGCGCGGCGCCCGTCCACGCCCACGCCGCGAAGAACCGGTCCGAGTAGTGCAGCTGGAAGACCCCCGGGGCGCGGGCGAAGGGCACGTGGCGCACGAAGCGCGGCACGGGCAGCATGCCGCGCTCGCCGATCAGCGCACGGAACTGGAGAGCCGCCGCCAGGAAGGCCACCAGGTAGAGGCCGGCGAGCCCGCGCTGCACCACCAGCCGGCTCAGCCAGTACCCCGGGACCGTGAACCACTCCATGGCGTATCCGTACCACTCCGGAGCGCGCAGTCACATCGAAGAAACGGGCAAAAGGTGTCAGAGTAGCTCTATGGTTGATCGGGGAGCGACGCCTGCCACCGCGCCGGCAGGTTCCGTGCCGGACGACTGGCCCGCTCGCCCGGAGGTCATGCTCGCCCTCAACCGCATGGGCGGCTTCGACTGGGACCTCGACACCGGCGTGCTGCACATGGACGCCTCCGCCCTGGAGCTCTTCGACCTGACCCCCGACGAGTTCAACGGCCGCCTCTCGGGCCTGACGGGCAAGGTGCTCCGCGCCGACGCCGCCGACCTCGACGCCCAGGTCACCCGCGCCCTGAAGGAGGGCCGCGAGACCTACAGCGCCTACTACCGCATCCGCACCCCCGACGGCACCCTGCGCTGGACGTACACCCAGGGCCGGATCCGGCGCGACGGGGAGGGTCGCCCGCACCGCATCATCGGCATCGTCCGCGACGCCGCCGAGGAGCTCGGCCACTCCATCGGCAGACGCGACGAGAACCGCCTCACGCACACCTCCATCGTGGAGACCCTCACCGCGGCCCTCGCCCACGCCCGCACCGTCCAGGACGTCATCGACTTCTTCCGCGACGACCGGGCCGTTACGCACCTCGGCTCCGACCTGCTCGTCCTCGGCATCGTCGAGGCCGGCCGCATCCACATGGTCGCCGAGGGCCCCGGCGAGCACTACATCCCCGGCACCCGCTGGACCCGCATCGACGACAACTTCCCCATGAGCGACGTCATCCGCACGATGGCACCGCGCTTCATCGAGTCCCGCGAGGAGTTCGCCCGCTCCTACCCCTGGCTGTGGGAGCGCATCAAGAACGCCGGCATCTCGTCGGCCGCCTACCTCCCGCTCATCGCCCAGGCCCGCCCCGTCGGCGCCATCGGGCTGCTCTACCGGGAGACCCGCGGCTTCACCCAGCAGGAGCGCAACCTCCTGATCGCCCTTTCCAGCAGCCTCTCGCAGGCCATCGCCCGCGCCATGCTCTACGACCAGGAGCACGACCTCGCCGAGGGCCTCCAGCAGTCCATGCTGCCGCGCCGCATCCCCGAGATCCCCGGCGCGCAGATCGCCGTCCGCTACCGCTCGGCCCGCATGGGCCGCGACATCGGCGGCGACTGGTACGACGTGATCCCGCTGCCCGGCGGGCGGGTCGGCGCCGTCATCGGCGACGTCCAGGGGCACGACACCCAGGCCGCCGCCGTCATGGGCCAGCTGCGCACCGTCCTGCGGGCGTACGCCACCGAGGGCCACGCCCCGGCCACCGTCATGGCCCGCGCCTCCTCCTTCCTCCACGAGCTCGACACCGACCGCTTCGCCACCTGCGCCTACGCCGAGGCCGACCTGTCCACCGGCGTCGTCCAGCTCGTCCGCGCCGGCCACATCGACCCGCTACTGCGGCACACCGACGGCACGTGCCGGCGCCTGCCCGTCTCCGGCGGCCTGCCGCTCGGCCTCTCCGTCGAGTTCGGGCGCCTCGACTACCCCGTGACCACCGTTGAAATCGACCCGGGCGAGACGCTCCTGATGTTCACCGACGGCCTCGTCGAACAGCCCGGCTCCGACCTCGACGAGGGTATGCAGCGCCTCTCCGAGGTCGTCCGCGCCGGCCCCTACGAGCTCCACCAGCTCGCCGACCGGCTGTGCGACGTGATCGGGGAGCGCGTCGGCGAGGACGACATGGCCGTGCTGCTGCTGCGCCGCGAGGGCGCGGCCACCCGGGGCGGCGGCCGGCTGCAGCAGCACATCGCCCCGGCCGACCCGGAGGCGCTCTCCGCGGCCCGCCACATGATCCGCGCGGCCGTACGGGCCTGGGGCGCGCGCGAGCGGTCCGACGAGATCGAGCTCGTCGCCGACGAACTGGTGACCAACGCACTGATCCACACCGACAGCGCGGCCGTCGTGACCATCCGCATCATCACCGGGCCCGAACGGCGCGTGCGCGTCGACGTCGAGGACAGGTCCAGCACGCTGCCCCGGCGCCGCGAACCGGGCGAGTCGGGCGTCTCGGGCCGCGGCCTGCTGCTGGTCGACCGGCTCGCCGACGTCTGGGGGGTCGAGTCGCGCGGGACGGGCAAGAGCGTGTGGTGCGAGTTCGTGGTGCCGGGGCGGCACGAGGTGTACGACGAGGCGGAGGAGTCCGTCTGACGGGGCGTCATGTCATTGCCGCGGGCCGCGCGGCCGGACCGCCGGTAACCCCGACCGCGCCGCGTGCGTCCGCGCCCGCGCCACGGGGGCCGGCCCGGTGCGGCACCCCCGGTCTCCCGCGTCGTGGTGTCCCGCCGTCGCGGCGGACGGGAGACGCCTGCGGCAACGGCGGAGCGCGACGGCGTCCACGCCGAAGAGGCCAAGGTCACAGCGGTTGCCACTGCTGCAGGGCGCCCCGGCTCCCCTAGCCTTCCCCCCATGACGGTCCTGCCTGACGAAGGCTTCCCCCTGGCCGCCGAGTTCCCGGACCCCACCCGCGAGCAGTGGCAGCGCCTGGTGGAGGGCGTACTGCGCAAAGCGGGCGCGGCTGACGCATCCGGCCCGGCTGCCGAGGCGGCGCTCGCCACCGAACTCCAGGACGGGCTCGCAACCGGCCCGCTCTACACCGCCGACGACGCCCCCGGCGTGCCCGGACATCCGGGCTTCCCCCCGTTCGTCCGCGGCGGACGGCCCGAGGGGACGGCCGCGACCGGCTGGGACGTGCGCCAGCGCCACGCCCACCCGGACCCGCGGCACGCCAACGAGGCCGTGCTCGCCGACCTGGAGAACGGCGTCACCTCCCTCTGGCTGACCGCCGGCCCCGCCGGCATCCCCGTCGACGGCATTCCCGCCGCCCTCGACGGCGTCTACCTCGACCTCGCCCCCGTCGTCCTCGACGCGGGCGCGGACTTCGAGCCGGCCGCCCGGGGGCTGCTGCGCCTGTACGACGAGCGCGGCCTCGCCCCGCACGCCGCCCTCGGCAACCTCGGCGCCGACCCGCTCGGCACCCTGGCCCGCACCGGCGGCGACACCGCCCCCGACGGGCCCCTGGCCGCCGCGGCCGCCCTCGCCGCACTGTGCGCCGAAGGCCGCCCGGGCCTGCGCGCCCTGACCGTCGACGCCCTGCCCTACCACGAGGCCGGCGGGTCCGCGGCCGAGGAGCTCGGCTGCTCGCTCGCCACCGGCGTCGCCTACCTCCGTACGCTCACCGCCGCCGGACTGACGGTGGATCAGGCCTGCGGGCAGCTGGAGTTCCGCTACGCGGCCACTGCCGACCAGTTCCTCACCATCGCCAAACTCCGCGCCGCCCGCAGGCTCTGGGCCCGCGTCGCCGAGGTCAGCGGAGCCGGCACCGCGAGCGCCGCACAGCGCCAGCACGCGGTCACCTCCACGGTGATGATGACCCGCCGGGACCCGTGGGTGAACATGCTGCGCACCACCGTCGCCTGCCTCGGCGCGGGCGTCGGCGGCGCCGACGCCGTCACCGTCCTGCCCTTCGACGAGGCGGCCGGCCTGCCCGACGCCTTCGCCCGCCGCATCGCCCGCAACACCTCCTCGGTGCTGCTGGAGGAGTCCCACCTGGCCCGGGTCATCGACCCCGCCGGCGGCTCCTGGTACGTGGAGGCGCTCACCGACGAGCTCGCGCACGCCGCCTGGGCCTGGTTCCAGGAGCTGGAGCGCGCCGGCGGCCAGGCCGCGGCGCTCCGCTCCGGCCTGGTGGCCGAGCGGCTCGCCGCCACCTGGGCGCGCCGCTCCGCCGACCTGGCCACCCGCCGCGAACCCGTCACCGGCGTCAGCGAGTTCCCGAACCTCGGCGAGCAGCCGCTGCGGCGCGAGCCCGCACCCGCGGCCCCCGGCGGCGGCCTGCCCCGGGTCCGGCGCGACGAGGCCTATGAGGCCCTGCGCGCCCGCTCCGACGCCCACCTCGCCGCGACCGGCGCCCGCCCGCGCGTCTTCCTCGCCGCGCTCGGCCCCGCCGCCGCCCACACCGGCCGGGCCACGTTCGCCGCCAACCTCTTCCAGGCCGGCGGGATCGAGGCCGTGCACGACCCCGCGACGGTCGACGCGGCCTCCGCCGCCGAGGCGTTCGCGCGCAGCGGCGCCGGCGTGGCCTGCCTGTGCTCCAGCGACAAGCTCTACGCCGAGCAGGCCGAGGCCGTCGCCGCCGCCCTCAAGTCCGCGGGCGCGCAGCGGGTGTTCCTCGCCGGCAAGCCCGGCGGCGAGCAGCGGGAAGCGTATCTGCGGGCCGGGGTCGACGCGTTCGTCTTCGCCGGCGGCGACGCCGTCGCCGTCCTGTCCTCCGTCCTCGACAGCATGGGAGTCGCGTGATGCCGCCTTCCCCGGTCCCCGACTTCTCCGGCATCGGCCTGGGCCCGGCGCACGCCGCCCCCGCCGACCCGGGCCAGTGGCGCGCGGCCCTGAAGGAGGCCACCGGCAAGAGCGCCGAGGACCTCGTCTGGGAGACCCCCGAGGGCATCGGCGTCAAGCCCCTCTACACGGCCGACGACCTGCACGGACTCGATTTCCTCGGCACGTACCCCGGCATCGCGCCCTACCTGCGCGGCCCGTACCCGACGATGTACGTCAACCAGCCCTGGACGATCCGGCAGTACGCGGGCTTCTCCACCGCCGAGGAGTCCAACGCCTTCTACCGCCGCAACCTGGCGGCCGGTCAGAAGGGCCTGTCCGTCGCCTTCGACCTGCCGACCCACCGCGGCTACGACAGCGACCACCCGCGCGTCACCGGCGACGTCGGCATGGCGGGCGTCGCCATCGACTCCATCTACGACATGCGCCAGCTCTTCGACGGCATCCCGCTGGACAAGATGAGCGTGTCGATGACGATGAACGGCGCCGTGCTGCCCGTCCTCGCCCTCTACATCGTCGCCGCCGAGGAACAGGGCGTGCCGCCCGAGAAGCTGGCCGGGACCATCCAGAACGACATCCTCAAGGAGTTCATGGTCCGCAACACCTACATCTATCCGCCGACGCCCTCGATGCGGATCATCTCCGACATCTTCGCGTACACCTCGCAGAAGATGCCGCGCTACAACTCCATCTCCATCTCCGGCTACCACATCCAGGAGGCCGGAGCCACGGCCGACCTGGAGCTCGCCTACACCCTCGCCGACGGCGTCGAGTACCTCAAGGCGGGCATCGGGGCCGGCCTGGACGTCGACGCGTTCGCGCCCCGGCTCTCCTTCTTCTGGGCGATCGGCATGAACTTCTTCATGGAGATCGCCAAGCTGCGCGCCGCCCGCCTGCTGTGGGCCCGGCTCGTCAAGCGCTTCGAGCCGCAGAACACCAAGTCGCTGTCGCTGCGCACCCACTCGCAGACCTCCGGCTGGTCGCTGACCGCGCAGGACGTCTTCAACAACGTGGCCCGCACCTGCGTGGAGGCCATGGCCGCGACCCAGGGGCACACCCAGTCGCTGCACACCAACGCCCTGGACGAGGCCCTCGCCCTGCCCACCGACTTCTCCGCCCGCATCGCCCGCAACACCCAACTGCTGCTGCAGCAGGAATCGGGGACCTGCCGGGTCATCGACCCGTGGGGCGGCAGCGCCTACGTCGAGCGGCTCACCCACGACCTCGCGCGCCGCGCCTGGCAGCACATCGAGGAGGTCGAGGCCGCGGGCGGCATGGCCCGGGCCATCGACGCGGGCATCCCCAAACTGCGCGTCGAGGAGGCCGCGGCCCGCACCCAGGCCCGTATCGACTCCGGGCGGCAGCCGGTCATCGGCGTCAACAAGTACCGGGTCGACAGCGACGAGCAGATCGAGGTCCTCAAGGTCGACAACTCCTCCGTGCGCGCCCAGCAGATCGAGAAGCTGCGCCGGCTGCGGGAGGAGCGCGACGAGACCGCCTGCCAGGACGCCCTGCACGCGCTCACCCGGGCCGCCGACGCCGGCAGCGGACCGGGCCTCGAAGGCAACCTCCTGGCCCTCGCCGTGAACGCCGCCCGCGCCAAGGCGACCGTCGGTGAGATCTCCGACGCACTGGAGAAGGTCTACGGACGCCACGCCGGGCAGATCCGTACGATCTCCGGTGTGTACCGCGAAGAGGCAGGCCCGTCGTCCGGCGTGGAGCGCACCCGCACCCTGGTCGAGGCGTTCGAGCGGGAGGACGGCCGCCGCCCGCGCATCCTCGTCGCCAAGATGGGCCAGGACGGCCACGACCGCGGCCAGAAGGTCATCGCCACCGCCTTCGCCGACCTCGGCTTCGACGTCGACGTCGGCCCGCTCTTCCAGACGCCCGAGGAGGTCGCCCGGCAGGCCGTCGAGGCCGACGTGCACATCGTCGGCGTCTCCTCGCTCGCGGCCGGCCACCTCACGCTCGTCCCGGCGCTGCGCGAGCAACTGGCCGGGCAGGGACGCGAAGACATCATGATCGTCGTCGGGGGCGTCATCCCGCCGCAGGACGTTCCCACGCTGCTGGAGATGGGCGCGGCCGCGGTCTTCCCGCCCGGCACGGTCATCCCGGACGCCGCCCACGACCTGCTGAAGACCCTCGCCGGGGTCCTCGGCCACGAACTGTGAGCAAGGGCCCCTGACATGGCGCGGACGATCGACATCGACGCCTACGTGAAGGGCGTGCTCGACGGCAAGCGCGCGGTCGTCGCCCGCGCCATCACGCTCGTCGAGTCCACCCGGGCCGACCACCGGGCCCTCGCCCAGCGGATGCTGACCGAGCTGCTCCCGCACGCGGGGGCGGCCCGGCGGATCGGCATCACCGGCGTGCCCGGCGTCGGCAAGTCCACCTTCATCGACGCCTTCGGCACGATGCTGACCGGCCTCGGCCACCGCGTCGCGGTCCTCGCCGTCGACCCGTCCTCCAGCAGGACCGGCGGCAGCATCCTGGGCGACAAGACCCGCATGGAGCGGCTGGCCGTCGACCCCGCCGCGTTCGTCCGGCCCTCGCCCACGGCCGGCACCCTCGGCGGCGTGGCCCGGGCCACCCGCGAGACCATCGTGGTCATGGAGGCCGCCGGTTACGACGTCGTGCTCGTGGAGACCGTCGGCGTCGGCCAGTCCGAGACCGCCGTCGCCGACATGGTCGACAGCTTCCTCATGCTCACCCTCGCCCGCACCGGCGACCAGCTCCAGGGCATCAAGAAGGGCGTCCTCGAACTCGCGGACCTCGTCGCCGTCAACAAGGCCGACGGCCCGCACGAGCGCGACGCCAAGGCCGCCGCCCGCGAACTCGCCGGCGCGCTGCGCCTGCTGCAGCCGCCGGACGCCGCCTGGAACCCGCCCGTGCTCACCTGCAGCGCCCGCGAGGGCACGGGCCTGGACACGGTGTGGGAGCGGCTGGAGCAGCACCGGCGCGTCATGGAGACCACGGGCGCGCTGGCCGCCCGCCGGCGCGAGCAGCAGGTCGACTGGGTCTGGACGATGGTCCGCGAACAGCTCATGGACGAACTGCGCGACCACCCCGCCGTGCGGGCGGCCGGCCCGGGCATCGAACAGCGGGTACGGGAGGGCACACTGCCGGCGGGGCTGGCGGCGGAACGGCTGCTGGAGGCGTTCCGCCACAAAAGTTAAAAGCCTGTCCGGCGATTGAGGACAAAGGCGGTGCTCCGGGCTCCGGGAACCTCCCGGCTCTACAGCGCGTTTTCTCCGGACCGGCCGACCCGCGGCCGGAATCGGAGGAGCAGCGATGAACGACCTCGCGGCCGGAGGCAACGCACCGTTGCCCGACGGCGCACTCTCCCTCCGCGTGCCCGGCCCCTTCGACCTGTCGGTCATCGTCACCGGCGAGAACGGAAAGGCCGCCGGCGACGGCGACTTCGTCTTCTACAACCAGCCGGCCGCCCCCGGCGCCCGGCTCACCGGCGACACCGTCACCGTCGATCCGCGCGGCCTGCGGCACGGCGCGGCGCGGGTCACGGTCGTGGTCAGCCCGGCGGACCCCGGCACGCGGCTCGGAGCCCTGCCCGTACCGGTCCTGACCGTCGCCGGAAGCGGCGGCGGGGTCCTGGCCCGGTTCGTGCCGCCGCGCCCCGGGCCGGAGACCGTGCTGCTGCTCGCCGAGCTCTACCGGCGCGGCACCGGCTGGAAGATACGCGCCCTGGGCCAGGGCTACGCGGAGGGACTCGCGGGCGTGGCCCGGGACTTCGGCGTGGACGTGGCCGACGACGGCACGGACTCCGGGGCGACCGGGCAGCGCCCCGGGCCTGCGGCCGCCCGGCCGCACGGGGATGCCGGCGTGCGGGGGCCGCACGGCGACCCGGGCGGCGCCGACGCCTTCACCGCGCTCGTGAACGCCGAGCGGGCCGCCGCCGGAGCGCCGCCCGTGACCGCCGACCACCGGCTCGCCGCCGCGGCCCGCGCGCACGCCGCCGGCATGGCCGCGCAGGGCCGGCTCGCCGCCGAGGGCCCCGACGGGACCTCGCTCCACCACCGGGTCGCCGCGGCCGGCTACCACTGCCTGACCGTGGCCGAGCACCTCGTGTCCGGGCCGCGCACCCCCGCCGAGTTCGTGGCGTACTGCCTCGCGGACCCCGGGCGCGCCCGGCCGCTGCGCGACCCGGCCGTCGTCCACGCCGGCGCGGCCCACGTCAGCGGCCCCGCCGGGGACGTCTACTGGACGGCGCTGTGGGCCTCGCCCATGACGCCCGGGGGCCTGGCCCGGCTGACCGCCGAGGTCACCGCGCTCACCAACGCCGAGCGCGCCGCGGCCGGGCTGCGCCCGCTGGCCGCCGACCACCGGCTGGCCGCCGCCGCGCAGGCGCACAGCGACGACATGGTCGCCCGCGACTTCTACGCCCACACCTCGCCCGAGGGGAGCGAGCCCTGGGACCGGGCACGGGCCGCGGGAGCCCCGCACCCGGGGATCGGCGAGAACATCGCCTGCGGGCAGCGCGGCGCGGCGGAGGTCGTACAGGGCTGGATGAACAGCCCGGGCCACCGCGCCAACATCCTCAAACCGGACTTCGCGTACATCGGCGTCGGCTACGCCACCGGCAGCCGCGCGGGCACGTACTGGACGCAGCTGTTCGGCACGTAGGGCACGTAGGGGGCGGGGCGGTCAGAGGCCGAGCCCGGGCGCGGCCGTCGTCGCGAAGTGCCGCGCCACGTCCGCGTCCGTCACGTCCTCCAGCTTCGCGGGCTGCCACCGCGGCGTGCGGTCCTTGTCCACGACCTGCGCGCGGATGCCCTCCAGCAGGTCGGGGTCGGCCAGCGACGCGCACATCACGCGGTACTCCTGCTCCAGCACCTCGGGCAGCCCGGGCAGCCGGCGGGCGCGGCGCAGCGCGCTGAGCGTCACCTTGAGGGCCGTGGGCGACTTGCCCCGGATCGCCTCCGCCGCCTCCTCGGCCCCGGCCGCCCCGCTGTCCGTCAGCCGCCCGAGGATCTCCTCGACGGTGCCGGCGGCGTAGCAGCGGTCGATCCAGTCCCGGTGCACGGCGAGCCCGGAGGCGGGGGCCGGGGCGGCGAAGGCCCGTACGGCCTCGGCCGGGTCCTTCTCCGCCAGCGCCGCCGTGAACTCCGCGAGCCGTGCGGCCGGCACGAAGTGGTCGGCGAACCCGGCGTGCACGGCGTCGCCCGGGGCCATGCGGGCGGTGGTCAGCGCGAGGTGCGTGCCCAGCTCGCCGGGGGCCCGGGAGAGCAGGAAGGTGCCGCCGACGTCGGGGGCGAAGCCGATGCCCGTCTCGGGCATGGCCACCGACGAGCGCTCGGTGACGACCCGTATGCCGCCGTGCGCCGACAGGCCGACCCCGCCGCCCATCACCAGGCCGTCCATGAGCGCGACGTAGGGCTTGGGGTAGGCGGCGATACGGGCGTTGAGGCGGTACTCGTCGCGCCAGAACTCCCTGGCGGCCGCGCCGCCCCCGGCCCGGACGTCGTCGTGCACGGCCCGGACGTCGCCGCCCGCGCACAGGCCGCGCTCACCCGCGCCGTCGAGCACCACGGTGGTCACTGCGGCGTCGTGCTCCCACGCGTCCAGGGCGCCGGCGATGCGGCGGACCATGGCGTGGGTCAGGGCGTTGAGCGCCCGGGGCCGGTTGAGCGTGATGCGGCCCGCGCGCCCCTCGCGGCGCAGGAGGACGGCGTCGTCGGCGGTGGTCATCGTGCGCCTTTCACTGAACGGCGGATTGATGGAAGCGGCGGAGCGGGCGGGCCGGCGCGCGCAGCACGGCGGGCGACCGGCCCGGCTTTCTATCCGGCGCGGCCGGAGGCGGCGGCGGTGCCGGCGGCGTCGGTGATGCCCCGGATCGGGCAGCGCGGCCCGGTGGCGCGCAGCAGCCGCAGGTCGGCCGTCACGAGGGTCGCCCCCAGCTCCTCGGCGACGGCGACGTAGGCCGCGTCGTCCGGCGTGAGGTTGTCCTTGAGCTGCCACATCCGTCCCAGCAGCGGTTCCACGGGGACCTTCCGCAGCGTCAGGCCCGGCAGCCGCCCGGCGACGTCGGCGACCCGTTCCGCGCTCACCTGGCCCGCGAGGTACATGCCGCGCAGCGACTGCATCACCTCCACCAGGATGTGCTCCGGGGCGGCCCAGTCGGCGTCCGCCGCGAGTGCGGCACGGGCGCTCTCGCCCCGCGCTCCGTCGTCGGCGAGGGCGAGGACGAGGGCGGAGGCGTCCACGACGATCAAGATGACTCCCAGCGCAGTGCCTTCCGGCGGTCATGACGAACGCGCCGGTTGTGGTGGCCGCGCATTCCGCCGGACCCTCGCCGCGGGGCTTTCTCGCCGTGGCGGCGGGCTCATCTTTCCCGGACGGGGTCCGGGGCACCCCCGGGAAGAGGGCCGTCGCAACGGTGCGCAACCACCAACGTGGCTGTCCGGCGGTGCCGGACGTGCCGCGCCCACCACCCTAGCCGCACGCACGCCGAGTGGATCAAGGGGCCTTCCCGGCCTTCCCGGAGCGGCCCGGCGCCGGCGTCACCCCGCCGGGCCCGTCCAGTGGGCGGTTTCGCGTTCCTGGCCGAAGCCGGGCCGTACGGCGACGTCCAGCCGGCCGAGGCCGCCCGGCGGGACGTCGAAGGCGACCGTCGCCTTGCCCGAGCCCTTCGGCTCCAGGTTCCCGGTGAACGGTGTGCCGACGCCGCTCGCGCTGTCGAAGATCTGCTGGGCCCGGTCGGCCTTGTCGCCGGACTCCAGGGTGATCAGGACGCCCGCCGTGTCGAGGGGATCCTTGCCGCCGTTGGCGAGGGCGACCGTGAACTTGACGGCCTGGTTGCCCGCTTCGTGGCCGAGGGCGGTGCCGCTCGGCGTGAACTTCACCGGCTGCGTCACCGTCACCCTGAGGCCGTCGTGGTAGGCGTAGGTGTCCCCGAAGGAGGCCGTGCGGGACCGCGGGGAGGCCGACGGGCCGCCCGGGAGCGTGATCGTGGTGCCCGCCTTGCCGGAGGAGCCCCCGCAGGCCGCGCCCGCCGTCGCCACGGCGGCCGCGGCCGCGAAGGCCGCGGCCGCCCGCAGCGGCGCTCTCGTGCCCATGTGCACAGCCTGCGCCGAGCCGCGGCGGTGCGCATCCGCAGCGCGGGCGTCAGCTCCCCAGGGCCTTCTTGACCTTGGCCGCCTGCGGCCCGGAGTCCTGGGCGGGGATCTGCCAGCGGAAGGTCTTGCCCTCGCCGTCCGTGTAGGTGAGGGTGCCGCCGCGCTGCGCGGCGGCGATGTCGAAGGTGCGCGCCCGCAGCTGGGTGGCGCCGGCCCGGATCGGGCCGCCCGCGTCGAGGCCCGGTACGAAGACGTTCGGCTCGGCGCTGACGGCCTGGCCGTCAGCGGCTATCCACTGCCAGCCGCCCTTCTCGGTCGGCGTGGTCTCCGCGGCGGCCACGTCCGTCATGGGGCGCTCCTGCACGGCGACCACGGCGTACAGGCCGTGCGAGGGCTTGTCGGTCGCGGTCTTGGCCGCGTACACGACGCTCACCGGCGTGATGTCGAGCTTGCCGCCGCCGCCCGCGCCCACGGTCTCCGTGCCCTTGCCCAGCGCCAGGGGCTCCGCCGACGGGCCGGCGGGGGCGGCTGAGGGCGACGAGCCGTCCGACTTCACGGTCTCGGCCTTCGACTCGTCGCTGCAGGCGGTGAGTGACAGTGCGGCGGCGAGGCTGAAGGCGGCGACGGTGACGGCAGTGGTGCGCATGCATCCCCCGGAGGTTCGGGTTACGTGAGGTGTGAAACGACCGGGGAACCGTACCCTCGGTAACAAGCCCTCCAGCGCCGATCTGCATCAATCGTGACCAGCTCGCTACCGTCCCGGTATTGCCGTGGGGCACCTCATCCCACTAAGACGCCCCGAAACGGTACGAGACGGACTTGCGCGGCCCGCGCCCGCTTGTCAGCTCACGTCCTCGCCCGCGTGCGGGCCCAGCACCGTCGGCCCCCACGCCGTATGCCCGCCGGACGCGTCTCCGGCGTACTTCAGCATCCGGGGCAGCGGACGGCGGGTCAGGCCTGACCCGTCTCGAACCGGGTCACCTTCCCGCCGTCCACGGTGAAGTACCACTTGGTGCGCATCTCGCCCCATGTGTCGTTGCGGTAGAGGGCGACGAGCGATCGGCCGTCGTCGCTCTCGGACTCGACGTCCATGTGGCCGTTGGACGTGAAGACCTCGCGGTCGGCCCACTGGGTGAGGTTGCGGTCGGTGCCGTCGTCGGACATCGTGGCGCCCGGCGCGAGGGACTCGTGGAAGGCGGTGCGGTCGCCGGCGTTGAGGGCGTTCACCAGCGTCCGTACGGCGGGGTCGGAGAGTTGCTCGACGGGGATCACGGGACGGCTCCTTTCGGCGGTGTGTCCAGGACAGGACAGCACTCCGGCGGCACCCGCGCGCGCCGGTCCGCCCGGATGGCGGACGAACCCCTCCGCTACGGCCGGGACAGCCGCCGCGCCGCCGGACCCTTCTTGCGCCACGCCACGACCACGGCCGCCAGCCCGGTCACCGCGATGAACGCCGTCGCCCCGAGGAACGCGGGCGACGTCGGCGCCGTGGCGTGGCTGCCGGCGATCACGTAGGCCGCGGTGGCGGGCGCGCTGCCCAGCGCGGTCGCCAGCAGGAACGGCGCCCACCGCATCCGCGACACGGCAGCGCAGTAGTTCGCGGCGGCGAAGGGAACCCCCGGGAAGAGCCGGACGGCCATCATCGAACGGAAGGCGTGCCGGCTCAGCTGCCGGTCCGCCGCCCGCAGCCACCGCCCGCGCAGCAGCGGCCGCAGCGCGTCCTGCCCCAGCATCCTGCCCAGCCCGAACGACGCGGCCGAGCCCAGCACCGTGCCCACCACGGCCGCCGCCGTCCCCGCGGGGGCGCCGAACAGCGCGCCGGCCGCGATGTTGAGGATCGGACGCGGCACGAACGCCGCGGTGCACAGCCCGTACGCCGCGGAGAACAGCACGACGGCCGTGCCGCCCGACAGCTGCGGCCAGCCCTCGGCGAGCAGCCGCTCGGGGTGCAGGGCGAGCACCGTGGCCGCGGCGGCGGCCAGCACCACCACGAGCAGGCCCAGGCGGAGCCACGCGGACGGCCGGGCGCGCGGACGGTGCTCGGCGGGGCCGGGGGAGGGCACGGCGGGATCGGACATCGCTGGAGCCTAACCGACAGGGATATAAAGCGGTCGTCATCCCGGAAAGACCGGGCGGTACGGGAACACTCCTTCCTCATACGTTCACTCGGATGCCGCCCGTGCGTCCTCTCCGCGCGGCGGCCCGGGGCCCGCGAAAACCGTTCGACGCCCCGCACCCCGTGCGCGAGCATCGACCGCATGCACCGGCCACCATCAGGCCTTCCGCGCCACAAACCGCACCTCAACATCGCAGTCCTCGGCCACTCCCGCCACGGCAAGACCACCCTCACCGCCGCCGTCACCAAGGTCCTCGGCGACCGGGGCCGGGCCGTCTTCGTCCCGCCCGCCCGCCTCGACCGCGCCCCGGAAGGGGCCGCGGAGAGCAGCACCGTCGCCTGCGCGCACGTCGCCTACGAGACCGACACCCGCCACTACGCCCACACCGACCCGCCCGGCCGGCCCCGCTTCACCGGCAACCTGCTCGCCGGCACGGCACGGATCGACGGCGCCGTCCTCGCCGTCTCCGCCGCCGACGGGCCCGCCGCACAGACCGCCGGGCACCTGCTGCTCGCCCGCAGCACGGGCGTGCGGCACGTCGTCGTCGCGCTCACCAAGGCCGACGCGAGCGACCCGGAACGCACCGACCTGGCCGAGCGGGACGTCCGCGCCCTGCTCACCGCCCACGGCTACGACGGCGAGCACACCGCGGTCGTCCGCGTCTCCGGCCTGCGCGCCCTCGGCGGCGACCCGCGCTGGACCGCCGCGATCGAGGCCCTCCTCGACGCCGTCGACACCTACGTGCCGACGCCCCTGCGCTACGCGGACGCGCCGTTCCTGCTCTCCGTGGACAGGGTCTTCACCCTCGCCCGGCGCGGCACCGCCGTCACCGGCGTCGTCGAGCGCGGCACCGTCCTGCTCCACGACCACGTCGAGCTCCTGGGCCCGGAGGGCCCCCGCGGCATCGTCATCACCGGCCTGGAGAGCTTCGGCCGGCCGCTCGGCGCCGCGCAGGCGGGCGACCGCGTCGCCCTGCTGCTCCGCGGGATCCACCGCGACGAGGTGCGCCGCGGCGACACCCTCGCCGCGCCCGGCAGCGTCGTGCCCCGCCGCCGCTTCGCCGCGGACATCCGCCTGCTGGGCGCGGACGAGGGCGGCCGGCACACCCCCGTGTTCTCCGGCTACCGCCCGCAGTTCCACGTCCGCACGGCCGGCGTCCCCGGCACCGTGCACCTCGGCGGGGCCGGCGTCGCGCTCCCCGGCGAGACCGTCACGGCGGCCGTCGCCCTCGACCGGGACGTGCCGCTCGAACCCGGCCTCGCCTTCGTCATCCGCGAGGGAGGCCGCACGGTCGGCACCGGTACGGTCTCCGCACCGCACCCCTGAACGCACAATAGGGACGTGAACGAACCAGCAGAACCGATACCCGTGACGCGGGACGTGGACTGGGGCACCGCCAAGCTGCTGCCCGACGTGGACCGGCCGCGGGCCTGGCTGCTCACCGTGGAGGGCTCGCCGCAGTCGTACGTCGACCTGGACGACCCCACCCACCTCGAATTCGAGTACGCCCAGCGGGTCGCCCACGTCCTCGACACCGCCGCCGAGCCGGACCGCCCGCTCGACGTGCTGCACCTCGGCGGCGGGGCGCTCACCCTGCCCCGCTACGTCGCCGCGACCCGCCCGGGCTCCCGGCAGCGCGTCGTCGAGGCGGACCGCGGGCTGCTCGCGCTGGTCGCCGAGCACCTGCCCCTGAGGCACGGCTCCGGAGTCGAGGTGATCGCCGGCGACGCGCGCGGCGAGCTGGAGGCGTCGCCCGCCGCCTCCGCCGACGTGATCGTCGCGGACGTCTTCGGCGGCTCCCGGGTCCCGGCCCACCTCACGTCCCTGGAGTACGCGCGGGCCGCCGCCCGGGTGCTGCGGCCCCGGGGCCGCTACGCCGCGAACCTCGCCGACGGCGCGCCCTTCACCTTCCTCCGCTCGCAGGTGGCCACCTTCGCGGAGGTCTTCGCGCACGTGTGCCTGATCGCGGAGCCGCAGGTGCTGCGCGGGCGGCGCTTCGGCAACGCGATCCTCGTCGCCTCGCACACCGAACTCCCGGTCGCGGCGCTGGCCCGGCGCGCGGCCGCGGACGCCTTCCCGGCCCGGGTCGAGCACGGCCCGGCCCTGGAGCGGTTCGCGGCCGGGGCCGGGCCGGTGCACGACGCGGAGGCCGTGGGCTCGCCGGAGCCGCCGGGCGGGGCGTTCAGCGTGGGCTGACGCGGGGCACCCGCCCGGCGGGCCGGGGGAGGAGCTCAGGAGATCAGGAGGTCTTCAGGGGCCTGAGGGAGCTCATGATCTTCTTGATGACGTCGTCGGGCACCTCGTCCTCGGTGCCCGTGACGCTGTAGAGGCACCAGGTGGCGAGGTCGCCGGTGACGTCCTTGTACGTCACCGTCGCGGACTTGCCGCTGCCGGCGCAGTGGCGCTTCTTCGCGATGCCCGTGACCGTCGC
The DNA here is from genome assembly GCF_000719265.1 of Streptomyces roseoverticillatus. GTDB lineage: Bacteria > Actinomycetota > Actinomycetes > Streptomycetales > Streptomycetaceae > Streptomyces > Streptomyces roseoverticillatus. The sequence goes on along the minus strand of NZ_JOFL01000001.1, from coordinate 426,176 downwards.
CGAGGAGGAGGTGCCGGTGATGCCGTGGTCGCTCTTGAACTCCTTGCCCTTGGAGTAGTTGAACTTCCCGGTCTTCTTCTGGTCGAAGCCCCAGAAGAGCCAGTTCAGCGCCTCGTTCTCGGCGGCGTCGGCCTCGCTCTTGGCGCCCTGGGCGCCCTTGGTGCCGGCGGCGACCGGGTTGGCGCCCTGCTCGCACCGGTCCTCGTTGAACTTCGCCACTCCGGTCATGCTGATGCCCTTGCCGTTGGGCGGGAAGGAGTGGTCGTCCTCGTCCTGGAAGCCGATGCTCGATCCCGGGGAGGCGACCTTCCACTCCGGCGGCACGTCGTAGGCGATGTGCCGCTTGCTGTTGGTGACGACCTTCCAGCCGTCGATCACGGGCTTGACCTCGACGTTCGCCCGCGGGTTGTCCGCCGGGTCCTCGCTCGCGCTCTGCGACGGCGCTGCCGAGGAAGCGGAGGGGGCCGCGGTGGGCGCCTTCGTCGGGTCGTTGTGCGCCACGTTCTCCGTGTCGTCGTCCTTCAGGACGACGACACCGGTGATCACGGCGGCGGCCACCACGGCGACCGCCGCGGTGATCGCGATGATCGTGGTCCGCTTGCGGTTGTCGCGCGGCGGCCCGGGTGCACCGGCCGGGGCCGGCGTGTGCCACTGCTGACCGCCGGCCGGCCCACCGGGCTGCGGCGGGCCGGGGGGCTGCTGCTGGTACGGATTCGGCTGCTGGAGGGTCGGCGGCTGCTGGTAGGGGTTGGGCTGCGGGTAGCCCGGCTGCGCGCCGGACGGCGGCCCTGACGGGGGCACCGGTGTCTTGTAGGGATTCGGGTCCTGCGGGTTCTGCTCGCCCCCGGGCGGCTGCTGTCCTGGCCACATGGCCGATAACCATAGAGGCAGATGGTGATCCCGGTGAGGCCACCCCTTCCCCGCCGTTACTACTGACTGGTAACTTGCGGGTATGTCTGAGACCACCCAGCCCTCGATCGGCGACATGCTCCTGGCCACCGTGCCCATGGCCAAGACGCTCAACCTCGTCTTCGAGGAGGCGGGAGCGGAGCGCGCCGTCGTCCGCCTGCCCGACCAGCCCGACTACCACAACCACGTCGGGGGCCCGCACGCCGGCGCGATGTTCACCCTCGCCGAGTCCGCGAGCGGCGCGATCGTCCTCGCCGCCTTCGGCGACCAGCTCTCGCGCGCGGTGCCGCTGGCCGTCAGTGCCGAGATCGGCTACAAGAAGCTCGCCATGGGCCCCGTCACCGCCACCGCCGAGCTCGGTCGCCCGGCCGCCGACGTCGTCGCCGAGCTGGACGCGGGCGGCCGCCCGGAATTCCCCGTACACGTGGCGATCACCCGTGAGGACGGCGCGGTGACCGGCGAAATGACGGTCGTCTGGACCCTCCGGCCGAACAAGTAGCCGGTCCGCCGCAACCTGCGGGCGCCTGAGGGAGTCCTCTCCTCCAGTAGGCTTCCCGGCGTGCGCCCCGCGGCGCACGCCGGGAAGAGATCGTCAAACCGGGGAGGAACCGGCGTTGCACATCCAGGAGTGGCTCGAAACGGTACCGGCGATCGCCGTCTACCTCTTGGTGGGCGGGGTCATCGGGCTGGAGAGCCTGGGTATTCCGCTTCCCGGTGAGATCGTCCTCGTCAGTGCCACGCTGATGGCCGCCACCCAGGACCACATCAACCCTTGGGTGCTGGGCGCGTGTGCCGTCGCGGGTGCGATCATCGGTGACTCCATCGGATACCTGATCGGCCGCAAGGGCGGCCGACCGCTGCTGGAGTGGCTCGGCCGGAAGTTCCCCAAGCACTTCGGGCCGCACCACGTCGCCACGGCCGAGCGGTCCTTCGAGAAGTGGGGCATGTGGGCCGTCTTCGTCGGCCGCTTCATCGCCCTGCTGCGGATCTTCGCCGGCCCGCTCGCGGGCGTGCTGAGGATGCCGTACTGGAAGTTCCTGATCGCCAACGTGCTCGGCGGCGTCGTCTGGGCCGGCGGCACCGTCGCGGTGATCTACTACGTCGGCAAGGTCGCCGAGGAGTGGCTGAAGAAGTTCTCCATGTACGGCCTGATCGCCGCCGTGCTCTTCGGGGTCGGCTCGCTGGTCATCATGCGGATCAAGGCCAAGAAGGCCGAGGCCGCCCGCGCTGCCGACCCGGCCGAGGCCCGGCCCGAGCCGGTCGGCACCGCCGACTGACGCAGCGCCTCCACGAACAGCCCCCGGAACCGCACCGCGGATCCGGGGGCTGTTTCCGTTCAGCCGCTCCGGCTCGCGTCCTGGTTGATGCTGAGGCGGACCAGGTCCGCGAGCGTGGGCGCCGGGCGTTTGGCGCGGATGCGGCGCAGGTAGGTGCCGACGGTGTGGACGCTGATACCGAGTCGCCTGGCCGTCTGGTGGTAGGTGAGCCCGGCGCCGATGTGGGTCAGCACCTGCCGCTCGCGGGGCGACAGGCGCGGCGGTCCCGTCTGGACGCTGCGGCCGGGCATCTCGTCTCCATGTGGCTGGCGGAGCCGCTCGGCATGGGTGACCTGCGGCCGGCCGCGGGCGGAGTTCCTCCACCCGCGCGACGCTTTAGAGGGATCTAACCACGAACTCTGCTAAATGCAAGCAAAAAAGAGTGACCGCCCGGTCAATAGCCCCATAATCAAAGGCCGGTCGGCTGTCAAGTCCCCAACTTCCGCGGCTCCAGCCCCGCTTCGAACCGGGCGAATGTGAAAGAAGCCGCCGACCGCGGCACCACAAGCCCGGAGCGACCGGAGGGGGACCGCGCGTGGGGCACTTCCGCCTGCTCGTCGTCGGCAACGGCATCTCGGCGTACGGCAGCTACCTGAACATGGTGGCGCTGAACGTCTTCATCTACCACGTCACCGGCAGCGCGCTCACCGCCGGCCTCTTCATGGCCGTACGCCTCGTGACCAGCGTGCTCGCGGGCTTCGTGGCCGGACGCCTGGTCTCCACCCGCGACCGCAAGCGCCTGATGGCCGGCGCCGACCTCACACAGGCGATCGCCCTGCTCGCGCTGCTGCTCGCCCCGGACGGCGCCCGCGTCGGCCTGCTCTTCGCCCTGGCGGTGATCACCGGCTCCTGCTCGACGCTCTCCCAGGTCGCGCTGCGCACCAGCGTGCCGGAGATCGTCGGGGCCGAGCACCGGGCCCGCGCCAACGGCCTGCTCGTCACCGGCCGCTCGCTCGCCATGATCGCGGGCTTCGCGTCCTCGGGCCTGGTCGTGGCACAGCTCGGCTACTCCACGGCCTTCGCCCTGGACGCCGTCACCTTCGTGATCTCCGCGAGCGTCCTGTTCCTGCTGCCCGTACGGACCCGGGCGGCCGCCGAGGACGCCTCGGAAGCCGGGGCCGCGGGCGCGGAGCAGGAGGGGGCCGGCGCCGCGGGCGGCTTCGCCCGGATGCTGCTGCGCACGGCACCCCTGCTCGCCGTGATGATCGCCGTGCGGGCGGTGGACGGACTGGGCTCCTCGTCCCACAACGTGGCGCTGCCCATCTACTCGGACAGCCTGGACCCCGCCCACCCGGCCACGTTCATCAGCCAGTTCTGGGCCACCTGGGCCATCGGCAACATCGTCGCGCAGCAGCTCTTCGGCCGGGTCACCAAGAAGACCGGCCGCACCCCGGGGGAGCGGGCGTTCGCGCTCGGGGCGTGCCTGATGTCAGCGGCGTTCATCGTCGTCTTCGCGGGCCTGCCCACCGTGCCCACCCTCATCGCCGCGCTGGTCGCCGGCATGGCCGACGGCTTCACGGAGATCGTGTACGTCTCCCGCCTCCAGGCCGCCCCCGATGCCGAGCGCGGCCGGCTCTTCGGGCTGTCCGCCTCGGCCGAGAACACCGGCTTCGGCCTCGGCATGATCGTCAGCGCGGCCCTGCTGGAGCCGTTCTCACCGCTGCAGGTCGTGGCCGCCTTCCACGGGCTGGCCATCGCCCTGTGCGTCGTCCTGCTCGCCGTGCTCCTCATCCGCGGCAGGACCCCCACCCGGAGCCCGGACCGGCCCGGCGGCCGCGACGACCAGGCGGCCCGGGACGTATCGACGGCGGAAGGCCGCAGCTCATGACACCCACGCCCCACCACGGGCCCCGCACCGACCGGGCCGTCGCCGTCATCGGACTGGCCTTCCGGCTGCCGGGCGCGGACACCCCCGAGGACTTCTGGCGCATCATCCGCGACGGCACCGACTGCATCACCCGCTTCACCGACGAGGAGCTCGCCGCGGCCGGTGTGCCCGCCGAGCGCTACGAGGCCCCCGACTTCGTCGGAGCCTCCGGGATCCTGGACGACATCACCGGCTTCGACGCCCCGCACTTCGGGATGAGCGCCCGCGAGGCGCAGCTCACCGACCCGCAGCAGCGCCTGTTCCTGGAGTGCGCCCAGCACGCCCTGGAGAACGCGGGATACCCGGACGAGCGCGACGGCAGCCGCGTAGGCGTCTACGCCACCACGGGCTACCACCTGTACACGCTGCAGACCTACCAGCTCAACAACGTCCTCCCGAGCACGCCCGCCGGCAACTGGATGGCGGGCATGCAGATCGTGACCGGCAACGCCCCCGACTTCACCGCCACCCGCACCGCCTACCGGCTCGGCCTCACCGGCCCCGCCGTCAACGTCCAGACCGCCTGCTCCAGCTCGCTCGTGGCGGTCCAGACGGCCGCGCAGGCGCTGCTCGCGGACGACTGCGACCTCGCCCTCGCCGGCGCCACGGCCGTCCACGTCCCCCAGGTCCTCGGCTACCAGTACGTCAAGGGCTCCATCCTCTCGAAGTCCGGCCGGCTGCGCGCCTTCGACGCGGGCGCCGACGGCACCGTCGGCGGCACGGGCGTCGCCGCCGTCGTCCTGAAGCGGCTGGACCGGGCGCTGGCCGACGGCGACACCGTGCGCGGCGTCATCCGCGGCTGGGGCGTCACCAACGACGGCGCGGACAAGAAGGCGTACAGCGCGCCCAGCGCCGGCGGCCAGCGCGCCGCCGTCCGCCGCGCCCTGGACCGGGCCGGCGTCGGCGCGGACACCATCGGCTATCTGGAGACCCACGGCACCGGCACCCTCAAGGGCGACCCCATCGAGTTCGACGGCGCCACGGCCGCGTACCGCGAGGACACCGACCGCACCCAGTACTGCGCGCTCGGTTCGACGAAGGCCAACATCGGCCACCTCGACGTGGCCTCCGGCCTGGCCGGCCTGATCAAGACGCTGCTCGTCCTGGAGCACGGCGTCATCCCGCCGATCGCGAACTTCACCACCCCCAACCCGCTGCTCGCCCTGGACGGCAGCCCCTTCTACATACCGGCCACCGCCCAGCCCTGGCCGGAGGACGGCCGCCCGCGCCGCGCGGGCCTGACCTCGCTGGGCATCGGCGGCACCAACGTCCACCTCGTCCTCGAACAGGCCCCCGAGCCGGCGCCCCGCCCGGCTGCCGCCGCACCCCCGCCGGACGTCCTGCTGGTCTCCGGCAGCAGCGAGGAGGCGCTGACCGCCAACGCCCGCGCCTTCCGCGACCGGCTGCGGGAGCGGCCCGGCACCCCGCTCGCCGACCTCGTGACCACCGCCGCGCTCGGCCGCACCCACGGGCGCCACCGGCTGGCCGTCCGCGGCACCACGCCCGCCGCGCTCGCCGCCGCCCTCGACGCCCGGCTCACGGGCACGGACTCCGCGGCCGTCACCGCCGGGACGGCGCCGCGCGACGGCGCGCCCGCCATCGTCTTCCAGTACACCGGCCAGGCCAGCCCGTACCCCGGCATGGCCGGAGAGCTCTACGAGCGCTTCCCCGCCGTACGGGACGTGCTCGACGCCTGCGAGCACCACCACCGCGACCTCGGCGGCGGCTCCCTGCTCGACGGACTGCTCGGCACCGCCGGGACCACCGGCGCGGACTCCGTGTGGGCCACCGACACCGCCCAGCCCGCCCTCTTCGCGCTGCAGTGCGCGCTCACGCGGCTCTGGCAGGACACCGGCGTCGCCCCCGGCACCGTCACCGGGCACAGCGTCGGCGAGTACGCGGCCCTCCACGCAGCCGGAGCCCTCACGCTGGAGGACGGCCTGCGCCTGACCGCCGCACGCGGCCGGCTGATGCAGAAGCTCTGCGCCCCCGGCGCGATGGCCGCCGTCCCGCTCACCCGCGGCGCGGCCCTCGCCCTCGCCGCCGAAGTCCCGGGCGCGGAGCTGTCGGTGGCCAACGGCGAGCGCTCCCACGTCCTCGCCGGGCCCGTCGCCGCCGTGGACCGGGTGCTCGCCCTGCTGGAGGAGCGCGGCACGCCCGGCGAACGCCTCCCCGTGGAACGCGCCTTCCACACCGCCCTCATGGAGCCGGTGCTGGAGGACTTCCGGGCGGTGCTCGGCGAGGTCGCCTTCCGGCCCACCCGGATCCCCTTCGTCAGCGCACTGGACGGGGCGCTCCGGGCGCCCGGCTGGACGCCGGACACCGCGTACTTCCTGCGCCACACCCGGGAGCCCGTGCGCTTCGACGAAGCGCTGCGCACCGTGGGCGCGCAGACGCCTGCGGCCGTGGTCGAGATCGGCCCCCACACCACGCTGAGCGGCCTGGCGCGCCGGGCCCTGCCGGACGCGCGCGCCCTGCCGTCGCTGCGCCGCGGCACCGGCCTCGGCGCCCTGTGGGCCGCGGCGGCGGGCCTGCACTGCGCGGGCGCGGACCTGGACTGGCGGCCGCTGCTGGCGGGCAGCGGCGGCCGCCGGATCCCGCTGCCGGGCTACCGCTTCCAGCACAAGGACTACTGGACAGGGCCGGAGTTGACGGCCGTACGTACCGGAACACCAGCGACAGATGGAGCCACTGTGGTACAGCACCAGGCAGCGGTCGAGCGGGTCGTCCGAAGCATCGTCGAGTCGGCCGCCCGGCACCTCGGGCACGACCCGGACGCCATCGCCGGCGAGACCTCCTTCTTCGACCTCGGCGCCGACTCGCTCCAGATGATCAGCGCGCTGCGCGAGCTGGAGCAGGAGTACAAGGTCAAGGTCTCGATGCGGGAGCTGTTCGAGGAGACCGGGACGCCGCTCCGGCTCGCGGAGCTGATCGTGAGCCGGATGACGGGGGAGGGGCTCGGGGCGGCCGTGCCCGCGGGGTCCGCCGCGGTGCCGGCCGTGCCGCCGGCACCGCCTGTGGCGGAGCGGCCGGTCGCGCCGCGGCCCGCCGCCGGGCAGTGGCCCGCCGCGCCGGCACCGGCCGCCTCCGCGGCCCCCGCGTCCGTCGCCCCGGAGCCTGTCGCTCCGGCGGCCGGCGCCCCCGAGTACGCCACGCGCCGGGAGCTGGAGGACCTCGCCCACAGGCTGCAGCAGATATCGCAGATACAGCTGCAGATGATGTCCCAGCTCTCCCAGCTGCTGGCCCTCCAGACGGCAGCCGCGACGTCCGCGCTCAACGGCACGGCGGCGGTGGCCCGGTGACCGGCCTCGACGCCGCCTCCGCGGCCCTCGACCGGGACCTCGCGGCCATGGCCGAGCTCTCGCGGCGCATCGCCGGGCAGATCGGCGGCGGGCCGGCGGGCACCGGGAGCCCGGCGGCGGGCACGGGGAAACCGGGCCCGGAGAAACCGGCGGCCGCGGGCGGGCCGCCTGCCACGGCGGCACCGGGGCGTCCCGGGGCTTCGGGCAAGCCGGCCGTCCCGGAGGAACCGGCGGTCCCGGGCGAGCCGGCAGCCCCGGCCCATGCGGCGGCCGCGGAGCAGGCCGCCGCGCCGCGCCGCGTGCACGGCCCCCGCGTGACCGTCCCGCGCGGCTCCGGGATGGTCCGGGGCGGTGCCCCGCGCGCCCAGCAGGAGCACCTGGCCGACCTCGTACGCCGCTACACCGCGAAGACCCCCGCCTCCAAGCAGCTCGCCCAGCGCTACCGCCGCGTCCTCGCCGACAGCCGCGCCGTCGTCGGCTTCCGCAGCGGCACGAAGGAGATGCTCTACCCCATCGCCGGCCGCCGGGCGAGCGGCGCCCGCCTGCAGGACGTCGACGGCAACGAGTACGTCGACATCACCATGGGCTTCGGCGTGCTCCTCTTCGGCCACGAGCCGGCCTTCGTCACCGAAGCCGTCCGCGAGCACCTCTCCCGCGGCATCCAGCTCGGCCCCCGCAACGCCGAGACCGGCGAGGCGGCCGAGCTGCTGGCCGGGCTGACCGGCATGGAGCGCGTGGCCTTCGCCAACTCCGGCACGGAGGCCAACTCCGCGGCGATCCGCCTCGCCCGCTCCGCCACCGGCCGCAACAAGATCGTCACCTTCCTCGGCGCGTACCACGGCCACGCCGACACCGTCCTCGGCCGCCCCTCCGGCTCCCCGGAGAGCCGGATCACCGTGCCGGTCTCCCGCGGCATCCCGGACAGCGCCGTCGCGGACCTGATGGTCCTCGACTACGGCAGCGACGCCTCCCTGGAGGCCATCGAGCAGCACGCCGGCGACATCGCCGCCGTGATCATCGAGCCCGTGCAGAGCAGGCACCCCGCGCTGCAGCCCGTCGAGTTCGTGCGCAAGCTGCGCGAACTCACCACCCGCCACGGCATCGTCCTCATGTTCGACGAGATGCTGACGGGCTTCCGCCCCGCGCTCCGCGGCGCCCAGGAGCTCTACGGCGTCACGCCCGACCTCGCCACCTACGGCAAGCTGCTCGGCGGCGGCTTCCCCATCGGGGCCATCGCCGGCCGCGCCGACATCATGGACGGCGTCGACGGCGGCCACTGGTCCTACGGCGACGACAGCTACCCGCCCGCGGACACCACGTTCTTCGGCGGCACGTACATCCAGCACCCCGTGTCGATGGTGGCCGCGCGGGCCGTCCTCACGCACCTCAAGGAGCACAGCCCGCTGCTCCAGGAGCGGCTCAACGCGCGGACGGCCGAGCTGGCCGGGACGCTCAACGCCTTCTTCGAGGCGGAGGAGCTCCCGCTGCGCATCAGCCACTTCGGCTCGCAGTTCCGGTTCGACCACCGGGCGGACATGGAGCTGCTCTACCACCACCTGATGCTGCGCGGCGTGCACGTGTGGGAGTGGCGGAACTTCTTCCTCTCCACCGCGCACTCCGACGGTGACCTGGAGTTCATCGCGGACGCGGTCAGGGGTTCCCTGCGGGAGTTGCGGGGGGCGGGGTTCTTTCCGGGTACCCGCGCGGTGACGCCGGTGCCTGCGGCCGGTGGTGCGTCCGTGGCGGACCTGGTCACCGTGGCTGCCAGGGCGCCGGAACCGGCGGCCCCGCCCCGGGGCTCCGCCCCGGACCCCGGTCCTCAATCGCCGGACGGGCTGAGAACACAAGGGGCTTCCGGTCTGCTGGAGCCGAGTGCGCCTGGCAAGGGGCGGGCTTCCGGTCCGCTGGAGCCGAGCGAGCCCGGCACGGGGCAGGCCCTCGGCCGTGAGGGGCTGGGCGAGCCCGGCACGCAGGCGGGCTCCGCCGGCAGCGGGCCCGGCGGGCCCGAGCGCCCCGTCGCCTCCATCGCCTGGAACGCGGCCGCGGCCGCTACCTCGGCCGCGCCGCAGACAACCCCGCGCACTCCCGACTTCAGCGTCTACTTCTTCGGCGACTATCCCGCGGAAGGCGACTCGCAGGGCAAGTACGAACTGCTCATGGAGACCGCCCGGTTCGCCGACCGGAACGGGTTCCACGCCCTCTGGATGCCCGAGCGGCACTTCCACTCCTTCGGCGGGCTCTTCCCCAACCCCGCCGTGCTCGCCGCCGCCCTCTCCCGGGAGACCCGTCGCATCCGGCTCAACGCCGGGTCCGTCGTCCTGCCGCTGCACGACCCGATCCGGGTCGCGGAGGAGTGGTCGATGGCCGACAACCTCTCCGGGGGCCGCGTCGGCATCGGCATCGCGAGCGGCTGGCACGCCAACGACTTCGTCTTCTTCCCCGACCGCTTCGGCCGGCACAAGGAGACGATGTACGAGCAGCTGGAGCAGGTGCGGCGGTTCTGGCGGGGGGAGCCGCTGCGCCGGACCGGCGGTGACGGCGAGGCCGACGTACGGCTCTTCCCGCGGCCTGTCCAGGACGTCCCGCCGATGTACACGGCCGTGGTCGGCAACCCGGCCTCGTTCGCGCTCGCGGCCCGCCACGACCTCGGCATCGTCACCAACCTGATGACGCAGAGCGTCGAACAGCTCGCGGAGAACATCGCGCTGTACCGCCGTACCCGCGAGGAGCACGGCCTGGACCCGGCCGCCGGCCGCGTGGCCGTCCTGCTGCACACCTATCTCGCCGACCGTCACGACACGGCCCGCGCCGAGGCGTACGCACCCCTGTCGCGCTACATGCGGGCGTCGCTGTCGCTGTTCGGCGGCGTCACCAACAGCCTCGGGCACAACGTGGACCTCTCCACGCTCAGCGAGGACGACCTCGACGTCGTGTTCCGCCGCGCCTACGACCGCTACTGCGACCAGCGGGCGCTGATCGGCACCGTCGACAGCGTCTCGCCCGTGGTCGACTCGGTCACCGCGGCCGGCGCCGACGAGCTCGTCTCGCTCGTCGACTTCGGCGTCGCGCCCGGCGAACTGCGCGCGAGCCTCACCCACGTCGACGCCCTGCGCCGCCGCTACCGGGAAGCCGCGGCGGAGGACCCCGCACCGGTGCCCGCCGCCGTCCTCGCCCCCGCGCCCGTGGAGGCCCCGCTCTCCCCGGCCCAGCAGCGGATCTGGTTCCTGGAGCGCATGCTGCCGGGCCGCACCGCCTACAACGAGACCAAGGCGATCCGCCTCGACGGCCCGCTGGACGTGCCCGCCCTGCGCGCGGCGCTGCGCGGCCTCGTGGCCCGCCACGAGGGCCTGCGGACCGTCTTCCGGGAGACCGGCGGCGAGCCGCGCCAGGTCGTACGGCCCCCCTCCGAACCCGACTTCGCGGTCGTGAACGGCACGGAGCGCGGGGAGGAGGCGCTGCGGGAGACCCTGGCCGCCGAGAGCGCCCGCCGCTTCGACCTCGCCGAAGGGCCCCTGTTCGTCACCCGGCTCGTGAAGCTCGCCGACGACGCGCACGTGCTCGTGCTGTCGCTCCACCACATCGTGGTCGACGCCGCCTCCGCGATCGTCCTCGCCCGCGACCTGTCGGCCCTCTACCGGTCCTGGCGCGACGGCACCGACCCCGGGCTGCCCGCCCTCACCTGGAGCTACGCCGAGCACGCCCGCACGCAGGCCGCGGCCCTGGAGGGTCCGGAGGCGGCAGCGGACCTGGCCTACTGGCGCGAGACGCTCGGCGGCGACCTGCCCGCTCTGAACCTGCCCACCGACCGGCCGCGCCCCGCGGTCATGACGTCCAACGGCCGGGCCGTCTTCCGCACGCTCGACCCGGAGCTCTCCGCGCGCCTGCGCGAGCTGAGCCGGGCCCGCCGCGGCACCCTGTTCATGACCCTGCTCGCCGGGTACGCGGCCATGCTGCGCCGTGTCACCGGGCAGGACGACATCGTCATCGGAACCGCGATCTCGGACCGCCCGCAGCGGGCCGAGGACCTGCTCGGGTTCTTCGTCAACACCCTGGCCCTGCGCTTCGACCTCTCCGGGGACCCGTCCTTCGCCACGCTGCTGGACCGGGTGCGCGGCCGCGCCCTCGACGCGTACGACCACGCGGGCGTCCCCTTCGAGGCGGTGGTGCGCGAGCTCGCCCCGCCGCGGGTGACCGACCGCACGCCGGTCTTCCAGGTGCTCGCCGAGTTCGAGAGCAGCGAGCCGTTCCGCTTCGACCTGCCGGACGTGCGGGCGACGCCCCTGGAGGCGGGCCCGGACAAGGCCCTGACGGACTTCACCGTCTACTTCACCGACCAGCCGCAGGGCATCCGCTGCCACCTGGAGTACAACACCGACCTGTTCGACGCGGAGACCGCCGAGCGGTTCTTCGCCGTCTTCCGGGACCTGCTGACCGCCGCCGTCGAGGCACCGGAGACCCCGCTGTCCCGGCTCGCGCCGCCGGCCGCGCCGGCCGTGCCCGGCGGACCCGTGACACCCGCCGTGCCGGGCGGCCCCGTGCCCGCCGAGTGGGAGCGGGGGCCGCGGCGGGACGTGGCAGCGGCAGGCGTCCACGAGCTGGTCGAGCGGCAGGCCCTGGCCGCGCCCGGTGCCACCGCCGTGGCCGACGGCGACCGCGTGCTGACCTACCGTCAGCTGGACGAGGACGCCGGCCGGCTGGCCGCCGTGCTCCGCGAGCGGGGCGCCGCCGGCGCACCCGTCGCCCTGTGGCTGCCGCGCTCCGCCCAGCTCGTCGTCGCCATGCTCGCCGCCCTCAAGGCCGGCAGCCCGTACGTCCCGCTGGACCCCGCGCTCGGCCGGGCCCGCGCCGAGAAGGTGATCGCCGAGTCCGGCGCCCGCGTCCTCGTCTCGCCGCCCGCCGACGCGGCGCGGCTCCGGCTGCAGGAGGGCGTCGCCGTCGTGTCGCCCGGCGACACCCCGGCCGGCACCCCCGCCCCCGCGGCGCCCGCCGGCGGCGGCGAGTCCCTGTGCTACGTCATCTACACCTCGGGCAGCACCGGCGCCCCCAAGGGTGTCGCCGTCCCGCACCGCGCCGTCACCGACCTCTGTGCGTGGCACCACCGGCGCTTCGGGTTCACTTCCGCCGACCGCAGCGCCGTCGTCTGCAGCCAGAGCTTCGACGCCTCGGTCCTGGAGGTCTGGCCGGCGCTGACCGCGGGCGCCTCGCTGACCGTCGCCGGCGATGCCGTCCGCAAGGACCCGCTCGCCCTCGCCCGCTGGTACGCGGACCAGGGCGTCACGTTCTCCATCCTGCCCACGGCCCTCGGCGAGACGCTGCTGCAGCTCGCGCCGGACGCCCAGCCGCCGCTGCGCCACCTGCTCATGGGCGGCGACGTGCTGCGCACCCGGCCGCGGCCCGGCACGCCGTACGAGGTCGTCAACGTCTACGGGCCCACCGAGGTCACGGTGCTGTGCACCGCCGAGACGGTCGCCGCCGGGGACGGGTCCGGTGGCGAGCCCGGGGAGATCGCGATCGGGCGCCCCGTCGACAACGTGCGCCTGCGCGTGCTGGACGAGTCGGGCGCACCGGTGCCGGTCGGCGGCGTGGGGGAGCTCCATGTCGGCGGGCCGGGCGTGGCCCGCGGCTACCTGCACCGGCCCGAGGCGGACGCCGGGCGCTTCCTGCCCGACCCCGACGGCGGCCCGGACGCCCGCCTCTACCGCACGGGCGACCTCGTGCGCTGGACCGCGGACGGCAGGCTGCAGTTCCGCGGCCGCACCGACGACCAAGTGAAGATCCGCGGCTTCCGCGTCGAGCCGGAGGAGGTCTCCCGCACGCTCAACTCCCTGGAAGGCGTGCGCGAGGCCGTCGTCCTGGCGCGCCGCAACGGCCGGGGCGAGGCGTACCTCGCCGCCTTCGCCGTGCCCGCCGACCCGGTGGGGGAGGGCGAGGGCGACCGGCAGGCCTTCGCCGACCTCATGGCCGACGCCCTGGCCGAGCGGCTGCCCGAGTACCTCGTGCCGCGCGCCTGGACGGTCCTGGCCGCGCTGCCCGTGACCGCGGGCGGCAAGCTGGACCGCGCCGGGCTGCCCGCCCCCGACCTGGTCACGGCCGCGCCCGCCGCGTCCCCGGCGCCCCGGACGGAAAGCGCCGCCGGGCCGTCGCCTTCGGACGACGTGGAGCGGCGGCTCCGCGCCCTGTGGGCCGAGGAGTTCGGCACCGACGCCGGCTCGATCGCGCCCGACGCCTCGTTCTTCGACCTGGGAGGCCACTCGATCACCGCGATCCGGCTGGTCAACCGGGCCCGGGAGGAGTTCGGCGCCGAGTACCCGATGGTGCGCTTCTACGAGCGGCCCACGCTGCGGGCCATGGCCGCGTTCTTCGCGGGCGCGCCCTCCGGCGGCGAGGACACCTCCGGCGGCGACGCCGTCGAGCACCGGGTGCCCGCCACCGATCAGCAGGTCCACTTCGCCCGGGTCCAGCAGGCCCACGCGCTGCCGCAGGTGTTCAACGTCGCCATGCGCCTGACCCTCACCGGCGACCTGGACGTGCCCGCCCTGCACACCGCACTGACCCGGCTCGTCGCCCGGCACGAGGGCCTGCGCACCCGCATCGTCCCCGCCGGCGACGACTGGCAGCAGGAAGTCCTGCGGGCCCGGCCCGTCGCCCTGCCCGTCGAGGACCTGACCGGGCTGCCCGCCGCGGAGCGTGAGGCCGCGGTGGCGCGGATCTCCGCCGAGGCCGCCGAGACCCCGTTCGACCTCGCCGCCGGTGCGGGACCGGCGCTGCGCCTGCTGCGCTCCGGCGAGCGCACCTGGATCCTGCTGTTCGTCCTGCACCACGCCGTGTGCGACGGCTGGGCCGTCAGCCTGATCCTTCAGGAGCTGGCCGCGCTCTACGGTTCGGCCGCGAAGGGCCTGCCCGACGGGCTGGCACCCGACCCGTGCCAGCCGGGTGCGTACGCGCGCTGGCAGCGCGAGGAGACCGACCCGGCCGTCGAGGAGCGCAAGCTGGCGTTCTGGAAGCGCGAGCTGGACGGCGCGCCGTTCGGCGTCGCCATGCCGCTCGACCGGCCGCGCCCCGAGGAGCTGAGCGGGCGGGGCGGCGTCGTGATGTTCACGGTGCCCGCCGGCGTGCGCGCGGACGTGGACCGGCTGGCGCGGCGCCGCGGGGCGACGCCCTACGCGGTCACCGCGGCGGCGCTGGGACGGCTGATGGCCCGCCGGTCCGGGCAGTCCGACGTGGTGTTCAACGTCTCCTACGCCAACCGGTGGCGCCGCGAGTTCGAGTCGCTCGTGACCTGCGCGACCTCCGGGTTCGCCCTGCGGGTGCGCGACGGGGAGGCCGCCTCCTTCACCGACCTGGTCGATCAGGTGGCCCGGACGTCGGTCGCGTGCATCGACGCGTTCATGCCGCCGCGGGACCTGGCGCCCCTGCTGCGGGAGCGGTACGGGACGGAGATGCCGGACCGGCTCGCGGTCGGCTTCGCCTACCAGAACTCCCTGGAGACCGATATCGACATGCCGGGGGTGACCGTGGCGATCGAGGACCTCGCGATCGCGGCCGCCCGGGCGGAGTTCACGTTCGGTCTCGTCCCGGCGGGCGACGTGCTCGTGGGGATGGCCGAGTACGCGTCCGACCTGTGGGACCGGGCGACCGTCGAGGGCTGGATGCGCGACTACGTCGGGCTGCTGCGCGACGAGGTCCGGGCGGCCCTCGCGGACTGAGCGGACCGGCCGGCCGGTGGGGTGAAGATCACAGGTCACCCCGGCGGCCGGCCGGCACCCGGCCGACTACCGTGTCCGGGTGCCGAAGAACAGGAACGCGTTCTCTTCCGACGCCTCCGCGGCCGTGCGCGCCTGGGGGCGTCGCGCCGCGTCGCGCGCGGTGCACCGCGGCTGGCGGTGGGTCCAGCGGGCCGGCGCGGTGACCGCCGAACAGCCGGGTCCGTACCGCTTCCGCCGCATCGGCCCCGCGACCCGGCTCGCCTTCCCCCTCGGCACGGTCTTCGGCGAGCGCTGGATCGAACTCGGCGACCACTGCATCATCGGCGAGCAGGTCACCCTCACCGCCGGCATGATGCCGGACCTCGACCTCGGCCCCGACCCGGTGCTCCGCCTGGGCAACGGCGTGGTCCTCGGCCGCGGCAGCCACGTGGTGGCCTCGCAGCCGGTGACCTTCGGCGACGATGTCTTCTGCGGCCCGTACGTCTACGTCACCAGCGACAACCACTCCTACGACGACCCGCACCAGCCCATCGGCCGGCAGTGGCCGCGCAGCGCGCCCGTCTCCATCGGCTCCGGCAGCTGGCTGGGCACCGGCGCGGTGATACTGCCGGGCGCCCGGCTCGGCCGGAACGTGGTGGTCGCCGCCGGCTCGGTGGTCCGCGGGGAGGTCCCGGACCACGCGGTGGTCGCGGGCGCCCCCGCGAAGGTCGTACGGCGCTGGGAAGCGGCAACGGGCTGGGTCCCGCCCCTGCGGACGGCACCTCCGGTGCCGATCCCTTCGGAGATGACGGCGGAACAGCTGAGGGCGCTCGCCGAACCGCCGGCGGCCGACGGATCTTAGCCAGGGGCTGAGTCCGGCCGAGTCCGGCTCGGCACCGCCGGAGCGCCACGTGGTGGTGCACCGCCGTTGCGGCGGGAAGAACTGCCCGTCGCGACGGAAGGACGTGCCTCAGCCCGCCGCCAGCAGCACCGTTCCCACCAGGGCCAGCCCCGCGCCGGCGGCCTGCACCGTCCGCAGCCGTTCGCTCAGAACGCCCCGCGCGGCCAGCGCCGTCACCACGGGGTACAGCGAGGCGAGGACGGCGGCGACGGTCACGGGGCCGCTGTTCGCGGCGATGCTGTACGTGCCGTTGGCGGCGACGTCGGCGAGGCCGACGAAGGCGAGTGCGGGCAGTGCCGAGCGGATCGTGCTCCAGCCTCCCTCGGGCAGTGCCGGGTTGCCGCGGCGCACGGAGGCGAAGAGCGTGCCCGCGCCCACCACCACGTTGCACACGCGCTGGACGAACAGGGCGAGGAACAGCCCGGTCAGGTTGTGCGACGCCTCGGCGATCAGGGCCATCACCGAGCCGAAGCCGAAGGCGGCGACGAGGGTGAGCAGCAGGGTCTGCCGCTGGACGGGCGCCCCGCCCATGCTCGGCCCGCTGGCCAGGACCACGCCCGCCACGGCCACCGCGATGCCCGCGAACTGCAGGATGCCGGGGCGCTCGCCCAGGACGAGCCCCACGCCCAGCGGTACCGCGACGCCGCCGAGCGCGCCCAGGGGTGAGACGACTCCCATCGGCCCCAGGGCCAGTGCCTTGTAGAAGGCGAGCATGGCCGCGGTGCCCACGACGCCGGCGGCGGCCGCGTACCAGAGCTGGGGGCCGGCCTCGGTCCAGCCGCCCGTGGCGACGACGATCGCCCCCAGGGCGCCCACGGCCAGCAGCTGTGAGACCAGGACGACGGTCAGGGCGGGGATGCGCCGGGCGAGCAGCCCGCCGCCGAAGTCGGCCAGCCCCCACAGGAAGCTCGTGGTCAGGGCGAAGACCGCCGTCATGGGAAAACCTCGCAGTACAGTGTGGTGAACAGTGCAGTGCAGCACACCGTAGTTCACTATCTTTAACTTCGGTATCAAATATATTCGACGGAAGACGGCAGAGATGGCGACGGACCTCGACCGGCTCACCCAGTCGCTCGCCCGCAACCTCAAGCGCTGGCGCGCCGAGCGCCACCTCACCCTCGACGCCCTCGCGGCCCGCTCCGGCGTCAGCCGCGGCATGATCATCCAGATCGAGCAGGCCCGGACGAACCCCAGCGTGGGCACGACCGTCAAGCTCGCCGACGCCCTCGGCGTCAGCATCACCACGCTCCTCGACCAGGAGCAGGTCACCCGCGTCCGCCTCGTGCCCAGGGAAGAAGCGGTGCGCATGTGGTCGACGGAGGCGGGCAGTCACACCACCCTGCTCGTCGGCGCCCAGGGCCGCGGCCCGGTCGAGCTGTGGGACTGGCGCATCGCCCCCGGCGACGTCAGCGCGTCCGACCCGCACCCGCCCGGCACGCTCGAACTGATCACCGTCACCGCCGGCGAGCTCACCCTCGTCGTGGACGACGAGGAGCACACCGTGCCCGCCGGCACCTCGGCGGCGTTCGAGTCGAGCGTGCCCCACATCTACCGCAACGTGGGTGACGTGCCGGTGGAGATGACGATGGCCGTCGCCATCGCGCCCGCGCACTGACCGGCCGCGCACCGGCCGTCCGCGGGGCCTCCCGCGGACGGCTCCGTCAGGCCCGCACCGCGCGCGCCGACACGTCCAGCGACAGCGCGAGCGAGTGCTCGGCGAACCCCAGGCTCCGATAGAGGCGTTCGGCGTCCGGCGTCGCGTGCAGGTCGACGCGCGTGACGCCCTGCCCGGCGAACCAGTCCAGTAGCGCCTCCGTCGTCGCCCGCGCGAGGCCGCGCCCCCGGTAGCGCTCGTCGGTGGACACGGTGAAGACGAAGCCGAACCGCCCCTCCGGGTGCCCGGGCGCCGCCATCCGCTCCTCCACCCGGCCCACGGCGCACGCGGCCAGGTGCGGCGGCCCGCCCGGCGCCGGATCGCCGTCCACGACGAAGGCCCCGAGCAGGCGCGGGCGGGCCGCGAGCTGCCGGCGCACCTGCTCCCCGGCCGTGCGCTCCCAGTCGCCCCGGGCGTCGTCGCCGTTCATCGCGGCGAACATCAGCCGGCGGAGCCGGACTATTTCCGTGGCATCCCCGGGGGTCGCCGACCGCGTCCTGATCATGAAGCGACGCTAGCGCACGGTCCGCACGGGGCGGCGGGACGGGTGCGGGCGTCCCCGGCCGTCAGGCGAGCGGTTCCTCGACGGGGTGCGCACCGCGGGCGTCGCGCACCCGCATCGCATCCAGTTCGATCGCGGGGCACCGGTCCATCACCATGTCCAGGCCTGCCGTGCGCGTCCGCTCGTAGGCCGCCTCGTCGACCACCCCGAGCTGGAACCAGACCGCCTTCGCGCCGATCGCGACGGCCTCGTCCGCGACCGGGCCCGCGAGGCCGCTGTTGACGGACACGTCCACCACGTCGACCGGGAAGGGGATGTCCGCGAGACGGGCGTAGCCCTGCTCGCCGTGGACCGCCTCGGCCTTCGGGTGCACCGGCACGACGCGCTTGCCGTGGCGCCGCAGCACCTCGGCGACGCCGTAGGCCGCCCGCTGCCGGTTGGACGACAGACCGACCAGCGCCCACGTGTCGCCGGTCTCCTCGATGATCTTCCGGATGATCCCCGGTTCCGCGTACATGCCCGCTCAACGATCATCCCGCCGTCACCATTCCCGGACCGGCGCATAGGCTGGCGGGATGACGGAGCAGTACCGGACGGTCGCGCGCGAGGGCGTGCACGAGATCGAGATCAGCAAGTCGCGCTTCATCTGCGCGCTCGCGCCCGCCGCCACGGAGGAGGAGGCGCAGGCGTTCATTGCGCGCATCCGCAAGGAGCACCCCACCGCCCGCCACCACTGCTTCGCCTACGTGCTGGGCGCCGCCGGCGGCGTGCAGAAGGCGAGCGACGACGGCGAGCCGGGCGGCACCGCCGGCGTGCCGATGCTGCAGATGCTGGTCCGCCGCGAGGTGCGCTACGCCGTCGCCGTCGTCACCCGCTACTTCGGCGGCGTCAAGCTCGGCGCGGGCGGCCTGATCCGCGCGTACGGGGGCGTGGTCGGCGAGGCGCTGGACGCCGTCGGGACCGTCACCCGGCAGCGCTTCCGGCTCGCGTCCGTCACCGTCGACCACCAGCGCGCCGGGAAGCTGGAGAACGACCTGCGGGCGACGGGCCGCGCCGTGCGCGAGGTGCGCTACGGCGCGGACGTGCGGATCGAGGTGGGCTTGCCCGAGGCGGACGTCGAGGGCTTCCGCGCCTGGCTCGCGGACACCACGGCCGGCACCGCCCGCCTCGAGCTCGGCGGCGAGGCGTACGGGGACGCCTGAGCCCCCGCCCCCGCCCTACGCGTAGTCCTCCAGCCGGGCCAGCGCGTAGCCCTGCTCCGTGACCTTGCGCAGCACGGTGCGCAGCATGTCGCACATGGTGCCGCCCCACGCCTTGGGCCCGTTGAAGTGGGTGAGGATGATGTCGCCGGGGTGGAAGCGCTGGTCGTCGTGGCGGAAGTCCATCCGGTCCGCGAAGGCCTCCTCGTTCCACAGGGGCGCGGCCCGCGCGCCGCACTCCTCGGCGACAGCGAGGGTGTCGGCGTCGAAGTCGCCGAAGGGCGGCCGGAAGAGCGTCGGCCGGACGCCGATCTCGCGCTCCAGGATGTCCTGCTGACCACAGATCTCCGTGTACTGCTCGTCCTCGGAGATGTGGTTCATCTGCGGGTGGTGCAGGGTGTGGTTCTGGATCGAGACGCCCAGCGCGTGCAGGTCGCGGAAGTAGCCGTAGTCCTCGGCCGCGGACTCGTCGGTGAGGAAGGCGCTCAGCGGGATCTGCAGGTCCCGCACCATGTCCAGGAACTCCCGGTCCTTCGCCGCCCCGTCGTCGATCGTCAGGAACGCGATCTTCTGGTCGGTCGGCACGTGGGCGGGCGCGGGGATCAGGTCCGGCCCCTGGTCCGCCCACTCCGGCGTGGTCAGCCGGGGCTTGTCCCCCGGCGGGGGCGGTGCGACGAGCGGCGCCTGGTCCAGGCCCCAGCGCTGCGCGGCGGCCAGCCGCTGCTCGGGGGTCTGCTTGAGCTTCGGCGGCGCCGGCGCCTGCTGCTCCTGCTGCTCCTGTTCCTGCTGTTTCTGCACCGGCCGGCGGGCCTGCCCCCGCAGCTGCCCGCGGCCGGCCATGTCCTGGGCCTCACGGACACCGGGCAGGGCGGCGTCCCCGGTCGTCGCGCACGCGGCGGCGCAGGCGAACAGCAGGAGCGCGGCCACGATGAGGGCGAGGGGCCCCCGGGGGCGGCGGGGCCGGACGGGGCGGCATATGGGATGGCGGGCGGCCCGGCGCCGCGCAAGAGTATTTCGTACAAGTCGCATATTTCCGGATCTTTTCAGCGGGTTGGCCTCCCCGCCCGTCCGGTACACCCATCGGGGCCATGCCCGGCCACCCGCCCGCGGATGGAACACTTGGGACCCGTGAGGATCCTGCATACGTCCGACTGGCACCTGGGCCGCTCGTTCCACCGCGTGAACCTGCTCGACGCCCAGCGCGCCTTCATCGGCCACTTGGTGCGCACCGTCCGGGAGCAGCAGGTGGACGTGGTTCTCGTCGCAGGCGACATCCACGACCGGGCCGTCCCCCCGCTCGGCGCCGTCGCCCTCTTCGACGAGGCGCTGCACCGGCTCGCGGACCTCGGCGTGCCCACGGTCATGATCTCCGGCAACCACGACTCGGCCCGCCGCCTGGGCGTCGGCGCCGGGCTCATCGACCGCGCCGGCATCCACCTGCGCACCGACCCAGCAGGCGTAGGCACCCCCGTCGTCCTCGCCGACGACCACGGCGACATCGCCTTCTACGGCCTGCCCTACCTGGAACCCGCCCTCGTCCGCGAGGAGCTCGGCGCCGGCCGCCCCACCCACACGGACGTGCTCACGGCCGCCATGGACCGGATCCGCGCCGACCTCGCCGCGCGGCCCGCCGGCACCCGCTCCGTCGTCCTCGCCCACGCCTTCGTCACCGGCGGCACCGCCAGCGACAGCGAGCGCGACATCACCGTCGGCGGCGTCGCCCAGGTCCCCGCCTCCGTCTTCGACGGCGTCGACTACGCCGCCCTCGGCCACCTCCACGGCTGCCAGACGATCACCGAGCGCGTGCGCTACTCCGGCTCGCCGCTGGCCTACTCCTTCTCCGAGGCGGACCACCGCAAGACCATGTGGCTCGTCGACCTCGGCGCGGGCGGCAGCCTCACCGCCGAGCGGATCGACTGCCCCGTGCCGCGCCCCCTCGCCCGCATCCGCGGCCGCCTCGACGACCTGCTCCGCGACCCCGCGCTCGCCCGGCACGAGGACGCGTGGGTCGAGGCCGCCCTCACCGACCCGCACCGCCCCGACGAGCCCATGGCCCGGCTCGCCGAGCGCTTCCCGCACGTGCTCAGCCTCGTCCTGGACCCCGAGCGGCCGCCGCAGGACCCCCTCGCCTCGTACGCCCGGCGGCTGCGCGACCGCAGCGACCAGGAGATCGCCGAGGACTTCGTGGCCCACGTCCGCGGCGGGCTCGCGGCCGACGACCGCGAACGCGGCATCCTCACCGCCGCCCTCGACCACGTACGGCTCGGCGAGACCGAGACCACCGAGGAGGCGGGCGCCCGATGAGGCTGCACCGGCTGACGATCACCGCGTTCGGCCCCTTCGGCGGCACCCAGCACATCGACTTCGACGCGCTGTCCGCCGACGGGCTCTTCCTCTTCCACGGCCCCACCGGCGCCGGCAAGACCTCCGTCCTCGACGCCGTCTGCTACGCCCTCTACAACGAGGTGCCCGGCGCCCGCCAGGGCACCGCCGGCAGCCCCGTGCTGCGCAGCGACCACGCCGGCCACGACACCCGCACCCAGGTCGTCCTCGACCTCACCGTCGCCGGCCGCCGCCTGGAGATCACCCGCCGCCCCGAGCAACTGCGCCCCAAGAAGAAGGGCACCGGCTACACCAAGGAGCGGGCCGCCAGCGAGCTGCGCGAACACCGCGACGGGAAGTGGGAGGCGCTCAGCCGCTCCCACCAGGAGATCGGCGAGGAGGTCAAGCAGCTCCTCGGCATGAGCCGGGAGCAGTTCTGCCAGGTCGTCCTCCTGCCCCAGGGCGAGTTCGCCCGCTTCCTCGGCGCCAGGGACACCGCCCGCGGCGAACTGCTCGGCAAGCTCTTCGACACCGGCCGCTTCGCCGCCGTCGAGAAGCGGCTCGCGGAGCTGCGCCGCGCCGCGGAGGCCGGCGTACGGGCCGGCGACGACGGGCTGCTCGCCCTCGCCCACCGGATGCGGCAGGCCGCCGCCGATCCGACGCTCCCGGACGTCGCCACCCCGGACCCGGCCACGGCAACGGTGCACGGGGCTGCGGCCGGCACGAGGAGAACCGCCGCAGGGCCCGGCTCGAAGTCCGGAGCCCGGACGACAGGCACGGCCACCGAGGCTGCGGCGGCCGCCACCGGGGCCCGGACCCGTACCGCGGCATCCGGCCGTACCCTCGCCGCCGTGTCCGGCCGGCCTGGCGGCGCCGTTCTTCCGGCGCAGCGCGCCGCCGCGGCCCCGCTCGCCCCCGGCGACCCCGGACTCGCCGAGGCCGTCCTGGAGTGGGCCGCCCTCGCCCGCAGCAGCGCCCGGGAACGGCGGGACGTCGCCGCCGTCGCCGCCCGCACCGCCGAGCACGCCCACCGGGCCGCCCAGGAACACGCCGACGCCGTACGCGAACTCGCCCGGCTCCAGCACCGCCACGCCGAGGCCCGCCACCGCGCCGACGCCCTCGCCGCACAGCACGACGCGCACGAGGCCGCCCGCGAGCGGATGCGGCGGGCCCGCGCCGCCGACGCGGTCGTCCCCGTCCTGGAGATGCGCGCCGAAGCCGAGCGCGCCCACCGCGCGGCCGCCGCAGCCGAACAGCGGGTCCGCGCCGCGCTCCCCGAGGAGCGGCGGGACGCGGGCGGCGAGCAGCTCGCCGCACTGGAGCGGCACCTCCGCGAGGAGCTCGGCTCCCTGTCCGCCGCCCGCCGCGCGGAGGAGCGCGCCGCCGCGACCAAGGTCCGGCAGCGCGAGCTGGAGCGCGAGGCCCGAGCCGACGAGGACGAGCTCGCCGAGCTGACCGGCTGGCTCGACGGCTGGGAGGCACTGCGCGCCGCCTGCGAACGGCGCGTCGAGACCGCACGCGCCGAAGCCGGCCGGGCCGTCCGGCTGGAGGCCGACACCGGCCCCGTCCGCACCCGCCTGGCCGCCGCCCGCGAACGCGACCGCCTCACCGGTGCCGCCGACGCGGCCGGGCAGCGGCTGACCGGTGCCCGGGAGCGGGCCGTCACGGCCCGCACCACCTGGCTCGACGTCAAGGAGCGCCGCCTGGACGGCATCGCCGCCGAGCTCGCGGGCGAACTCGCGCCCGGCGTGGCCTGCAAGGTGTGCGGAGCCACCGAGCACCCCGACCCGGCGCGGGCCGCGGCCGGCCGGGTCGACCGCGCCGACGAGGAGGCCGCGCTGGCCGCCTTCCAGCGCGCCGACGGCGCACGGGAGGAGGCCGCCCGCGAACTGCAGGGGCTCAGCGACGCCCTCGCCCGCGCCGAGGCCGACGCGGGCGAGGCCACGGCCGCCGAGCTCGAAGCGCTCGCCGGCGACCTCGGCCGCTCCCTGGCCGAGGCGCGCGCCGCGGGCGCGGACCTGCACGCGGCCCAGGAGGCCCTCCGGCAGGCCGAGCGCGAGCACGACCTGCGCCGCGAGGCCCGGCAGGCCGCCCTGACGCGGGCCGCCGCGCGCACCACCCGCCGCGAACAGCTCGACCGCGACCTGGCCGCCCTGGAGGAGGAGCTGGCCCGGGCCCGCGGCGGGGAGGAGTCCGTCGCCCGCCGGGCCGCCCACCTGGAACGGCAGCTGGAGCTCCTCGCCGGCGCGGTCGAGACGGTCCGCGCCGCCGCGGACGCGGCCGGCCGGCTGAAGGAGGCCGACGCCCGGCTCGCCGACGCCGCCTTCCGCGCCGGCTTCGGCAACCCCGCGCTCGTGGAGGAGGCCGTGCTCGGCGCGGCGGACCGCCGGGACCTGCAGGAGCGGCTCGACGCCCGGGCCCGCGAGGAGGCCGCCGTGGCCGCGGCCCTCGCCGACCCCGCCGTCGAGGCCGCCGCCGCACGGCCCGCCGCCGACCCCGGGGCGGCGGCCGCCGCCCTCGCCGCGGCCGCCGCCCGGCTGCGCGACGCCTCCGTCGCCGAGGTCGCCGCCCGCACCCGCTGCCAGGACCTGGACCGCCTGTCCGCCGAGGCCCTCAGAGACGCCCGCCGCCTCGCCCCGCTCCGCGAGGAGCACCACCGCGTCGCCGAGCTCGCCGGGCTCGCCGCGGGCACGTCCACGCGCAACGAACGCCGCATGCGCCTGGAGTCGTACGTCCTGGCCGCCCGCCTCGAACAGGTCGCGGCCGCCGCGACCGCCCGGCTCCGCCGCATGTCCGCCGGCCGCTACACGCTCGTCCACTCCGACGCCCGGGCCGGCGGCAACGCCCGCTCGGGACTGGGCCTGCACGTGATCGACCACTGGACGGGCAAGGAGCGCGACACCGCCACCCTCTCCGGCGGCGAGACCTTCTTCGTCTCCCTCGCCCTCGCCCTCGGCCTCGCCGACGTCGTCACCGAGGAGGCGGGCGGCGTACGGCTGGACACCCTCTTCGTCGACGAGGGCTTCGGCAGCCTGGACGAGCAGACCCTGGACGAGGTGCTGGACGTCCTGGACGCGCTGCGCGAGCGGGACCGCGCCGTCGGCATCGTCAGCCACGTCGCCGATCTGCGCCGGCGCGTGCCCGCCCGGCTGCGGGTGGTCAAGGGCCGGTCGGGCTCGACCGTGCGGCACGAGGTGGCCGGCGGCGGCCGGCCCGACTGAACGCACCGCGGCGTCGTCGCCTCCGGCCCGTGGGCACCGGCGAGCGGGAGCAGCGCCTGACCGGCGCTTCGAGCAGCCCCGGCGGGGGCCCGGGACCAGAACGGGCCGTTCCCGAAGACCGGTCCCTCACCGGGGCCCGGCCTTCAGCGACCGATGGCGCGCCGGGGGAGCGGGGAGGAGTAGACGACGCTCGTGGTCACCGACCCCAGGGCGCCGATCCGGCCCGAGACCTCCTCCAGGTGCCGCATCGACCGGGCCGCGACCTTGATCATGAAGCAGTCGTCGCCGGTGACGTGGTGGGCCTCCAGGATCTCCGGCGTGCAGTCCAGCAGGTCGTGGAAGGGCTTGTAGTTCCCGTTGGGGTAGCGCAGCCGGACGAAGGCGAGGACGGGCATGCCCAGCTTCTCGGGGTCCACGACGGCCGTGTAGCCGCCGATGACGCCGGCCTCCTCCAGTCTGCGCACCCGTTCGGTGACGGCACTGGAGGACATGTTCACGATCCGCGCCAGCTCGGCGTAGCCGGCGCGTCCGTTGCGCTGCAGGGCGTCGAGGATGCGCCAGTCGGTGGCGTCAGGGGAATAGCCGGTCATGGGCGATGTCTAACAGTGAAATCACCGGTAACTCAAGATTTTTGCCGAGGATTGACGGTTCTGCTCGGTGATCTCAGACCGTAGATTCACTGCCATGACCACCACTGCTCCTGCCCCGGCCGCAGCCCCCGCAAGCCCCGTCATGGCCGTGCCGCCCGCCCCCTCCGCCGATGCCGCCGCCTACTTCGCCGCGCGCCTCGCCTTCCACACCGACGTCGCCGACGTGCACACGGCCCTCACCGCCGGCGCCAAGGACTTCGTCGTCGTGGACTCGCGCTCCACCGAGTCCTGGGACCAGGGCCACGTCCCCGGCGCCGTCCACCTGCCCACGGCACAGATCCCGCGGCTGGCCCGGCAGTTCCTCGACCCCGCCGTCCCCGTCGTCGTCTACTGCTGGGGCCCCGGCTGCGACGGCGCCACTCGCGCCGCCCTGGCCCTCGCCCGGCTCGGCTACCGCGTCAAGGAGATGCTGGGCGGCATCGAGTACTGGATCCGCGAGGGCTACGCCGTGGAGACCGCCGACGGCACCCGGCAGCTCCCGCCGGACCCGCTGACCGCCCCGCTCGGCGCGGACGACTGCGGCTGCTGACCGGCCGGGCGGGGCGCCCCGCCGCGAAGTCCGCTCCGGGCGCTGCCGCCCGCGGTACTCGGCCGGTACCGTGGTGCCATGCCGGCACTCAACATCGAATTCACGGAAGAGGAGCTCGCGGCCATCCGCGAGGCCGCTGCCGCGGACGGCAAGAGCATCAAGGCGTACGTGCACGACCTGTCCGTGCGCGAGCAGCAGCGCCGCCGCTTCGTGGAGCGCGCCGCCAAGTTCTGGAACGAGCACATGGCGGAGTTCGACGCCGCCTTCCCCGAGGAGGCTCCCCCGTCCACGGGCGGTGCCGCCGCCTGATGCCGCTGCTCATCGACCTGCCCTGGCTCCTCGGAGTCCAGGAGCAGAAGCTGTACGAAGAGCCCGCCGTCCACGACTACACCGCCCTCGCCGCCGCCGTCTCCCGGCACGCCTTCGACGTCGCGAAGTTCGACCACGAGCCCGACGCGGCCTGGCGCGCGGCCGCCCTGATGCACACCCTCGTCCGGCTGCAGCCGCTGCCCGTGCGCAGCAGCCTGTACGCCTGCATGGTCGTCGTCGCCTACATGGCCGCGGCGGGTGAGGGCATCGACCCGCCGTACGGGTCGATAGTCGACCTCGCGCGCGACATCAAGGAGTACCGCGTCGACGTCTACGAATGCGCCGACCGGATCCGCACCTGGCGGATCTGACGGCCAGGAAGCCGAAGCGGAAGTGGAAGGGGGCGGGCCCGGGGGCCCGCCCCGGCCGTCACAGCACGGACAGCTCCGCCACCAGGTCGTCCAGGCCCAGTGAGCCCTGCGACAGCGCCGCCATGTGCCAGGCCTTCGCGTCGAACGCGTCGCCGTGCGCGGCGCGGGCCGCCTCACGGCCGGCCAGCCAGGCCCGCTCGCCCAGCTTGTAGCCGATCGCCTGGCCGGCCATGCCGAGGTAGCGGACGACCTCGCTCTCCACGTAGTCCGTGGGGCGCCCGCTGTGCAGGTCGCAGAACTCCAGCACCAGCTCCGGCGTCCAGTGCTCACCGGGGTGGAACGGGGAGTCCGCGGGGATCTCCAGCTCCAGGTGCATGCCGATGTCCACGATCACCCGGATGGCGCGCCACATCTGCGCGTCGAGGTAGCCCAGCCGGCGCTCGGCGTCCGTGAGGAAGCCCAGCTCGTCCATGAGCCGCTCCGCGTACAGCGCCCAGCCCTCGCAGTTGGCGCTGACCCCGCCCAGGGTGACCTGGTAGCGCGAGAGCTGCTCCGCCACGTGCATCCACTGGGCGAGCTGGAGGTGGTGGCCGGGCACGCCCTCGTGGTACCAGGTCGACACCAGGTCGTAGACGGGGAAGCGGGTCTGGCCCATGGTCGGCAGCCAGGTGCGGCCCGGCCGGGAGAAGTCCTCGGACGGCTCGGTGTAGTACGCGGCCGCCGCGCCGCCGGGCGGCGCGATGCGGGACTCGACCTTCTTGACCCGCTCGGCCAGCTCGAAGTGGGTGCCGTCCAGCGCCTCGATCGCCTCGTCCATCAGCTTCTGCAGCCAGACCCGCACCTCCTCGACGCCCTCGATGTGCGTGCCGTGCTCGTCGAGGTGGGCCAGGGCCTCCCACGGCGTCTTCGCGCCGGGCAGCACCTTCTCCGCCTCGGTGCGCATCTCGCCGAGGAGGCGGTGGTACTCCGACCAGCCGTAGGCGTAGGCCTCGTCGAGGTCGAGGTCCGTGCCGTTCCAGTAGCGCGACCAGCGGGCGTAGCGCTCGCGGCCGACGACCTCCGGCGCCCCTTCGACGCCCGGGGCGTAGACGTCGCGCAGCCAGTCGCGCAGCTCGGCGAGGCCGCCCGTCGCGGCGGCCGCCGCCGCGTCCAGCTCGGCGCGCAGCTCCTGCGGGCCGGCCGCGGTGAAGTCGCCGAACCATCCGTTGCCGGTGCCGATCCACTCCTCCAGCTGCGCGAGGTTGGTGGCCACCTGGCGCGGGCCGGCGGGCAGCTTGCGCGCCAGGCCCTCGGCGAGCGACTCCCGGTAGCCCTCCAGGGCCGCGGGTACGGCCCGCAGCCGCTCGGCGATCGCCGCCCAGTCCTCCACGGAGTCCGTGGGCATGACGGCGAACACCTCGCGCACCGAGTGCACCGGCGAGTGGATGTTGCTGACGGCGCGCAGGTGCTCGTCCGCCTCGTGCACCGCGAGCTCCGCGGTCAGGCGCTCGCGCAGCAGCCGGGCGCAGCGCCGCTCGATGCCCGCGTCCGCGCCGGGCTGCCGCTCGGCCTCGGCGAGGCGGTCGAGCGTGGCGCGCGCGAGGTCGGCGACGGCCCGCGCGCCGGCCGGGGAGAAGTCCGGCAGCCGGGTCGCGGACGCCGGCACCCCCAGATAGGTGCCCGTGATGGGGTCGAGTTCGGTGTACGCGTCGACGTAAGCGTCGGCGACCTGACGGGGGAGCAGCGTGCTCGTGTCGTTCGGCATGCGGACATCCTCGTACGGCGGAGTGCGCCGCGTCACTGGGAAATTGCAGGTCCGGCGGCGGCGGGCGGACGGAATGTCACGGTGCGGGCGGAAGCGCCGGAATGGGGGCCGGGGCGAGCCGTACGGTGACGACGAGCGTGCCCTCCTCGACCTGGTAGTCCAGCGGCAGGTCCAGGGCGCGCATCGCCGCGACCATGCCGGTGTTGGAGGACCGCGTGACGGCGTAGACGCTGCGGCAGCCGTCCGCCACGGCCAGGTCCACCAGGCGGCCGAGGAGTTCGCCGCCGACGCCGCGCCGCTGCCAGTCGTCCTCGACGAGCAGGGCGACCTCCGTCTCGTCGCCGTCCCACAGCAGGTGGCCCAGGGCCACGAGGCGGCCCGTCGCGGTGTACGCGGCCAGGGTGCGGCCGAAGCGCGGGCTCAGCAGGTGGCGCAGGTAGCGGTCGGCGTCGCCGGCCGGGCCGTGGTAGCGCTGGGCGAGCGTCGCGGCGGAGCAGCGCTCCTGCATGGCGCGGGCCGCGGCGAGGTCCTCGGCGCCGGCGCGCCGGATGGTGATCTCGTTGCCCTCGGGCAGGGTCAGGACGTCGGCGCCCGGCGGGACGCGCGGGCCGAGCCGGGCGTCGAGCTCGACCAGGGCGCGGGCCCGGGCGAACTCGGTGGGCGTGAAGGGCAGGTACGGGCGCTCGATCGTGATGGAGCCGCCGGAGGGGTCGCGCAGCCGCATGACCGTCTCCTCCCACACCCCTTCCGCCGGCACCTGCTCGGCGGGTGCGCCGCCGCTGCGCGGCGAGCGGGCGGGCACGGAGCGGATCGTGCAGCGGCCGAGGAGCCGGCGCAGCGCGAGCGGGAGTTCGGCGGCGTCGAGCGCCGTACGGGTGGCGAGGTTGAGGACCCGGGTCGGCACGTCCACGAGGTCGTGGGCGTCGGCCCGCTCCAGCCAGGTGTCGCAGCCGCCGCCCGCGGCCGCGGCCCCGGCCAGGTCCCTCGCGGCCAGGGCGGCGGGTGCCCGCAGCAGGAGTTCGTCGACGACGCCGTCGGCCAGGGGGTGCGTCTGCAGGGAGAGGATGTCGACGCCCTCGCAGGCGAGGGCGGTGCACAGCGCGGCCAGGCTGCCGGGCTCGTCGCGCACGGTCGTGCGCATCCGCCACAGGGCCGTGCCGGTGGCGTCGTCCGCGGCGGTGCCCGGCCGCGGCCGCTCCGCAGGGCCGGCGGTGCGCGGGGCTGCGGGTGCGGTGGTGGCCGGCACCGGCGGGGGAGCGTGGCTGCGGCCGCCGCCGCGCCGCGCCCACCAGGTGTGGAAGGCGGTGGTGGCCAGCAGGGCGGCGGCCGAGGAAGCGAGCAGCACGGGCCCGTCGGGGCCGTGGACGACGGTGTCGGCCATGGTGTCGGCGGCGGCGACCGCGGTGAACAGGGCGGCCAGTTCGACCAGGTCCCGCCGCCAGTGATGGGGGCGGTGGGGCTTCGCGGTGGTCTCGTCCGTCATGGGCACCACCCTGACGGAGGGGTGTTGCGTGATCACAAACAGCTTGTGACCGATGGGTTAAGCGGGTTCTTTTTACCAACTGTCCCGATTCAGGAAGCGGGTGGTGCCGCGGCGGAAGTGTGCCCGCCGGGAGGGGTGCGCCGGCCGGCAGGAAAGTGCCCGCCGCGACGATGATGCACCACAACGGCGAGGAACCGGCGCAATGCGCGGGCACCGCAACCGGTCGCCCCTTGACACTCCTAGGCGTCCGGCAAGGACTCCCGCGCGCGGAGGTCCGCGAGCGCGTCCTCGACGCCCCGGTGGAAGGTCGGGTACGCGTAGATCATGTGCCGCAGCGACTCCACGGGGACCTCCGCCTGGACGGCCACGGCCAGCCCGTACAGCATCTCGCCGCCCATGGGCCCGGCCGTCGTCGCCCCCACGAGCACCCCGCGGTCCGCGTCCTCGACCAGCTTGACCAGGCCGTCGTTGCCGGTCTTGTGGATCCAGCCGCGCGCCGAGGACGGCACGCGCGAGAGGCCCGTGCGCACCCGCAGCCCCTTCTCGCGGGCCTGATGCTCGGTCAGGCCCACCGCGCCGACCTCGGGGTCGGTGAACGTCACCCGCGGCAGGGCCCGGTAGTCGGCGTGGGGGCCGGGCTCGCCGAGGACCGAGCGGACGGCGATCTCCGCCTCGTACATCGCCACGTGCGTGAACGCGCCGTGGCCCGTGACGTCGCCCACGCCCCACAGCCCCGGCGTGGCCTGCATCCGGCCGTCGACGGCGAGGGCCCGCCCGCCGGGGTCGAGGCCGACGGTCTCCAGGCCCAGGCCGCTCAGCTCCACCCGGCGGCCGGTGGCCACCAGCAGCTGATCTCCCGTCAGCTCCGTGCCGTCCTCCAGCGCCAGCGCGAACACGTCGCCCTCGTGCCGCACGCCGGCCGCCCGTGCGCCCGTGCGCAGGACGAGCCCCTCCCGTCCGAGCACCTCGGCCAGCAGGGCGCCCGCCTCCGGCTCCTCGCCCGGGACCAGCCGGTCCCTCGCCTCCACGATCGTGACGTGCGTGCCGAAGCGGGCGTACACCTGGGCGACCTCCACGCCGATCGCGCCGCCGCCGAGCACGAGCAGCGAGCGCGGCGCCTCCTTCGCCGAGACCGCGTCCCGGTTCGTCCAGTACGGCACGTCCGCCAGGCCCGGCACCGGCGGGATCTGCGGTCCCGAGCCGGTCGCGAGCACCACGCCCAGCCGGGCCTCGAAGTGCAGCCCGTCGCCGTCGCCGCCCTCGACCGCCACCCGGCGCGGGCCGGCGAGCCTGCCGTGCCCGCGGACCAGGCGGCCGCCCTTGCCGGTGAGGCGGTCGGCCGCCACCT
Organism: Streptomyces roseoverticillatus; assembly: GCF_000719265.1. Classification (GTDB taxonomy): domain Bacteria; phylum Actinomycetota; class Actinomycetes; order Streptomycetales; family Streptomycetaceae; genus Streptomyces; species Streptomyces roseoverticillatus. The sequence goes on along the minus strand of NZ_JOFL01000001.1, from coordinate 394,864 downwards.
GGTCGTTCCAGTCGTCGGTGGCCTCGTCGCGGATCCGGGCCGCCACCGGCGCCCAGTCGGGCACGACCTGCCCCACGGCCCCCGCCATGCCGGGCACGCGCCGCGCCTCCGCCAGCAGGTTCCCCGCGCGGATCATCATCTTGCTCGGCACGCACCCCCAGTACGGGCACTCGCCGCCGACCAGCTCCGCCTCGACGCCCACCACGCTCAGCCCGGCGTCGGCGAGCCGGCCCGCGACATGCTCACCGCCCGGGCCCAGCCCGATGACGACGACGTCCACCTGCTCGGCCATGGCAAGCCACCTTCCGCTCGGGTCGGCCGGACAGCCCCACCTTCCCACCACCCGCTGACAGCGTCACTGTCCGACGCGCCCCGGCTGCAGCACCTTGGTGAACAGCACCGCGCCGTCTTCGTCCCGCAGCCGCACGGTCAGCTCCCCGCTGTCGCCCGCGATGGCCACCTCGCCGAAGAACTGACTGCCCTGCCCGGGCGGGACGTTGGCCGTGGCGGGTGCCTTGAGGAACGCCCGGCGCGGGCCGAAGGTGCCGTCCAGCTCGTTCGCCGGGAAGCCGCCCGCGTTGAGCGGGCCCGAGACGAATTCCCAGAACGGCGCGAAGTCCTTGAACGCCGCCCGCTCCGGCTCGTAGTGCTGCGCCGACGTGTAGTGCACGTCGGCCGTCAGCCAGACCGTGCCGGTGATCCGCCGGTGCTTGATGTGCCGCAGCAGCTCGGCCATCTGCAGCTCGCGGCCGAGCGGCGCTCCCGGGTCGCCCTGGGCCACCGCCTCGAAGTCCGCGGGGCCGTCGGTGACCACGAGCCCCAGCGGCATGTCGGAGGCGATCACCTTCCACACCGCGCGCGAGCGCGACAGCTCGCGCTTGAGCCACTCCAGCTGGCGGGCGCCCAGGATGCCCTGGGTGTCGTCGGGCTGCCGGCCGGGCGAGTTCGCGTTCCGGTACGTGCGCATGTCCAGCACGAACACGTCCAGCAGGGGACCGTGGCGCAGGACGCGGTAGACGCGGCCGTCGCCGTCCTCGGGCTGGGTGGACAGCGGAAAGTATTCCGAGAAGGCCCGCCGCGACCGCGCGGCGAGCACGTCGATCCGCTTCTCCGTGTAGCGCGCGTCGTCCAGGATCCGGCCCGGGTACCAGTTGTTGTGCACCTCGTGGTCGTCCCACTGGACGACGGTGGGCACCTCGGCGTTGAAGCGGCGCAGGTTGGCGTCCAGGAGGTTGTAGCGGAACGCGCCGCGGAACTCGGCCAGGGTTTCGGCGACCTTCGCCTTCTCCTCCGTGGTGACGTTCCGCCAGATGCTGCCGTCCGGCAGCGTCACGGACGGTGCGATGGGGCTGTCGGCGTAGATGTTGTCGCCGCTGCAGAGGAAGAAGTCCGGTGCGAGGCGGCGCATGTGCTCGTAGATGCGGTAGCCGCCGCGGTCGGGGTTGATGCCCCAGCCCTGCCCGGCCAGGTCGCCGGACCACAGGAAGCGCACGTCCGAGCGGCGGGCGGGCGCCGTGCGGAAGGTGCCCTGGACGGGGCGGCCGGTACGGCGCGGGTCGTCCGGGTCGGCGAGCAGCACGCGGTAGTGGATCTGCTCCCCGGCCGGCAGGCCGTGCAGCGCGGTGCGCCCGGTGAAGTCCGTGTCCGGCCCGACGAGCGGGCCCGTGATGCGGCGCACCTTGCGGAACGACTCCGTGGCCGAGGTCTCCACGATCATCCGGGCGGGCCGGTCGGCGCGCACCCACACCAGGCCCGACGACGCCGTCACGTCACCGGTCTGCACGCCCCAGCGCGCCTCCGGCCGCCCGGACAGCGCCAGGGCCGGTGCCGCGCCGGCCGCCGCGGGCAGCGCGGTGACCGCGGCGGCGCCCGCCGCACCTCGCAGGACGGCTCGTCTGCCCACGCCGAACCCGGGCCCGTGCGCCATGAATCCTCCTCGTTCGCCTGTTCCTGACGGTGCGTTCCTACCGGCGTGAGGTGCCCGGCGGCCGAACGCGCCGTGAACACGAGGTGCCTTGCGCGGCCGCGGCGTCAACGGGGCACCCCGGCACGTCGCCGTCCGGGGTATATGTTCCGTATCGGAGTGTGAGTACCGGTATCTGTTGGTCTGTGATCCCACGAATCCGGTGGCGCCGCGCCGCCACTGCCGCAGCCCTGTGTCTGTCCGCCGCCCTCGCCCCCGCCGGCGTCCCGGCCTCGGCCGCGCCGCCGCCCGTGCCGCACGACCTGCCGGAGCCGCCCGCGGCGTCCGTCGCCAAGGAGGAGCTGGCCGGGCTCACCGTCGAGCTGCCGCACTCGATGGCCGGCTACAGCCGCGCCAAGTTCCCCCACTGGGTCAAGCAGGTGGGCACCTGCGACACCCGCGAGGTCGTCCTCTCCCGCGACGGCCAGGACGTGAAGACCGACGACCAGTGCCGCTCGGTCTCCGGCCGCTGGCACAGCGCCTACGACGGCAAGGACTTCACGGTGTCCGGCCAGCTCGACATCGACCACATGGTGCCCCTCGCCAACGCCTGGCGGTCCGGGGCCGACTCCTGGACCACCGACCAGCGCAAACGGTTCGCCAACGACCTGACCAACCCTCAGCTGATCGCCGTGTCCGCCGCCTCCAACCGCGCCAAGGGCGACCAGAGCCCGGACCAGTGGCGCCCGCCGCTGGGCACCTACTGGTGCACGTACTCCCGCGCCTGGACCCACGTCAAGCACGTGTACAAACTGAGCGTGACCCAGGGCGAGCAGGACACGCTTGCTGCCATGCTGGACTCATGCGACCGATGAGCAGCACGAGCAGCAGCCGGTGACCGGCGGACAGCCCGGCGGGCCCCTCGTGGACCAGGTGACCGCGGGACCGGGCGGGGCGATGACCGATGACGTCGGCGTCATCACCGGCGACCTCACCGTCGCCACCGCCGCCCTGCCCGGCGGGGAGGCCCGCGTCGACGTCCAGTACACCGGGGCCGAGGAGTGGTACACCCTCACCGGCAGCCCGGTGCCCGTCCCCGAGGGCGGCCTGGTGGCCCTGCACGGCCGGGTGCTCGCCCGCATCCGCGAGGGAGGCGCCGCGGAAGTCCCCCGCTGAGCCCCTCCGCACCCCCACTATGATCACCGTCGGCCGGAAGTGATCTTGCCTCCGCGCCGGACCGGGCTATGGGGGAAACATGCGCAAGGCGGTCACCTGGACGGCGCTCACCGCGACGGCGGCCACGCTGGTGGCGGGCTGCGGGAGCGGTCTGGGAAAGGGCAGCGACGCCGCGGCCGCGGCGCCCCGCCAGGCCGCCGCCGCGCACGCCGAGCCGCCCGTCCGCCGGGTGACCTTCGAGCTGCACGGCACGGGCTCCTCCCAGGTCACCTACGTGGCCTGGGACCGCAACGCCACCGAGCAGGTCTCCCTGCCGTGGACGAAGACCGTCGACGTCACCTTCCGCGGCGCGGAGCCGAAGGAGGGCGTGCTGCTGGCCCTGGTCCCCGGCTCCGTCTACGGCACCGGCCCCGAGCATGACGACAAGTTCGCCACCCCGCCGTGCGTGATCAAGGTCGACGGCAGGCAGGTCGCGGCGGGCGGGGGCGGCGGCTCCGTCAGGGGCTGTGAATACACCCTGAAGGTGACGCCGTAGCTCGTAGCAAGCTACGAACGAGCCCCGTGCCGGAGTCTGCAGCAACCGACAGTAGACTCGGCAGCGTGTCTGTGAAGCCCCGCATCCCCAATGTCCTGGCCGGCCGCTACGCCTCCGCCGAGCTGGCCGTCCTGTGGTCCCCCGAGTACAAGGTGACGCTGGAGCGGCGGCTGTGGCTCGCCGTCCTGCGCGCCCAGAAGGACCTGGGGATCGAGGTGCCGGACGCCGCCCTCGCCGACTACGAGCGCGTCCTCGACCAGGTCGACCTCGCCTCGATCGCCGAGCGCGAGAAGGTCACCCGGCACGACGTGAAGGCCCGCATCGAGGAGTTCAACGCCCTCGCCGGCCACGAGCACATCCACAAGGGCATGACGTCCCGCGACCTCACGGAGAACGTCGAGCAGCTGCAGATCCGGCTGTCCCTGGAGCTCGTCCGGGACCGGTCCGTCGCCGTCCTCGCCCGCCTCGGCAAGCTCGCCGCGGAGAACGCCGAGCTGGTCATGGCCGGCCGCTCGCACAACGTCGCCGCCCAGGCCACCACCCTCGGCAAGCGCTTCGCCACCGGCGCCGACGAGCTCCTCGTCGCCTTCGCCCGCCTGGAGGAGCTCCTCGGCCGCTACCCGCTGCGCGGCATCAAGGGCCCCGTCGGCACCGCCCAGGACATGCTCGACCTCCTCGGCGGCGACGCCGCCAAGCTGGACGAGCTGGAGCGGCGCATCGCCCACCACCTCGGCTTCGCGCAGGCCTTCACCTCCGTCGGCCAGGTCTACCCGCGCTCGCTCGACTACGAGGTCGTGACCTCGCTGGTCCAGCTGGCCGCGGCGCCGTCCTCGCTCGCCAAGACGATCCGGCTGATGGCCGGGCACGAGCTGGTCACCGAGGGCTTCAAGCCCGGCCAGGTCGGCTCCTCCGCCATGCCGCACAAGATGAACACCCGCTCCTGCGAGCGCGTCAACGGCCTCATGGTCATCCTGCGCGGCTACGCCTCCATGGCCGGCGAGCTCGCGGGCGACCAGTGGAACGAGGGCGACGTCTCCTGCTCCGTGGTGCGCCGCGTGGCCCTGCCGGACGCCTTCTTCGCGCTCGACGGCCTGATGGAGACCTTCCTGACGGTGCTCGACGAGTTCGGCGCCTTCCCCGCCGTCGTCGCCCGCGAGCTGGACCGCTACCTGCCCTTCCTCGCCACCACCAAGGTGCTCATGGCCGCCGTGCGCGCCGGGGTCGGCCGCGAGGTCGCCCACGAGGCGATCAAGGAGCACGCCGTGGCCTCCGCGCTCGCCATGCGCGAGCAGGGCGCCGAGCGCAACGAGCTCCTCGACAAGCTCGCCGCCGACGAGCGGATCCCGCTGGACCGGGCCGGCCTCGACGCCCTGATGGCCGACAAGCTGTCCTTCACCGGCGCCGCCGCCGCCCAGGCCGCCCTCGTGGTCTCCCGCATCGAGGAGATCGCCAAGCGCCACCCGGAGGCCGCCGCGTACGCGCCGGGGGCGATCCTCTAAGTGTTTTCTCTGTCATGAGGGCGGAGCAACTGGAGGCCGCCCGCGACCGCCTCGTACCCGACGTGGTCGCGGACGGCCTCCGCGTCCTCTTCTGCGGCATCAACCCCGGCCTGATGTCGGCGGCCACCGGCCACCACTTCGCCCGCCCGGGCAACCGCTTCTGGCCCGTCCTGCACGCCTCCGGCTTCACGCCGCGGCGGCTGCGCCCCGCCGAGCAGGAGGAACTGCTCGGCTACGGGCTCGGCATCACCAACGTCGTCGCCCGGGCCTCGGCGCGCGCGGACGAGCTGAGCACCGCGGAGTACGTCGAGGGCGGCCGCATCCTGACCGAGAAGGTCGAGCTGCTGAAGCCGCGCTGGCTCGCGGTCGTCGGGGTGACCGCCTACCGCGTCGCCTTCGGCGACAAGCACGCGAAGATCGGCCCGCAGGAGCGGACGATAGGCGCCACCCGTATCTGGGCCCTGCCCAACCCCAGCGGCCTCAACGCCCACTGGCCGCTGCCGAAGATGGCGGAGGAGTTCGCCCGGCTGAGGGCGGCCGCGGACGGCGCGGCCTGAGCAGGACCTGATCGTGTACGGCACCGCCGGACTGCGCCGCCGTGGCCGGGGTCCGCTGCGGCGGAGGAAACCGTGCCGGCCGTCGCTGGTGCCCGGCCCCGTGCGGCACCGTGCCCTCGCCGGCTCCGCCGCACACCGCACGCGGCTGAGGGCTGCGACGACCCGGCGTCGCCGTCGCCGCTCCGGCGCGTACGCGGCACCTTCCCCGGAGGGGGTCACGCATCGCGGCGACGCAGCGACCACCAGCCCGCCGCGGCGGCGAGCGCCGCCCACAAGGCCATCACGCCCATCCCGGACCAGGCCCCGAGCGGGCCCTCGGGGACCGGGTGCAGGATCTGCTGGCCGGCCCGGTCCGGGAGGAAGGCCACCACCTTCCCGATGCCGGAGACCCCCGCGAAGACCGGCGAGATCAGGAAGACCACGGGCGTGAGCACCGACAGCGCGCCGACCTGGCTGCGCAGCACCGCGGCCACGCCCGCCGAGAACACGGTGAGCAGCGTGAGGTAGAGACCGCAGCCGATCGCCGACCGCAGCGCGCCGGGCGCCCCCAGCCCCACCCCGTACTCGCCGAGCAGGGCCTGCGCGCCGAGGAAGCAGCCGAAGCCGGTCGCCAGGCCCACCGGCAGGGCCGCGGCGCCCACGACGAGCAGCTTGCCGCCGAAGAACAGGCCGCGGCGGGGGACGGCGGCGAGCGAGAGCCTGATCCCGCCTCCCGCGTACTCCCCGGCGACCGCCATCACGCCGAAGCAGACGGCGGCGATGTGCCCGAAGTTGAGGCCGTAATAGGAGCCGTACACCGGCTCGAAGTCCGCGTTGTCGGCCTCGGCCTTGCCGACCATGGCGTGGACCAGCAGTGTGACGCCGACCGTGCAGACGAAGGCGGCGAAGAGGGCGACGAGCAGGGACCGTACGGAACGGATCTTCACCCACTCGGAGCGGACGACGGGCGCGAGGTTGGTTGCGAGGGCGGTCATGAGGGCGTGCCTTCCTGGTGCGTGAACTCGGTGGAGCCGGCGGTCAGGGCGAAGTAGGCCTCTTCCAGTGAGGCTCTCCCGCCGACGAACTCGTCCAGGGGCGCGTCGGCCAGCAGCCGGCCCCGGCCCAGGACCACGAGGTGGTCGGCGGTCTGCGCCATCTCGCTCATGAGGTGGCTGGAGAGGAGGACGGTCCGCCCCTCCCCGGCCAGGCGGCGGGCCAGCCGGCGCAGCTGGAGGATGCCCTCCGGGTCGAGGCCGTTGGCGGGTTCGTCGAGCAGCACCACGGGCGGGTCGCCGAGCAGCGCCGCGGCCAGCCCCAGCCGCTGCCGCATCCCCAAGGAGAAGGTGCGCACGCGCCGCCGGGCCGCGCTCGCGATCCCCGTCTCCTCCAGCACCTCGTCGACGCGGCGGGCGGGGATGCGGTTGCTGAGGGCGAGGGTGAGCAGGTGGTCGCGGGCGGTCCGGGCGGGGTGGGCGGCCGAGGCGTCCAGCAGCGCGCCGACGTGCCGCAGCGGCTCGGCGAACGAGGCGTACGGGCTGCCGCCGACGAGGGCCGTCCCGGAGGTGGGCCGGTCGAGGCCGAGGAGGATGCGCATAGTGGTGGACTTGCCGGCGCCGTTGGGGCCCAGGAAGCCGGTCACCCGGCCGGGCCGGACGGTCACGGTGAGCCCGTCCAGGGCGCACACCGGGCCGTACCGCTTGGTGAGTCCGCGAATCTCGATCAAGGTCATGGCCCAAGGCTCGCGCCCGGGCCGGGGGCGGCGCTTCCCCCTCGCGTGGGGATCGTCTCCCCCACGCGGGGGAGGCCGCGGCGCGCGGGGCGCTGGAAGGATGACGCCATGATCGTTCCCCTGCGCCCGGTGATCCGCGCGGTCACGTATACCCGCTGGCTGCACCTCGTGATGGCGGCCGTCGTCGCCACCGTGTTCGCGTTCGTGACGCCCGGGCTCGGCAACGTCAACAGCCCGGCGGGCGCCTGGCTGCTCGTGCTGCCCCTGCCCTTCCTGGCGGTGGCGGCCATGGTCCCGGGGGTGCGGCTCTCGGAGGGCATGCAGGCGCAGTTGCTGCTGTTCCCGGCGGGGAGGAAGGGTCCGCAGCCGCACTTCACGCCCGCGCGCTCGGCTTCCTGGACGGACCGCCGGCGGACGGCGATGTGGCTGATGGTGCGGTACGAAGCGGGTGTGGCGACCGCGTTCCTCTCGGTCCACGCGCCGACGCTGGCGGTGAAGCTCGTCAGCAGTGCCGCGGGCGACGGCGTGGTGCGCATGCCGCTGTGGACCGCCGGGCCGGGCCATTGGTCGTACGCCGTCCTGGGCCTGCTCGTGCCCGTGCTCCTCCTCGCCTTCGTCGTCCTGGCGGGGGAGCTGCAGGCGCGCGCCGCGCGAGCGCTCCTCGGCCCGTCCGCGGCCGAGCGGCTGGCCGCGCTGGAGGAGCGCACGGAACGGCTGCTGGAGCACAACCGGCTCGCCCGCGAGCTCCACGACTCGGTCGGGCACGCGCTGACGGTCGCGGTGGTGCAGGCGGGCGCGGCGCGCGCGGCGGGCTCGCCCGCCTTCACCGAACAGGCCCTGGCCGCCATCGAGGAGACGGGCCGGCACGCGCTGGAGGACCTGGAGCGCGTCCTCGCGGTCCTGCGGGAGGACGCGCCCGGACCGGCGGCGGGACGCCCGGCCCTGACGGACATCGAACGGCTGCTCACCGCCGCCCGCGGCTCCGGCGCCGAGGTCACCGCCGACGTCACCGGCGCCCTGGAGACCGTGCCGGGCCCGGTGTCGCGCGAGGGCTACCGCATCGCCCAGGAAGCGCTCACCAACGTGGTGCGGCACGCGGGCCCCGTGCCGGTCTCGCTGCGCATAGCGGTCCGCGCGGACGTCCTGGAACTGGACATCCGCAACCCCCTGCCCGGGTCCGCGGGCAGCGCCGTCAGCGGCGGCGGCAGCGGGCTGCGGGGCATCCGCGAACGCGCCGCGCTCCTCGGCGGCCACGCCGAGACGGGCGCGCACGAGGGGACGTGGCGCGTACGGGCCGTGCTCCCGCTGGGGGTGTGACGTCTCCCGGGCGGGCGCACACTCCGCCGGGATCTCGCCGTCGTGGCGGGTGGTTTCGTCCGCCGCGACGGCGAATGACCACGACGAGGCGGCCCGGCGGTGCCGCGCCGTGCCCGGGCGACGACGATCTATGGTGACCCCGTGCCGATATCTGTTCTGCTCGTCGACGACGAACCCCTCGTCCGCGCGGGCCTGCGCGCCATCCTCGGAGCACAGCACGACATCGAGGTCGCGGGCGAAGCCGCGGACGGCGCGGCAGTGGTCCCGATGGTCCGTCAGCTGCGCCCGGACGTCGTCGCGATGGACGTCCGGATGCCGCTCCTGGACGGCATCGAGGCGACCCGCGCCGTCCTCCGTACGGTCGACCGGCCGCCGAAGATCCTGGTCGTGACCACCTTCGAGAACGACGAGTACGTCTACGACGCGCTGCGCGCCGGCGCGGACGGCTTCCTCCTCAAGCGTTCCGCGCCCGCCGAGATCGTCCAGGCGGTCCGCACGGTGGCCGCCGGCGACTCGCTGCTGTTCCCGGCCGCGCTGCGGCGGCTCGCGGCCGGGCGCGGCAACGAGCGGGCCCGGGCGGCCATGGAGCGGGCGGCCCTGACCGCGCGCGAGGCCGAGGTGCTGCGCCACATGGCCCGCGGCCTGTCCAACGCGGAGATCGCCCGGGCCCTGACGCTCGGCTCCGAGACGGTGAAGACGCACGTCAGCGCGGTGCTGGCGAAGCTCGGGGCACGGGACCGCACCCAGGCGGTGATCGCCGCGTACGAGTCGGGGTTCGTGACCCCAGGCTGAGTCCCGAGGCTCGCCGCGGGCCACCGCACCCGATACGATCCGGCCAGTAGGCAAAGGACGCGTAAACGCGAGGAGGCGGCGACGTTGGGGCGGCTCACCGGCGGGGACCCGTCCCTGCTGCGGCGGATCAACTCGGCCGTCGTGCTGCACGCGCTCCGCACGGCCGCGTCCCCGGCGTCCCCGCTCGGCGCCGCGCCCACCCTCACGGACCTGGTCAAGGTCACCGGCCTGTCCCGGCCGACCGTGGAGGGCGTGGTCGAGGGCCTGATGGAGTCAGGCCTGGTGGTGGAGGCCCCCGCCGAGGAGGGCGAGGCCCGCCGCCAGGGCCGGCCCGCGCGCCGCTTCCGCTTCCGCGTCGAGGCGGGCCACCTGCTCGGCATCGAGATCGGGCCGCACCGGATCGCCACCCTGATGGCGGATCTGAGCGGGCGCGTCACGGGCTCGGAGTCCGTGGACGTCGCGGAGACGGCCCCGGCGGACGAGCGGCTGGACCGCGTGCGCGACGCCGTCGCCGACCTGCTGGCGCGCTCGGGCGTGCCGCGCAGCGGGCTGCGCGCCGTCGGCGTGGCCAGCCCGGGCATCGTCGAGGCCGACGGCACGGTGCGGCTGGGCACGGCGCTCCCCGGCTGGACGGGCCTGCCGCTGGGGGAGCGGCTGCGCCGCTCGTTCCGCTGCCCGGTCCTCGTGGAGAACGACGCGAACGCCGCCGCCGTGGCCGAGCACTGGAAGGGCGCGGCCACCGGCTCCGACGATGTCGTCTTCGTCCTGGCGGGGCTCAGCCCCGGGGCCGGCTCCCTGATCGGCGGGCGGCTGCACCGCGGCTTCGGGGGCGCGGCCGGCGAGATCGGCGCCCTGCACCTGCTGGGCCGCGAGGCCACCCCGGAAGAAGTGCTGTCCACGACGGGCGAGCCGCTGCACCCGCTGGACGAGGCGCAGGTGGCGCGCGTCTTCGCGCTCGCGCGCGAGGGCGACGAGCGGGCCGCCGCGGCCGTGGAGCGCTTCATGCGCAGGCTGGTGCACGACGTGGCCGCGTTGGTGCTGGCCCTCGACCCCGAGCTGGTCGTCGTCGGCGGTTGGGCGGCGGGCCTCAGCGGCGTCCTGGAGCCGCTGCGCACGGAGCTGGCCCGCTACTGCCTGCGGCCGCCGCAGGTGGTGCAGTCGATGCTCGGCGAGGCGGCGGTGGCCACGGGGGCGCTGCGCCTGGCCCTCGACCACGTGGAGAAGCAGCTGTTCGCGGTGGAGAGCACGGTCACCGCACGGCGGTGAGCGGGACGGTGGGGAGCAGCCCGCTCGGCCCGTCCGGCGGTTCGGCACCGCCGGGGATTGCCACGGCAGCTCCGCGTCCGGGGCCGCACAGCCGTCCTGTCTCGGGCCCGGCCTCCAGCCGGTACAAGAACCCGCCGCCATGGCGTCGAGCCACCGCGGCGAGGGTCCGGCGGCATGCGAACCCGCCCGTCACCGGAGCGTCCTGTGCGAACCGCCGGAGGAACCGTCAGCCGGCGGCGAGGAGCTGCACCCCGGTCTCACCGAAGGTGAGCCGGCAGGTGTCCGCCCGGTAGGTCGCGACGGCCACGGCCGCGGTCGCGCCCTCGGCGAAGTAGCGCGTGGTGACGAGGAGGACGGGCGCGCCGGGCAGCCGGTCGAGCTGCTTGGCGTCCTCGGCGCGGGCCGAGCCCAGCTCCACCGCGCGGTCCTGGCCGTCCAGGGCGAGGCGCTGCAGCTCGCGCAGGACCGTCCGGGCGCGGGCGGCGCCCGGCGCGGTGTCGATCGCGGCGAGGCCGGGGACGGAGTGCCCCGGCACGTAGAGCAGTTCGGCGGCGACGGGCTGGCCGTGCGTCCGGCGGATCCGGCGGACGGTGTGCACCGGCCGCCCGGCGGGCGTGCCCAGCAGCCGGGCGACGGCCGCGGGCGGGGCCGCCTCCTGGCAGTCGACGGCCTGCCAGGAGTCCGCGGCGGTACCCGGCCAGGCCTGCTCGGCGTCACCGACGGCCACGCCCACGCGGGGCGGGGCGACGGTGGTGCCGACGCCGCGGCGGCGCTGCAGCCGCCCTTCGAGCTCCAGTTGTTCGAGCGCCTGCCGGAGCGTGGCCCGTGCGACGCCGAACCGGGCGGCGAGCTCCCGCTCGTTCGGCAGGATCTCACCCACCGCGAACTCGGAGTCGAGCGCCTCGCTGAGCACGGTCTTCAGGTGCCAGTACTTCGGCTCCGGCACCGTGTCGAGCTGCGTGGTCCCCACCCTGATCCTCCGCAAAGCATTTTGCGCGCTTCTTTATTAAAGGTTGTTGCAGTATGGCGACCATAGGACGGTGCCCGGACTTGGTCAAGACCAATGCCCCGATTACCGTACGGGTGGGAGACACAGGAAGACACAGGCGAGGGGTACGGGGCGATGGATCAGGTCACGGTGGTCACGGGAGGCGGCCGGGGGATCGGCGCGGCGGTCGCGGTGCGGCTCGCACGCGCGGGCCACAGCGTGGGCATCGGTTACGAACGCGCGCGTGAAGCCGCTGAGGCGACGGCCGAAGAGGTGCGCGCCGAGGGTGTCCGCTGCGTGGTCGTCCAGGCCGACACCAGCGTGGAGAGCCAGGTCGACGAACTGTTCGACACGGTGCGCGCGGAGCTGGGCCCGGTCACGGGCCTGGTCAACAACGCCGGCGTCACGGGCCTGCTCGGCCGGTTCACGCAGACGCCGGTGGAGCGGATGCGCCGGGTCATCGACGTGAACGTGACGGGCGCTCTGATATGCGCCCGCCGCGCGGCCCTGGAGATGTCGACCCGGCACGGCGGCGGGGGCGGTGCGATCGTGAACATCTCCTCGGGCGCGGCCACCCTCGGCAGCCCCGGCGAGTACGTGCACTACGCGGCGAGCAAGGCGGCCGTCGACGCGATGACCATGGGCCTGTCCAAGGAACTCGCCGAGGAGGGCATACGCGTCAACTCCGTACAGCCCGGGCTGATCGTCACGGACATCCACGCGTCGATGGGCGACCCCGACCGGCCGAAGCACAAGGCCGCCGTCGTGCCCATGCGCCGGGCCGGCATGCCCGACGAGGTCGCGGGGGCGGTGGCGTGGCTGCTGTCGCCGGAGGCGTCGTACACGACGGGCGCGGTGCTGCGGGTGGCCGGCGGCCTGTAGGCGGCCGGCTAGACGGCCAGGCCGCCCAGCTTGTGAGGGTTGCGCACCAGGTAGACCGTCGTGATCCGGCCGTCCGCCACCTCGAGGCTGAGCGCGGTATCCGGGCGTCCCCCGGACAGGACGAGGAGGCCCGGACGGCCGTTGATCTCCATGAAACGAGCCTCCCGTCCCGGCAGGGGCTGCTGCGCCACCGCGTACAGGAAGCGCCCGACCTTGTCCGCGGTCTCGATGACGCGCAGCGGCGCCTTGGCCTTGCCGCCGCTGTCGCCGACCAGCCGCACGTCGGGCGCGAGCAGCTCCAGCAGGTTCCCGATGCTGCCGCCCGTGGCCGCCGCGAGGAACTTCTCGGTGAGGTCGCGCTGCTCGGCCGGGTCCACGGTGAACCGCGGTCTGCGCTCGTCGACATGGCGGCGGGCCCGGCTCGCGAGCTGCCGCACGGACGCCTCCGAGCGGTTGAGAGTGACGGCGATTTCGCCGAAGGGGAAGCCGAAGGCTTCCCGCAGTACGAAGACCGCCCGCTCCAGCGGTGACAGGGACTCCAGGACCACGAGTACGGCGAGCGAGACCGAGTCCGCCAGCACCGCCTGCTCGGCGGTGTCCGGGACGGCCGGGCCGTAGTCGGTGGCGATCGGCTCGGGCAGCCAGGGACCCACGTACGCCTCGCGCCGCGCCTGGACCTGGCGCAGCCGGTCGACGGCCAGCCGGGCGGTGACCCGCACGAGATAGCCGCGCGGGTCGCGCACGTCCTCCCGGTCGGCGCCGGACCAGCGCAGCCACGCCTCCTGGACGACGTCCTCGGCGTCGGTGACGCGGCCGAGCATGCGGTAGGCCACCCCCGTCAGGACGGAGCGGTGTTCCTCGAAGGCGTCGACGGCGGTGTCACGTACGGTCACCGGGCCATCGTACGGCTCTTCGCACAAGGTCTACCCTGCGGTAACTCTTACTGACATCCTGTCTCAATACCTCACCGGTCACCCCAGGATGACGAGGAGCCACGCATGGCCGACACGGTCGTCTTCCCCATCGACACCCCCGCCGGACGGCGGACGGCGGAGGTGTCCTACGAACGGCTCGGTGGCGGGGAGCCATTGGTGCTCCTGCACGGCATCGGCCACCACCTGCAGGCGTGGGACCCGGTCGCGGGCATCCTCGCCGCGGAGCGCGACGTCATCGCCGTCGACCTGCCCGGCTTCGGCAGTTCGCCCGCGCTCCCGGACGGCGTCACCTACGACCTGCGCGGCGTGGTCCCCGTCCTCAGAGCGCTGTTCGAGGCCCTGGACCTGGACCGGCCGCACGTCGCGGGCAACTCCCTCGGCGGGCTGCTGGCCCTGCAGCTCGCGCACGAGAAGCTCGTACGGACCGCGGTCACGCTCTCGCCCGCGGGCTTTTGGACCGAGGCCGAGCGCCGCTACGCCTTCACCATGCTGCGGGCGATGCGGCGCGGCGCCGAGTCGCTGCCGCCGCGGGCCGTCGCCCGGCTGGCCCGCACGGCCGCCGGGCGCGCGGCGCTGACCGGCACCATCTACGCCAGCCCGGGCCGCCGTTCGCCCGACGCCGTGATGGCCGAGACGCGGGCGCTGCGCGAGGCCACCGGCTTCGCGCCCACCCTCGCCGCGGGCCAGGGCGTCCTCTTCGCCCACGACATCGCTGACGTCCCCGTGACCGTCGCGTGGGGCACGCGCGACCGGCTGCTGCCGCGCCGCCAGGGCGTCCGGGCCAAGCAGGTGATCCCCGGGGCGAGGCTGGTCCGGCTGCCGGGCTGCGGGCACGTGCCCATGAACGACGACCCGGCGCTCGTGGCGAGGGTCATCCTCGACGCCACGCGCTGAACGCCGGCCCGCCGGGCCCGGGCGGCCCGGTTACGAATTGGACCAATCGCGCGTGGACAGCACCAGGCGGTAGCCGTCGGGGTCCTCGACCGTGACGCCCCACGTGTCCCAGTAGGGGTTGTGGGCCTCGACGCGCCTGCCGCCGTGCGCCTCCAGGCGGTCGACGAGCTCCTGCGGGACCTCCTCGGCGACGTACACGACGAGGAGGTCCTCCACCGTGGGCACGGGCCGGACGAACTCACCTTCCGAGACGACCAGTTCGAGGTGCCAGCCCGCGTCCGGCCAGCCCAGCATCAGCAGCGAGTGGTCCTCCCGGGGCGGGGCGTCCGGGCCGGCCTCGTGCCGGTAGAGGACCGAGAGCCCCAGCCCCCCGGTCCAGAACCGCTCCGCCGCAGCGAGGTCGCGGGACGGGCGGGCGATGCGCACATGGGCCTTGCCGTCGACAGGCACGCCGTTTCTCCTTCGCTCGGTAACACCGGACGATCTCCGTCTGACCTGCACGGATATCATCGACCGGACAGCCCGTGGGCCGTCAATGGGGCCCCTGGGCAGCACCGTGTCAGGAGAGCCATGCCGTCCGCCCAGCCCCGTGTCCTCTACGTCACCGACCTCGCCTACCCGGCGCGCGGGCGCAGGTACTGCGACGAGGACATCTTCCTGTCCTCCCGGCTGCGCGAGGACTTCGACGTCGCCCTGTGCCACCCGCTCGACGCCGCCGCGCTGATGGACGCCTTCGACGCCGTCGTGGTCCGCAACAGCGGGCCCGTGCTGCACTACCAGGCCGCGTACGACGACTTCGCGCGCCGCGCGGCCGAGGGCGGCGTGCGCGTCTACAACCAGCTGACAGGCAAGGCCGACATGGCCGGCAAGCAGTACCTGCTGGACCTCACCGCCGCCGGCCACCCGGTCATCCCGACCGTCGACCGCCCCGAGGACACCGGCCTGCTGCCCGCCGCCGACGAGTACGTGGTCAAGCCGAAGCTCGGCGCGGACTCCATAGGCCTGCGCTTCGTCCCGCGCGAGGAGCTCGCGGACCTCTCCTACGAGGGCGTCCTCGTCCAGCCGCGGATCCGCTTCCGCTACGAGGTGTCGTTCTACTTCGTCGACGACGCCTTCCAGTACGCCCTCCACGCGCCCGACCCCGACCGCCGCTGGGAGCTCGTGCCGTACGAGCCCACCGCGGAGGACCTGGCCTTCGCGCAGCGCTTCGTCGAGTGGAACGGGATCGAGCACGGCATCCAGCGCGTGGACGCCTGCCGCGCCCCCGGGGGCGAGCTGCTGCTGGTCGAGCTGGAGGACCTCAACCCGTACCTGTCCCTGGACCTCGTGGCCCCGCAGACGCGCGACGCCTTCGTCGCCGCCTTCAAGGCCGCGCTGCACCGGCTGCTGGAGAGCTGAGCCGGCGGGGGAGGGGCCTACGGCTGCGCCCGCAGCCACCCCGTCACGTCGCCGGTCCCGGCCCCGCCGGCCGGCGGCGTCACCCAGAACGCACGGCCCTCGGCCGCGCTGAAGTGCGCGCCCGCCCGGCCGTCACCGGACGAGCGGCCCGTCAGGCGGCGCCCGATCCACGGCACGAGGTGCTCGCGCGTGAAGCGGGCGTCGGAGGCGCGCCGCGCCGCCCAGCCGGCGCGGACGGCCGGGGGCAGGGGCGCGCGCCAGTCGTCCTCCGGCTCGTGGCCGAGCGCCTGCCACACGGCCTCGGCCACCCGCCGGTGCCCCTCGGCGTTCAGGTGCAGGCGGTCGTCGGCCCACAGCCGCGCGTCGCCCAGCACCTCGGCGCCGAAGAGGTCCACGACCACGGCCCCGTGCCGCTCGGCCAGCGCGTCGACGAACGAGAACAGCTGCTCCATGCGGGGGCGGAACCGCTCCAGGACCGGGCCGCGCCGGCCGGGGCTGCGCATCAGCACCAGCTGCTTGCAGCTCGGCGCGAGCCGGTCCACGGCCTCGGCCAGCCGGGCGCACACCTCGTCCACGTCGCACTTGGGCCGCAGCACGTCGTTCAGGCCGCCCACCAGCGTCACCAGGTCCGCGCCCAGCGCGGCGGCCGGCGCGGACTGCTCGTCCGCGATCTGGCCGATCAGCTTGCCGCGCACGGCGAGGTTCGCGTAGCGGAAGCCGGGGCTGCGGGCCGCCAGCCGTGCGGCGAGGAGATCGGCCCAGCCCCGGTAGGAGCCGTCCGGCAGGCCGTCGGACATGCCCTCGGTGAAGGAGTCCCCGACCGCGACAAAACTGGTGTACATGGCATTCATCTGCATGGCCCGGGCGATCCTACTCCCCGCAGCCGGACCGCCCGGTGCCGGCCGCCGGGTCAAGGGTGCGCCGCACCCTTGAATCCGCCGCAGCGGCGCGCGACCACGACGGTGGCGTCCCGCGGTGCCGTACCGGCCGGGACCGAGGAGAGCCGGGGCCGGTCAGAGCGCCGGGCGCCCCACCAGCTCGCGCAGCAGGTCCTCCAGCGTGACCAGCCCGGCCAGCTTGCCGTCCTCGCCGGTCACCCCGGCGAGGTGCGTTCCCGTGCCGCGCATCGTGGTGATGACGTCGTCCAGCGGCGTCGTCGCCGGGACCGTCGCGATCCGGCGCATCCGCTGCAGCGGGAAGGGGAAGTCCCGCGGCCGGGCGTCCAGGGCGTCCTTCACGTGCAGGTAGCCCAGGATGCGGCCCGTCGTGTCCACCACCGGGAACCGCGAGAACCCGGAGTCGGCCGACAGCCGCTCCAGCCCCTCGGGCGTGATGCCCAGCGGTGCGGAGACCACGCGCTCGACGGGCGTGACCACGTCCTGCACCGGGCGCTTGCCCAGCTCCAGGGCGTCGCGCAGCCGCTCCGTGGCCCGCGAGTCGAGCAGGCCGGCCGCGCTGGAGTCGGCGACGATCCGCGCGAGCTGATCGTCCGAGTACGTCGCCGCCACCTCGCCCTTCGGCTCCACCCGCAACAGCTTCAGCAGGACGTTGGCGAAGGAGTTGATGGCGAAGACGAACGGGCGCAGCGCCCGCGCCAGGGCGACCAGCGGCGGGCCGAGCCGCAGGGCGGTGCGCACCGGCTCGGCCAGCGCGATGTTCTTCGGCACCATCTCGCCGAACAGCATGTGCAGGTACGTCGCCACGGCCAGCGCGATGACGAACGAGACGGGGTGGACCAGGCCGTGCGGCACCCCGAGGACGTCGAAGACGGGCTCCAGCAGGTGGGCGATCGCGGGCTCGGCGACCACGCCCAGGACCAGCGTGCACAGCGTGATGCCGAGCTGGGCCGCGGCCATCAGCGCCGAGATGTGCCGCAGGCCCCACAGGACGCTGCGGGCGCGCCGGTCGCCCCGGTCGGCGTAGGGCTCGATCTGGCTGCGGCGGACCGAGATGAGGGCGAACTCCGCGCCCACGAAGAAGGCGTTGACGACGAGCGTCGCCAGACCGATCAGCAGCTGGACGAAGGTCATCGGCCGGCCTCCCCCGGGATCCCGGTGCCGGTGTCCGCGTCCGCGGGCGGCCCGGTCAGGCGGACGCGGGCCGCGCGGTGACCGGTCGCGTCGACGACGTCGACGCGCCAGCCCGCGACCTCCACGGTGTCGCCGCGGACGGGGATCCGGCCGAGCTCGGTGGCTACGAGACCGGCCAGGGTCTCGTACGGCCCGTCCGGCGCGTGCAGCCCGATGATCTCCAGTTGGTCGGTGCGGGCCGCGCCGTCCGCGTCGTACAGCGGGCGGCCGTCGGCGTCCGTGCCGGCGGGCGCGAGGTCGGGCACCTCGCGGGGGTCGTGCTCGTCGCGGACCTCGCCGACGACCTCCTCCACGATATCCTCCAGGGTGACGACGCCGGCGGTGCCGCCGTACTCGTCGATGACGACGGCCATCGTGCGCTTGCCCGACAGCCGGTCCAGGAGCCGGTCCACCGTCAGCGACTCCGGTACGAGCAGCGGCTCGCGCAGGATCGAGGTGACGGGGTGGCGGGGGCGCCGGTCGGCGGGTATCGCCAGTACGTCCTTGATGTGGGCGACGCCGACGACCGTGTCCAGGCTGCCCCGGTAGACGGGGAAGCGGGACAGGCCGGTCGCGCGGGTGGCGTTCGCGACGTCCTCCGCGGTGGCCTGGGCGTCCAGGGCGATGACCTGGACGCGGGGCGTCATCACGTTCTCCGCCGTCAGGTCGGCGAGGCTCAGGGTCCGCACGAACAGCTCGGCGGCGTCCGCCTCCAGGGTGCCCTCCTTGGCGGAGTGGCGGGCCAGCGCGGCCAGCTCCTGCGGGCCGCGCGCGGAGGCCAGCTCCTCGGCGGGCTCCAGCCCCATCCGGTGCAGGGTCCGGTTCGCGGTGTTGTTCAGGTGCCGGATCAGCGGGCGGAACGCGGCGGAGAACGCGCGCTGCGGGCCCGCGACCCGCTTGGCGACCGGCAGCGGCCGGGAGATCGCCCAGTTCTTCGGGACGAGCTCGCCGACCACCATCAGCACGACGGTGGACAGCACCGTGGCCAGCACCAGGGCTGTGGAGGAAGCCGCGGCGGCGCCGAGGCCGATCGCCTCCATCGGGCCCGTGAGCAGCGCCGCGATGGACGGCTTGGAGATCATGCCGATGATCAGGCCGGTGACGGTGATGCCGAGCTGGGCACCGGAGAGCTGGAAGGTGAGGCTGCGCACGGCCTGGATCGCGCCCGCCGCGCCGCGCTCGCCGTTCTCGGCGGCGCGCTCGAGGTCGGCGCGCTCGACGGTGGTGAGCGAGAACTCCGCCGCGACGAAGACGGCGCAGGCCAGCGTCAGCAGCAGGGCGACCACCAGCAGGACTACCTCGGTCATCGGTTCACCTCCGTTCCATGATCGGACGGAGGGACGGGGACCGCGCGATGTCGGCTGCGGGGGCTACTGGGAGGCTCGCCCATGGGCGGCCCGCCGGACCCGCCGGACCCGCCGGACCCGCCGGACCCGCCGGACCCGCCGGACCCGCCGGACCCGCCGGACCCGCCGGACCCGCCGGGCCCGGCACGGCGGGCCGTCTGGCCACGCCCAGGACACAGGGCGAGGCCGGGGTCGGCACCCGCGTCTGCGGGACCCGCAGCCGGCTGTACGCACCGAGCTCGAACCCCGCCGCCTCGATCGACGCCAGCGGATCCCGCGCCGTGTGACACCCGCCGAACAGCAGCGGCCAGAGTGTCCGGTCCAGGGCGTGCTGCGTGACGGCCAGTGCCCGGCCCTCCGCCCGCCCGTGCTCGAAGAACCGCAGCTCACCGCCCGGCCGGAGCACCCGCCGCAGCTCCGCCAGCGCGCGCCGCACGTCCCGTACGGAGCACAGCACCAGCGAGGTCACCGCCGCGTCGAACGCCTCGCTCTTCACCGGCAGCGCCTCGGCCGCGCCCGGCACCACATCCACCGGGACGCCCGCCCGCACCGCCGCGTCCACCGCGATCCTGCGCAGCTCGCGCTCCGGCTCGATCGCCACCACCTCGGAGACCGCCGGCGGGTAGAAGGGGAAGTTCAGGCCGTTCCCCGCGCCGATCTCGATCACCCGGCCCGACAGGCCGGCCAGCAGCTCGCGCCGGTGCTCCCCGATGCCCGCCCGCTCGTCGATGATCGGGCTCACCTTGGCGTAGAAGCGGGCGAAGACCGGATGGTGCACGGCGTCGTGCGGCAACCTGGTGCTCCGAAGCGGCGGCATGGCACACACCCCTTTCCGGGGACGACGGCTACCGCGATTGTTCCCCGGCCGGACCGGCCCGCACCGTCGCCGCGCCGCAAGCTCCGCTGCGGCCGCGGCAGTTGGGGCGGGCGGGGCGCGTGGGGTGGCCGGGGCGGGCGGGTTCAGCGGTGGGCCGCGGCGAAGTCTCCGGCGTCCCAGGTGCCGGACAGCTCCGGCGCCAGCCAGGCGGGGGCCGCCGTACGGAAGGCCTCCGGCGGGAGGGCTCCCGCGCCCTCCGGGACCGCGCCCAGCAGCGGGGCGCCGGCCGCCTCCGGAAGGTCGGCGAGGTTGCAGCGCATGGCCAGGTCCGGGGCGGCCGGCCAGCTGCCGATCACGACGCCCCGGCAGCGCAGGTCCCGCGCGCGCAGCGCCTCCGCGGTGAGGGCGGTCGTGTTGAGGGTGCCGAGGCCGGCCCGCGCGACGACCAGGACGGGGGCGTCCAGCAGGCGCGCCACGTCCGCGAGGGTCGCGCCCTCCTCATCCAGGCGGACGAGGAGGCCGCCGGCGCCCTCGACGAGGACCAGGTCGTGGCTCTCCGCGAGCCGCGCGGCCGCCTCCGCGATCTCCTTCGGGCGGACGGGGGAGAGGCCCGCCCGGGCCGCGGCCGTGCCCGGCGCGAGCGGCTCGGGGAACCGCGCGAGCTCCTCCCCGGTCACCGCGTCCCCGGCGAGCCGCCGCACCTCGGCGACGTCACCGGGCTCGCCCGGGGCGACCCCCGTCTGCGCGGGCTTGAGCACGGCGACGGTGCGGCTCGCGGCGCGCGCCGCCGCCGCGACGGCCGCGGTGACGACGGTCTTGCCGACCTCGGTGCCGGTGCCGGTGACGACGAGTACGGTCATGAATGTCCTCAGCTCTCTACGGTCTGCCTACGGTCTGCGGCGGGCCGGCCCGGCACCGCCGGACACCACGGCTGTGGCTGAGCGCCGCTGCGGCGGGGGAGAGCGCGTGCGCCACAGCGCAGCGCACGGCATCTCCTGCGCCTCGCTCGCCCGGTCCGGCCCACTGCCCGCCTCTGCCGCCGCCGCAGCGGTGCCCGGCCACGATGTCGCAGTCCGGCGGTGCCGAACAACCGGCTGACGTGGTTCCCGGGGCCGGGGGCACCGGGCGCCTCATGGCCTGGCAGGCAGCCCACCCCTCCCTCCGCCGCAGCGGTGCTCAGCCACAACGCCGCAGTCCGGCGGTGCCGCGCCGGCCGCGCCCCGAGGTGCGTCGCTCACCCCCGCCGGAGGTTCCGCCCCCGCCGGAGGTTCCGTCCGCGCCGCGGCGGGGAACCCCGCGTCCTGCGACGACCCGCCGTCAGGCGACCCGCGCCGCCGCGCACACCGCCCCGCACACCCGGGCCACGTCCTCGTCGTCCGTCACGTACGGCGGCATCACGTACAGCAGGTCGCGGAAGGGCCGCAGCCAGACGCCTTCGCGGACGGCCGCCCGCGTCGCGGCCGCGACGTCGGCCTCGTGGTCGAGCTGGACGACGCCGATCGCGCCGAGCACCCGGACGTCCCGGACGCCCGGCAGCGAGGCCGCCTCGGCGAGGCCGTTCCGCAGGCCGGCCTCGATCCGCTTGACCTCCGTCTGCCAGTCCTGGCCCAGGAGAAGATCGATCGAGGCGCCTGCGACCGCCGCGGCGAGCGGGTTGCCCATGAACGTCGGCCCGTGCGCCAGCACCGGCACCTCGCCCTGCGAGATGCCGCCGGCGACCCGCGTCGTGCACAGCGTCGCCGCCATCGTCAGGTAGCCGCCGGTGAGCGCCTTGCCGAGGCACATCACGTCGGGCGTGACCCCGGCGTGCTCGGCCGCGAACAGCCGGCCCGTACGGCCGAAGCCGGTGGCGATCTCGTCGAAGACGAGGAGCACGTCATGCTCGTCGCACGCGTCCCGCAGGACCCGCAGCAACGCCGGATCGTGGAAGCGCATCCCGCCCGCACCCTGCACCACCGGTTCGACGATGACCGCCGCGAGCTCGTGGGCATGGGCGGCGAGCGTCTCGCGCAGGTGCGCCGCGTACGCCGCGACGGCCTCCGGGCCCGTGGACAGAGCCGGCGGCGCGTCGGCGAAGACGTGCTTCGGGAGCGCCCCGGACCACAGCTCGTGCATCCCGCCGTCGGGGTCGCACACGGCCATCGGCTGCCACGTGTCCCCGTGGTAGCCGCCGCGCCACGTCATCAGGCGCCGCTTCTCCGGCCGCCCGGCCGAGCGCCAGTACTGCAGGCACATCTTGACGGCCACCTCGACCGACACCGAACCGGAGTCGGCGAGGAAGACGTGTTCCAGGCCCTCGGGGGTGATCTCCACCAGCCGGGCGGCGAGCCGCACGGCCGGCTCGTGGGTGAGCCCGCCGAACATCACGTGGCTCATCCGCCCCAGCTGCGCCTGCGCGGCCTCGTTGAGGACGGGGTGGTTGTAGCCGTGGACGGCGGACCACCACGAGGACATCCCGTCGATCAGCTCGCCCACGCCGTCTACTGGCTCGGCGAGCCGCAGCCGCACCCCCGACGCGGACGCGACGAGCAGCGGCTCCTGGCGGCCCGGCATCGGACCGTAGGGGTGCCACACGTGCTGCCGGTCGAGGGCGAGGAGCTCACCGGGGGTGAGCGGCTCAGGCATTGGGCGGCAGGTCCGTGCCCGCGCCCCGGCGCCGCACGGCGACCAGGTCCGTACGCGCGTCCTGGCCGGCGACGGCCTCGGAGGCGGCGACCGTGGGGGAGTCGTCCCCGCAGGGCCCGCACGAGCCCCCGCCGCAGCCCGCGGCCGCGACGGCGTCCGCCCGGTGCGCCGGCAGGGTCGTCTCGCCCGCGCCCTCGACCTCGAACCCGGCGTCCGCGATCATGTCAAGGTCGGCCTTGCCCTCCTGGCCCTCGCTGGTCAGGTAGTCGCCGAGGAAGATCGAGTTGACCAGGTGCAGGGCGAGCGGCTGCATCGACCGCAGGTGCACCTCGCGCCCGCCCGCCAGCCGGACCTCCACGTCCGGGCAGACGAACCGCACCATGGCGAGGATGCGCAGCGCCCGCTGCGGCGTGAGGTTCCACTCCTTGGCCAGCGGCGTGCCCTCGAAGGGGATGAGGAAGTTCACCGGCACCGAGTCCGGGTCCAGCGCCCGCAGCGAGAAGACGACGTCGACCAGGTCCTCGTCGGTCTCGCCCATGCCCGCGATCAGGCCGGAGCAGGCGGACATGCCCGCCGCCTGGGCCTGCTGCACGGTGTCGACGCGGTCGGCGTAGGTGTGGGTGGTGGTGATGCCGCCGTAGGTGGCTTCGGAGGTGTTGAGGTTGTGGTTGTACGCATCGGCGCCCGCGGCGCGCAGCCGCTCGGCCTGTCCGTTGGAGAGCAGTCCGAGGCACGCGCACACCTCGACGTCCTCGTTCTGCTCCTTGATCGCCTCGATGGTCTTCGAGACGCGGTCGATGTCCCGGTCCGTGGGCCCGCGCCCGCTGGCGACCAGGCAGACCCGCTTCGCGCCGCCCGCGACACCGGCCGCCGCGGCCTTGGAGGCGTCCTCCGGCTTGAGCCAGGTGTACTTGAGGATCTCGGCCTTGGAGCCGAGCCGCTGCGAGCAGTACGAGCAGTCCTCGGGGCAGAGCCCCGACTTCAGGTTGACGAGGTAGTTGAGCTTCACCCGGCGCCCGAACCACTTGCGGCGCACCTTGCCGGCCGCGGCCACCACGTCGAGCAGGTCGTCGTCGGAGGTCGCCAGTACGGCGAGTGCCTCTTCACGGCTCGGCAGCTCGCGCCGCAGCCCCTTGTCCACCAGCGTGTTCAGCAGGTCCATGGCGGTGATCCTCGCTCACGGCCGCACTCTCGGCCAAGGTAGGGATTACACAACAGGGGCGGATTGATGTGTGTGTATTGCCACACCCTGACCAGGAGTGACGGCCGCTACGTTCTAGGGAGGTTCTATCCGGGCTCCACAGAACGCTCCGCGGAACCGGCCCAGCCCCCTGGAACGCGAAGGACGGCCGCATGCCTCAGGACGACGCCTTCGGCTGGATCGACGCCCACCACGAGCGGCGCCTCGCGGCCGGTCTCGTACGGACCCTGCGGCCGCGCCCGGCCGACGCGCCGCTGGTGGACCTGGCGGGCAACGACTACCTCGGCCTCACCCGCCACCCGGAGGTCACCGAGGCCGCCGCGGCGGCCGCCCGGCAGTGGGGCGCGGGCGCGACCGGCTCCCGCCTGGTCACCGGAAGCACCGACCTGCACGCCCGGCTGGAGGCGGAGCTCGCCGCGTTCTGCGGCTTCGAGGCGGCGCTCATCTTCTCCTCCGGCTACACCGCCAACCTCGCCGCCGTCACCGCGCTCGCCGGACCGG
The DNA here is from genome assembly GCF_000719265.1 of Streptomyces roseoverticillatus. Classification (GTDB taxonomy): domain Bacteria; phylum Actinomycetota; class Actinomycetes; order Streptomycetales; family Streptomycetaceae; genus Streptomyces; species Streptomyces roseoverticillatus. The sequence continues at coordinate 370,455 of NZ_JOFL01000001.1, read as the reverse complement.
GCGCCGGGGCCGGCGGGGCCCTGCTCGTCTCCGACGAGGGCAACCACGCCTCGCTGATCGACGGCTGCCGGCTCGCCCGCGCCGAGAAGGCGATCGTGCCGCACGCCGACCCCGCCGCCGTCCGCAAGGCCCTCGCCACGCACGCCGGCCGCGCCCTGGCCGTCACCGACTCCGTCTTCTCCGTCGACGGCGACGCGGCCCCGCTGACCGCACTGGCCGCGGCGTGCCGCGAGCACGGCGCGGCGCTGCTCGTGGACGACGCGCACGGGCTCGGCGTCCTCGGCGAGGGCGGCCGCGGCGCGCTGCACGCGGCGGGGCTCGCGGGCGCCCCGGACGTCGTCGCCACGGTCACCCTGTCGAAGGCGCTCGGCAGCCAGGGCGGTGCGGTGCTCGGCCCCGCGCGCGTGATCCGGCACCTCGTGAGCAACGCCCGGACGTTCATCTTCGACACCGGCCTCGCCCCGGCGGCGGCCGGCGCCGCGCTGGCGGCCCTCACGGTGCTGCGCCGCGAGCCGCAGCGCGCGGTCCGGGTCCGGGAGATCGCCGCCGAGCTGCACCGCAGGGTCGTGGCGGCGGGCCTCCAGGCGGTACGGCCCGACGCGGCGGTGGTGTCCGTCCGCGCGCCCTCGCCGGAGGCGGCGGTGCGGTGGGCGGCGGACTGCCGGGAGGCCGGCTTCGCGGTCGGCTGCTTCCGGCCGCCGTCCGTGCCGGACGGCATCTCACGGCTGCGGCTGACCGCCCGGGCGGATCTGACGGACGGACAGGTGACGGCGGCGGCCGGCGCGATCGTACGGACCGCGCCGGCCGTGTAAGCCCGCGGCGGTCCTAGCGGAGGCCGGCGCGCAGCCCGTCGACGAAGCAGGTCCACGAGGCGGATCGGAAGAGCAGGGCGGGACCGGCTGTGTTCTTGGAGTCGCGCACGGCGAGGAAACGGCCCGGGAGCGGCCCGGCCGTCTCGACGCAGTTGTTGTATCCGGTGCTGTAGCTACTGCGCCGCCACAAGGCGCCGCGGAGAAGCGAAGGGGCGGCAGGTACGTACCGAGGCATTGCGGACATGGTGCCTCCTTACGCGCCGTCGTTGATCCCGGCGATGAATTCCAGTGAGTTCTCGTGCGAGAGCGCGTGTTCGCGCAGCGTCGTGAATGCCGCGCCGTACGCCCGGAGGTCTTCTTTCCGCTCCAGGTAGAGGCTACTCGTCAAGTGGTCGAGAACAACCACATCCAGATCAGCAATGCGCGGAAATGAGAAGATAACAAAAGGCCCGGTGATGCCGATATGGCCGCCACTGGAGAACGGCAGGACGTGCAGCCGTACATGCCGCAACGACCCCGTCTCCACCAGGTGCCGCAGCTGTCCGGCCATGACCTCCGGTCCGCCCACCTCATGGTGCAATACCGCCTCGTCCAGCACGGCGCACACCTCCAGCGGCTGCTCGCCCCGCAGCACCGCCTGCCGCGCCATGCGCACCCGCACCAGCTCCTCGACCTGTTCCGGAGCGGGATCGCCCAGTGCCGCACGCGTCACGGCCCGGGCGTAGTCGGGCGTCTGCAGCAGGCCGGGCACCACGGCGGTCTCCAGGGTGCTTAACCGCGACGCCTCCGACTCCAGGCTGATGAAGTCCAGATAGGCCGGCGGCAGCCGGTCGCGGTAGGCGTACCACCAGCCGCGCCGGGCCCCCGCGCCCTCGCCCGGCGCGGGCGACCCCGCCCCGCACAGCGCCCCCAGCAGCGCGCGCAGTTCGGAGTCGGTGACCCCGTAGGCGTCCAGGAGCCGTGCCACGTCCGCCGGTTTCACGCCACTGGCGCCCGTCTCGATCCGGCTGACCTTCGACTGGTGCCAGCCCACCGCGCGCGCGGCCTCCAGGCTCGTCAGCTCGGCCAGCTCGCGCTGGCGGCGCAGCTCCGCACCCAGCTTGCGGCGGCGCACCGCCGGTCCGTACCGCATTCGGCCCTGCCCTCCCCTAGATCACTGCCACTGTCACTGACATACGTCAGTGTCAATAGCCCAGTGTGCCGGGCGAATACGGTCGCTCGTCGTAGAGTTCACTGCTTTGGGCGACAGATATATGCATATCTTGGGGGATCGCTCCCATCACAGGCGTTATCAGTGGCAGGCTGTCGCACAGAGCCGCCCGAGGCCGCTCACGACTCCCACTGACGTACGGCATGCTCCCCGATTTCCGTGGCGGTGCACCGGCGGTGTACGGGGGTCCGGCTTTCGGCGGGACCTCGGCTGAAAGGGCCACCGCCATGGCAGCAGACCACCAAGAAGCCACCGTCACTCTGCCGAGCGCCCCCGGCTCGGTGTCTACGGCGCGGCGCTACGTCGCGGAGGTGCTGGCTGACTGGGGGCTGCCGGGCGGGACCGACACCGCCGAGACCGTACGCCTGATCGTCTCGGAGCTCGCCACCAACGCCGTGCAGCACACCCGGGGCCAGTCGCCCACCTTCACCGTGGACGTCCGCCTCGACCGCGACCAGCAGCTGCGCATCGGGGTCACGGACAGCCACCCCCGCTTCCCCCGGCGGCTGCCCGCCGCGGTCCAGCAGGACAACGGCCGCGGCATGGTGATCATCCGCTGTCTCACCGCGGAGTACGGGGGGCGGCTGTTCTTCACCCCGACCTCCGACGGCGGCAAGACGGTGTGGATCTCCCTCCCCTGGACCGTGCCGGTCAGCGCCGAGCGCTGAACTCCCCTCCGGCCGGCCAGGCCCCCCGCACGGGGTGCGGGGGGCCTCGGGCCCTTTCGGGGCGGTTGCGGGCTCATTCGCCCGGGGGTGCCGGCGGATCAGCCGACCCGGCCGTAGCGGACGCTGTTGGTCCAGATCCGCTCCAGGCGGACGACCGCGCCCGTCTTGGGAGCGTGCCAGATCCTCCCGTCCCCGGCGTATATCCCGACGTGGTAGATGCCGCGCCCGGAGATGAAGAAGACCAGGTCGCCGCGTTCGCGTGCGGACCGCGAGATGTGCTGCGTGCTGTTGTACTGCTGGGCGGCGGTGCGGGGCAGGGACTTGCCGGCCCGCTTGAAGGAGTAGAGCGTGAGGCCCGAGCAGTCGAACCGGTAGGGTCCGGTCGCTCCCCACTGATACGGGGAGCCCTGCTTCGAGGCCGCGATCCGGAGTGCCGTGGTGGAGACGGAAGACGCCTCCGCCTCTGCCGCGCCGCCCGGTGCCAGCACCGTGGCACCTACTGCGGCGAGAGTGAGGGCCGATGCGGCACCGGCCCTGGACAGCTTCGACGGACGTTTGTGCGCGCCCATGCGCTAACCCTTCGTCAGCCGCCTGTGAAGGATGACCTGTCGGGTTCGGGCAGGCGAAGGTTGCCCGGCCGTGGTCAACGGCTTCACCCCAAGGGCCGACCGCACTACTCTTGGTCGTCCCACCACTCTTGGGTCCTCCATCCCTGCCGTGCACTCAAGTCGACCCGGCATCCCGTCGGCGGCAGGGTTCGGCGTCCGCCGGGACCGCCCCGCCGGGGTGGCGGGGTCTTGTCGTCGCAGGGATCTTGGCGCAGCCGCCGCGCGGATTCCGAGCGGAACCGGGGGTATGTGAGGCTGATCACTTCTGGGTAATTCCGGTGGACACAGGGCGAATTGATGGTGTGCGCGCAAGCCGGCTGAGCCGCTGGCCTGCGGCGGTTCATACCCGGCCGGGCGCAATCCGGCCGTCCGCCCCAAATCGATCACCACGCCCCGTCTACGCCGTGATCCTCCATGGGACGGAGCCGGGTTTATTCGCGTGCGGACCCCCGGCCCTCCGGCGCACATGGCGCGGAGATCCCTTCGCCCCCGGCGCTCTGCGCCGGAGCCCCGTACCGCCCGCGTCGGCACGGCCCGTTCACATCTCCCGTTCGCCCGGTTCGCACACCCCTGCGAACCGGGCGGCGGTCGCGGCACGGCGACGGCGGCGTCTGCGCTGCCCGTAGCCGGCGGTACGTGTCGTGCGGGCGGACGGCCATGATCCGGCCCAGAAGATCCAGTAGATGCATCCGACAGCGGGCCCGCAGGGCTATGGCCATGGCAGCGCAAAGAGTCAGTTAACGCGTTGGAAAAGGTTCGGCCCTAATCTGCAATCCCTGGCTCCCGGCCGAAGAACCCCAGGTCAACACCGTGTTGAACTTCGGGTGGCGGCCCGGTGTGTCCATCCGGGACCCCGGGACGACAGTGAGGTGGCACGCATGCAACTCTCCCCGCGTGAGCAGGAACGCCTGCTCCTCCACGTGGCGGCCGACGTCGCCGCGCGGCGCAAGGCCCGTGGCCTGCTCCTCAACCACCCCGAGGCGGTGGCCCTCATCACCGTGCACGTCCTGGAAGGCGCCCGGGACGGCCGCACCGTCGCCGAGCTCATGTCCTCCGGACGCAAGGTGCTCACCCGGGACGAGGTCATGGAGGGCATCCCCGAGATGATCCCCGACGTCCAGGTCGAGGCCACCTTCCCCGACGGCACCAAGCTCGTCACCGTCCACGAACCCATCTGCTGAAGGGGCGGACCGATGATTCCCGGAGAGATCCTGCACGCCGCCGAGCCCGTGGCCCTCAACCAGGGCCTGCACCGCACCCGGCTCACCGTGCTCAACGCCGCCGACCGCCCGGTGCAGGTCGGCTCGCACTACCACTTCGCCGAGGCCAACCCCGGCCTCGACTTCGACCGGACCGCGGCCCGCGGCAAGCGCCTCGACATCGCCGCGGGCACCGCCGTCCGCTTCGAGCCGGGCATCCCCGTCCAGGTCGACCTCGTGCCCATCGGCGGCAAGCGCATCGTCGAGGGCCTGCGCGGCGAGTGCGGGGGACCGCTCGATGAGTGAGCTCAGCCGCGTCGCCTACGCCGACCTCTACGGGCCCACCGCCGGCGACCGCGTCCGCCTCGCCGACACCGGCCTCGTCATCGAGATCGAGGAGGACCGCAGCGGCGGCCCCGGCCACGCCGGCGACGAGGCCGTCTTCGGCGGCGGCAAGGTCATCCGCGAGTCCATGGGCCAGTCCCGCGCGACCCGCGCCGACGGCGCCCCCGACACCGTCATCACCGGCGCGCTCGTCCTCGACCACTGGGGCATCGTCAAGGCCGACGTCGGGATCCGCGACGGCCGCATCACCGGCATCGGCAAGGCCGGCAACCCCGACACCATGGACGGCGTCCACCCCGACCTCGTCATCGGCCCCGAGACCGAGATCATCGCCGGCAACGGGAAGATCCTCACCGCCGGCGCCGTCGACGCCCACGTCCACTTCATCTGCCCGCAGGCCGCCGACGAGGCACTCGCCTCCGGCGTCACCACCCTGCTCGGCGGCGGCACCGGGCCCGCCGAGGGCAGCAAGGCCACCACCATCACCCCCGGCGCCTGGCACCTCGCCCGGATGTTCGAGGCGATGGAGGGGTACCCGGTCAACGTCGGCCTGCTGGGCAAGGGCAACACCGTCTCGTACGACTCGATGCGCGCCCAGCTGCGGGCCGGCGCCGTCGGCTTCAAGATCCACGAGGACTGGGGGGCGACACCCGCAGCCATCGACGCCTGCCTCGCCGTGTGCGAGGAGAGCGGCGCCCAGCTCGCCGTCCACACCGACACCCTCAACGAGGCCGGCTTCGTCGGCGACACCCTCGCCGCCATCGCCGGCCGCTCCATCCACGCCTACCACACCGAAGGCGCCGGCGGCGGGCACGCGCCCGACATCATCACCGTCGTCTCCGAGGCCAACGTCCTGCCCAGCTCCACCAACCCCACCCGGCCGCACACCGTCAACACCGTCGACGAACACCTCGACATGCTGATGGTCTGCCACCACCTCAACCCGGCCGTCCCCGAAGACCTCGCCTTCGCCGAATCCCGCATCCGGCCCGGCACCATCGCCGCCGAGGACGTCCTGCACGACCTCGGAGCCATCTCCATCATCTCCTCCGACTCCCAGGCCATGGGCCGCATCGGGGAGGTCGTCCTGCGCACCTGGCAGACCGCGCACGTGATGAAGAAGCGCCGCGGCGCCCTGCCCGGCGACGGCCCCGCCGACAACGCCCGGGCCCGGCGCTACGTCGCCAAATACACCATCAACCCCGCCGTCGCACAGGGCCTCGACCACGAGATCGGCTCCGTGGAACAGGGCAAGCTCGCCGACCTCGTGCTCTGGGACCCCGCCTTCTTCGGCGTACGCCCGCAGCTCGTCATCAAGGGCGGCCAGATAGCCTACGCCCAGATGGGCGACGCCAACGCCTCCATCCCCACCCCGCAACCCGTCCTGCCCCGGCCCATGTTCGGCGCCCACGGCCGCGCCCCCGCCGCCAACTCCCTCAACTTCGTCACCCAGTGGGCCATGGACGACGGCCTCCCGGAACGGCTGGGGCTGGGCAAGCGATTCGTTCCCATACGGTCCACGCGCGGCGTGACCAAGGCCGACATGCGCAACAACGACGCCAGGCCGAGGGTCGAGGTCGACCCCGACACGTTCACGGTCACCGTCGACGGAGAAGTCATCGAACCGCAGCCGGCGGCGGAACTGCCGATGGCCCAGCGCTACTTCCTGTTCTGATGACAGGGACCACCGAAGCCGCAGTGGCCGCCCCGCCGGGGGCGCCCGCCCCCGGGCCGGGCCGCGGCGGAATCGCCGCCCTCCTCGTCCTCGCCGACGGGCGCTTCCCCGCCGGAGGGCACGCGCACTCCGGCGGGGCCGAGGCCGCCGTCAAAGCCGGGCGGATCACCGACGGGCCGTCCCTGGAGGAGTTCTGCCGGGGACGGCTGCACACCGCCGGGCTCACCGCCGCCGCCCTCGCCGCCGCGGCCGCCGCCGGGCTCGACCCGCTCGCCCTCGACGACGCCGCGGACGCCCGCACCCCCGCACCCGCCCTGCGCGCCACCGCCCGGCGCCTCGGCCGGCAGCTCATGCGCGCCGCCCGCGCCACATGGCCCTCGGACGCGCTCGACGCCCTCGCCGCGGCCCGGCCGCGCGGCGCCCACCAACCGGTCGTCCTCGGCCTCACGGCCCGGTCCGCCGGACTGGGCCCGCTGGACGCGGCCTACGCCTGCGTCTACGAGTCGGTCAGCGGCCCGGCCACCGCGGTCGTACGCCTGCTGAGCCTCGACCCGTTCGACGCGACGGCCGTCCTGGCCCGGCTCGCACCCGCGATGGACACTGTCGCCGGGCGTGCCGTCGACGCCGCGGCGCGGGCCGTCCTGGAGGGCCCGGACGCCCTCCCGGCCTCCGCGGCGCCGCTGCTGGACATCACGGCGGAGCTCCACGCGGCGTGGCCCGTACGACTCTTCGCAAGCTGATGCGCGCCATCGCCCGCGCGGCGCTGCGGCGCCCGCCCACTCCGCCGGACACACGCCGCGGTGGCGCGCCGCCGTCGCGGCGGAATCGTTCTGCCGGCACCGGGGCGAGCGGGCTTCTCCGCCACGACGGCGGTCGACCACGACACGGCGGCCCGCCGATGTCAGCCTTTCACCGGGCGGTCTGCCGGGCTCGTGCCGCGGGAGGCTTTCTCCGCCGCGACGGCGATCGGCCACAACGTGGCATCCCGGCGGTGCCGGACTGTGCCAGGGCCGCGTCGGCTCCGTTCACCGGGCGGTCTGCCGGCTCGTGGCGCGGTGGTCTTCTCCGCCGCGGCGGCGATCGGCCACGCCGTGGGATCCCGGCGGTGCCGGACGGCGCCAGGGCCGCGTCGGCTCCGTTCACCGGGCGATCCGGCGGGCTCGTGGCGCGGTGGTCTTCTCCGCCGCGGCGGCGATCGGCCACGCCGTGGCATCCCGGCGGTGCCGGATCGCGTCCGGATCGCGCCGGCTCCCGTCACCAGGCCGTCACCACCATGTGTACCTCCGCCGGAACGGCGGACAACTCTCCGCCGCAACGGCGAAGGCCCGGCGGCATCCGTAGCCACCGGAACCCTGTCGACCACCGAACCCACCCGGAGGGACCATGCACCGCGACCACCCCGAGACCTACCCCCACCGCCACACCTACAGCGCCCCTTCCCCCGTCCGCCCCGACGGCTCGCGCCGTGCCCTGCGGATCGGGCTCGGCGGGCCCGTCGGGTCCGGTAAGACGGCGACCGTCGCCGCCCTCTGCCGCGCGCTGCGCGACGAGCTGTCCGTCGCCGTCGTCACCAACGACATCTACACCCGCGAAGACGCGGAGTTCCTGCTGCGCAACGCCGTCCTGCCGCCGGAGCGGATCACCGCCGTGGAGACCGGGGCCTGCCCGCACACCGCGATCCGTGACGACATCTCCGCCAACCTGGAGGCCGTGGAGGACCTGGAGGCTGTGGCTTCCTCCTCGGGGGCGGGGCCGCTGGACCTCGTCCTGGTCGAGTCCGGCGGCGACAACCTCACCGCGACCTTCTCCAAGGGTCTGGTGGACGCCCAGATCTTCGTCATCGACGTCGCGGGCGGCGACGACATCCCGCGTAAGGGCGGCCCCGGCATCACCACCGCCGACCTGCTCGTCGTCAACAAGACGGACCTCGCCCCGTACGTCGGCGTCGACCTGGAGGGCATGGCGCGCGACGCGAAGGCGCAGCGCGGCGAGCTCCCCGCCGTCTTCACCTCCCTCGTCACCGAGGGCGGCGTGGAGCCGGTCACCGCGTGGGTGCGCGCGCAGCTCGCCGCGTGGACCGCGGCGCCGTGACCACGGCCCTCGCCCCGGCGGGGCCCGGCCTGCTGGCCTCCGCGCGGGTCGTCGCCGTGGCCGACGGCAGGGGCGGCACCGCGCTGCCCGTCCTCGACGGCGCCGGCCCGTTCGCGCTGCGGCGCCTGCGCTCGGTGGGGCGCGAGGCGCGCGTGTGTCTGGTGGGCGCGATGAGCGCCCCGCTGGGCGGCGACGCCCTCGCGCTCTCCGCCGAGGTGGGGGACGGCGCCGCGCTGCACTTCCGCACCACGGCCGCCACCATCGCCCTGCCGGGCCGTACGGGCGCGCCGGCCACGTACGACGTCCGCATCCGGGTCGGCGACGGCGCGGTGCTGCACTGGCTGCCCGAGCCGCTGATCTCGGCCCGCGGCGGCGAGCTGCGGATGACCACGACCGTAGAACTCGCCCCGACCGCCCGGCTGGTGTTCCGGGAGGAGCAGATCCTGGGCCGCGCGGGGGAGCGGCCGGGGCGGCTGACCGCCCGGCTGACTGTCCGTCACGGGGGGCGCCCGCTCTACGACCAGGAGCTGTCGTACGGGCCGGGGGCACCCGGCTGGGACGGCGGGGCGGTCCTGGGCGGCCACCGGGCGGCCGGGCAACTCCTCGTCGTGGACCCGGCCTTCGCGGCGCGTCCGCCCGCGCCCCGGGTCCTCGGGCCGACGGCCGTCGCCGCCCCGCTGGCCGGACCGGCCGTCGTCGTGAGCGCGGTGGCGCCGGACGGCCTGCAGCTCCGGACGCTGCTCGAAGACGGCCGCTCGGGGGTGGATTTCGGTATACAACCTGATACGGATGTTCCGGTACGGCAGTGACGAAATACGCCACTCGTGGCACGCCGTGTTTCGTCATTCTTACGGATTAGTAAAGAACGCTCGTACGATCTGTCCATTGTGGGATAGGAGACGAAAGGATCCCCTTGCAGCATTGCGATCTCCGCCGCCTCAAGCGGCGTACCTTGCAGGGGGATTCCTACGTGAGACACACGTCAATACTCGGCGCGGCCGGCACCCTGGTGACCGGCGCGCTGGTGGCCGGGTTCCTGACCGCCCCGGCCGCCGGCGCGAGCGAGCCCGTGCCGGGCGGGGCCGCCGAGGCCCGCGGCGCGAAGGTGGCCGCCGATCGCGCGGCCAAGGCGGGCGTCAAGTGGCAGGACTGTCCTGCCGCCTGGGGCCTCGAGAAGCCCATCCAGTGCGGCTACGTCACGGTTCCCGTCGACTACGCCAAGCCCGACGGGCCCACCATCAAGATCGCAGTGGACCGGGCACGCTCGACCGGTACCGCGAGCGAGCGTCAGGGGGCCCTCCTCTACAACCCCGGCGGCCCCGGCGGCTCCGGCATGAAGTTCCCGCGCCGGATCACCACCAAGGCCCCGCTGTGGGCCAAGACGGCGAAGGCGTACGACTTCGTGGGCTTCGACCCGCGCGGCGTCGGCCACTCCGCCCCGATCTCCTGCATCGACCCGCAGAAGTTCGTCGCGGCCCCGAAGGCCGACCCGGTGCCCGACAGCGAGGCCGACAAGCGCGCCCAGCGCAAGCTGGCCCGCGAGTACGCCGACGGCTGCGCCGAGCGCAGTGGCAAGCTGCTGCCGTACCTCACCACGGCGAACACCGCGCGCGACGTCGACGTCGTCCGGGCCGCCCTCGGCGAGAAGAAGCTCAACTACCTGGGCGTCTCCTACGGCACCTACCTCGGCGCCGTCTACGGCACCCTCTTCCCGGGCCACGTCCGCCGCCTGGTCGTCGACAGCGTCGTCAACCCGGACCGGGACAACATCTGGTACCAGGCCAACCTGGAGCAGGACGTCGCCTTCGAGTCCCGCTTCAAGGACTGGGAGACGTGGGTCGCCAAGCACGACGACGCCTTCCACCTCGGCACCACGCAGGCCCAGGTCCAGCAGGGCTGGGAGAAGCTGCGGGCCGAGGCCAAGAAGAAGCCCATAGGCGGGGTCGTCGGCCCGGCCGAGCTGATCAACTTCTTCCAGGGCGCGGCGTACTACGACACCTCGTGGGTCCCGGTCGCCGAGACCTGGAGCAAGTACGTCGCCGGTGACGAGAAGGCGCTCGTCGAGGCCGCCGGCCCCGACCTGTCCAACACCGCGGGCAACATCGCCTCGGAGAACAGCAACGCCGTCTACACCGCGGTCGAGTGCGCGGACGCCAAGTGGCCCACCAGCTGGGCCAAGTGGGACCGCGACAACACCCGCATCCACCGCAAGGCGCCCTTCATGACCTGGGCCAACGCGTGGATGAACCTGCCGTGCGCCACGTGGAAGGCCCCCCAGGGGAACCCCATCGAGGTCACGACCCACAAGGGTCTCCCGCAGACCCTGATCATCCAGAGCGAGCGTGACGCCGCGACCCCGTACGAGGGCGCCGTGGAGCTGCACAAGCGCTTCAAGAGCTCCCGTCTGATCACGGAGAAGGACGCCGGCTCGCACGGTGTCACGGGCGAGGCCAACCCCTGCGTCAACGCCCGGCTCGACGCCTACCTCGTCGACGGCAAGCTCGACGCCCAGGACGTGACGTGCGCCCCGCACGCCACCCCCGAGCCCCCGAAGGCCGCCGCGGCGAAGTAGTCCCACCGCACCGCACCGTGGCGCCCCGGTCCTCCCGGACCGGGGCGCCACCTGCGTTGTCGCCGCGCTTCGGGCGCCATCGGGAGGGTTTTTGGCTGGATGACCATTTGATGAGCATTCTGCAAAGCTCGACGGTTCTCGGTGTTTTGGCCGCCCGTCCCTCGTAGCCTGTGCACATGCCCGTCAACCCGGACCTCACCCAGTCGCCCGAGGAGATCAACGACGCGATCCGTGCGTTCCTGGCCGAGCGCCGCGGCCGGATGCTCAACGGCGAGGAGCGCAGGGCCTACGAGCGGTTGCGGGCGGAGTGGCTGGTGGCGGTGCGGGACGGTGCGGCGGCGGCCGTGTCGTCCTCCTCGTGCGCCGGAGCGCAGTAGGGTGACTCCTCCCGCGGCCGGCCGGGTGGCCGGCCGCTGCCGCCCGGGGGACGGTGCGGCGCGGCGGCTTGCCGGGCCCGGTCCGCGCGCGATGGCCTTGACCCGGGCACCCCGCTCCAGGAGGCACCGATGTCCCTACCCCGTACCGCCGTGGCCGCCTCGGCGGCCGCCGCCGCGCTGCTCCTCCTCGCCGCACCGCGGGCCGCGGCGGACGGCAAGCCGGGCCGGCCGGGCGCCGGCGGCACCGACGGGCGGTTCTTCCTCACCGTCTCCGGCGCGCAGAACACCTGGATCCGCGGGGTGCAGCTGAGCTGCCCGGACGCCGACGGCCACCACCCGCACGCCGCCGAGGCGTGCACGACGCTGAACAAGGCGAAGGGCGACCCCGGCCGGGTGCCCGGCGCGGAGCACCGGTGCACCCGCCAGTACGACCCCGTGACCGCGACCGCCGAAGGCGAGTGGAACGGCCGCCCCGTCGTCTGGCACAGGACCTTCCCCAATGCCTGCGCGCTCGACGCGGCGACCGGGCCCGTCTTCCGCTTCTGAGGCCCTTCTGACTGGGCCCGCCGCCGGGCCTTACGGGCCCTCCGCTCACGTCCCCCGGGCGACGAGCGTCCCTATCGTCAGCAACGACAGCATCACCCATGCGAACCACAGCCAGCCGTCGCTGCCGATCGTCACCGAATACGCGGTCACCACGACGAGGCCCCCCACCGTCAGCCCCGCCATCGCCTTCGCCGATCCGGGCATTCCCGCACCTCCTCACGGCGGCCCGTGAGCGCGCCGACGCGCGAGGGGCCGCGGCCTGGAGTCCATCGTCTCCCGGCCGCGGCCCCTGCCGCCAGATCCCGTGCGCCCCGCCTCCCTCGTGCGCCCGCCCCTCAGCTCTCCTGCGAGCGCAGCGAGGCGAGGTAGGCGTTGTACGCCTCCAGCTCCTTGTCGCCGTTGCGGTCCGCGGCGCGGTCGGAGCGCCGGGCCTGCCGCTGCTCGGAGCGGTACCACTGGTAGGCCAGCGCGAGCAGCACCACGACCGACGGGATCTCGCTGAACGCCCAGGCGATGCCACCGCCCGCCTGCTGGTCCTCCAGCGCGTCGATGCCCAGCGAGGCCGGCGGGTGCATGTACGTGCCGATCATCGGCTCGGACGCCATCATCAGCGCGATGCCGAAGAACGCGTGGAAGGGCATGCCCGCGAACAGCTCCAGCATCCGCATCACGTAGCCCGGCCGGTGCGGGCCCGGGTCCACGCCCATGATCGGCCAGAAGAACACCAGGCCCACGGCGAGGAAGTGGACCATCATCGCGATGTGGCCCGTCCTGGACTCCATCAGGAAGTCGAAGAGCGGCGTGAAGTACAGCGCGTACAGGCTCGCGATGAACAGCGGGATCGTGAACACCGGGTGCGTGATGACCCGCATGTAGCGGCTGTGGAGCAGCGAGACCAGCCACTCGCGCGGACCCCTGCGGCCGCGCCCGGCCGCCGGCAGCGCCCGCAGCGTCAGCGTCACCGGCGCGCCGAGCAGGACCAGGATCGGCGAGAGCATGCTGATGACCATGTGCTGCACCATGTGCACGCTGAACATGACCATGCCGTAGTCGTTGAGCTTGGTGCACATCACCAGCCACACGGTCAGCACACCGAGGGCGAACGCGACGGTCCGGCCCACCGGCCAGGCGTCGCCGCGGCGCCGCAGCCGGACCACCGCCCAGCCGTAGAGGGCCAGCGCCAGCAGACAGCCGGTCATGAAGAACGGGTCGCCACTGAACTGCAGACCCCGCTCCAGCGTGAACGGCGGCATGTCCATGTGCATCATGCCGTGCCCGCTGTGATCCATCCGCTCTCTCCCATTTCGCACCGATGCGCCGGAACCAGAGTAGAGGCGCCCCGGGCCGCGTCCGCGGCCGGGGGCGCCCCGCCCGGGACCGGGTCAGAGCGGGTCAGGGCGGGTCAGAGCACGCACTCGACCTCGGTGTACCGCTCCTGCGGCACGGTCTTGAGCCGCTCGACGGCCTTCGCGAGGGGCACCAGCGTGATGTCCGTGCCGCGCAGGGCCGTCATCATCCCGAACGCCCCGCGGTGCGCCGCCTCCACGGCGTGCCAGCCGAACCGGGTCGCGAGGACGCGGTCGTACGCGGTCGGGGTGCCGCCGCGCTGCACGTGGCCGAGGATCACCGGGCGGGCCTCCTTGCCCAGGCGCCGCTCCAGCTCCCCGGCGAGCTGCCGGGCCACCCCGGCGAACCGCTCGTGCCCGTAGACGTCCGTGGCGCCGGTCTCGAAGGCCATGGAGCCCTCGCGCGGCTTGGCGCCCTCGGCGACGACGACGATCGCGAAGCGCTTGCCGGCCTCGAAGCGCCGGCCCACGACCTCGGTCAGCTCGTCGATGCCGAAGGGCCGCTCGGGCACGACGATGGCGTGGGCGCCGGCGGCCATGCCCGAGTGCAGGGCGATCCAGCCGGTGTGCCGGCCCATCACCTCGACGATGAGCACGCGCTGGTGGGACTCGGCGGTGGTCTTGAGCCGGTCCAGGGCCTCGGTGGCCACGCCGACGGCGGTGTCGAAGCCGAACGTGACGTCCGTCGAGGCGATGTCGTTGTCGATGGTCTTCGGCACGCCGACGATCGGCAGGCCGGCGTCCGACAGCAGCCGGGCGGCCTTGAGCGTGCCCTCGCCGCCGATCGGGATGACGGCGTCCAGGCCGAGGTCGGCCACGTGGCCCTTGGCCCGCTCGACGCCGTCCCGCAGCTGTGCGGGCTGGACGCGGGAGGAGCCGAGGATCGTGCCGCCGGTGGCCAGGATGCCGGCCACGGCGTCCAGGTCGAGCCTGCGGTGGTCGCCTTCGAGGAGGCCCTTCCAGCCGTCGTGGAAGCCGATGACCTCGTCGCCGTGGTCGACGACCGCGCGGTGCACGACGGACCTGATGACGGCGTTCAGACCGGGGCAGTCGCCACCGGAGGTGAGTACACCAATGCGCATGACAGGGAGAAACCTTCGCAACAGGGCGGGGGACCGGACCCCGTCGTCCGGTTGCGTCCCCGCCACCCTAACCGCGATGGGTGGCGGGGGACGCGACCGTCCGTCATGCGGTCGGCAGGGCTACGCCGACTGGGTCGCCGCGGCGATCCGCTCGGCGCGCAGCGCCTCGTACCAGCGGTCGTCGACCGGCGGCAGGGCGTTGACGTCCAGCGCCAGCTTGATCAGCATGTCCGAGATGTGCGGGTTGCGGGCCATCACCGGGCCGTGCATGTACGTACCGAAGACGGTGTCGTTGTACGCACCCTCGAAGCCGTCGCCCGAGCCGTTGCCGTTGCCGTAGCGCACGCGGGCGAACGGGCGGGCCGTCGGGCCGAGGTGGGTGACGCCCTGGTGGTTCTCGAAGCCCGTCAGCGGCGGCAGGCCCAGCGGCTCGTCGATGTCCGCGAGGACGTCGCCGACGCAGCGCTCGCCCTCGCCGCGGGTGCTGATGACGTCGAGCAGGCCGAGGCCCTGCTCGCGCTGGCCCAGGTCGTTGACGAACTCGTGGCCCAGGATCTGGTAGCCGGCGCAGACCGAGAAGACGATCGCGCCGTTGGCGACGGCCCGGTTCAGGCCGCCGTCGCGGCGCAGCCGCTCGGCCGCGAGCCGCTGCGGGCGGTCCTCACCGCCGCCGATCAGATAGATGTCCCCGGAGGTCGGGATGGGCTGGTCGGACCGGATGTCGACGCGCTGGACATCCAGCCGGCGCTGGCGCGCCCGCCGCTCCAGGACCAGGACGTTGCCCTGGTCGCCGTAGGTGCTGAGCAGGTCGGGGTAGACCCACACCACACGCAGACTGTTCTGGCTCATGCTCACAATCCTGTCAAGTGTTGCGGGGGTCAGTTGCCGACGCGGCGGCGGACGTCCTGGAACGCCGTGTAGTTGGCGATCAGCTCGATCTTGCCGGGCGGGCACTGCTGCACGGCCTCGTCGACGGTCTCGCAGACCCGGAAGTCCAGGCCCGCGACCTCGAGCCGGACGGCCAGGTCCAGCTTGCGGTCGCCGATGACGAAGATCGGGTGGCCGGCGAGGCGCGGGTAGTCCACGTCCCACAGCCACGAGGTGTCGGTGCCGTCGGCGCCGCGGGCGTTGACCGCGAGGATCACCGGCGCCGGCGGCCCGTCGATCAGCGAGAACGTCTCCAGCCAGCCGGCCGGGTTCTTGGCCAGCAGCAGCCGGATGTCGCGGCCGAGGAACTGCACCACGTCGAACCGGCCCGCCACCGCCTGCACCTGGTACATCCGCTCCAGCGCGACCTGCGGCGGGACGCCGAAGGTGGCCGCGACGGCCGCGGAGGTGGTGGCGTTCGCCTTGTTGGCCCGGCCCGGCAGCTGCAGGTGGATCGGCCAGGCCGAACCGTGCGGGTCGAGGACGTAGTCGCCCGACAGCGCCCAGCTCGGGGTCGGCCGGCGGAAGCCGCACTCGCCGCAGAACCAGTCGTCGCCGGGGCGCTGCATCACGCCGCCGCACGACGGGCACGACCAGGCGTCGTCCTTCCACTCCTGGCCGGCCGCCACCCACACCACGTTCGGCGAGGAGGAGGCGGCCCACACGATCAGCGGGTCGTCCGCGTTCGCGATGATCACTGCCTTGGTGCCGGCCAGGCCCTCACGCCACTTCTCGGCGAGCATGCGCGTCTCCGCGGCCCGGTCGAGCTGGTCGCGCGAGAGGTTCAGCAGCGCTATGGCCTTGGGGGAGACGTCCCGGGCGACACCCGCCAGGTACTTCTCGTCCACCTCGATCACGCCGTAGCGCGCGTCCGAGCCGCCCGCCAGCGCCGAGGTGATGCCCGCGGGCATGTTCGCGCCCAGCGCGTTCGACACGACCGGGCCGCTGGCGCGCAGCGCCTCGGCGATCAGCCGGGTCGTGGTCGTCTTGCCGTTGGTGGCCGACACCAGGACCACGTCCAGGTGGGTCGCCAGCCGGGCCAGCAGGTCGGGGTCGAGCTTGAGCGCGACCTTGCCGCCGATCACCGATCCGCTGCCGCGGCCCGCGGCCCGCGACACCGCCGCAGCCGCCTTGCCCGCCGTCACGGCCAGCTTGGCCCGCGGCGACAGTGGCCCCGAGTTGCCTGCCATCGTCCTAGATCCTCCTTGTTCCGGCGCCGTGCCCGTCCCTGGTCCGCCGGTGGTGGAACGCCCCCTCCGTGCCGAATCGCCAGCCAGGAGGCCCGGTCGGGGATCAGCCTATCGAGATCCGGCCGCAGGCCCGAACCGGCCGTCCACGTAGCGCGAGGTTGACCGTAGGGTTGGCGCATGCGAAACGGCTCGATCCCCGGCAGTTCCGGACGTGTGCGGCCCATGCGGCTGCTCGGCGACCCGGGGCTCGGCACCCCCTGTGAGGACGTCACGGACTTCGACGACGGCCTCGCGCGGCTCGTCGAGGACATGTTCGCGACCATGTACGCGGCGAACGGCGTGGGCCTCGCCGCCAACCAGATCGGCGTCCCGCTGCGCGTCTTCGTCTACGACTGCCCGGACGACGAGGACCGCCGCCACCTGGGGCATCTGGTCAACCCCCGGCTCGTCGAGGCCGACGGGATCACCGTCCGCGGGCCGGAGGGCTGCCTGTCCGTCCCCGGCATCGAGGCGGGCACGCCGCGCTTCGACCACGCCGTCGTCGAGGGCTTCACCCTGGACGGCTCGCGGGTGCGCGTGGCCGGCACCGGGTTCTTCGCCCGGTGCCTGCAGCACGAGTGCGACCACCTCGACGGCGGGCTCTACCTGGACCACGTGACGGGGCTGCGCCGCCGCCGGGCGCTGCGGGCCGTACGCCGTGCGCCGTGGGCCGGGCGCACGGAGGCGCGGCCGGAGCCGGCCCGTACGGCGTAGGACGTACGGGCGGCCGGCCGCGGCGCGCTTTTCAGCTCTTCAGAAGCCGGGCCCGCCCGGCAGGTCGCCCGAGTAGGCGAGCCGGCCCCACAGCAGGTCCGCGAGGTGCCGCACGAGGTGCTCGCGCGGGAAGGGGCGCTCGCGCAGCCACCAGTCGCCGGCCGCGTGCATCATGCCCACGATGCCGTGGCCCCAGGTGCGCGCCAGCTCGTCGCTGCCCGGGCCGAGGTCGACGCGCTCGGATATGACCTGGGCGAGCTCCTCGCCCATCCGCCGCAGCAGGGGTGCCGAGTGCCGCCCCACGTCGAAGCCGCCCTCGGAGGGCTGGCCCTCGTCGGCGGGGTGCATCAAGAAGCGGTAGACCTGCGGCCGGGCCTCTATGGCCGCGAGGTAGCTGTCGAGCGTCCGCTCGACGCGGTCGCGGCGCTCGGCCGGGGCGTCGAGCGCGGCCCGCAGCCCCACGAGCAGCGCGTCGGTGTGCCGGGCGGCCAGGGCGCGGTAGAGGCCGCCCTTGTCGCCGAAGTGCCGGTAGAGGATCGGCTTGGTGATGCCCGCCTCGGCGGCGATTGCGTTCATCGAGGCCCCCGGCCCCTCCCGCAGCACCACCCGGTCCGCGGCCTCGAGCAGCTCCTGGCGGCGGCGCTCCGCCGCGTGCTGCTGGTCCTCCCGCTGACTGGTTTCCATATGACCTGCCTCCCCGCCCCTGTGAATCCTGATGCCTGCGCAACGTAACACCCGCTCCACCCAGCGAATCCGGGAGGCGGGACGGTTGACACTACTACCGGTCGGTAACATACTCGCGTTACCGCGAGTAATGCCGTGCCGAGGGGTGGGAGGGCCGCGTGGCCGAGTTCACGATGGAGCTCAACGAGGACCAGCGGGGTGTGCGCGACTGGATCCACGGCTTTGCCGCCGAGGTGATGCGCCCGGCCGCCGCCGAGTGGGACGAGCGCGAGGAGTTCCCCTGGCCGGTCGTCCAGGAAGCGGCCCGCATCGGCCTCTACTCCCTCGACTTCTACGCCCAGCAGTTCTTCGACCCCACCGGCCTCGGCATCCCCATGGCCATGGAGGAGCTCTTCTGGGGCGATGCCGGCCTCGGCCTCGCCATCACCGGCACCGGCCTCGCCGCCATCGGCGTCCTCACCAACGGCACCGAGGAGCAGATCGGCACCTGGCTCCCGCAGATGTACGGCGACGCCGACGACGTGAAGATCGCCGCCTTCTGCTCCTCCGAGCCCGACGCGGGCTCCGACGTCTCCGCCATGCGCACCCGCGCCGTCTACGACGAGGCCAAGGACGAATGGGTGCTCAACGGGACGAAGACCTGGGCGACGAACGGCGGCATCGCGAACGTCCACGTCGTCGTCGCGGTCGTGGACCCCGAGCTGGGCGCGCGCGGCCACGCCTCCTTCATCGTTCCGCCGGGTACGCCGGGGCTCTCCCAGGGCCAGAAGTTCAAGAAGCACGGCATCCGCGCCTCGCACACCGCCGAGGTCGTCCTCGACGGCGTGCGCCTCCCCGGCCACTGCCTCCTCGGCGGCAAGGACAAGCTGGACGAGCGCCTGGCCCGCGCCCGCGAGCGCGTGCGCGCCGGCGGTGCCCGTACGCACAACGCCGCCATGGCCACCTTCGAGGCCTCCCGCCCCACGGTCGGCGCCCAGGCCGTCGGCATCGCCCGCGCCGCGTACGAGGTGGCGCTCGACTACGCCCAGACGCGCGTCCAGTTCGGCCGGCCCGTCATCGACAACCAGGGCGTCGCCTTCCAGCTCGCCGACATGCGCACCCGTATCGACGCCGCGCGGCTGCTGGTGTGGCGCGCGTCCTGGATGGCCACCGCGGGCAAGCCCTTCACCTCGGCGGAGGGCTCGATGTCCAAACTCTTCGCGGGCGAGACGGCGAAGGCCGTCACGGCCCAGGCGATGCAGATCCTCGGCGGGAACGGCTATACGCGCGATTACCCGGTGGAGCGCATGCATAGGGATGCGGCCATTTACACCATTTTTGAGGGCACGAGCGAGATCCAGCGGCTGGTGATCGCCCGTACGATCTCGGACGTACCGATCCGCTGAACCGGGGGCGTGGGCGTGCTGCACCATCTGGAGCTGTGGGTGCCCGACCTGCAGCGGGCCGAGAAGAGCTTCGGCTGGCTGCTCGGCGCCCTGGGCTGCACGCCCTACCAGCACTGGGAGCACGGTCGCAGCTGGCGGCTGGGCGCTTTCTATCTCGTCGTCGAGCAGTCGCCCGCGCTCACGGGCGGCACCCACGAGCGGCGCGGGCCGGGCATGAACCACGTCGCCTTCCGCGTGGAGAGCCGGGCGGCCGTCGACGCGCTCGTGGAGGAGGCTCCCGGGCACGGCTGGCGGCTGATGTTCCCCGACCGGCACCCCTTCGCCGGCGGGCCCGGCCACTACGCCGCGTACCTGGAGAACGAGGACGGCTTCGAGGTCGAACTCGTCGCCGTCACGGCGGGGGACGCCCCCTGACCGGTGGCTCCTGACGGGAACTTCCGGCGGTGCTTCCGACGGCCGTGACCGTCGCCTGCTGCCGGCGTCGTACGGCCCGGAACGGGGCCGAGAACCGGGCCCTCGCCCGGGTGTGAGCACCCGTCATACCCACCCCGGCAAAAAAGATTCCGCCGAACCGCAGATTTTTCTGTTATCCGCTACGCGCCCCCTGGTCTCCCATGCGTAAGACCGCCGATGCGGTGGAGCGGAAAGAGGTGGGCGGAACGTGAACTTGGACAGCACGGCCGGTGTGGTCGAAGCGGCACGCGACGGGGACCGCGCGGCACAGGGCGAGCTGGTCGCCGCATGCCTGCCCCTGGTCTACAACATCGTCGGCCGGGCCCTGAACGGCCACGCGGACGTCGACGACGTCGTGCAGGAGACCATGATCCGGATGGTCGGCGGCCTGGGCGGGCTGCGGGACCCCGAAGGGTTCCGGTCGTGGCTCGTCGCGATCACGATGAACCAGATCCGCAGCCACTGGCGCAAGGAGCGGGGGGACCGCAAGGACGCCCCCGCGGGCGGCCCGCAGGAGGTGGCCGAGGCCGCCGCCCCCGAGCCCGACTTCGTCGACTGGTCGATCCTCCGCCTCGGCCTGCAGGGCCAGCGCAGGCAGGCCGCCGAGGCCACGCGCTGGCTCGACGGCGACGACCAGGTCGTCATGTCGCTGTGGTGGCTGGAGGCCGCGGGCGAGCTGAACCGCGCCGAGGTCGCCGCGGCCCTGGGCCGCTCGCCGCAGTACACCGCCGTCCGCGTCCAGCGCACCAAGACGCAGCTGGAGACCGCCCGCGTCGTCGTCCGCGCCCTCGCCACGACCCCGCGCTGCCCCGAGCTCACCGCCGTCCTCGGGGGCTGGGACGGAGCGCCGGGCCCGCTGTGGCGCAAGCGCATCGCCCGGCACGCGCGCGGCTGTTCCGACTGCGGCGGGCACTGGTCCGCGCTGGTGCCCGCGGAAGGGCTGCTCGCCGGCCTCGGGCTGGTCCCCCTCGGGGCCGCCCTGCTGGGCCGGCTGACCGGGAGCGCGATGGGCGACGCCATGACGGCCTGCGCCGCGGCGGGCCCCGCGGAGACCGCCCCGGCCGCCCCCTCTTGGTCCGGCGACGGCGCGCGCCTGGCCCGCCGGGCCGTCGTCGCCGGTGTCATCGCCGTCGTCGTGGCGGGCGCCCTGGGCGGCGGCCCGCAGCTCTTCAGCGCCGCCCCCAAGAGCGCGGCTCCGCAGGCTCCGGGCGGCCCCGTCGAGGTCGTCCCGGTCACCGCCGGCGGCCCCACGCCGACCGCGCCCGAGCGCACCGACGCCACGCCCGTAGCCCGCTCCGAGAACAACGGGCGGCCCCCCGTACGCGAATCCGCCGCTCCCGCACCGCCGGCCCCGGCCGTCACCCCGTCCGTCACTCCGGCCACGGACAAGGCACCCGGCCGGACCGGCGCGCCGCCCGGACCGGGCAGGAAGCCCGCCGCGGAGGCGTCGCCCCGGCGCACCCCGCCGCCCGTTCCGGGGACGGACCTCGCGCAAGAGGTCGTCCGCATCGTCAACACCGAGCGCGCCAAGGCCGGTTGCGGACCCGTCCGCCGCAGCGCCGAACTGGTCGCCTTCGCCCAGCGCCGCACCGACGACACGGCGCCGCACACCCCGCTGAACCAGTGGTCCGCGTTCGCCCGCGGCATGGCCGCGCCCGGCCACCACTGGAGCACGTACGGGGTGAACGCCTCCACCGGCCAGGGCAGCGCCTCCGCCGTCGTCACCGCGTGGATGAACGACCCCGGGCAGCGCAGGACCGTCCTCAACTGCGCCTACACCGAGATCGGCGTCGGCGTCACCTTCACCTACGACGGACCGCGCTGGCTGCAGGTCTTCGCCGCGCGCTGAGCCGGGCCGCGCCCGGCCACGGCACTCCGAGCCTCTTTCCCCGCCGGGCGGGCCCCGCGCCGCGCCCGGCCGTCCCGCAAGCCCCCCACCGAAGGGAACTCCCTTGCCACGCAAACACAGCCACCGCCGCAGCAGAACCGGCCGCCGCGTGATACTCACGGCGGCCGCGGCCGCCGCGGCCGCCGGCATCACCTTCGGCGTCATCAGCGCCGGATCCGCGAGCCCGGGCGGCGGCCCGCAGCCCGGGGCGGTGAGCGCCCCCGCCTCCGAGCCCGTCCACAAGAAGCCGCCCGCCCCGCTCACCTCGGCCCCCAAGGCCGACAAGCGCCGCGGCCTCGTCTACGAGGGCCTCAAGCCCGCCCCCAAGGGCGACCGCTGCGTCGGCGTCTACAGCGTCTCCCGGGCCGGCCTGTGCACCCACGGCCCGGACGCCCCGCCCAAGGGCATCGACATCACCAAGGACACCCCGCCCGCGGCCAAGGGCACCGCCGGGCCCTCGTCCCTGACCGGCGACGGCGAGCAGGCTCCCTCGGCCACCGAGGCCCTGCGCGGCGCACCGGCCGTGATCGACGCCCGTAAGGGCGGCGTGGCCGCGGCCGCCGCCGCACCGGGCCCCGGCACCGGCTCGCCGGCCGGCCCGCAGGACGGCTCCGGCTCCAAGGTCGTCTGCGAGGGCGACGGCACCACCGGCAACCGCGTCCAGGTGCTGTACGTGCACGCCCCCGGCCGCGACCGGTTCGGCCAGTACGCGGCCTCCTTCAAGCAGTGGGCGGCCGAGACCGACGTCATCTACAACGCCAGCGCCAAGGAGACCGGCGGCGAGCGCCACGTCCGCTACGTCACCGAGGCCGACTGCACCGTCTCCGTCCTGGACGTCGAGGTCTCCGCGGGCGACCTGCAGGAGTTCGGGGCGATGAACAACGCCCTGGCCGCCAAGGGCTTCAACCGCCGCGACCGCAAGTACATGGTCTTCGCGGACGCCCAGGTCTACTGCGGCATCGGAACCTTCAACGGCGACGAGCGCCCCGGCCAGGACAACCTCAGCAACTTCGGGCCCTCCTACGGGCGCACGGACTCCGGCTGCTGGGGCGGCAGCACGCCCGCCCACGAACTCGGCCACAACCTCGGCGCGGTCAACAACAGCGCCCCGCACACCAGCAAGGCCGCGCACTGCGTCGACGAGTGGGACATCATGTGCTACTCGGACGCCCCGTACTACCCGAAGATGCAGACCATCTGCCCCGACCGGGCGAACGACAACCGCCTGGACTGCGGCCACGACGACTACTTCCACACCAACCCCAAGCCGGGCAGCTACCTGGCCACCCACTGGAACATCGCGAACAACCGCTTCCTGATGGCCGATGGCGGCACCACCAACCCCGACCCCGGCCCCACGCCGACCCGGACGCCCGGCCCCGGCCCGACGCGGCAGCCGTCCGCCGGCCCCGACGCCCAGGTCAGCCAGATCACCCCGAACTCCGCCGTGGTCAGCTGGACGAAGGTCCCCTCGGCCACCGGCTACGACCTGCTGGTCGACGGGAAGAAGACGGCCGACGTCAAGGACACCGTCGTCCGCCTCACCAACCTCACCCCCGGCACCGCCTACAAGGTCGCCGTCGCCGCGCGCGGAACCGACGGCAAGACCTCCGCGCCCGGCCGCGCCGCGGCCTTCCGTACCCTCCCCGCGGACGGCGGCTCCCCGGTCCGCCCGGGCACCCCGTACCTGATGGTCAACGGCCTCACCGGCCAGGCCGTCGACCTGTGGGGCGGCTCCGCCGCGGACGGCACCGTCGCCATCGCCTACCAGCGGCACGGCTACGCCAACCAGCAGTGGGTCTTCGAGAACGCCGGCGGCGGCGCGCTGCGCCTGAAGTCGGCCCAGAGCGGCAAGTGCCTCGAACTGGGCAGCGGCGGACAGGCCGTGTCCGGCCAGTACGTCGCCCAGCGGCCGTGCCGCGACACGGCCGCGCAGAAGTGGCGGCTGAACGGCGCCGGCGGCGGGGCGTACGTCCTGCAGCCCGAGGGCTCCTCCCTGGTGCTGGGCATCAGCAAGCGCTGGTACTACGGCGGCTGGCTGCTCGAACTCCAGCCGAAGAACGGCCAGGGCTACCAGAACTGGACCCTGGCGAAGGCCGCCTCCTGACGGCTGACTCCTGACGGCCGTCCCTCGACGGCCGTCCCCTGATCCGGGCCGGCGACCGCTGTTCCCCATCCCCCCACCGGCGGTCGCCGGCCCTCCCTGCCCTGCTCACCCACCCAAGCCCACACCTTCCCCGGAGGAACGCCGCGATGAAGCCCCGCCCCGTCACCCTGGCCCCCGCGCTCGGCTGTGCCGCCGCCCTGCTGGTCCTGGGCACGCCCGCGCCGGCCGCCGCGCACGGCGACACCATCCACTTCACCGTCGGCGGCGCGCAGTCGGACGGTCACGTACGGGCCGTGGCGGCCTGGGACAACGACGGCGACCCCGTGGACGAGCCGGTGGCCGGCACCCTGACGGCCACCGGCCGGGACGGGCGCACCCTCGGGCCGTGGCAGCTCGTGGCCGCCGGGGGCGAGAAGGCGGCCTACACCACCCGCGAAGCCCTGCCGCCGGGCAGCTGGAAGGTCGTCGTCCACAGCGGCTTCCCGGACCTCGGCCACGGCGAGGGCACGGTTGACGTGGCGGCCCAGGGCGAAGCAGCCAAGGGCGAAGGGGCCCGTGGCGAAGCCGGGAGCGGCCCCGTTCCGGCCGCCACGGCGCCCCCGGCGGCCAAGTCCGCGCCGTCCGGCCACAGCGCCGCCCCGCGGGAAGCGGCGTCCTCATCCCGTACAGGCCTCGCCGTCGGCGCCGGTGCGGCGGCCGTCGTGATCGCGGCCGTGGGTGGCGTGCTCCTGTACCGCGCCTGGCGGTCGAGGAATGGCCGCGCGGCATCCGCGTGAGGCGCGGCCGACAGCGAGCGGGCCGGGTACCGCTGAGCCTCCTGGGCCGGGGCAGGGGCATCACTCCCGTCCGGAGGCCGGGGTGGGCCGGCCGGAGTGGAGGTGCCGGTTGCGGTGCCGGTCTTTTGCCAATCCTTGAGCGACTGCAAGGCGTCTCTTTTCCGCGAGCCTCGGATCACGGCGATGCCGGGGCGTACCTCTCCGGCCACTCCCGGAGCCGGCCGACCATGGCAACGCGGCCGATTTCGATGGTCATTGACGGGGGATTTGGTCCCCTTTCCGACAACTCCGTGCACCCTGCAACGACTCCTGTGAGCCGTTGCTAGGTGGCTTGATTTCAGTATTGGGCGCAAAAGATCTACGTTGTTACGCTCGCCGAGTGAACGCGATCAAGGGCCGAGGTCCGCACTCGGAAAGAGTTGTCGCTGTCGTGGGCGCAGGGGCCAGCGGCATTCTCACGACGACCCAACTCATCGCCCAGGCAGCTGTTTTAAGTCGCGACTACAAGTTACGCATCCAACTCTTCGACCACACCGGCGAGCCGGCGACCGGTCCCGCTTACGGCACGCCGCACGAATGTCATATTCTCAACATGCGTGCAGCCACCATGAGCATGTACAGCGACCGTCCGGACCACTTCCTCGACTGGATCGACTCGCGTATTCCGCAAGGGAGTCGACCGACCTCCGGAGATGCGTATATACCCCGCGCGCAATACGGCGGTTACCTTCGCGAGCAGTTGCGTGCCGCCGTTGAGGACGCCCACCGGCACGGCGTCGAGGTGGAGTTCGTGACGGCCCGCGTCACGGACTGTCTGCCCGGTGCCGGAAAGGCGCTCGTCCAGTGCGGGGACGTCGTATATTCCTGCGACGCCGCAGTGCTGTGCTCCGGGGACCTGCCGGGGAAGGGGCTGCCGGAGCTGGCCGGTTCTCCGGCGTACCTCCCCTCCGCCTGGCAGTACGACGACATCGCCGGGATCCCCTCGACCGCCTCGGTGGCCGTCATCGGCTCCAGCCTGACCGCCGTCGACGTGGTCGTCCTGCTCGACGCCCTCGGTCACCAGGGGGAAATCCACTGCTTCTCCCGCCTGCGGTCGCTGCCCAAGGTGCAGGGGGCGCCCACACCCTGGAAGTCGCAGTACGTCACCGAGGAGCGCGTCGAGGAACTGACCGCCGGCGGGGCACGGCAGGCCACCCTGGCCGAGATCGCCGGCCTCTTCCGGCAGGAGATCGAGCTGGCCACCGGAGCCCCCCTGGACTGGGAGGCGGCCCTGCGCTCGGCGCGCCGCCCGGTGGCCGAAACCCTGCCCGAGGACATCCGGGACGCCGCCGAGGGGCGCAACCGCTGGTACGCGGCGCTGGACGCCACCGGACACCTGGCCCCCCGTCTGTGGCACCGCATGGACGACGCCGCCAAGGAGGTCTTCCTGGCGAAGCACGCCTCGCTGTGGGCGATGTACCGGCACAGCATGCCGCTCCCCAACGCCGAGAAGCTCTGGCGGCTGGTGCGCGCGGGACAGCTGCATGCGCACACCGGCCTCCGGGCGGCCGTCGCGCACGGCGGGCGGCACACCCTCACCTGCGTCGAGGACGGCCGGAAACGGGAGTTCGGCGCGGACTACGTCGTCAACGCCACCGGGGCGTCACCGGACATCACCGAGCTGGACGACCCGCTGATCGGCAACCTGCGGCAGGCCGGCCGGCTGCGCCCGCACCGGCACGGCGGGGTCGATGTGGACTTCGAGACCGGCCGGTTGATCGGCCTTGACGGCACCGCGAGCGCGCCGGTGTACTTCGTCGGTCCGCTCACCCGGGGCGTGCACTTCTATACCAATTCGGTGGAGACCCTGCGCACGAACTCCACGGCCACGGCGCGGTCCGTGCTGCGCGATCTCGGCTAGTACCGGACAGCCCGGAATCTCCAAGGAAAGAAACCTTAATGACCCTGCAAGTCGCCTTCTTTGTCGGCAGCGATGTCACCTCGCACCTGGCGGTCAACGCGGCAGTGCGTTCGCTCGCCACGGAGGATGTCGGAATCCACCTTTTCCACACCGTGCAGAAACCGAACCCGGCGGCCCCGCGCGAACGCCGCGATCTGTTCTTCGTCGAGCACCAGCTGACGAATGACGTGCTCTACCCCCACCTTGACGCCGCGGCCGTGGCAGAGGGCCCGTACTACACTCCCGACGCCCTCGCCCGAATGGACCCGAAGCGCATCACGGTGCAGCGACTGGACAATGTCAACTCCCCCGACACCATCCAGGAATTGCGCCGCCGAGGGATAACCCTCGGCTTCTCGGTACGCTGTTACCAGAAATTCGGTGCCGATATCATCCAGTACTTCTCCGCGGCGGCCGGACACTCCGCGCTGCTCAACCTCCACCCGGGCGTCCTGCCCGCCTACCGCGGGGTGCTCACCTACGCCCGGGCCATGGCCAACTCCGATGCACACGCCGGGTTTACGCTGCACCACATCAATGCCGACTGGGACGCGGGTGATGTGCTGGCCTGCACCACCCAGCCGCTGGATCACGACCGCTCGGTGCTGGAGAACATGATCCGGCACCACCGGGCCGGCGCAGCCCTGATACACGAGGCGGTCGTCCAGACGCTCGGGGGCGAGCGGCTGCTGAGCGTTCCGCAGCCGGCGGCTGAGGCCCGTTACTACACCCACGCCACGCCGGAGGAAATGACCGTCATCCAGGACAAGGGGATCCGTCTGTTCCGGGCCGAGCCCGTCATCGGGACACTGGTCCGCGCCTTCTGCGCCGACGGCGGCAGCGCGGCGCGCGCGGCGCACAAGGTCCTGCGGGACGCCGTCGTCGGCGCCGGGATCCTGCCGTGACGCCCGCGGCCGGTCCCCCGAAGAGCGGCGCGGCGGACGGCGCGCTCGGCCGGACGCTCACGATCGTGCTCACCCTGGCCTGCGCGGTCACCTCGTCCAACATCTACATCAACCAGCCCGTCCTGACCGACATGGCGAGCTCCTTCGGAGTCTCCGAGGGCGCGATGGGCTCGGTCCCGACGGCCACGCAGTTCGGCTACGCGCTCGGCATCCTGCTGCTCGTCCCGCTCGGCGACACCCGCGACCGCCGCAAGCTGATCCTGTCCCTGGGGGCCGCGACGACGGTGGCACTGGCCGCCGCCGCGCTCTCCCCCAACCTCGCGGTCCTCACCGTCGTCAGCTTCCTGCTGGGCGCCCTCACCCCGATTCCGCAGATCGTCGTCCCGCTCGCCGTGGCGCTCACCGGCGGTCAGGCCAAGGGCCGGACCGTCGGCGTCCTCCAGGGCGGCCTGCTGGTCGGCCTGCTGGCCTCCCGCACCTACGCCGGGGCGCTGGCCGACCTCGTGGGCTGGCGCTGGGTCTACGGCTGCTCGGTCGCGCTGATGGTGATGCTCCTGGTCCTGCTGTTCTTCGCGCTGCCCAAGGGCATCACCGGCAGTGCCGCGATGCCGTACGGCGATCTGCTCAAGAGCCTGCCGAAGCTGTTCCGGGGCAGCCCGCTGGTGCGCCGGGTGTGTACGTCCGGGGCACTGGTCGGCGTCTCCTTCGGCGCCTTCTGGACGACGCTCGCCTTCGTCCTTCAGGACTCCTACGGCTACGGGCCGGGCATCGCCGGGCTGTTCGGCCTGGTCGCCGCGGCGAGCGCGCTCGGGTCGCCGCGGGCCGGCCGGCTGGCCGACCGCAAGGGGGGCCGCTATACCCAGACGGTGCTGCTGGTCGTCTCGCTGGCCGGCTGGGCGGCGCTCGCGGGCGGCAAGGAATGGCTGGCCCTGATGGTGCTGGGCGTCATCCTGCTGGACGTCGGTGTATGGGGCAACCAGGTCGTCAACCAGGCCATGCTCTTCAAGCTCGATGCAGGGCAGCACAGCAGGCTCAACACCCTCTACTTCACCACCCGTTTCCTGGGGATCGCGACGGGCTCCCTCATCGGTTCCCAGATCTGGAACGCGGGAGGGTGGTACGCCGTCGCCGTCCTCGGGGTGGGTGCTCTGCTGCTGGCCGCGCCGATCCTGTGCACCACCCGTGACGCGCGACCGGTGGGCGACGCCCCGGCCGGCACCACCGCCGAGGAGGCCGCCTCCCGGGCGGGCTGACCACGCATCGGGCCGCCGAGCGCGAGGGGGCACCGGGCGGACCTGCGCAGGGCGCGCGGGCCCCGGCCGGGCGGGACCTCAGTCCTGCCCGGCGATGGCGGGGAGCTCACCCGATCGGGTGGAAGTGGTACGGGGCTGCCGTCACGCACCCAGGGAGGCCAGGAAACCCAGCAGCGCGGCGTTGACCTCGTCGGGGCGCTCCTGCTGCGTCCAGTGGCCGCAGCCGGCCAGGGTCACGCTGCGGTGCAGGCGCGGCACCTGCGTCTCCAGCGACGCCACCACCTGCGCGACACCGGGGAAGGACCCTACGAGGTCGCGGTCGCCCGCCACGTACAGCGCGGGCACCTCGATGCGGCGGCCGTCGAAGGGCGCGAGGAGCTCCCAGTTCCGGTCGATGTTGCGGTACCAGTTGAGGCCGCCGGTGAAGGCGCGGTCGCCGTGCGCGGAGTACTCGCGGACGAACGTGGCCACGTCCTCCTCGGTGAGCCAGCCCGGCAGCTCCTTCGGCTCCGGCATCGTCTCCAGGATCGTGCTGCCGGCCGGGATGACCCACGGGCTCGGCTCCTCGGTCCGCGGGCTGTCGCCCGACGCGCCCACCAGGAACCCCCGGAACGTCGCCGCCGGATCCCGCACCAACTCCGCGTCGGCGACGCCCGGTTCCTGGAAGTACAGCTGGTAGAACCCGTCGCCGAGCAGGCGGCGCAGGGCCGGCAGCGGGGCCGCCGGGCCGCGCGGCGCCGGCGGCACGCTCAGGCCGGCCACGCCGCGCACGACGTCGGGCCGCAGCAGCGCCGTCGTCCAGGCGACCGGCGCGCCCCAGTCGTGCCCGACGAGCACCGCGCTGTCCTCGCCGAGGGCGTGGATCAGGCCGATCACGTCACCGGCGAGGTGGAGCACGCTGTAGGCGCCGATGTCGCCGGGCTGCTCGCTGCGCGCATAGCCGCGCTGGTCCACGGCGACCACCCGGTAGCCGGCGCCGGCCAGGGGCCCGAACTGGTGCCGCCAGGAGTA
Source organism: Streptomyces roseoverticillatus (assembly GCF_000719265.1). Lineage (GTDB taxonomy): Bacteria > Actinomycetota > Actinomycetes > Streptomycetales > Streptomycetaceae > Streptomyces > Streptomyces roseoverticillatus. Next base: position 340,653 of record NZ_JOFL01000001.1, on the reverse strand, counting down.
CCAGCATTCCGGGAAGCCGTGCAGGAGCACGACCAGCGGCCCCCGCCCCTGCTCGGCGATGTGCAGCCTGACTCCGTTGACCTCGACGAAGCTGTGCCCGACCGAGCTGTCCATGGCGTCCTCCTGGGGCGTAACGCCGGCGCGGTCACCGGCGTACTCCGTGGCGTACTCCACAGTAGGCGCAACTTCGGGGCGCGGACCCGGGATTCCCGATCCGCGGCGTGCTCCGGCGGCGGGGCGTTCGGCCGGGTGGCGCGCTGCTGTTGCGCCGGCCGGCGGGGTGGGTCATGGGTAGGGCATGAGCGAATACGAGCGTTCCCGGACGATGCCCGATCTCCCCGAGCACGTCTTCGACCAGGCGAGCGTCATCACCTGGTTCAGCAGCTGGCTCCCGGACGAGGTGCACGTCCGGCCCGGGGACCCGCCGGCCGTGGCCGTCCACGAGGACCGCACCGGCCTGGACGCGCCCGCGCTGCTCCACGCGGACCGGGAGCGGATGCGGCTGGAGTGGGGAGCGCTGGAGGGCGGCAGCGGATACACGGGATGGCTCCAGGTGGCCGGCTACGACACCGGGGCGAGCGAGGTCACCGTCCACCTCTCGTTCTCCGACCGGCGGCACGACCCGGGGGAGGAGGCCGTGCTCGGCGCCCTCGACCGGAGCCTCGCGCGGCTGGAGGAGCAGGTGCGGCTCCGGGTCGAGGACGCCGGATAGGGGCGATCGCCCGCCACGGGCCGGATGGTCCGCTACGTGCCGGATCGCCCCTCCGGGCGGCCTCCGCGAGACCGGCTGCCTCGGAGCTCCGTCACCCCTCCGGGTTGGCCTCCAGGCAGGTCAGCTCGATGTCGTCGATGATGGCCTCGTTCGTCTGGCCCTTCAGGTGCGCGACGTTCTCGATGCCGACCGCCATCCAGCCCGACACGCTCATGACCAGCACCCGCAGCCCGTCCGTACCGTGCTCGGCGAGCACCCTGTCCGCGACCTTGAGGGCTTCCTCCGGCACGCGCTCCGCCGGTTCGAGGCCGACGATGGTGCGCATCAGCCCGATGGTGGTGTGCGAGATCTCCGGGGCGATCGCCCGCAGCCTCCGGTCCTCTTCCTCGTCCACGTGTCCTCGATTCTGTCCGTGATTCTGTCCGTCAGCGGGTCACGTGGAAGCACCCTAGGTGTCCGCGCGCCGGGAGCGCCCCCTCGCGCCGGCGGGTGATCCCCGTTGTGGGTGAACCGTGGTCAAGAAGCTCCCAAGTCGCCTTCGGATATGGCAGAACGCGCCCGCAAAGCGACCGGAGCAGGGCTGCTTCTGCCGGTGACTCCGGTCATTGTCAGTGCCTGGTGCCAGGATGCCCGGCATGACTCCTCGACTTCTCACCGACATCGAAAAAGCCCTGCGCAGCAGTTGGGGTGCCGACACGTGCACACCGGAGTGCCGGTCGCAGTGGACCCCGGCCAATCCCGCCCGCGACCAGTGCGGTGTCACTGCGCTGGTCCTCAACGACCTACTGGGTGGCGATTTGATCCGGGGCGAGGTCCGCGTCGGCGGCGTGCGGACCGACTACCACTGGTGGAACCGCCTGGGGGAGGGGGTGGAGATCGACCTCACGCGCGAGCAGTTCCGCCCCGAGGAGATCGTCACCGCAGGTGTGGTCATACCGCGCCCGCCGGAGATCAAGCGCCTGCGCGAGGAGTACGAACTGCTGCGCGCCCGGGTGCTGGAGAGGCTGGCGGGTTCCGCCGCGGCGTAGCGGGCCGCGACGCCTCGTCCGCACGTCCTCGGCCGGGCAGCCGCGCATGCCCGGCCGGGGGCGGTCCCGCGTCTCCGGTCGGGCGGTCCCGTGACTTCAGCCGAGCAGTGCCGCCGTGCACTCCTCGGCGAGGTCCTCCGTGTGGGCGGGCAGGGGCTCGCCGGCCCGCAGGCGGCGGCGGACCAGCGAGAGCGGCAGGTCGATCACGGCGACGCTGACGCGTTCGGCCGCCGCGGGCCCCTCCGCTCCCAGGGCCGCGGCGAGGCCCGCGAGGGCGGCCCGTACCCGCCGGTGGCCCTCGTCGGCGCGGCGGGCGTGCTCCTCGGACCACTCGGCGCGTGCGAAGTCGGCGGCCCCGTAGAGCAGGAGCGCGGCCTCCTGCGGGTGGGCGCGGCTCCAGGCGACGGTGTGGCGCGCCGCCGCGGCCCCGGCCCGCCGGGGGTCGGGGTCCCCTCCGAGGACGGCGAACCAGCTTTCCTGGAAGCGCTCGACGGTTCGCAGCCACACCTCGGCGAGCAGCGCGGTCCGCCCCGCGAAGCGGTGGTAGACCGAACCGCTCGGTGCGCCCACCTGCTTGGCGACCGCGGACATCGTGACGCCGGCCGGCCCCGACTCCGCGGCGAGCCGCACGGCGGCGTCGAGGAGCTGGTCGGTGTCGAAGCGGGAAGGGCGTGCCATGAGTTGGAGATTACTCTCCACAATATTAGAGAGGAGTCTCTATAATCGGTCGAGACGTCACAGGAGAACGTCACGGAGGACCGGGGGGACCCATGGACGTGTATAACGTGCACGAACGCCTGCTGCCCGTGCCGGAGTGCGAGGCGGGCGCGCTGATCGACGGCCTCGCGAGCGACGGGGACCGGCTGTGGCCGCGCAGGTCCTGGCATCCGATGGCCTTCGACCGCCCTCTGAGCGTGGGGGCGGTCGGAGGCCACGGGCCCGTCCGCTACCGCGTCGCCGCCTATGTCCCCGCCACCTGGGTGCGCTTCACCTTCAGCGGGCCGCGCGGCTTCCACGGCTTCCACGAGTTCGCGGCCCTGCCCGCCGCCGGGACGTACGCCGCCGGGACGCACGCCGACGGGGACCACTCCGTCCTGCGGCACACCCTCGCGATGGCCGCCCGCGGCCCCGCCCGCCTCACCTGGCCGCTGTTCTGGCGGCCGCTCCACGACGCCTGTCTGGAGGACGGCCTGGACCGCGCCGAACTCGCCTGCACGGGCACGGTGGCACGGCCCGCCCGCTGGAGCCCGTACGTGAGAGCGCTCCGCGCCCTCGCCCGCTGACCACCGGCGCCGGCCCCGCCGGCCCCACGGACAGGGTCCGTTCGCGTCCACGCCGCAGCACAGGGGACTGCGGCGCGGGCGCGAACGCGGCCCGATCATGGCCGGTTCTGCCCTGTGGCCGCCCGCCGCGCGGCGGGCCAGGCTGATCACGAACCATCCCGTCAGCGAGGGGAGCATTTGTGACCGGCGACAACACGCTGCGCAGCGGCGAGGAAGCGACCCGCGAGTACTACGACTCCGGCGACGTCGACGCCTTCTACGACGCGGTCTGGGGCGGAGAGGACATCCACACCGGCATCTTCGCTCGACCCGGCGAACCCGTGGCCGACGCCTCCCGCCGCACCGTCGACCGGGTCGCGGACCGCCTCGCGCACCGGCTCGGCCCGGACCGGACGGTCCTCGACCTCGGATCCGGGTACGGCGGCACCGCCCGCCGCCTGGCCGAGCGCTTCGGCTGCCGCGTCGTCGCCCTCAACCTCAGCGCCGCCCAGAACGAGAAGCACCGCGCGGTCAACGCCGCGCGCGGGCTGGACGGCCTCGTCGACGTCGTCACCGGCTCCTTCCACGACGTGCCGTGCCCCGACAGCAGCTTCGACGCCGTCTGCTCCCTGGAAGCCTTCTGCCACAGCGGCGACCGGCCCAGGGTGCTGAGCGAGGCGGTCCGCGTCCTCAAGCCCGGAGGCGCCCTGGCCTTCACCGACATCATGGCCGCCGAGGACGCGACGGCGGAGGCGCTGCGCCCGGCCGTCTCCCGCCTCGGCGTGGACGCCCTCGCGACCCCGTCCTTCTACCGGGAGCGGCTTGCGGAACTCGGCCTCACCGGCACCGGATTCGACGACCACAGCGGCCAGCTGGTCACCCACTACGACCGGCTGACGGCCGAGACGGCGGCGCGCACGGCGGAGCTCGGCGGCCGCATCAGTGCCGCCTACCTCACCCACCTCAACGAGAACCTGCCCGTGTGGGCCGACGCCGCGCGCCGCGGCCTGCTGCGCTGGGGCGTCCTGCACGGCAGCCGCCCGTAATCGTCAGTGACCGACCGGCCACGCTCTGGCTTGATTTGCCTTCTCCCCCTGATCGATACCCGCGAGTAGCGTGCCCCGGCGCGGGGGCCTCTCTGGGAGAAGGGCGTTGGCATGTTCTATAGCGCGTTCAGGGCTGTGGTGCTCGTGCCGCTGCTGCGGTGGCTCTTCCGGCCGCGGGTCGAGGGCCTGGGCCGGGTGCCGCAGCACGGCGCGGCGATCGTGGCGGGCAACCACCAGTCGTTCACCGACCAGTTCCTGATGGGAGTGGTCCTCCGGCGGCGGATCAGCTTCCTGGCCAAGCAGGAGTACTTCACCGGCCGGGGCCTGAAGGGCCGGCTGGCCGCGGCCTTCTTCCGCGGGCTCGGGGCGATACCCGTCGACCGCTCCGGCCGGGCCGCCGGCCAGGCGGCCGTCGACGAAGGCGTGCGCGTGCTCGGCCGCGGCGACCTCCTCGGCATCTTCCCGGAGGGCACGCGCTCCCACGACGGGCGGATGTACAAGGGCAAGGTCGGCGTCGCGGAGATGGCGATCCGCTCCGGCGCGCCCGTGGTGCCGTGCGCGATGATCGGCACGTTCGAGGCGCAGCCCGCGGGGCGGCGGCTGCCCCGACTGGTCCCCGTCACGGTGCGCTTCGGCGAGCCCCTGGACTTCTCCCGTTACGCGGGCATGGCGGACAGCCGGCACGTCCTGCGGGCGGTCACGGACGAGATCATGTACGCGATCCTCAAGCTCTCCGAGCAGGAGTACGTCGACATGTACGCGGTCGACGCCAGGGCGCAGCTCACCGCCCACGGCTCCGGCCCCGCCCGCGCGGACGCCGCCGGCGCCTCGCAGCTCGCGCCGGTCCCGGACCGCACGCCCGGCGACCGCACGCCCGGCGACCGCCCGGCCGCCGCCCGGCACGCGGCGCCCGGAGAAGGACGCCACGCGGCGTAGGAGACGCAGGAGAGCGGCCGGGCCGCTGCGGGGACCGGTACGCCGGACCGCCGTCGGGGCCCCGCCGGAGCGGGCGGGGCTCAGTCGAAGCGGATGTGCCTGATCCCCGTCCACGCCCGGCGCAGCCCTCCCCGCAGCGCACCGTCGGTGTCCGGGGCGAGGGTCAGGCCGGCCGCACCCGCGACGGCGTCGGCGACGGCCGGGACCGTGAGCCGGTCGGTCCACAGGTGCGCGGCGAACTCCGGTTCGCGCAGCCGCTCCAGGCACCGGTCGAGCATCGACTCGGCGAAGCTCCCCCGCCGCCCGGGCGCGGTGCGGCCGGTGGCCACCTGCAGGGCGTGCACCACGGAGCGTTCGCGCAGGCGCCGCAGCACCGTGGCGCGCGTGGCCATGAGGGTGAAGTGCCGGACGTCGTGACCGCGTTCGCGCAGCCGCCCGACGGTCTCCCGGAAGACCTCCGGCTCCACGACCGTCATGGGCACGATGACCGGCCCGCCGTGCTCGCGGAGGGCCAGATCCAGCACTTCGTACACGCCCTGCCGCCAGGCCGGGAAGTCCTGGAAGTCGCCGCGCAGGGCCGGCGGAACCATCCGGTGCAGGCCGAACCCGACGTGCTCGGGGTCGCAGATGACGCTGCCGGGCAGGCGCCGCCGGAGCTCGTGCGCGGTCTGCGTCTTGCCGCCGCCGAAGGGGCCGTTGATCCACAGAAGCATGCCCCGGACCCTACGCCGGGGGCGTTCCCGTAGGCTCCCCGCCCATGAATGACGATGTGCGGAATATCGTTCTGGGCCTGGTCGCCAGCGGGATCAGCGCTGCCGCGGGCTGGTTCGTGAGGACACAGCTGTGGCGGCGCCAACTCCGCCGCAAACGCGCTTTTTTCGGCCTCTCCATGGGCTCGGAGTGTCTGCTCGTCGTCAACCAGGACCCCACCGCAAGCGGCTGGGGCGTCGCACGTCACGACGCCTTCGCGCTGCTGGAGATCTCCGCGCTGATCAAGGAGTGCGGGGCGCACGCGGACATCGTGGTGCACGACGCTGCCCGCCAGGGGATCGGCGTCCGGACCGAGTTCTGCGTCGGCGGGCCCGTGTCGAACCGGCGCACCGAGGCCCACCTGCGCTCGCTGTTGCCCGGGGTCGACGTGAACACCGTGCACGAGAGCCCCGACGAGGGCGCGTTCACCGTCGGCGGCGAGACATACCGGATGGACAAGGGAACGGCCGAGTACGCCCTGCTCGCCCGGCTGGCCGGGCCCGGCGGGAGCAGGCCGGTCTTCCTCGTCTCCGGCCAGCGCAGCGTTACCAACCAGGCGGCCATAAGGTACCTGGCCCAGCACCACACACGGCTCGCCCGCCAGCACGGGCTCGACGGCACCTTCTGCCTGCTGCTGAAGGTCGTGAACTCGGACGCGTACGGCCCGGACATGGTCGAGCTGGTCGCCGACGTCACGGCGGCGGCCACCGCCCGCTGACCCGGCACCGCCGACGCGCCCCCGGGCTGCCGGCCCCCGGCCTCACCCGAACCGGCGGCACCGGCCGGAGCGCCGGGCAGCGGACGACCCCGGGGGATCCGGACGGCTCCGTGCGGCTGCGCGCGCACGTCCCCGGCGCCGTCGTCCGCCCGGCGGCCAGGGCCGGTACTCGCTCCCGAGCGCCTGCCCATGTACCTGTACGGAACGGTGAGCTGCTGCCCGTCCGTAGTGCTCGGCGCGCTCTTCACTCGCTTCACTCGCCGGGGAACACCTTCGTGACCACCTCGCCGTCGGCGGTCAGATATCCGTAGAGCATGCCTTCGCTGCTGTACGGGGCGGCGAGCACCCCCTGGGGGTCGAGCGCGATCACGCCGCCCGTGCCGCCCAGGGCGGTCAGCCGCTCGCGCACGACCTCGTGGGCGGCCGAGGCCACGTCCCGGCCGCCGAACTCCATCAGGTGGGAGATCGTCGCGGTCGCGGCGCCCCGGAGGAACACCTCGCCCTGCCCCGTCGCGCTCGCCGCGACCGTGCCGTTCTTCGCGTACGTGCCCGCGCCGACGACGGGGGAGTCGCCCACCCGGCCCGCCATCTTGTTCGTCATCCCGCCCGTGGACGTCGCGGCCGCGAGGTCCCGCCCGCGGTCGACGGCCACGGCGCCGACCGTGCCCATCGCGGCCTCGCCGGCCGCCTCCGCGCCCACGGCCGGCGTCCGCCCGCCCCTGCTCCGCTCCTTGGCCTTCATCAGGCTGTCCCAGCGCGCCTGTGTCCAGAAGTGGTCCTGGGTGACCGCCGGCAGGCCGTTGCGCGCGGCGAAGTCGTCGGCGCCCTGGCCCGCCAGCAGCACGTGCGGGGTCCTCTCCATCACGAGCCGGGCCGCGGAGACGGGGTTGCGCACGTGCCGCACGCCGGCCACGGCCCCGGCCGCCTGGTCCGAGCCGCGCATGACCGACGCGTCCAGCTCGTGCCCCGCGTCCTCGGTGAACACCGCGCCCCGGCCCGCGTTGAACAGCGGGTCGTCCTCCAGGACCCGTACGGCCGCCTCGACCGCCGCCACACTGCCGCCGCCGTCCCGCAGCACCTTCTGCCCGGCGCGCAGGGCGCCGGCCAGCCCGTCGCGGTAGGCCTTCTCCGTACGGGCGTCGGTGTCCTCCCGCCGCAGCGCGGTCCCGGCGCCGCCGTGCACGGCCAGCACCACCCCGGTGGCCTCCGGCCGGGACGGCGACCCGCGGCCGGGGCCGACCGCCACGGACGTGGTGGCGGCGGGCTCCGCGGCCGGCTGCGACAGTGCCGGGAGCGCCGCCACGACCGCCACCAGGGCGGCGAGTACGGGAACGATCCAGAGTCTCGAACGCACGCGCATGGGCCCTCTCCTCGCTCGCTCGGTGTCCCGCTCACCTTGCCGAGGACAGGGGCGCGACGGAACGGGATCCGGGGAAACGGCCGGGAACGGCCGGGAACGCCGCCTTGCCGCCGCGTGCGGAGGCGTCACCAAGGTCTCGCACGGGCGTGCGGGCCTCGGCTTACACGGGCTTGCGGGCCTCGATGAGGAAGCGCGACGAGTGGGCGACGAAGGGGCCGTCCTCCCGAATGCGTTCGTGCAGCTCGCGCAGGCGGTCGCGGTACTGCTCGACGGTGAAGCCGGGAACCATCCAGATCACCTTGCGCAGGAAGTAGATCACCGCGCCGACGTCGAAGAACTCCATGCGCAGGGTCTCGGCACGCAGGTCGACGACGCCGAGCCCGGCGGCCTCTGCCTCCCGCCGCTCGTCGTCGGGGTGGCGCCTGCGCCGGACCTCCTCCGGCTGCGGCCCCAGGAAGTACTCGACCAGTTCGAAGGCGCTGGCCGGGCCCACGTGCTGCGCGAGGTACGCGCCGCCGGGCCGGAGCACGCGGGCGATCTCCTCCCACCACACGGTCGCCGGGTGACGGCTGGTCACGAGGTCGAACGCCTCGTCGGCGAAGGGCAGCGGCGGCTCGTCGGGGTCCGCGACCACGACCGCCCCGAGGGGGTGCAGCAGCTTCGTCGCCTTGGCGACGTTGGGCGGCCAGGACTCCGTGGCCACCATCGTGCGGGGCAGCCGGCGCGCGCCGGCGAGGACCTCGCCGCCGCCCGTCTGGACGTCGAGGGCCGCGTCCACGTGGGCGAGGCGCTCGCTCATCGTGCGCTGATAGCCCCAGGACGGACGCTGTTCGGTGGCCCGGCCCTCCAGCCAGGAGAAGTCCCAGCCGGCCACGGGGACGGTCTCCGCCTCCGCGACCAGCTCGTCGAAGCCGCGCTGTACATCAGGGTTATCGGATGGCATATCAGAAGTAATACCCCAAAGGGCCTGGATGGCCTCCAGCTAAGCGGCTGCCGCGCGCAGAAGCTCAGGGTTATCCCGGAACTTGCCGGTTCCCTGGTTGCATGCTGTGCACAACAGAGCGCGGACGCGGTGCGGGGCTCCAAGGCCTGACACCGGCTACGGGCCTACGACTCCGCGTTCGTACGGGCGGCCTTGCCGTCGTGCGTGATCCAGTCCGTGAACGCGTCCTTGCCCGTACCGCGCAGCCGTGCGCTGCTGAGCCGGTTGTCCAGGCCCATGACGACGACGACCGGATTGTCCTTGCCGTCCAGTGCGACGCCGGGGACCCCGCGGTGCGGGATGCCGTCCTTGCCCCACGGGCCCGGCCGGCCCGAGCCGGCGGACAGCCGGACGCGGCCCTTGGCGTCGTGGTCCGTGAGGACGGTGGTGTTCCCGGCCTGGGCCACGGCGACCCGGCCGTGGCCGTGGAGCGGCTCGCACTGGGAGGAGATCCGCCAGCCCTTGTCGTCGCCGAGCCGGTCGGCGACGAGAATGCGGGAGGTGTCCGGCTGGCGCATGGCCATGCGCATGCCGCCGTTCGCGAGGGGAACGAGGGACAGCGGGCCGGTGGCGGCGGGGAGCTTCGTGGGCTCGGTCATCTGCAGCGGGGCGCCGGGACCCTGCGACATCCAGTGGTGCACGGTCTTCGTGTCGGCGGCCACGAGGTGGATCCGGCCCTGGCTGTCGAGGGCCGCGTCGAGCCCGTCCTCGGTCTTCACCGGCGGGCCGGACGTGGGCAGGGTCTCCCAGTCGGAGAAGTCCTTGCCGCCGGAGCCGCTGCGGAAGGCCACCTCGCCCTCGAAGGTGCGGACGAAGACGTGGACCGTGCCGTCCTTGCCGGCGGCGGCCACCGGATAGCCCATCTCCATCGTGCGCTCCGGGTCCTGCTCGGGCGAGCCCAGCGACTCCCAGGGGCCGAAGGCCGGGGTACCGCCGTTGCTGCCGGTCTGCAGGGCGGTGACGACCTCGCGCCGGTGCGGCTGGTCCTTCGCGGGCAGCACCGTGCGTATGGAGAACAGCTGGAGGGTGCCGTCGGACTGGCGCAGCGCCTGTATCTGGCCCTCCAGCATCGAGCCGCCGACCGACGTGGGCGTGGACCAGACGCCGCTGCCGGCCTTGGCCTCGGTCCAGCACTGCGCGGCGCCGTCGAGGAGGCCGAACGCCGCGAGGCGGCCGTCGGGCAGCGGCTGCACCCAGCGCATGGTGCCGGGGGCGCGGTGGCGGCAGTTGCTCGACCAGCCGTGGTACTTGGTCCGCGAGGTCTTGCCGACCTTGCGGTCGCCGCAGCCCGCGTCGTCGCCGCAGTCCTTGCCGTCGGCCCAGCCGTAGGTGTCGAGGAACTTGAGCTTGTGGTCCGTGGTGGCCTTGTCGAGGTTGCTGGGGAGGTGGGAGACCTCGTAGCCGACGTAGCTGTCCACGGCCGTCGGGCGGGCGTGCTTGCGGCCCCAGTACTCGGCGAGCGCGGCCTGGGCGAAGAACGCCGACGTGGTGTGGTCCTGGTGGTCGTACTTGGCTATGCCGCGCAGGACGGGCGGGGTGTTCGGGAACTCCGGCGGCTTGGGCAGGTGCGTCGGGTTCGGGTCCAGGGTGCGGACCACGGTCGGCTGGTAGCGCTCGAAGATCGCGACGAGGGTGTTGATGACCTGCTGGCGGTCGTACTGGAAGGTGCGCTTGACCGGGCTGCCGGCCGGCAGCAGCGTCGTCAGCCGGGGCGTCGCCCCGAGCCACAGGCCGCGCAGGCTGTCCTTGCGCGGGTTGCGCAGGGTGCGGGCCTCGACCAGCTCCAGGAAGATCAACTGGACCTGGGGGGCGGCGCGCAGCGTGTGGAGCTCGACCTGGACACCGGGCAGGAGGGACAGCGGCTCGACGGTCCAGGGGCTGAGCCAGTCGCCGGTGGCCATCTGGGCGGTGGCCTCGCGGAAGCCGTTGAGCCGGGCGCGGACGAATTCGCCGCGCTTCTCCGGCAGCTGCTTGTAGCCGCGGGCGTTCGACAGCTCGTTACGGCCGTCGGACTCGCCGCCGGTGAGGCATACCGTGACGGAGGGGCCGCCGCCGAGGATCGACTGCTCCAGCTCCGGGTTCATGAAATAGAGGGAGTCGTCGGGGTGGGCGATGACGTGCACGAACGACTCGGAGGTCGTGGCCTTCGCGGGCCGCACCGGGGCGCCTTCGTGCCCGGGCTTCTTCTTCGCGTCGGGTGCGAGCCACTGCCAGGCCCCCACCGCGCCCGTTCCGAGGACGATGCCGCCGCCCGCGACCTGGAGCACGCGTCGGCGCGGTATGTGCCCTGGCACAGGTATTCCCCCAACTCTGCTGCGCTGGACGCGCAGTGGAAAAGCGAAAGGGCGATTAGAACTAATCGCCCGTGGATCGTGAGTTCGATCTTATGAAACGCAACCTGCTGTTTCCCCGCTGTTTTGTAACAGCCGTACGTCGGCCGCATGTAGGTTCGTGCGCGGTTGCGCAACGCGGACCGCGGCCCCGGGCGGAGGTCACCGACGGTTGCCCGGTGGTAGCGGAACGGCTTCTGGAGACGGTTCCCGGAGGGAGGACGGAGCCGGGGCCCGAGGAGGTTCCGGCGGCAGGACCTCAGGGGCCGTGGGCGGTGGAGCCTCAGGCTTCCGCGTCGAGGCCGCCCGCGTCGTGGACGAGCAGGGCGATCTGCACCCGGTTGTTGAGGCCGAGCTTGGTGAGGATGCGCGAGACGTGCGTCTTGACCGTGGCCACGCTCAGGTAGAGCGCGCGGGCGATCTCCGCGTTGGACTGCCCGCGGCCCACTGCGACCGCGACAGCCCGCTCCCGGTCGTTGAGCAGGGCCAGCTGCGCGCGTGCCCGGTCGCCGCGGGTGTCCTGCTCCTGCTGCTGCTCGTGTCCCGTGACCCGGGCGATCAGCTGCTGCGTCACGGCGGGGGAGAGGACCGGCTCGCCCGCCGCGACCCGGCGCACCGCCGCGACGATCTCGGCCGGCGGGGTGTCCTTGAGGACGAAGCCCGCCGCCCCGGCGCGCAGGGCCCGCAGTACCTGCTCATCGGCGTGGAACGTGGTCAGGACGATGACCTCCGGGGCCCGCTCGCGGCTGCGCAGCTCCTCGGTCGCGGCCAGGCCGTCCATGGCCGGCATGCGGATGTCCATCAGGATGACGTCGGGCGCGTGCCGGTCGACGAGCGCGGCGACTTCCGTGCCGTCGGCTCCTTCGCCGACGATCCGGAGGTCGGGCAGGCCGCCCAGCATGAACGACAGCCCGGCCCGCACGAGCGGATCGTCGTCGACGAGCAGGACCCGGATCGGCGGGGTCCGGGGCGAGCCGGGGCCGCTCGGGGCCGCCGGATCCTGGGGGAGCCCGGGGCTGTGCGGGCGCTGCGGGGCGTTCATGGCCGCCACGGTAGCCAGCCGTGGACGCGGAAGCCGCCGTCAGGGGTGGGACCGTGCGCGCAGCGGCCGCCGGCGAGGGCGGCGCGCTCGGCCAGCCCGATGAGACCCTGCCCGGATCCGGGCACGGATGCGCCGCTCCGTCCCGTGGACCCGCCCTTCGCGCCCGTCTCGCCCTGCTCGCCGCCCGGCGGGTTGGTGACCTCGACCGTCAGGCCCGTCTTCGGGGAGCCCTCCACCCGGACGCTCACCTCGGCTCCTTCGGCATGCTTACGGGCATTGGTCAGCGTCTCCTGCACGATCCGGTAGACCGTGCGGCCGGTGGCCTCCGGCACCGCGGCGGCGTCGGCCACCCGCTGGTCGAGCGCCACTGCCATGCCCGCCTGCCGGGACTCCTCCACCAGCTCCTCCAGCGCCGCCAGAGTGGGCTGCGGACGGTCGCCACCGCCGTCCGCTCCGGGGGCGCGGAGCACGCCGATCACCTCGCGCAGCTCCTCCAGGGCCTGGTGGGCGCTGTCGCGGATCACCCCGGCGGCCCTGGCGACCTCCGAGGGAGGTGCGTCCGGCCGGAACTCCAGCGCGCCCGCGTGCACGCACAGCAGCGACAGCCGGTGCGCGAGGACGTCGTGCATCTCGCGGGCGATGCGCTCCCTGGCCAGGCGCTGCGCCTGCTCCGCCCGGAGCCGGGCCTCCGCCTCGGCGCGCAGGGCGCGCTCGCGCAGTGACAGGACCAGCTGGCGCCGGGACCGGACGAACATGCCCCAGCCGATGACCGTGAGGACCAGCAGCACGCCCGTGGCCGTCGCCACGAGGAACGGCAGGTCGGGGTCGGGGCGCACGGCCGCCTGCACCGGCTCGCTGATCAGGGCGAGCCCTCCCACGGCGGCCACGGTCCGGAACGGCCGGTGCACCGCCACGGTGAACACGGCGACCAGCATGGCCCCGGAGGCCGGGGGCACGAACGTGCTGACCACGATGAGGGTCACGGCGAGGGGCACCGGCCACCGGCGGCGCGTCCACAGGGCGACGCAGGCGACGGCGCCCACGATCTGGTCGGCGGCGAGGAGCGCGGGCGAGACGTCCGGGTCCTTGCGCAGGGCCTCGGCGGCCAGTATTCCGATCACGGCCGCGAGCGCGAGGCAGAGGATGTCGACGGCCCAGTCGCGCAAGCTGCGCGCCGTGCGCGGCCGCTCCTCCTTCATCGCCCCTGCTGTCCCGTTCATGAACAGCCAATTTACTGAGCCGGCGGAGGGGGCGGGGGCGCCGGACGGCGGTCGTGTACCAAAGTCGCAGGAGACGAGACTTTGGATGGTCCCGGGGGTGCGGCAAAGGCTACTTCGGCCGGTGGTGCCGGAGCCTTCCGGGCGATGACCGGGGCCGGCCGGCGGCCCGAGCATGGCAGGCATGAAGAAGACGCTCGAAATCCTCGGCTTCATCCTCGCGCTGCAGGGCCTGGCCGGCATCGTCCACGCCGTCACCGGCTGGTTCCGGTACGGGGTGGTGGTGCGCCACCTCGGCTTCCTCGACGGCTACGAGGTGTACGCGAGCATCGTGCTCGCGGTCCTCGGCGTGAGCATGCTCATAGCCTCCGACAAGGCCGGCGCCTGGTCCGGCGACCGGTCAGGGACCGAGTCCGGCGGCCGGACGCGCACCTGAGGGGGGCGGCCCTCCGGCGGTTGCGTGGCCGGTTCGGGTTGATGCGGCAGGGGAGCGGGTTTCCGTAGGCTCGTCGTTACAGGCGCGTATGTCCCGCAAGCGGCCCCAGGGGGTTGACGTGTTGTACGCATTCGGCTTCGAGCGGCTCGGCGTCGTGGTGAGCGACCTCTATTTCGTCGACCCGGATCCGCTGCCCGGGCAGGCGACCCCCGAGCGAGGGGTGCGCCTGGAGCTCCGGCTCTTCGAGCGCGGCGAGCCGGCCGGGTCCGTCTACGCCGCGCGGCCCATCACGATCGCCCGCCCGCTGTGGCGGGTCGACCTGCTGCAGGATGCGGACGCCGCCCCGGCCACCTTCGACCGCACGCACCACCACCCGGACTTCAACGGCTGGATCCCCGGCCCGCGGGTCTTCGTAGAGGAGCTGTCCGCCGATCCGCTGGTCTGGCTGGCCGGCAAGCTCTCCGACGTCCCCGGTCTGCTGAAGGAGACCGGCATCTCTCCGGGTGAGCTCACCGAGGCGGATGCGGCCGGTCTCCGCGCGGCCGTGCCCGAGATCGCGGACACCGTCCGCCGGCTCCTGGAGCGGGTCTGGGCCGGTGAGCTCGGCCGGCCGGCGGGCGGTGACGGTTCCGGGCCGGTCACCAGCGCGCGGGTCAGCTGGTTGTAGCGGATCGGCCGTGCAGCCGCCGCTGCCGGCGGGTCCCACTGTCGGCAGCCCCCTACTGAGGTATCACCCCAGGGTTGGCTCCCAGGGGTGACGTCGTCCCCGGCGTGCTCTTCCTAGCTTTCCCCCTGTCACCACACAGGGCGAGGGAGAGACGTTCATGGGCCGCTTCAAGCGCACGCTGGTCGCCGCCGCGCTGGCCACCACGGTCGTCGCGGGTACGGCGGGCTGGGCCGCCGGCAGCGAGCAGACGGCCGTCACCGGTCCGCCCGCGGGTGCGGCGGAGTGGCGCGCGGACCACTCCCTGCACCGCACGCTGCCGGACCCCGCGACGGCGGCCCCGCGCACGGTCGCCGCGTTCTTCGCCGGCCTCACGGAGGACCAGCGCAAGGATCTGGCGGCCCGTCACGCCCTGACCGTCGGCAACCTCGACGGCGCGCCCGTCACCCTGAGGTACGAGGCCAACGCCTGGGCGATAGCCGCCGAGCGGGAGAAGGCGCTGGCCCGGGCCGGGAACTCCGGCCTGCCGCGCGCCGTGCGCGAAGAGGCCCGGAAGCGGGCCGACCACTGCGAGCGGCTGCTCGCGCCGGGCCGGCGGATCCTGGCCTTCGACCCGCGGGGGCGCGGCCAGGTCGCCGAGGTGTTCGGCGACCTGGCGACGGCCCGGCACACCGCCGTCGTCGTGCCGGGATCGGACATCGACCTCGCCGGCTTCGACCGCACGCACGACCGGTACGGCACCCCCGCCGGGATGGCCGTAGCGCTGCGGTCCGAGATGGAGCGCCGGGCGCCCGGCACCCCGACGGCCGTCATCGCCTGGGCCGGCTACACCACGCCCGTCGGCCTCGGCGTCGACGCCGCCACCGGCCGGCTCGCGCAGGCCGGGGCGGTCCGGCTGGAGCGCCTGCTCGCCGGGCTGGCCGCCGCCGCGGCCTCGCCCGCGGCGCCGCCGCCGGCCGTGTTCTGCCACAGCTACGGCTCGGTCGTCTGCGGGCTGGCCGCGCCCTCCGTCGACCGCAGCGAGGCCGCCGACCTCGTCGCGCTCGGCAGCCCCGGCATGCGGGCCGGTTCCGTGAAGGAACTGCACACCGGCGCCCGCGTGTGGGCGGCCGCGCGCAACTCCTCGGACTGGATCGGCAATGTGCCCAACGTCGACCTCTTCGGCCTCGGCCACGGCACCGACCCGACCTCCCCTGAGTTCGGCGCGCGCGTAGTCCCCACCGGCGGCGCCCACGGCCACACCGGGTACTTCGCGCCCGGCACGGACTCCCTGCACAACTTCGCGGACATCGCCCTCGGCGCGTACGCCTCGGTCCGCTGACCGCGCCGGGGCCTACGGCTCCCGCAGCGGGGGAGTGGCGCGCAGCACCGCGTCGAGCAGCCCGGGGAAGCGGGCGTCGAGGTCCTCGCGGCGCAAGGACATGGAGCACGCCCGGCGCGGGGCCTTCGTCAACCTCTCCTCGTACACCGCCTTCGAGCCGCTCGGCGTGATCCCGGTCAACTCCGCCCTGCGGGGCGCACTCACGGCGATTGCCAAGGTTTCTTTGCAAAGAAACCTTGGCGGTCTAGTCTGAGGCCATGACCGATGCGATCCTCGATGCCAAGGGACTGCGCGCCCTGGCCCATCCCGTGCGGGTGCAGCTCGTCGGGCTGCTGCGGGTCTACGGACCCTCGACCGCCACCCGGCTCGCCGAGCGGCTCGGCGTCGCCTCGGGCGCGACCAGCTACCACCTGCGGCAGCTCGCCGACGCGGGCTTCGTCGTGGAGGACACCGGCCGGGGCAACGCCCGCGAGCGCTGGTGGCGCGCCGTCCACCAGGTCACCCGGATCGAGGGCGACGACCTCGCCGAGCAGGAGCCCGAGGCCATGCTCGGCTTCCTGCAGGGCGTGGCAGCCGGCCACACCCTCCGCGCCCAGCTGGCCACCGCCGCGTACCCCGGCCTGCCGCGCCCCTGGCGCGAAGCGTTCGACATGAGCGACTGGATGCTCCGGCTCACCCCGCAGGAGGCCGTGGAGCTCGGCGGCGAACTCCGGGCCGTCGTCGAGCGGTACCGGCAGCACGCACCCGGTGCCGACGCCCCCGCGGACACCGAGCGCGTCTCCCTGATCCTGCAGCTCCTGCCGGATCCGGCCGCGGTGGACGACTCCGAAGACGCGCAGGATGACTCCGAGGACGTACAGGACGACGCCGAGAGCGCACAGGGCGCGTCGTGGAGCGGCGCATGACCGGGTCCGTTCCGTCGCCGCCCGGCCCGATATCCGGGCGCAGCATCCGCCCCCTCGCCGGCGTCCTCGCCGCGACCGCAGTCTCCCTGACCGGCACTCGCGTCTCGGCGATCGCCCTGCCGTGGTTCGTGCTCGTCACCACCGGCAGCGCCGCGCAGACCGGGCTCGTCGCCTTCTGCGAGATGACTCCGTACGTGCTGGTGAAGATGTTCACCGGCCCGCTGGTGGACAGGGTCGGACCGCGCGTCATCTCGTGGTCGGCCGACTCCCTCAGCGCCGTCGCCGCCGCGCTGATCCCCGCGCTCCACGCCTTCGGCCTGCTGCCCTTCTGGCTCCTGCTCACCCTCGTCGCGGTGATCGGCGCCGTGCGCGGGCCCGGCGACCTGGCCAAGGAGATCATGGTTCCGGAGGCGGCCGAGCGCAGCAGGGTCCCGCTGGAGCGGGCGACCGGCCTCTCCGGCGTCACCGAGCGCCTCGCCTCCACCGTCGGCCCGGCGGCCGGCGGCGCGCTCGTGGCCCTGCTCGGCCCCATGGCCGGCATCGTCGTCAACGCCGTCTCCTTCGCCCTGGGTTCGCTCGTCATCGCGCTCGTCCTGCCCCGCGGCATGGGCCGCGCCGTACCGCCCGGAAACGAGCCACCGGGCGGTACGGACGGTGACACTGCGGGCGCCCCGGCGGGCGAACCGGCAGGCTACTGGCGCCGCTTCGGCGAGGGCTTCACGTTCCTGCGCGGCGAGCCCCTGCTGCTCACCGTCATCGTCATGGTCGGCATCACCAACCTCCTCGACGCGGGCTTCGCAGCCGTCCTCGTCCCCGTGTGGGCCGAGCGGTCCGGGGACGGCCCGGCCGTCATCGGGCTCACGAGCAGTGCCGCGGGCATCGCCGCGGTCTGCGGCAGTCTCGTCGCCGCCGCGCTCGCCCACCGGATGCGCCGCCGGCCCGTGTTCTTCGCCGGATTCCTGCTCGCGGGCGCGCCGAGGTTCGTGGTCCTGGCCTGCGACGCGCCGCTGTGGGCGGTGCTCGTCGTCTTCGCCGTCAGCGGCTTCGGCGGCGGTTTCCTCAACCCCATCCTCGGAGCCGTCTCCTTCGAGCGGGTGCCGCGCGGCCTCCTGGGCCGGGTGCGGGCGCTCGGCGACTCCCTGGCCTGGGCGGGCATCCCCCTGGGCGGCCTGCTCGCCGGACTCGCCGTCACCTCCGCCGGGCTCGCGCCCGTCCTCCTGGCGGGCGGCGCGCTGTACTTCCTCACCACCAACCTGGCCGGCCTGCGCCCGGAATGGCGCGAGATGGACCGCGGCCGCGGCCGCGCTGCGAGGAGCTCGCGTACGGAGCGGCCCGAGGACGCCGCCGCCCTGCAGTGATCACGTCCGACCTGCGGCCGATGCCCGGCACACCCCGGCCGCATAGCCTGATGATCATGATGTGGAAATCGCGGAAGATAACGCGGCGGTCCTTCGTGGCCGCCGCGCTCCTCACGGCCTTCGCCGTACCCCAGCTCCCGGCCGTCGCCGCCGCGGCGACGGTCCCGGCCGTGGCCCCGGCGGCGCCCGGGCGGGCCGGCACCGAGACCCCGGACCGGCTCCCGGCACCCACCGGCAAGGAGCCCGTCGGCACGAAGACCCTGCACCTCGTCGACACCTCGCGGCCGGACCCCTGGAAGCCCGCCGCCGGCAAGCGGGAGCTCATGGTCACGCTCTGGTACCCGGCGCGGCACCAGGGGGACCGGAACGCCCCCTACATGTCGAAGCAGTTGTCCAAGGCGTGGCTCGGCAAGGAAGACCTGGCCGGTATGCGCACCAACGCCACCGCCGGCGCCCGGCCGGCCGGCAAGCCCCGGCCGCTGGTCGTCCTCTCGCCGGGCTTCGGGATGAGCCGTGCGTCGCTCACCGGGCTCGGTGAGGACCTGGCGTCCCGCGGCTACGCCGTGGCCGCGGTCGACCACACCTACGAGGCCCCGGTGGAGTTTCCCGGCGGGCGCATCGAGGCCTGCGAGATCTGCCAGAAGTACGACCTCCTCCCCGCAGTCGTGCCGAACCGGTCCAAGGACATCCGGTTCCTGCTCGACCAGTTGACCGGCCCCCGCAGCCCGCTCGCCGTCGACGCCCGCCGGATTGCCGTGGCCGGGCATTCCATCGGGGGTGCGAGCGCGGTGCAGGCCCTCCACGACGACCCGCGCGTGGACGCCGCCGTCAACCTCGACGGCAACTTCTTCGGCGAACTCGCCGGCGGGGTGAACAAGCCGGTGCTGCTGATGGGGGCCCAGCGCGGTGAGCTCGCCGAGCCCAAGGCGAACTGGGAGCAGACCTGGAAGCAGCTGACGGGCTGGAAGCGCTGGCTCGACGTCCCCGAGGGCGGGCACATGACCTTCACCGACGCGCCCTGGCTCGCCGACCGGTTCGGCCTGCCCGACGGGACGCCGCCGGCTGACGTCAAGAGGGGATACGGCACCCTGCACGGCCCCCGCTCGGCCGCCCTGACCCGCGCCTACGTGGGCGCGTTCCTCGACCGGCACCTGCGCGGGACCCCGAGCCCGCTCCTCGACCGGCCGTCCCCGGCCTATCCGGAAGTCACCTTCCTGCAGAAGTGACTCACCCGAGGTAAGCCATCTTCCTGTAGAGGGAGCAGCGGGTCCCGGGGTGGTACCAGTGCCACCCCGGGAACGGATACCAGAGGGATCGTCCACGGCACCGCCGCCCGGGAACATCGAACCGTCAAGAAAAGCCCAGGAGGTTCGATGTTCGAGTCCAGGAAGTCGCGGCGGGCCGTCTCCGCCGTGTCGGCAGCAGTGGCCGTGGTGATCGCAGCAACCGCCCTCTCGGCGGGGACCGCGGCCGCAGCGCCCGGGGCGGCCGGTCCGTCGTACACGGCCGCAGCGTCGCACACGGCCGGCGCGGTGACCGTGCCTGAGCGGTACGCCTCCCAGAAGCTGGACTGGAAGCCTTGCCCCGAGGTCGCGCCCGGCCTGGAGTGCGCGCAGATGACCGTCCCGCGCGACTGGCACGACCCGGACGCGGGCAAGGACCTCACGATCGCCGTGTCGCGCGTGAAGGCGGGCGATCCCGCCCACCGGCGCGGCGTGCTGATGATGGCCGCCGGCGGCCCGGGCGGCTCCGGCCTCAAGCGGCCCGCGGGGCTCGCGAAGGCGGCCCCCTCCATAGGCGCCGTCCACGACATCGTCAGCTTCGACCAGCGCGGCGTCGGCGCGAGCACACCGCTGCAGTGCCAGACCCAGGAAGAGCTCGACGCCTTCTTCGCGGGGGACTTCCGCGACCGCTCACCCGAGGCCGTCCAGCGGGTCCTCGACAACTCCCGCAAGCTCGCCGAAGCCTGCGGCGCGAAGCACGGCGACCTCCTCCCGTACATCACCACCGAGCAGACCGTGCGCGACATGGACCTCCTGCGCTCCCTGCTCGGCGAGCGGAAGATCTCCTACTACGGAGCCTCCTACGCCACCATGGTCGGCGCCTACTACGCCTCCGTCTTCCCGCAGCGCGTCGAACGCGCCGTCCTGGACAGCAACATCGCCTTCGACGGCACGTGGGAGGAGTTCGAGACCGGCCAGCCGAAGAGCTTCCAGCGCCGCTTCGAGCAGGACTTCCTGCCCTGGCTCGCGAAGAACGACGCCACCTACCACTACGGGAAGACCGCCGCCGAGGCCAAGGCCACCTGGGAGCGCCGCCGCGGCGCCCTGCATGACCGGCCGCTCGGCCTCGACGGAGGGAAGACCAAGGGGAAGACCGTCGACCCCAACCGCTTCGACAGCGGCACGATCCAGGCCGTCTACAACTCGCAGCAGGGCTTCCCCGGCCTGGCGACGGCCCTGGCCGCGCTGGAGCACTGGGACTCCGCCACGGCCGCGGAGCGCCAGATGGCCGACAGGGTCTTCGGCTCGTACCTCTCCCCGAACTTTTTCGCCGAGTTCCTCGCCGTGACCTGCGCCGACACGGCCTGGAGCCGTGACCCGGAGCACTGGGTCCGGCGCAGCGCCGAGGACATCGCGAAGTACCCCCTGGCCGGTGCCCGGGAGCTCGCGTTCTCCGCCACGTGCGCGGCGTGGCCCACGGCCCCCGGCCCGCGCGTGAAGATCACCGGCAAGGGCGTGCCGCCCGTCCTGATGCTCAACTCCCTGCACGACCCGGCCACGTACTACGAGGGCGCGCAGCGCGCCCACCGGGCCCTGCGCGGCTCGCGCCTGGTCACGGTCCCCGGCGGCGACCACGGTGTCTACGGCGACGGCAACGCCTGCGCCGACGGCATCGTCGACAAGTACCTCCTGTCGGGGGAGCTGCCCGCACGGGACGTCACCTGTGAGGCCGCACCGGCCAAGTAGCGCAGCCCGGAGCGCCCTACAGCTGCCGCTCCAGGAGATGTGCGGAGAGCGCGACGAGCTCACCGGTCGCGCTCTCGGCGAGCCCCGCGCCGCGCAGGCAGGCCTGCGCGGCATCGGCATGGCGGCGCGCTTCCTCCAAGGCGAAGTCCCGGCCGCCCGCGGCCTCCACCAGGGCCGCCGCACGCTGCGCGGCAGCGGCGTCCGGTGCGGTCTCCGAGCCCAGCAGCCGGGTCAGTTCCCGTCCGGTCGCACCGCCGCCCCGGGCGACGGCGGCGAGCACCGGCAGGGTCTTCTTCCGCCGCAGCAGGTCGCTGTGCACCGGCTTTCCCGTCGTGAGCGGGTCGCCCCAGATCCCCAGCAGGTCGTCCACGGCCTGGAACGCCACACCGAGCCGCCGGCCCGCCTCCGCGAGCGCACCCGTCTGCAGCGCGGGGGCACCCGCGAGGACCGGGCCCAGCGACAGCGCGCAGCCGAGCAGGGCGCCGGTCTTGCGGCCGGCCATCGCCTCGTACTCCGGTATGCCCACGGCGTCCGGCCCGGCCCACGGCCGGTCCTCGAACAGCAGGTCGTCGGCCTGCCCGCGCACCAGCTCGCCCAGGCAGTCCGCGAGGTGCGCCACTGCCCGGCCCGCGTGCCCGCCCTCGGACCCCGCCACCGTCTGCACGGCGAGCGCGAACAGGGCGTCGCCCGTCAGGACCGCCGGGCCGGTGCCGAACGCCTTCCACGCCGCGTCACGGTGCCGCCGCCGCTCGTCCCCGTCCATGATGTCGTCGTGCACGAGCGAGAACGTGTGCACCAGCTCGACGGCGACCGCCGCCTGCACCGCAGTCTCCACCGGTGCCCCCACCGCCTCCGCGCCGAGCAGGGCGAACGCCTGGCGGACACCCTTGCCGCCGGGGGACGCGCCCGGAGTGCCGTCGGCCTCGCACCAGCCGAACGAGAACGCCGCCATCCGGCCCGGCAGCGGATGCAGCGTCGCCACGGCGGCTCTGAGCGCCGGCTCCACCAACTCCCTTGCACGGGCCGTCGCCGGGGGCGCGGGGGCGGGGAGGCTGGTCTGCGTGGGCATGGGGCTTCTCTTTCCTGTGGTGGGCCCGGCGTGGGGAGCGCCGCGCGGGCGGAGGGCGTACGGGGCGGAAGTCGTACGGTCAGGCGGCCGGCCGGGCGCCGGCCGGCGACATCCCCAGCTCGGCCCGTGCCGCCTCGACCATCTCCCGGGCGTGCAGCAGCCCGATCCGGCCGAGCGTGCGGTGCAGGTCGTCCAGCTCCGCGGCCGTCGCGGCGCGGTCGTGCCCCAGCCGGGCCCGGGACTTGACCAGCCCCAGCCGGGCCAGCGCCGCGCCGCGCGGCTCCGCCATCTCCTCGAACTCCGCCAGCGCGCCCCGGTAGCACTTCTCGGCCTCGGCGTAACGGCCCGCGCGGAAGAGCACGTTGCCCCGCATCTTGTGGTTGTAGGCGAGCGCGCTCACCAGCTTCATCCGCCGGCACGTCCCCTCCGCCTCCGACAGCAGCGCAAGCGCCCGTTCAGTCTCCCCCCGCAGGGACAGCACGTCGGCGATCCCGCGCAGCGCCCACGCGTGCCCGCGGGAGTCGTCGGCCCCGCCCGCTATCTCCGCGGCCTCCTCGAACATCGCGAGCGCGGTGTCGTACGAACCGGAGTTGCGGTGCATCTGCGCGATGCCTTCCAGCGCCCACACCGTGTGCCGGGCCTCGCCGCGGCGCCGGGCCTCCGCCAGCAACTGCTCGTGCAGCGCGCCGACGGCCTCGTAGTCACCCTGGATGCGGCCGGTCTCGGCGAGGCCCGCGAGGGAGTAGCCCCGGGCGACGATGTCACCGCCCCGCTCGGCGAGGGCGGCGGCGATGCCGAGCCACCGGCGGGCCAGGGCCAGTTCGCCGCGCTGCCGGGCGAGCGTGCCGCCGCTCCACACGGCCCACGCCATCGCCCCCTGGTCGCCGGCCTCCCGCGCGGACCGGTAGCTCGCCTTCCACGCGCGTTCGGCCTCGGCCACCCGGCCGAGCCGACGGCTCGCCTCGGCGACGGCCAGCCCGGCGTGCGCCGCGTCCAGGGCGGAGCCCGCCAGCTCGGCACGCCGCTGCTGCTCGACGGCCTTGGCGAGCACTTCTTCGAGGGAAGCGTTCACCGAGAGGTCCTCCAGGGAGCCCCGGTACTCGGGAGCAAATGCCTTGCCGTACATGGTCCGCCTCAAAGTCGGGATTTCGGGATCGCTCAGGGAGGGCGCCATGCCGTGGCAGCCCGCGCCCCCTGCCGATGATCAAGAAACTACGGCCCCGGACCACCGCGGGTAATCAGACCGTGAGGCGGTGTTCCGTACATCTGAGGTCCGGCGCGCAGGGCGCGGGTCATACGCGAGATGTACGGGGACCGGGGGCCGGGGGAAGGATTTGTAAAGTGTCCTGCTGGGAAATCCCCTGGTACAGGCGTTCGGCGCCAGGGGGAGCACAGGAAAGACGGGGGGCGGGACCATGAGCGATTCCGGTGTGCCCGGTGCGCTGGGGACGGGGGTCGGCTGGCGGGCGGAGCTCGCCGCCGCCCTCGCCGGACCGGTCCGCGCCGACTGGGTGGAGGTCGTGGCCGAGAACATCTGCCCCGGCCACCTCCCTGAGCCGATCCGGCGGCTGCGCGAGCGCGGCACGACGGTGATCCCGCACGGCGTCTCCCTCGGCCTGGGCGGCGCGGAGCGCCCCGACCTCGCCCGCCTCGCGGCGCTGGCCGAGCGCGCCGAGGCCCTCGGCTCGCCGCTCGTCTCCGAGCACATCGCCTTCGTACGCTCCGGAGGGCCGCTGACCGGCTCGCCGCGCATCGAGGCCGGCCACCTGCTGCCCGTGCCCCGCACCCGCGACGCCCTGGACGTCCTGTGCGAGAACGTCCGCATCGCGCAGGACATGCTGCCCGTACCGCTCGCCCTGGAGAACATCGCGGCCCTCATGACCTGGCCCGAAGAGGAGCTGACCGAGGGCCGGTTCCTTGCCGAGCTCGTCGAGCGGACGGGCGTGAGGCTGCTCGTCGACGTCGCCAACCTCCACACCAACCACGTCAACCTGGGCCAGGACCCGGCGGCCGCGCTGGACGAGCTGCCGCTCGACGCCATCGCCTACGTGCACGTGGCCGGCGGCACCGAGCGCGACGGCCTGTGGCACGACACCCACGCCCACCCCGTCACCCGGCCCGTCCTCGACGTCCTCGCCGAACTGGCCTCCCGCGTCGCCCTCCCCGGCGTCCTCCTGGAGAGGGACGACGCCTTCCCCGGGGCGGACGAGCTCGCGGCGGAACTCGGCGCGGTGAGGGCGACGGTGGCCGGAGCCCGGCGCCCCGTGCAGCCGGCCCGGCGGCAGAAGGAGGCCTCCGGTGTCTGAACCCACGGATCCCGTAGTCACCTCGGACCCCAAAGATCCCATAGCCACCTCGGCCCCATCGGGCCTCATGCCCCCCTCGGATCCCACCGCCTCCACGGCCGACGCCGCACGCCTGCGCCTCGCGCAAGCCCAGCACGCCCTGCTCTCGGCGCTCGTCGCGGACGCGCCCCCGCCGGCCGGCCACGACCCGCAGCGGCTGCGGACCCAGCGCCAGGCGCTGCTGGGCAAGCGCGCGGAGGTCGTCGCGAAGGTCGCGCCGGAGCTGCCCGCGATCCTCGGGGCGGACTTCCGGCGGCTGTTCCTCGACCACGCCCGCGGCCGCCCCATGCGCCACGGATACCGCCAGGACGCCCTCGACTTCGCCGCCCGGCTCCTGGAGACGGACGGCGCACTCACCGACCCGGGGCAGCGGGAGCGCCTCGCGGCGTGGCGGGAGGCGCATGCCACGCCGGACCGTGCGACGGACCACACGGCCGAGGCCCGCCCACCGTCCGCCCGCCTCGCCTCGGCCTGGCGCACCCTTCGTTCACGCGTGACCCGAAAGGCAACCGATCTATGACCGCCGGCATCATCGTGCTCTCCCTCGTGATGTTCCTCGCCCTCCTGGTCCCCTCGGCCCGGCTGGCCGTCACCCGCCGCCGTACGCTCGCCCTCCCGCCGTCCGTACGGGGCGAACCGGACCTCCTCGGCGTCGCGCACATGACGGGCGGGCCGATCCGGGTGGTGGACACCGCCATCACCCGCATGTGCGAGGACGGGCGGGTGTCCGTCAACAGCAGCGGCAAGCTGAAGGTGGAGCGGGCCGTCGCCTGCAACGCCGTGGAGCGCGCCCTGCTGGCCCGCTGCGGCTCCGACTGGGGCACCGAGCTGTACCGGCTCCGCGTCCAGCTGCAGTTCGACCAAGCCGTGGACGGCGTCCGCAGCTCGCTCGTCAACCGCGGGCTGCTGATATCCCGCGCGGCGGAGGAGAAGTGGAAGCGGGCCGGGGAGGTGCAGGTGGGCGGCCTGGTCGTCGGAGGCGTCATCGCCCTGGGGCTGCTCGGCGTGTCCGCCGCCCTCCCGGTGGCGATCGTGGGGCTCGTCCTCCTCGCGGGCGGCATCAAGCTCCGCATGGCGTACGGGCCGCGCCCGAAGCCCGGGCTCACGCCGCGCGGCCAGGAGTTCACCGACCGGGTGGGGAGGACCGGCCCCTGGAGCGCCCGGACGTCCGCCGGGCACCCGGAAGGCGTCGCGGGCGTCGTCGCCGTGCACGGCACGGGCGGGCCGGAGCCGGACGAGTCGTACCTGCACCAGCTCAGGCTGGCGGCGGTGTCGCGCCCCGCCAAGCGCACCCCCGCGAAGACCTCCAAGTCCGCGAAGTCCTCCTCTTCGTCCTCGTCGTCGTACACCTCCTACTCCTCCGGCGGGTACAGCTGTTCCGGCGCTTCCAGCTGCTCCTCCGGCTCCCACCACTCGGGACACTCGGGTCACTCCAGCTGCTCCTCCGGTTCCTCCTGCTCCAGTTCGAGCTCCAGCTGCGGCGGCGGCAGCAGCTGTTCTTCCTGATCGGTTTCTGAACGGTTCCTGGACTTTCCTGGACGGTTCCTCCTGAACGCTTCCTTCCGGTGAGCTGGTAGCTTCACCAGGTGATCACTTCTCGATCACCTGGTCGTTACCAGCACCCCCGAAAAGGAAGCACCTTGGCTCGTCACCGGCTCCGCCGTTTAACCCGTATTGCAGGCCCCGCGGCGGTCTCCGCCCTCGCCCTCGCCGCGCTCCCCGCGACCCCGGCGTCCGCCGACTCCTCCGGCACCCCGCACCTCGACGCCGTCGAGCAGACTCTCCGTCAGGTCTCGCCCGGCCTCGAAGGCCACGTGTGGGAGCGCACGGCGGGCAACGCGCTCGACGCCCCTGCCGGTGATCCCGCCGGCTGGCTGCTGCAGACGCCCGGCTGCTGGGGCGACGCGGGCTGCACCGAGCGCCCCGGCACGAAGCGGCTGCTGGCCAGGATGACCGAGAACATCTCGAAGGCCACGCGCACCGTCGACATATCCACCCTCGCCCCGTTCCCCAACGGGGCGTTCCAGGACGCGATCGTCGCCGGCCTGAAGAAGTCGGTGGAGAACGGCAACAAGCCGAAGGTCCGCGTCCTCGTCGGGGCCGCGCCGGTCTACCACATGAACGTGCTGCCCTCGAAGTACCGCGACGAGCTGCGCGACAAGCTCGGCAAGGCCGCCGACGGCATCACGCTCAACGTCGCGTCGATGACCACCTCCAAGACCGCGTTCTCCTGGAACCACTCCAAGCTCCTGGTCGTGGACGGGCAGTCGGCGATCACCGGCGGCATCAACAGCTGGAAGGACGACTACGTCGACACCACCCACCCGGTGTCCGACGTCGACCTCGCCCTGACCGGGCCCGCCGCCGGCTCCGCCGGCCGGTACCTGGACCAGCTGTGGTCCTGGACCTGCGAGAACAAGAGCAACATCGCGAGCGTCTGGTTCGCCGCCTCCCCGGGCGCCGGCTGCATGCCCACGATGGAGAAGGACGCCAACCCCGCGGCGGCCCCGGCCACCGGGAACGTCCCCGTCATCGCCGTCGGCGGACTGGGCGTCGGCATCAAGGACTCCGACCCGTCCTCGTCCTTCCGGCCGGAGCTGCCGTCGGCACCCGACACCAAGTGCGTCGTGGGCCTGCACGACAACACCAACGCCGACCGCGACTACGACACGGTCAACCCCGAGGAGAGCGCCCTGCGCGCCCTCGTCGGCAGTGCGCGCAGCCACGTCGAGATCTCCCAGCAGGACCTCAACGCCACCTGCCCGCCGCTGCCGCGCTACGACGTCCGCCTCTACGACGCGCTCGCGGCGAAGCTGGCCGCCGGCGTGAAGGTGCGCATCGTCGTCAGCGACCCCGCCAACCGGGGCGCCGTCGGCAGCGGAGGCTACTCGCAGATCAAGTCGCTGAACGAGATCAGCGACGTCCTGCGCAACCGCCTCTCGCTGCTGCCCGGCGGCGCGCAGGGCGCGAAGACGGCCATGTGCGGCAACCTGCAGCTCGCGACCGCCCGCAGCTCGGACAGCGCCAAGTGGGCGGACGGCAAGCCGTACGCCCAGCACCACAAGCTGGTCTCGGTGGACGGCTCGGCCTTCTACATCGGCTCGAAGAACCTCTACCCGTCCTGGCTGCAGGACTTCGGGTACGTGGTGGAGAGCCCGGAGGCCGCCAAGCAGCTCGACTCCGAGCTGCTGGCCCCGCAGTGGAAGTACTCGCAGGCGACCGCGACCTTCGACTACGCCCGGGGGATCTGCCAGGGCTGAGCGCCTGACGGTCCTCGCCCACCCGCAGGAAACCGCGGCCCGCGGCTGTCACCAGCCGCGGGCCGCGGTCATTGCCGGAGTCCCTGCCGCGTCAGCGCAGCGTCATGACC
Source organism: Streptomyces roseoverticillatus (assembly GCF_000719265.1). Classification (GTDB taxonomy): domain Bacteria; phylum Actinomycetota; class Actinomycetes; order Streptomycetales; family Streptomycetaceae; genus Streptomyces; species Streptomyces roseoverticillatus. Next base: position 312,833 of record NZ_JOFL01000001.1, on the reverse strand, counting down.
TTCTGCGGAGCGCGGTCGGGCGTCCGCCCGGCAAAGTCCCCGGAGGGCGCCTTGCCGCAGTACTCGGCCTCGGTCAGCGCGGTGAGGTCGCCGGCCCAGTCGCCGTTCAGGTTGAAGGCGGCGGTGTGCTTGCCGCCGGCCGTGGAGGCGGCCAGGGTGACGGAGCCGTGGATGCCGCCGGTGTGCGACCAGACGGTCACCCCGCACGACAGCGGGATCTCGGCGACCCCGAGGCCGTAGCGGGCGCCGGGCATCTTGCCGCCGGTGGAGACGGTGGTCTGCAGTTCGCGCTGCTGGGCCCCGGGCAGCAGCTTCCCGCCGATCAGGGCTTGGTAGAAGCGGTTGAGGTCGCCGGTGGTGGAGATGATCTCGCCGGCGGCCCCGCCCCACGACGGGTTGAGCTCGGTGGCGTCGAAGGGCTGCGTGCTCGGGTCCTCGGATCCGAGCTTGCTGTACGCCGTGCCGTGCGGGTCGGGCATCTTCGGCGACGTGCCCGGGAGGGTGGTGGCGCGGAGGCCGAGGGGCCGGATGACGCGCCGCTCGATCTCGGTGGCGTACGAGTGGCCCGTCACCTTCTCGGTGATCATGCCGGCGAGGATGTAGTTGGTGTTGGAGTAGTTCCAGCCCTCGCCCGGCCGGAAGTCCGGCGCGTGCGCCGTCGCGATCTTCACCAGCTCGGCCGGGGTGTGGGTCTCGAAGCGGTGCTCGCGGAAGCCGGGGCCGATCAACTTCTGGAATTCGGGGTCCGCGGTGTAGTTGTAGATCCCGCTGGTGTGGTTGAGCAGCTGCCGGACGGTGATCTTCCGGCCGTCGTGGCCGTTGCCCCGGACCACGCCCGGCAGCCAGCGGTCGACGGAGTCGTCCAGGCTCAGCCTGCCCTCGGCCTCCAGCTGGAGCAGGACGACGGAAGTGAAGACCTTGCTGACGCTGCCGATGCGGAAGCGGTCCTGGGGGAGGCGCGGGCGCCCGGTGTCGAGATCGGCGACCCCCGCGGACCCCTGCCAGGTGCCGCCGGCGTCCCGGGTCTGCCCCAGGACGCCGGGTATGCCCGCCCGTATCTGGGCCTCCATGGCGCTGCGGGTGGCGGAGTGCCGGTCGTGGCGCCCGGCGGCGGTGCCGTCGGCCGTGCCGGCCGCCGCGGGGACGGTGAGGACCGCCGCGGTCACCGCGGCGGTGGCCAGTGCTCCCGTCACTGCTCTGTGGATGGTGCGCATGGTCATGGTGTGCAACCCCTCTGCTCCGGCCGGTGTGCGGACACGAGGCAGGACTTCACCAAGGCGCCTGGGGTTGAAGGGCCTTGTGGGGGAGGCTCGAGATCAGGCCACCTGGAAGGGGAGCATCCGGTTTAAGGCCGGGTGTGTGTCAGGGTGTGCGATCGGGTTGAGATACCGCACAGAATCCACCGCGCGGGAACCGCAAAGGGGGCCGCGGCGTCAAGGGTGACCGTCCCCGGCCCGGGCGGCCTCGCCCCACGATCGGCTGAATCCCGTACCCTGCGACCGCTCCAGCGCTGCGCGGCAGCCGTCTTCACGTCCGGCCGGGGTGTCACTGTCGGGTATAACTCGCTCACCCAGGGTGCTCCGCGCCCGGTGGCGGCCGGTGCCGGCGGCCCGTGCCTGCCGCCCGCGGCGGGCGCCACCGAGGGGGTGCGGGCGGGGCGCGTGTAGCTTTGCCGTACAGCCGTGCCGTCGTCATCCTCTGCGGCAGGCGATCGTCACCTTCGCGGGTACTGCCGTGCCGGTACCGCCCTACCGATCCAAAGGACGCCCCACCCATGCCGTACGTGCGCCACTGGTTGCGCAACTCCCTCCTGCTGTTCGCTGTCGCGATCGCGCTGGGCCTGGTCGCGGTGCACACCGACCTCATCCAGCCGCACGACCTGAAGCTGGACCGCACGGTCCAGACCACCTTCCGCACCGGGTGGCTGAACGTGGTCATGGAGGGGGTCAGCGCTCTCGCGTCCCCGGTCGCGGGCGTCCTGATCCTCGCGGTCTGGAGCGGCTGGCTGCTGTTCGTGCGGCGCCGGCCGGTGACGGCGGTCGCCACCTTCCTCGTCGTCGCGGTCGGCTGGAACAGCACCCAGCTCGCGAAGGCCATCGTCGCCCGGCCCCGGCCGCCGCGGGAGTTCATGCTGGACCCCGAGATCGGCTCCAACAGCTTCCCCAGCGGCCACACCGCCTTCACCGTGGCCGTGGTCATCGCCGCGTACTTCCTCTTCCGGGAGTCGCGCCACCGGCGCACCGTGCTGGTCGTCGGCGCCTTCGCCGTGCTGCTCGTCGCCTTCTCCCGGTGGTACGTCGGCGCCCACTACCCGACCGACACCCTCGGCTCGGTCCTGATCGCCTCGTCCGCGATCCTCTTCGTCACCGGCGTCTGGCACGCCTGGCTGCTGCCGCGGCTCTACCGCATCCCGCTGCTGGAGCGCTTCGGCCTGGACCAGGAGCTCGCCGAGCTGGAGGCCGCGGAGCACGGCGGCCACCACGACCACACCCGTCCCGTGCCGCACAGCCGGCGCCGCGGCGGGGGAAGCGGCGCCGCCTCGGGCGGCCGTCACCGCCGGCACGCCGGCCGCTGACGGCCGCGGCGCCGTCCGCCGCCTCTGACGGGACCTCGCAGGGCCGACGCCCTGCGAGGTCTGTTTTTTCTGCGCCTTCCACATTTCTGGAACAGGTTCTACGGTGTGCGCCGTCGGTGCGGGCGAGACCCTGGAGGGGCCGTGGACCTCGAGTACACCCCGGAACAGCAGCGCTTCCGCGCCGAGCTGCGCGACTACTTCGCCGGACTGGCCTTTGGCCGGGACCCGGAGAGCCACGACGACCCCGCCGCGCAGAAGCGCTTCTACCGCGCCACGATCCGCCGCCTCGGCGCCGACGGCCGCCTCGGGGTGGGCTGGCCCGCCGAGTACGGCGGCAGCGGCCGGACCCCGATGGAGCAGTTCATCTTCTTCGACGAGGCCGCCCAGGCCGGCGTGCCGCTGCCCCTGATGGCGCTCAACACCGTAGGCCCCACCCTCATGCAGTTCGGCACCGCCGAGCAGAAGGCGTACTTCCTGCCGCGGATCCTCTCCGGCGAGCTGGACTTCGCCATCGGCTACAGCGAGCCCGACGCCGGCACCGACCTCGCCTCCCTCACGACGCGCGCCGTGCGCGACGGCGACGACTACGTCGTCAACGGGCAGAAGATCTGGACCACCAACGGCGACAGCGCCGACTGGATCTGGCTCGCCGTCCGCACCACCCCCGTCACGGACGGCACCCCGCCGCACAAGGGCATCACGCTCCTCCTCGTACCGACCAGCTCCCCGGGCTACTCCTGCACCACCATCAACACCCTCGCCTCCCACAGCACCACCGCCGGCTACTACGAGGACGTGCGCGTCCCCGTCCGCAACCGCGTAGGCGAGGAGAACCAGGGCTGGCGGATGATCACCACCCAGCTCAACCACGAGCGCGTCACCCTCGCCGCCCACGGCGCGACCGCGATCCGCGCCCTGCGCGACGTCCGGCGCTGGGCCGCCGCCACCAAGCTCGCCGACGGCCGCCGCGTCATCGACCTCGGCTGGGTCCGCACCCGCCTCGCCCGCACCCATCTGAGCCTGGAGGCCATGAAGCTCCTGAACTGGCAGATGGTCGACGCCCTGCAGCGCTCCGCCCTCACCCCGCAGGACGCCTCCGCCGCCAAGGTCTACGGCTCCGAGACCCGCCGCGACGCCTGCGCCCGGCTCATGGAGGTCCTCGCCGCCGCGGGCCCCCTCAAGGAGGGCTCCGCCGGCGCCGCCCTCCACGGCGAACTGGAACGCGCCTACCGCGCCGCCGTCGTCTTCACCTTCGGCGGCGGCAACAACGAGATCCAGCGGGAGATCATCTCCTGGATCGGCCTGGGGATGCCGCGCGTGCGCCGCTAACCTGACGACGACGGGAGGTGCCCCATGCCGCAAGCCGACCCCGGGCTCTTCGGGCCCGCCTCGGTGACCTGGCAGCTGCATGGCGACCCCATGATGTGGATCGCCGGGGTGCGCGCCCTGTGGCTGCAGGCGCTGCACCCCCGCGCGGTCCGCGGCGTCACGCAGAACTCCGACTTCCGCAAGGACGCCTGGGGCCGCCTGCTGCGCACCGCGAACTTCGTGGGCACCACCACGTACGGCACCACCGAGGCCGCCGAGCGCGCGGGCGCCGCCGTCCGCGGCATCCACCGCCGGCTGTCCGCCACCGACCCCGCCACCGGCGAGCGCTACCCCGTGGACGACCCCGGCCTGCTGCTGTGGGTGCACTGCGCCGAAATCGACTCCTACCTCCACGTCGTCCGCCGCTCCGGCATCCGCCTCAGCGCCGCCCGGGCCGACGCCTACTGCGCCGAACACCGGCAGTCCGCCCGCCTCGTGGGCCTCGATCCCGCCGACGTGCCCGACACCACCGGGCGGCTGGCCGCCTACTTCGAGAAGGTGCGCCCCGAGCTCGCCCTCACCCCGGAGGCCCGCGGGGTCGACGCCTTCCTGCGGCGCCCGCCCGTGCCGCTCCCGGCGGTCCCGGCCCGCGCCCTGGTCTGGGGCCGGGTGGCCTCCCTCGCCTACGCCGCGCTGCCTCCCTGGGCCCACGAGCTGTACGGCCGGCCGGCCCCGCCCCCGGCCGTCGTCACCCGCCGGCTGCGCGCCGCGGGCGCCGCGCTGCGTCTGATCCCCGCCGGTGTCCGCTGGCAGCTTCCGCCCAAGCACATCCTCCGCGCGGTCGCCAGACTCGGGCCCGGTACCCGTCCTTCCGTCTACAACCTGCACAGACGGGCCGCCATACTGGACGGGCCGGGGGAGGCGCGGGGCATCGACGGGGGCGGCGGCGCGGGATGGTGGACACCAGGCTGATCCAAGGGCGGTACCGCCTGCTCGAACGCATCGGGCGGGGCGGCATGGGCGAGGTGTGGCGGGCGCTCGACGAGTCGCTCGGCCGGCAGGTCGCCGTCAAGTGCCTCAAGCCGATGGGGCCGCGGCACGAGCCCTCCTACCTCCGGGTGCTGCGCGAGCGCTTCCGGCGCGAGGCGCGCGTCGCGGCCGCCCTGCAGCACCGCGGCATCACCGTCATCCACGACTTCGGCGAGTCCGACGGCGTGCTCTACCTGGTCATGGAGCTCCTCGACGGCCGCAACCTCAGCGAGCTCCTGGAGGACACCTGCGGGCGCCCGCTGGCCGTGCCCGACATCCTGGAGATCGCCGAGCAGGTCGCCGCCGCCCTCGCCTACACCCACGGTCAGGGAGTCGTCCACCGGGACCTCAAGCCCGCCAACGTCATGCGGCTGACCGACGGCAGCGTGAAGATCTGCGACTTCGGCATCGCCCGGCTCGGCGACTCCATCGGCTACTCCTCGGTCTCCTCCCGCCTCACTGGCACCGGCATCGCCATGGGCACGCCCCACTACATGTCGCCCGAGCAGATCGGCGGCGGCCCCGTCGACCACCGCAGCGACCTGTACTCCCTGGGCTGCGTGCTGTACGAGCTCGCCACCGGCGCCCCGCCGTTCGACATGGACGACGCCTGGGCCGTGCTCGTCGGCCACCGGGACACCGCGCCCCTGCCGCCGCGCACCCACCGTCCGGAGCTGCCGGAGGCCTTCGAACGCATCGTCCTCGACCTGCTCGCGAAGGACCCCGACGACCGCCCTCCCGACGCCGCGGACCTCCACGGCCGCCTGCTCGTGGTGGAACCCCACGGCCGGCCTGCCCGCCCGGTGACCGTCCACCGGACGCCGCCCGAGCGCCGCCCGCACCCCGTGCGGGCGGCCGTCCGGCTGCCCGAACCCCGGCTGCCCGGCTGGGCCAGGAACATGACCACCGGCTCCAAGGCGACCGGCCCCGGGCCGCGGACGGCGCTCCCGCCGGACCCGGCGGCGGCGCTCACGGGCGCCTGGACCGCGGGGCCCGCGGGGCCGGCCGGGCTCACGGCCGTGCCCGCCGGCGGCCTGCCCGCTGTCCGCGAGCCGGCCGTCCCGCCCGCGCCGGAAGCCGTCGCCGCGCTCGTGGCCCGCCACCAGGAGGGCCTGCGCCTGGGCCGGCTGGGCCGCTGGGAGGAGGCCGGCCGGGCGCACGCCGCCGTCGCCGCCGACCGCGAGCGGCTCCTCGGCCCCGACCACCCCGACACCCTCACCAGCCGCTACGAGGCCGCCTTCGCCCTCAGCGTGCTGGGCCGCCCCGGCGAGGCGCTGCGCGAGTACGCCCGCGCCGCGGCCGGGCGCGAGCGCGTCCTCGGGCCGGACCACCCGGCCACGCTCGCCGCCCGCCAGGAGACCGCGTACGTCCTCGGGCAGCTCGGCCGGCACTTCGAGGCGCACGACGTGTACGCCGCCGTGCTCGCCGCGCGCGAGCGGACCGCGGGCCCCGACCACCCGGACACCCTGCGCTGCCGCCACAACCTGGCCTTCAACCTCGGCCGCCTGGGCCGGCTGGAGGAGTCGTACCGCATGGCCTGCGAGGTGGCGGTCACCCGCTCCCGGGTGCTGGGCCCGGCCCACCCGGACACCCTCGTCAGCCGCTACGAGGTGGGTTACGCCCTCGGGCAGCTGGGCCGCTGGACCGAGGCGCTGCAGACCTACCGCGAAGTGGCCGTCGCGCGGCAGCGGGTGCTCGGCGCCGGCCACCCCGACACGCTCGCCGCCCGCTACGAGACCGGCATCTGCCTCGGCCGCCTCCAGCGCAGCGCGGAGGCCCTGCGGCTGTTCCGCGAGCTCGTGGACGAGCGCACCCGCGCCCAGGGGCCCGAGGACCCGGACACCCTGCGCTCCCGGCACTGCCTCGGCGTCAACCTCGGCCGCCTCGGGCGCTGGGAGGAGGCCCTGGCCGAGGCGCGCGACGTGTGCGCGGTGCGCGAGCGGGTGCTGGGCGCCGACCATCCCGAGACGCTGGTCAGCCGGCGCGAGATCGCGGTCGGGCTCGGCTGGCTCGGCCGCTGGACCGAGGCCCTCGCCGTCTACCGCGAGGTCGCGCAGGCCCGGCAGCGGGTCCTGGGCGCCGACCATCCGGACGCCCTCACCAGCCGCAACGACGAGGCGCACTGCCTCGAACAGCTGGGCCGCTCCACGGAGGCCGTGGAGCTCTACCGGCAGGTCGCGGCGGTCCGCCGGGTCGGGGCCGCGCGGGGGCGGCCGCTGCACCGCTGAGCGGCGGCCTGCCCGGTTTTTCTGACGTTGCGTCAGAAAACCTCTTCCCTCGCCCGGACCCCTGCGGCATCCTGCCGCCCATGCAGACCGAGTTGAGCCGGCGGCTGGGCATCGAGCACGCCGTCTTCGGCTTCACGCCCTTCCCCGCGGTCGCCGCGGCGATCTCCCGCGCCGGAGGGCTCGGCGTCCTCGGCGCCGTCCGCTACACCGACCCCGGCGACCTCGCCCGGGACCTCGACTGGATGGACGCCCGCACCGGCGGCAGACCGTACGGGCTCGACGTCGTCATGCCCGCCAAGAAGGTGGAAGGCGTCACCGAGGCGGACGTCGAGGCGATGATCCCCGAACGGCACCGCCGGTTCGTCCGCGAGACCCTGGCCCGGCACGGCGTACCCGAACTCGCCGCCGGGGACCGGCAGGGCTGGCGCATCACCGGCTGGATGGAGGACGTCGCCCGCGCCCAGCTCGACACCGCCTTCGACCACCCGCTCGCCCTGCTCGCCAACGCCCTCGGCCCGCCGCCCGCCGACGTCGTCCGGCGCGCCCACGCCCACGGCGTCCTCGTCGCCGCGCTCGCCGGCAGCGCCCGGCACGCCGCCCGGCACGCCGACGCCGGCATCGACGTCGTCGTCGCCCAGGGCTACGAGGCAGGCGGCCACACCGGCGAGATCGCCACCATGGTCCTCACCCCCGAGGTCGTCCGCACCGTCGGACCGCTGCCCGTCCTCGCGGCCGGCGGCATCGGCTCCGGCGAGCAGATCGCCGCCGCGCTCGCCCTCGGCGCCCAGGGCGTCTGGCTCGGCTCCCTCTGGCTCACCACCGAGGAGGCCGACCTGGGCTCGCCGGCCCTGACGGCCAAACTCCTCGCCGCGGGCTCCGGCGACACCGTGCGCTCCCGCGCCCTCACCGGCAAGCCCGCCCGCCAGCTGCGCACGGCCTGGACCGAGGCCTGGGAGGACCCCGCCGGCCCCGGCACCCTCCCCATGCCCCTGCAGGGCCTCCTCGTCGCCGAGGCGCTGACCCGCATCCAGAAGTACGAGGCCGAGCCGCTGCTGGGCACGCCGGTCGGCCAGATCGTCGGCAGCATGACCACCCGCCGCGGCGTCCAGGCCGTCTTCGACGACCTGACCAGAGGCTTCGAACGGGCCGTCGCCCGCCTCGACCGCATCGCGTCGGGGGCGGAAGGCCCTTCCGGGCGGGCGGAACTCCCCGCGGACGCACCGCACGCGCCCGCGGCCCGCGGGGCCGTCACGACTCCCGGCGTCGGGGGCGGCGCCGACCGGGCGGCGGCGCTCGAGGACGTGGAGGCCTCGCCCGAGGCCCGTGGCCACGAGGCCGCTCCGGCGCCCGGTGCCGGGGAAGGTACCCATCAGGCCGGGCCGGGCCGGTGAGTGCAGGACTTGCCGGTGAGCCGTGGCCGCGGGGCTCCTGCGGCGCCCGGTGCCGCGGGCGTTGCGGAACGAGCCGGACCGGGCGCGGACGCGCGGGACACCCGTTCCGACCGCGGCAGCGCCGCGGCCTGGTCCTGCGCCGGACCGACCGCCCCGGCCACGTTCGCGCCCGGCGCCGCACCGCGTAGCGCGCCCACGCCGTCCACCCTCCACCCGCCAGACGAAGGAGGCCCCATGCCACCCCCACCGCCCAACGGGTTCTGGGCGCAGGCCGCCGCCGACCCCGGCCGCGTCGTCCTCGTCGACCCGGCCGGCGGCACCTGGACCGCAGGCCGCCTGCACGCCGCCGCCAACCGGCTCGTCCACGGGCTGCGCGCCGCGGGGCTGCGGGCCGGGGACGCGTTCGCCGTCGTGCTCCCCAACGGCGCCGAGTTGCTCACCGCCCACCTCGCCGCGACGCAGGCGGGCCTGTACCTGGTGCCGGTCAACCATCACCTCGTGGGCCCGGAGATCGCCTGGATCGTCGCCGACTGCGAGGCCAAGGCGCTCATCGCCCACGAGCGGTTCGCCACCACGGCGGCCGCGGCCGCGGACGAGGCCGCCCTGCCCGCCGCCAAGCGCTACGCGGTCGGGGACATCGCGGGATTCCGCCCGTACGCCGCGCTCCTCGACGACCGCCCGGACACCCCGCCCGCCGGCCGCACCGCCGGCTGGGTCATGAACTACACCTCCGGCACCACCGGCCGGCCCCGCGGCATCCGCCGCCCGCTCACCGGCAGGCCGCCCGAGGAGGGCCATCTGGGCGGATTCCTCGGCATCTTCGGGATCCGGCCGTTCGACGGCAACACCCATCTGGTGTGCTCCCCGCTCTACCACACGGCCGTGCTGCAGTTCGCGGCCGCGGCCCTGCACATCGGCCACCGGCTGGTGGTCATGGACAAGTGGGCGCCCGAGGAGATGCTGCGCCTCATCGAGACCCACCGGTGCACGCACACGCACATGGTCCCCACCCAGTTCCAGCGGCTGCTGGCCCTGCCGGAGCACGTCCGCGCCCGCTACGACGTGTCGTCCATGCGCCACGCCGTGCACGGCGCCGCGCCCTGCCCCGACCACGTGAAGCGGGCGATGATCGACTGGTGGGGCGGCTGCATCGAGGAGTACTACGCGGCCAGCGAGGGCGGCGGCGCCTTCGCCACCGCCGAGGACTGGCTGAAGAAGCCCGGCACGGTCGGCAAGGCCTGGCCCATCAGCGAGCTCGCCGTCTTCGACGACGACGGCAACCGCCTCCCGGCGGGCCGGCTCGGCACCGTCTATATGAAGATGACCACCGGCGGCTTCGCGTACCACAAGGACGCCGGCAAGACCCGGGCCGGCCGCATCGGCGACTTCTTCACCGTCGGCGACCTCGGCTACCTGGACGAGGACGGCTACCTCTTCCTCCGCGACCGCAAGATCGACCTGATCATCTCCGGGGGCGTCAACATCTACCCCGCGGAGATCGAGGCCGTGCTGCTCGGGCACCCGGCCGTCGCCGACGCCGCCGTCTTCGGCGTGCCGCACGACGACTGGGGCGAGGAGGTCCGCGCGGTCGTCGAACCGGCCGAGGGCCACGCGCCGGGCGCCCCGCTGGCCGAGGAGATCCTCGCGCACTGCGCCGGGGCCCTGGCCGGCTACAAGCGGCCCAGGGCCGTCGAGTTCATCGCCGCCATGCCCCGCGACCCCAACGGCAAGCTCTACAAGCGCCGGCTGCGCGAGCCCCACTGGCAGGGCCGGGCCCGCCCGGTGTGAGCGGCGCCCGGCCCCGGTCCGGCGGGAGCCGTCAGCGTTCGCTCACGCGCACCACCCGCAGCTGCGGCGAGGACATGATCTCCTTCTCGCAGAACCTGCCCGGGACCATGCGCCCGGCCGAGAACAGCCGGGTCTGGTCCGCGGAGTGCGGCGACGTGGGGTCCGAGGACTGCCCGTACGTCAGGAGCGTGCGGGCCACCGGGCAGGAGCCGCCCTCGAAACCGACGGCCTGGATGTAGCTGGAGCCGTGCCGCACCTCGGACCAGCCGCCGCGGGCGGAGTCCCACGGCGCCGACTCGATCATGTTCCAGATGCCCAGCGCGTCGGCGCCGCCGGAGACGGGGATCCTTCGGCCGTTCCGCACGACGAACTGGTGCTCGCCCAGGGGCGCGTCCAGGGCGATGCCCGCCGACCGCAGCTCGGCGACGGTGTCGGCGAGGGCGCGGCCGAACGCGGGGGAGGCCGTGTTGAGGGTGTTCGGCGTCGTGACGGGGGCGGCGGCGGAGAAGGGGACGCGCCACAGCTCCGCCTGCGGGACGGAGCGGACGAGCCTGCCCCAGAAGCGGGCGAAGAGGACCGCTCCCTTGCTGCCGGTGCGCACCGTACGGTCCCAGCGGCCCAGCACCCCGCAGGCCTCCGCGACCTCGACGGCCTTGCCGTCACTGCCCGTCGCCTTCCCGCCCGGCAGCGCGGCACACGCCTTCGCCGCGTCCGCCGCGGCCAGGTCGCCCGCGGGAGCACGGTTCGCGAACTGCTGCCGCTCCAGGTCAGCCACGGTCAGCCCGCCGCGCCGCGCCATGGCGGAGACGTCCTCGATCGCGCCGCGGGTGCGCACCGAACGGGGCGTCGCGACGTCGCCGAAGATCCGCGGGTAGCCGGTGAGCGGCCGGTCCGCATTGGCCAGCCAGGGGCTGTCGTTGGAGTTCTCCGCGTACGGGGCGTCGACCAGTGACGGCATCGCGGACGGCCCGAAGACGCCGGGCTGGACCGCGTCGGCGTCCCGCCCGAGCGCGCAGTCCCCGCGCGAGCCGTCCAGGACCGCGAGGCCGGCGGCCGGGAAGGTCTGCTTCCCGAGCGGGGTGGAGCAGCGGCCGGCCAGCTCGTCGGTGACGCGCGGCAGGATCTGGGACTGGGTGTAGAGGCTGTGACCGCCGGAGTCGGCGGCGATCGTGTTCACCCACGGCAGGCCCTGTGTGCGGCGCAGGGCGTCCTGGATCCCGCGCACGCTGCGGGACTTGCCCAGGGCGAGGGAGCTGTCGGTGAAGCGCAGGCTCTCCGCGTTGGGGTCGACCAGGGCGTACGCCTTGCCGTCCGCCCAGGGCAGCGGGAGCTCGTCGAGGGAGGTGACCACCGGCCCGTACCGCGTCCACCACTGGCTGCGGGTGACCTCGGACGTCCGGCCGTCCTCGCCCCGCACGGGCACGGTGACCTTGCGTTCGGTCATCTTCTCCCGTCTGCCGTCCACGAGGTAGGCGTGCGGGTCGCCGGGCGCGGTCCGGAGCTCGTACAGGCTCGTCGGGACGCCGGTCGCGACCGTGTGGCTCCAGGCGACGTGCTCGTTGTAGCCGATCTCCACGACGGGGACGCCGAGCAGCGAGCCGCCGGAGACGTTCAGCTCGCCGGGGATGGTCTGCTGCGACTGCCAGAAGCGGCGGCCGCCCTGCCACGGGTAATGGGGGTTGCCGAGCAGCAGGCCGCGGCCGTTCGCGGTGGTGGAGCCCGCGAAGGCCACCGCGTTCGAGCCCAGGCCGGCGGCCCTGCGCTGCTGGTCGAAGACCTTGCGGGCCGTTTCGGCCGGGTCCGCCGGAGCCTTGGCGGTACGGGCCGCCGTGCCGGGCTGTGCGGCACCGGCGATCCCGTCGGCGGCCATGCCCTCGCCGCCGAGGACGGTGATCGCGTAGCCGCGCCGCGCCACGTCGAGCGTGGTCACCGGGGTGACCCAGCCGGCGCCGCGGCAGGCCGGGTCACTGATGCGGTGCTGGGCCAGCCAGGCGTTGTAGCCGGCGGCCCAGCCGCGCATCAGCTCCTTGGCCTGCCGGGTCGGGCCGGCCGGGGCGGGCCGGTCGAGGAGCTTGTCGACGGTCTTCGCGTCGTTGAGCCCGCGGAAGAAGAGGTCGCTGGAGAGGTTGGTCGAGGCGGACGAGAGGGATCCGTCCGGCCGTGCGCCGGGGCCGAAGCGGGCCGAGCGCTCGCCGCGCAGGGTGACGAACCCGTCGGCGAGCGTGCACACCTGGTCGGCGGCCTGGGCCCATCCGGTGCCGAAGCCGAGGTTCGCGTAGTCCCCGGCGACGATGTGCGGGACGCCGTACTCGGTGTAGCGGATGACGGCGGACAGGCCGCCGCCCGAGGCGCGTTCGGAGGCGGGCGCGGCGGCGGCCGCGGCCTCGCCGGGCAGGGTGGCGGCGCAGGTCAGCACGGCCAGGCCGAGGCCCATCAGGGCGCGGATGCGATGGCGTGAGGGCAACGTGGCTCCCATGGGTACAGAGGGACGAGAAGTCGCCTGCGAGGAGGAGGACGCCCGGGCGGCGCGGGGAGTTGACCGCGGGCACGATGCGGCCGCCTCTTGACCTTCCGCGCGCGGCGGCCCCAGGATCCGGGGCATGACGGGAGCCCACGACAGCACGGTGGACGGCATCCTGCGGCGCACGGCCCGGCGCGTGCCGGACCGGACGGCGCTGCGGTACAAGGAGCGCGTCTGGACCTACCGCGAGCTGGACGAGGCCGTGACGGGCGCCGCCCTGGCCCTGCTCGGCAGCGGGCTGCGCGACGGCGACCGCGTCGCCGCCTACGGCCACAACTCCGACGCCTACCTGATCGGCTTCCTGGCCTGCGCCCGGGCCGGCCTGGTGCACGTGCCCGTCAACCACCGGCTCACGGGCGGTGAACTGGGCTACATCCTGGAGCAGTCGGGCAGCGCGCTGGTGCTCACCGACCCGGCCCTGGCCCACCAGCTGCCCGGTTCCGTGCGCACCCTGCCGCTGCGCGACGCCACGGGCTCCCTGCTGGAGCGGGCGGTGCGGCCCCCGCGCGTGGGCAGGGCCACCCTCGCCGTCGGCGGCCCGGACCAGGGCGACCTCGTGCAGCTGCTCTACACCTCCGGCACCACCGCGCAGCCCAAGGGCGCGATGATGACGCACGGCGCGCTCGTGCACGCCTACATGAGCGCGGTCACCGCCCTGGACCTCAGGGAGACGGACCGGCCGCTGCACGCCCTGCCGCTGTACCACTCGGCGCAGATGCACGTGTTCCTGCTGCCCTTCCTGGCGGTGGGCGCCGAGAGCACGCTCATCGACGCGCCGGACCCGGACCGCATCCTCGAACTGGTGGAGGCGGGGCGGGCCGACAGCTTCTTCGCCCCGCCGACCGTATGGATCGCACTGGCCGGCCACCCCGGCTTCGCCACCCGTGACCTGTCGGCGCTGCGCAAGGCGTACTACGGGGCGTCCGTCATGCCCGTGCCGGTCCTGGAGCGGCTCCGGGCCCGGCTGCCCCGTCTCGCGTTCTACAACTGCTTCGGGCAGAGCGAGATCGGGCCGCTGGCCACCGTGCTGCGGCCCGAGGAGCACGAGGGGCGGATGGACTCGTGCGGCCGGCCGGTGATGTTCGTCGAGGCGCGCGTCGTGGACGACAAGGGCGTGGACGTGCCCGACGGCACCCCGGGCGAGGTCGTCTACCGCTCCCCGCAGCTGTGCCGGGGGTACTGGGGCAAGCCCGAGGAGACCGAGGAGGCCTTCCGGGACGGCTGGTTCCACTCCGGGGACCTGGCGGTCCGGGACGCCGAGGGCTACTTCACGGTCGTGGACCGGCTGAAGGACGTCATCAACTCCGGTGGCGTGCTGGTCGCCTCCCGCGAGGTCGAGGACGTGCTCTACGGTCATCCGGCGGTCGCGGAGGCGGCGGTCGTCGGGCTCCCCGACGCGCGGTGGATCGAGGCGGTCACGGCCGTGGTCGTCGCGCGCGGCACCGTGACCGGGGAGGAGCTGGTGGCGTACGCGCGGGAGCGGCTGGCCCCCTTCAAGGTGCCGAAGCGCGTGCTGTTCGCGGACGCCCTCCCGCGGAATGCCTCCGGCAAGGTGCTGAAGAGAGAGCTGCGGTTTGCCCTCTCGGGCGGATGACGACGACGTCCGGGTTGCGGTTTGCCCTTCGGGCGGATGACGACCGCATTCACGCTGCTGTGATCGCGGATTCCGCCGGACCCGCGCCGCGATGGTGTCTCGCCGTTGCGGCGGGCAATTTTTGCCGGCGCCGCGGCGCCGGAACGGCCTCCGCCGGGCTGCACGGTCCAGGGACCCTGCCCCGGAGCCCCCGGCCCGGCCCCGCAACGCACCGGCCCCCTCACCCCGCCCCCCGTTCGTCCACGACCCGCTTCAGCTTGCCCACCGACCTTTCCAGCGTCCCACCGTCGACCACCTCGACGGCCACCGTTACACCGACCCCGTCCTTCACCCGCCGCGCCACCTCGCCGGCGGCAGCCACCCGCTGCTCCGGCGTCGCTTCCGGCCGCGCCTCGGCCCGGACGGTGAGGTGGTCCATGCGGCCCTCGCGGGTGAGCCGGAGCTGGAAGTGCGGGGCGAGGCCGGGCGTCCGCAGCACGATCTCCTCGATCTGGCCGGGGAAGAGGTTGACCCCCCGCAGGATGATCAGGTCGTCGCTGCGCCCGGTGATCCGCTCCATCCGCCGGAAGGCGGGGCGGGCGGTGCCGGGCAGGAGCCGGGTCAGGTCGCGGGTGCGGAAACGGACGACGGGCATGGCTTCCTTGGTGAGGGAGGTGAGGACCAGCTCGCCGTGGCTGCCGTCGGGCAGCACCTCTCCCGTGACCGGGTCGACGACTTCCGGGTAGAAGTGGTCCTCCCAGATGTGCAGGCCGTCCTTCGTCTCGGCGCACTCCTGTGCGACGCCGGGGCCGATGACCTCCGAGAGGCCGTATATGTCGACGGCGTCGATCGCGAAGCGCTCCTCGATCTCCCGGCGCATCTCCTCCGTCCAGGGCTCGGCTCCGAAGATGCCGGTGGTCAGGGAGGTGCTCCGGGGGTCGATGCCCTGGCGCTCGAACTCGTCGAGCAGGGTGAGCATGTAGGTGGGCGTCACCATGATGATCCGGGGCTCCAGGTCCTGGATCAGCCGGACCTGGCGCGCGGTCATGCCGCCGGAGGCGGGGATCACCGTGCAGCCGAGCCGCTCGGCGCCGTAGTGCGCGCCCAGACCGCCGGTGAACAGGCCGTAGCCGTAGGCCACGTGGATCCTGTCGCCGGGCCGCCCGCCGGCGGCGCGGATCGAGCGGGCGACGACCTCGGCCCAGACGTCCAGGTCCCGGTCGGTGTAGCCGACGACGGTGGGGGTGCCCGTGGTGCCGCTGGAGGCGTGGATGCGCCGGACCTCGCTGCCGGGAACGGCGAACATGCCGAAGGGGTAGTGCTCCCGGAGATCCGCCTTGGTGGTGAACGGGAGGCGGGCGAGGCCGGCGAGGCTGCGGCAGTCCTCGGGGCGTATGCCGGCCGCGTCGAAGGCCCGCCGGTAGAAGGGCACGTGCTCGTAGGCGCGCCGGAGGGTGGCCTGCAGCCGCTCCAGCTGGAGCGCGGCCAGTTCATCGCGGGACATCCGCTCGGCCGGATCCCGTGGAATGGCGGGAACGGCTCCGGGAACCAACCGATCGTTCGGTCGTTGCATGGGATCAAGTATCCAGGGGCGGCGGCGGGCGTCAAGAGGGCGCTAACTCCCCGTCCGCGCGCCCTCCTCCGCAACCGCTCGCGCCCACCGGTAGTCCGCCTTCCCGCTCGGCGATCGCCGCACCCGCTCCGTGAAGACCACGCAGCGCGGCACCTTGTAGCCCGCCAGCCGCGCGCGGCAGTGCGCCTGCAGCACGCCGGGAGGCAGCGGCCCCGCCCCCTCGCGCAACTGGACGACGGCGGCCACCCGCTGCCCCCACCGTTCGTCCGGAACGCCGGCGACCAGCACGTCGTACACGTCCGGATGCGCCTTGAGCGCCTGCTCGACCTCCTCCGGGTACACCTTCTCGCCGCCGGTGTTGATGCACTGCGAGCCCCGCCCGAGCAGCGTGATCTCGCCGTCCGCGCCGGCCCGCGCCATGTCGCCGAGCAGCACCCACCGCTCGCCGCCCGCCCGGAAGAACGTCGCCGCGGTCCGCTCCGGGTCGTTGTAGTAGCCGAGCGGCACGTGGCCGCGCTGCGCGACGCGCCCTTCCCCGCCGGGCGCCACGCGCTCGTGCGTGACCGGGTCGACGACGGCCGTGCGGTCGTTGACGCGCAGCCGGAGACCACCGGCCTCCTCCGCCCCCGCCCCGTCCTCGGCGGTGCCGTTGAAGCCCGACTCCGAAGAGCCGAAGTTGTTCAGCAGCGCCACGTGCGGCAGCAGCGCCGCGAACTGCTCCCGTACGGTGCGGGACAGGATCGCCCCCGAGCTGCTCACGCTGAACAGCGACGAGCAGTCGGTGCCCCGCAGCGGCCCGGCCAGCGCGTCCACCAGGGGCCGCAGCATCGCGTCGCCGACCAGGGAGACGCAGGTGACCTTCTCGCGCTCGACGGTGCGCAGCACCTCCTCGGGGGCGAACCTGCTGTGCAGCACGACCTTCTGGCCGTAGTCGAAGGCGATGAGCGCGGTGAGCGTGGACGTGCCGTGCATCAGCGGCGCGGTGGGGAAGAAGACCAGGCCCTCGCCCCCCTCGGCGACCCGCTCGGCCAGCTCCCCCGGGTGCGCGACCGGCTCGCCCGTGGGCGCGCCGCCGCCGAGCCCGGAGAAGAACAGGTCCTCCTGGCGCCACATCACGCCCTTGGGCAGGCCGGTAGTGCCGCCGGTGTAGATGACGACCTGGTCATCCGCCGAGCGCGGGCCGAAGCCCCGCAGGGGCGAGCCCGACGCCTCGGCCTCGGCGAAGGGGACGGGCGCGAGGGCGGGCTCGGGCGCCCCCTCCGGAGGCGTCCCGGTGCGCACGAGGTGGCGCAGCACGTCCGTACGGGGGAGCGCCGCGGCCACCCGGGCGGTGAACGCGGCGTCGAAGACCAGCGCCACGAGGTCGGCGTCCCGGTAGAGGTAGGCCAGTTCGTCTTCGACGTAGCGGTAGTTGACGTTGACGGGCACCGCCCGGATCTTCAGGCAGGCCCAGAAGGACTGCAGGTACTCGACGCCGTTGTACAGGTGCAGCCCGACGTGGTCGCCCGGCCGGATCCCCTGGTCGCGCAGGTGGTGCGCGAGCCGGTTGGCGGCCGCGTCGAGCTGCGCGTACGTCAGCCGGCGCTCGGCGCCGGGACCCGGGAGGTCCGCGTGGACCAGGGCCTCCCTGCCGGGCACGGCGTCCACGACCGACTCGAAGAGATCCGCGAGGTTGTAGTCCACGTCTCCTCCTGCCCGGGGGAACGGCGGCCGGCGCCCATTAGAGCGCCGCGGGCCGCAGGGAGGAAGGGCCGGAACCCGGGAAGGCCAAGAAATCTGACGGGAAGTCAGAAAACTCTTGAACCCCGGCCACGCCTCCTGCACCCTGTTCTGGTCGTCGGGACGGGAGGGCCACCCATGAGCGGGACCGAACACCTCACGGTCGAACGCGTCGGCGCCACACTGGTGCTCACTCTCAACCGGCCGGAAGCGAAGAACGCCCTGTCGCTGCCGATGCTGGCCGGGCTCCACGACGGCTGGCTGGAGGCCGACGAGGACGACGCGATCCGCTCCGTCGTGCTCACCGGCGCCGGCGGCGCCTTCTGCTCCGGCATGGACCTCAAGGCGCTGCACGGACCGGGCCCGGCGGCGGACGACGCCTGCCGCGCACGCTTCAAGGCCGACCCCGACCTGCACTGGAAGGCCATGCTCCGCCACCACCGGCCGCGCAAACCGGTCATCGCCGCCGTCGAGGGCCCCTGCGTCGCCGGCGGCACCGAGATCCTCCAGGGCACCGACATCCGCATCGCCGGCGAGAGCGCCGTCTTCGGCCTCTTCGAAGTGCGCCGGGGCCTCTTCCCCGTCGGCGGCTCCACCGTCCGCCTCGCCCGCCAGATCCCGCGCACCCACGCCCTGGAGATGCTGCTCACCGGCCGCCCCTACACCGCCGCCGAAGCCGCGCGCATCGGCCTCGTCGGCCACGTCGTCCCCGACGGCACGGCCCTGGAGCGGGCCCTGGAGACCGCCGCACTCGTCAACGCCAACGGGCCGCTGGCCGTCGAGGCCGTCAAGGCCTGCGTCCACGACACCGCCGGCCTGGACGAGGCCGCGGGCCTCGCCCTCGAACTCGAACGGGGCCTGCCCGTCCTCGGCAGCGCCGACGCCAAGGAGGGCACCCGGGCCTTCGCCGAGAAGCGCCCCGCCGTCTACCGGCGCGCCTGAAGGGAGCCCCGCCGTGCCGGAGATCCTCACCGCACCCCTGACCGTCTCCTTCCCCTTCACCCGCTCCCTCGGCCCCGTCCAGAGCGCCTTCCTCACCGGCCTCCGGGAGCGCACCGTCCTCGGCGTACGCACCACCGACGGCCGGATCCTCGTACCGCCCGTCGAGTACGACCCCGTCACCGCCGAGGAGATCCGCGACCTCGCCGAGGTCGCCCCCACCGGAACCGTCACCACCTGGGCCTGGAACCCCGCCCCCCGGGACAATCAGCCCCTGCGCACCCCCTTCGCCTGGGTCCTCGTCCGCCTCGACGGCGCCGACACCGCACTCCTGCACGTCCTCGACGCCCCCGGCCCGCACGCCGTACGGACCGGCATGCGCGTCCGCATCCGCTGGGCCCCCGAACGCACCGGCGCCATCACCGACATCGGCTGCTTCGAACCGTACGAAGGGGAGGAGCGCGCAGGCCCGGCCGTACCGCACGACGGTGTCTTCGACGACCCCGTCACCGGCATCGTCACCCCCGCCCGCCTCGACTACACCTACACGCCCGGCCGCGCCCTGAGCCGTCACCTCGCCGCCCTCGCCGAGCACAGGATCACCGGCGAACGCTGCCCCTCCTGCCGCAAGGTCCACGTCCCGCCCCGGGGTGTCTGCCCCACCTGCGGCGTCCCCACGACCGAGCAGACACAGGTCGGGCCGCACGGCACCGTCACCACCTTCTGCGTCGTCAACATCAAGGCCAGGGGGGCCGGCATCGAGGTCCCGTACGTCTACGCCCACATCGCCCTCGACGGGGCCGACCTCGCCCTCCACGCGCGCATCGGCGGCATCCCCTACGACGAGGTGCGCATGGGCATGCGCGTCGCACCCGTGTGGACCGGCGACGCCCGCCACCCGGACCACTACCGGCCCACCGGCGAGCCCGACGCCGGCTACGACACCTACAAGGAGCTGCTGTGACGCCCCGCGACGTGGCCGTCGTCGCCTTCGCGCGCAGCGAGCACCACGGCGGTGCCGGCGGCGCGTCCGAGCCCGAACTGCTCCTGCCCGTCCTGCACGACGCGTTGAGCCAGGCAGGACTGGCCCCCGGCGAGGCCGACTTCACCTGCTCCGGGTCGAGCGACTACCTCGCCGGCCGCCCCTTCTCCTTCACTCTCACCCTCGACAGCGTCGGCGCCTGGCCGCCCATCGCGGAGTCCCACGTGGAGACGGACGGAGCCTGGGCCCTGTACGAGGCCTGGGTGAAGATCCTCACCGGCCGCGCCGGCACGGCCCTCGTCTACGCCCACGGCAAACCCACCGCCGGCGACCCGGCGGACGTCCTCACCCGCCAGCTCGACCCCTACTACCTCGCCCCCCTGTGGCCCGACCCGCTCGCCCTGGCCGCCCTCCAGGCCCGCGCCCTCATCGACGCCGGCCACCTCGACGAGCCGCCCGCCGCGGAGGCCCACGCCGTGCTGCCCCTGCGCGCCACCGACTTCCCGGCCCCCACCGACGGCGCGGCCGCCGTTGTCCTCGCCGCCGGCGACACCGCCCGCCGCATGTGCGACCGGCCCGCCTGGATCCGCGGCATCGACCACCGCATCGAACCCCAGGCCCCGGGGCTGCGCGACCTCACCGACTCGCCCTCCACCCGCCTGGCCGCCGAACGCGCCGGAGCCTTCCGCGCCCCCGTGGACACGGCCGAACTCCACGCCCCCTGCACCGCACAGGAGGCCGTCCTGCGGCGGGCACTGCGCCTCGACGGAACTGTCACCGTCAACCCCTCCGGCGGAGCGCTCGCCGCCGACCCCCTCATGACCACCGGCCTCGTCCGGCTCGGCGAAGCGGCCGCCCGCATCCACCGGGGCGACTCCGACCGGGCCCTGGCCCACGCCACCTCCGGGCCTTGCCTGCAGCACAACCTCGTCGCCGTGCTGGAGGGGGAGAACCGGTGAGCGGACGGACGAGCAGGGAACCCGTCGCCGTCGTCGGCATCGGCCAGACCAAGCACGCCGCGGCCCGCCGCGACGTCTCGCTCGCCGGACTCGTCCGCGAAGCCGCCCGGCGGGCCCTCGACGACGCGCAGCTGTCCTGGGCCGACATGGACGCCGTCGTCCTCGGCAAGGCCCCCGACTTCTTCGAGGGCGTGATGATGCCCGAGCTGTACCTCGCCGACGCCCTCGGCGCCGCCGGCAAACCCGTCCTGCGGGTGCACACCGCCGGATCCGTCGGCGGCTCCACGGCCCTCGTCGCCGCCGACCTCGTCGCGGCGCGCGTCCAGCGCACCGTCCTCGCCGTCGCCTTCGAGAAGCAGTCCGAGTCCAACGCCATGTGGGGCCTGTCCCTGCCCGTGCCCTTCCAGCAGCCCCTGCTGGCCGGCGCCGGAGGATTCTTCGCCCCGCACGTACGGGCCTACATCCGCCGCAGCGGCGCGCCCGGCGGCGTGGGCGCGCTCGTCGCCTACAAGGACCGCCGCAACGCCCTGCGGAACCCCTGGGCCCACGTGCACGAGCACGGCATCACCCTGGAGCGGGTGCAATCCTCGCCCATGCTGTGGGACCCGATCCGCTACTCCGAGACCTGCCCCTCCTCCGACGGCGCCTGCGCCGTCGTCCTCACCGACCGCGCCGGGGCCGCCCGCGCCCCGCACCCGCCCGCCTGGGTGCACGGCGGCGCCATGCGCAGCGAGCCCACGCTCTTCGCCGGCAAGGACTTCGTCTCGCCGCGCGCGGGCCGCGACTGCGCCGCCGAGGTCTACCGCCAGGCAGGCATCACCGACCCGCGCCGCGAGCTCGACGTCGCCGAACTCTACGTGCCCTTCAGCTGGTACGAACCGATGTGGCTGGAGAACCTCGGCTTCGCCGCCGAGGGCGAGGGCTGGAAGCTCACCGCCTCCGGCGCCACCGAACTCGGCGGCGAACTGCCCGTCAACCCCTCAGGCGGCGTCCTGTCCACCAATCCCATCGGCGCCTCCGGCCTCATCCGCTTCGCCGAAGCGGCCCTCCAGGTGCGGGGGAGGGCGGGGGAGCACCAGGTCGACGGCGCCCGCAAAGCGCTCGGCCACGCCTATGGAGGGGGCGCGCAGTTCTTCTCCATGTGGGTGGTGGGCGACCGGCCGCCCACCACCTGAAGGAGCGCAGGGGGGAGCGTTTGCCGCCGTGCGGCCTGTGCGGCGCACGCCGCGCTCGCTAGGGTGGGCGCGGGACGACGACCGGGAGGAGCTTCAGCAGTGGCAGAGAGCACGACTGAACGACCGGCGGGCGCCATCGTGCCCGAGCTCGACCTCGGCAACGCCGCCTGGCTGCCGGGCAGTCAGGGGACCGGCGATGTCCAGATCGCCTTCGTGGAAGGCTTCATCGCCATGCGCAACGGACGTGATCCGGGTCCCGCAGTGGTGTTCTCGCCCGCGGAGTGGCGCGCTTTTGTACGCGGCGCCCGCGAGGGCGAGTTCGACCTGACCTGACGAACCGTCAGCCCACGGGCGTTCCCTCGGTCAGCAGGTCCGCGTGGTGGCGGCGGGCCACCTGGGGGTGCGCGCGCAGCCAGCCCTTGATCTCGTTGCGGCCGTACTCCGCGAACAGCGGGTTGCCGGCGTCCTGAGTGACGCCCGGCGCCCGGTCCGCGTACGGGAACGACACGGGCTCGATGCGCGCGTCCAGGCGCGGGTTGTAGAAGAACGGGACCGAGAACCGCTCGCGGGTGCCGGCCGGGCTGACCACACGGTGGTTGGTGGCCTTCAGATAGCCGTTCGTGGCCACCTCCAGCAGCTCGCCCAGGTTGATCACGAACGCCCCCGGCACCGGCGGCACGTCGAGGAAGGACCCGTCCGCCGCCTCCACCTGCAGGCCGCCCACCGCATCCTGCAGGAGCAGGGTCAGGAAGCCGTAGTCCTTGTGGGCGCCCACGCCCTGCCCGGCGCCGTCGGGGGCGCTGCCGGGGTAGCGGACCAGCTTCAGGTGCAGGTGGGGGCGGTCGGCGAAGGCCTCGTCGTAGAAGTCCTCGGGGGCGCCGATCGAGGCCAGCAGCTCGTGCAGCAGCCGCTCGGCGACCGCGCTCAGCCGGTCGATCCAGCGCAGGGCGGCCGTCCGCAGCCCGGGGAGGGCCGCCGGCCACTGGTTCGGGCCCTCCAGCCACCAGTAGCCGGGCTCGTCCGCACCCGGCGCGCGCGCCTCCCGCTCGGCGCCTATGTCGAGCTGGTCGCGCCAGTCCCGGCTGCCGCCCGTCCGCTCGTCACCGATGCGGGTATAGCCGCGGAAGTGGGGGGAGTTGAGGTTGCTGATGGACAGCCGGTCCGCCTCGGGGAGGGCGAAGAACGCCCGCATGGTGCGCCACAGCTCGGCGGTCTCCGCCTCGGTGACGCCGTGGCCGGTCAGATGGAAGAAGCCCACGTCGCGCGCGGCCGAGTGCAGCTCCTCGCGGAAGCGGGCACGGGCCTCGGGACCGGCGGAGGCGGCGGAGAGGTCGAGGACGGGAAGCTTGTTGCTCATGAGGGTTGTCCACAGCGTGAGGGCCCGGAATCGCGTACGGCGGTGCGCCGGACGCCCGCGGCGCCGCCGCGGGGTGCGCGGGCAGGGCGAAGCGGGACCGGGAGAACGGCAGGAAAGAAGAAAAGAAAGAAAAGGCGGCCACGGCCGGAGAAAAGGGGCCGGGCAGAAAGAAGATCAGCCGTAGCGGCGACAGGACATGCTCGTGACGCGGAGGAGGTCCACGTGGCGGCGTTTGACGAGCATAGTCACGCGCCCATCGTATACGACCCGCAGGGAAACCGGCGCGAGCGGCTCTGACCTGCGGTTTCCGGGCAAGGGAATCCCCCTGCCCCGGGGCCCGTGCACCCGAGACAGGGGGAGATCCGGCCGGCCGTGAGGCCGGGCGCGGCGTCGGTCAGTGGCCGTGGTTGAAGCCGGGGCCGCCGAAGCCGGGGTGGCCGCCGCCCTTGTTGCCCGAGCCGTTGCCCGAGATGATCGGGATCTCGTCGAGGATGTGCGACAGCGGGTCGTCGCCGTCGCTGATCGTCGAGTTGTCGGTGCACTGCTGCTGCTGCTGGGAAGTGAGGATCGGTACGTCCTGGATGCCGACGTTGAGCAGCAGGGCGAGGACCGACTGGATGCCGATCTTGCCGATTCCGAGGCACGGCTTGTTGAGGGTGCCCTGGATGAGACTCATCTGCGGGCTTTCCTTGCCACCGGTGATCGTGTTGCCGTAGCCGGTGTGCGAAGCGTTGCCGTTGGCGACGTCCTGGTCGTTGCCGATCGCCATCGCAGGGCCGGCGATGGTGCCGACACTGGTAACCGTCACGGCGGCCGTCGTGAGTACCTTCTTGAGCACGGTCTGTGCCTTTCGATCGATTAGCTGCCTCTCACAGACAGGGAAGCGACCTGAGTAACTCGGCCCCATAACGGAAGTTTCGGGAATTCACTCATTTGCTTCGGGACAGTGGTTTCCGTACGGAGAAGTCCCGCTTTTGCCTGGTAACGTGCCGCCCGCGGCGGTGTTCTTCGGCCGTCGGTCCGCCCGGACAGCGCCCCCACAAGTTGCGTCCGGGCGGACCCTGGACCGGCTGAGGGCCCCTCGGACGAGCCGCCGCCCGAAGCTCTCCCCGGCGCCACGCCAGGGGTCCGGGCACGTACGATGTGGGCATGTCCTTCCTCCGCCGCCGCAGCGCCACGCCCACCGGGCCGGACTTCGACGTCCTGGCCATGGACCCGGGGGACTGGCCGGGCGATCTCGGGGCCGGGCTGCTGCCCGCGCCCGACGGCAGCTGCCAGGGTGTGTTCCTCCGCTACGACCTCTTCGGCGGGCGCGGCCCGGCGATGATCATCGGCAATCTGCCGGAGGGCTCCCCGGCGCGCGAGCTCGAAGAGGGCCAGGTGCCCTTCGAGGTCACCCAGCTCCTGGCCGCCCTCGGCAACGAGGAGCCGGTGCAGGTGCTGGAGACCGAGGACATCCCGGTCATGCACGAGGACAACCTCCTGATCGTCCGGCGCATCAAGTGCTCCGAGGGCCGCATCTCCTGCACCCAGTTCGACCGCAGCGACGGCGTCCTCGTCACCATCGCCAGCTGGGACCGGCCCATCACCGACGAGCTCTACCAGCTCCTCAAGCCGCTGCCCGCCGAGATGTTCCAGACGGCCTGACAAGGCCCCGCACACCGACGCACCGGAGCCCGGTACGGCCGACGCCGCACCGGGCTCCTCGCGTCCTTGCGGGCGCTACCGGTTCGAGGGCCGCACGGTCACGTCAGCGGCCTTCACGAAGGCCACCCGGTGGCCGAACTGGATCTCGTAGTACACGTCCTTGCCCTGGATCACCTTGTGGCCCTCGGGATCGAAGGTCTTCGCCCACAGATACTCGCTCCGCAGCCGCTGCCCCATGACGTACGCCTGCCCGGCGGGCAGCTTGTACGGCAGCGGGGCCAGCGCCTGCACCGGCACCCCCGCGGGATACGCCTCCTTCTCCGGATACGCGCGCCCGAACACCGGGACCTCCGCCAGCCCCTCCTTCGGGGTGACCACCGAGCCGTAGGCGTTGACCGCGGTCGGCTGCGACAACGGGTTCCTGAACCACGCCATCTGCCCCAGGTACCAGATCGCCGTCCACGAGCCCTTGCGCCCCGCCACCGCGAACTGCTGGCCCGTCGAGGCGCGCGCCCCCGTGTCGTTGACGTCGATCGTGGAAGCGCTGCCGTCCGGCCGCAGCCCGGCATCCTTCACCAGCGGCGCCTTCTCGCTCGGCTGCGTGTACAGCCGCACCGCGCCCGAACCGTGCGAGGCGCAGGGCTTGGCCGGCGCCGTGCAGCCGGTGTAGGCGGGCTTGTGGGCGTCGTAGTCGGGCAGGACCGTGACCATGCCCGCGTAAGCGCCGCCCGTCGGGCGGAACGGCTTGCCCATCAGATCGAAGTAGTGCGCCCAGTCCCAGTACGGACCGGGGTCGGTGTGCATGCCCTTGATCGTCGCCGGGGTCGTGCCCGGGACGTTGTCGTGGCCCAGGACGTGCTGCCGGTCCAGCGGGATCCCCAGCTGCTGCGCCAGATACCGCACCAGACGGGCCGAGGTGCGGTACATCTCCTCCGTATACCAGGCGTCGGGCTGGGCGAGGAAGCCCTCGTGCTCGATGCCGACCGACTTGGCGTTCACGTACCAGTTGCCCGCGTGCCAGGCCACATCCTTCGTCGGCACGTGCTGGGCGATGTGGCCGTCCGAGGAGCGCACCGTGTAGTTCCACGAGACGTACGCGGGGTCCTTGATCAGCTTGATCGTCGTCTCCCAGGACCCCTCCGTGTCGTGGATGACGATGAACTCCGTCTTCTGCGAGTCAGGGCGGTCCGCCAGGTCGTGATTGCCGTAGTTGTCGCCCTGCAGCTTCTCGTACGGGGCCGGGATCGCCTCGCAGGCCACCGCCGCCGGGCACTCGGTCTCCTCGTCCGAAGGATCCGGCAGGCCCAGCCGCCCCACCTGCTCCGGACGGTCGGGCAGGCGCGGGGCGGCCGGCAGGGCGACCCGCTGGCCGACGTCGGTCGTGCGCCGCTGACCCGAACGGATCACGTCGAAGACGTCACGGGCGAAGGCCGTGGCCGTCGCCGTGTCGGAGGCGCCCGGATAGCCCGCCACGGCGCCGAACCAGTCCGCCGGATCCTCGCTCAGGGGCATCCCCAGCCGCTTCTGGGCGGCGGCGAGCAGAGCCGCGCCACCCCGTACGTTCGCGGCGGGATCCTTGCGCAGGGCCTCCCGCGACAGGCCGGACACCCGGGCGGCCTGCTCCAGCATGCGCAGCCGAGGCGGGAGCTCACCGGCCGGCAGCACGGGCGGCCGGACCGTCCGGGGGCCGGCGGCCGGGCGGGAGCTGTCGCCGCGCGGATCCTCGCGGCCGTCGCTGTGGTGCGGAACGGCGGCCACGGCGTGCGCGGCATCGGTCAGGTGCATGGGGCCGTAGCCGCCGGTGACGCTCGGGGCGCCGCTGTGGGTGTCCCACCGCGACTCCAGATAGGCGACGCCCAGCAGCACACTCTGCGGAACGCGGTACTCGTGGGACGCCGCGGCGAAGGCCCGCTGCAGCGCGCCGGAGCGCGCCTGGCGGCCCGTGGCCGTGGCCGTAGCCGTGGCCGCACCGGGCGCCAGGGGCAGCAACAGGGCAGCCGAAGCCAGGACTCCGGCCGCCCGGAACGCCCCCCGGCTTCTTCGGAGGGCTCTCAGGGGAGCGGTCCACGATTCGGGAACGGATCCTCGCAATGCAGCCTCCTCGGGGCGTGCCGTGCCACGCGCGGGAAATGGTCGGGGCGCGAGCGGGCGTGCGGGACCGGACGTAACCAGAGGTAGTCCCTGGCAGACGATCCGTCAATCATGCTGCTGCGAAGCATGTTGCCCGTACGGACACTGCGCCTCCGACGCCGAGGCTGCACCCTTTCCGGCCCCGCACACGGCGACACGCCGCGCACGGGGCGCGGCGTGTCGCGGAGGGGCCGGTGACGTGCCGGCGGCCGGGCGGTCAGCGGGTGCCGACCGCCGCCCGCACGGCGCGCCGGGCCAGCGCGCAGTCGTCGTGCAGCCGGCGCAGCAGCAGCCGCTGCTCCTCGCCCGCGTCGGCCGCGCCGGGCGCCGCCGGGGCGGGGTCCTGCACGGCGCGCTGCACGGCCGTCTCGCACATGCGGAGCTCGCGGGTCAGCACGAGCATGAGATTCACCAGAAAGGCGTCACGCTGCACCGTGCCGGCCTGCCGGGCGACCTGGCTGATGTGCCGGCGCGCCACAGGGGCGTCGCCGAGGGCCATCCAGAGCGTGGCGAGGTCGTACCCCGGGAGGTACCAGCCCGCCTGATCCCAGTCCACCAGCACCGGGCCGGTGGGGGCCAGGAGGATGTTGGAGAGCTGGGCGTCGCCGTGGCAGAACTGGCCCTGGACGTGGGCCAGCCCGTACAGCAGCTTCTGCAGGTCGCCCATGTCGCGGTCGGTCAGCAGGCCCAGCTCGTGATAGCGCGCGATGCGCTTGCCGTAGTCCAGCGGCATGTCGAACATGCCGGCCGGGGGGCGCCACAGGTTGACCCTGCAGATCGCACCGAGCGCGGCCCGGACGTCCGCCCGCGGCGGGGTGTCCGAAGGGTGGCGCTGTGCGGCCGCGGGCCGCCCGGGCATGCGCTCGATCACCAGCGTGCAGTTGTCGGGGTCCGCGGCGATGAGCCGCGGCACCCGCACCGGCGGACGGTGGCGGACGAACGCACGGTATGTCGCTATTTCCTGCCGGAACCGCTCGGTCCAGGCCGGCGACGGGTCCAGTAAACACTTGGCCACCGCTGTGGTGCGGCCGGTGGAGCCGACCAGCAGGACCGAGTGCGCGTTGTGGCGCAGGACCTGGACGGCGTTGAACTCCGGGCAGATGCGCTGCACCGCGGCGATCACCGTACGCAACTGCGCCCCCTGGGGGCCGGACAGGTCGATTCTCCCGCTGAGCGGCTGGCCGCCTAGCCCCGGGGACAGCCGGGCCCGTCCGCCCCCGAAGGCAGCCCCCGCGGCATGGGAGGGGTCGAGGTACGGCCCGCCGCCGGCGTGCTGGGGACGGAGCCGGGGCGGGGCGGACACGGAGGACGAGGCTGCATACATGAGCGGAACGGATCCCTTCGTGTGCCGACGAGTTGCCGCGCTGCCCCGGTACCCGGGCCGGCCGTGCACCCTGGGGAATGCACGGGGTCACCCCTTGACGGACCCTCCCCGCATACGCGGGGAACAGCGGATCCGGACCGGCTGCCGGGTGACCGGGGTGGCGCGTTCCTACATCACACCCGGCCGCGGGTGGCACACCATGTGGCGGACCCTGGCGAACCCTGGCGAATACTCGCCTGGTCCATGACGGGCCGCTACCTTCAAGTCAGCCGAGAACCTGGGGGCTTGACGTGACAAGGGAACCCAACACCCGCCTCGCGGATCTGTTCGGTCTGGCCGGATGGTCCAAGGGCGAACTGGCGAGGCTCGTGAACCGGCAGGCGGCCGTCATGGGCCACCCGCAGCTGGCGACCGACACCTCGCGAGTGCGGCGTTGGATCGACATGGGGGAATCCCCGCGCGATCCCGTGCCCAAGGTGCTGGCAGCCCTCTTCACCGAGCGACTCGGCCGTGTCGTGACCATCGAGGACCTCGGGTTCGGCCGTCGAGGGCGCGCGGGTAGGGGGCAGTCCGCGGACGGCCTCCCCTGGCCGCCCGAGCGGACCGCCGCGGTCCTCACCGAATTCACGGGAATGGACCTCATGCTCAACCGACGCGGCTTGGTGGGCGCGGGCGCCGCGCTCGCCGCAGGCTCAGCACTCAGCAGCGCCATGCACGACTGGCTGCACTCCGATCCGGTCCTCGCCTCCGACTCCCCCCGCTTCGACGATCCCCTCAGGGACGGCATCCACACCGAATCCGCCGGGCTCGACCGCTACGAGGCCGCGCCGGTGGGCTCCACCGAGATCGACGCCCTGGAGCGCTCGGTCGAGGTGTTCCGCGCCTGGGACGCGGCCCGCGGCGGCGGGCTGCAGCGCAAGGCGGTGGTGGGCCAGCTCAACGAGGTGGGCGGGATGCTCTCCTACCACCACCCCGAGCACCTCCAGCGCAGGCTGTGGGGCGTCGCGGCGAACCTCGCGGTGCTCGCCGGCTGGATGTCCCACGACGTGGGCCTCGAACCGACCGCCCAGAAGTACTTCGTCATCGCCGCCCACGCGGCGCGCGAGGGCGGCGACCGGCCCCGTGCCGGCGAGGCGCTCTCCCGGGCGGCCCGCCAGATGGTGCACCTCGGTCGGCCCGACGACGCCCTCGATCTGATGAAGCTCGCCAAATCCGGCTCCGGCGGCGAGACCCTGCCGCGCACCCGGGCCATGCTCGCCACGATCGAGGCCTGGGCGCAGGCGTCGATGGGCCGGGGTCAGGCCATGCGGCGGACCCTGGGCGAGGCGGAGGAGCTCTTCATCTCCGACAAGGGGGACGTGCCCGCCCCCAGCTGGATGCAGAAGTTCGACGAGGTCGAGCTCCACGGCATGCAGGCCCTGGCCTACCGGACGCTTGCCGAGCACGATCCCTCGGTCGCGGTCATCGCCCAGCGGCACGCCAAGGAGGCGCTGGCCCTGCGGGGGAACGAGACCCTACGGTCGATGATCTTCGACTACATCTCGATGGCCTCCTCCTGCTTCATCAGCAACGACCCCGACCAGGCGGACACCTATGCCCGGCTGGCCCTGGTGTCGATCGGCGAGACCTCCTCGCACCGCACCTGGGACCGGCTCCGCGAGATGTACCGCCTCACGGGGAAGTACGCCGGATACGCCCGGATCGAGGATCTCCGGCAGGAGATCAAACGGGCCCTGCCCAACGCCCCCAAGGCCCAGCCCAAGAAGGGCGGAGGGAGCGGAGGGAAGGGCCTGGCGGTCTAGCCGCCGGGATGTCCCGTACGTGTCCGGCTCGTACGTGTCCGGCGTCCAGTCGGTACGTCCGGTCTCCGGTACGTGCAGCCGTAGGAACAGCCACGTCTAGCCGTTAATGCGGCCGATCAGCAGGCAGGCGTCGTCCTCGCGCTCCTTGCCGCCGAACTCCTCCAGCACGGCTCGTACGCAGTCCTGTGCGCATCTCGCCGCGGTGAACCGTGGGGCGAGGTCCAGCAGGCGGTCGGTGACCGTCCCGGCGACCGGCCCCGCGCTGTGGGGCGAGAGTCCGTCGGTGTGCAGGAGAAGGACGTCGCCGGGCTCCAGGAGCTCCTCGGCCTGCCCGTAGGCGGCATCCGCGACGGCCCCGAGCAGCATGCCCTCCGGGGGCTGCAGCGCACGGCCCCTCCCGCCGCGGAAGAGCAGCGGTGCGGGGTGGCCCGCCTGGGACCAGGCCAGGGTGCGGCTCGCGGGGTCGTAACGGCAGCAGACGGCGCTGCCCAGGGCGGGCTGCGCGGAGGCGTCGAGGAGGCGGTTGAGCCAGCCCATGAGGGGGCCGGGCTCGGCGCCGGTCACGGCCATGCCGCGCAGCGCGCCGAGCAGCATGGCCATGCCGGAGGTGGCGGCCACGCCGTGCCCGGTGAGGCCGCCCACGCTGAGGAGGGTCTGCCCCCCGGGCAGGCCCAGGGCATCGAACCAGTCACCGCCGACGAGGGCGCTGCTGGCGGAAGGGAGGTAGTGGGCGGCGAGGTCGAGGGTGCCGGGGGCGCCGTCGGACTGCGGAGCGCCGCCCTGGGGGAAGCGCAGGGAGCCGCGCCACGGTGGCAGCACGGCTTCCTGCAGCTCGACCGCGATCCGGTGCTCGGCCCGCGCGAGGTGCCGGCGGCGCTGCAGGGAGTCTGACGTCTCGTCGACGGCACGGCGGCTGCGGCGCAGCTCGCTGACGTCGCGTAAGACGGCCCACATGGAGGTCGCGGCGCCGTCGCCGTCCAGGACGGGCTCGCCCATCATGTGCACCGCACGGGTCGAGCCGTCGGCGCGCACGATACGGAACTCGCCGTCGATGGGCTTGCCGTCCACCAGGCAGCCGGTGACCATCGTGGTCAGCAGGCCCCGGTCCTCCTCGAGCAGCCAGGAGGGCAGCTCGTCCAGGGTCAGGGGCCCGTCCTCGGGGCGGCGGCCGAAGAGCTGGAAGAGCTCTTCGGACCAGGTGGCCTCGTCGGTGAGGAGATTCCACTCCGCGCTGCCGGCCCGGCCCGGCGCGGTGGCGGGCTGCGGGGCGGGCGGGGCCTGCACCGCACCCGCGGGGGCGGTGCCGCCGGGCGGCGGAGGGCCCTCGCGGAGCTGGCCCAGGTGCTCCCCGAGATCGTCGAGGTGGTGGGCGGCCAGGTCGCACAGGGCGCGGTGCCACCGCCGGTGGGCGTCGTCCGGCTCCTCCCCGGCGGCCGCCGCGCGCCGCACGGCATCGAGGCCGCCGCGCAGCCGCCGCGTCTGCGAGATGAGGGCGTCGACCGTGCCGTGCTCGGGCGGCTGAGCTGCGGAGGAGTCCGCGTGGAGGGGGGACGGCATGTCGTACTCCGATGGGGGGAGCGGCGCAGCCGGCTCCGTAGGATCCGCGGGATGGGCCGTAACGACTCTGGCACAGGCGGAGAGGGCCTGTAAGGGCTTTGGCAACACCCGATCCGGTGGTGTCCAGGGCATATGTCAGAGGCAGGAAAATTCAAGAGGGAGGGTTCCCCTCGGGGCGGGCCGGGCGTGCGCCGGGGCCGGACCTGTCAGAAGGGGGCCGGAAGGCGTCGGGAAGGGACCGGTAAGGGGGTGAAAAGGAGGCGAAACGGACAGGGCTCGGCGGAATCCCGCACTCCAGGTAGGCTGCGGGGCGCTCGACCGACCTCGAGTTCCCCCTGTTCACCACGCATAGCACCGGTGGACACCGGCAAGAATGCCGGACGACGGAAATCCCGTTGCCAGCCGACTCCCCGCACCGGATGCTGACCCCATGTTCGATCCAGACATAGCGCCCAGCGGCACCCTGCTCGGCCTCCTTCAGCGAGGCCGCGGCGACGGGACCCTGCATGCCCTCGCGGCGCCGCGGGCGGAGGCGCTCGCGGCGCTCCACCACTGCCTCCTCAGCGACCCCAGGCGCGACTGGCAGGTGGAGAACCGCTCCCTCTACTACGCGCGCCTGTGTCTGGACCTCGACGCCGGGCTCGGCGAGCTCGAACGGCACCTCTTCTGCGCCGACGACCTCCTCGACAGCGCGGAGGAGCGCACCGGCCTCGCCCTCGCCGTCCTCGGCCACCTCGCCTCGTACGGCCGCGAGGACGCCCTGCTGCTCCTGCGGCGGTACGCGATCTCCGGCGCGAACTGGGCCTGGGCCCTCGATGAGCTCGCCCTGCGCGACGACGACGCCGGGCTGCTCGCCCTCGGCGAGAGCGTCCTCGCCCGCTTCCCCGCGGGGCAGGAGGGCGACCGGGACCTCGCCGCGGCCGTGCGCGACGCCTTCGAGCCCCGCCCCTGGCGGCTGTGGGCCGACGAGACGCAGTCGCCCGTGACCGCCCCCCGGGTGCGCGCCGCTCAGGAGCAGGGCTCCTTCGACCGCTGGCAGCGCCAGCTGCGCCCGTCGGGCCCGCGGCCCGGCTGGAGCGTGCGCGAAGTGCTCGACTGGGCCCAGGAGGGCCTCGGCCTGTACCCCGCCCAGCTCCGCCACGTCCCCGCGACCCGCTGCCTGAACGCCGTCGCGGGCCCCGAGGACCGGCTGGAGATCATCGAGGCCGCCGCGTTCGGCCCCGAGGCCGCCCGTGCCACCGCCCTGCGCTACCTCGCCGAGCACGACGACCCGCAGGCGCTCGACCTCATCGAGTCCGCCGCGGCCGATCCCGGCGCGCTCGTGGCCGAGGCCGCCGTCACCGCCTTCGAGCGCATGCGCGGCACGGCCGCCCTGGAGCGAGCCCGCGCCTGGATCCACCGCACCGACGCCCTCGGCGGCGCCGCCGCCGGCATGCTCGCCTCCCGCGGCGCGCCCTACGACGCGCCGCTGGTCCTCGGTGCCCTGCGCCGCACGGTCCGGGCCGAGGGCCCCGACGCGCCGGTCCTGTGGGACCTCGTGCCGGGCGCCGGCCGCCTGGGGATCACCTGCGCCGCGCCCGTGCTGCGCCACATCTACCGGGAGACGTCCTCCTCGCACCTGCGCGGCCGCACGGCGCGGGCGCTGGCGGCGACGGACCCGTCCTTCGCGACCGGCTTCGCGGTGGAGTGCCTGTGGGACTGCGAGGAGACAACCCGCGAGCTCGCCGCGCACCACGCCACCACCGCCGACGCCCGCGTCGTCGAACAGCTGCGCAGGCTCGCCGCGGACCCGGCCGAGGAGGACGACGTCCAGACCGCGGTCCGCAGCCGCTTCGGGCCGGAGACCGCGGTGTGACGGGCGTACGAGCAGAATGATCACGTGAATGCGATAACAACTGCGAAAATAAGTGCGGTCGCCCTCCTCGTAGGGGCGCAGCTCGCGGCCGCGACGGCCGCGGAGGCGGCTCCGGCGCCCGCACCGGCCGCCGTCGGCGTCGCCGTGAAGGCCCCGGGCGGTCCGCACAGCAAGGCGGCCGCCGTCAGGATCACGGAGGGGCAGGTCGGCGAGGCCGCCCCGGGCGGCACCCTCCTCTACCCGAGCGTCACCAGCTGCCTGACCGTGACCGTCCGGCTGCGCGACCGCGGCCTCGTGGGCGCCCACGCCAGCCTCTTCCAGGTGCCGGGCGAGTTCCGTTCCGACCGCATCCTGTCCGAGCTGAAGCAGCGGGTCGGCGGCCGTGCGGTGCGCGCGGTCGAGGTCAGGGGCGCCGTCGGCGCCTGGGACCCGAGCTACTTCACCAAGGCCATCGAGAGCTACGGGGACGGCGAGGCCGTGCCCTTCCCGGAGGCGCCCGACCCCGGCGGCATCGCCGCGGCCGTCGCGGCGGGCCTCGGGCAGCCGCGCGCCGTCGTGACCGTCCAGGACGTGCCCGACGGCGACCAGACCGTCAGCTGACGGCCGAAGGGGGTACGGGGCAACGGCCCTGTACCCCCTCCCGTCCGGCGGTTCCTCAGGCGCGGCGGCGCTTGAGGGCCTTCCGGATGAAGTGGATCGCCAGGGCGATCAGCGCGATGATGAAGATCACGACCAGGATCAGCACGATGATCAGGAAGATGCCGAGCTTCTTGAAGAAGCCCTTTTTCTTCTTCTTGTCCTTGTCCTTCTTCGGCTTCTTCGCCGCCGTCGTCACGTGGTCCTTCGCGGACCGGTGGTGGCCGTGCGAGGCCTGGAGCGCGTTCGCGGCACCCGACTGCGCGGTGCCCGCCGCCGTGCTCACCTCGGCCTGACGCTCGGCCACGGCCGTCACGACGGCCGGGCGGGCCTGCTCCGTGCCCTGGGCGGAGGCCGGGGAGACCAGCAGGGAGGCGCCCAGCGCGAGCGCCGCGACGACGGCCGCCCGGCGGGCCCGCTGCCACCGCCGCCGTACGACGGGTGCCGCCGCACCTGCCTGCCGCTCGTCGTCCATCAGCTCAGCGTTCATTGACGCCCCCATCGGTGTTCCAGGTGATCTTGTGCAGAGGTGCGTTCCGGTGACGACGGGCCGCAGGGCCCGGCCTCCGGAACGCGGCCCCCATTATCTGCACACCGACAAGTCGCCGAGCAGGGCGCACGGAAGCTCTGGGACGGAACTGGAACGTTCTGATCCTTAGGTGTGGTCACTTTCCTCCAGTACGCGGCCTTCATCTCTGTGGCCAGCGAGCATCGCTGTGACCAGCGGGGCAAGAGCGCCGAATGCGACAGGGGTGGCGCTGATCCGGACACTTGGGATCCATCGGGCCCGCTCGCGCCGTACGCCCGCGGCGGACGGCGGCGCTACTGGCCGCCGTTGCGGTCCGCCAGTGCCCTGAGCTCCTTGTCCAGCCACTTGAGCACCACCGGGTACTCCTCGCGCCACGTCTGGAAGTTGTGCCCGCCCTCGTCCCGGACCAGCTTGTCGGCCTTGAGCGGGGGCCTGGCCTTCTGTGCGAACTTCAGGCTGGGCTCGTAGTCGTCCTCGTTCTTGCTGGTGGCCAGGAGCAGCGACACCGGCGGCGGGGGCATGTGCTCCAGCCGCCACGTCAGGTCGTTCTCGTTCTTGTACGCCTTGCTGCCGGCGTACAGGTCGCCGGTCCTGCCGTCCTGCCGGGCGAAGTAGTCGGCGGACAGGCCGGCGGCCGCGCCGTAGCGCGTGGGGTTGGTCATCGCGAGCTTCAACGCGCAGTAGCCGCCGGTGGAGTTGCCGACGGCGCCCCAGCTGCCCGGGGCGCCGGAGGCGCGGTAGACGTCGGTCACGGCCAGCGGCAGGTCCTGGTTGAAGAAGGCGAGCGCCTGCGGACCGCCGGGCACGTCCGTGCAGTTGGTGTCGCGGTCGGCGACCACCGAGGGCCGGACCAGTACGTAGATCGTCGGCCGGATCTCCTTCTTCATGATGGCGGAGGAGGCGGTCTGCGGGACCTTGAGCTGGGTGATGAGGTTCTTGGAGACCCCCGGCTGGCCGGTGATCACCACCACGACCGGGAACTTCTCCTTCTCGTGCTCCTTCTGGAAGTACTCCGGCGGCAGGTAGGCGTAGCCGTCCATGCTCAGCCCGGTCACCGGGCCGCGGATCTCGATGCGGTCCACCTGCCCGGCCTTCTCGCGGGTGCCCTTGAGGCCGATGGACTCCTGTCCCTTCACGGCGAGCGCGGGCGGCCGCTTGCCGCCGTCCGTGCCCGGCTGCATGGCCTGTCTGCTCGACGTGCGGCCCAGGAGTTCGTTCCAGGTGGAGTAGAAGCCGAACTCCTTGTTCGCGGCGACGAGCAGGACCGCCAGGATGCTCACCTGCGTCAGGACGAGCAGGCCGACGCGCCCGGCCAGCGCGAGCGGCCCCTTCCGCGCGGCGCGCGGCCACTGCCACAGGACGAGCACGCACACCGCGACGGCGATGAGCACGAGGACGAGCTGGAACGTCGGGGACGTCAGGCCCACGGGCAGTCACTCCTCTTGGAGGGCGGTCTCCAGGAGAGAGGGGAGTCGGAGCGGTCGGGGTTGAGCCATGTAACCCTTATTTCAGTTTTTCACTTTATATTGACATTGGTGTCCGTGCTCGCAGAGCGGCAGAGCAGCTCCGCCTCGCGCTCCGGGTCCAGCCCGAGCGGCGGCCTGTCCGGCCGCTGCGGCGCCCGGCCGCCGATCCGCCCCAGCCACGCCCAGGTGTCCGCCACGGTCCCGGCCGCGGGCCGGCAGCGCAGCCCCGCCGCGACGGCCTTGGAAGAGTCCCCCATGTGCAGTACGTCGTAGAGCTCGCCCGGCGGCACCCACACCGGCAGGTCGGTCCACGGCTCGACGCCCGCGGCGAGGATCCGCTCGGGGGCGGTCCAGCGCAGCTCGGCGTCCGAGCCGGTCACCCGGACGCACGCCTCCAGCAGCTCGCCCATGGTGGTGTGGCCGGGCGGGCTCACCAGGTTGTACGGTCCGCCGAGCCCCGCTCCGAGCGCGTCCAGGGTCCATTCGGCGAGGTCGCGCACGTCGATGAACTGCAGTCCGAGGTCGCGCG
This sequence comes from Streptomyces roseoverticillatus, assembly GCF_000719265.1. GTDB lineage: Bacteria > Actinomycetota > Actinomycetes > Streptomycetales > Streptomycetaceae > Streptomyces > Streptomyces roseoverticillatus. The sequence continues at coordinate 276,241 of NZ_JOFL01000001.1, read as the reverse complement.
GGCCGGGGGCCAGGACGGGCCCGCCGCGGGCGATCCGGCCCAGCCACCACGGCAGCCGGCCCAGGTTCTCGCCGGGGCCGAGGATCAGCCCGGCCCGCACCAGTAGCGCCCGGTCGCCGAAGGACGCGAGAGCGGCCAGCTCGCCGCCGCGCTTGTCCTGCGCGTACTCCACCTCCCCGGCGTCCGGTGAACCGTCGACGACGGGCCAGTCCTCGTCGTGCCCGGCGGGTGAGGGGTAGCGGTAGACGGAGCCGCTGGAGACGTAGGCGTACCGCCCGGTGCGTCCGGCGAGCAGCCGCGCCGCGTCCCGCACGGCCGATGGTGCCCACGACCAGGTGTCGACGACGGCATCCCACTCGCCGCGGCCGAGCGCGCGCAGGCCGTCCGGCGCGGTGCGGTCGCCGTGCAGGGCCGCCGCCCCCTCCGGCGGGGCGTGCCGCCCCCGGTGGAAGACCGTCACCTGCCAGCCGCGGGCCAGTGCCTCCTCGGCGACGGCCCGGCCTGCGAACTCCGTGCCGCCCAGTATCAAGAGCCTCATGCCTCCACCCTGCCTCTTGCACCCCGGCCCGGGGAAGAAGGGGAGGCCGCCGGGAGGGGGAAACCGGGAGGGGGAAAACGGAGGAGAGATCGCCAAGCGGAAGGAGGGTAACCTTACTTAGAGGGCGAGGAGTTGCTTCCGGTTGCCTCCGGGTCCTGCGGGCCCTCCTGCGCCACGAGATCAGCAGCGGCGGGAGCCGGGGGATGTAGACGCTGATCGGGCGATAAAGGCGAAAAGTCGGACGGCCTTCATCAGGCCGATCTCGGCGCGGTCCGCCGCTCCCGGGACCCCTGGGGCGCCGGGGAGCGCACGCCGGGGAGCCTGCGGCGCGCGACCATGTTCCCACAGGTCACCGCCGCACGGGCAACCGCGCACGAGCGAACCGCCCGTCCCGTGCGAGATGATCGCGAGGCGGTCAATTCCGGCCACCGGCCGAAGGGTTCACCCCGCTCCTGGGCCAGTGAGCCAGCGAGACCTCCGGGCATGGCGCACTATATGCCTGGGCGGTCGAGAGACTGTTGAGAGACGCAAGTGCCTCTCGATGCCGTGGCATCCGTGTGCCCGGCGCCCGCGCTACGCCGTGCGGTCCGGCTCCGGCCGTGCGGCTCGGTCACGGGCATCGGTGTCCGGGGCCGTGGGGGGATCCGGCAGGCGGTCGGGTGGGGAGGCACGACCGCCGGGGGGCCGTGCCAATGGGGATCAAGTGGGGATCGATTCGATGTGCGGGCCGCGCCGTCGGCGCTGCGCGCACGTGTCTTTGGACCGGAGGGCCGCGTCGTGCGCGCCGCCGTCCTGGGGGGAGAATCCTATGGGTCGTCCGACCCGTCTTGCCGCGGTGCTGTCCGCGGCCGCTCTGCTCGCCGTCGCCGCTCCGGCCGGCGGCGCCCAAGCCGCCGGCCCGGCGCCGAGGATCGACCTGCAGGTCCTCGTCGTGGACGACGGCGGGCCCGCCACGGAGGCGCTGCGCGCCGAGCTCGACGGCGCCGGCACGCCGTACACCAAGGTGGACCTGACCAGCAGCAACCGGCAGCGCATCGACGAGGCGTTCCTCAGCGACACCGTCGACGGCAGACCCCGCGCCAGATTCCAGGGCGTCGTGCTGCCGAACGAGAACCCCTTCGGCGCGGACTCGCCGGAGATGGCCGCCCTCGCCACGTACGAGAAGCGCTTCGGCATACGTCAGGTCGACGCCTACACGTACGCGAGCCCCAAGGTCGGGCTCAACAGCCCCCAGGACGGGGGAGGGTACAGCGGTCCCATGGACGGCAAGACCGCACAGGTGACCGCGGGCGGCGCCACGGGCCCCTTCGGCTACCTCAAGAAAAACGTTCCCTTCGAGGACAACGACGCCTCCGTCAACGAGAGCTACGGTTACCTTGCCGCGCCCCTCGCGCAGCAGGAGCCGGGCGCCGCCTACACCAGCTACCTCGACGCGCCCGTCCCCGGCAGCACCGCGCGCGGCTCGCTGATCGGCCAGTACACCCACGACGGCCGCAGCGAACTGGTCGTCACCTTCATCGCCAACCAGTACCAGAGCCAGTTCCGGCTGGTCTCCCGCGGCATCGTGGAGTGGCTGACCCAGGGCGTCCACCTGGGCGCCTCCCGCAACTACTTCGGCGTGCACGCCGACGACGTCTTCGCCTCCGACGACCGCTGGGACACCAAGCGCAAGTGCACCCCCGGCGACGTCGACTGCCCCGGCAACCCCAGCCCCGACAGCCCGCCGATCCGGATGACGGCGGCCGACGCCCAGTACGCCAAGCAGTGGTCGCAGAGCCACAACCTCCCGCTCGACCTGGCCTACAACGGGGTGGGCAGCGAGGAGTTCAAGGCGGAGCACGGCGGGACGTACGACCCGCTGCTCGACCAGCTGCGCACCGACCAGAAGTCCTTCCGCTGGATCAACCACACCTACACCCACGCCTTCCTGGGCTGCGTGCAGAACACCACCGTCGTCCCCTGGAAGTGCGCCACCGACCTCTTCGGCAACGTGCGCTGGGTCAGCCGCGCGACCATCGGCGGCGAGATCGGCAACAACCTGAACTGGGCGGCGCGCCAGGGCCTCGGCCTCGACAAGGACGAGCTGGTGACCGGCGAGCACTCCGGCCTGAAGACCACGCCCCAGCAGCCCCAGGACAACCCCGAACTCGCCCCGTCCCTCACCCAGTACGGCGTCGGCTGGATCGCCAGCGACAACTCGCGCGAGCCCGGGCAGCGCCAGGCCGGCCCCGCGCTCACCGTGCCGCGCTACCCGATGAACGTCTACTACAACGTCGGCAAGGCCACCGAGCAGACCGACGAGTACAACTGGCTGTACACGAAGAAGGCCGACGGCGGCAGCGGCATCTGCGAGAACTCCTCCACGACCACCTGCCTGAAGGCCCCGCTGGACGTCAAGACCGGTTTCTCGTCGTACATCGTGCCCCTGGAATCCCGCATCGCCATGGGCCACGTCCTGGCCAACGACCCGCGGCCGCACTTCATGCACCAGTCCAACCTCGCCGAGGAGCGCATCGGCTACAAGGTCCTGGAGAAGGTCCTCGGCGACTACTCCGGCCTCTACGCCGACAACACCCCGCTGGTCAACCTCCGCATGCGCGACATCGGCGGCGAGATGAGCAAGCGGGCCGCCTGGAGCGCCGCGCTCGCCGCCGGCAAGGTCACCGCCTACCGCATCGGCAGCGCCGTCACCGTCACCGCACCCGCCGGCACGCAGATCACCGCCACCCTGCCCGGCGGCACCGTCCGCAACGACACCAACACCGTCTTCGGCGACGCCTACGCCGGCCTGCGCTCCGGCTGGGCCGCCCCCGCCGCCGGCCAGACCCGGCTCGACCTCACCCTGCCCGCAAGCGCCACCCCGGCCGCCCGTGCGCTGACCTCCGCCACCGCGCGCGTACAGCCCCCGGCCCGCACCGCACTCCCGGTGCCCGAGGGCGTCACCGGCCGCGTTCCGTACGGCCCCGGGGACGCCACCCGGCGCTGACCCGGCCCGCCATCACTCCGTGCCGCACCACCCCATGCACCGCCGACACTGGAGAGAACCGAGTTCTATGCACGGACCGCCTGCCGAAACGGCATCCGACACTCCCTCGGTGACGCTGCTCACCGAAGGAACGTACCCGCACAGCCATGGCGGAGTGAGCGTGTGGTGCGACCAGCTCGTCCAGGGCATGCCCGACGTCGAATTCCGGGTGATAGCGGTGACAGGCACCGGCCGCGAACCGCTCGCCTGGGAACTGCCGCGCCACGTCAGGGAGGTGGAGAGCCATCCCCTGTGGGGACCGCCGCCCCCCGGGCGCGCACCGCGCGGCCGGGGCCTGCGCTCCTTCCTCACCGCCTACGAACAGTTCCTGCTGTCCCTCCTGGACCCCGGCCAGGAACAGCACTTCGCCCGCACCTTCTACCGCCTGGCCGACCACGCCGCCTCCGGCACCCTCTCGGCCGCCCTGCGCGGGGAGGCCGCGGCCCGCACCCTCGTCCGCGTCTGGAACCGCCCGCACCTGCACACCGCCGCCGCCCGCCCCACCCTGCACGACGCGCTGCTCGCCACCGACCTGCTGGAGCACGCGCTGCGCCCGCTCGCGGCGACCCCGCCGGCCGAAGGCGTCACCCACGCCGTCAGCGGAGGGCTGGCCACGCTGCCCGGCCTGCTCGCCCACCACCGGCACGGCACCCCCTTCCTCCTCACCGAGCACGGCATCTACCTCCGCGAGCGCTACCTGAGCTTCCGCGCCGAGCCCTACCGGTGGCCCGTCAAGGCCCTCATGCTGGGCCTGTTCCGGCTGCTCGCCGCCGAGAGCTACCGGCGCGCCTCCCTGGTCACCCCCGGCAACCGCTACAACCGGCGCTGGGAGGAGCACGGCGGCACCCCGCCGGACCGCATCCGCACCGTCTACAACGGAGTCGACCCGGCGGCGTTCCCGCCCGCCGGGCCCGAGCCGGAGCACCCGACGCTCAGCTGGGCCGGGCGCGTCGACCCCATCAAGGGCCTGGAGACGCTGATCCGCGCCTTCGCCCTCGTCCGCGAGGAGATACCCGAGGCCCGCCTGCGGCTCTTCGGCGGTACCCCGCGCGGCGGCGAGGGCTACCGCACCGCCTGCGAGAAGCTCGCCGCCGAGCTCGGCGTCGGCGAGGCCGTCGTCTTCGAGGGACGCGTCGACGACATCCGCGACGCCTACGCCGCCGGCAACGTGGTGATGCTCTCCAGCATCAGCGAAGGATTCCCCTTCACCCTCATCGAGGCCATGTCGTGCGGCCGGGCCACCGTCTCCACGGACGTCGGCGGCGTCAGCGAAGCCGTCGGCGACACCGGCCTCGTCGTACCGCCCCGTGACCCCGAGGCCATGGCCCGGGCCGCCCTGAAACTCCTGCACGACCCCGCGCTGCGCGCCGGCATGGGGGAGCGGGCCCGCCTCCGGGTGATCGAGCAGTTCACCCTCCGGCAGACCATCGACGCCTTCCGCGACATCTACCACGACCTCGCCGGCACCCGCCGGCCCGAACCCTTCGAGCGTCCCCGGCGCACACCGGCCCGGCCCGCCCGGGCCGCCGCGGACGCCGAGAGACCCGTCATGGCCATGGCCGCGGGCGGTGCGGGATGAGCGGCTTACTGCGCCTCGTGCCCGACGAGCCCGAGCCCGCCCACGACCTGGCGGCCGCACCGGCAGCGGTGCGGTCCCGGCCGCGGCCCCGCTGGGCGGCCGACCCCGTCGACGCGCTCGCCGAAGAACTGGCCGAGGTGTGCGCCGCGGCCGTCCACCCCGACGAGATCGCGGCCGTCCTGGAGGCCGACGGCCTCACGGGCGAGCAGATCACCGAACGCTACGGCCGCGCCGACGCCTTCGAGCTCGCCGCGGAGCTGTACGCACGCGTCCCCCGCAGCCACCCCGAGCCCGGGCCCCGCCCGGACCCCTGGAGGGTGAGCCCGGGCCGGTTCGTCCTGCGGGCCCTGGTCTTCACCCTGCCCGGCTTCGGCTACTCGCTGGCCGCACCCCTCATGGCCGGCGGCCGCGACGGCTACGGCCTGCCGCAGGGCACCGCCGGGCTCGTCCTCTCCGCCCTCGTGGCCTGGGCGTGGAACCAGGCCCTCGCCCACCGCGCCTACCTGCGGCTGGCGACGGGCGGCCGCACCGCGGCGGCCCGCTGCCTGCAGTGGGGCGCCCCGCTCGGCGCCCTCCTGGCCGCGGGGGCGGCCGCGGCCCTGCCCGGCCTGGCCGGGGTCACCGCCTTCGCGGCGGGCCAGGCGCTCTACCTCGCCGCGGCCACGGTGCTGCTGGTCCTCGGCCGGGAGCGGCTGCTCCTCCTCACGCTGGCGCCCACCGCCGCCGGGGGAGCGGCGCTCCTCGTCGTCCAGCCGCCCGAAGCCGTCCGCACCGGCCTGCTCCTCGCCACCGCGGGCGGCGTGCTCGGCACGGCCGCGTACGAGATCCTGCGCGCCCGCCGGGAGGGCGAACCACCCGAACAGCCCGCCCTGTCGCCGCTCGCCTCCGTCCCGTACGGCCTGTTCGGCCTGGGCTGCGGCGTGCTGACGACCATCGCCGCCCTCGGCGACGTCCTGCGCCGCACTCCCGGCGCGACCACCGCCGGAGCCGCCGTCATCGCGCTCACCCTCAGCATGGGCGTCGCGGAATGGCTGCTCTACCGCTGCCGCGGTACCGCCCTCGCGGCCCTCGCCCGCTCCACCACCACCGCCGGGCTGAAATTCGGCGCGGCCCGCATCCTGGCCCTGTGCGTCGCCGTCTATCTCGCGGCGCTCGCGGTGCTCGGCCTGGCCACCGGCGCCCTGTGGCCCGACGGCCCGCCGGTCACCGCCGCCCGCACGGCCGCCCTGCTCGCCCTCGGCGCCGTCCTGTGGACCGGACTGCTCCTCCAGGCCTTCGGCGTCGCCTGGACCCCGGCCCTGCTCTGCCTCGGCGCGGCCGGCGCCGAAGCGGCCGCGCTCGCCCTGCGGCTGTCCGCACCCGTCGCCACCCAGCTCGCCGTCTGCACGGCGGCGGCAGCGTGCCTGCTCGCCGCCGCCACCGCCCTGCTCAGCCGGATCACCACGCACCGCTGACGCACCGTCCGCTCCGACCGCTGCTCTCGGCACGTCCCCGCTCCGCCGCGGCACCCGCCGCGTTCCGCCCACGCAAGGGAGACACCGTCATGTCCGCACCCGCACCCGTCGCCGTCACCGGCGCGGAAGGATTCATCGGCTCGCACCTGGTGGAAGCGCTCGTCGCCGCCGGCCACCGGGTCCGCGCGATGGTGCAGTACAACTCCTTCTCCTCCTACGGGTGGCTGGAGACCGTCCCCGACGAGGTGATGGACAACGTGGACGTCGTCCTCGGCGACGTGCGCGACCCCGGCTCCGTCCAGGGCCTCGTCGCCGGCACGGAGGCCGTCTACCACCTGGCCGCCCTCATCGCGATCCCCTACTCGTACCGCGCGCCGCACAGCTACGTGGAGACCAACGTCACCGGCACCCTCAACGTGCTCGAAGCCGTGCGCCACCTCGGCATCCCGCGCCTGGTCCACACCTCCACCAGCGAGACCTACGGCACCGCGCAGACCGTGCCCATCAGCGAGGACCACCCCATCAACACCCAGTCGCCGTACGCCGCCTCCAAGGCCGGCGGCGACCGCCTCGCCGACAGCTACCACGCCAGCTTCGAGCTCCCCGTCGTCACCCTGCGCCCCTTCAACACCTTCGGGCCGCGCCAGTCCATGCGGGCCGTCATCCCCACCGTCATCGGCCAGGTGGCCGCCGGGGAGCGCACCATCACCCTCGGCGACCTGCGACCCACCCGTGACTTCAGCTACGTGAAGGACACCGTCGCCGCCTTCCTCGCCGTCGGCACCGCACCCGCCGCCGACGTCGTCGGACGCACCTTCAACGCCGGTACCGGCGAGGAGATCTCGGTCGGCGACCTCGTCACCCTCATCGGCAAGATCATGGACACCGAGCTGGAGGTCCGCGCCGACGAGGAGCGCATCCGGCCCGCCGCCTCCGAGGTCATGCGCCTGGTCTGCGACGCGACCCGGCTGCGCACCGCCACCGGCTGGGCCCCCGCCCACACCCTGGAGGAGGGCCTCGCCCGCACGGTCGCCTTCTTCCGCGACCCGCTGAACCTCGCACGGTACAAGGCCGGCATCTACAACGTCTGACGCGGCGGCACCGCTCGCCGCCCGTCCCGGCGTCACCCACGCAGAGAGGAACAGCACCCATGCATGTCGTCATTCTCGCCGGAGGCAAAGGCGTCCGGCTGCGCCCCTACACCACCGCCCTGCCCAAGCCGCTGGTCCCCATCGGAGAGGAGCACGCGATCCTGGAGATCGTGATGCGCCAGCTCGTCAACGCGGGCTTCACCAGCTGCACCCTCGCCATCGGCCACCTCGGCCACATCATCCGCGCTTACGTCGGCGACGGCTCCCAGTGGGGCATACGCGTCGACTACGCCACCGAGGAGAGCCCCCTGGGCACCATGGGCCCCCTCCTCACCATGCTCGACCGGCTGCCCGAGCACTTCCTCGCCATGAACGGCGACATCCTCACCGACCTGGACTTCGGCGATGTGTACCGTACGCACGTGGCATCCGGAGCCCCGCTGACCATCGCGACCTACGCCCGCCAGGTGAGCATCGACTTCGGCGTGCTGACCACCGACTCCGGCAGAGTCGTCGGCTTCGCGGAGAAACCCAGAATGGACTACCGCGTCTCCATGGGCGTCTACGGCGTCTCGCGCGCCGCCCTCGCCCGCTACACCCCCGGCCTCCCGCTGGGCTTCGACGAACTGGTGCTGGACATGCTGCAGGCACAGACCCCGCCCCACGCGTACGAGTTCGACGGCTACTGGCTCGACATCGGCCGGCCCGACGACTACGACCGCGCCAACCGGGAGTTCTCCCTGCACCGCGACATGCTGATCAAGGGAGTGTGAACGGCAGGCATGCGCATCCTCGTCCTGGGCGGCACCGGCTTTCTGGGCCGGCACGCCGCCGAGCGCCTGCGCGCCCTCCCGGGCGCGCAGGTGCTCCACGCCGGGCGGTCCCCCCGCGCGGACCTCCCCGCCGACCTGGCCCGCGGGGACACCGTGCGGCTCGCCTCCGCGCTGCGCAAGGCCGCGCCCCACGCCGTCGTCAACTGCGCGGGCGCGGTGGGCGGCAGCGCGGTGGACCTCACCGGCGTCAACGCCCTGGGCCCCGCGGCCCTGTGCGCGGCGCTCGCCGAGGCCGCACCGAAGGCCCGCCTCGTCCACCTGGGCTCCGCCGCCGAGTACGGGCCGGCCGACCGTCCCCTCACGGAGACCGACGCCGCCCGCCCCGCCGGCCTCTACGGTGCCGCCAAGCTGGCCGGCACCCTCGCCGTCACCGGCTCGGGCCTCGACGCCACCGTCCTGCGGGTGTTCAACCCCGTCGGGCCCGGCGCGCCCGCCGCCTCGCTGCCCGGCCGCCTCGCCGGGCTGCTCCGCGAGGCCGGGCGGGACGGCCGGGTCCGCGTCGGCGACCTCTCCGCCCACCGCGACTTCGTCGACGCCCGCGACGTGGCCGACGCCGTCGCGCTCGCCGTCACCGCGCCCGGGTCGCTGCCGCCCGTGCTCAACATCGCCGGCGGCACGGCCCGCCCCGTCCGGGCCGTCGCCGAGGCCCTGATCGCCGCGGCGGGGTTCCGCGGCCGGCTCGACGAGGACGGCGCCGGCTCCTCCCGTTCCGCCGCCGTCCCCTGGCAGGAGGCCGACGTCACCCTGGCCCGCGGGGCGCTGGACTGGTCGCCGCGCCGCTCCCTCGCCACCTCCCTCGCCGACCTCTGGGCCGAGGTCGCTGACCGTCCCGAGGAGCGCGCACGATGACCCCGCCGGGGCCGCCGCCGGGCGGGCGGCTGCTCGTTCCGCTCTACGTCCACCCCGCGGTCGACCCCGCGGCGTGGGCCGCCCTGGCCGAGGCCGCGCCCCGGCTCCGCGGCGTCGTCCTCAACGCCGCGGACGGACCCGGGCAGCGGCCCGACCCCGCCTTCCACGCCGCCGCGGAGCGCCTGCGCGGCGCGGGCGTCCCGCTGCTCGGCTACGTCGACACCGGCTACGGCCGCCGCGCGCCGCGCGCCGTCGTCGGCGACATCCGCCGCCACCGCCGCTGGTACGGCGTCGACGGCGTCTTCCTCGACCAGGTCCCGGCGCACGCCGCGCCGCTGCCCCACTACCGCCGGCTCGTCCTGCTCGCCAAGGCGCTCGGCGCGGGGACGGCCGTCCTCAACCCCGGCACCCACCCCGACCCCGGCTACGCCCGCATCGCCGACCTCCTCGTCACCTTCGAGGGCACGTGGGAGGCCTACCGGCAGGCCGCGGTCCCGCCGTGGACCGCGGACCACCCGCCGTCCCGCTTCTGCCACCTCGTCTACGCCGTCCCGCCCGGCGGTGCGGCCGAGGTGGCCCGCACCGCGGAGAGCCGCGGCGCCGCGGCCCACTGCGCGGTCCCGGGGGAGGGCGCGAATCCGTGGCGCTCGGGGCCGTGGCCGGACGGCTGCCCGTCCGGAGCGGCCGCGTCCGCGCTGCGCGCCGCCGCGCCCTCGCTGCAGCGGAGGGCGCTGTGAACCGGCGGCAGCGGCCGTACGCCGCCCTGGTCGCGCTGCTCCTGCTCGCCGCTGCGGCCGGTTGCTCGGCCACGGAGGCCGGCGACGGGCCGGACGACGACGGCGAGGGCGGGCCCACCGCCCCGGCGGCGTCGGGAGAAGCCCGCCGGGCCGGCGGGCCGCACTGGCAGCCGCGCCCCGGTCTGCGCTGGCAGTGGCAGCTCGACGGCAAGGTCGACACGTCCGTGGGCGTTCCCGTCTACGACATCGACGGCTTCGAGAACTCCGCCCGTACGGTAAAGGAGCTGCACGACCGTGGCGCCAAGGTGATCTGCTACGTCAACGCCGGGGCGTGGGAGGACTTCCGCACCGACCAGAAGGCGTTCCCCAAGCGGCTGCTGGGGGAGCGGAACAAGGGCTGGAAGGGCGAGAGGTGGCTGGACATTCGCCGCCTGGACGAGCTCCGGCCGATCATGGCGGCGCGCTTCGAGATGTGCCGTGAGAAGGGGTTCGACGCCGTCGAGCCGGACCTGACGGAGGGATACCGCAACAAGACCGGTTTCCCGCTGTCCGGTGAGGACCAGCTCGCGTTCAACCGGATGCTGGCCCGGCTCGCCCACGACCGCGGCATGGCCGTGGGCCTGAAGAACGACCTCGACCAGGTCCCCGCCCTCGTGGGCGACTTCGACTTCGCGGTGAACGAGCAGTGCGCCGAGTTCGAGGAGTGCGAGAAGCTGACGCCGTTCGTCAAGAACGGCAAGGCGGTCTTCCACGTGGAGTACGAGCTGGAGCCGAAGGAGTTCTGCGCGACGGCGCAGAAGCTCGGTCTCAGCTCCATGCGCAAGAAGCTCGGACTGGACGCGTGGCGGGAGCCGTGCCGCTGAGCGGCTCAGACCTCGGCCACGTACACCCACCGGCCGTCCTCGCGGACGAAGCGGCTGTTCTCGGCTTGAGAGTCCGCGTGGCCGTGGGCCGTGTAGTGGGCGCGGAACTCGACCGTGCCCTCCTGGTGGAAGGGCGTGCCGTCCGTCGTGCCGAGGATCTCCAGCCGGGTCCACCGCATGCCGGGGTCGAACTCCAGGCTACCGGGCCGGGTGGTGGAGTGCCAGGTGCGCAGCAGGTAGGCGGCGTCCTGGACGGCGAAGGCGCTGTAGCGCGAGCGCATCAGCCGTTCGGCGGTCGAGGCGGTCCGCCGGCCGTCGTGCAGGGCGCCGCAGCAGTCGCCGTAGGCGGCGTCGAGCCCGCAGGGGCAGGGGGAGGCGCCGGTGACGGCCGGCCGGGGTGCGTGGTGTCTGGTTTTTCCGCTCACCCCACGATTGTGCCCGTTCCCCGGTCCGGCCCCGGCCGCCACCCCTGCGGGCGGCCGCGGCCGGCGGCCTTCAGGGCGTGGTTCGGCCGGCGGCGGGGATGTAGGCGAGTCCGTGTGCGCCCGCCTCCCCCTCCCGGGCGACCTCCAGGGTGGTGATCACGGCCATTCGCTCCAGGTCGACGACGGTCACCGTGCTGGACACGACGCCCGCGACGTAGCCCGTCCGGCCGTCCGGCGACGAGGTGATGGTCAGGGGGAACCGGCCCACGGGCACCTGTCCCACGACCTCGTGGGAGCCGGGCGCGAAGACGGTGAGCACTCCGTCCGCCTGGGCGCCCAGCGAGCCGCCCTCGCCCGGCTCCATGCGGAGCTCGCCGGCGAGGACCAGGCCGGAGGCCGTGGTGTGGACGGGGAAGACCACGCCCTCGGTGGGCAGCACGCGCACGACCTCGCCGGTCGCGGCCTCGATCACCCGGATGCCGGGCCGGGCGGAGGGGGCGGGACGGAAGTCGCCCTTGGGGCCGGCGACGTAGACGTACGTTCCGTCGGGGGAGACGTCCAGGCCTTCGCTGCCGGGGACCGGCACGCGTCCTGCGAATTCCTCCCGCTCCAGGTCCAGGACGGAGACGAACCCCGCCTCCTTGTTGGCTGACCAGCCGCGGCGGCCGTCCGGGGAGATTGCGAACCAGTGCGGGCCGTCGGCCATCACCGGGATCCGCCCGATGCGCCGGCGGGTGTCCGCGTCGAGGATCACGACGCCGCCCGTGGTGTCGTCGGTGGACTCGACGCTGACGTACAGCCGGGAGCGCTCCCGGTCGAGGGCGAGGCCGTGGGGCCCGTGGTCGGGTCCGAGGTCGACGGTGTCGACGACCTTCCGGGTGTCGGCGTCGATGACGGTGAGCTGCCGGGCGCGGCCCTGGTGGTCGTGGTAGTAGCCGGAGACGTAGGTGGTCGCGCAGTACAGCAGTTTCCGGTCCGGGTCGAAGCACAACTCGTGGGGCTGCGCGGGCACTTCGAGCACGTCGAGCCGCTCGTACGTGGTGGCGTCGAAGAAGGTGACGGTCGGGCCGGTCTGGCTCACGACGGCCAGCAGGCCGCCGCGGGAATCCGTGGTGGTGTTCATGGACCGCATCCTCGGCCGCCCTTCCCGGGGCGTTCCAATGCCGTACGGGCAAGGATGCCTTGCCCTGCGCGCATTCGTGCTGCTCGTGGGCGCCGCGGGCGGTTGGCGCCGTGGCAGGGGTCACACCGCCGGCGGCCCGGGTGGTCCCTCCGTGTGACTCCGTAGGCGGCGCACTGCTGGCGGCGGTGCGCGGGCGCCGGAATCATCTGAACCCCCAGCCGTGCCCCCGGGAGGAGTCCCCCGTGCTCGCCACGTCCCCCGTGCTCCACACGCTCCGCGTACGGCCGCCCCTCGTCGCGGCCCTCGCCTCACTGCTCCTGACGCTGTGCCCGCTGCCCGCCTCCGCGTCCGCCGCGCCCCCCGCCCCCGCGGCCCCCCGCGACTACGACCGGACGAGATGCGGCAACGACTCCGGCCGGGTGCTGCTCACGTTCGACGACTGGTCCTACGACCGCGTCGAGCGGGCCGCGGAGGTGGGCGCGTACCTGCGGGGCCGGGGGATCCGCGCGGCGTTCTTCCTCATCAACGAGCAGGCCTCGCAGCACCCGGAGGTCGCCAGGACCCTGCGCCGCCAGGGGCACTGGGTCGGCAACCACACCTGGTCCCACCCGCACCTGACGGGCCTGTCCGAGGAGGCCGCCCGCAAGGAGATCGGCGAGGGCGTCAAGAGCTCGCTGTTCCGGCCCCCGTACGGGGACTACGGCCCCCGCGAGGTGCGGATCGCCGCGTCGCTGGGCGCCCGCGTGTGCACCTGGACGGTCGACACCCTCGACTGGGAGGGCGGGGACGGCCGCCTCCCCGACGTGGCCACGCTCCGCGCGAGGGTCCGCAACGCCCCCGCGGCGGACAAGCGCGGCGGTGTGATCCTCGGACACCTGTTCAGCAGCTTCCCGGACGCCGTGCCGGGCATCGTCGACGACCTGCGGGCCCAGGGCTACTCCCTGTGCCGCAACACCGGCCGCACCACGCCGGTGATCAAGGACCCGCTGCGGTGCTGACCGGTCCGCCGCGCGACGGGGTGTCGCCTTGAAGCTGACGGGACTTCACTTAATGTGAGGAAACACTATGATCAGCGCAATTGGCACGAAGGTGCCCCGGTGGGCGCGGGCGTGAGCACGCCCGTCCACAGGCTCCTGCGGCACGAGGGCGTGCCGCAGGCGGCCCGCCGCGCCCTGTGGGTGGTGGCGGCCGGCTGCCCGGGCTTCTACCTCTTCCGGTACGTCACCGGTGACTCCGTCATGGCCCTGTACGCGATGTTCGGGGCGCTGCCCCTGGCCATGTTCTGCCGCGTGCCCGGTCCCGCGCCGCAGCGGACCCGCACCCTGCTCGCCGCCCTGCCCGTCGGCTGGGTCCTCGTCACCGCCGGCACCCTGCTCGCCGTCAGCCCCTGGGCCGCGGCCGCGGGCATGTTCGCCGTCGGCTTCGCCATCTCCTTCTGCGGGGTCGGCGGCCCGCGCCTGACCGGCCTCGCCATGGCCTTCCAGCTCTTCTACGTGCTGCCCTGCTTCCCTCCGTACGAGCCCGGAACCCTGGGCTCCCGGCTCGCCGGCCTGACCGCCGGCATCCTCCTGACCGTCCTGGCCGAGCGGTTCCTGCTGCCCGAGCCCGACCCCGTCCCCTACCGGGCCGTCCTCGCCGGGGCGGCCGCGGCCGTCGCCGACTACACCAGCGCCACCGCCTACCACCTGGAGGCCGGCGGCGGCGCCCTGGCCGAGCGGGAGGCGGCCGACCGCGCGCTCGCCGCCGCCCGCCTGTCCCGCGTGCCCGTCACCGAGCGCCCCGCCTCGCCCTCCGCGCACGACCGGGCCCTCAACCACACCCGCGCGGCCGTCCGCCACGTGCGCGACCAGCTCGACCGCCTCGCCGACTGCCCCGGCCCCCTCCCCGCCGACCCCGCCGCCGTCACCCTGCTCCGGCACACCGAGCTCTCCCTGCGGTCCGTCGCCGGCGCGTTGCGCACCGGCACCGCCGACGCCCACACCGACCCGCTGCCCGCGGCCCTCGCCGCCTTCGACGCCGCCCGCGCCGCCGGGCTGCGGGGCACGGCCACCGAGCGGCTCCGTCAGGACGCCGTCGCCCGGGCGGCCGCCGAAGGCACCCGGCTGGCCACCGAGGCCGCCGGCATCGCCCTCGGCAACGGGCCCCCCGCCGGCCACGGCCCGCCGGCCGGGGACGCCGGTCGCCCCGCGCGGCCCGGCACGGACGTCTTCGCGTACGCCACCACGCCGCCGTACCGGCTGTGGTGGCGTCGCCTGCGCGTCCACCTGACGCCGCACTCGGTCCACCTGCAGAACGCCCTGCGCCTGGCCGCCGCGCTCGCCTGCGCCCGGCTGGTCGTCGGCGCCCTCGACCTCTCCCACGGCTTCTGGGTGCTGCTCGCCACCCTCAGCCTCATGCGCACCTCGGCGGCCGACACCCGGGCGGCCCTGCGCCCCGCCCTGACCGGCACGGTCGCCGGTGCGGCCGCCGCCGCCCTCCTGCTGTACGCCGTCGGGGACCGGCCCCTCGTCTACGCCGTCGCGCTGCCCTTCGTCATGTTCACCGGCTTCACGGCGGGCCCCCCGCTCGGGCCCGCCTGGATGCAGGCCGCCTTCACGCTCGTCGTCGTCTTCGTCTTCGCCCAGTTCTCCACGGCCGACTGGCGGCTGTCCGAGGCGCGGATCCTCGACGTCCTCGTCGGCAGCGCCATCGGCGTCGCCGCCGGCCTGCTGGCCTGGCCGCGCGGGGGCCGGGGCGAACTGGGGCGCGACATGGCCGACTTCCTCGCCGAGTGCGCCGTGGCCTGCCGCGCCGTGACCGCGCTGCTGGGCGACGACCGGTTCCAGCGCGAGCGCTCCCAGGGCGATCCGCTGCAGCCCGCGCGCCGCGCCATGCACCTCGCCGAGGCCTCCTTCGCCCAGTACTTGACGGAGCGCATGCACCGCGTCCGGCCCGAGCAGCACTGGGAGGCCGCCCTGGCCACCGGCCGCGCCGTCGTGCACGGCGCCGAGCTCCTGCTGATGACCCACCAGGACGGCCTGCGCGAGCCCCTCCCGCCGGGCCCGGCCGCCGCGCTGACCGGCCTCGCGGGGCAGGTGGCGCAGGAGGTGCTGCGGGCGGCGGACTCCGTGCGCAGCGGCGGGCCGCGCGAGCCCCGCACGACCGTCTCCCGTTACCCGGCGGAGGAGTCCGGCCCGCTGCGCCGCGCCACCGAGGGGCAGGCGGGCGTCAGCGACGCCCACGTGATGCTCATCGTCGACACCGAGGCGTGGCTCACCGGCGTGGCCCACGACGCGGTGCGGACGCGGGCGGCTCCGGCCCGGAGGGACGTGCCGGCCACACGTCGAGCAGACCCGCCGGAATCGTGGCCGGCGGCCGGGCCGGGGGCCGCGGACGGCGCGTGGCACCTTCCTCCGGTGCCTCCCCGGCACGGGGGTGGACGACCAGGACCGGGCACCGGGCGTGCCTGAGGCAGTGGCGGCTGACCGAGCCGTGCACCAGCCGGTGGACCGGGCCGTGGCTGCCCGCCCCCATCACCAGCATGTCGGTGTCCCGCGCGGCGCACGCCACCAGCGCCGGCCCGGCGTCCGCCCGCACCACGCGGGGGCGCATCCGCAGGCGCCGCGCGTCCTCGCCCAGAGCTCTGCGGCAGGCTCGTGACAGCTTGTCCCGGGCCGCTCGCTCCCAGTGGGCGCAGACGTCGGGCGGCGCCGGCTGCACGGCGTCGGCGGCCTCGCCGCCCGGGGGCTGCCAGGCGATCACGGGGCAGAGCACGGCGCCGTGGTGCGCCGCTTCCTGCGCGGCCTGCCTGAGGGCGGCCAGACTGCCCGCTGAGCCGTCCACTCCGACGACGACGCGCGTCACGTTCTCCGGCATGGGCCCGGTCCTTTCCCTCGGGGGTCCTTATCGCTCCTCGGCCCACGCTAGGAAAGGCAGTCCCCGGACGGCATCGGCCGTATGACCGAAATGACGGAAAAGGCGGGATCGGGGGCGGGCTCCGCCAGCCGGTCCGCGACCTGCCGGGCCTGGCGGACCACGTTCCGCAGGTGGTTCGCGAAGGGGATGCGGACGTGCGTGCCGACCCCCACCACCCACACGCGCTGGGGCGCCGCCCCCGGCCCGCTCCGTACCCGCAGGTCCGCCTCCAGGCGGCCGACAGCCGTGCCCCCGGCGGGCGCGCCGTCCAGGTGGAGGGCGGTCCGCTCCCGGTCCCAGTGCAGGACCGGCTGCTCGAAACCCGTCGCGTTGACGACGTAGTCGTACGTCTCCGGCGCGGCCCCCGGGCGCTCCACCCGCCACAGGCCGTCCTCGAAGGAGGCGGCCCGCGGATAAGGGCGGGCCAGGCGCAGCGCCCCCGAGTCGAAGTGCGCGAGCAGCCGCCGGGCGTTCACGCGGGCCAGCGCGGTCGCGTACCGGTCGGTCAGCCAGGCGAACTCCGCCGACAGCTCCTCCAGCCGGCCCGCGGGCAGCTCCGGGGCCAGCTCGATGACCTGCTCGATCAGGGGGACGATCACGTCCGGCCAGGCACAGGCGCCCGCCTCGGCCAGGGCGGTCTCCTCGCGCAGCCGCTGCACGGGGTCGGAGGCGCGGGAGACCTGCCGGCGCAGCGGGCGCCGATCGTGCAGCCGCACCGCCTCCACGACGCACCGCACCAGGCGGTCCTCCAGGTACGGGTCCGCCGGGTCGAGGCGGGAGATGCGCTCCAGCGGCGGGTACGCGTGCGGCGGCGCGGCGAGGGACTCGCGCACGGCGGGCAGCTTCCCCGACGGCGAGGAGAGGGTGGCGCGGTGTCCGTCGCGGCACAGCAGGAGCGCCGCGTCGGTCGCCGACTGGTGGCTGCCGAGGACCAGCACCCGGGAGCGCGGGCGCAGGCGCTGCCGGATCCGGCTCGCCGGGTAGGGACTGTCGAGGTAGCGCGGGTGGTGCCGGAACTCCGCGAAGCCGCGCGGAACGCGGGGGCGCTGCACGCCGGTGCAGACGACCACGTCGTCGGCGTACAGCTCCTCGCCCGTGCTCAGCCGCACCTGGTGGCCGCCGCGGCCGTCCGCCGCCGTGCCGATGCTCTCCGCCGAGGCCCGTACGTGCTCCACGGCGATGCCGGCCCGTGCGGCCTGTTCCCGCGCCCGGTCCGCGCGGTCCGCGCAGTATTCGGCCATGCGGGCGCGGGGGACGCAGTCCTTCGCGGAGCCCGTCCAGCCGTGCGCGCGCAGGTGGTCGACGAAGTCGCCGGGCCGGTCGGCGAGGAGCGAGTTGAGCTCGGCGGCGGAGTTGCACAGCAGCAGTGGGTCCTCGTCCCCGAAGGCGAGCCCCCAGCCTGCCGGGCGGGGATCCACGATGCGGACGGCCCGCACGGGGTGCGGCGGGCGGCGGCCGGCGAGCGTGCGGACCAGCTGCAGCAGCAGGCTGGTCCCGGCGACCCCGCCGCCGATGACGACGACCTCCCGGCCGGTGTCACCCTTCACATCCACCGCCCTTCCCCCGGCTCTCTCTCCCGGGCCCGTAGGGCACACTGCCCAGCCGGCCGGCCCGCGGAACCCGCCCGGCCTTCCGGATGCGGGCCGCCCACCCGGCGGTTACGTTCCGGCTGTGGACCGTCCCTCCCCCGAAGGCCCTCCTGAGCAGGCGCAGGCCGATCCCGCGCGCTGGGCGATGCTCGCCGTCCTGTGCGCGAGCCTGCTGCTCGTGGCCATGGACGCCACCATCCTGAACGTGGCCCTGCCCTCGCTCATCAAGGAGATGCGGCCCGACGCCCTCGAACAGCTGTGGATCATCGACATCTACGGGCTGGTCCTCGGCGGCCTGCTCGTCACCGCGGGCGCGGTCGGCGACCGGTTCGGCCGGAAACTGCTGTTCACCACCGGGTTCACGGTCTTCGGCGCGGCCTCGGTGCTCGCCGCCACGGCCGGCCTCACCGAGAGCGTCCTGCAGCTGATCGCCGGACGCGTCCTGCTCGCCATCGGCGGGGCCATGGTGATGCCGTCCACCCTGTCCCTGATCCGCACCATCTTCCCCGACCCCCACGAGCGCACCCTCGCCATCGGGATCTGGGCCGCCGTCGCCGGTGCGGGCGCCGCGATCGGCCCCCTCGTCGGCGGCCTGCTGGTGAACGCCTTCTCCTGGTCGGCGGCGTTCTGGGTCAACGTGCCCGTCGTGCTGGCCACCGTCGTGGCGGCCGTCCTCCTGCTGCCCGAGTACCGCAGCCCCTCCCACCACGACCTCGACCTCGTCGCCGCCCTGCTCTCCGTCGCCGGAGTGGTCCTCACCGCCTGGGGCATCAAGCACCTGGCCGGCGGCTTCCGGCCGGTGGACCTCGCCGCCCTGCTCGTCGGCCTCGCGGCCCTGACCTGGTTCGTCCGCCGCCAGCTGCAGTCCGCCGACCCGCTGCTGGACGTCCGCCTCTTCGCGAGCCGCCCCTTCCTGGCCGCGGCCCTCGCCACCCTCATCGCCATGATGGGCATCGGCGCCGCCCTCTACCTGATCTCGCTGTGGCTGCAGTACGTCCGCGGCCACGATGCCCTCGCCGCCGGCGTGCGCACCCTTCCGGTGGCCCTCGCCCTGCTCGCGTCCTCGCTGCTGACGCCGTGGATGCTGCGCCGCACGGGCGTCCGCACGGTCCTGACGGCGGGTCTGGGCGCCCTGCTGTGCGGCTTCGTCCTCCTCGCCGCCGCGCCCCAGCCGCTGGGCTACGGCGTCGTCGCCGTCGCCCTCGTCACCTTCGGCATCGGCGACGGCATGGCGATCACCGCCGCCGCGGCCGTCATGGTCGCCGCCGTCCGCCCCGAACGCGCAGGCCAGGCCGGTGCCGTCTCCGAGAGCGCCTACGAGCTGGGCATCGGCTTCGGCGTCGCCCTCCTCGGCAGCATCCACACCACCCTCTTCCGCTCCGGCATGCCCGCCGGCCTCCCGCCGGCCGCGCGCGAATCGGTGGGCGGCGCCGACCAGGCGGCCCGCGCCCTCGGCCCCGCCACGAGGGAGGGCCGCGCCCTGCTCGCCGCGGCGAGAGGGGCCTTCGACGACGCCCTGCGGACCACGTCGCTGGTGTCGGCGGTCATCGTGGCGGCGGCCGTGGCCCTGGCCGCGTTCCTCGTACCGAAGGGCTTCCGCGCGGACTCGGCGCACTGAACGCCGGGCGGCGCGGCGCGGGTCAGCGCGCGTACAGCATCGGGCGGCCGGCCGTGGGACCGCTGTGCTCGCCCGGCCGGAAGATCAGGACCATCAGGCGGGCCCGCGGCGAGGCCAGGGGCTGGGCGCCGCACAGGGAGACCCAGCCCGGGCCCTTCAGTGCGTGGTGCAGGGGGCGCTCGTCACCGTCCGGGTGGACGTACGCGCGGCCGCCCGCCTCGTAGAGCGGGCCGACGACCGGGTCGGCGAGGATGTCGGCCTCCAGCGCGGCGAGGGTCTCGTCGTGGGGGAGGGCGGCCACGGCGGCGCGCACCTGGGGCAGGATCATCGGGACCCAGTGGTCGCGCCAGCCGGTCAGCACGGAGCGGGCCCCGGGGTCGAGGGCCATCCAGCGCATGGTGTTCCCGGGAACCTCGCCCCGCGGGAACATCTCGGCGAACGCCTCGTTGTGGGCGAGCACCCGCCAGGACTGGTCGTTGATGTACGCCATGTGGGATATGCCGTCGATGACGTCCTGCCAGGCCCGGGGGACCTCCGTCCCCGAGCGGGGGTGCAGCGGGTGGGGCGGGTCGCGGTGCACCGCGTACAGCCACAGCGACGTCCACTCGTGCTCGCTGAAGCGGAACAGGCGGGCGACGTCCCGCAGGAGGTCCTCGGGCGGGTTGGGCCAGGAGCCCGTCTCCAGCCGGTTGTACGTGCCCTGGGTGCGGTGCAGCAGCTGGTCGACCTGGCTCTGGCTGAGCCCGGGGGCGCGCCTGCCCTGGCGGAAAGGACGGAGGAGGCCGTGGTCTTCCGGTGCGACGAGCGCCCGGCGTTCGCGGAGCAGGGCCCGCAACGCTTCCTTGTCCACGCTGTTCTGTCCTCTGTCCGGGCCGGTCCATTACCAGACCGGAAATTCCTGCGGAAGGCGTTTTTCCGGGCCAGTTTTTCCCAGGAAAAGTACGCCGCAGAAATGATCGCACCCCCGGTGCATGATCGGACCGTGGGCCGGTTGTCACGGGGGTGCAGCCGGCCTGCCGTTTTCCTGGGCCGAACGGGCGGGAGTGGCCGCCGCTCCGGGCCGTTCGCGCCGTACGGGCCGTTCCTGCTGGTAGATCGGCAGGAACGGGCAGTACGGACACGATGCTCAGGAGCGGTATGCGCGAGTCGGCGGCCCCGCCTTCCCTTCCGGTGAGCACGGCGCGGATCGCCGTGGCCTGTGCCGGGGCCGCGCCCGCGGTCGTGGTGCGGCTGAGCGGCGCCGGGCTTTCGCCCGGCCCGGCCGTCGCCGTCTTCGGGCTCGGTGTGCTGAGCGCGGCGCTGCTGCTGATGTGGGCCGCGGAGACGGCCCGCGCGGACATGGCCGGGGCGCTCGCGCTCGCCCTGCTGGCCTTCATCGCGGTGCTGCCCGAGTACGCCGTCGACCTCTACTTCGCCTACGCGGCCGGATCCGATCCCTCCTACGCCGCGTACGCGGCGGCCAACATGACCGGCGCCAACCGGCTGCTGGTGGGCGTCGGCTGGCCGCTCGTCGCGCTCGCCGCCGCGCTGTCCCGGCGCCGCCGGGGCGCCGCCCCGGGACCGGTCGTCCTGGAGCCGCACCGCCGGATCGACGTCGCCTTCCTCGCCGTGGCCGCCGTCTTCGCCTTCGTCATGCCGCTCACCCGGGAGATCGGCTGGTACGTACCGGTCGTGCTCGTCCCCTGGTACGGCTACTACCTCTACCGGATCGGGAAGTGCAGCTCGGGCGAGATGGAGGATCTCGTCGGCGTTCCGGCCCGGCTCGCCGAGCTGCCCCGGACCGGCCGGCGCGCCACCACGGCCGTGCTGTTCGCCGGCGCCGCGGCGGTCGTCTTCGCCTGTGCCGAGCCGTTCGCGAACGGCCTGGTGGAGGCGGGTGCCTCGCTCGGCATCGACCGCTTCGTCCTGGTGCAGTGGCTCGCCCCGCTCGCCTCGGAGGCGCCGGAGCTGATCGTCGCCGTGGTCTTCGCGTGGCGCGCGCGGGCCGGCGACGGGCTCGGCGCGCTGCTGTCCAGCAAGGTCAACCAGTGGACGCTGCTGGTCGGCTGCCTGCCCCTCGCCCACGCGCTCGGCGGCGGAGGGGCGGCCCTGCCGCTGGTGACCCGTCAGGTCGACGAGGTAGCCCTGACGGCCGCGCAGACCGTCCTGGCCGTCGTCGTCCTGCTGGACCTGCGCTTCGCGCACTGGCAGGCGGCCACTCTGTTCGTCCTGTTCGCGGTGCAGTTCGCGCTGCCCGGCGAGTACGCCCGGGAGGTGCTCACCTACGTCTACCTGGGCCTGGCGGCCCTCCTGCTGACGACGCGGGTGCGGTACCTCCCGGCCGCCGGACGGGCCCTGGGCGGGCGGATCGAGGGCGATCCGCACTTCTGAACTCCCGGCGAGGGGCGCCGCCCTGCCGGGGCATACGGCTCACGGCGCCGGGAGCGGCCTGCGGCTTACGGCGGGCCCGGTCCCGGCCCGCGGCTCACGGTCGCCCGGCCGCGCCCTACGGCTCCGAGATCAGCTCCGTCACCGCTTTGAGCCCGTCCGTCGCCAGCGCCCGGCGCTGCCGGTCCGCCCCGGTGCCCCGGCGCAGCAGCCGGTGCACCAGCGAGGTCACCTGCCGGGTGTCGCCCGCCTCCTCCAGGGACTGCCCTATGTGGACGAGGAGGGAGCGGACGACCTCGTCCGCGCCCCGGCGCCGGCCGGCGGGGTCCACGAGGACACCGTCGAGCCCGTGCCGGGCGGCGTGCCAGTTCGCGGCGGCGAGCAGCTCCGGCAGGCAGAGCACCGGGGGCCGCCCGGCCTTCTCGTCGCGGATGGCGGTGGCGACCAGCCCGCGGACGATGCCGGCGAACATGACGGCGTCGTCGGCCCGCAACTGCACGTCCAGGCAGCGCACTTCGACCGTGGGATAGCGGTCCGAGAGCCGTGCCGTCCAGTACAGCTGGCCCCGGTCCGCGATCGCCCCGGCCGTCAGCAGCGCCTCGATGCGCTCCTCGTAGTCCGCGAGGCCGTGGAAGTACGGGGGCGGGCCGCTGACCGGCCAGCGGCTGTAGACCACCGTCCGCCAGCTGGAGAAGCCGGTGTCCTGGCCGTTCCACAGCGGGGAGTTGCCCGCCATGGCGACGAGGACGGGCAGCCAGGGCCGCACCCGGTTGAGGACCGCGACGCCCGTCTCGCGGTCGGGGATGGCGACGTGGACGTGCATCCCGTGGACGAACTGCTCGTCCACGAGCTGGGCGGCACGCGTCCGCATCGCCAGATAGCGCGGATTGCCGGTGACCGGGATGGGCTCGGGGCCCGAGCACGGTGCCGTACCGCAGGCGGCGATCCGGCAGCCGGACCGCTTGGCGGCGGAGCTCAACGCGTGGCGCAGCCGCAGCAGGTGCCGGCCGGCCTCGGCGAGATCGGAGCAGACCGGAGTGGCAACTTCCACCTGGGCCTGCAACAGCTCCGCCTGAATCTCCCGCTCATTCACGACCGGATCCAGGTCGACCGCCGCCCGGACCTCATCGGCCAGGGGAACCGGCAGTGCGGTGGCCGGGTCGAGCAGAAGATACTCCTCCTCGATCCCTAGGGTGAGCATGCCGTAGGGCTACCCTCAGGCCCTCGCGGCGAACCGCACGGAGCCTGCCACTCCGGCTTTCTGACGCAAAGACGCCCTGCCGCGCCCCCGCTCACCTCGCCTTCCGGGCCTTGCCGGGGTGACTCGAATCAGTTCTTCAACTGCCTTTTGATAAACGGGATTTCCCGTCACTCGTGATGCCGGGTAACACCCCGGTTCCACGGGCCGACGCGAAGTGAAGAAGTTCACAGAAGCACCTTTCGGCTCCGAATTCCGGCGGTCCGTGATGCAGGATCGTGCATCGAACAACAAGATCCCGTCACCGAGGCGGGCGACCCGGGCGGACGCCGAGTCCTGCCGCCGTACCGGGTGCGGAGCTTCAAGCGAATGGATCGGCAGGAGCGGGAGACCCGAGCACGGCGGACCACGATGGCGGTGGTCCTTGGGGTGAAGCCATTTCAGATGGCCGGGCAACTTCGACAGCCCGAACCCGACAGGTCATCTTTCGTAGGCGGATGACGAAGGGTTTTTGGCATGTCTGCGTTCCCTGGCATATCCACGCTCATGTCCCGCGCCGGTGCCGCCTCCGTGGTCACCGCCGCCACCGTGACCGCGTCCATGCTCCTTCCCGGCATGTCGGCCGAGGCGAGTGCGGCCACCTCGGGCGCCGCCGCCCTGAAGGTCGCGGCCTCCAAGCAGGGCTCCCCCTACCAGTACGGCGCCGCCGGCCCCAACCGGTTCGACTGTTCGGGCCTCACGCTCTACTCGTTCAAGAAGGCCGGCAAGAACCTGCCGCGCACCGCGGCCGACCAGTACAACAAGACCCGGCACATCTCCTCCGGCTCCCGCCAGGCGGGCGACCTGGTCTTCTTCCACTCGGGCAGCAACGTCTACCACGTCGGTATCTACGCGGGTAGCAACAAGATCTGGCACTCGCCCAAGCCGGGCACGTCGGTGCGCCTGGAGAAGATCTGGTCCGGCAGCGTCTGGTACGGCCGGGTCAACTGACCCCGGCCGGACGCGGACGAACCGGGCCGGGGCGACCCCACCCCGGCCCGGAGACCTCCGGGGACACCTCGGCGGGCGTCCCCGGAGGAGTGCGTCAGGGCAGCTGCGCCCCGTACGCCTGCAGGGCCTCCGGTACGGGCTGGAAGAACGTCTCGCCGCCGGAGGAGCAGTCGCCGCTGCCGCCCGAGGTGAGGCCGAGGGCGGTGCCGCCGTCGAAGAGCGCGCCGCCGCTGTCGCCCGGCTCCGCGCAGACCGAGGTGCCGATCATGCCCTCGACCGCGCCCTCCTGGTAGTTGACGGTCACGCCGAGCGCGGTGACCTGGCCGTCGTGGACGCCGGTCGTGCTGCCGCTGCGCTGCACCGTCTCGCCGACGGTCGCTTCGCCGGCCTTGGTGATGTTCTGCGTGCCGCCGCCGTAGAGGTCCACCGCGCTGGGGTGGGCGACGGACGAGGTGTAGCGCACGAGCGCGTAGTCGTGGCCGGGGAAGGTCGAGCTCTCGGTCACCCCGATCTGGGCGCCGCCCTGCGTGGCGGACCAGGTCTGCGAGGCGTTGCCGCAGTGCCCGGCCGTCAAGAAGTACGGCTTGCCGCCCTTGGTGACGTTGAAGCCCAGGGAGCAGCGCACGCCGCTGCCCCAGATCGCGTCGCCGCCCGCGATGAAGGGGCGGAACGTCCCGGCCGTCCTCTTCACGGCCACCTTGTCGCCGAGGCTCGCGACGACCTTGTCGAGACGGTCCTTGCGGGCGCCGGTGACCGTGCTGTCGGCGGTGACGACGACCTTGTTGAGGCGCGGGTCCACCGCCCAGGCCGTGCCCGGAATGGATGCATCCGACTTCAGCGTCCGCTGGGCCGAGGCGAGCTCGGCAGCGGAGTGGCGCACGATTCTCGGCTCGGCGCCGGCGGCCCGTACCCGTGCGGCCGCCCCCTCGTCGAGGACGCCGGCGACGAGCCGGCCGCTCCCGGCGTCGTAGTACGTGCCGGCCGAGTCCGCGCCCAGCTCGGCGGAGATCTTCCGGGCGAGCTCCGAAGCCTGCGGCGAGGAGAGCTGACGGGGCGCCGGCGAGCTCGCGTGCGCGCTGGGGAGCGTGAGTGCCGCGGCCGTCAGCGCGACCATCGCCGCGCCGGCGGCGGCCGTACAGCGCTTGGATGTGCAGGAACGTTTCACTCGTGGCCTCCTGTGGGGGAGTGCCCGGCGGCGCCACGGGCGCCCGGGCGTGATGGAGGAGGTGCGGACGTGCGTACGTCGTGCGCGTGCGTGCTGCGCGTACGTCATGCGCCCACGTGACGCGCACGGGCGGGACACGGTGCGCGACAGGCCGATGAGATCGTCGCGTCCATGTCAAGAACGGGATACGGGCGAGTATCCCGAGGCGGCGAGCGGAAGTTCAAGAGCGACATTCGGTCGTGCGAACGGCCCCGGCGGGAGACCTCCGGCGGCACATACGCACCGGAAGGCCGTCCTCCTGAACGGGGGCGACGCGTACGGACGGCGGCCGGGCGGTGAGCGGACGGCGAGGGGCGCGCCTGTCCGGTATTCGCTCTCCGCGGGCCGTCCGTGCCCGGGCCCGGGGGCGTCCTTTGCACAGTCTTAACGGCCGGGGCGGCGGAACGCCTGCAAAAGCAAGGCCGGGACCCGTCGTTCGCACGGCGGACCCCGGCCCCGTCACGCGTGGTTACTGGGCGCCCGTCGTGTGGGTCGGACGGATCGGGCCGCTGGCGCCCTGCCCCTGCGCGCCGGCACCCTCCGCGTGCTCGACCGGCTGGTCCAGCTCGGTCGAGATGGCCTGCTCGGACGGCGTGGCGGCATGCTCGGCGGGGGCCCCGGCCTGCTCCGTGTGCTTGGGGTCCTCAGCGGTCATATCGAACTCCTGTAGAGAAGGCGCGCTGTGACGCGCCGTGAAACAACGGTGCCAGCAGTATGTATCGACGCCATCAACGGACGATCAACGCCCCCTCACCGGCGCCCGGCACGCCCCCGCCCGCCCACCGGACCGCCCGCCCATCCCGACGCCTGCTCCCGTAAGGAACACTGAGGTACTGTCACCGCTGTCGCCGGACGAATCCGGCACGGCACGGTCGGGGGAGACATGCGGGATACAACGGAGCCGTCCACGGGCCGGCTCCATTTCCAGCTGCTCGGCCCGGTCCGCGCACTGGCGGACGACCGCCACGTGGACCTGGGCGCGCGCCAGCAGCGCGCCATGCTCGCCGTCCTCCTGCTCCGCGGTGGCGCCACGGTCTCCAGCGACGAGCTGATCGACGCCCTGTGGGGCGAGAACGCACCGCCCCAGGCCCTCGGCACCGTCCGCACCTACGCCTCCCGCCTGCGCACCCTCCTCGAACCCGGCCGCGCCGCCCGCACCCCCGCGACCGTCCTCGTCTCCGTGGCCGGCGGCTACGCCCTGCGCGTGGCGCCCGAGCACGTCGACGCCCACGTCTTCGAACGCCTCCTCGCCGAGGCGGCCGCGGCCCGGGCCACGGGCGATACGGCGACGGCCCACGACGCGTACGCCGCCGCCCTGGAGCTGTGGAACGGCACCCCGCTGGCCGGGCTCCCGGGCCCGTACTGCGAGCGCCAGCAGGACCGGCTCTCCGAAGCGCGCCTCGCCGCCCAGGAGGGCCGCTTCGACTGCGCCCTGGCCCTCGGCCGGCACGCCGAACTCGTCCCCGAGCTCACCTCGCTCACCGCCGAGCACCCGCTGCGGGAACGGCTGCGCGCCCAGCTGATCCTCGCCCTCTACCGCTGCGGCCGCCAGGTCGACGCCCTCGCCGCCTACGCCGACGCACGGCGGCTGCTCGTCGAGGAACTCGGCGTCGAACCCGGCCCCGAGCTGACCCGGCTGCACGCCCAGGTCCTGGCCGGCGACCCCGCGCTCGCCCTGCCCGCCCCCACGGCGACCGCGGCCGCCGGGCCCGCCGAAGGCCGGCGCCCGGCCGGTGCCCCCTTCCAACTGCCCGCCGGCATACCCGACTTCACCGGCCGCGAGGAACTGCTGGGCGACGTGCGCGGCGCGCTCACCCCGGCCGCCGGCCCCGCCGTGCCGATCGCCGTGCTCACCGGCATCGGCGGCGTCGGCAAGACCACCCTCGCCGTCCACGCCGCCCACCTCGCCCGCCCCGGCTTCCCCGACGGCCAGCTCTACGTCGACCTGCGCGGCACCAGCGCCGACGCCGCGGACAGCGGCAGCGTCCTCGCCCACTTCCTCCAGGCCCTCGACGTCCCCGAGCCGGACATCCCCGACGACCTGGAACAGCGGGCCGCCCTCTACCGCTCCGTGCTCGCCGACCGGCGCGTCCTGCTCCTCCTCGACAACGCCCGCGACGCCGCCCAGATCCGCCCGCTGCTCCCCGGCACCGCCGGCAGCGCCGTGCTCGTGACGACCCGCTCCCGGGCCGTCACCCTCGGCGGCGCGCGGCAGTTCCACGTCGGCGTGGCGAGCGAGGCCGAGGCCCTCTCGCTGCTGGCCGCCATCGCCGGCGAGGAGCGCGTCACCGCCGAGCCGCGCGCCGCGAAGGCCCTGGCCGCCGCGTGCGGCCACCTGCCGCTCGCCGTCCGCATCGTGGCCTCCCGCCTCGCCTCCCGGCCCGGCTGGACCGTCGCCTCCCTCGTCGCCCGCCTCGACGACGAACGCCGCCGCCTCGACGAACTGCAGGCCGGCGACCTCACCGTGGAGTCCACCTTCCGCCTCGGCTACACCCACCTCCCGGCCGACCAGGCCCGGGCCTTCCGCCTGCTGGCCCTCGCCGACGCCCCCGACCTCCCCCTGACCGCGGCGGCCGCCCTCCTCGGCTGCGACGACTTCACCGCCGAAGACCTCGCCGAGGGCCTCGCCGACGCCGGCATGCTCGAGTCGTACGCCCCCGGCCGCTACCGCTTCCACGACCTCCTGCGGCTCTACGCGCGTCGCCGCGCCGAACGCACGGAGGCCCCCGAAGACCGCCGCGCCGCCGTCGCCCGCCTCCTCGACCACCTGCTCGCCACCGTCGGCAACGCCTCCCGCATCCTCGAACCCGACCACGCCCTGCACCGCCACCTCCACCCCGTCACCACCCCCGGCACCGGCTTCGCCGACGCCGACGAGGCCCGCCAGTGGCTGCGCCGCGAGCACATCACGCTCGCCACCGGCCTCGCCCAGGCCGTCCGCGAACTGCCCGGCGCGCTGCGCCCCTCAGGCGACCTGCTGCTCACCTGGTCGGGCCTGATCGAGGGCCCCGCGCACCGCGACGAACTGCGCCGCCTGTCCGAGCTGACCGCCCTCGCCGCACACGCGGCGGGCGACCTGCGCGTCGGGGCCCGGGCCCGCTACACCCTCGGCAACCTGCACTACCTCACCGACGTGTACGAGGCCGCCGAGCGCGAGCTGTCCGAGGCACTGCGCCTCGCGGACGACGCCGACGACCCCATGTGCCGCCACCTCGCCGCCAACGCCCTCGGCATCCTCTGCTTCGCCACCGACCGCCCCGCCCGCGCCCTGCCCCTCCTGGAGCAGGCCCGCTGCCTGTGCGACGCCTTGGACGACAAGGGCAGCGAGGCCAGGGTGCTCGCCAACACCGCCCGCGTCCGCCTCGCCCTCGACCGGCCCCGCGAGGCCGAGCGCGACGCCGCCGAGGCCGTCCGCATCGCCGGGGCCACCGGCAACGGCCCGACCATCGCGCTGACCCTCTACCAGCACGGCTGCGTCCTCATCAAGACCGGCCGACCGGACCTGGCGGGCCGTCAGCTCCAGAACGCCCTCGGCTCCTTCATCGAGCAGCAGCAGCGCGGCTGGGAGGGCCTGGCCTGGGCCCGCCTCGCCGAGTGCCGCCTCGCCGAATGGCGTGACGAGGACGCGGTCTCCTGCGCCGAGCAGTCCCTGGCCATCGCCCGCGAACTCGGCAAGACCTACTGCCAGGGCCTGGCCCTGGCCGTCCTCGGCCGCGCCCGCACCCGCCTGGGCGACCCCTCCCACGGCCACGACCACCTCCGCGAGGCTCTCACCCTCTTCGAGAGGCTGGGGGTGCCGGAGGCGGCTCCGGTGCGGGAGCTGCTCGCCGGAGCGCCCGTACGGATGCGGTGAGGCGGCGGAAGGACCTCCCGCCTGCCGTCAGCGCGCCGCGCGGCTCCCCGTGCCGCCGTTGACCGGCTGGACGGCCGGGCCGGGGTCCGGGAGGTTCTTGAAGAACTCGGAGGACTCCCGGCGGCGGATCTTGAACACCGCGTCGAGCAGGGCGTTCGCCGAGCGGGACGAGCCGTCGGGGCCGTCCGGGCCGAGGCCTCCCGCGCACCACTGGAGATAGACGCGGGTGAGCTCGACCTCCGTCTCCCGCAGCAGTATCCAGGAGACGTCCCAGCGGTAGAGGCTCTTCATAGCGGTGGTGACCGCCACCAGGAACCCCGCGCCCGAGATCGCGGCGCTCTTGCCGGTGAAGTCGAGCGCGGTCAGGACCGGTAGGGCCGCGCCGGCCAGGATCACCAGGGCACCGCTCAGGCGGTAGAAGCGCCGGTGCCAGGTGGCGCGGATGTCGTAGAAATCTATGACGTCCAGGACGTAGCGCTCGGTCGCGGCGGTGAACCCCTTGTCGGAGTTCCGCCAGCGGGGCGCGGAGAATCTCAGACCCAGTTTCCTCAGCACACTCTTCCTCGCACTCACTCGCGCTCACTCACTCACAGGTCCGGTGACGGCGGATCACCGGACCGGCGCCGGCGGACGTTACGCGTACGCCGACGGCAGGTATCCGGAGAAGAAGACGTTCGACACCGATTCGCGCGCGGCCCGCTCCTGCTCCGGCGAATGGACGGTCCACCCGATGACGGGCAGCCCCCGCCGCTGCCAGAAGCGCAGGGCCCGCGACGGCAGGGCGTCCAGCTCGAAGCTGAGGAAGCCGGGGCGGGAGACGGCGTTGGTGGCCATGGACCGGCCGATCGGACGCAGGACGGGCGGCGCGGACCTCAGGGCCCCCGCGATCTGCCCCACCGGCACACCGGGAAGCGCGCGCCGCAGCCGGTACACCGTGCGCGGATCGAAGGACTGCACGGCGACCGGGCCGCCGTAACGGCGGACCGCCGTCGTCACGGCCCGCTCCAGGCCGGCCGCCCCCGCCACCCCCCAGCGGCGGACGTCCACCATGACGGGCACGCGCCCGGCCACCGCCGCGAACACCTCGGGCAGCGTGACCGGCACGGCGGCGCCCGGCACCGACGAGGCCACCGCGCGCAGTTCGCCCAGGGTCAGGGACGTGACGGGCCGTTCGCGCCCGGACGGCAGGCGGACCACCGCGTCGTGCACGACGGCGAGCGCACCGTCCCTGGTCAGCTGCACGTCGAGCTCGAAGGGCACGCCGTGCGCGGCGGCGCGCCGGAACGCCGCCATCGAGTTCTCCGGCGGGCCGTCCGGGCCGCCGTGCAGGCCACGGTGCGCGATCGGCCGGCTCAGGTGCCAGGGGAGATCTCGCACGATGGCCTCCAGGACGGATGTCACGACGGAGCCGCGGGCCGGGGCGCGTCGCACAGCCGCTGGAACGCCGCGAGCATGCGCGTCTCGGCCCGCGAGAGGGAGTTGTGCACACCGAGCAGATGGCGGAGCTCCTCGAAGCGTACCCAGGCGTCGCGGTATCCGAGCCTGCGCAGCGCCTGGACCCGGTCCGGGGAGAACGACAGCAGGCCGGTGAGCGGGCCCAGCGGGCCGGGCGGGACGATGGGGACGCTGGGCCGGATGTCGATCCGGGTGACGGGGCCCGCGGGGTGCGAGCTCACGACGGCGTCCGGGTGCAGGTGGACGACCACCACGACCTCGCAGTGCTCCTGCTCGGCGAAGGCGCGCACCGGGGTGCGGTCGCCGGGCCCGCCCAGCCCGCCGTCGAGGTAGGCGCAGCCGTCGACCACGCGGGACGGGAAGATGAACGGCAGCGCGGCGCTCGCAAGGACGGCTTCCCGGATCTGGTGCTCCGGATAGCCGTTGAGGCGCAGGATGGCGCCCTTCGCGCCGCCCAGCCACCGCAGGACCTCCACGAGGTGGCGCATCCGCACGGGGAGGGCGGGCGTGCGCACGAGCGGGTACGCGGCCACCCACAGGGGGCGGCCGGCCCGGATCGCCGCCGCGTCCACCGCCTCGCCGACGAGCTCCTCCAGCAGGCCGACCCGGCGACGCAGGCCCAGCAGCCTGGGCGCGAGCAGCCGGGCCTGCCGGGCGGTGCCCTCCGCCGCCGCCCCGGCCGCGTCGAGCGGGAGGCCCTGGTCGGCGAAGGGCGTCACGCCCGAGCGGGTGGAGAAGCGCTCCCAGAACCCGGCCAGGCGCCGGGTGCCGGTCGGCAGGTCCGGGGCGCCGACCAGCACGGCGCCGTTGAGGGCGCCGATGCTGGTCCCGGCGATGGCCGCGATCTCCAGGCCCATCTCCGCGAGGTAGTCGCAGACGCCCAGTTCGTAGGCCCCCTTGGCGCCTCCGCCGGCCAGCACGAGCCCGATGCGCAGCGATCCGGGTGACGGGAACGCCGGCCGGGCCGCCGGTGCCGTGCCCGGCTCCTCGGGGGCCGGGCGCGCCCTGGGCACGGGGGCGGCGTGCCCGGCGGCCACGCTGTCGGCGCGGGCCGCCCAGCCGGCGAAGGTGCGCGCGATGTCCTGCGCGTTGCCCAGGTACGGCGGGTCACCGATGCCTGGTGCCTCGCCCACGTACGGCGGGCCACCGGTGCCCGGCACCTCGCCCGTGTCTCGCGGATCGCCGGTGTCCGGTGCCTGGCTCGTGCACCGCGGGGCACCGGTGTCCGGTGCCTCCCCCATGTCCTGCGTGTCACTCACCGTGCATCACGCCCCGCACCGTCCTGTCCGCCGCCGCCAGCGGCGGCGGCATCGTCATCGGGTTCCGCGTGCTTGCGGAGCCGGATCCGCCGCTGCCGCGCCTCCGCGAACTGCTCGGCCACGATGCGCCGCACGAGCTGTTCGACGCTCAGGCTGGACGGGAGGAAGAGGTCGCCGCTGCCGCTGCTGTCCCGCAGGGCGGCCCGCGCGGCGTCGTCGGGGTCGGCACCGGCCACGGCCAGCTCCGTCGCCCGCGCCAGCGCGGAGGTCAGCGGGCCGACGGCGTCCGACAGTTCGTCGGCCACGCCGAGGCCGAGGAGCTCGGCCACCATCAGCCGGTGGTTCTCGCTGGGCAGGTCGCGCACGACGGCGGTGAGCATGGCGGGCACCGATTTCACGCCCTCGAACCAGGGCGCCGGCGGATCCTGCAGCATGCGTTCGACCAGCTGCCGCTGCATGAGCGCCTCGCCGCCCGTGAAGGCGTACGTGCCGGCCGGCCCGGAGGCCACCTCGCGGGCCAGCAGCACCGCTCCCACGAGCCAGGGCAGCTCCGGGTCGGGCCGGGGGTGGCGCCAGCGCCGGGCCGCGCGGTCCAGCGCCAGCTGGGCCTCCAGCGCCGCGAGCCGGCGCTCGTGGTCGGAGAGGAAGCGGCCGGTGTCGCTGGCCAGCCTGCCGAGGATCGCCCCGAGTTCGCCGATCGCGGCGGCCGACCACCGGCCGGCGGCCTCGACGCGCTCGATGCGCTTCTTCGCGTCGTGCACCTCTTCGGAGACCTCGGCCACCACGAGGTCGGTCACCGTCATCCGCTCGCTCAGGTGCGTCAGCCAGCGCAGGGTGAGCTGCTGGGAGCTCAGCATCCGGTCCCGGACGGTCCGTTCGCGGATCCGGTCGCGGCCCGTCGCCCGGCCGAGCAGGCGGGCGAAGAAGCCCTCGCGGGCCGCGGCGCGGGTGAGGTCGTTCGCGGTGTGGAGGTCGTTGGTCAGCTCGAGGAGCAGCCGGTCGTCGACGAGCGGCACGCCCCGGGCCACGATCTCCAGGCTGAGCGAGTCGTCCCGGGGGGTCATGGGGCCTCGCCGGGGGCCAGGAAGACGAACGCCTTCAGGTGGTTCTCCGGGGCCTCGCCCTGGACGGCGTAGGCCGGTGCGACGAGGAAGCCGGGGACCCCGGTGTCCTGCCGGTTGTAGGCCTGGTACTCGCCCTCGGTGAGGGTGGTGACGTCGACGTCGAACAGCAGGGACGCGGGCAGGTCGACGTCGGCCATGTCGCGGACGATGCCATTGGCCCCGTCCACGACCTTGCGGAGCCGGGGGTCGATGCCCTCCGTCGCGTAGCCGCGGTGCGCCAGCGTGGACTGCACGCCCTCGGCCGTGGCGGGCGCGCCCTGCTGGGCCGCCGTGAACAGCATGAGCACGGTCTCGCCGACGGCCCGGGCCCGCGCGGCCGGCAGGCCGCCGGATATCTGGTCCCACTGCCGGGCGTCGGCGGGGCACAGCTCGCGGGCGAGGTTGCGCAGGTCCTGGTCGACGAGGCGCTGGTAGCGCTCCTTGATCTGGGAGTGCCGGCGGTGCATGTCGCTGGGTGCCTCGCCGGTGGCGATGGCGTCCCGGACGCCCGCGGAGCGCAGCCGGTCGAGCAGGACCTCGGCCTGCCGCAGCCTCGTCTCCAGGTGGTCCACCCGGTGGGCCATGGCCGTCACGCCGTCCGACACCCGGACCACCGTCTCCCGCAGGCGGGTGAGGTCGGTCTGCGTGGAGCCGCCGCCCCTTCTCGCCTTCGCGGCCTGCTGCTCCGCCCTCGCGTCCACGGCGTGCTGCCAGGACTCCACCGCCGCCAGCCGCTGCTGGAGGTCGTGCAGCTGGCCGAGCCACCACTCCTGCGAGTACTGGCCGCTGGTCGCCGCCCGCATGGAGGGGGCGGCGGGGTGCGGTTCCTTCGGTGCCTCGTGATCGTTCCACCCGTAGTCGTACATGGTCCTGGGTCACCTTCCCTGCGGGGTGTCGGGCCGGTCGGTGCTGCCGCGGCCGTACAGGTCGTCGAAGGCGACCTCGGCGCGGCGGGCGGCCCCCGACCGGCGGTCGCAGACCTCCACTTCGATCTCGGTGGTCCCGAACGAGAAGGCGACGTCCAGGGAGCGCTCGCTCGTGGGGAGTCCCACCGACCCCGAGATGTCGGGGATGACCTTTCCGATGGCCTCGCAGCCTTCCTCGTCCGTGTAGTCGGGGTCGTGCGCGTACGTGGCGTGGATCGTCACCTGGACCGACGTCCATTTCGGGAACACCGCGACGGTGCTCACCGCCTTGTGGTCCGTCGGCACGAGGTCGCCGCGCCGGGCCATGACGACGAAGCGGTCGTTGCACTTCTCGTTGCCGTCGTCGTCGATGAAGAACTTCTCCTGCGGGTCGATGCCGTGCCGGAACGGCATGCTGCACCCGAATCCGTAGGTGTATTTGGAGCGGCGGCCCCAGATGATGGACGGGTCGTAGGCGAAGTGCACGGCGCCGCCGAGCACGGCGACCGCCGGGTCCATCGGCGTGATCACGCGCACTTCGTGGCCGAAGCGCTGGGCGATGCGGTCCCGGAGGTACGTCGAGCGCGCGAATCCGCCCACCAGCAGCATTTGTTCCCGCCCGACGGCCGGGCCGTCGCCGGCCGCGGCGGCCCGTTGCCGCTCGATGGTGGAGAGGATCGGGTGCACCACGGATTCGAAGAGCTTGGTGACCTCGTGCGCGGTGATCTCGATGTAGTGGGTCTCGCCGGAGGCGAGCACCGTGAGCCGGGTCCGGGTTCCCGCGTCGAGGGCGTCCCAGATCTTGCCGGGAATGCTGATGAGCACCGTGTCCGTGATCACGGGGGTGCCGTCGCCGGCGGTTTCGGAGACGAGCCGGACCTTTTCGGTCTCCCATTCCGTCTCCAGCTGCCCGACTTCCTTGGGACAGGCCGCGATCAGCTGTTTGAGCTGCTGTTCGCCGAAGCGGTCGGCGAGGATGTCCGTCACGAAGGCGTGATTGACGTAGGCGGAGCCGAGGCGGTCGCCGTCGGCGACACGGGTCTCCTTGAGCTGGCCCGGGCCGACGCCCTCGGCGCGGATCTGGTAGCTGGTGATGTCGACGGTGCCGCCGCCGCAGTCCACCACCATGAACCGGCTGCCGGGGGTGTCGACCTCTAACTGCCCTTCCGGGCGGTCCGGGCCGAGCACCGTGCCCGCGTTGAGCGCGCAGTAGACGGCCGCGGCCTCGGGCTCCTGCACCAGCAGCAGCCGCTCGACGTCCCCCGGCAGCCCGGCGGAGACGGCCGCCGTCCGCATGAACTGGCGGTCCGCCTCGGTCCACATGGCCGGAATGGTGAGGCACCAGCGGATTTCGTCGGCGGTATAGGCGGCGCCGCCGACGGCATAACGGCCGATCTGGTCCAGCGCGGCCCCGCGCACGTGTGTGAGCGTGGCGGTGACAAGAGCTTTCACGGTGTTCCGCCGGGCGCCCGCCAGGCTGCCCAGGAATTCCGGGATGTCGGACTTTCCCTCGCGCCCGTGAATTGCCATCTTGAACTTGCCGGCGTAGCCGAAACCCTGGGGGTTTCCGCGGGCGAGTTCACGGTCCCAGGCATTGCGCGCCTTTTCCCCGAACTTCACCGGGGCGCCGGACCGGTTCACGAGGACGGCGCTGAGGTCCTTCGGGTAGGTGTGGCCCCCCGACTGTGTGAACGGCTGGTAGACCACGACCCGGTGCCCCGCCGCGTCCTGCAGTGCAGAAACGGTCGCCCAGGCAAAACCGGTGCCGTGCGTCCCGAAATCGATCGCGACGATCACCTTGGGTTTGAAAGTCGCACCACGTGGTGTTGACGGCGTCATGGGTCCCCCGAGCTCCGCACAGTTGCCGACAGGTGCATGAGGGTACACGTCACCGTGGGTTGCGGGGAGACCATTCGCGGAATGAGTTCCGCCGCCGTCCGGCGCGGGGCCGGGAATGGATTTCCTTGGTGGCGGCATCTATTGGCGAAGGCTCAGGAGAAGCTCAGGAGGAGCTATGAGGAGCTCAGGAGAAACCCATAGATATATCCGTTCGATCTTTAGCGGCCGTGCTCTGCGCGGCCCCGGACGGGCGTTATCCCGGCAGCCCTCCGTTGATCTCGACGACCTGCCCGGTGATGTACGCGGCGCGGTCGGACACGAGGTACGCGACCAAGTCGGCCACCTCCTTCGGGGTCCCCGCCCGGCCGAGCGGAATCTGCTCCAGGTGACGCTTCGTCACCGCCTCGGGCAGGGCCGCCGTCATGTCCGTCGTGATCAGGCCCGGCGCGACGACGTTGGCGCGGACGCCGTACTTCCCGCCCTCCCTGGCGAGCGAGCGGGTGAAGCCGATGATGCCGGCCTTCGAAGCGGCGTAGTTGGTCTGCGCCGCGCTGCCGTGGACGCCGGCGACGGAGGACAGCGTGACGATCGCCCCCTTGCGGCGCTTCATCAGCGGGAAGACGGCCGCGCGGCAGACGTGGTACGTGCCGTGCAGGTTGGTGTCGATGACCTCCCGCCACTCCTCGTCGGTCATCAGCGCCAGCGGCCGGTCGCGGGTGATGCCCGCGCACGTGACCACCGCGTCGGGCGGCCCCAGTTCGCGGACGGCCTCGGTGACGAACTCCCGGGCCGCGCCGGCCTCCGCCACGTCCACCCGCCGGGCGAGCACCCGGGCGCCCGCCGCCCGGGCCGCCTTCGCGGTGGTCTCCGCGGCGTCCGCGTCGGACCGGTAGCAGAAGGCGACGTCGTGGCCGTCCTCGGCCAGCCGCACCACCACCGCCCGGCCGATGCCGCGCGAGCCGCCGGTGACCAGGGCCACCGGCCGCCGCGCGGCGCCGTCCGCCGCCTCGCCGCGCACGGCGCGGGCCGCCGCGCTCATGCCGCGGACCGCCCCGCGACCCGGTCCGCCACCAGTTCGCTGATCAGCCGGAAGGATCCCAGGTCCGCGAGGTCGGAGTCGTCGATGCGGATGCCGTACTGCTCCTCGATGCGCACCGCGATCTCCAGGGAGATCAGCGAGTCCACGTCGAGGTCCTCCTTGAAGCGGGCGTCGTCGGTGACCTCCTCGACGGGCAGTTCGAGGGCGTCGGCGACCACGGCGCGGAGCTCTTCGACGTCGAGGGTGTTGATCGTGGGCTGAGCGGTCATGGCGGTGCCTCCGGTTCGGGGGATGTCAGGGCTGGTTGTACGGGGAGGGAAGTGCGGAGCGGGAACGGGAAGTTCAGGGAGCGGTGAGCAGGAGCGCCGCGGCGGCGTCGTCCGCCGGGCCCCCGGCCGAGGCCAGGACGGCGGTGTCCTCGTTCGCGCGGCGGTCGAAGTACGCGACGGCCGCCGCGCACTGGAGCACGCCCAGGGCGCCGGAACACCGGCCGAGCCGCGCCGTGAGGTCGAAGGCCGGCCCGCCGCCGGGAGCGCCGCAGGCGTCCTCGCCGGGCAGCCACAGGCCCACGGCGCCGGGGGAGCGGCTGCCCAGGGCCGCGGCCACCGCGGCCGACGGGTCCGCGCCGCGCGCGTACGCTCCCGCGCCGACGACGGCCCGGGGCCGGGCGCCGCGGTCGCGGGCCTCCAGGACGAGGGCGGCGGCGCCGTCGAACACCGGCTCGCCCAGGAGCTTGGTGACGGCGTCGCCGGACGGTTCGACGCCGATGACGACGGCGGTCTCCGCGCGGCCCGACGCGATGAGCCCGCGCGCCCAGTACACGGCGTCGAGCCCGCTGGTGGGCCCGTTGCACAGGGTGATGCTGGGGCCGCGCAGTCCGTGGCGCATGGCCACGGACCCGGCGATGACGTTGCTGGACGTCTGCGGCAGGCCGAGGGGGCTCAGGCCCTTCACGGTGTCGCGGGCGATGACGTCGGCGAACGCGCAGACGCTGTCGAGGATGCCGAAGTTGGAGCTGACGACCACCGCGGTGGTGTCGCCGTCGCCGGTGAAGGCCTTGCCGTCGTGCAGGCCCGCGTCGCGCAGGGCCGGTTCGGCGGCGCGCAGGGCCAGGCGCGAGGCGCGGTCCTTGTGCCGCATCTCGCGGCCCGTGAGGCCCGTGTGCGGGTCGAAGCCGCCCTCGCGGACGGCGCCGAGGAGTTCGTCGGGGAAGGTGACGCCGGGGACGGCGAGGCCCACGCCGGAGACGACGACCTCGGGCTGCGCGGACGTACTGGACGCACTGCTCATCGGACCGCCTCCACTATCGCCGCGGCGTTGATCCCGCCGAAGCCGAACGCGTCGATCTGGGCGAGGCCGAGGTCGGCCGTGGCCGCCGTGTCCTGGACGAGCCGCAGCCCGGCGGCCTCCTCGACCGGGTCGGTGAGCCCGAGCACCGGCGGCACCGTGCCCTGCCGGAGGGCGAGCGCGGCGACCACGAGGCTCAGCAGCCCGGAGCCGCCCAGCGTGTGGCCGGTCATCGACTTGACGGCCGTCATCAGCGGCCCGCTTCCGTCACCGCCACCGGGGCCGGCCGCGAAGACCCGCGCGAGCACGCCGGCCTCGGTCGTGTCGTTCTTGGGGGTGCCGCTGCCGTGCAGCATGACCAGGTCGATGTCCCCGGGGGCGACCCCGGCGCGCCGGTGGGCGTCGCGCACCACGCGGGTGATGCCGTCGGGGTCGGGGGCCGTGGGGTGGTGGGCGTCGCAGTTGATGCCGACGGCCCGCACGCGCGCGTGCACGCGCCGCCCGGGTGCGGGCTCGGCCGGGGCGCGCCGCACGACCACCGCCACCGCGCCCTCGCCCATCAGCATGCCCTTGTGGGAGCGGTCGAAGGGGCGCAGCGCGTCGGGGACGTCGTTCTGCACCCGGTCCAGCGTCCCGAAGGCGCTCTCGCCGATCGCGTCCGTGCCCGCCACCACGACGGTGTCCGCGGCCCCCACCTCGATGAGGTCGGTGGCCATGGCCAGCGCGTAGAGGGAGGCGGCGCAGGCGTTGGCGAAGGTGTACGTGCGGGTGGCGCCGAAGGCCGCCCGCAGGGCGGTGCCGAAGTGCAGGTCCGAAGGGGCCAGCCGGCTGCCCTGGCGCCACCACAGCTCGGCGCTGCGCTGCTCCTGGAGGGTGGTGCCGACCAGGACGGGGACGTCCGCGAGGTCGTGGGGGAGACCCGCGTCGGTGAGGGCCTGGGCGACGGCCTGCCGCAGCCAGCGGGTGGCCCGGCCCGGCTCGTCGGTTCCCGGGCGGGCGCGGTCGTCGATCTCGTAGGCCTGCCGGGCCCGGTACTTTTCGGTGTCGAAGGCGCGCAGCCCGGCGAGTCCGCTGCGGCCCGCGCAGAGCGCGGCGAAGATCTCCTGCGGGGTGCCGCCGATGCTGGCGACCGCCCCCATGCCGGTGATGTCCCAGGTCATGACTGTCCCATCCGCTCGCGCAGCCGGTAGGCGGCGAGCTTGCCGGTGGCCGTCGCCGGCAGGACGTCCACGAACTCGAAGCGACTGGGCCGCTTGTACGGGGCGAGGCGGCTGCGGACGCAGGCGCGGATGGCGCGCCGGACCCTGTCCCGGTCGGTGCCCTCCGCGGTCACGGTGAACGCGACCGAGCGCTGCAGGCCGTCGGGGTCCGGGGCGCCGACCACGACGCAGTCGGTGACGCCGTCGATCGAGCGGACCACGTCCTCGATCTCGCGGGGCACGACCTTGTAGCCGCCGAGGTTGAGGATGTCGTCGGCGCGGCACAGGTACGAGATGCTGCCGTCGGGGTTCCGTCGGACGATGTCGCCGGTGTACGCGCCGCCCGCGCCGAACGTGACCGCGTCGGCGTCCGGGCGGTCGACGTAGCCGAGGGAGACGGTCGGTCCGGCGATGTGCAGCCGGCCGTCGGTGCCGTCGGGCACCGGCCGGCCCAGGTCGTCGCGGACGGTCACGGTCACGCCGGGGACGGGCAGGCCGGCCAGTCCGTGCAGCGGGCGGTCCGCGGGCGTCGCGATGGCGACGTGCATGACCTCGGTCGCCCCCAGGCAGTTCATGACGTGCGCGCCGAAGGCCGCTTCGATGCGCTGGCTCAGGGCGGCCGGGCAGTGCTCGCCGGCGGTCAGGCACAGGCGCAGGGACGACAGGGCGCCGTCGTCCGGGCGGCCGGCGGCGTCGAGGAGGCCCGCGTACAGGCGCGGCACCGAGCACAGCACGGTCGGCCGGTGGCGGCGCAGGGCGGCGCTCACCGACAGCGGGTCCACGGCCCCGCGCAGGACGACGGCGCTCGCGCCGGCCGCCAGCGTGCACAGCACCGAGCTGCCGAAGCCGTAGCCGAAGGACATCCGGGCGGTGGACAGCACGACGTCGTCGGGCCGCAGCCCGAGCACGGCGCCGTACCCGTCGAGCATGGCGTGGATCCCCGCGGCGGAGTGCCGCACGCCCTTGGGCCGGCCGGTGGAGCCGGAGGTGTACTGGATGAGCGACTCGGCGCCCGCGGGGCGGTGCGCGAGCGGGACGGGCGGGCCGGCGAGAGGGGCGCCCGCCAGCTCCTCCCGCACCTGATCTCCCGTCAGCAGGGGGAGGCGGGCGAAGGCCTCCTGCAGGGCGGCCTGCTGGGCCGGGGCGGTGTCGAGGTGGACGACGGCCGCGCCGCAGTCGGCGGCGACGAACCGGATGTCGTCGTCGCCGAGCATCGGGCTCACCGGCACCGGCACGCACCCGTGCCACCACAGCCCGAGGACGGCCGCGACCGTGGCCACGGAGTCCTCGGCGACGACCAGCCCGCGGCTGCCGGCCGGCACGCCCCGAGCTGCCAGGGCCCGGGCATAACCCTGCGCCGCCGCGTGGAGGCGGGCGTACGAGACGGTGCCGGCCTCCGGGTCCGTGTACGCGGTCCGCTCGCCGTGCCCGGCGGCGACGTGGGTGCCGAGCAGGCGGTCCACCAGGGCGCCGCCCTCCGCGGCCGGGGGCGCCGCGCCCGCCGGGGCATCGCCGCCCGCGGAGACCTCGGAGCTCCGGCAGCTCTTCGCGGCCAGTAACTCCAGTGCGTCCCGGACGCTGTCCACGGCCGCCGTCTCGTCGTCGCCGAGCACGATCCCGAAGGTCTGCTCGATGCGCGCCGCGATCTCCACCTTCTCCAGGGAGTCGACCTTGAGCTCCTGGTGGAAGGAGGCGTCGGTCCGTACGTCCGCCACGTCGACGTCGAGGACGAACGCCACTATTTCGCGAAGCCGGTCGCCGGCATCGGATTTCCGGACAGGTGGCACTGTGTACTCCTTCTCGGGAACGTACGGCTACCGGTCACTGCGGATCCCGGAGCACGCCGGAGGACTTTCCCGAACATAGCCACGCGCCTGTGACGCCCGAACCGGCCGCGGGGGAGTCCGTCAAGTGGAACCGGCTTGCCTTTCACGCCGCCGGTCCGGCCCCGACTCCCGTTCCCGCAAGGCGACTTGACGGTCTATCGTCCGGCGGTTGGCGGGCCCCCCGACGGCGCGCCTAGCGTCGCCTACCGGCGGGCCCCCTCAGCGGACTGCCATGTTCCGGCGAACTCGGACCCCCGCACGCTCCGTTCCGTCCCGAATCCCGAGGCCAGGTGAATGATGCCGCTCACTCCGCACACGCTGCTCCCCCCGGAGGCCCGCCTGCGCCTCGTGGACCACCCCGGCCTCGGCGGCGGGAACGCCTGGCGCGTCGCCGCCGCGGCCAACCCCGCCGCCGACCTGCCGCTCATCGCCGCCGACGTGCCGCTGCTCAACACGGACGGCTGGCAGCAGAGCGAGTTCAGCCTCCGCCAGCTCGACGACCTCGCCGAGGCGTGGGCGGCCTGGTACCACGACCGGGGCGTACGGCCCCGCGACCGCGTCGCCGTCTACATCGAGGACTCCTTCGAGGACCACCTCCACCTCGCCGCCCTCGCCCGCATCGGGGCGATCGCCGTCCTCATCAACGGCCGGATGAAACCGGAACTCGCCCTCGGCCTCATCCGCCGCACCGCCCCCGTCGGCATCTACACCGACGCACCCCGGCTGGCCCTCTTCGCCGGCCGCGAGCGCGAACTGCCCGTCGTCCGCTGGACCTGCACCCGCCAGGACGCCGGCATCCTCGGCAAACGCACCCTGCCCGCCGGGGCCGAGTACCGCCACGGCGCCGACGACCCGGTCGTCATCTGCCACTCGTCGGGCACCACCGGCAACCCCAAGCCGGTCGTGTGGACCCACGCGCAGAGCGTCGCCGGCGCCCGCTACCGGCTCGTCAACCCGCCCGGCCCCGAAGACTCCGTCGTCCTGGCCGCCTACCCCCAGTCCCACTCCAGCGCCATCGCCTTCACCTTCCTCTCCGTCCTCGGCGGCCTGCCCACCGTCGCCTGGTCCGACCCCACCGGGCCCGGCCTCGCACGCGGCTGCGCCACCTACCGGCCCGGCGTCGTCCTCGCCTTCAACGAGGCCCTCGCCCACCTGGCGACCCACCACCACCCCGACCCGGCGGACTTCACCTCCGTACAGGTGTGGGTCAACCTCGGCGACTGCGGTCACGACGCCCACATGCGGCGCCTGATGGAGCTGGGCCACACCGTCACCCCCGACGGCCGCACCGTCCCCGGTTCGGTCATCGACGACGGACTCGGCTCCTCCGAGCTCGGCTGGGCGGCCCTGCGCCGCGAGATCACCCCGGACAGCCCGCCCCGCGCCCGCCACCTCGGCCGCCGCGTCCCGCTCTCCGAGGTCGCCGTCCTGCGCGAGGACGGCAGCCACGCGGACCCCGGCGAGGTCGGCCTGCTCGGCGTCCGCGGCGACTCCATCGCCCGCGGCTACTGGAACGACTCCGACACCACCTACCGCTCCACCCTCGCCGGCTACTGGCTCTCCGGCGACCTCGTCCACCGCACCGAGGACGGCGAGTACTTCCACGTCGACCGCGCCGTCGACCGCATCCGCACCGACGCCGGCGACGGCTACTCGGCCCTGATGGAGGAGGAGATCCTGCTGAGCCTTCCGGAGGTCGCCGACTGCGCGGTCGTCGCCGGGCACGACCAGGACCGCACGGTGCCCGTCGCCCTCGTCCGGCTGTTCGGCGGCGGCGGGGACGCCGCGGACCTCCTGCGCAGGGCCAACACAGTCCTCGACCGGATCGGCCAGCCCCGGCTCGCCCTCCTGGAGATCGCCGCGTCCCCGGGCGACATCCCCCTCGGCCCCACCGGAAAGGTCCTCAAGCGGCAGCTGCGCGAGAAGTACCTGGCCCTGCGCACCTACCGGCCGGCGGACCCCGCGGCCGTCGCCACGGCGCCCGCCGCTCCGCCCGCCGCTGAGGCTCCCGTCGCCGAGGCGGTGACCACCCGATGACCACG
The DNA here is from genome assembly GCF_000719265.1 of Streptomyces roseoverticillatus. Classification (GTDB taxonomy): domain Bacteria; phylum Actinomycetota; class Actinomycetes; order Streptomycetales; family Streptomycetaceae; genus Streptomyces; species Streptomyces roseoverticillatus. The sequence goes on along the minus strand of NZ_JOFL01000001.1, from coordinate 233,057 downwards.
GCCGCGCCCCGGACCCCGGGCATCCTCGACGCGCCCCCCGAGGACCCCGTCGCCTGGATCAACGCGGCGGGGGAGCACACCCTCGCCGACCGGATGGGCATCACCTTCCAGGAAGCCACCCCGCAGCGGCTCGTCGCCACCATGCCCGTCGCCGGGAACACCCAGCTCTACCGCATGCTCCACGGCGGCGCCTCGGCCGTCCTCGCCGAGTCGCTGGGCTCGATCGGCGCCGTGCTGCACGCCGGCGAGGGCCACATCGCCGTCGGCGTCGACCTCAACGCCACCCACCACCGGGCCGTCCGCACCGGCACGGTCACCGGCGTCGCCACCGCGCTCCACCTCGGCCGTACGACGGCGACCTACGAGGTCGTCATCTCGGACGAGGCGGGGCGGCGCGTGTGCACCGCCCGCATCACCTGCGCCGTCCACGGCCGGCGCGGGGACCGCTGACACCCCGTAGACGCCCCCCGTAGACACCCCCGTACACGCAGGGATCCGTCCCTTCGAGTCCACCCCGTCCCGACCACAGGTCCGCGAACCGCGCCGGCGCCGCACGCGCCCGCGCCGAGGAGCCCCATGACCGACCAGCTCGCCCCGCCCGCCGTGGCGGAGGCCTCGACCAAACCGACCGTACGCACCGGACCTATCCTCCTCGTCCTGCTGTCCGCCATGTTCTTCGCCCAGTTCGACTTCTTCGTGGTGAACGTCGCCGCGCCGTCGCTGGAGGAGAGCATCCACGCGGGGCCCGCCGCCCTCGAACTCGTCGTCGGCGGCTACGCCTTCGCCTACGCGGCCGGCATGATCACGGGAGGGCGGCTCGGCGACAAGTACGGCTACCGCAGGCTGTTCGTCATCGGCACGATCGCCTTCGGCATCACCTCGCTGCTCTGCGGCATCGCCGCCAACCCCGAGCAGCTCGTCGCCGCCCGCCTGGCCCAGGGCCTGTCCGGCGCGATCATGGTCCCGCAGGTGCTCGCCGTGATCACGGCGCACTTCCCCGACGAGCGCAAGCCCAAGGCCATGGCCTGGTACGGGGCCGCCGCCGGCCTCGGCTCCATCGCCGGCCAGGTCTTCGGCGGCGCCCTGATCGCCGCCGACTTCGCAGGTCTCGGCTGGCGCACCATCTTCCTCATCAACGTCCCGTTCTGCGTGGTCATCGCCGCCGCCGCACTGCGCGTCCTGCCCGCGCAGACGCAGCGCCGCAGCATCGGCCTGGACCCCGTAGGGGCGTTCGGCGTCTCCCTCTCCCTCGCCCTGCTGCTCGTACCGCTGACCATGGGTCACAGCGCCGACTGGCCGGCGTGGACCTGGGTCTGCATGGCCCTGGCGATTCCCGTCGCGGCCGTCACCCTGCGCTGGGAGCAGACCCTCCGGCGCCGCGGCGGCGACCCGGTGCTCGTCTTCCCGCTGTTCCGCAGCCCGTCCTTCCGCGGCGGCGTGATCGCGAGCGTCGCGTTCATGGTCTACTTCGGCAGCTTCATGTTCACCCTCACCCTGCTGCTGCAGTCGGGCCTGGGGTTCGGGCCGTTCCAGGCGGGCCTCGTGTTCTCCCCGATGGGCATCCTCTTCACCGCCACCTCGATGATCGGCGGCAGGCTCACCAACCGCTGGGGCATGAGCGCCCTCGTCGTCAGCAGCGCGGTGATCGCCCTGGGCCTGGTGGCCCTGGCCGTACGGCTGTACGCGGCCGGGCCCGACACCGGCCTGCCGTGGATCGTGGCGTGCCTGTGCCTGATCGGCGCCGGCAACGGCGTCGTGCTGCCCGCCCTGTTCGGCGCGGCGCTGATGCGGGTCCGGCCCCAGGACGCCGGCATCGCCTCGGGCATCCTCACCACCACCCAGCAGTTCGCCAGCGCCGCCGGCGTCGCCGTCATCGGCGCGGTGTTCTTCGCCGTCGCCGGCCAGCACGCCACCGACGCGAGCTGGGCCGACGCCATGGCCTGGGCCACTGCGATCAGCGTGCTGATGGTCCTCGTCGTGATGTGGATGACCTGGACGTTCCGCCGCTTCACCGGCGGCGAGCGGCCTGCCGAGGTGCCCGCCGCGCACGTCTGACCACCACCACGGCACCGCAGGGGTGCGGCCCTTCCGCCAGGAGGGCCGCACCCCCTCTCTCACCCCCGAAGAGGCACACGCCAAGAGGCACACGCCAAGAGGCACACCCCGGCACACCGACAGGAGACAGCACGCCATGTGCGGAATAGCAGGATGGGTCTCGTACGACCCGGCACACCCCGTCACCGCCGACACCGCCGACGCGATGACGCACACCATGGCGTGCCGCGGCCCGGACGCGCACGGCCTCTGGCTGGACGACAGGGTCGCCCTCGGCCACCGCCGCCTCGCCGTCATCGACCCCGACGGCGGCAAGCAGCCCATGACCTTCGACCACGCCGGCCGGGTGGCCGTCGCCCTCACCTACAGCGGCGAAGTGTTCAACTTCCGCGAGTTGCGCGCCGAGCTGGAGAGACGCGGCCACGCGTTCCGCACCCGGAGCGACACCGAGGTCGTCCTGCACGCCTACCTCGAGTGGGGCGAGGACTTCACCGAGCGCCTCAACGGCATGTACGCCTTCGCCCTGTGGGACGCCCGGACCCGGGAACTGCTGCTGGTCCGCGACCGCATGGGCATCAAGCCGCTGTACTACTTCCCGCTCCCCGGCGGCGTCCTCTTCGGCTCCGAGCCGAAGGCGATCCTCGCCCACCCGGCCGTCCGGCCCGCCGTCGACGCCGAGGGCCTCGCCGAACTCGTCGCCTTCACCAAGACCCCCGGCCACGCCGTCTACAAGGGCATGTACGAACTCCCGCCCGGGCACACCCTCCGCGTCCGGCGCGGCGGCACCCTCCTGCGCCGCTACTGGGCGCTCGAAGCCCGCGAGCACACCGACGACCTCGACACCACCGTCGCCCGCATCCGCGAGCTCCTGGAAGACATCATCGCCCGGCAGATGGTCGCCGACGTCCCCCTCGGCACCCTCCTCTCCGGCGGCCTCGACTCCAGCGTCATCACCGCGCTCGGCGCCCGGCAGCGCACCGCCGAAGGCGGCGCCCCCGTCAAGTCGTTCGCCCTCGACTTCGCCCGCCACGCCGAGAACTTCACGGCCGACGACTGGCGCGGCACCCGCGACTCGCCCTACGCCGACCTCCTCGCCCGGCACGCCGGCGCGGACCACCGGGTCGTCACCCTCCCGCCGTCCGCACTGCTCGACCCCGCGGCCCGCGAGGCCGTCATGCGCGCCCGCGACCTGCCCTTCGACCTCGGCGACGGCGACACCTCCCTCTACCTGCTGTTCAAGGCCGTCCGGGAGCAGTGCACCGTCGCCCTGTCCGGGGAGTCCGCCGACGAGGTCTTCGGCGGCTACCGCTGGTTCCACCACCCCGACTCCGTCGCCGCCGACACCTTCCCCTGGCTCGCCCCGCCCTTCGGCACCGGCATCTCAGGCCCCGGCAGCGGCCCCGGCGAGGCCCTGCTGGACCGCGGCCTGCTGGAGAAGATCGACCTGCAGGGGTACCGGGCCCAGCGCTACCACGACGCGCTCGCCGAAGTGCCCCATGTGGCCGGCGCCTCCCCGGTGGAGCGCCGCATGCGCGAGATCGGCCACCTGCACCTCACCCGCTTCGTCCAGTGGATGCTCGACCGCAAGGACCGCGCCAGCATGGCCGTCGGCCTGGAGGTCCGCGTCCCCTTCTGCGACCACCGCCTCGTCGACTACGTCTTCAACACGCCCTGGGCCATGAAGACCTTCGACGGCCGCGAGAAGTCCCTCCTGCGTGCCGCCACCCGCGACCTCCTCCCGCCCGAGATCGCCGACCGCGTCAAGGCCCCCTACCCGACCACGCGCGACCCGCACTACCTCGACGGCCTGCGCGCCGCGCTCAAACGCGTCACCGAGGGCCCGGACTCGCTCGTCCGCCCGCTCCTCGACGGCCCCTCGCTGGCGGCGGCCACCGCCGGCGACCCGCAGCCGGGCTACCGCACCGGCACCGAACTCGTCCTCGCCCTGGACTTCTGGCTGCGCACGCACGACGTGTCCCTGGAGTTCTGACCGGAGGCCGCGGCCAAGTCGGCCAGTTGTCGACTGCCCGAGGGCACGCCGTGCCGGGACACTGCCGGATGAATCCCATGGCAAGTACCGCGCACGTCGAGCGAGGGGACGACTGGTGATCCAGCTGACCGAGACCCTGGCCCTGCAGAGCGTCGAGGACTTCCTGACGGCGGCGGAGCGGGAGCACCTGATCAAGATCATGGACAGTGAGCTCGCGGCGACCGGATGGCGGCCCCGGCACCAGGCCGACGTCCTCCGGGCGCCCGCGCCCGCCCAGGAGATCCTGCGCGCCGCCACGGCCCGCTCGCTGCACGCCCTGCAGCGGGCCCTGCCCTCGGTGGCGGCCGACGCCCGCTGGGACTACACGGAACTGACGGCGGGTCAGTACATCCCGACGCACATCGACGGCATCCCCGACCCGGCCACCGCGCCCCGGCGCATCGGGCGGATCGGGGTGGTCATCGAACAGGCCGAGGAGGGAGGCGAGTTCTACATCGAGACCACCGCCAGCCCCGCCGTCTGGACCGGGGAACTCGTCGGCGAGCCCGAGGGCTACGCCCCCGGCACGCCCCTGACGCACCGGCTGCCGCACGTGCCCGACCACGCCGCCGTGCCCACGTGGCTGGAGGAGGTCCCCAGCACCCGCTGGGTCACCCCCGCCGGGCCCGGCACCGGCCTCGCCTACGGCGCGCAGGTCCTCCACGGCGTCCAGCCGGTACGCGCCGGACGGCTGCGGAAGTTCGTCACGGACCTGCTGGACACGGCGGTGGTGCGGCGGTAGCGCGGTGCGGCGGGCCCGGGCCGGAGCCGTCGGCCCGGCCCCGCCCGCCGTAAATCGTTTGGCCGCACACCACCGCCCGCCGAGACTGACCCCATGCAAGACGTGCAAGACATGCAAGACGTGCAAGAGCCCTACCGCCGTATCCGGGCGGCGTACACCGACACCACCATCACCGTCTACCAGGCGTACGCGCCCCGCCTCGGCCTGCCGGCTGCCCGGGACGGCCGCTTCCCGCCTGCGTGGAAGCGCGACCGGATGACGTGAGTCAAGCAGTGTTCATAGGCTCTTTCCATGACGGCAGACGAGAAGGACGAGAGGGCCGACGCGCGGTTACGTAGGGCCCTGCGCGCAAGTCAGACAGCAGGTGCGCAACGGGCCAGGAAGGTCGGCGGTCGCGCCAACTGGCAGGGAGAGTCAGCGGCGATCTACTGCCGGATCTCCCACGTGAACGACGACGATCAGACCGGGGTGGACCGCCAGGAGAGGATCTGCCGGGAAGTTGCCGAGCGTCTCGGTCTCACCGTGTCCGAGGACCAAGTGTTCGTGGACAACAACAGGTCTGCGTGGCAGCGCAAGCGGAAACGCCCGGGGTGGGAGGCGCTGCTTGCCGAGGCGGGCAAAGGGCGCGTGCGCCACGTCCTGACGTACCACCCTGACCGTCTGATGCGGCAGCCGCGCGATCTGGAAGAGCTGTTGCAGATTGCCGATGACCACGACATCACCCTGCACGGGCAGGCGAATCGGCGCGATCTCTCGGACCCCGACGACCGGTTCTTCCTCCGGATCGAGGTGGCGCACGCCTGTCGCTCCAGCGATGACACCTCACGCCGGCTGATCGACGCCATGGTGGACCGGGCGAAGGACGGAAGGCCGCACACGGGCAGGCGCCGGTACGGGTACGACAAGACCGGCATGGAGATCATCCCCGAGGAAGCCGCCATCGTCCGGGAGGTCTTCACCCGCTACTTGGACGGGGAGAGCCCGGTCCAACTGGCCAAGGACCTGTACGACCGTGGTGAGAAGACCGCGGAAGGGCGCTACTGGAACGCACCCCGAGTGCGTGATCTCCTCGACAACCGCCATGTCGCAGGCATTCGTGTCTTCCGGGGCGAGGAGATCGGCGATGGCGAATGGCCCGCGATCATTGACCGGGGCATGTGGTTGGAGGTCAGGGAGCGCCGTGCGTACCGGGCCGCGGCGCGGAAGACCAGTGACCAAGCGGGCAGGTTCTATCTCCTGCGCGGCATCGTCATCTGCACGGGGTGCAGCAAGCCCATGGGCGGAGCCGGAGGGAAGTACATCTGCAACGGCCACACCCACCGGCTTGACGTCCCGCGCTGCAACCGGGCCGTGTCCGCACCCATCCTGGAGGACTTCGTGACCAAGGCCGCGATCTATCTCCTGGAACGCCTCGATCTCGCCAACGCCCCCACGCCGTCAACGTTGTCGGAAGAGGACCAGGCCGCCATTGATGCCGACCGTCAAGAGCTCGAAGACCTCAAGGACATGTGGGAGAGCCAAGAGCTCAGGACGAGGGAGTACCGCGAGATGCGCAAGAAGGTCGAGGCGCGCATCGCTGAGGTCGAACGCAAGATGATCGTCCGCCCTGCCGCAGACGTCTTGAAGGGGCTCGTCGGTCCGGACGCCCGTGAGAGCTGGGAGTCGCTGGAGAAGGCGGGGAACCACCAGCGCATGAATGCCGTCATGCGGTTCCTTTTCGAGGCCGTGAAGATCAAGGAAGCCGCGAAGAAGGGCCGCCAGTTCGACTACGGCAGGATCGACATCGACCAGAGCCCGATCTGGCTCTGACCAAGGTACTGCGAAGGAGGGGCCATGGCCTGGGCCCCTCCGTATGCCGTTCAGGGGTTGGGTTCGGACCTGGTCAGGAGCGTGATGTCACTGCTGGTGGCGACGGCCAGGGTACGTCCGGACGGAGAGAATCCCGCGACGCGCAGTTCGGACCAGGAGGCGTGGAAGATGTGCCACCACTTCTCCCCGGCGGGCCCGCGGCAGAGACCGCCATCGGCTGAGAGCAGTACCCGGTGGTGGGGCCAGTCGGGGCTGAAGACCTGGACAGTCCAGCCGTCATCCGTGGTGGTATGCAAGCCTCCGCCGAACAATCCGGCAATCCGAACCTGTGTGCCCGCGAGGGGGCCGATCCCCGGGCAGGACAGATCGGGCCCGGTGGGCGTGCACGTCTCCGGGTCGGGATCGTAGTCCCGTGCGAGTTTCTCTCCCGTGGACGCGTCGAAGAGGCCGTGGCCGCTGCTGGACACGACCATCAGCAGGTCTTTCCCGCTGACCGGGTCAGGCGCGAAGCCGACCCCGAGGAGGCCGCCGACGGGTATCAGTCGTGCGGCCGGACGCCAGGGTTCCGGCGCAGGCACGACGGGGGCGGAGAGGAAGCGCTCTCTCAGTTCCTGCTGGTACTCGGTGAACATCGTGTCCTCGTGCTGGAAGTCCTGGTTGGCGGCCCGTGCAGCGTAACCAAGGCGAGCGCTGCCTCATTCGATCTGCCCGCCGGGCTGACGCTCCAGAAGCCGAGCCAGGCGTCTTGCGGCCTCCGGGCTGATCTTCGTAGAGAACTTCCTGCAGACACGATCCAAGTGCCGGGCCAGTTCGGCCTCACGGTCAGGCTTGGTCACCAGGCGGCTCCCGCGATGGGGGCGGCGCCGTGACGGGAAGCGACGTCTACGTTGACGTTGGTCGAGGTGGTGGGGGTGACTATTCGAGAGAAGGGGGTGCCAAGTTCGGCAAGCAATCGGCGGGCCTCCGAGGGCATCGCGTGAGTGGTGGGGCGCGGCAGTTCATAAGCAGCTCAATCTCTTCGGCTGACTTTCGTCAGCGGGTGATGCGCCTGGCGCAGGCGCTGTTGTCACTCGTCCTTACATGCTCTCAAGCGGTGCGGCGGCCTACCAACGAATTACCTTGTTCCCCAGCAGCAGCCCAACCTGAGTGCCAGCGTGGGTACCTCGTGTGTCACAGAAAGGCGGCGACGAGTCGCAGCCGAGCGGATGCCGAGAACCGGCAATCGGTCGAAATCTTCTTCACTTCCTCAAGGGCGCGCCGTTGGCGCGCCGGGCGGCCGGGGCGCCCCGGCGGGCTGCGGCCTGGCGGCCGGTCCCGCCGGACGCCCCACCGCCCACGCACACCACGAGCCCGCCGTGGCGTGACGAGACGGCGAGCACCCCGGCCCCGGCGGTACAACGCCGGGCACTTCGACTTCCCGACGGTTACCAGTTGCGGTCAGCAAGAGCAGACCGGGAGCCGGCTGATCGTCGACCGCGGACCGGCGGGGGCTGACGGTCGTGGCTTGGCTCGCTTCGCGCGTCGGCACCGTCGCTGTCTGCAGGAGGGGGACAGCAGCATCGCCGCGGAGTCTCGGGTGGTACCGGCCGTGACGTGGGGAAAAGCCATGTCAGTATGGCTGAGACCGGAATATGGCGCAGGTGCACACGTGGCAGGTGATCGTCCGGCCGCCCCGCCATCGTGGCTGACTGTCGGTGGCACAGGCCGACAAGGGCCACGGCTAAGCCATCCGCCACCGCCCCGGCCCCGCTGACTGCAGCCTTCCGGGTGGCACGGTTACGCACGGCGGCACACGTGGCGGGTGATCCGCCGTCCGACGGCATCGTCGTTGCGCGCGTCAAGGAGGCTGGCAGCGGGGGGAGAGAGGTGGGGGGCGCGGCTTCGGTGGTCGAGCCGTGCGGCCGGGAGGCCGGGCGCCGTACTCCTGCCGTCGCGGATGCGGGCGCGTGAGGAGACCGCGCCCTCCGGCCGTGGCTGAGCCCGTCATGGGCGTTCCACTCGCCTTGGCGCCATCGTGGTTGCGCGTCCGGCTGACTCCGGGCCGGGGCCTACCCGGGTTGGCGTACGGGAGAGCAACGGCTGTCGCAGGTTTGCCGGAGTTGGAAGTGGCGGCGCGCCTCGGTCAGACTGTGGTCACCGTTCGGTCCGCCTTTGACAATCGCGGCATCGTGGTCGTCCTGGCCGTCGTCTTCCCACGAGCAGACGTAGCACATCTCGAAGCCGCCACGCTCCCTGAGGGTCATGTGGAAGCAGCAGGGACAGGCGTAGGAGCCGTCCTCCGGAACGCCGTGGTTGTTGATGAATGGCACAGTCACCTGGCCATAGTGCATGAAACCCCACTGGAACAGTCCGGCGGGTCATGGGTGACCTACCGGACTCCCCCGTAGGTCACGCAGCCAGCGAGCCAGGGCCGTTCCTGCGTACCAGCTCCGCCACCGCCCGCACGGTCTCAACCGGCCACATCAGGCGCACCACCCCCGACCCGTCCGCCGCCGAGCGCGCCGTAGCCCTCGCACCGTCCAGCGGCACCCCAGCCGCGGTCAGCGCCGCCACTAAGTCCGAGGCCGCGTTCGTCGCCTCACGCCAGCCTGCTACGTAGTTCACCCCGCGGACCCACGTCACGTCGTCCGGGTCGAACTCCTCGACGTCGAACTCCATCTGCCCCATATCCCTTCATTGCGAACTGGACTGGCACCACGTGGGGTTCATCGCACTGACACACGGCGACCACCCCGGTACCATCGGCACCGGGGATCTTGAAGGTCTCCTGCCGGACCACCTCTCTTGCTTCCAGGCTCAGGGGTGGTCCGGTTTTGCGTGTGCGGTTGTTGTGCGCGGCCCTGCTCCGATCAGTCCCGTGAGTGGAGCAGGGCCGCAGGCGGCGGATCTTCAGTACGCCGCCTCCCCTCGGAGTGCGGGGATCCGCAGCGCTCACAGCAGCGGAACAGTGACCGCTGCGAGCGCTGCCCCCGAGGGAATCAGAGGGCGAAGGCTGCCGGACCCTCCCAGGCGGGGCAGCCCCCGCCCCGTCTATGGGGGCGCCTGCCCTTCCCGTTGCCGCCGCGCTACACGATCAAGGATCCGTCGCAACACAGCTTCGCTCTTCTCCGGCGCCACCGGTGGCAGGCGCAGACGCAGGCCTTTCAGCGCCTCGTCCAGCCTCTGATCCGAGATGCGCCGCCGGGCCGCGGTCATCGCCTCAGCTGACGCCAGTGCAGCGACGTCTGCACTTCGTCCGTCGGCTGCAGACGCAAGGATGATCCGGTCTTGAAGACCAGCACCAGCTCTGTACCGTGCGACGTCTCGATGTTGCGGATGGCCTTGATCTCGCGGATGTCGCCGCGGATGCTCACCATGTCACCGTGCTGCAGTTGTGACGCACTGATGCGTGCCACTGTGATCTCCCTTCACGGCCGGTACTGCCAGCACCGCCCAAACTGATTTGCCGACGCCCACCCGGTTGCTCACACCCCACGAGGTCGACAGCGCGGCCACCAGAGAAAGTCCCCGGCCTCCCTCAACGCTCCGGGGGCGGGCGGAAGGCCACCCCTCGCAGGCGTCATCGACCCTGATGCGGAGAGCGCCCGCCTCCAGCCGGAACCAGGTCTCGATCTCCCGGCCAGGTGAGACGCGCGCATGCACCACGGCATTGGTCAGCAGCTCGGAGAGGACCAGGAGCGCCTCGTCCTCGATCGATGTCAGCCCCCAGGCCTCAAGTGCTCTGCGCAACTCGGCGCGCGCCAGGCCGACGCAGCGCGGGTGTCGGGGCCAACGCCGCTTCACCTCTTCGCCGTTCGCGTCTTCCTGTCGTCTCTCCATGCCAAGCAGCATCACGGGTGACAGTTCGAGAAACGAGCCCGGCATGGTTACCCATGATGGGTAACATCGCCGGTAACCCGACCGCATGGCCTCCACCGCGGATTCCGTCCCTCCCCGGAGCCCCGCTCATGCCCAAGTCCGAGCCCCACCAAGGCTTCCCGGCACGCTTGCTGCGAGAAGAAGCGGTGATCGAGGCGTGTCGCGTCCGCGACTTCTCCGCGATCTTCCAGTTGGCGAGGCGGGCAGGTCTCTACCCTTCGCGCCTCGCGCGGTGCGTGGAGATGACGCCGAGTGCTGTCGGAGAGATCATCAAGGGGAACCGCGAGATCACCAACATCAGCGTCGTTGAGCGCGTGGCCGATGGCCTGCGGATCCCGGGCAGCATGCTCGGCCTCGCCCGCCGTGGCTGGGAGGCAGATGATGCCCCGGTGGCCGTTCCGGTGGCGTCTGGCGACGTGGACCCGTTCGGTTGCTTGGCCGACACTGGGCCGGACGACGATCTCACCGACCCCGAGTTCGTTGCCACGCTCATCGAGAGCCAACTGCCCCAGCACTACAAGAGCTCGAACTTTTTCGGTGCCCGTCACACCATCCCTGCCGTCGTGCAGCACGCTCAGACCATCACGAGGCTGCTGGAAAGCGGCAACACCGGGGCGCCGCGGGAAGCGCTTCTGCAGACCGGCGGACGAGTTGCCGAATTCGTCGGATGGCTGTACCAGGACCTGGGCGATTTCCGGCGCGCGGCGCTCTGGTCCGACCGCGCGATGGAGTGGGCACAAGAGGCCGCAGACGATCACATGCAGTCGTACATTCTCTTCCGCAAGAGCAACCAGGCCACTGCGCGCGCCAGCGCAGACAGGGCGGTCGGGCTGGCCAAGGCGGCGCAGCGCCTGCCCGGACTCTCGCCTCAGATCGTGGCGCTTGCCGCTCAGCAGGAGGCCCAGGGGTACGCGTTGATGCGGAACCCGAAGGCGGCGCTGGCCAGGTTCGACGAAGCACGTGCACTCGTGGCTGATCCCGCCGCGGCCGGGACGGTTTCCGGGCTCGACACCTCGTACTGCACACCGACGTACATCGAGATGCAGCGCGCGAACTGCTGGATCGATCTCGGCAAGCCTCAACAGGCAATCGAGCTGTTCGAAGGGCACTTGGCAGAGTTGCCGCAGGTCTACCGCAACGACCGCGGCGTCTATCTCGCGCGGCTCGCTCGCGCTTACGTCCGCGCCGGCGAGTTGGAGCGTGGGGCCGAGGCCGCGACGAAGTCACTCGGGGTCGTCCGGCACACAGGGTCCGCCCGTACATTCGGCGTGCTCTCGGCAGTGGCGGACTCCCTGACAGGAGAGCGGCGACTACCGACCGTAGCGGCCTTTCTTGAACGCTTTGCGGCCGTTCGTGACCAGTTCGCGGCATGACTGGGCCGGAAGTGATGAGAGATGCTGGGGTCATGGACGAATTGATCACGCAAGCCACCACCGGCGACGAGCGCCGCCGAGGTCCCGCCGTCGCCGTCCTACCCATCGGGAGCTTCGAGCAACACGGCGATCACTTGCCCCTGATCACCGACACGGTCATTGCCTGCCTGATCGCTCGTCGGCTGGCCGATGACCACGGCCTGTTCCTGCTGCCGCCGATCACTATGGCGTGTTCTCACGAGCACGCCCCGATGGCTGGCACGGTCAGCATCAGCGCTGGGACGCTGTACGCCATGGTCAACGACATCTGGAGATCGCTCGAAGCATCGGGGCACCCCGGGCTGATCATCGTCAACGGCCACGGCGGCAACTACGTCCTGTCGAACGTCGTCCAGGAACTCAACGTCAGCGGCCCCCGCGTCGCCCTCTTCCCCGTCAGTGAAGACCGGGCCCGGGCCCGCGCCGAGGCCGAGCTGGAGAGCAGCAGCGCCGAGGACATGCACGGCGGGGAGTTCGAGGTCTCTCTACTCCTCCACGGCGCGCCGCATCTCGTACACGAGGGCTTCGAGCAAGACGACCATTCAGCCCCCAAGCGCCCTCACTTGCTCACCCTGGGCATGGCGGGCTACACCGCCAACGGCATCATCGGCCAGCCGTCGCTGGCCACTGCTGCCAAGGGGAAGGCGCTCTTGGACAGCTTCTCCCGTTCGGCACGCGCTCACCTGGACGCGATAGCTGTGCCCTGACCTGCGTGAATACAGCTAAGCCTAAAAGGCCTACGAACACCGCTTGACTTGGATCAAGCCCTCCTTCCTCTGGATGATGTACCGCTGTGGGTGGGGTACCAAGGCCGATCAGGAGTGCGTCCTCGCGATCGAGATCGACCGCGCCGGCTTCGACTGGGCTCTGGCCAATGCCTGTCTGTCTCACTACGACCGGGACGCCCACGCCGACCAGGCCGCCTGGCGGCGCGAATTGAAGGCGTCACCGGCCCGCGTGCAGTGGGACCCCGAACGCGACCTGCACTTGCAGGCCCTGCCCCACCGCTCTCTGCAGCTCGGTCTCGCGGGCGAGGCGGCGCGCCGGTACGCCGATGAGTGGACGGTCTCCATCACGGATGTGACCCCGCTGGCCCGCGAGATCCACGGCCTGGTCATCGCGGGCGACCTGGACGAGGCCCGCAGCAGACTGCCGCAGGAACGCCCCTACGAGCCGGCCGGCGGCGCCGGGCGCCCGTAGCGGGTTCATGGCCGGAAGACGTCCGTCGCCCTGCCATGAACCCGCCGTTGCTCGCGCGTGTGCCCGGCGGTCAGATGTCCGCCAGGAGCTCCGCGAGGGGCTGGGCCGCGGCGTCCTCCGCGGGGCGGGAGACGTAGAGCGTCGTGTGGAAGTAGCCCTCGGTCTCCTTGCCCCAGGGGTCCTCGCCCGCGGCTTCGACGGCCGCGACCGCGTAGCCCTGCTCCTCCGGGCCGCTGAAGTGCCGCTGGGGGAACGTGCGGGCCGTGTACTTCTCGGTGTGGAGGCCGTGTGCGGCCAGGGCGTCGGAGATCGGGGCGTACGAGGCGGTGCGGAGCACGAACGAGGCCACCCAGGCCGGTTCGTCCGTGTCCGCCGTGAGTGCTTTGAGGGTTCTGGCCGACAGGAACGTGGTGCCGCCGGTGATGGTGATGAGCCGGGCCCGCCGGGTCTGCCGCAGCAGCTCGGGGCTGGGCTCGGCGGTCTCCAGGTTCTCGGCGAAGCCCTCGGCCAGCAGGCCGACGGCCCGGGCGTAGGAGACGGCCTGAGAGGCCACGTCGATGCCGATGACCCGTGCGGCCCCGGGCCGCCGCCGTGCCGCGAAGTACGCCCGGTCGTCCTCGATGAGCTCGGCGGTGGTGAGCGGCGCGACCTGCGGGGAGGTGTAGCGCGTGTAGAGCTCGTCCAGTGTGACGTCGTGGTTGAGGAGTGCCGCGTTGATGCCGTAGGAGCAGCAGATGTCGACGACCGTCAGCGGCTCGGTCGTGGCCGTGGCCCTGCGGGTCTCGGCCATACGCCGGAAGACGGCCTGGGCATGATGCGGTGTCTGGTACTCCAGAGGTCCCAGCACCGTGAAGTACGCCCGGGGGTCGGGCTGGTCGTAGATCTTGTCGAACGAGGTCATCCCGGAGGTCATCGTACAAATCCTCTCGCCCCTGGGGCCGGCCGGAGGCCGCCCCGCTACAGGTAGAGCCTCCGGGGCCGAAAAGGGAACAGGGCAGGGGTTAAATCCGGCCATTTTTGGTGGTGTCACGTGCTGTGCCTCCCGGGGCGCGGGGTGCCCGAAGGGCCTGGCGTGGGCACGTCTACAGTTGCCGCTTCGAACAGGTAAGTGCGAGATAAAGCGAGAGCGTGCGTGTCAGTCGAGAGGCCTGCGTCCGGGAGACGCAGCAAGAACGTTTCCTCCCAGGAGCCCGAAGGCTGGCGCACCGGTCCCGCCTGGCGGGAGATGAACGGGCGGGCGGCCCGCAAGCGGCGGATCCTCGGTGCCGTCGGTGTCGTGGCCGCCGCCGCGGCCACCCTGGCCGTGCTCCGGCCCGAGCTGGTCCTCTCCCGGATACCGGGCGCGTGGGACGGCGGGAAGAGCGACGCGAAGACGGCCTCCCACGGCACCCCGGCGCCCATGGCCCCCGAGACCGCGCGCCCCAGCGGTGCCCCCGGCAGCACGGAGGGTGTCGCCACCCCCGACCGGCCCTTCGCCGGATCGCCGGCCGAGCAGTACGCCGACGGCGCGGCGGGCATCGTCCTGCCCGAGGCGCAGGCAGTGGGGACGATGTCGCAGGAGCAGGTCGCCGCGGGCCTGAAGCTGGCCAAGGACTTCCTCGTCGCCGCCAACCTGGACCCGGCGGTCATCCGGGGCGAGCGCCCGGCGGCGGCCCTCGCCCTGCTCGACCCGTACCAGGACGACCTCGTCACCCACACCAACACTGCCCTCGGCAAGCCGGACCGGGACCACGACCCGGTTACCCTCTTCAGCCGCTTCGACGCCAAGGAGGTGCGCATGGTGGGGGAGACCGTGAAGACCCGCGGCCGGCTGACCTTCGCGGAGCACAAGGACGGCTCCGTGGGCATCCACGCCGACGTCACCTTCGTCTATCCGCTCGCCAAGAAGGCGCAGGGCTCCCGGGCGGTCGAGCGCACGATCGTGCGGCGCGTCCTGGACACCGATCTCCTCGACCCCGAGCGGTTCCGGGTGACGCCGGGCAGGCTGACCGTCCGCTCCTACGACGTGGACATCGCCAACTCCGCCTGCGGCGTCCACGACGGGTTCCTGCACCCTGTCTTCGACGAGGGACGCCCCTCCGGCAAGGCCCCCTCCGGCCCCGCCGTCGACCCCTACGACCGCAGCCGGGACCTGGACACCGGCAGGGGCGAGGGGTGCGGGACGGTCACCCGGACGTGAAGGGCGGGCGGCGGCCCGCGCGCGGACGCGCTGCCGCCGCCCGCCCCGTCGTGCGCCGCGTCCCGTCCGGGAAGCAGCGCACGGCAGTCCGTCAGACCACCGCGCCCGAGCCCCGCCCGGCCTTCGTCCCGGCGCGGGGCGCCGGCGATGCCACCACGGCTCCGGGATGACGTCCTTCGAGGACCACCGCGAGCGGTGCCGCCGTCAGGACGGTCGAGGCGATGCCGAACAGCACCCCGGCGAGGAGCGCCAGCGAGAAGTCGGCGAGCGAGTCGCCGCCCAGGACCGCGAGCGCGGTGAGCACGAACAGCACCCCCATGCCCGTGTTGAGCGTGCGCGGCACCGTCTGCAGGATCGCGCTGTCGACGGCCGACGCGAGCGAGGCGCGTCCGGCACCCGGCCGGCGGTGCGTCTCCCGGATCCGGTGCGTCTCCCGGATCCGGTCGAAGACGACCACTGTGTCATTGACGGAGTAGCCGACCACGGTGAGCAGCGCGGCCAGGAAGACGCTGTCGGCCGGCCTGCCCAGCCACGCGAACAGCCCGGTCACCAGCAGCACGTCCTGGACCATCGCAGCCACCGCCGCGGTCGCGAAGGTCCAGCGGAACCGCACGCTCAGGTACAGGAGCTGGGCCGCCACCGCCGCGCCCAGGGCCAGCAGCGCCTTGTCGCGCAGCTCGCTGCCCAGGCTCGGCCCGATCCGTTCGTCGCGCTCGACGGTGACGGTTCCGCCGTGCTCCTCCAAGGCCGTCCTGATGCGCTGCTGGTCGCGGTCCGAGAGATCGCCTGAGCGGACGACGACGTCCCCGTTGCCCGCCTTCTGGACGACGGCGCGGGGGAACCCGGCGTCCCCGACCGCGGCCCGTGCCCGCTCCACGTCCACGGGGCGGCTCGTGCCGTACTCCACCAGCCGGCCGCCGGTGAACTCGACGCCCAGCTGCAGCCCGCGCACCCCGATCCCGGTGACGGCGAGCGCCAGCAGCGCGCCGCTGACGGCCAGCCAGGTGCGCCGGCGGCGCATCAGGCGCGGCCCGCGGCGGGCGAGGAGGGCCCGGATGCGGTCGGCCGACGCGACGCCCGCGAGCCGCGGCCGGCGCCGGACGCCGCGGAGCCGTAGCGCCCGGTCGGCGAGCACCCGCGTGATGACGAGGGCGGAGACCATGGAGGCCACGACGCCCACGGACAGGGTGACGCCGAAGCCCTTCACCGGGCCGGTGGCGAAGAAGAACAGCAGAGCGGCGGCCAGCAGCGTGGTGACGTTCGAGTCGACGACGGCGCTCCACGCCTTGCCGGAGCCCTTGCTCAGCGGTCCGCGGAGGTCGGACGGGGCCGCCGGGCGGCGCGCGTACTCCTCGCGGGTCCGCTCGAAGACCAGGACGTTCGCGTCCACGGCCATGCCGATCGCGAGCACGAAGCCGGCCAGCCCCGGGAGGGTGAGCGTGGCCCCGAGCGCGACCAGCGCGGCGTACGAGATGAGGCCGTAGAGTGCGAGCGCCACCGTGGCCAGGACGCCCAGCAGCCGGTAGACGGCGACGACGAACACCGCCGTGCACACGAGGCCGATGACGGCCGCGGCCGCGCTTGCCCGGATCGCCTCGGCGCCCAGCGTCGGCCCGACGGTGCGCTGTTCGACGACCTCGACCGGCACAGGCAGGGCGCCGCCCTTGACGAGCGCCGCCAGGTCACGGGCCTCGGCGTCGCCGAACCCACCGGTGATCTGCGCGCTGCCGCCCTGGATGCCGCTGCGGCACGGCACGCTCTGCTGCATCGCCGGTGCCGACACGACGCGGTCGTCGAGGACGATCGCGACGCGCCGGGCGGTGTCCCCGGGCGCGGCGCAGGCGGCCTCGCCCGTGACGCGGGCCCAGTTCTTCTCCCCGCCGCCCCGGAACGAGAGGGCGACCGTCCAGCCGCCGCCGGTCTGCGTGTCGAGGACGGCCCGGGCGTCCTTGACCTCCTTGCCGGTCAGGGCCGGAGGCCCGAGGCGCAGGTGCTGCCCCGGCGCGTCGGGGTCGGGCAGCGTGCGCGCTACGCCGCCGTCCGGTGCGGACGCGGCGAGTACGGGGTGGAAGGTGAGCTGCGCGGTGCGCCCGACGACCTCGGCGGCCTTGCGGGGGTCCTGGACGCCGGGCAGCTCGACGACGATGCGGCGTTCGCCGGAGCGGGCCAGCGACGGCTCGGCCACGCCGAGCGCGTCGACCCGCTGCCGCAGCACCTCCAGGGCCCGGTCGGTGGCGGCGGCATCGGCACGGGTGGCGGGCCCGTTACGGGTCTCCAGCACGATCTGGGTGCCGCCGCGCAGGTCCAGGCCGAGCCGGGGCGGGGTGGTCAGGGCGAAGTACAGCGAGGCGGCGACGGCGGCCAGGGCGAACAGCGCGCGCCACAGCGGGGCACGGCGAGGCCGGGGTTTCCGGGATGTCCGGGATGGCATGGGTTCTCCACTTCACGGCATACGGAGGCGGAGCGCCGGCCGCCGTGCCGCCCGCTCCGGCCGGGGGCCGGGAGGGTGGAGGGGCCGCGCTCGTGGCGTCAGCTGCTCCGTGGGGAGGGAGGACCGCGAGTGCTGCGGGAAGAGGGGGCCGCGGCGGGCGGCGCGCGCTCCTGGCGCGGGCCGGCGAGCTCGCCGGGCGGCAGGGGGACGCCGAGCGGCCCCGCCACCGGGCCGGGCACCGCTCCGGGGAGCCCGGGCAGCCGCATGTGCTGGATCGCCGCGGACGCGTGGAGGCCGTGGGCGGCGAGGGCATGGTCCGCCGCCGCGAGGTGCGCGCCGGGCGCGCGGACGGCGGCGCGGACCTGTCCGGCCTGTCCGGCCTGTCCGGCGGAACCGGTGACGGAGACGGCGGGAGGAAGGGCGGCGCTGCTGCTGCCCGTACTGCCGGCGGCTGTTCCGCAGACCGCACCGAGCAGGAGGACGAGCAGGGCCCACAGGGCGACCGGTACAGGCGTACGCCGCGGGTGACGGCTCACGGCGCCTCCGTTCGCTCCCGATGGTCCGGCCCGATGGTCCGGCCCGCTGTTCCGATGCCACGATTTGATCACTCAATTGTCACAGGAGCCCCATCGACCCCCCGATTGGCCGGAACCCGCCCGGTGGCGCGGTAAGAATGTGCACGTCAAGCACGGAAATGTGCACGTCAAAACATGCAACGCATTCATCACGGGGGATTCATCATGCGTCGTCAGCTCCTCACCGCCGCGGCCGTCATCGTGCTCGCGACCACCGCCACCGCCTGCAACGGCGACGGCACCGACCCCGCGGCCGACGCCAGCGCCTCGGCGGACCAGAGCCCCGCGGCCCAGGGCAACGGAGGCCAGGGCGGAGGCCAGGACAAGGGCCAGGGCCAGGACAAGGGTCAGGGTCAGGACAAGGGCCAGGGCGGCGACGCCCACGCCGTCGGCGGCAAGCTCACCCTCAAGGGCAAGAAGGCGGGCGAGCAGCTCGACGTCACCCTGAAGGGCTTCGCCGACCCGGCCCACAGCGACAACAAGTACAACAAGCCGTCCGCCGGCAAGCGCTTCGTCGCCGCCCAGTTCGAGCTCGTCAACACCGGCACGGTCGCCTACTCGGACAGCCCCTCCAGCGGGGCCAAGGTCATCGACGAGCAGGGCCAGGCCTTCACCCAGACCATGGGCGGCGTCACCGAGGGCCCGAAGTTCCCGGTCACCGTGAACCTCGCCCAGGGCGCCAAGGCCCTCGGCTGGGTCGTCTTCTCCGTCCCCGAGAACTCCAAGACGGCCAAGGTGCAGTTCACGATGGACGGCGGCTTCGCCAACGAGACGGGCGAGTGGACCCTGAAGAAGTCCTGAAGAAGTCCGGAGGAAGTTACTGAGGAAGTCCTGAGGAAGTCCTGAGGCAGCGACGCCCGTCAGTTCGTCGACAGCGAGCCCGCGACTTCCGTGAGCGCGTCGAGGACCGGCCGGAACAGCGGGTGGTCCTCGGAGCCCCGCCGCACCGCGGCGAACACGCGGCGCGTCGCGGCCAGGCCCCCCACGGGGCGGACGACGGTGTCCTTCAGCTCCATGCCGCGCAGCGCCGAGCGCGGCACGAGCGCCACCCCGGCCCCGGCGCCGGCCAGGGCCACCACGGCGCGGAAGTCGTCGGAGGAGTGCACCAGCCGGGGCTGGAAGCCGGCCAGCTCACAGGCCAGGACCACCACGTCGTGGCACGGGTTGCCCGGGTAGGGGCCGATCCAGTCGCAGTCGGCCAGCTGGTCCAGGCCCACGCGGGGGCTCCGCGCCAGCGGGTGGGACGCGTGCAGGACGGCGTCGAACGGCTCGGCGTAGAGCGGTACGCGCACGAGCCGCCGGTCGTCCTCGCGCGGCGCGCCCCGGTACTCGACGGCGAGGGCAACGTCGGCCTCCCCGTCCAGCACCATCGGCAGGCTCGCGTCGCCCTCCGCGTCGCGCACCCGCAGCCGGATGCCGGGGTGGCGGCCGGCGAGGAGGGCGATGACGGGGGCCAGCACCTCGGCGATGCCTGTGGCGAACGCCGCGACGGTGAGCTCCCCGGCCGTGCCGCCCGCGTACGCGGCGAGCTCGGCCTCGGCCCGCTCCAGCTGGGCGAGGACCTCGTGGGCGTGGGTCAGCAGGATCTCGCCCGCCGCGGTCAGCCGCACCCCCCGCCCGCTGCGGGTCAGCAGGGCGTGGCCGGTCTCCTGTTCCAGCGCGGCGAGCTGCTGGGAGACGGCCGAGGGGGTCAGGTACAGCGCGGCGGCCGCGGCGGTCACCGTACGGTGGTCCGCCACGGCCCGCAGGACGCGCAGCCGCCGGGGGTCGATCACCCCGCCATTTTGCCAGGAACGGGCGGTATCCCCGGCGGGGGCCCGGCCCGGGCCCCCGCCGGGGATACCGGGGATCAGCCCCGGAGCGCCTTGCGCGCGTCGATGAACGCGGCGACTGCCCGCTCGACGTCCTCGGTCGAGTGCGCCGCGGACAGCTGGACGCGGATGCGGGCCGCGCCCATCGGCACCACCGGGTACGAGAAGCCGATGACGTACACGCCGCGCTCCAGCAGCAGCTCGGCCATCCGGCCGGCCTCCGCCGCGTCACCGATCATGACGGGGGCGATGGCGTGGTCGCCGGGCAGGATCTCGAAGCCCGCCTCGGTCATCTTTGTGCGGAACAGCTCGGTGTTGGCCTTCAGCTTCTCCCGCAGGTCGCCCGCGGACTCCAGCAGGTCGAGGACCTTCAGGGAGGCGGCGGCGATGACCGGCGCGAGGGAGTTGGAGAAGAGGTACGGGCGCGAGCGCTGGCGCAGCAGGGCGACGATCTCGGCGCGCGCGGCGACGTAGCCGCCGGAGGCGCCGCCGAGGGCCTTGCCGAGGGTGCCCGTGATGATGTCGACGCGGTCCATGACGCCGTGCAGCTCGGGGGTGCCGCGGCCGCCCGCGCCGACGAAGCCGACGGCGTGCGAGTCGTCGACCATCACCATCGCGTCGTAGCGGTCGGCCAGGTCGCAGATCTCGCGGAGCGGCGCGACGTAGCCGTCCATGGAGAAGACGCCGTCGGTGACGATCAGCTTGCGGCGGGCGCCGC
The DNA here is from genome assembly GCF_000719265.1 of Streptomyces roseoverticillatus. Lineage (GTDB taxonomy): Bacteria > Actinomycetota > Actinomycetes > Streptomycetales > Streptomycetaceae > Streptomyces > Streptomyces roseoverticillatus. The sequence goes on along the minus strand of NZ_JOFL01000001.1, from coordinate 212,238 downwards.
CCTCGTTCGCCGCCTGCAGCTGCTTCTCCAGGTCGGCCAGGTCGCGGTTGGCGTAGCGGAAGCGGCGGGCCTTGGACAGGCGGATGCCGTCGATGATGCTCGCGTGGTTGAGGGCGTCGGAGATCACCGCGTCCTCGGCGCCGAGCAGGGTCTCGAAGACGCCGCCGTTCGCGTCGAAGCAGGAGGAGTAGAGGATCGTGTCCTCCTGGCCGAGGAACGCCGACAGCCGCGCCTCCAGCTCCTTGTGGACGTCCTGCGTGCCGCAGATGAAGCGGACCGACGCCATGCCGTAGCCCCAGCGGTCGAGGGCGTCCTTGGCGGCGGAGACGACCTCGGGGTGGTCGGCGAGGCCCAGGTAGTTGTTCGCGCAGAAGTTCAGGACGTCGCCGGGGGCGCCGCCGGCGGTGACGTTGACGGAGGCGCTCTGCGGGGTGCCGATCACGCGCTCGGGCTTGAAGAGACCGGCCTCGCGGATCTCGTCGAGGGTGGCGCGGAGGTCGTCGCGGACGGACGCGTACATGCGGGGGACTCCTTACGGAAGAAAGCGGTGACTGCCTGGCCGGGGGCGGCCGCCCGGCGGGAGGGGCGGCCGGGCGGGGTCAGGCGGTCCAGTCGAGGATGATCTTGCCGCTGCGGGCGGTGGCGGCCTCGTCGAAGGCCGCGTCGAAGTCCTTGTACGAGTACTTGCCCGTGATCACCGGGCTGAGGTCGAGGCCGGCCTCCAGCAGCACCGTCATCGCGTACCAGGTCTCGTACATCTCCCGGCCGTAGATCCCCTTGACAGTGATCATCGAGGTGACGACCTTCGCCCAGTCGACGGGGAACTCCTGGGCCGGCAGGCCCAGCATGGCGATCCGGCCGCCGTGCGTCATGTTCGCGATCATGTCGCGCATGGCCTCGGGCCGGCCCGACATCTCCAGGCCGATGTCGAAGCCCTCGCGCAGGCCCAGCGTGCGCTGCGCGTCCGCGATCGAGGCGCCGGAGACGTTGAGGGCCAGGGTCGCGCCGGCCTTGCGGGCGATCTCCAGGCGCGGCTCGCTGACGTCGGTGATGACGACGTTGCGGGCGCCGGCGTGCTTGGCGACGGCCACGGCCATGATGCCGATCGGGCCCGCGCCCGTGATCAGCACGTCCTCGCCGACGAGCGGGAAGGAGAGCGCGGTGTGCACGGCATTGCCGAACGGGTCGAAGATCGCGGCGACGTCGAGGTCGACCTTCGTGCGGTGCACCCACACGTTGGAGGAGGGCATCACGACGTACTCGGCGAACGCGCCGTCGCGGCCCACGCCGAGGCCGACCGTGCTGCGGCACAGGTGGCGGCGGCCCGCCAGGCAGTTGCGGCACTTGCCGCAGACCAGGTGGCCCTCGCCGCTGACCAGGTCGCCGACCTCGATGTCGCGGACGTCCGCGCCGACGGCCGCGACCTCGCCCACGAACTCGTGGCCGAGCACCAGCGGGGTGCGCACCGCGCCCTGGGCCCAGCCGTCCCAGGAGCGGATGTGCAGGTCGGTGCCGCAGATGCCGGTGCGCAGCACCTTGATCATGACGTCGCCAGGGCCGTACTCCGGCTCCGGGACGTCCATGAGCCACAGCCCGGGCTCGGCCTTGTGCTTGACGAGTGCCTTCATGGCTGCGGCTCCAGGCGTGGTGGGGCGATCTTTTACGTGCGCGCACCAATGTGCCCAGTGATGACCGTGAAGTCCATCGAGGTTTTCTTAAGCGGGCCAACAGCAGAACTTCACACGGTGCGCGCGTGCCTCACCCGAGGCGGGTCAGCTTGGCCCCCGCGCCCGGCGCCGCCAGGTCCCGCTGGAGCGCGACCGGCACCTGCGCCCGGCCCGGCCCGGTCCCGACGGCGAGCGCGCCGATCTCCGTACCGGCCTTGGCCTCGTGCGGGACGAGCTTGCCGCCGCCGGTGAGCTCCAGCTTCGCCTTCAGGCCGCCCCAGCCCACGGCCTGCAGGTCCTTGGTCGCGACGACCGGCGTCCGGCCGCCGAGCCCGTCGTCCACGTGCCCGACGACATCACCCTTACGGACGACGGTCGCGGGAACCAGGGCGTCCTGCACCGCCTTGATCATCTTGTAGCTGCGCTCCTTGACGACCTTCAGGTGGGCGTTGGCGTCGTTGCTGCCCGCCTGTCGCTGGGCCATGGTGGCGCCGACGATCAGGCGCTCCTTGCCGTCGATCGTCCGCTTCGCCGCCCACATCAGCGCACCGCCCGCCGGGCCGCTCGACCCGGTCTTGATGCCGAGCCCGCCCGGGTTGCTGACGAGCAGGTCGTCGTTGTTGTTGTAGATGCGGCCGGGGAGGCCGGGGACGTCGGCGTTGGGCATCTTGACGATCTTGCGGAGGACGTCGTTCTTCATGACCTCCCGGGCCAGCTCGACCTGGTCCACGGCGGTGCTCACGGTCGACGCGTCCAGGCCGCTCGGGTCGGTGTACGTCGTGTCGTCCATGCCGAGCTCCTTCGCCGCCTCGTTCATCTTCTTCACGAAGGCGTCCTCGGACCCCGCGTCCCAGCGGGCGAGCTGCCGGGCGATGTTGTTGCCGGACGGGATCAGCAGCATCTGCAGCATCTGGAACAGGGTGTAGCTCTGCCCCTGCGACACGTCCACCCGCGACTCCTCCTCGGCGCCCGCCTCCTTGGCCGCCGTGGCGTCGATCGCGATCCGGTCGCCCTCCTCGCCGGCCTTGAGCGGGTGGTCCTTGAGGATCACGTACGCGGTCATGACCTTGGCGACGCTCGCCGTCGGTACGGGCTTCTGCTCGCCGTACGTGCCCAGGCTGCCGACGCCCACGACCTCGGCCGCGGCCTGCCCCTCGCCCGGCCAGGGCATCGCGAACGCGTCACCCGTGAAGGTGTACGGGTCTCCCGCCACCACGAACTTCGGGTCCGGCAGGGGCCGGAGCAGCTGGACGGTGCCGAGGAGGACGGCGAGCAGCAGGACGAGCGGTGACCAGATCTTCAGCCGCCGCGCCACGGTGCGGGCCGCGGTGGGCGGGGGCGCGGGGCGGTTCGTCAGCTGCGCCAGCAGGGCGAGGGGCGGGGTGTCCGCCGAAGGCGGGGCAGCCTCCGGCCGGGGGGTCGACGGGGCGTGCGGGGCAGCCTCCGGCCGGGGGTTTGCCGGAGCGTCCGGCTGCGGTTTCGGCTGCGCCGGGCCCTGAGCCGGCTGCGGGGGAGCCTCTGCCGGCGGCGCCGGAGCACCCTCCGGCGGCTGCTCGGTAGCCGCCTGCGGCTGTGCCGAGGTGTCGGCGGGCCGCACGGGAGCGTCGGCTCGCTGCGTCAGAGCGTCCCCCGGCTGTGCCGGGGCCCGGGCCGGTTGCCGGGGAGGCTCTGCTGACGGCTTCGGAGCGCCCTCCGGCGGCTCCGGCGCCGCCTGCGGCTGCGCCGGAACATGTGCCGGCTGCCCGGGAGTCTCCGCTGAAGGCTTCCGAGTCTCCTCCGGCTGTGCCGGAGCCTCCGCCGACCGGCCGGGAGCCGTCCGCGGCTGTGCCGGGGCGTCGGCGGGCCGCTCGGGAGCCTCTGCCGGCTGCTTCCGGGGCTCCAGTGCCCACTCCGGAGTCTTCGCCGGCTGTTCCGGAGTTTCCGGCGACTGGTCCGGAAGTCCTCCCGGACGCGCCGGGATACCGGTGGACCGCTCCGGAGCTTCCGGCGAGGACTGGGCGGTCTCCGCCGGCTCCTTCTTCCGCTCCGCCATGCCGGGGGACTCGCCTGCCACCGGTGCCTCCTCCAGATCGTCACCACTCGTCTTCGAACCGACGTGCTAGACGAGAGCGACATACCTGCTGGTTCCGTTACCAATCAACGGATCCGATGAGTGGGTGTTCGTCACGGAAGCATCCTGTTGGTACCGGCTCGGTCAACGGCCCTCCGCGGTCGTCCCGGCGGCAGTACGGTCCCCGTGCGCGCCGAAGCCTTGGGGGGAATCCATGCGCAAGAACCTGCTCGCCGCCGCTGCCGTCGTCACCGCCGTCGGCTGCCTCACCCTCACCGCCTGCAACGACGACGACGCGAAGAGCGGCGGCACCAGCCCGTCGCAGGTCACCACCGGCAAACCGGCCACGTCACCGGCGACGCCACGGCCCACCGTCCCCTCCGTCCCCACCGCCTCCGACAGCGGCCCCAAGGGCGCCGCACTCGCCTTCGGCGAGCCCTCGCGGACCGTCGGAGCGGGCACGGTCGGCATCCTGGAGATCACCCCGGCGACTGTCGTCTACGCGCGGGCGGCCGGCCGCGTGACACCGCAGCACGGCACGTTCGCCGTGGTGACGCTGCTGGAGAAGTCGCTGAGCGCCAACCCCGCCGACGAGGAGGCGCCCGCCAAGGGCGGCGGCTGGCGCTGGGTCGCCGCGGACGGGCAGTCCGTCCCGGCGGGCAACGGCAACGCCGCCGAGGTGGTCCTGGAGAAGTACCGGCACTCCGGCGGCATCGCACCGGGGGCGTCGCAGGTGCGCGCCAAGGTCTTCGACCTCACGCCAGCACAGGCCAGGGGCGGCACGATCGTCTACACGGACGGGACGAAGAGCGACGACCGCTGGAAGGTCCCGGCCGTGGACACCGGGCCGCAGGTCGCGGAGGTCAAGCAGCAGCTCAAGCCCTGATGACCGTCAGCCGGGGCCCTGACCGAGGGGTCACGCGTCCCGGAAGCCGTCGAGGACCTTCCCCTCCGTGCTGAGCCAGCCCCGCTCGTAGTCAAAGCGCGGAGGCTCGGCGAAGGTGAGGTAGAGCCACTTGAAGTTCTCGGCGAACACGTACGCCGGGCAGTGGTCGCCCTTGGCCATCGGCCGTTTGGTGACGTCGGTGAGCACCGTGTAGCCGCCCGGCACGCGGTGGTGCCGCTTCAGGTTCTGGAAGTAGCGCCACGCCGTCGTCCGGTAGTACGGGTCCCCGGTCTGCCAGTACATCTGGAAGGCGCAGTTGGCGTATTCGGGGCGCAGGTCGTTCCGCGGGCTGAGGACCTTCAGCCCGCGGCCGTAGTCGATCTCCTCGGGGACGACCTCGTACTTGTCGAGGACGGCCGTCCAGGAGCGGTAGTGGCCGGCGGCCAGCTCGTTGTCCCCGCCGACCGGCAGCACGGCGACGGACAGCGCGGACGCCCTGCGGCTGATGAGCTCCCCGGTGGCGAAGTCGACGTGCTTGAACCAGAGCCGCCCGTCCACGTGTTCGGCCTGGTGCCGGCGCATGGCGGCCGCGAACATGCGGAACCAGTCCCGGCACTCCTTGTCGCCGAACATCACCCACGCGCCCCACAGGTACTCGTAGAACGAGTCCGCAGGCGGGTTCACGGCGACGCTCTCCCGGTCGGCCCACCGGCCGGTCTCCACGTTCATCCGGGTGGCGAGCAGGTCGAGCGACGACCGCCGCTCGACGATCGCGCGCAGGGCCCCCTCGGCCGCCCGCCGGTACCGGGCGTCGCCGGTGAGCCGGGACAGCGCCCCGAACTCCAGCACGTTGGTGCCGATCTCGGCCAGCGGCAGCGTGGCGCCCCGGACGTGCCCCGTCCGAAGATTGACGTACCGGTAGGGCATGCCGGTGGGCGACGCGGTGAAGGCGGGCAGCAGCCGGTCCGCGAGGTCCGTGCAGCGGCTGAGCAGCTCCTTCTCGCCGGTGGCGAGATAGCCCGAGAGGAGGCCTCCCACCAGCCGGATGGTGGACTCGAACACCTGGAAGTCGGCGTTCACGTCGAAGTCCAGGTGATCCTTGATCCAGTCGACGCAGCGGTCGACCTCGTCGTCGAGCTCCATCAGGTGCAGCGTGTCGACCGCCTCGACGATCGACAGGCCCACCGGGTGGTTCTTCGCGAAGAACTCGCGGTGGCGGCCCGACACCGGGAGCACCTCGTCGTGCCCCCAGGCGAAGCGCTTGTACCCCTCCCACGCGTGGCCGAACTCGGCGCGGATCTCCTGCGCCTTCGCCCGGTCCGGCCGCGCCGCCCGCCGCCGCGCGCCGGGCGGCGCGGCCCGGGGCAGCGAACGGGACGTGCCGCCGGGCAGCGGCGCCACGGCGCGCCGCCCGCCGCCCGGCTCCGCCAGGAGACCGGGCCCGGCGCTCGCCGCGAGCCCGCCCGTGACGGCGAGCGCGCGGAGCAGGCTGCGGCGGGTCGTGGGCCCGAGCCGGGCCGTCCGGGCGCCGAGCGATGCGTACGTCATGACGGGCAGGTCCTCCTGGTCACCGGTTCCCCACCCGGACACTTGATCGCAGTATGCGTCGGCTCCGCCGCTGCGGGCGGCAGGCGCGGCGGAGCTCCTCGCGGAGCCCCCGGGCTCTTGTGTCCCGGATCACTCCACCGGCCTGTCCGGCCTCCATTGACCTCCATCGGCCGCCTTGGCCAGGATGATCAAAAACCAGGCCTTTGGGGGATGGGCGTGAGTTCCGACATGGCGCATCGCGATCCGGGCACGGGGCCGCCTCCGGCGGGTACGGCGTCATCTGCGCGGGCGCCGTCGGCGTCATCGCCGCCGCGGGTGTCCCGGCTGCATCCGCCGCAGCCGACCCGGATGCCGCCGGGGCGCGGTCAACTTCCGTGCGGGCACGACCCGTCAGCCTCGCCGGTCGCCGCCGCTACGGATTCGCTGCCCGGGTCTCCGGGCCCGCTGTTCGTCGCCGGCCCGCGACGCTGCCCCCGACGACCGTCACCCGCCCGGCGCGCCATCGGGCCCCGGCGGCGCGCCGGGCAGCGGGCGGGCGCGGCACCGTCCGGGCCCCGGTCCCCGCTCGCGACACGGTCGGCCTGGAGACCCGGGCGCGCCCGGCTCGACGCCCTGCCCGCGGCCGGATGATCCGGACGTCCACGGGCCGCCCGCATTCCCGCGAACCCGACCAGCACGACGTGGGCGCCCGATTGCGAAGACCTGTCCGGCACCGCCGTGACAGGGCCGCCCGGCTGCGAAGCCCCGACCGGCACCCGACATGACAGGGGCACCCGGCTGTAACCACCCGACCGACACCCGACGCGAACAAGGCCCCGACCGGCATCCGGCATGACACGGCCGCCCGGCTGCGAAGCCCCGACCGGCACCCGACACGACTGGGCCGCCCGGCTGCAAAGCCCCATCGCACCGACACGTGACCGCCATCCACACCCCAAGGGAAAGCGCTGACATGAAACTCCGCTGCGCCGTGCTCGACGACTTCCAGTCCGTCGCCACCACCGCCGCCGACTGGTCGCCCGTCGCCGATGACGTCGACGTCGTCTCCTTCCCCGGTCACTTCGGCACCGAGGACGCCCTCGCCGCCGCCCTCGCCGGCTTCGACATCGCCGTCACCCTGCGCGAGCGCGTCGCCTTCCCGGCGTCGCTGTTCGCCCGGCTGCCCCGGCTGAAGCTGATCGTCGCCTCCGGCATGCGCAACTCCGTCATCGACTACGCCGCCGCCGAGCGGCACGGCGTCACCGTGTGCGGCACGGCCAGCTCCTCCACTCCGCCCGCCGAGCTGACGTGGGCGCTGCTCCTCGGCCTGGCCCGCGGCATCGTGCCCGAGGCCACCGCCCTGCGCCTGGGCGGCCCCTGGCAGTCCACCGTCGGCGTCGACCTGTACGGCCGCCGCCTCGGCCTGCTCGGCCTGGGGAAGATCGGCGGCCGGGTCGCCCAGGTCGGCCTCGCGTTCGGCATGGACGTGGTGGCCTGGAGCCAAAACCTCACCGAGGAGCGGGCCGACGAGGTGGGCGTCGGCCTCGCGGCGTCGAAGGAAGAGCTCCTTCGGACCAGCGACTTCGTATCCGTCCACCTCGCGCTGAGCGACCGGACCCACGGTCTTCTCGGTGCCGCGGAGCTCGGTCTGATGAAGCCCACCAGCTACCTGATCAACACCTCGCGGGCCGCGATCGTCGACCAGGACGCGCTCGTGGAGGCCCTGCACACCGGGACCATCGCGGGCGCGGGCATCGACGTGTTCGACATCGAGCCGCTGCCCGTGGACCACCCGATGCGCACTTCGCCGCGCCTCCTCGCGACCCCGCACCTCGGCTACGTGTCCCGCGCCAACTACGCGACGTACTACGGCCAGGCCGTCGAGGACATCCGGGCGTACCTCGCGGGGACGCCGGTCCGGCTCCTCGGCGGGCACCCGGGGCCGGCCCGCCCGGACCTCGCCCGGACCGGGGCCGGGCAGTGACCGTCGACGCGGCCACCCTGCGCTCGGTGCTCCGGGCCCACGCGTCGGGCGTGGCGGTCCTCACGGCGCCCACCCCGGCCGGTCCGGCCGGGGTGACCATCACCTCCTTCACCTCGCTCAGCGCCGAACCCGCCCTGGTCTCCTTCGCGCTCGCCGACTCCTCGTCCACCTGGGCGCGCGTCAAGGACGCGCGCTGGTACGGCATCCACGTCCTGGGGGCCGGCCAGACCGATCTGGCGGAACGATTCGCCGCCCGGGGAACCGACCGGTTCGCGCCGCCAACGCGCTGGACCGGAGGCCCCCACCACGTACCGCTCCTGGAGGGCTGCCGGGCGCGGCTCGTCTGTTCGCGCCGCGAGGTGATCCGCGTCGGCGACCACCACCTGGTCGTGGCCGCCGTCGAGCACGCGGAGCCGGGCGAGCCCGGCGCCGGCCTGGTCCACCTGCAGGGCGTCCTGCGCCCCGTCGGCTCCAGCGTGCCCGCGCGGACCTGACACCACGGCACGGCAGGCACCACAGGCGGCCCCGGGGGCGCCCCCGGGGTCTCCCCGTAGGTACGACGGCGCGCGGTGCTCCGTTCGCTCCCCGAGCGCTGCTGATGAACGGGACCCGCCCGGCGGTATATTCGCGACGGGACGCGACACTGGAGGGAACCGCCTCATGTCGACCCCTGATCTCGCGACCACGCCCTTGGACCTGCCCGCCATACGGGGCCGGGTCGATGTCGTGCTGTCCGCATTCCTGGAGGAGAAGGCCCGCGAGGCCGCCGCGGACAGCCATCCGGCGGTGGTCACGGCGTTCCTCCGGAACTTCCTCTTCTCCGGCGGCAAACGCCTGCGGCCCCTGCTGTGCGTCATCGGCTGGCACGCGGCGGGCGGCCACGGCATCCCCGCCCCCACCGTGAGAGTGGCGGCCTCGCTGGAGATGTTCCACGCGTTCGCCCTCATCCACGACGACCTCATGGACGACTCGGACACCCGCCGCGGGCGGCCCACCGTCCACCGGGCCTTCGCCGACCGCCACCGCACCGGCCGCAGCAGCGCCTGCGCCGACCGGCTGGGCCGCAGCGCCGCCGTCCTCATCGGCGACGTCGCCCTCGTCTGGTCCGACGAGCTCCTGCACACCGCCGGGCTGCGCCCCGGCCGCCTCGCGCACCTCCTTCCGCTGATCGACGCGATGCGCACCGAGGTGATGTACGGCCAGTGCCTCGACCTGCTGGCCACCGGCCGGCCCACGGCGAGCACCTCCTACGCGCTCGCGATCGCCCGCTGCAAGACCGCCAAGTACACGGTGGAGCGCCCTCTGCACATCGGCGCCGCCCTCGCCGGCGCCGGCCCGGCCTTCCGCGCCCTGCTCAGCGACTACGCCCTGCCGCTGGGCGACGCCTTCCAGCTCCGCGACGACCTCCTCGGCGTCTTCGGCGACCCGGCCGTCACCGGCAAGTCCCGCCTGGACGACCTCAGGGACGGCAAGCACACCACCCTCGTCGCCCTGGCCCTCGAACGCGCCGACCGCGCTCAGCGGCGGGTCCTGCACACCCTGCTCGGCAACCCCGACCTGGACGAGCGGGGCGCCGACCGCATCCGCCGCCTGCTCGCCGAGACCGGCGCCCACGCGACCGTCGAGCAGCTCATCCAGTCCCGCTGCGCCCAGGCCGAACAGGCCCTCGACCACGACGCCTTCCCGCCCGCCGCGCGCACGGCGCTGCGCGGCCTGGCCCGGGAGGCGGCCGTACGGACCGCGTGATCCGGGGGGACGCGCGGTCCGTCGTGCGGCGTGGCGCTACGTCAGTGCGCGCGTGGCCGGGGCGCCGGCAGTGCTCAGCACCTGCCCGGGCCGACCCCGTCCATCCTGCCTCCGAAGTCCCTGAGGTAGGTGGAACGCCAGTCGCCGTTGTGCGTCACGCGCTTCTCACTGGGCTCGTAGCCCTTGAAGCAGGCGTCGGTGGAGGCGACGAACGAGCCGACGTGGTCGTGGAGCACCGGCGGCAGGTCGCGGTAGCCGCTGTTGGCGGTCCACTCCCAGGCCTTTCCGCCGAAGTTCTCGGCGCTGTAGAAGCAGACCGACCCTCCCGGGCACGCGGGGGCCGCGGCGGCGGAGGCCGGCGGGGCGCAGGGCAGGCACAGGGCCGCCGCGGCTGCAAGAACGAGGGACGCACGGACGCGGGACGCGATCATCTCTTCCTCCGGGGATGTGCGTGGGGCGGGTTACGGAGAGAGCGTCCTGCGCGCGGAGCGGGGCACGGGCGTGACCTCCCCGGCGGCGCACCCGTAAGGAGCACACACGTGTCCGCCGCCCCGGGGACGCCCCGCGTCAGCCCTGCGGTGCCGAGGTGACCTTCTTGCCCTGGTCGTTCACGGCGAACCACAGCCCCTGCTTGCCCTGCCCCGCGGTGTCGCCGGGCTTCTTGTCGCCCGTGAACCAGTACACCGGCCAGCAGTCGACCGCCAGCTGCTTCGTGCCGTCCGGCCGCGTGACCGTGCCGATCAGCTTGTCGGGCACCCCGCGCACGGCGCTCTTCTCGACGGGCTCCGCCGGCTTCCACGTGTCCAGGCAGGTGCCGGTGCAGGCGAACTTCATGGGCCAGGCGCTGTCCTTGTTGAACCGGTAGAGCGTACGGCCCTTACCGTCGACGACGATCTTGCCGAGGGCGGGGTTGTCCGCCACCGAGACGCCGGCGGGGGCCTGCGCGTCCGGCTTCCCGCCCTGTGATCCGTCCTGTTTGCCGCCGCCGGCCTTCTTGCCGTCGGGAGCGAAGGCGCTCCACGTGCCGCCGACGCCCTGCCCCTTGGTGTCGCCGGGCGCGGTGTCCTTGGCGTAGCGGTAGACGGGCCACCCCGCGAGGGTGAGCTGCTTCGTGCCGTCGGTGCGCTGCACCTCCCCGACCGCCGCCCCGATCCCGGACGCGGCGGTCGCGTCGCCGGCGGGCACGGGCGGCCAGGCCTTCGCGCAGTCGCCGTCGCACATGGAAGCGGGCGGCTGGGCCGTGTCCTTGTCGAAGCGGTAGAGGGTCATGCCGGCGCTGTCCGCGACGACGGAGCCGATCCCCGGGGCCTCACGCACCGTCATCTCCTTGGCCGGGGCGTTCTTGGCCTGTGTTTGCGAGGAGCCGCCGGAGCCGTAGGAGCCGGCCGGGCCCGCCCCGTACCCCTCGCCGATCTTCGAGGAGCTCCCGGCCGGGGCCTTGCCGTAGTCGTCCTTCGCCGACGAGCCGCTGCCGCCGCAGGCCGCCGTGAGCACCATGACCGTGATCGCCGTTCCCGCGAGGGAGGCGTGACGCAGCTTGTTCATGAATCGTCCTTTGCTCGTGTGCCGGCGGTGGTCCGCCGTTGCAGGGGAGATACGGGGCCGGCCCGCCGTACGCTCAGCGGGGCCGGAAACTTGTCATCCGGTGACAGAAAGCGGCACGAGGTGTTCAGCCGGCGGCCGCGATGCGCAGGGCGAGGGCGGGACAGCGCCGCACCGCTCGCAGGGCCCGTCCGCGCATCCGTGCGGGCAGGGGCATCACGGCCCGTTCGGGATAGCCGTCCGCGCCGAGCCGCAGCAGCCCGGGGAGCAGGTCCGCGCACAGGCCGTGCCCCCGGCACAGCGTCCAGTCCACCAGCAGCTGTTCGGCCGGGGCCTGCGCGGAGGAGTCCGTACGGGCCCCGGACACGGCGGTGTGCAGCTCCCCCTCGGGCAGCGGCAGGGCGCCGAGCACCGGGCGGGCGCAGCCGTGCCCGAGGGCGTGGGCCGCGAACTCGTCGGCGAAGACCGCGAGGGCGGACGCCACGAAGCGGGCGCTGCCGTCGGGGTGCCCGCACGCGCCGCGCTGCTCCACCGCCGACATCCGGGCGCGCGCGGCGTCCAGGGCACGCTGCCCGCCGCCGTCCGCCGCCTCGGCGAGCGCGTCCGCCAGGGAGGGCAGGCCGAGGGCGCACGGCCCGCACTGCCCGGCCGACTGCGCCGCCAGCCACCGGGCCATCCGCACGACCTCGCCCACGGGGCAGGTCGTCTCGGGCAGCGGCAGCACCGCGCCGGCCCCGAGGACGCCGCCGGCCGCGGCGAGCGAGTCGCGGGAGACCGTGGCCGCGCGGGCCGCCTCGGGCGGCAGCCAGCTGCCGTGGTAGCCGCCGACCAGCACACCCTGGCCCGGTGCGGTCCCGCACAGGTCGAGGATGTACGTCAGGGGCACGCCGGTCGGCGTCTCCACGACGTGGGTGCCGGCCACCGTCAGCATCACGGTGCCGGGCTCGGTGGGCAGCCCGCAGGCTCCGTAGCCCGTGGCCCCGAGCCGCGCCGCGGCGGCGAGCTGGGCGAACGTCTCGGTGTTGGAGAGCAGGGTGGGGGCGCCGCCGAGTCCGCTCTCGCTCGTGCGGACCCTGCGCCCGGACGGCAGGGCCGGGCCGCCCTCGATGCCGCGGACGAGCGCGGAGCTCTCGCCGGTGACGAAGCGCTCGGGCAGCAGGGTCACGTCGGCCTGCGGCCCGGGCTCCGGCCCGCGCTCGGCGAGGGCGCGCCGCACCGACCGCTCGACGTCGGGCCGGGTCACGCCGACGGCCACGCGGTCGGCGCCGAGGGCCCGCGCCGCCATGAGCGCGCCGTCAAGGACCAGGTGGGGCGCGTAGAGCAGCAAGGCCGTGTCCTTGAGGCAGCCGGGCTCGCCCTCGCTGCCGTTGACGACGACGGACGCGGAGGAGCCCTTGCGGCGCTGCGCCGCGGCGACGGCGCGCAGCTTGCGGGCGAACAGGAAGCCCGCGCCGCCCCGGCCGCGCAGCCCGATGTCCTCGGCGAGCGCGGCGAGTTCGTCCACGTCCGGGCCGGGGGCGGGGCCGTGCGCGGCCAGGTGGGCCTCGCGGTCCATCCACGCCGTCTCGTCCAGCCCCGCCAGCAGCCGCGGCGGTCCGACGGTGGCCAGGGAGGGCACGGGCCCGGGTGCGGTCCGGTTCATGACTGCCCCCCGGCGCCGGTGCGCTCCGCGCGCTCCTCGCGCAGCCGTGCGCGCAGGCGCAGGGTCAGGGCGGCGGCCACTCCTGCCAGGCACAGCGCGTACGCCGCGGTGGCCCAGCCGGCCGCCGGCCGGCCCGCGTGCAGGCCGTGCACCAGGGCCGCGCCCCAGGCCGGGTAGGCCGCCATGTGCAGAGCCCGCCACCGGCGCGAGCCGCCGACGCTGCTGAACGCGCTGCGGAAGGCACCGCTGACGGCCACCGCGACGAAGAGGTAACCCGCCATCGTGCCCAGGCCGATCAGGAACGGCTGCCCGTTGTCGGCGAACGGAACGGCCGCGGCCGCCGGGCTGGTACGGTCCTCGGCAACCTTGACCCAGATGTGCAGGGCGAGAAAGCCGAGCCCGGCCACGGCCAGTCCGCGGTGCACGCCCTGGGCGAGGAGGCGGTGGGCCGAGCCCAGCAGGCGCCGGTCGGTCGCCGCCAGACCCCACAGCACCGTGGAGGTGAGCGAGACGAGCGCGAGCACTCCCGCGCCGAAGTCGAGGAACTCCTGCGTCCGTTCGGCCACGCCGGCCTGTGCGGCGACGGCGAGGAGCAGCAGGATCGCCGCGGGCAGGGCCGGGCGGGCCGAGGGCCGCATCTGCGGCCGGCCCCGCGCCCTGCCGGCCCGGCTCCCGGCGGCGGGGCGGGACCGGCCGCGGGGCCGGGCCCGTGGGCGCGGCCGTGGCCGCGGTCGGGGCGGCGGCGGGATGGTTTGCATTCGCGACATGTGCATGCGGGTCTCCGACAGGTGGCCGCCGGTGCTTCCGGCAACCGCCCGTGTTCCTGAGAAATCCGGAAATCCCTCGCATCGGCGTTGTCCGCCGGGAGGGCCCTTGTTGAATTCACGCGGTGTGACCGGCCGGCCACCGGAGGTCCGGCGGCCGAATGTGCAGAAGCATCGTCCATCTCCGCAGGATCTTCATAAGGTTTATCGCGCTGTGACAAATTCCCGTACGGCTGTCCCCCCGGCGGCCGCCGACTGCTGATGATGCCCACTCAGGCGAGAGGGCCCGGACCGCAATGCACGGCTTCCCGTCCCTCGCGCCCGGTACGGAAGTCCGGAGGTAGACGATGTGCGAAATCCTTAACCGCATCTGGTCACGACCGCGCGGCGAGTGGACCCGGGTGGTGAGAAAGGAGCTCCCCGCGGTCGCCGCCCAGGTGGTCGAGGAACTGCAGCGCAGCACACCGGCGTTCGCGGCGGTCTCCCGGCGCATCGGCACGGAAGCGACACAGGCCGCCGTCGAGCAGGCGCTGCTGCTGACCCTCGGGCTGCGGCCCGCGCCGGACCCGCAGCAACCCCGCATACCGCAGCAGCGGCGAAAACCGGCCCGCGTCGTCACCCCCATGCCCGGCACCCGGGCGCGCCAGGCCCTCTTCGCCGCCCTCGCCGACGACCGGTGCATCCCCGCCGACGTGCTCGCCGAACTCGCCGCCCAGGCGGCCTGGCCGCTGCCGCGCCGGGTCCGGGCCGTCGTCCTCGCCGGCGCCGGCACCGCGGACGCGCCGGTGCCCGCGCCCCACCTCGTGCCCCCGCCCTCCCCGCAGCTCACCTCCCAGCTGGCGGCGGCGCTCGGCCAGGGCCTGCCCGGCACGGTCGAGGCCGACCTGTGCCTGCTGATCCCCGACCCCGGGCCGCGCGCCCGCCCCGCCCTGGAGGCGGCCCTGGACGCGGCGCTCGGCGGCCGCCCGGCCGCCGTCGGCCACTCCGTGCCCGTCGCGGAGGCCGCCGCGTCGCTGCGCTGGGCGCGCCGGCTGCTGGGGCTCGCGGGAGCGGTGACCGGCCCGGCCGAACGCATCACCTTCGTCGACGACCACCTGTCCGACCTGCTCGTGCTGCAGGACGAGTCCCTGGCGCGGGCCCTGTCGGCGCGGTGGCTGCGCCCGCTGGACGACCTCACCCCGCGGCAGAGCGAGCGCCTGGAAGTGACGCTCCTGGCCTGGCTGGAGAGCGGCGGCGCCCCGGAGGCGGCCCGCACGCTCAACGTGCACCCGCAGACGGTCCGCTACCGCCTCCGCCAGATCGAGAAGCTCTTCGGGCCCGCGATGCGCGAGCCGCACAGCCGCTTCGAGCTGGAGCTCGCCCTCCGCAGCCGGCGGCTCATGGCCAGGGCCCGGCTGCTGCGCTCCCGGGCCCACGGCTCCGCCCGGGCCCTCGGCGCCGCGGTACACCCTCTCGGGGCGGCGGGCCGGGCGGCCCGGGTCAACGGCCTGTGAGCCGTGGCGTGGCGCCGTGGAACGGGCACGTGCGGACGTGCCCCGCGCCGGACGGCGCCGCCGTTGCGGCAAAAAAGACCCGCCGCAACGGCGAGAAGCCGCAGCGGCGAGAGTCCGGCGGAAGGTCAGCCGACCGCAACCGGAGACACAACTGATCCGCCGGAACGGCACACGGCGGCCCCGAATCCGGCAGTTCGGGGCCGCCGCCTTCCCGGCGCGGGTGGCAGTGGGGGGTGAGCGCACCCGCGCCGGGGGCTGGGGGTGTCAGCAGGTCCGGCCGGAGTTGATGCAGGACACCGCCTTCGCCATCAGGGCGTCCTGCATCACGTTGATGAAGTCCCCGTGGTCGGTGACGGGCTTGTGCAGCTGCTCGGGGAAGCTGTCCACGGCGAACGGGACGCCGGCGGGCACGTCGTAGGTGATGCGCTGCACCAGCTGCGGCACGGCCCGGAAGCCCCGCGGGCAGGAGCCGTCCGCGCGGGCGAAGGCGACGTGGGTGCGGTGGTTGGCGCTGTCGGTGCTGCGCCCGTCCCAGCAGTTCTGGAAGGCGAAGGTGCGGACCACGTCCGAGCCGTCCGGGCAGATCGGGTATTTGTCCTTCAGCTGCCGGTTCTCGAAGCCGGTGCAACTCCACGAGGCATTCGCGTTGGCGAGCCCGTTCGTGAGTGCTTTGGCGTCTCCTGTGATGATGCGGAGGAATCGCGGCATCGCGGTCACTTTCGTCGCCGGGCTGCCGCGGAACTGCAGGGTCACGGACGCGGGCCGCAGGATGGTTCCCATGTTCCCGTCGTGCCCGCCGCCGGGCGCATTCGCGTCCGGCGCGGCCTTTCCGTTGAGGACGCGCAGCACGGGCCAGTAGTGCGTCGACTTGTCCCCGTTGGTGCAGGTCGTGTCTGCGGCGGCGAGGCTCGCGTCGGTGGAAAAGGCGTCGGTGGATTTGTTGCCCACGTAATCGTGCATGTGGTGTGCGCCGTTGCGCACCCCGGGCGTCACGATGACGTTGTCGGGGTTGAAGTGCCCATTTTCATTGCGTCCGCAAACAGTGGTGAACGTGCCGGTCGAGCCGGCCCGGCCGGCGGCGGGGGTGCGCTTCACGGGGGCGTTCCTGATGTCGGCGAAGTCGGCGCGGGACGGGCCGCCCGGCATGCCCCGGTCGCCCAGCTGGGAGCTGAGGGGCCGGGAGGAGTCGTCGGCCGCTGCCGTGCTGACCTCGCTGGTGGTGCAGCGGCTCAGCCCGGTGAGCCCGTCCGTGGCGGAGCCGGTGTTCCCCGCGGCGCGCATGGAGCCGGCGATGCGGCCTATGGTCTCGGTGCGCTGCTGCTGGAGGTCGCCGAGCACCGCGCCGGCACCCGCGTCCGCCCCGCCGTGGCCGCCGGAGTCGTGGCCGCCGGAGTCGTGACCGGCGCCCGTCAGCCGCCCGTAGGCCTGGGCCACCTGGGCGTCGAGCTGGGACAGCCCCCGGGAGACGGCGGGCTGCGCGGCGGCGGGGACGTCCCGCAGCCGGTCGCCGACGTCGGGGCAGGAGATGGTCGTCGCCGCCGGTGAGACGTTCTGCCGCTCGCTTCCGCCGGCGTCCCGGGCGGCCCCGGCCGAGGCGTGGTTGGCGACGATCGCCGTACCGCCTCCGCCGAGCAGCAGCGCCGCGGCCGCGACCACCGCCCGGGTCCTCAACTTCGAGCGTTTGTGGGCCTGTCGCATCATGTGGGGTCACTTCTTTTCATTGTCGCCTGGGTGGGGGAAGTCGACGAGTCCGGTGTTCTCGAGGACGGTGATGTGGTCGAGGACGACGGTGTTGGCGCGCGTCGCCAGGGCCCGTACCAGCGCGTTGGAAGTGCGGTCGCGTACGAGGGCCACCAGGCCGAAGACCTTGCCGTGGGCGGTGCGCACGAGGTTCGCGAAGAGCCGGTCGAAGGCCGCGCCCCGGGAGCCCTGCAACTGGTCCAGCCACCCCTGCTGCTCGGCGCTCGGCCGCTCCGGCAGGCTCACGCCCAGGGAGCGGGCCGTGTCCGCGGACCGCTGGTCGAGCTCGGTGTGGCCGTCCACGAGGTGCTCGCCGGCCATCCGCACGGCGTCCGTGGTGCCGCGCTCCAGGGCGAGCTTCCCCGCGGGCTTCTCCCAGAGCCCGGCGAGGCGGACCCGCCGGACGAAGTCCCGGTCCAGCGCGGTCAGCGGCCCCGACGGCGTCTGCCGGGTGCCCTCGCCGTCGTCGGTCCACGCGGTGCGCGCACTGGCCGCCGCGGTCCCGGCACCGCCGAAGAGGTATACGGGGATCAGCAGTGCCAGCAGGGTCGCGGCGAGCGAGAAGACGACGAGCCCGGTGCCGAGGGTCCGCCGGGACGCGGGCGACAGCGCCCGCAGGGAAGACACGGATCGCAGGGAGGACACGGACCGCAAGGGGCGTGCGGATCGCAAGGGACGTACCGGTCGCATGGCACCTTCTTCGCTCGACTCGGCTGAACGCCCACGGACGCTAATCGCCGCGCGAACGCGGCGGACGAGGATTCGCCCCCGGTGACAAACCCCCGTCCCGGGCCGTCCTACGCTGCTACCGTTCCGCGCGCGCACGGAATGTTCACATCAGCCGACGCCGAAGGAGCCCTGGAACATGACCACTTCACGTGTCCGGCGCGTCCGGGTCCCGCGCGACGTCCCGGGCGTCGGCGCGTTCACGGCGCCCGGCTACGCCGCGCCGCCGCCCCCGTCCACCACGCGGTGGTCCCCTGCCTGCTCACCCGCGCGGCCGGGACCGCCCCCCGCGGCTGACCCCGTGCCCGCTCACAGCTCGACGAGCGCCTGCACCGGGAGGTGGTCGCTCGGGAAGCGGCCGTCGAGGGAGTACGTGTTGACGGCGGCCTGCAGCGTACGGACCGGCGGAGACGCCAGGATCCAGTCGATGCGGTCCCCGTCCGGGACCAGCGGCCGGTAGCCGTGGAACGTCGCGTACTGCGGGCCGCGTTCGGCCGCGGTGTCCCAGGTGTCGGCCAGGGCGCCGCCGCCGAGCAGCGCGTCGTAGACGGGGTTGGCGTGGGCCGGGACGTTGAAGTCGCCCGTGACGATGCGGGGGAGCGCCGGGTCCAGGGCCCGCAGCCGCTCGGTGATCAGCTCCGCGCTGCGCTCCCGCGCGTACTGGTGGGCGTGGTCGAGGTGGGTGTTGAGGAGGTAGAAGCCCGCACCGGAGTGCCGGTCCGTGAATCGGATCCAGCTCGCCATGCGGACGACCGTGTTTCCCCAGGTGGCCGAGCCGATGAGGGACGGGGTGCCGGACAGCCAGAAGTGGTCGAACTCCTCCGGCGCGAGCCGCAGGGCGTCGTAGAAGACGGCCCCGAACTCGTCGTGGCTGCCGCCGTGCCGGCCCAGTCCGAGCCAGGCGTAGCGGGGGCCGAGGTCCTCGGCGATGTCGCGCAGCTGCCGGTGCAGGCCCTCCTGTGTCCCCAGCACGTGGGGTCTCTCGTGGCGCAGCAGCCGCCGCATCACGGGCCGGCGCCGCGACCACGGATGGGGGTCGTTCTCCGAGGCGTACCGCAGGTTGAACGTCATCACGCGCAGTCCCCACCGGCCGGCGTGCGGAACAGGGGCAGGCATGGTGCCTCCTCGTCGGGAGGGTCCGGAACGTCCCAGAGGATCCTCCCGGTGCGCGGCCGCGGGGGCAAGGAGCGCGGCGGCCCCGGCGCCCGGATCCTGCCGCCGTCCGCTCGCCGCGGCGCGTTCCCGTGATGCCGGTCACTGCGGCTTCTGGTGCCTGTGATGCTTACTGTGACTGATCGTCACCAGCACGAACCTGCCGGAAGGATGCGCCCATGCCGTACGCCGGGACCGCGGACGGGATCCGCATCGCCTATCAGACCGAGGGGGACGGGTCCCCGCTCGTGCTGCTGGCGGGCCAGGCCAACAACCACCACTGGTGGGACGGCGTCCGCGACGACTTCCGGGCCGCCCACCGCACCGTCACCCTCGACTACCGCGGCACCGGCGCGAGCGATAAGCCCGACGAGCCGTACAGCACCGAGGGGTTCGCGCAGGACGTGATCGCGGTCCTCGACGCCCTCGGTGTCGAGCGCGCCCACGTCTACGGCACTTCCATGGGCGGACGCGTCGCGCAGCAGCTCGCCGTCCGGCACCCGGAGCGGGTGCGCGCCCTGGTCCTCGGCTGCACGTCGCCGGGCGGCGGGCACGCGGTCGAGCGCAGCGACGAAGTCCGCAGGTCCCTGGCCCGGCCCGGGCCCGCTGCGGGGCAGGCGCTGCGCGCCCTGATGTACACCCCGGCCTGGCCCGCCGCGCATGGCGGCCCCTCCCGCGTGCTGGGCGATCCGGCCATGCCGGCGTACGCCCGGCGCCGGCACCTGGCGGCCAGCAACGGGCACGACGCGTGGGACGCGCTGCCCGGCGTCTCCGCGCCCACGCTGGTGGTGCACGGCGGCGACGACCTCCTCAACCCCGCCGCGAACGCGCGCCTCCTCGCGGACCGCATCCCGGGCGCCCGGCTGCACCTGATCCCCGGCGCCCGGCACGCCTACTTCGAGGAGTTCCGGGCGGTGGCGAGCCCGCTGGTGCTGGACTTCCTCGCGGAGTGCGAGCGCGGCACGTGAACGGCGGTACGTGAAGGGGAGCCCGCGTCAGTCCGGCTCGGCGATCAGGAGCGTGCCGCCGGGCGGCGGCCGAAATGCACCGTCTTCGCGACCAGCAGGAACAGGTCCGGACGGTGGTCGACCCCCGCGGGGTCGGCCGGATCGAGCAGCCGGTCCAGCGTCGCCGTGTCCTCCGCGTCCAGCGCCTCGGCGCTGATGCGGCGCTGCCGCTCCAGCGTCTGCCGCACGAACTTCCGTGTCTCCTCGTCCAGGGGCGCCGGCCGGTCCACGAGGAAGGTCCTGCTCCGCACCTCGGTCAGGCCGGCCGCCCGCAGCATCCCGGACCAGTTCTCGGTCACCGCCACGGACCCGGGCAGCTCCTCGCGCATCCGGGCGAAGCGGCCCGCCATCGCCGCGTCCAGGCGGCTGTGCAGGTCCGGCCGTCCGAAGCCCGGGTCGCGCGGCAGGCACCGGGCCGGCAGCCCGCCCTCGACGACGGCCAGCACGCCGCCGGGCGCGAGCAGCCCGGCGAGCCGGTCCAGGGCGCCCTGCTGGTCGCCGACGTGGTGCACCACCTGCCCGGACCACACCAGGTCCGCGGTCCCCAGGCCGTCGAGCCCCTCCGGGAACTCCGCCGCCCGCGTCCGCAGCCGGACGCCGAGCCGCGCGGCCCTCTTCTCCGCCAGGGCCAGCAGCTCCGGCGCGCCGTCGACCGCGACGACCTCGGCCCGCGGGAACACCGACGCGAGCCGGCAGGCCGCGACCCCCGGGCCGCTGCCGACGTCCAGGATCCGCCCCGGCGCCGGAACCAGCCGCTCCAGCTCTTCGAAGGCCTGCTGCACGTAGGGGCTGTGGGCCTCGCCCTCGAGCTCCAGCATGCCCGCCAGCGCGGCCCAGTCGAAGTCGTTCGTCTCGTCCGCCATCTCATCCGCTCCTGGTCTCGTGCCCGTGCCGGGCGCGCGTTCGTGCCGTCTTGGCGCAGACTGTGCGGCCTGACCGGACTCCTTGACAAACCTTGTTGCTGTTTCTGCAATAGAGGGATGGAAGAAGTGCTCGCCGCCGTCGGACCGCGGCTCAAACGCATCCGCAGGCAGCGCCAGTGCACCCTCGCCGCGCTGTCGGAGGTCACAGGGATCTCCGTCAGCACGCTGTCCCGGCTGGAGTCCGGGCAGCGGAAGCCGAGCCTGGAGCTGCTGCTGCCGATCGCGCACGCCCACCAGGTGCCCCTCGACGAGCTGGTCGGCGCGCCCCCGGTCGGCGACCCGCGGGTCCGCCTCAAACCGGTCCGCCGCGGAGACTCGACCGTGGTGCCGCTGACCCAGCAGCCGGGCGGGCTGCAGGCCTTCAAGATGGTCATCGGCCCCACCCGGAGCACGCCCGAGCCGCGCACCCACGAGGGCTACGAGTGGCTGTACGTGCTCAGCGGCCGGCTGCGGATGGTGCTCGCCGACCACGACATCGTGCTCCAGACGGGAGAGGTCGCCGAGTTCGACACCCGGCTGCCGCACTGGTTCGGCTCCACCGGCGACGGCCCCGTGGAGATCATCAGCCTGTTCGGCCCCCAGGGCGAGCGCATGCACGTCCGCGCCCGGCCGGCGGACGAGACCTGACACTCGCTCAAAATTCCTGTTGCCGCAGGCGGACCTCCGTGGCGATGTTGTGGGCTGCCGCCCTTGTGCCCATCCCCGGAGACGTCCCGTGCCCGAAGCTCCCCCCGCCGCCCGGCCCGCGCAGCGCACCCGCTACCTCGCCGACATCACCCCTCTGCGCCGCTCCGCGGACTTCCGCCGCCTGTGGGCCGGGAACACCGTGTCCTGGGTGGGCCAGCAGATGACCGCCCTCGCGGTCTCCCTGCAGGTCTACGCGATCACCGGCTCCACGTTCTCCGTGGGCCTGGTCGGCCTGTGCTCCCTCGTCCCGCTGATAGCCGCCGGCCTGTACGGCGGAGCCGTCGCCGACACCGTCGACCGCCGGACCCTCGGCCTGGCCAGCGCCTCCGGCGCCACACTGCTGTCCGTCGTGCTGGCCGCCGCCGCGCTGCTCGACCTGCGGCAGGTGTGGCTGCTCTACACGGTCGTCGCCCTGCAGTCGGTCTGCTTCGCCATGAACAGCCCGGCCCGCAGCGCGATGATCCCCAAGCTCCTGTCCCCGGAGCAGCTTCCCGCGGCGAACGCCCTGACCTCCCTGACCACGAACCTCGGGCTCATGGGCGGCCCCATGCTCGGCGGCGCCGTCGTCGGCCTCTGGGGCTTCCAGGCCGCCTACCTGGTCGACGTGGTCTCGTTCGCCTTCGCCCTGTACGCGATGTGGCGCCTGCCCTCCATGCGCCCCGAGAAGAGCGACGGCCGGCCGGGGAAGGGACGCGCCTCCGTCCGGGGCGGCCTGCGCTTCCTCGTCACCCGCCCCAACCTGCGCATCACCTTCCTCGCCGACCTGGCCGCCATGGTCCTGGCCCAGCCCAGGGCGCTCTTCCCGGCCATAGCCGGGCTCTGGTACGGCGGGGACACCAAGACCGTCGGCCTGCTGGTCGCCGCGCCCGCCGTCGGGGCGGTGCTGGGCGGGCTGTTCTCCGGCTGGCTCGGCCGCATCCACCGGCACGGGCTCGCCGTGCTGCTCTCCGTCGGCGGCTGGGGCGCCGCCGTCACCGTCTTCGGGCTGAGCCGCAACCTCTGGCTCGGCCTGCTCTTCCTCGGGCTCGCCGGATGCGCCGACAGCATCTCGGCGGTCTTCCGCACCACCATGCTCCAGGCGGCCACCCCCGACGACATGCGGGGCCGGCTCCAGGGCGTCTTCATCGTCGTGGTAGCGGGCGGGCCGCGCCTGGGCGACTTCCTCGCGGGATCCGCCGCGGACCTCGCCTCACCGTCCTGGGCGGTCGTCGGCGGCGGGCTCGCCTGCCTGGCGGCGACCGCGCTCATCGCCGTCCAGTGGCGCAACTTCGCGCGCTACGACGCGCGCTCGCCGCAGCCGTAGGGGAAGAGGGCGCGCGCCGGCGCCCGGCCGGGCAGAGACGGTCGCGCCGTCGCCGGTCACTCGCCCGCCAGCCCGGCAGCGGCCGGCGGTGCCCGCCCCGCGGCGCATACGGCCCCTTCGCGGCAAGCTGCTCTTCAGGCGTCCCGCTGCTGACCGTCCGCTCCGTCCGCTCCGTGCGCTCCCGCGCCGGCGTCAGCCGTGCTCCCGCCCCCGCAGCAGCAGGCTCCCCAGGTCCGTGCGCCGGTGCAGCACCGCTCGTCCCGCGCGCGCCGAGGTGACCAGTCCCGCGCCGCGCAGCGCGGCGGCGTGGGCGGAAGCGGTGGCGTTGCTGACGCCGAGCCGCCGGGCCAGGCCGCTCGTGGTGTGCTCCTGCGCGAGCACGGCCAGCACGTCGACGCGGGTCCGCCCGAGCACCTCGGCCAGGGACCCTTCCCTGCCGCCCGCTCCCTTTGGGGAGAGGGGCAGGCCCGGGCCGGCCGCGTAGCTCAGGACGAGGGGCCGGCCGGGCAGGTCGGCGACGAGCGGATGGCCGGTCCACTGGAACGCGGGCAGGAGCAGCACGCCCCGGCCGCGCAGCGCGAGGTCCCGCTCGCCGGGCGCCGGGAGCTCCCAGACGTCCCCCCGCAGCCGGCCGCCGGGCACGAGCGCGGCGAGGGCCGCGCCGACTCCGTGCTCGGCCACGGCCAGGGCGTGGCGGGTGAACTCCGCCCGGTGCAGGTCCTGCACGAGGGGCCACACCGGCCGCACGGCCGTCTCGAACGCCGCGTGCTGGGCGCGCCGGAGGACCTGCCAGGCACCGGCATCACCCCGGTGCAGGTCGCGGACCCACGGCGGGGGCGGCGCCGGATGGCCGGCGTACACGCGCTCCAGCTCCGTACGGACCAGGCCCGGGGGAGCGGCCCGCACGGCGTCCAGGCCGTGCTCCGGTGCATCGCCGGACTCCTCGCCGAACTCGTCGAGGAAGAGCGGGGCTCCGGCCGCGGTGACCAGGTCGCCCAGGGGCTCCACAGCCGCCGGCAGGTTACGGAGCAGCCGTTGCCGCCAGCGGCCGAAGAGCAGGTGGTCGTCGCCGCGGAACAGCATCATGAAGGCCGTGTTGAGCGCCTGCAGCGGCACGGGCCGCGGCGCGAACCTCACGCGCGCGAAGTCCGCGGCCGAGAACCGGATCCGTATCACTGCACTCCCGCCGGCACCGCGCCATCGTTTCGGGCAGGGCCTGAACCTTCGCCCGGGGCCGCCGCCGGGCACCAGCATGCAGGCCGTGCCCACGGCATTCACTCAAACGGCCGCCGGGTGGCACAAGGACCTACATCACCGCAGGTAAGGGGAGCGCCATGCTTCATCGTCACGTCGGCCGACGGGCCGTCACCAAGTCGGCCCTGGCGGCCACTGCGGGGGTGCTGCTCGCGGGCGGCACCGCCACCCCGGCCGCCGCGCAGGCGCGGGGGACCGCGGACGGCATCACGTTGCGGCTGCCGGCGCCGACGGGCCCGTACTGGACCGGGGTCACCACCCTCTACCTCGTCGACCGCTCCCGGCGCGACCCGCTGGAGCCGGAGATCCCCGTCCGCGAGGTGATGGCGTCCGTGTTCTACCCGGCCCGCACCGTACGCGGCTGCCGCCGCGCACCGCAGATGACCGCGGGCGCCGCCGCGGACTTCGGCGCGGACGGCCGCAGGAGCCACCCGGAGCTGCCCGCCTCGGGCGTGAACTGGGCGGCGACCACCACCCATTCGTACACGGGCGCCCCCGCGGACGCCGCGCGCCGGCGGCCCGTCCTGCTGTACAGCCCGGGAGGCGGCGACGCGCGCACCATGGGCACCGGCCCCGCGGAGGAACTGGCGAGCCACGGCTATGTGGTGGTGACCGTCGACCACCCGGGCGACGCCTGCGAAGTGGAGTTCCCCGTCGCCATGACCGGCCGGGACACCGTCCGCCCGACGGTGCTGCGCTACGACCCGAGGACGGACCCGGGCCTCTTCCGCACCCTGATCGACACCCGCGTCGCCGACCTCCGGTTCGTGATCGGCCGGCTGGAGGAACTGGCCGCCGGGCGGAACCCGGACGCGGCGGGCCGCCCCCTGCCGGAACACCTCGGCCGGGCGCTGGACCTGCGGAGCATCGGCGTCTACGGCCACTCGGCGGGCGGCACCGCGGCGGCCCTGGCGATGTACGAGGACCGGCGCATCAGTGCGGCTGCCGACCTGGAGGGCTACCTCGACCGGGCTCCCGATACGCCCGGCGGCCAGGGCGAGCTGTACCCGGTCGCCCGGTACGGAGCCGCCCGGCCGCTGCTCCTGCTGGGCACGGACGGCTTCCGCGACCGCAAGGCCCTGGAGCGCTCGTGGCCCGCGGTGCTCGCCCACTCGCGGGGACGCGCCTGCCGCCGGCAGCTCGACCACGCCGCGCACTGGGTGTTCACCGACTACGCGGCCCTGGTGCCGCAGTTGCAGACCGCCGGGCTGGTGACGGCCGCCGACCGCGCGAAGATGGTCGGGACGGCGGACCCGGCCGCAGCGGTGCCTGCGGTGCGCCACCACCTGCGCTCGTTCTTCGCCCGGCACCTGCCGGCGCACTGAGCGGGCACGGAACCTCACGGCTGATGCGCCGTCAGCACGTGGACCAGCTCGACGCGGGAGCGGATCCCGAGCGCGGCGAAGACGTTGCGCAGGTGGTGGTCGACGGTCCGGTGGCTGACGGCGAGGAGGGCGGCGACCTCGCGGTTCGTGCGGCCCTCGGCGACGTGCCGCGCCACCCGCAGCTGCTGCGGGGTGAGTGAGGCCGCGGGCCGGGGCCGGCCGCCCGGTTCGGCCTGCCCGGCGGCGCGCATCTCGTCGCGGGCCCGCTCCGTCCACACCTCCGCCCCGCACGCCTCGAACAGCAGCATCGCGCCCCGCAGGTGCGCGCGGGCGTCCCCGGGCCGCCGCAGGCGCCGCAGCGCCATGCCGAACGCCAGCTTCGTACGGGCCTGGGCGAACTCGGAGCCCACGCGCTCCACCAGCGCCAGGGCCCGTCCGAAGCACGGGTCCGCGCAGGCGGGCGCCGCGGTGGCGGCCAGCACGGCCCGGCAGTGCAGGACCGTGGCCCGGGCGCGCTGGTCGCCGGTCGCCTCCGCCCACTCCTCCAGGGTCCGCAGGATCAGCCGCGCCTGACGGCAGGCCCGCTTCCGCGCCGGGGCCGGGAGTCCGGCGACGGCGAGGGCGACGGCCTCCACCTGTTTCTTGCGAGGAGGCCCCGGCGTTCACGCCGGGGAGGAATCGCATCCGGGTGTTGCGGCGCGGAGCGTCGCCGTATCCGGTTCAGGGCGCGGAGCGCCCGTATCGCTGTCGGGTGCCGCCGGGGGTGCGAACGTGTGTACCCGTGCTCGCTGGTTGGGGTGGTGGCTGTGGGATTGGGTACGTGTGTGCGGCGGTCGCGCATATGGTCCTCCAGAGGGCTGGGGATGCCATGACTCCCGGCCGGGGACCGTGGGGGCGGGGTGGTGTGGGTGGGGGCGGCTGTGGAGGGTGGGCATGCCCGCTATACCTTCCGGCTTCGCGTGTCGTCCACCGCCCTGGGCAAGCTGCTCGGCGAGTGGGACCGGTGCCGCTGGACTTGGAACGAGTGCGTCGCCAAGTCCAAGGCCGTCCACCTGCACAACAAAGCCCACCCCGAGGACAAGCGGACCTGTGGCCCGGCTCAGCTGGACAAGATGCTGACTGAGGCGCGCCGGTTGATGTCCTGGCTGTGCGAGGGTTCCAGTGTTCCTCAGCAGCAGGTCATCCGGGACTTCGGTAAGTCCCGTGCCAAGGCGCAGAAGGATATCCGTGAGCGGTTGCCGGTGCGGCAGCGGCGCCGGGATGCCGCGCTGGAAGACCAAGCGTGAGGCGTTGCCGTCCCTGAACTACACCCGGCATGGGTTCCGGTTGAAGGACGGGCGTCTGCACTTGGCGGGTGGGATCGTGCTGACCGTGGCGTGGTCGCGGGATCTGCCGGCTGAGCCGTCCTCGGTGCGCGTCTACCGCGACAGCCTCGGTCACTGGTATGCCAGCTTCGTCGTCCCCGCCCAGTGTGAACCGCTGCCCGGGACTGGGCGTGTGATCGGCGTGGACTGGGGCGTGAAGGAGACCGCTACCACCACGTCCGACGCGCATGATCTCCCGCACGCTGAGCACGGCAAGAGGGCCGCTGCCAAGCTGGCCCGGTATGACCGGATGATGGCCCGCCGCAAGCCGGAGAAGGGACAGCCGGGATCGAAGGGCTACCGCGAGGCGAAGAAACTGCGGGCGAAGCTGCACAAGAAGGTCGCGAGGCAGCGTGAGGACACCGGTCGTAAGTGGGCCAAGTCCGTTGCCCGCGATCACGACGCCTTCGCCGTCGAGGACTTCCGTCCGAAGTTCCTGGCCAAGACAACGATGGCTCGTAAGGCCGCTGACGCCGCCATCGGCGCCACCAAGCGTGCCTTGATCGAGATGGGCCGCAAGCATGGGCGGGATATCCGCCTGGTACACCCTGCGTACACCACGATGGACTGCGCGCGGTGCGATGCGAGAGCCAAGCACGTACTGCCGCTGGGTGGGCGTACCTACACCTGCACCGCGTGTGGAACCGTGTGTCCACGGGACAAGAACTCCGCACACGTGATGCTCGTCCGGGCTGGTCTCACCCCGGCTGGTGCTGATGGCGCAAGACCTCCTGGAGCGCCGCTCCAGGAGGCGGCCTGAGCCAGGAATCCCCTCCCTTCAGGGAGGGGAGGATTCAACTACTCCTACGACTTCTTCGGCTCGAACAAGTCGAGTGCCCAGGGCCTCGCCGCCTTCGTCGCGAAGGTGAAGGCCGGCACCGGGGCCGAGAAGGTCGACATCGTCAACCACTCCATGGGCGGCCTGGTCTCGCTCTGGTACGCGAAGGAGCTGGGCGGCGCCGCGGACATCAAGCACATGGCCTCGCTGGCGGCGCCCCACCACGGCACGTACATCGCCGGGCTCTGCACCGTGCTGTCCGTCTCCTGCCAGGAGATGTCGCCCGGCTCCGACTTCCTGAAGAGACTCGCGTCGGGCGACGAGACGCCCGGCGCCGTGGACTACCGCACCTGGTACTCGCCGTGCGACGGGGTGATCAACCCCTTCACGAGCACGCCGCTGCAGGGGGCGGTCAACACCCTGGTGCCCTGCGAGACGCACCTCGGGTTCCTGACCGACGCCGGACTGCTGACGCAGGTGGCGTCCGCCCTCAAGGCCTGAGCCGCCCCCCACCGCGCGGCGCCCGGCCCGGCGGCAAGCCGAGCCGGGCGCCACGGACCGGTTGGGAGCAGGACTGCTGCTTACGCCTTACGCCGCGCTCTGCACCGCGGGCGCGCCCTCCGCCGTCTCCGCCGCCCGCACCGCGGCCTGGGCCGCCGCCGACCGGGCGCGGCCGCGCTTGCCCATCACCGTCGTCCAGGTGACCAGCGCCGCGATCACCACGAGCGGGAACAGGTTGTTCACCAGCACCATGGCCTTGGTCGGCAGCACGTACGTGAGCGCCACGCGGATCGCCGCCTCCAGCAGGAAGCCGGCGCCCCACACCGACGTCAGCAGGTACTGCATGCGGCGGAAGCCCGGGAACTCCCACAGGCCGTTCCAGCGGGCCACGCCCTCGGGGGAGCCGTCCGTGCCGAACTTGCGGCCCAGGTAGAACATCGCCGGCCGGCGCATCGCCAGGCTGCCCAGGAACGCCAGCCCCAGCAGACCCGTGATCGCCGATTCCTTGATGAACATCAGCTCGGTGCTGTTGTACGCCACCGCGCTCAGCGCGCCGAGCAGCATCAGGGCCAGCATCATCATGCCGAACTCGTCGACCCGGCGCCTGATCGCCAGGTGCAGCAGCGTCTCGACGGCGGGCCACAGCGTGATCAGCAGCAGCGCGTTCACCTGGCTCACGCCGTGGTCGGTGAGCATTCCGTAGGTGACGAACGGCAGGATCACGCCGAACAGGATCGCCGGCCCCCAGTTCATCAGCCCCTTGGCCCCGCCGCTTCTCTTGCCGTTCTCACCGGCGACGTGCGCGTTCGTCATTTTCCCGCCCCGTTCATCTTTCTTGGTACCCACATGCATTTTTGATCTGTATCGCATATGCTCACGATCGTGAACGAGAGAGTAACAGGTCGTCAGGAGGGTGCGAGCGTCTCGCGCGGAGCCAACGTCGCCCTGGTGCCGTTCCTCTACGGAGTGGCCGGCCGCGAGGAGATGCCCGGCGTCGCGCTGGTGCGGCTGCTCACAGACGTGGGCCTCACCCCCGCGGCAGCCCGGTCCCTCATCGCCCGCATGCGCCGGGACGGCCTCATCGCCGCGACCCCCCGCGGCCGCGGCGCCGACTACCACCTCGCCGGCGCCTTCCTGGAGTCCTTCCGCCAGGTCCGCCACGGCCGCCCCGAACCCCCGCCCTGGGACGGCTTCTTCCACGCCGTCTTCTACACCGTCCCGGAAGCGCGGCGCGCCTACCGCGACCGGCTGCGCCGCGCCGCCTCCCTGGCCCGCTACGGCCTCATGCAGCCCGGCGTCCTCATCTCGCCGGCCGACCGCCGCGACCACCTGCTCGCCGAGCTCGGCGGACCCCCCGAGGAGGGGACCGTCTACTTCGGGCGCGTCGAACTCTCCACCGCCGACGCCGCCGAGGTCGCCCACCGCGCCTGGGAGCTCGCCGAGCTCGACCGCCGCTACCGCGAGCACACCGCGCGCCTCCTGGCCGCCATCGCCGGGCAGCCGGTGCCGCCCGGGCCGAGCGCCGCCGCCCTCGCGGCCTACGCGCGGCTCTTCGGCGGCAGCCTGACCGACACCCTCCGGACCCCGCCCGGCCTGCCGCCCGAACTCCTCCCGGACGACTGGTCCCTGCCCGCGCTCCTGGCCGCGGTCGGCCGGACGTACGCGCACTTCGGGCCGCCCGTCATCGCGTACGCGGAAGGGGTCATCTCCGAGAGCAGTGCGTGACGCGGCCCGCAGGCCAAGTCGCCCTTGGCCGGAAACCTCCGGGGCGTCCGGCCGTGGCCGGATCGCTCCCTCCCGTCCCTCCGGACGGTGCTGCAAAGGTATGCCCTTTCGTCGTCGAGCCGAAAGGAACGACCGTCATGCGCGACGAACCCGCCCCGCTCCCCCAGGAGGTCCCGAGGGAGCTGCACGTCTGCATGGGACTCAACTCCTGCGCCGGCCTGGACGCTTCGGGAAACGCACCGATGGCCGGGACCGGCACGTGCGCCACCGTCTTCCACGTCTGTCACGGCGAGGGGTCCTGCCGCGGCCAGGGCGGCTGCGGCTACGCGGGCACGGACTACGAGCAGTTCCACCCCGGCGAGCAGGACTGCCGGTACAACGGCAGCTGCGCCAGCCCGATCAACGAGAGCAGGGTCTTCTCGGCCGGGCCTCTCAAGGGCAAGAGCGTCTGGAAGCAGGCCCGCCGCCTCTTCGAGGCCCGCATGTACGCGGCGGGCAAGGCGTTCGGCCCGGCCCCGGGGCAGGGCATCCCGGACGACCGGATGCCGCACTACGACTACATGCAGCAGCCGCAGGAGGGGCAGGGGCACGGCCGGAGCGCGAGGGACGACCGTGAGTGAGCCCCGGCTCGGCACGCCACGCCTCGGATTCGGAGCGGGCCTGCGGACACCTCACCTCCCGTACATCCGCGAACACCTGCCCCCCGTAGGCTTCTTCGAGATCATCTCCGAGAACTTCCTCGACTGCCACGGCGGCCGGCGGCAGGCGCTGGAGGAGATCACGGACCGCTACCCCGTGGTCCTGCACGGCGTGTCGCTGTCCATCGGCAGCACCGACCCGCTCGACTCCGGCTACCTGCGCCGCCTGAAGCGGCTCGCCGACGACGTGGACGCGCCGTGGGTGTCCGACCACGTCTGCTGGACGGGCGTGCTGGGCATCAACACGCACGACCTGCTGCCGCTGCCCTTCACCGAGGAGACGCTCGCCCACGTCACGGGCCGGGCCCGGATCGTCCAGGACGTGCTGGAACGGCCGCTGATCCTGGAGAACCCCAGCAGCTACGTGGAGTTCCGCGCGTCCACGCTCACCGAGTGGGAGTTCCTGGCCCGGCTGGCGGAGGAAGCGGACTGCGGGCTGCTCCTCGACGTCAACAACGTCCACGTCTCGGCGTACAACCACGACTTCGACCCGGAGGCGTACCTGCGGGCGCTGCCGCACGAGCGTGTCGTCCAGATGCACTTGGCGGGCCACACCGACCACGGCACGCACATCATCGACACGCACGACGCCCCCGTGGCCGAGCCCGTCTGGGAGCTGTACCGCACGGCGGTGGAGCTCACCGGGGGAGGGGTGTCCACCCTGCTCGAACGGGACGACAAACTGCCGCCGTTCCCCGAGCTGATGGCCGAGCTGGACCGGGCGCGGGCCGTCGCCGAGTCCGTGGCGGCCGTCACGACCGGGAGCGGGCATGGCTGACGGCATCCGCGGGCCGGGTCTCGCGGCCACCCAGCGCTGGATGCAGTCCGCCATCCTCGACCCGTACGCGCCCGGCCCGTACGCACCCGGTGACGTGGTGACCGCCTCCCGCCGCCTGTCCGCGCGCGAACGCCTGCGCATCCACCAGCAGGGCTACCGGCTGCGCCTCGCGGAGTGCATGCGCGGCCTGCACCCGGGGTCGGCGCACCTGCTCGGCCGGGAGATCTTCGACGGGTTCGCGCTGGCCTACCTGGAAGAACACCCTTCGCGCTCGCCCACCCTGGCCGGCCTGAGCGACGGATTCGCCGGCCACCTCTCCCGCACACGGCCGGACTCCGCGCCCGGCGCCGAGCGGGAGCCGTGGATCGACCTGCTCATCGACCTGGTCCGCTTCGAGCGGGTCTTCAGCGAGGTCCTGGACGCGCCCGGCCCGGAGGACGGCGCGGGCGACGCCCCGCCCCTGAGGCTGTTCCTGGCCTGCGCGCCCGTGCACGCCTACTTCACCGAGGTCCGCCGCGGCCGGGACCCCGGGCCCCCCGCCCCGCGCCCGGTCCGCCTCGCCGTCACCCGCCGCGACTACACGGTCGTCACCCGGGAGCTGAGCCGGGCGGCGTACGACCGACTGCACTCACACCAGGAGGACGCCGCATGACCGCCTTCTCATCGTTCGCCGTGGAAGCGGACCAGGACATCGCCACCATCCAGGACCTGGCCGACCATCTGAAGGCCGCGGCGCACGTCGAGCTGTCCACGATCCCGATCTACCTCTACGCCACGTACTCGATCAAGACGCGCGGCTACTCCCAGTGGGCCGCCGGGGCGTCGGCCCAGCGTCTGATGACCGGCATCGCGATCGAGGAGATGCTCCACCTGACGAACGTGCGCAACCTCCTGGTGGCGATCGGGAAGGGCGCTGAATTCCGCTGCTACGACCAGCAGTTCATCCCGAAGTACCCGGAACCCATGGCGGGGCGCGTCCCCGAGCTCATGCTGCACCTGCGCCGCCTGTCCACGGACCAGATCGACATCTTCCGGGGGATCGAGGAGCCGGAGGGCGTCCGGCCCCCGATGCCCGCGGCCGTCCGCCCCTACCTGTCCCTCGGCGAGTTCTACCGGCGCATCGAGAAGGGCATCCGCTTCCTCAGCAGCGAGGCCGCGAAGGACGAGCGCATCGACTGGGATCAGGCCAGGGAGAATCTGTGGAAGTACCAGTACCACCGGGGGTACTGGAACCAGAACGGCGGCTCCGACGGACCCCGCCTCATCGTCAGCGAGGACACCGCCCTGCAGGCCATGGAGGTCATCGTCGACCAGGGCGAGGGCGCGTGGGACGACCACGGCTACCTGCCCGACCCGATCGTCCGCGACCCGGCGAACGCGTACCCTCCGCCGGAGATCGGGAAGCAGCAGGCGTCCCACTACACCAAGTTCAGCGACATCAAGAAGGGCCTCAACGGCATCGGCGTCGTCGTCGACGACAACGGCGTGCAGAAGTTCACGATCGACAGCAAGGAAGTCATCTGGCCGGTGCTCGACGACCCGGGCATCGACCTGCTCAAGGACACGAGCCCGGTCCGGGACCTGATGGTGCTCTCCAACGCCGTCTACTGCTACGTCCTGGCCCTGCTCGACGCCATCTACGAAGCGCCGATGGCGGCCGCCCCGCCCACGGACAAGGACGCGTTCACCAAGGACCGCCGGTACGGGCTGGAACGGGCCTTCATCGCCGTGATGCAGGGAGTGCTGTACCCGGTCGCGGACCTCCTGGTACGCACCCCGCTGACGGCGGACGACCTTAAGACCCCGCCGCAGGATCTCGTCCACGCCGGCCCGCCGTTCCAGTTCCACCAGTTCGCCAAGGAGCCGAAGACCGAGCTCGTGGAGCGGTGCACCGCCCTGCTCGCCCACTTTCCGGAGCTGGGCGGCGACGACGGGGTGCAGCGGCAGATCGGTCTGCTTCCCGCGTTGCCGGATCTGCCCCGCTGAATCGTCAGGGCAGCGCGTTGCGGCGCCCCGCCCTCGCCGGCGGGGCGCCGCTTCACCACGTCACTTGGCGGTCGCGATCCTGCTGTTGACGAAGATGGGAGCGCCGTCGTCGGCGGTCTCGATCGTGTTGTTCGGCACGGTGAAGCCGACCTTGCCCGGCTCGAAGACCAGGGCCATGCTCGACCCGCCGTAGCTGAAGTAGCCGAGCTCGTCGCCCCGGGTGACCCGGTCGCCCTCGGTGACGCTGAAGCGGACCGACGAGATCTCCGTGATTCCGACGGGGATGACGCACACCAGGCCGATGTCGGGGACGGTGCTCTCGATGACCACCAGCCCGCGGGTGTTGACGTTCGCCTGGTAGCCCTGCGAGAGCGTGCCGGCGCTGTCGTCCACCTTGTCCGTCTGCAGCTCGCTGAACATCAGCCCGGGGATCTTCTCGACGTGCTTGACGATCCCGTCGACCGGCGCGTGCCAGCGGTGGTAGTTCGCCCCGGAGAGGAAGGACTGGAAGACGTCGCCCCCGACGAACCGGTCCGTGTGCTCGTAGCCGCCCAGCATCCTGCGGAGCGAGTACGGCTGGCCCTTGAGCGTGATGTCGGCGTCCTCCTGGACGCCCGAGAGGAACCGCACCACCGAACCGTCGTTGGGCGAGACGATCGCCCGCGGGTCGTCCTTGGCGCCGTTGGGGCGGAATTCCGGCTTGATGTGCCGGTTGAAGAAGGCGTTGAAGGACACGAATCCGCCGTAGAGGGCGCCGGGTTCGGGGATGACGAACTCGTAGAGCTTGTTCTGCTCGTACGCGGCCTGGCACAGCCAGCCGTCCGGGCCCTCGTTGAGGACGTAGCGGCTCTCCGGGCTGTCCAGGAACGCGCACCAGGCGGACAGGACGCCCAGGAGCTTGTCGTTGAACTGCTCGTTGCGGAAGGCATCCCAGCCCGCCTGCGTCGCCATCATGTAGCAGAACAGGGCGGACATGGGGAAGAAGACCCGCTCATTCGGATCCAGGCGGTACTCCGGCGCGGTCACCGTGATCTCGTCGAGACAGTTCAGCATCTCGTCGATGCTCTTGACGTGCTTGTGCTTCTGCTGCGGGTCGAGCTTCTGCGCCTGGTCGATCATCTGGTTCACAAGGTCCTTGAGGACCTTGTCGCTGTTGAGGAGTGCCTCCAGCTGCTTCACGGAATCGACGTGGTCCGCCGTCCGCTTCCGGGCCTTGGCCACGAACTCCGTCAGCCACGCGTCGACCGCCTTGCGGTTGCGCGGCAGATAACCGGCCGCGCGGCCGAACGAGTTCTGGTACCGCGCTTCGAGCGCTGCGGCCGGGCCGGGCTTGACCATGGTCGTCCCTTCGTCGATCGGACCTGGAACGACGCCGCACCGGCGCACGGGAACACCCGCCCCGTACGCCGGTCGTGCGTCGGACGTCCGACCGTAGTGGGCCGTTCCGTAAGGCCGCAGGAGCCCGAATCAGCCGCGGCCGGCCGGCACCGCCCGGGCCGCCCGGTCCTGCTGCGGCCGGGGCGCGGCCGGCTTCGCGGGGCGGCGGACCAGGGCGAGCGCCACCAGCCCGCCCAGGATCCCCAGCGAGCCGGAGACGAGGAACGTCTGGCGCAGTCCGGCCGCGAAGGCCTCGTGCACGAGCTGCCCGAGCAGCTCCCGCTGTGCGGGGGCCACGCGCGCGACGACCGCGCCGGCCTGGCCGCCCGCGAGCGCGTCGGCGGTGGCGGAGGGGTCGGCGACGGCCCCCGCGCCCTTGTCGCGGAGCGCGCCCGCCAGCCCGGCGTGGAAGACGACGCCCAGGACGGCGATGCCCAGGGCGTTGCCGAGCTGGCGCGCGGTGTTGACGGCGCCGCTGGCCATCCCGCCGCGCTCCGGCGCGACGGAGGCCATCGCCGCGGACGCCAGCATGGGCGTGGCGATGCCGACGCCGATGCCGGTCACCGCGAGGCCCGGCACGAGGACGGTCCACGTCGAGCCCGCGTCCACCGTCGCCTGGAGGAACGCGCCCGCGCCGATCAGCAGCAGCCCGGCGCCGATGGTCCAGCGCGGGGAGACGTCGTGCAGGAAGCGCCCGGCCAGCGAGGCGACGACGAACGCCGCCGCACTCATGGGCAGGCACGTGAGGCCCGCCGCGACCGGCCCCATGCCGCGGACGGACTGCAGCCACAGCGAGGTGTAGGCGAGGTAGGAGAACGCGGCGACGGACAGCAGCACCGCGGCCACCATGAGGCCCGAGAACGACGCCCCGCGGAACAGGGACAGGTCCAGCAGCGGCTGCTCGCGGCGCGTCTCGATCAGCAGGAACGCGACCAGCGCGACCGCGGCGAGCCCGAAGAGCCCCAGCGTGGCGGCCGACGTCCAGCCGTAGTCGTTGCCCTTGATCAGCGCGTACGTGGCGGCGCCCGCCGCCACGGTGAACGCGGCCAGGCCGGGCAGGTCCACGCCGCGGCCCCGGCGGGGCGGCGCCGCGGCGACGAACCGCAGCGTCATCACGATGGCCAGCACGCTGATGGGCAGGTTCACGAAGAAGATCCAGCGCCAGTCCAGGTGCTCGGTCAGCAGCCCGCCCATGATCGGCCCGGCCGCCGAGGCGGCCCCGCTGACCGCGCCCCACGCGCCGAACGCCACGCCGCGGTCCCTGCCGTGGTAGATGCTGCTGATCAGGGCCGTCGTCGTCGCGAGCATCGCGGCACCGCCGATGCCCTGGACGCCGCGGAAGACGATCAGCGCCTGCGGGCCGGTCGCCAGCCCGCAGGCCAGTGAGGCCAGGGCGAAGAGCACGAGGCCCGCCACGTACACCTGGCGGTGGCCGATCCGGTCCGCGAGGGAGCCGACGCCCAGCAGCAGCGCGGCGAGCGCGAGCGCGTAGACGTCCATCACCCACTGCAGGTCCGCGAACGAGGTGCGCAGGCTCTCGGCCATGTCGGGGAGTGCCACGACGACGATCGTCACGTCCACGAGCAGCATGAACGTCCCCAGGCACACCGCGACGAGCGGCAGCCATTTCCGCATTTCCCAACCTCCAGAGGGTCTTGTCCGAGGAGGTCGAAGGTCGCATCCGGTGGCTTTTTCTCAGAACCCAGGGCCGGTCCGGTGACGGAATCCCATGCTGTGCGGCTGTGGAATGATGGAAACCGTGACTAGTGACGAGCAGGTGTTCGATCTACTCGACCAGCGGCTGGTCCAGGCGCTGATGGTCGACGGCCGGGCCGCGTTCAGCCGGATCGCCGCCGTCCTCGGCACCACGGACCAGACGGTGATCCGCCGCTACCGCCGGCTGCGCGGCGCGGGGCTGCTCCGGGTGCTCGGTCTGCCGGAGGGTGAGCGCGTCGGCCTCTACGAGTCCAGGCTGCGCATCCAGTGCGTCCCGGGAGCGGCCGTCGCCATCGCCGAGGCCCTCGCCCGCCGCCCGGACACGGCCTGGGTCAAGATCTACTCGGGCGGTACGGAGGTGGGCTGTCTCGTCAGCTCGCGCACGCGCGAGGACCACGAGGCGCTCCTGCTCCGCAAGCTGCCGCGCACCCAGCAGGTCACGGGCGTCACCGCGCAGACCATGCTGCACGAGTACACCGGAGGCGCGAACCGCCGGTTCGGGCGGGACCGGCTGACGGCGGAGGAGATCGCGGCGCTGGAGCCGGGTCCGGTGGACGGGGAGGGCGGGGCCGGCGAGGACAGTGAAGACCTCGTACGGCTCGACGACGCCGACCACGCGATGCTGGCCGTCCTCGCCCGGGACGGCCGGGCGGGCTATCCGGAGCTCGCGAAGGCGGCGGGCCGGTCGGAGTCCACGGTCCGGCGGCGCATCGAGTACCTGCGGGGGAGCGGCGCGATCTCCTTCCATGTGGAAGTCCACTCCATCCACTTCGGCTTCGGGATCGAGGCGGGGATCTCCGCCACGGTCGCGCCGAGCGATCTGGCGGCGGCGGGGCGGGCGCTCGCCGAGCACCCCCAGGTGCCGTTCGCCGCGGCCGTGACCGGTGCGGCCAACCTCGCCGCCACGGTGCTCTGCCGCGACCAGCGCGATCTGTACCGGTACATGACCGAGGGCATCGGCGCGCTGACGGCCGTGCACCGGCTGGAGGTCCTTCCGGTGCTGCGGCAGGTGAAGCGGGCGGGGCTGCTGAGCGACGGCAGCCGGCTTTACGACGCCCCGTGACGCCGCAAGCCGTACCGCCGTCCGCGTGACGCCGTACCACCGTACGTCGCGAAGAGTGTTACCGGCGGTCCCGGTCCAGGGGTAGACCGGGGCCGCCGGGGGTGTCCGAGGGGAGCGGAGCACCCGAACGGAACGCGCAGGGCCGATGAGGAGGGTCTCGTCCCTGGTGTTCGCCACTGGCGCCCCGGGTACTCGCCGTCGCGAGCGCTGCAGGCCCGGGTGCCACACGCAGTAAATATATTTACTGCCCAGTAAGCAAGGGAATGAAAATTTTCATTCGCAGTCGAGACCGATCCGGAACCGAAAGTCCTGATATCGGGTGCGGAGACGGGCACGGGACGGACGCCGTGGCAGCCGCCGTGGCCGGCCGCGGGATCAGTCGTCGAGGAAGAAGTCGTGCTGCTCCGCCGCCTGCTCGTACTTCTCCAGCCGCAGCTGCGTGCGCTCCGGATCGGCGTCGGCCATGGCCTGGAGGAGCGCCGCCGACAGAATCCCGGGCGCCGCGTACGAGTCGAAGACGAGCCGTGACCCGGTGCCGGCCGTGAGCGTCACGTCGGCCTCCCCGGCCAGGGGGCCCAGGCCCGCGTCCGTGATCAGCGCGACGCGCAGCCCCGTGCGGCGCGCGGCCCGCATCGCCGCGAGCATCTCCTTGGAGTGCCTCGGCATCGCGAAGGCGAGCACCCACGTGCCTCCCGCCTCCCGGGCCTGCAGCAGGGCGTCGTAGGCGACGCTGCCGCCGCGGGAGACCAGCCGCACGTCCGGGTGGATCCGCATCGCCGCGTAGGCGAAGTACTCCGCCAGCGAGACGGAGATCCGCAGGCCGAGGATCGTCAGCGGGACGGACCGGGCGAGCTCGCGGCCGATCTCCAGCACGCGGTCGGTGTCCGTGAAGGCGCGGCGCAGGCTCTCCAGGTTCTCGATCTCGGCGTCCACGGCCGCCTGCAGTTCGTTGCGGCGGTCCTCCTCGCGCGCGCCGGGCACGTTCGCGACCGCGCTCAGCGCGATGGGCTGCAGCGCCTCCCGCAGGGCGGGGTATCCGCTGAAGCCCACGGAGGACGCGAAGCGGGTGACCGAGGGCTGGCTCACGCCGACCCGCTCCGCGAGATCCGTGATCGACAGGAAAGCGGCCTCGGTGAGGTGGTCGGTGATGTACTGCGCGATGCGCCGCTGCCCGGGGGACAGCCGGTGACCGCCGAACAGGGCCCGGACCTTGTCCGCAGGGGCCGGCTCCGCCGCGGAGGGCGGTCCGCCCGGCTTCCCCGGGCCGCCCGGCGTGATCGCGGACGCCTGCGCGCGGGCCTGCTGCGACGCCTGCGCGCGTGCCTGCTGCCCTGATGGCACCGGTGCGCCTCCTTCTCGTACCGCTTCCGCTCAACATAGCGGATGGGCGCGCCGGTCCCCGTTCGTCAGTGCGAACCGAACTTCACGCTGGCGAAGGAGGCGTTCCGGGGCGCGTGGCTGCCCGGTGCGAGGCGGAGCGGCGTTCCCTTGCACTCCTTCTGCGGGTACACGGTCGCCGGAAGTGCCGTTGCGTTGTGAGCCCCC
The DNA here is from genome assembly GCF_000719265.1 of Streptomyces roseoverticillatus. Taxonomy (GTDB): domain Bacteria; phylum Actinomycetota; class Actinomycetes; order Streptomycetales; family Streptomycetaceae; genus Streptomyces; species Streptomyces roseoverticillatus. Next base: position 173,289 of record NZ_JOFL01000001.1, on the reverse strand, counting down.
TGGGACTCCTGGCTCATCGTGAGGCACCGGCCGTCCGGCGGGTTCTCGATGAAGAAGGGGGCGCCCTTGGGTCCCACCCAGGCGAACCACCCCTTTGCGGTGCCCGCCTTTGCGGTGGCCGCCGCGCCCGTGGGCGCGGCCAGGGCGAGGGCGCATCCGGCGACGGCTGCGGCGGCGAGTACGGGACGGAAGAAGCGCATCACTGATCCTTCGACTCGATTGCAGGAGAATTCCCGGTAATGCCCGGAAAGTCTTCACACGGTGAACGACGCCGGGCGGGCATGGTCACCCCCGCCGGACACGACCGGCCGGCCCGTCGGCACTCCCGCCGGGCCGGGGATCGGGCCGGAGACCGGCCGTGCCGCTACGAGGAGTCTTCGGGCCGGACCACGCACAGGCCCCAGATGACGAAGGCGCTCAGGGCGATGACCACGATCGACCACAGCGGGTAGTAGGGGATGGACAGGAAATTGACGATCAGCAGCAGGGACGCGACGACCACGCCGAGGATCCTGGCCCACAGGGTCACCCGGAACAGGCCGACGCCCACCATGAGCGCCGCGATGCCGAGGAACAGGTGGATCCAGCCCCAGCCCGCCAGGCTGAACTTGAACACGTAGTCCGGCGTCTTGACGAAGACGTCGTCATGCACGATGGCCATGATCCCCCGGACGAGATCGACGAAGCCCACGACCAGCATCATCACGGCCGCGAACAGGGTCAGGCCACTGGCGGCGGCCTGGGATCTCTCCGAGTGCGGATTGAGGGTGGATGACATGGGACTACCTCCCTTGCCTGTACGACAGCCCGTATGGCAGGCGGACCCTCATCTCCATGGTTTCCCCTTCCGCCGCCGATGTCCACGCGGGGGAGATCCGCCGGAACCGGGTTCCTGCTGGTCAGCACGCCCACGGAAGTCATGTAATATTCATGTCGCGCGCCGCTAGCTCAGTTGGTTAGAGCAGCTGACTCTTAATCAGCGGGTCCGGGGTTCGAGTCCCTGGCGGCGCACAAGAGAAAGCCCCCGCCGATCCGTCGGCGGGGGCTTTTCTTCGGTTCGACACCCGCCGGCGCCCACCGCACGATGGAGGGATGCCGTCACCAGCTGAAGGCGCACCCCTCCGCATCACCCTGCTCGGCGGGTTCCGGCTGGCCGGAGCCGACGGCTCCGTGCGGATTCCCGCGGGCTCCGAACGCCTGCTGGCCTACGTCGCCCTTCGTTCCGGACCGGTCGCGCGGAGTGACGTTGCGGAGAACCTGTGGCCCGGCACCTCCGAGGCCCGGGCACACGCGTCCCTGCGCTCGGCCCTCACCCGCCTGCGCGGCGCGGGCTGCTGCCGGGCCCTCGACACCGGCCCGGCGGAGCTCGCCCTGGCCGAAGGCGTGGCGGTCGACCTCCACGAGCTGCGCGCCCTCGCACGGGGCCTCCTGGACGCCACGGAAGATGTGCGCGGCACCGTCGAGGGGATCGGCACCGGAGAGATTGACGGCCTCTCCCGGGACCTGCTGCCCGGCTGGTGCGACGACTGGGCGCTGCGCGAAGCGGAGGAGTGGCGGCAGCTGCGGCTGCACGCCCTCGAAGTGCTCGCGGGCCGGTTCGTCGGGGCGCGGCGCTACGGCCACGCCGTGTCGGCCGCCGGGGCGGCCGTGCGCGCCGAACCGCTGCGGGAGAGCGCCCATGCGGCCCTGATCAGGGCTCACCTCGCCGAAGGCAACCAGTCCGAGGCGCTCCGCGCCTTCCGGAGCTACCGGACGCTCCTCCGCAGCGAACTCGGCCTGAGCCCGACGCCGGGGCTGCTCGGCCTCGTGGCAGGCCTCCGCCCGGACGCGTCCCGCGTGGACGGGCGTCACGCGGCGGTCACGCGGCGGTGATGGTGCGGCGGCCATGATGGGGTGAGCGACAGAACGCGCTCACCAGCATGGGTTGACGTCCATGGGTTACGTGATCAAGCACCCCAGAGGGAAGGTCGCCCCCAGGAAGGCTCCGCTCCTGGTCCGGCCGCGGCGGCTGGTGTCCCGTGCGGCCGATGCCGTAGGGCGTCGCGCGCGGTCGCTGCGGGTCCGGCTGGCCGCCCGGAACAAGGTGGCGCCGGCTCAGTGGTGGTGGACGAGGTGGTCGCTCAGGCGGTTCCTGCCCTACCTAGCGGTGCCGGCTGTCGTCTGCTGGGTCGGTTTCGGCGTCTGGGCTCTCGTCGAACGCGAGAAGTCCCCCCTGGAGAAGGGGTGCGCGGGCAGCGGCAGCGGCTGCGCGGTGGTCTACGGCTTCCTGGGCCCGTTCCTGAGTATCGGTCTGGCCACGGTCGTCTTCTTCTGCGTGACCTACGGCTCGGTGCGCAGGACCGTGATCCGGGCGGCCAGGAAGGACCCGCGCGGCATGGTGCCGACGGCGGGACCGGCCATCCGCGACGTCGTGGGCCGCGAGGAGATGTGCCGGGTCATCGCACGGGCGCTGCGGGACAAGCGCACCAGGCGCCCGTACCTCCTCGTGGGCGGTGTGGGCACCGGGAAGACGTCGGTCATCGTGCAGCTCACCCGGATGCTGGCCGAGAAGGGTGCCGTCCCCGTCCCGATCAGGCTGCGGGACGTCGACATGGGCGCGGAGCGCCTCGACTTCCACGAAGTGGCCATGAAGCGCTTCGCCGAGATGGCGGCCCGCAAGGTGCTCTCCGAGCGGCACAGCGAGCGGGTGTGGCGCCAGCTGTGCATGGACGACAAGGCCGTCGTCCTCGCCGACGGGCTGGAGGAGACCTTCGCCGACGACGGCAGCCAGAAGGAGCGGGACGTTCTCATCCGCCGGGCGATCGAGCGGGCGGAAGCGCAGAAGCTTCCCTTGGTGATCGCCTCCCGTCCGCACGCACCGCTGGAGCACACGCGGGCCGCCGTCGTCGACCTGGAGCCGCTGAGCGACGAGGCGGCACTGGAGTACCTGCAGCGTGACCACCGGGACCGGGAATGCGACCACATGGACCGCGTCGTCGAGATGGCGGGCGGGCCCGAGTCCCCGCTGTATCTGCAGATCGCGCGTGAGCTGCGGGAGCACCCCCCGCGGGACGAGACGGCGGACGCCCGGCGCTGGGCGGGGCTGAACATGCGCAACAGGGACCGGACGGCATCACAGCGGCGCCTGCTCGACGAATGGCGGGAGGCGCTGGTCACCGGACGTCTCTGCGGCAAAGTGGCGCTGGCCCCGGTCGAGCGCGAAAAGGTCGTCGAACTCGTCTCCGCGCTGGCCGGGATCGGACTCCTGCGCGATCAGCTGGAGGTCCGGATCGACGATCTGGGAAGTGAACCGGACATCCTGGCCCGGCTCATGCAGCGGCTCGAGGGGTGCTGCGACAAGATCGATCCTCAGCGGCAGCGTGAACTCCGGGCGCTGTGCGCCACGCAGGGAGAGCAGCTCGGTCTGGTCGAGACCCGCGGGGAGAAGATCCGCTTCCAGCACAGCATCCTCCAGGCGTACCTGGGCTCCGGCTACCTCGACGTCAAGGACTGCGCCTTCTTGGACGTCGCCCTGGGCAAGGAGGAGGGCCCCGGCCGCGAACTCCTCATAGGGCTGGGCCTGCACTCCCGTTCACGGCACCACGCCCCGCAGCAGCCCGTCGTCGACCGGATCCTCGCAGCGGCCGGGCACCGCAACGACGCCAAGGCCCTCGACATGTACGCCGTCGCACTCGACATCGACAGGGCCTCAGGCGCCTCTGACCACCAGCGCATCGCCGGGGCGCTCCGCGAGCAGTGGCCGGACATCGTGTCCGGCGACCGCAGGACGATCGAAGAGGCGAAGGAACGTCTGGTGCACCGGTTCGGAGAAGTCCTGCGAGCGGTCGCGTGCCCGGCCTACGAGCAGTTCTTCACCATCGCCACCGTCGAGCCCTCGTACCAGATCAGACTGGCCGTCGCCCAGGAGATGGGCGCCGGCGGGGACAAGGCGTTCGAAGCCCTGCGCGCCATGTTCCCCCTGCCCAGGAAGGACGAGCTCGGCCGGTACGACCCCTGGGCGCAGTACGAGGCGGAAATCGGCCAGCAGTCGGATGCCGAGCACTGGGACCGCGAGAACCTCGTCAGGCGGAACGGCGTACCGCAGGACGTCTACGACAAGAAGGACAAGGAAATCACCGAGAAGGGGGAGGAGCAGCGGCTTCGGATCTGGCGGAAGTTCGTCATGCGGGCCTGGCTCGTGCCCATGACGGTCGGATCGGTGAGCCGGAAGCACAGGGAGCAGGCGATGGAGAGGCTCCGCCTCTGGTTGCACCACTTGGAGCCGGAGCACTCCCGCCCGCACGGGGCGGACCTGCCGATCTCCCTGGAGACCGCCCTTGCCCAGGGGTTCTTGAGCGCGGCCAACCGGAGACGGGCGCACCCGCAGACGAACGAGGAGGCCCGGGAGTTCCTCGTGGCCCAGGCGGAGGCCATGCTTGCCGACGCCCGCTACTGGTATTCGCAGATGACGCTCATCCAGGCGCTGTGTCTGTGGGAGCTCCCGGACCGCACGGGAAGGGCCCCGCACAGCGGTTCCGGATCCGGCCGTCCGGTGAGCAAGGCCGACCCGACGAAGGCGGTGCGGCGCTGGCTGGCTCTCGCGGGCAGCAAGCAGGACCCGCGTGCCCTGCACCCGGGGGACCGGACCCGCAAGGGCGATCGCGTGCACCCCTTCGTCTCCGCGGCTGCCGGTCTCGCGGTCCTCGCCCTCGAGAGCGGCCGGCCCGAGCGGTTCGTCTGGATCGACGAGATCGGCATCATGAACAAGATCGGATCGTTCACCGCGGACCCCGGTGACCACAGCGAGCCCCGCCTCTGGATCCCGCCGTCGGTGGGGTGGAGCACCCTGCACCCGCGTGCCCAGCAGCTGCTCGCCGACGTCTTCCTGCTGCGCAACCTCACCGAGCGGGACACGCGGCAGCCGGCCGAGCTGGAGGAGTGCCTCGTGCGTGGGGACCGCACCGATCTGCCCCCGTGCCTGGTCAGGCACCGGGGAGCGCTCCGGCCCGGGCGGACCGTGGGCATGACCGGTGACGCACCACCGGGAAGCGGCTGCCGTGCGGAAAGCACCTGCCGCGACTGCCCCTTCGAGCTGTGCCCCTACCCCGCCATGGGCGTGCAGCCGCGGGCCGAAGTGCGCGAGGTCTTCTGCCGGCAGCAGCAGGCGCTCCTGCGCCGCTACCGCTGGAGGAGCTACCTCAACCCCTTGTCGTGGACGCGCAAGAGGGCGTCGTGGCAGGACATGACGGACCGGGAACTGCACGCGTTCTGGGGAGACATGGCGGACCGGTCACGCACCCCCTCCGGGTGATCCCCGTCCGCGCCTAACCCGCCACCGGCGCCCGCAGCACGAGCAGCGCCAGATCGTCGTGGCCGTCGCTCGGCCGGGCCTCGGCGACGGCCCGGCCGAGGACGTCGAGCGGGGCCCCGGCGTGGGCCGCGGCGACCTCGGCGATCGTGCGCAGGCCCTCGTCCAGACCGTGGCCGGGGTGCTCCACCAGCCCGTCGGTGAACATCAGGACGGTGGCCCCGGCGGGCAGCGTGTAGCGGTGGTCGTGGCGGGCGAACCGGGCGTCGACGCCGATCGGCACATCGGGCTCCCCGTCGAGGTAGCGCGTCGTGCCGTCCGCGGTCACCACCAGCGGCGGGGGATGGCCGGCGCTGCTCCAGACCAGGGACCACGCGTCCCCCCGGGGCACGAGGCGGACCAGGCAGGCGGTCGCCATGGTGGGCTCGGCGACCGCCTCCAGGGTGCGGTCCAGGCGGCTGAGCAGCTCGCTGGGCAGGGCGTCCGAGTCGTAGGCGAGGGCCCGCAGCATGTTGCGGATCTGGGCCATCGTGGCGGCGGCCCGCACGTCGTGGCCGAGCACGTCTCCGACGATCATCACGCGGGTGTCGTCGGGCAGCACCATCGCGTCGTACCAGTCGCCGCCGAGCAGCGCCGGGTCCGCGGCGGGCTGGTACACCGCCCAGGCGTCGAAGGGGGAGAGGTCGGGCAGGCTCGGCAGGAGCAACCGCTGGAACTGCTCCGCGCCGGAGCGGACGCGCCCGTAGAGGCGGGCGTTCTCGATGGCGACACCGGCCGCGCCGGCCAGCGCGACCACCACGGACTCGTCGTCGGCGTCGAAGGAGGCGCCGTCCTGCCGGTCGGTGAGGTAGAGGTTGCCGTAGATCTTGCCCCGCACGGTGATGGCGACGCCGAGCAGCGAGCGCATCGGCGGGTGCCCCGGCGGGAACTGCGCGGCCTGCGGGTGGTCGGCGATGCTGTCGACGCGCAGCGGGCGCGGGTCGGTGATGAGCAGTCCGAGGAGGCCCTCGCCGTGGGGGAGCGCCACCCCGGTCAGCCGGTCCTCCTCCTCGCCGTGCAGGCCCACGGGGATGAACTCGGCGAGCTTGGTGCCCTCCTCGTCCAGCACGCCGAGGGCCCCGTAGCGGGCCCCCACGAGCTCCATCGCCGTCGCCACGATGCGGCGGAGCACCACGGGGAGCTCCAGCTCCCCGCTGATCGTGAGTATGGCCTCCAATAAGCCCCGCATCCGCTCCTGGGCGCGGGCGAACCCGGCCAGCTGCTCCCCGAGCCGGTCGAGGTCCGTGCTCAGGCTCGGCCGCCTGCGGGCAGGGCTGTGCGGGGAACGGCCGTCGTGATCTGTCTCGCTTGCTGCCACCGGGCACAGGCTAGTGACTCGGCGTCCGGAGCGTGGCCAATACTCGTATGTCTGTCCCGTGTCGGCCGCACCCGGTCGCCGTCCGGGTCACAGCCCCGCGACGGTCTCCTGGCGGGCGTAGCTGAAGCCCTCGTCGTCGAAGTAGAAGACGGTGACCTTCACCCGGTCGCCCTTCGCGAAGTGCGAGCCGACGGCGGTGCGCAGGGGCACCCGGACGGCGTGGCTGTTGTAGTCGCAGACGAGCTTGCCGACCTTGATCGTCCCGGCGGCGACGGACTCGTCGTGGGCGCTCGTGCCCAGCTTGGCCGCGTTGGCCACCAGCTGGTGGTTCATGCCCGGGTCGCAGGAGTATGTGACGTCCACCTGCAGGCCGGGCTCGTGGAGCGCCACCTTGTCGATCGCCAGGAGGTTGGCCTTCGCGGCAGCGGACGGAGCGGTGGCGAGCGCGCCCGCGCCGATCACGAGTGCGGCGGCCGCGGCGCCGGCGAGGCGGCGCGCGAAGCGGGACGACGTCATCGAGTTTCCTTTCCCCCTGGACCGCCGCGGAGCCCGGCCGCGCCGAGCGCTGCGACAGTTGTTCGTATGTCGTGCGAGGCCACGGATATTACGTGACATCCCGCATGAACAGCGGTGGTTTCAGGCCATGTCCGAGGAGGCCGCGCCCCCGCCCCGTGCACTCGGCACCGGGGCGGGGCGCGGCACGTCGCCGGTCTGCCGGTCTGCCGGTCAGCCGCAGGCGCCCGCCGGGCGGGCGCGGGTGACCACATCGCTGTAGCCGGTCGTCGAGTCGATCCACACGACCTGCCTGGCGCCGGTCGCGGTCGCGGAGAGCTGCTCACCGCGGTTGCACGAGACCCGGCCCTTCTGCTTGCCGTCCGCCGAGAACTGCCAGAGCTTCGTCAGGGTCGCGTTGTCGTACGTCCCGGGCCCGGTCACGGGCGTCGCCACGGCGACGGTCACTGCCTCCTCGGAGGCCGTCAGATCAGCGGCGTCGATCGCGCCCGGGCCCGTGGCCGGGCTGATCTCCGTGAGCCCCGTGCCGTCGAGGCCGGCGCGGCGTATCGCCGTCCGGTCCGCCGACGCGTCGTCCTTGGCCAGCCAGTAGACGCTGTTGCCGCTGATACCGGTGGGTCCCAGGGCCGGGTACCCGCCGAGCTTCTGCACCACCGTCGTCCGGCCCGTGGCGAGGTCGAACACCTCCACGGAGGACGTGCGCGTGCCCGTGTCCCACCCGCGGTCGATCCTGGTGTAGGCGATCCGGCCGTGGCTGATCGACGGGGAGGCCGTCGTCACACCGGGCTTGTCCACCAGCTGCACGGGGATCCGGTCGCTCAGCCGTACGTACTCCACGTACCGGGACACCGTGCGCCCCTTGGTCTCCATGACCACGACGTCGCCCTCGACGCCCAGCGGGGACAAGCTGCGCCGCAGGGACCGCAAGCTCTTGACCGGCCCTCCCGCGACCGGCCGAGCGAGAACCTCCACCGACCGCCGCCCGTACGCCTCCCACACCACGGTCTTGCCGTCGGTGACCGGGTTGACGTGGTAGCGGCCGTCGTTGGGGCTGATCAGCTTCGGCGCGCCGGTGCCGTCCGTGCGCCCGGCCCAGACCGAGTACGGCTCGGCGCCGGTCTCGTTCGACCTCGACGCGGCCCACCAGCCGCCGCCCGCGCCCACCCGCGAACCGTCCGTGCTGACCCTGCCGAAGAGCTGGTCCGAGTCCACGCCCAGGGCGAGCTCCCAGCCGGGCACGACGCCGTGCGCGGCGAACGCCCGCTCGACCGCCCGGAGCTCCCGGTCCGTGACCTTCAGGTCCTTGGCCGCGGCGAGCACCGCGGCCCGGCCCTCGGTGAAGCCGTCCAGCGGGGTCATGTACTCGGTGAGCGCCTTGTAGACGATCCGGTCGGCCAGCGTCCGGTCGATGTCCTCCCGCAGGTCCCACAGCGCGCCCGAGAAGATCGTGGAGTTGAGGTGGACGCCGCCGTTGTCCGTGGCGAAGCCCACGCCGAGGAAGGACTTGGAGGTGTTCCGCCCGTCGTTGAGGTCGCGCACGGCGCACTCGCGCGGGCCCTTCGTCCGGCACAGCCCGTCGCCCAGCAGGCCCGCGTCCGGGTTGTCCATGGCGATGCCGAGGACGTCGGTCTTGACGGCGTCGCCGAAGTAGTCGGCGAGGGCCTCGTTCAGGGCGCCGGACTGGCCCGCGTAGACGAGCTCCGCGCTGTTCTCCACGACGCCGTGCGTCATCTCGTGCCCGACGACGTCCAGCGCCGCGGAGAACGGGCGGTACTCGGCGTCGCCGATCCCGTACACCATCTTGGCGCCGTCCCAGAAGGCGTTGGCGTAGCCGCCGCCGAACGCGGTGATGCCGACCAGGGAGTTGAGGGTCATGCCGCGGCCGTCCAGGCTGTCGCGGCCGTGGACCTTCTTGTAGTAGTCGTAGACCTTGCCCGCGGCCCAGTGGGCGTCGACAGCGCCCGCGTCGGTCGCCTCCTTGCCGAAGGCGGGCGTCGGCGAGGCGAACTCCTTGATGCCCTCCGGCCAGGAACCGGACGTCTCCCACACGCTCCTGCCCCGCGCGTCCCACGTGGCGAGCACGTTCTTGCTGCTGTCGCGCATGCGGGAGTGATCGCGCATCACGTACGCGCCGCTCGTCTCGTCGCGGGCGAGGTCCAGGCCGACGGTCCGGCCGCCCAGAGTGACGCCGGAACCCTTCACTCCGGGATCGTCCGCGGCAGCGCGGGAGCCGCGCGCGTCCGCCGCGGGCGCGTTCGTCGCGCCGGCTGCCGGCCCGGCGGCCCGGAACGTCTTGATTCCGCTGTACTGGAGGACCGGATAGCCGGCCTTCGCGTCGACGTACACCTCCTGCAGCACCGGCGCACCGGTGGCCGGGTCCGTGCCCCGCACCGTGACGTGCCGGGTGAGCACGCCCGGGCCCTTCGGCAGCACGACCAGCCCGCGGTGGGTGCCCGTCAGCGGCTGCGCCGCCGCGTCCTTCCCGTCTCCTTCCGTGCCCTTGCCGGAGCCGGGGTGCTGCGCATGGAGCCGGTCCGCGGTCGCGTCCACCGCCCGCTCGACGGCCAGGGCCTCGTCGACCCCGGGCGTGGTGTCCGCCGTCAGGCCGGTGAAGTACTTGCCGGAGGTGCCGGTGACGACGCGCTTGCCGCCCTTGTTCTCCATGCGGACGACGTACTGCCCGCCGAGCACGTCGACGCCGCGGTGTTTCTGCTGCAGGCGCACGGTCTCCGCCCCGCCGGCCGCGGTGGTCCGTACGGGTTTCAGGTCGCGGCCGGGCTCGGCGATCCGGTAGCGGTCCTTCTTCTCCGCCAGGTGCCCGCGCGCCGCGTCGGCCGCGCTCCCCGCGGCGTCGGCCCCCTCCCGGATCCCCGTCACCAGCGCGGGGGTCTCGGTCCGCTGACCGGGGATCACCTCACCAGGGCCCGGGGGCGGCGGTGCCGCCGCGCCGGCGGGCGCCGCGGAGACGACGAGTGCGGCGGCGCTGATCAGCGCCGCCGCACCGGTGATGCCGCTCTGTGCTGCGCATGCTCTCGGTCTTCCCGGACGGGATCCGGGTCTGCGTAAGCCGGGCAAGGTGTCCCCCCTCGCGACGTGCCCGGCACCTGAGCGTGCCGGGGCAGCGCCATGGAAGCGGGGGCGGTGCCCTTTCATCAATGGTCCGCGCAGTCCCGTGGGCACCTTTCGGCCCCTCGGCAGACGATCGTCCGTTTTGTGCCCGTGACGTCCGGCGGGCTCCGTCGTTCTTCACGGCGGGTGCACGTAATACCGTCGGGCCACCAGGGCGATGTCCTGGTGGCCCGACGGTTTTCCGGTGTGCGTACGGCCCAGGCGTGCGCATGGCCCAGTGCGTACGGTCAGGGCGTGCGGCCGGTCAGAGCGCCAGCATCGCGGCGATCGCCGAGCGCCAGTCCTCGCCCGGGCGCGCCACCAGCTCCTCGGCCAGGGCCTCGGCGCGGTAGCGGTGACGGTGCAGGAGACCGGGCGCCCGCCCGCCGGCGACGACGGTGCCGGAGCTGCCCAGCAGCCGGATCAGCTCGCCGGCGAACTCCTCCCAGCCGACATGCCCGCCGATGGCGTTGACCGTGCCCTCCGGGGGCCGTTCGGCACACGCCACCAGGGTCCGGGCCAGGGCCGCGGCGTGGATCCAGGGAACGCCGGACCACGGGTCGCCGGAGGCCGGGACCGCGCCCGCCGCGGGCAGCACGACCGGCTCCCCGGCGCGGGCCGCCTGGAAGAGCGCACCCGTCGCCCCCCAGCGCAGCTGGTCCCGCAGCCGGGGGTGCGGGCCCCACACGATCGGGGCGCGGACCACGGCGGCCCCGCCCCGGCCCGCCGTGCCCGCCGCCTCCCACAGCATCCGCTCGCAGTCGAGCTTCGCCCGCCCGTACGCGGTGAGCGGCTCCTCCGGCGCGGTGTCCTCGGCGACATCGGTCACCGACGGCCGGCCGTACGCGTCCACGCTGCTCACGAAGACGAACGAGCCGCGCCGCCAGCCGTCCAGCAGGGCCCGCATCGCCGCGACGTCCACCTCCGGGGAGGTGAACGTGCAGGCCGCGTGGATGACCGCGGTCACGTCGTCCGACACCGCGGCGCGCAGGCTGTCCGCGTCGGCCAGGTCGCCCTCGGCCACGTCCACCCCGTCGGCCGCCACCAGGTGCGCCGACTCGGGCCGCACGAGCGCCCGGACCGGCCGGCCGCGGGCCGCCAGCTCCTGCAGCACGAACGCCCCGACACCGCCGGTGCCGCCCGTGACGAGCACCGTGCCCCCGGCGGAGGGCCGCGCGGCGACGGAGGACGTACGGGCCGCCGGGCGGCGGCTCGCCCGAGCCCGCGCCCTCTCGTCCAGCAGCGCCCCCAGCGCCCGCGGGGTGCGCTGCTCCAGGACGTCGAGCCCCGTCAGCGGCACCCGCAGCCGCTCCCGGAGCCGCTCGGCGACCCGGACCGCGAGAAGGGAGTGCCCGCCGAGGAGGAAGAAGTCCCCGTCGGGGCCGGGCCGCTCACCGAGCAGCTCGGTGAAGACGTCCACGACGGCGGCCACGGGGCCCGCGTCCGCGGGGGTGCGGGAGGACGAGCCGGGCTCGGAGCGCCCGCCGGCATCCGGGTGCCGGACGGGCCCGGAGAGGCCACCGGGTCCGCGGCCCCCGTCCCGCTCGCGGGACGCGTCGCGCACCAGGAGCCGCCTACCCGCCGTGACCAGCGGCCGGTTCTCGCCCGTCGACAGTGACGTCAGCACCTCCGCGAAGCCGTCCAGCAGACGGCCGGCCGCCTCCTCGCCGAGGCGGCCGCGGTCGTAGCGGATCAGGCAGCGCGGGCCGCTGTCAGCCGTTCCTTCCTCCAGGTAGAGGCCGAGGCCGAACTTGACGCCGTCCAGCGCGACATCGACGGGCTTGCACTCCGCCCCGGCCAGCCGCAGGACTGGCGGCGGGGTCAGGACGTCCGCCGTGACGCCCACCAACGGGTTGCCGCCGGCATCGCGTGCGGCGGCCCCCAGCCGTTCGACCATGAGGTCGAACGGGACGTGACGGTGGCGCTGCGCCTCCAGGAGCGCGTCCCGTACCCGCGCCAGCAGCGTGCCCGTGTCCCCGGCCCCGGACAGCCCGGGCCGGACCGGGAGCGTGTTCACGCACAGGCCCACCAGGCCGCGCGCGCCCGCCGTGTCGCGGTGGCTGCTGGCGCAGCCGATGACGGGGTCCTCCTCGCCGGTCGCCTCCAGGAGCGCCGCGAACGCCGCGGACAGCACGACCGTGAACAGCGTCGCCCGGTGCGCGCGGCCCGCCGCCCGCAGCCCCTCGACCGTGCCGGGACCCAGCGGCGCGGACAGCACCCGCGCCTCGCCCCGGCGGCCGGGCTCCGCTCCGTCCCGGGGCAGGGGCACGGGGCGGGCGCCCGCGAGCCGCCCGGTCCAGTAGGCGAGGCCCTCGTCGAGCGCGTCCGAACCGGCCCGCTCCCGCCGGGCGAAGTCCGCGTACCGCGGCGCGGGGCGCTCCGGTTCCGCGTCGCGCCCCTCCAGCTCGGCGCGGTAGCGGTCGCCGAGCTCGCGGGCGATCACGTCCAGGGAGCCGCCGTCGACCGCGATGTGATGAAACGTCAGCAAGAGTGTGCGGTCGTCCGTGGCGTGCCGCACGTGCAGGGCCCGCAGCACCGGACCGGCCGCGAGGTCGAAGCCGCGCGCCGCCTCCTCGCCGAGCGCCTTCCGCGCGGCGTCCCCGGCGGCGTCCACGGTACGGACAGGCACCCGGCGCGCCGCCGTCACCTCCTGGTACGGCTCGTCGTCCCGCCGCCCGTAGCGCGTCCGCAGCACCTCGTGGCGGCGCACCAGGCCGGTCAGGGCCCGGTCGAACGCCTCCGCGTCGAAGCGGCCGCGCACCCGGGTCGCGAACGGCACGTTGTAGACCGCGCCGCCCTGGCCCAGGCGCTCCATCAGCCACATCCGGTGCTGAGCGTGGGACAGCGGCGCGGTCCCGCCGTCCGCCGCCGCAGGCGCCGGCCGCTCCGGCCTGCGGGCCCGTGCGTCCGTGCTGCGTCGGCGGGCGAGCCGCAGCAGCGCCTCCTGCCGCGCGACCTCCGAAGCCGTACCGCTGCTCACTGTCCCGCCCCGTTCCGCTCCGCGTCCGGCTCCGTGCCGAACGTCTCCGCCAGTGCCTCCTCGACGAGGGCCGCCTGCCCGGCCACCGTGGGCGCCGCGAAGAACGCGGCCAGCGTCAGCTCCACGCCGAGGTCCTCGCGCAGGTCGTCCACGACGCCCAGCGCGAGCAGCGAGTGCCCGCCCAGGGCCAGGAAGTCGGCGTCCGGGTCGCCGACCTCGCACTCCAGCGCCCGGCCCCAGGCGTCCGCGACAGCCCGCTGAAGGGGCGTCAGCTCGCGGCGTACGGGCCCGGGCGCGTCCGGGGACTGCGGCAGGCCCGGCACCGGCCGCCCGGCGAGGGCCCGGCGGTCCACCTTGCCGTTGCCGGTCAGCGGCAGCGCGTCGACCACGGACCACGCGTTGGGCAGCAGGTGCGCGGGCAGCCGCCCGGCCAGGTGGTCGCGCAGGGCCGCCACGGCGGGCTGCCCGTCGCCGTCGGGCACGACGAACGCGACCAGGCGCGCGTCGTCCTCACCGGCCCGTACGACGGTGACGGCGGCGTCCGCCACGCGCGGGTGGTCGCGCAGGGCGTGCTCGATCTCGCCCGGCTCGATCCGGAAGCCGCGGATCTTGACCTGGTCGTCCACGCGGCCGTGGAAGTCCAGCGTCCCGTCCGGGCGCGCCGACACGATGTCGCCCGTGCGGTAGAGCCGCCCCGCCGAGGGGTGTTCGACGAAGCGCTCCGCCGTCAGGGCCTCCTGGCCGAGGTAGCCCGTCGCGAGGCGGGGGCCGCCGACCCACAGCTCGCCGCGGGTGCCGGCGGGCACCGCGGCGCCGTGCTCGTCCAGGACGTGCGCCGTCGCCCCGGCCAGGGGGCGCCCGACGGGCGGCGGGGCGTCGCAGTCGGCGTCCCGCACGTGGTGGGCCGTGGCGAACGACGTGGTCTCGGTCGGCCCGTAGCCGTTGACCAGCTCCAGCCACGGGTGGGCGCGCAGGACGGCGCGCGCGTGCCGCGCCGACAGGGCCTCGCCGCCCACGATCACCGAGCGCAGCACGGAGAAGACCGGAGAGCGGCGCGCGGCCAGGTGGTGGAAGAGCGCCGTCGTCAGGAACGCCACCGTGGCACCCAGCCGCTCCACGTCCCGCGCGAGGCCCTCCAGCGACCGCCGTCCCGCGGTCGAGACGGCCACCGCAGCGCCGTTGGCGAGGGCCACCCACAGTTCGAACGGCGAGCCGTCGAAGGTCAGCGCCGAGTGGAACAGCACCCGGTCCCGCGGGGTGACCGTCAGGAAGTCCGGGCCGGCGGTCAGCCCCGCGATGCCGCGGTGGGTGATCGCCACGCCCTTCGGCCGGCCGGTCGAACCGGAGGTGTACATCACGTACGCCGTCGCGCCGGGCTCGTAGGGGGGAGGCTCCGGCAGGTCGCCGTCGGCGGCGTCGAGGCCGCATCCGGCGAGCCCGCCCGCGGTCAGGACGAGCGTCCGGACGGCCGGTATGCCCGCCGCTTCGAGGAGGTCCTTCTCGCCGACGACGAGGGAGACGCCGGCGTCGGCGAGCATCGCCTCGGTACGGGCGCGCGGGTACGCCGCGTCCAGCGGCACGTAGTGGCCGCCCGCCCACCAGACGGCGGCCTTCGCCACGACGGCGCCCACCGAATGCGGCAGCAGCAGCCCCACGGGCGTGCCCCGCCCGACGCCGCGGGCTTGCAGGGCCCCCGCCAGGCGGCGGGCGGCAGCGGCCAGCTCCCCGTAGGTGAGGGTGAGTTCGCCGTCCGTCACGGCGAGGGCCGACGGCTCCGCAGAGGCGTGGTCGAGCACGCGGCCGAGGACGCCGCCGGGGCGCGGCCGGCCGAACGCGGTGTGCGTGCCGGCCCCGGGGGCCGGGTGTTCCGCCGGGGTCGGGCCGTCATGGCGCCCCGCCGTCGGGGCGGAGGGGACGGCGCGCTGCGACGGCTCGGCGGTGCCTGCCGGGCTGTGGTCCTGGTCCACCGGAGGGGTGCTCGGGCTCTCGGCGTGGTGGTCACTCGCCGTCGGGGCGGAGGAGACGGCGCGCTCCGACGGCTTGATGCTGTCTTCCGGGCCGTGGTCCTGGTGGAGCTCGGCTGGACGGGTGTCCGGGGTCTCGCTGCCGTGGGCCCCGGCCGTTGGGGCGGAGGGGACGGCCTGCATCGACGGCTCGGCGGTGCCTGCCGGGCTGTGGTCCTGGTCCACCGGAGGGGTGCCGGGGGCCCGGCCGTCGTGGTGCACCGCCGTTGCGGCGGCAGGGACGGCGTGCTGGTGGGGCTCCACCGGGCGGGTGCCCGGGACCCTGCCGTCACCGTCCTCCGCCCGTGCGGCGGAGGGGACGCCCGCCCCCCGTGGCTCGGCCGCGCCCGCCGGGCCGGCCGGCGCCGCAGGCGCGTGTTCCCGGCGCGAGTCCACCAGCGCCGCCAGGCTGTGCAGATCCGGCTGGCGCAGGAGCTGCGGTGCCCGGAGCCGGACGCCGAACCGTTCCTCCAGGGCGGTCAGCAGCCGGGCCGCGGTCAGGGAATCGCCGCCCGAGGCGAGGAAGTTGTCGCCGGGGCCCGTCTCCGGCCGGCCGAGGAGGCCCCGGCACAGCTCGACCACGAGACGCTCCGTGTCCGTGTCCGTACCGGTGTCGTCCCCTGCCGCCACGGGGGCGTCACCGGCCAGCAGCGCCGCCCGGTCCACCTTCCCGTTGGCGTCGAGCGGGAACGTCTCCACGTAGCGCAGCGCCGACGGCACCGCCTGCTCGGGCAGCCGGCCGCGTACAGCCTCCAGCAGCTCTGCCGGCGGCAGGGCGCCCGCGTCCGGCGCGAGCCGGACGAACGCGATCAGCCGGACGTCGCCGCCGGCGGCGGACTCCGCCGCGACGACGGCCCGCAGGACGCGCGGGTCGTCCTCGAACGCGGCCTCCGCCTCGGCCGGTTCGATGCGCGCGCCGCGCACCTTCACCTGGTCGTCCAGGCGGCCGAGGAACTCCAGGACGCCGTCCGGCCGCATCCGCACCCGGTCCCCGGTGCGGTAGACGCGGCCGGTGCCGGTCACCTCCGGCGGCGGGGCGACGAAGCGGCGGGCGGTGAGGGCCTCGTCCAGGTACCCGCTCGCGAGGCCCGCGCCGCCGATCCGCAGTTCGCCGGCCTCGCCGCGCGGCACGACGTGCCCGTCGGGGCCGGTGACGCACACGACGGTGCCGTCGGCGGGCGTGCCGATCGGCGGGGGAGTGCCGGGGGCGTCCCTGTCCGCCTCCACGGCATGGGCGGTCGCCACGACGGCGGCCTCGGCCGGCCCGTACGCGTTGTCCACGCGGGCGGTGACGCCGGGCCCGGGCCGGCGGCGCAGCCGGTCGCCGCCGATGCTGAGGTGGCGCAGCGCGGGGAGGTCCGGCCAGGGCCGTTCGAGGACGATCTCGGCCAGCGGCGTGGGCAGGATGGCCACGCTCACGCCCGCCCGCCGCCACCACGCGGTGAGGACCTCGGGGTCCCAGCGGACGTCGTCCGGGGGGACGGCGAGGGCCCCGCCGGAGGTCAGGGCGGTCCAAAGCTCCAGGACGTGCGGGTCGAAGGAGACGCCGACCAGCAGGCTGTGCCGGTCGCCGGGCCGGGCGGCGGTGCGCGCGGCGTACCAGCGCAGCCGGGCGGCGAGGGCGGTGCCCGGCACCGCGACGGCCTTGGGCACGCCGGTCGAGCCGGAGGTGAGCACCGCGTAGAAGGTGCCGTCCGGAACGGCGGGGCGCCCGGCGTCCGGGGCGGCTGCGGGGAACGCCGCGACGGCCCTGCCGTGCGCGTTGGCGCCCTCGGCGGGCAGCGGCAGGGACAGCAGCTCGGCGCCCGCGTACGCCTCGGGCAGCACGCCGGGCGCGCCGATCAGGCAGGCGACGCGCAGCCCGTCCGCCACCGCGGCCAGCCGCCGCTCGCCGGGGCGCGGCCCGAGCGGGAGGTAGACGGCGCCGAGCCGGGCCACGGCGACGGCCGTGGCGACCAGGGCGGCGGAGCGGTCCAGGCAGACGGCGACGAGGTCGCCGGGGCGCACCCGGTCGCGCAGCGCGTCGGCCGTCCGGTCGGCGAGGGCGTCCAGTCCGGCGTAGGTCCAGGTCAGTTCGCCGTCCTCGACGGCGGGGGCGTCCGGGGTCGCGGAGACGTGGTGCGCGTACCGGGCCAGGACGTCGTCCCAGCCCTCAGTGGTCGCGGTGCCGCCGTGTGCAATGGACAGGTGTGCAGCAGTACGTGAAGAAGTCATGGTTCCTCCGTGACGTCGTCGGCAGGAGAAGGGATGAGGGGCGGGGGCGGGCGCGCTCAGCCCAGCCCCATGGCCCGGGCGACGATCACCTTCTGGATCTCGGAGGTCCCCTCGATGATCGTCATCATCCGGACGTACCGGTAGAGGAATTCCAGGGGGTGGCCGCGCACCCACCCCGTCGCCCCGTGCACCTGCAGCGCCCGGTCCACGACGCGGACCGCGGTCTCGGAGGACGTCAGCTTGGCGAGCGCCGCGTTCTCCGGGGCCTCCACGCCGCCGTCCACCAGCCGCGCGCACGCCAGCGTCAGCAGCTTGGCCGCCTCCACCTCGGCCCGGCTGCTCACGAGGTGCTCCTGCACGTGCTGGTACGCGCCGATGCGCTCGCCGAACGCCTTCCGCTCGCGGGCGTACGCGACCCCGAGCTCCAGCGCGTACTCGGCGATGCCGTTGCACATCGCCGCCACCACGAGCCGGCCCCGCGAGAGGCTGTCGAAGCCGTTGCCGAGCGCCGCGCCCACGCCCGACTCGCCGCCGACGGCGGCGTCGGCGGGCAGCCGCACCTCGTCCAGCACGAGCTCGTACAGCTCCTCGCCGGACATGCCCTCGTAGCGCTGGCCGATGCGCAGCCGCGGTGCGTCCATGCCCGTGACGAACGCGGTCGGCCCGAGGTCCTTGCCGTCGCCGTCCACCGCGCGGGCCACGACGATGACGAAGTCGGCGTGCCCGGCGTTGCTCACGAACGTCTTGCGCCCCGACAGCACCCAGCCGCCGCCGTCCGCGTCCCGCCGGGCGGTCGTGGTGAGGTGGAAGGCGTCCGATCCGGCGTTCGGCTCGGTCAGCGCGAGGCAGCGCGTCGCCTCGCCCCGCACGAGCGGCTTCAGGTACCGCTCGATCTGCTGCTCCGTGCCCCGGCGCAGCAGCGGGCTCGGGCCGTCCGACCCGGCCAGCGCGTACGGGGCCAGCGGGCAGCCGCTGCGCCCGGCCGCGTGGTGCAGCATGACCACGGCGCGCAGCGGCATGCCGGAGCCGCCGAGTTCCTCGGGGTGGTCACCGGCGTAGAACCCGAGCTTGGCCGAGCGGCGGCGGACGTAACGGCGGAGCTCGGCCGGCGGCAGGCCTCCGTCCTCGGGGAGCTCGGCGGCCAGCGGCACCAGCTCCCGGCGGACGAACGCCGTGAAGGCGGCGACGATTTCGCGGTGCTCCGTTTCCAGAACGGACGAAGGAGTCGTGGTACTCATCGGGCGGTCTCCGTCAGGGCGCGGGCCTGGTCGGCGAGGACGGGGTGCTGGAAGAGGACGCGCAGCGGCGGGCGCGCGCCGAGCCGGGGCTCCAGCCACGCGGCGAGGTGCGCGGCGAGCAGGGAGTGCCCGCCGACCTGGAAGAAGTGCGACGACGGCGAGAACCGGTCGTGCCCCAGCACCTCCCGCCAGCCCTCGGCCAGCAGGGCGACGGCCGGGTCGGTGCTCTCCTCCTGCTCCGGGGCCGCGGCGTGTCCTGCCGTCGCCGCTTCGGCGGCGAGCCGGGCCAGCGCGGCGCGGTCCGGTTTGCCGCCGGGCAGCACCGGCATCTCCGCCGGCCGGAGCCAGCGCGCGGGGACGAGCGCGGCGGGCAGCCGGTCGGACAGCGCCTTGTGCAGCAGGGCCTGGTCCGGCTCCTCCCCGCCGTCGACGAAGCCGGTCAGGCAGGGGGCGCCGGCCGCGTCGTGGCCGAGGACGACCGCGCACGAGCGCCCGCCGAGCACCTCGGAGGCCACCGCCTCGATCTCTTCGAGCTCGATGCGGTAGCCGCGCAGCTTGACCTGGTTGTCGCGGCGGCCGAGGAACCACAGCAGGCCGTCGCGGTCCCGGTACCCGAGGTCGCCGGTCAGGTAGGCGCGCGCTCCGCCGAGCCCGGGCACGGTGACGAACCGTTCCGCGGTCGCCGCGCCGGCCTCGCCGCCGCCGAGGTAGCCGTCGGCGAGCGCAGCGCCCGAGACGGCGAGTTCGCCGACCGCGCCCACCGGCAGCGGCCGCAGACCCGCGTCCAGGACGTGCACCCCGACCCCCGGCAGCGCGGTCCCCAGCGGCACTTCGCCGCCCTCCCCGGAGCCGCCGGCACCCTCGCGGCTCACTTCGTGGACCGTGGAGGTGATGGTCGCCTCGGTCACCCCGTACGCGTTGAGGACCACCGCGCCGGTCGCGGCGAGGACGTCCCGCAGGGCGGCGGCCGGCAGCCGCTCGCCGCCGGCGACCAGCAGCCGCGGCTCCCACATCCCGTCGCGGAGCGCCTCGCACAGCTCCTCCCGTACGGCCAGGAGGTAACTCGTCGGCAGGTTGGCGACGGTGACCCGGCGGGCCGCCAGGACGGCGATCAGCTCGGCCGCCGTCGGCACCTCCCGCTGCGGCACCACCAGGCACGCACCGGCCAGCAGGGACGGCAGCACCTCCTCCAGCGCCACGTCGAACGAGGGCTGGGCGAAGAGCAGCGCCCGGTCGTCGGAGCGCAGCCCGAAGCGCGCGGCCACGGTCGTCATGTGGTGGGCGAGCGCGGCGCGGCCGACCGCCACGGCCTTGGGCAGACCCGTCGAACCGGACGTGTGGATGACGTACGCGGCACCGTCGAGGCGCGCGGCCGGCGCCGCGGCGGGGAACGGACCGTCGGTGCCGAGCAGCGCGACCGGCGCCGGCAGGCCCTCCGCGGGCAGCGCGAGGGCGCTCTCGCGGTCGGCCAGGACCAGGGCCGGGGACAGGCGCCGCAGTAGTGTCTCCAGGCGGCTCGCCGGGTCGCCCGGCGACAGCGGGCAGTAGACCGCGCCCGCGCGCAGGCACGCGAGCAGCGTCACGACGGTGTCCACGCCGCGCGGCAGGACGGCCGCGACCGGCTGACCGGCGGCGACGCCCGCCGCGCGCAGCCGCGCGGCCAGCTCCTCGGCCAGCCGGTCGAGTTCGCCGTAGGAGATCTTCCGGGCGCCGCTGACGAGGGCGGGGAGGCCGGGGTCGTGACGGGAGACGGGGTCGAGGACGGCGCCGGGGTCCGCGGACTCCCCGGCCTGTGCCGGAAGGCGTTCCGGCTGCGCGCCGAGCGCCGCGAGCGGTGCCTCCGGCTCCGCCAGATAGGCCCGTACGAGACCGAGGAAGCGGTCGGCGAGCAGCCGGGCGGCATCCTCGTCGAACAGGTCCCGGTCGTAGTCCCAGACCAGCGTCATGCCGGCCGGGCCGCGCCGCGGGCCGACCGTGCGCCGGTCGTCCGGCAGCAGCACCAGGTCGAGGTCGAAGCGCGTGGTGCCGGTGTTGAAGCCCTCGAACAGCGACACCTCCAGGCCCGGCGTCTCCACCTCCGGCAGTGCCGCGTCGTGAGCGCTGAACATGACGCTGAACAGCGGGTTGTCCGCGCCGGACGTGTGCAGGCCGAGCTCGCGGGTGAGCACCTGCACGGGGACGTCCTGGTGCGGCAGCGCGCGGATGAGGCTGTCGGTGACCTCGTCCACCGCCTCGTCCGCACCGGTCGCCGGGTCGAGGCGCAGCCGCAGCGGGATCGTGTTGACGAACATGCCGGCGGCCGACTCGAAGCCCTCGGGGCGGTTGCCGGCGGCGGTGCCGACGACCAGGTCGGCGCGGCCGCTGTGGCGGCGCAGCAGCTCGGCGAAGAGCGCGAGGAGCGTGGAGAACGGGGTGTGGCCCTGGGCGCGGCTGTGGGCGCGCAGGCGCTCGGCGAGCTCAGCGTCCACGGACTGGCGCAGCTGCCCGCCCGCGTTCCGGCGCCGCGCCCCGGGCCGGGCGAGGCCGGGCAGCGGCAGGTCGAACGACGCGTCGCCCAGCTCGCGCCGCCAGTACGCCAGGCCCGCCGCGCGCCGGTCCGCCCGCTCGGGACTGCCGGCGGCTTCAAGGTGATCGGTGTACGAGCGGGCCGGCGGCAGGACCGCCTGCTCGCCGAGCACGCGCGCCCGGTAGACGGTGAACACGTCGTTCAGCAGGATCGCGAACGAGTGCCCGTCGTGGACGAGGTGGTGCTCGACGTGGACGAGCCGGTGGTGGTCCGGGCCGAGCCGGACGAGGGACCAGCGCAGCAGCGGCGCCTCGTACACGTCGAGGGGCGTCTCGGCCTCGGTGCGCAGCAGGGCGGCGAACGCCGCCTCCGGGTCCGCCTCGCCGCCGAGGTCGGCCGTCCGCAGCCGGGGCGCGCACTGCTCCCGCACGCGCTGGCCGGGCAGACCGCCGGGGGAGTCGACGAGTTCGAGACGCAGACCGGGGTGACGGCCGAGCGCGGCCGCCAGTCCCTCGCGGAGCGCGTCCCCGTCGAGCGTGCCCCGCAGGTCCACGGTGGCGGTGAAGTTGTAGGCGCGACTGCCGGGCAGCATCTGCTCGTGCAGCCAGACGATCTCCTGGGATGTGGAGAGTCCGAACATGGTCAACCCTTCCGGTTCTGGTTCGGGATTTCACGGGCCGGCGGCCGGGTGGGCCGGTGCGGCCGGTGGGGGGCGCCCCGGGCGCCGCGCGCCGGTCGGGCGGCGCGGCACGGGGCCGGTGTGCGAGGGGGTCAGGGCGTGGGCACGGGGTGCGCGGTCCGCGTGCCCAGCGCCTCGGTCAGGGAGGCGAAGGCCGCCTCCGCGCGGTGGTCCGGCACGGCCGACCGGTCCCAGGCCATGCGGACGAGCAGGTCGGAGCCGTACGAGACGGAGACGGCGAACGGTGCCTGGACGGGCCGGCCGTCGAAGTGGATCTCGCGGCCCGTGGCGTCGCCGAGCCGCAGCGGCGGCCGGCGGCCGAGGTCCTCGAAGGTGAGGAGGCCGTCGAGCCGCCCGGACCAGGGCGCTCCGGCCCGCCGGGCCGCGTGGACGACCTCGTCGAACGGGGTGTCGGCGCGGTCGAGGTCGTCCCACCACGCGGCGGCCCGCCCCGCCAGGTCGCCCTCGTCCGCCGGGTGGGTGACCGTGTTGAGGAAGCAGCCGAGGACCGGGGCCGCGGCCGGGGGCCGGCCGCCCCACGGGTAGCCCAGCACCGGCACGGAACCCGGGCCGTGGAGCGCACGGGCAGCCGTCGCGCAGGCGCCGAGGAGGACGGGGAAGGCCGTGGCCCGCCCGCCGTCCGCGCCGAGGGACAGCCGCCTCAGGGCCGTGCCCGTACCGAGGACTGACGGGGAGTCAATGGGGGTGGGGCTGCTGCTGCGTATGCCGGCCAGGCGCCGCGCCCAGTACGCGAGGGCGTCCGGGTGCGACGCCCTCTCCTCGGCGGCGAGCTGCAGGTGCACGGCGTCGCGGTACGCGGCGAGGCCGTCGGCCGCCGTGTCCGCAGGCACGTCCCGGGGGCCGAGCCCGTCGCGGTAGGCGTCGGTGAGGCCGGCGGTGATCAGGCCCAGCGACTGCTCGTCGCAGGCGGCGTGGTCCAGTACCAGCGCGAGGACGTCCCGGTCGCCGTCGGTGGCGAGGAAGAACCGCAGCGGCGGCCCGTCGGCGGACCACTCGCCCAGGGCTCGCAGCAGGGCGGCGCGGGCGGACTCCCCGGGACGCGGCCGGACGCGCTCGACGTGCCCGGCGGGCGCGCCCGGCACCTGCAGCGGCACCCCGCGCCGCACCAGCTGCCGCGCCCGCAACGCCGGGTGCAGGGCGGCCAGACGGCCCGCGGCCGTCCGCAGCCGCTCCGGGTCGACCGCCCCCGCGGGGAACGCGAAGAACAGCGGGACGAGTGTGGCCCGTCCCGCGGGGTCGAGCCGCCGGGCGAGCAGGAACCTGCGCTGCGCACCCGTGACGGGCAGGGCGCCTTCGGGGGCGCCGGCGCCGTCGGTGAGGCGCTGGTAGTGGGCGAGGTAGGACGAGGTGATGCTGCTGGGTTGCACGATGACCTCCCGTGCGCCGAGGGGCGCGACGGCTCGTGGGACGAGAGGGGAGCCGGCGGGTTGCCGGGCGGGGTGGTGCTGCGGGTTGCGGTTGTGGCGGACCGGTCGGGACGTATCGGTGTCGGGCCGACCGACGACCGTGGCGGCCCGGTCGCCCGGGACGGCTCGTACGGTCGGGGCGGTGCCGGGAGTCGGCTCGACTCGGATCGGGTGCTGCGGTTGGCCGGTGACCGGGGGCCGGTGACCGGGGTGGCGCGGTCGGTCGGGACGGTTCGTGAGGTCGGGACGGGTTCGTGGTCGGGCGGCGCGGACGGTCGGGGTCGCTCGTACGGTCCGGGCGGTGTCGGAGGCCGGGTGCCGGTACGGGTCCTGACCGGCGGCCCAGCCGGTCGGGGCGGTTCCTCGGGGCGGGGCCGTGACCCGGTGGTCCGGGCCGGCGGGGCGTGCGCTGCGTATCGTCGGGCTGCAGAGCCGGGTCGTCCGGGGCCGCGGCCGGGTGGCTCCGTCGGCCGGGGCCGGTGCGGTTCGGAGGGCCGCGGCCCGGCCGGCCGCTCCGGTCGTCGGCAGGCGGGCCGCAGGCCCTGCCGTGTCAGCCCGTGACCGCCGGCGCCGCAGGCAGTTCGCGCAGGCCCCGCAGCGGCGACGCCAGGAGCGGCACCGGCACCAGCAGGATCCCCACGGCGCACACCCACACCGCCGTACGGGCCCCGGCCGCCTCCGCGACCGCGCCGCCGGCGAGCGCGCCGAGCGGCATCGTGCCCCACACCATGAAGCGCAGCGTGGCGTTCATGCGGCCCAGCAGCTCGTCCGGGCAGAGCAGCTGCCGGAAGCTGACCTGGGCGACGTTGTAGACGACGGCGCCGAAGAAGACGGCGGCGGACGCGAGGGCGAACCAGGCGGCGGACACGCCCCGGCCGGCCAGCGGCCACAGCAGGGCGAACGGACCGGTGACCACGGTCGACAGCCAGATCACTCTCGCCTGGCCGACCGCGCGCGCGAGCACTCCCGCGCACAGGGCGCCGGCCAGGCCTCCGATCGCCGAGGCGGACATCATCAAGCCCATGACGCCGGGCGGCAGTTCCAGGACGCGCACCAGGAACACCGTCTGGACCGCCATGAGCATCGCGGTGAAGAAGTTCGCGAGCGCCGTGGCGCAGGCGATCATGCGCAGGACGGGGTGCCGGAAGACGAAGGCGAGCCCTTCCGCGACCTGGGCGCGCAGGGGCACGCCCGGCGCGGGGGCGGGCTGCGGCTCGCGGGCCCGTATGCCGCGCAGGAAGACGGCCGACAGCAGGTAGCCGAGCGCGTCGGCGAGCAGGGCGAAGGGCGAGCCGAGGAGCTGCACCAGGGCGCCGCCCAGCCCGGGGCCCGCGACCTGGGCGGACGAACGGGCCGTCTCCAGGGCGCCGTTGCCCGCGACCAGATGTTCACGGGGGAGCAGGGACGGCAGGTAGCTCTGGTGCGCGATGTCGAAGAAGACGGTGGCCACGCCGGTGACCAGGGCGACCACGTAGAGCTGCCCCATGGTGAGCGCTCCGGCCCAGGCGGCGAGCGGCAGGGTCGCCATCGCCACCGCCCGGACGACGTCGGCGCGGACGAGGACCGGCAGCCGGCGCATCCGGTCCAGCCACGCCCCGGCCGGCAGGCCGACCAGCAGGAACGCCGCGGTCTCGGCGGCGGTCAGCAGCCCGGCCTCCAGGGCGGAGGCGTCGAGCGCGACCACGGCGACCAGCGGCAGCGCCACCACGGTCACCTGGGCGCCGACCTGGCTCACGGCGGCACCGGCCAGAAGGAGACGGAAGTCCCTATTCCGTAAGATGCCGCCGCCATGAGTCTTCATTGACAACATTTGGCAGACATTTGGGCATGACATGGCCCTCAGTCAAAAATGACGGGCATTTTCGGTCATTACCATTCTCAATATGGACAACTCCCGTTGTCCGCCTGGTGAACCGGCGATGTCTTTCATCTGAACGGCACTCGCCGTGACCTGCGACGGTCCGACCGGGCGCCCCGGGGCCGCGGTCCGCGGGGCTCACTGGACGAATGTCCGGTATTCGGTGCCCGTACACCGCAGAACGGCCGTCTCCGGATCCCTGGCATCATCGAGGGATGTCTGAACAGATCATCGCCGCCTGTGATGGGGCATCGAAGGGCAACCCGGGGCCCGCGGCCTGGGCCTGGGTCGTGGCCGACGCGACGGGCGCCCCCGAGCGCTGGGAGGCCGGCCCGCTGGGCAGGGCGACCAACAACATCGCGGAGCTGACCGCCCTGGAGCGGCTCCTGGAGGCCACGGACCCGGCCGTGCCGATGCAGGTGCGGATGGACTCGCAGTACGCGATGAACGCCGTGACCAAGTGGCTGCCGGGCTGGAAGCGCAACGGGTGGAAGACCTCGTCCGGCTCGCCGGTGGCCAACCGCGAGCTCGTCATCCGCATCGACGCCCTCCTCGCGGGCCGTGCCGTCGAGTTCCGGTACGTGCCGGCCCACCAGGAGAACGGCGACCCCCTGAACGCGATCGCCGACCAGGCGGCGAGTGACGCGGCGGCCCAGCAGCAGGCGGCCGGCACCGCGCACGGCGCCGAGGGCCTGCCCGTGCCGGCCCCGCGCGAGCCCTCGGCGGCCCGGCGCGCCGGCCCGCCGAAGAGCCGCAAGCCGCGCTCCTCCGGGACGGCGACGATCAAGGCGAAGTTCGCGGGCCGCTGCCCGTGCGGCCAGTCGTACGCGGCCGGCGAGAAGATCTCCAAGGGCGAGCGCGGATGGGGCCACCCGGCCTGCGCCGCCACCGCGTAATCCGCTCGCGCCCCGCGCGGCCGCGGCCACACCGGCGCGGTGCCTCTCCACCGCCCTGCGCCTGGCCGCCGACGCGGGCTGCCGCACGCGCTTCCTGACCGCCGAAGCCGCGGACCGGCCGCGCCTCTGGTACGCGCGCCGCGGCTTCGCGGAGACCGTCCGCATGCACGTCTTCGACCGCATATAGGCGCGGCCCGCGTGCGGGCGTAGGTCCGGACCGCGTGGAGGAGCGCGCCCGGTGGTGCGCGGAGGGCCGCCGGGGCTCCTGAGGTGACCGGCCGGTCCGCCGGGACGGCTCAACCTGACCTGTACGTGCCCCTCCCCCGGTGGTGGCATGGGCCGCGTGCACAGCGTCCCCCACGCAGGGAAGGAAAGGGGAATCCCATGTTCAGACCGGTGTTGACCGCCGGCGCGGCCGTGGCCCTGATGGCCGCCGCGTCCTTCGCACCCTCGTCCGCATCGTCGGAGGGGGTGCCTCCGCCGGACAGGGTCGTGATCGACGTCGTCGCGGTCAACGGCTCGGGCTGCCCCGCGGGGACGGCCGCCGTGGCCGTCGCCCCGGACAACACCGCCTTCACGGTGACCTACAGCAAGTACCTCGCCCAGGTCGGCGTCGGCGCCAGGCCGACCGACTTCCGGAAGAACTGCCAGCTCGGCCTGAACGTCCACGTCCCGCAGGGCTTCACGTACGCCGTCGCCAAGGCGGACTACCGCGGCTTCGCGCATCTGGAGAGCGGGGCGTCGGGCATGGAGCGGGCCAGCTACTACTTCCAGGGCATGTCACATACGACCTCGGTGAGCCACCGCTTCACGGGCCCGTACAGCGACGACTGGCAGACGACGGACGAGACGGGAGGCGCCGACATCGTCTACGCCCCCTGCGGCGTGTCGCGGATCCTCAACGTCAACACCGAGCTCCGCGTGGGCGCCGGCACCTCGGACCCGGCGGCGACCACCAGCTTCATGGCCATGGACTCGACGGACGGCAGCGTCAGCACGATCTACCACTTCGCGTGGAAGGAATGCCCCTGACCGCTGACCGGCGGCCTCCGGCCGCATGCGTCCGACCGTGGAACCCGAAGCAGCAGGAGGTACCCCCATGCTGGGACCGGTGGCGATCGGCTGTGCCGCCGTGGCCATGTTCGCCGCTCCGGTGGCACCGTCGTCGGCCGCTCCCTATGGTGAGCCTCCGCCCGACCGGATCGTGATCGACGTCGTGTCGGTCAACGGCTCGGGCTGTCCCGCCGGGACGGCCAACGTGTCCGTCTCTCCGGACAACCAGGCCTTCACCGTGACATACAGCAGTTATACGGCGCAGGTGGGCGTCGGCGCCAAGCCCATCGACTTCCGGAAGAACTGCCAGCTCAGCCTGAACGTCCACGTCCCGCAGGGCTTCACGTACGCCGTCGCCAGGGCCGACTACCGGGGCTTCGCCCACCTGGAGAAGGGCGCCGCCGGCCTGGAGCGGGCCAACTACTACTTCCAGGGCATGCAGCAGACCACGTACGTGAACCACCACTTCACCGGCCCGCTGCACGACAACTGGCAGGCGTCCGACACCACCGACCTCGACGCGGTGGTCTACGCCCCCTGCGGGGCGGTCCGCTACCTCAACATCAACA
Source organism: Streptomyces roseoverticillatus (assembly GCF_000719265.1). Classification (GTDB taxonomy): domain Bacteria; phylum Actinomycetota; class Actinomycetes; order Streptomycetales; family Streptomycetaceae; genus Streptomyces; species Streptomyces roseoverticillatus. Next base: position 145,601 of record NZ_JOFL01000001.1, on the reverse strand, counting down.
CGGAGCTGCGCGTGGACGCCGGCACCTCGGACCCCACGCGGACCACCAGCCTCCTGGCGATGGACTCGACGGACGGCAGCATCAACACGCTCTACCACTTCGCCTGGAAGCAGTGTCCCCGCGGCTGACGCGCGGCCCCGGCAGCTCGCCGGCCGGACCGGTCCCCTCTCGTACGCGAAGACCGCGGCCTGCGTCCGGTCGCGCAGGCCCGGCTCCTGGGCCGCGGGGCGTGCCGCACCCCGTCGGCGCGGGCGTCCTCCGAGCGCAGCACGCCCATGACCCGCCGCGGCTCCGCCGGGGCCGCGTCGGCCATGCCCGGCAGCACGGTGATGCCCGGAGCCACGGCCGCGCTCCGGGGCGGATCCTCAGCGAGAGGAGGAGCAGGACGAGGGCGCGCAGGCTGATTCCGGCCATGCTCCAGGGCCACGGCTTGCCGTGGCGGACTCGTCGGCGTCGAGCAGGCCCAGGACCCTAGGGGCGCCGCACCGCCGCGGCCGGGACGTGCAGGTGCTCTCGCACGACCCGCGAGCGCCCCCGGCGCCGGGGGCGCCCGTGCTCGAAGCGGCGGAACAGCGCCCAGCACACGAGTAGCGCCGCGCCGAAGACCGGCAGCCACGCGAGGCGCGCGAGGAGCCAGAGCGGGCCGCCGGGCACGGTGTGCAGGCCGGGCAAGGGCGCGCCCGCGAGCAGGCCGGCCATGGTGACGGCCATCATCGAGGTCTGGTGCCAGAGGAAGATCGTCATGGCGGAGAGGTTCACCACGGCCACCGCCGCCCAGGCCGCCGGGCGTTGCAGCACCCGCCGCAGCGGGCCGAGCAGCAGGAGCGCCGCGCCGCACTGGGCGAGGCCGAACGCGGCGGCCGCGAGCGTCGGCGGGCTGAGGTTGGAGACCGCCGCGTCGGGCACGCCGACCATGGAGGCCGGATACCCCGCGAAGGCGACGAGCAGCGCGGCGGCGAGCGCACCGCCGCCCAGCAGCACCCAGCCGGTCCTGCGGCTCTGCAGTTCGCCCTGCGCCCACGCCGCGCCCAGGCAGTACGGGACCAGCCAGCCCGCCGCCACGTTCACCCAGCCGAGCCAGGCCGGCCCGCCCGCGCCGAACCGGACGAGGTCGACCAGCGCGACCACGGCGAGCGGCCACCAGGGCCGTACCTTCGCGACCAGGGGAGTCGCGGCGGTCAGCGCCGCGAACACCAGCAGGAACCACAGCGGCGAGCACACCAGGCTGACCAGTGTCCGCACGGTCTCCGGCGCGACGCCGGACGCGAGCAGCGTGCCGGTCACGGCGGCCCAGACGGCCGGCAGCGCGGCGACCGGCCGGAACAGCCGCTTCAGCCGGGCTCCGAGCCACTGCCCGTAGGTGACGCCCCGGGCCCGTGCGGACGCGTGGCCCTTGACGCCCACGAGCCCGCCCACCAGGAAGAAGACGGCCAGGGTCTGGAACACCCAGGACAGCGGGGCGAGCCCGGGCACGTACGCGAGCGGGCTCGTGCTGTACACCGCACCCCCTTCCGCGACCAGGGCCGTCACCAGCCAGTGGCCGAGCACTACGCCGAGCACGGCGAAGGCCCGGAGGGCGTCGACGGCCCGGTCCCGGCCGGGCGGGGTGCCGAGCAGGATGCGGTGCGCGATGCCGCCGCCGCGGCGCGCGGGGGCGAGCGTGCAGGACGCCATGGGGTCGGGCCTTCCGTGCCGGAGGTGGGCGGTGCTTCCGGCACGGAAGCTATGAAGAGGACGCCGTGGCCGGCGTCGTACCGGGGAGTGCACTGCGGCGTAGCTCTGCAGTACTACGGGTACGGGGTGCGCCTGCGCGGAGGCGTCACCGGCTCGCTCCTGCACCCCCGATCCGCAGGGCCAGGCCGTCCAGCATGGACGTGAGGCCGAGCTCGAAGACCTCGTCGAGGCGCAGGTCGTAGCCGTTCTCGCCGTCGAAGGCCCCGGTCACCCTGGCGAAGACGGGGTAGCGGCCGGAGGTGGTGAGGGCATCGAACGCCGCGGCCTGGGAGTCCATCCACTGCTCGCCGGAGAGCCCGGTGTCCCCCGCGGCCTGCTTCTCCCGCTCCAGGTGCACCGCGGTGCCCTGGACGTAGCTGTAGAGCAGCACGTTCACGTCGAGCATCGTCGCCGGGGAGAGGCCGAGGCCGTCGAGGGCGGTGAGCATCCACTCGGAGTACGCGATCAGGTGCGGCAGGGCCGGCGGGCGGGTGAGGGGGCCGATGTGCGCGAGCCAGGGATGCGCGCGGTGGACCGCCCACAGCGCGCGGGCCCCCAGCTCGAGGCACCGGCGCCAGTCCCCGGGGGCGTCCGCGGGATAGGACAGCTCCGCGAACGCGGCGTCGGCCATGAGGCACACCAGGTCGTCCTTGCTGTTCACGTACCGGTACGGGGACATGGCCGCGACGCCGAGCCGCCCGGCGATCCCGCGCATGGACAGGGCGGACAGCCCTTCGGCGTCGGCGACGCCGACGGCGGCGCGGACGATGCGGTCGCGGGTCAGTTCGTGGTCGGTCGTCCCGGCCGCGGTGACCGCGGGCGCGGCGGCGGCCGTCGCGGCCGGCTCCGGCGCTGCTCCCGGCTGCCGGTCCGGGCCCGCGACGACGGTCCCCACCCGCGGCCGGGCCCGTACGAGCCCCTCCTGGCGCAGGGTCGTCAGCACCTTGGTCGCCGTGGCGAGCGCGACGTTCCACTCCTGGGCGATCTGCCGGGTGGACGGGACGCGGTCGCCCGGCGCGAGCTCGCCGCCGGTGATGCGGCGGCGCAGCTCGGTGGCGATGCGCAGGTACGGCGGGACCGGATTTCCGGCCACTTTTCCGGCCACGGGACGGCCTCCTTCATCTGTACTAGTACACAGACTAGCAGGGGAAGCGCCGGGGAATCGCTGGTGGAGGCCCTTTCTGTACTAGCCCAGAGGGCTCGAACAGGCACTTGGCGGGCGTGCGCGTACGGCGTACATTCAGTTGCGTACACCGTACAGAAGAGTCGCGTACAGAACAGCCACTGCTCCAGCGAAGGTGATTCCCATGCAGACCGTCCTCGTCTCCGGTGCCAGCGTCGCCGGCCTCTCGCTCGCCTACTGGCTCCGCCGCAACGGCTTCGCCGCGACCGTGGTCGAGCGGGCCCCCGCCGTCCGCCCGGGCGGCCAGGCGATCGACGTGCGCGGCGCCGCCCTCGACGTCCTCGACCGGTCCGGAATCCTGGAGGAGGCCCGCGCCCTCCGCACCCGCCTGCGCGGCATGACCATGCTCGACGGCCAGGGCAACGAGACGGGACGCTCCACCGAGATGACCCTGAGCGGCGGCCGGCTCGACAGCGCGGACATCGAGCTGCTGCGCGAAGACCTCACGGGGCTGCTGCACCGTCAGGCGCTCGACGCAGGAACGGAGTTCGTCTACGCCGACTCCATCGCCGCGCTCGACGACCGCGCGGACGGCGTGCGGGTGAGCTTCGAGCGGAGCCCGGAGCGCACGTTCGACCTCGTCGTGGGGGCCGACGGCCTGCACTCGAAGGTGCGGGCGCTGTCCTTCGGACCGGAGCGGGAGTACGTCCAGCACCTCGGCGCCTACCTGACGGTCTTCAGCGCCCCCAACTTCCTCGGCCTCGACAACTGGGAGATATGGCTCAACGACGAGTCGGCCGGCGCCCGCACCGCGAGCTGCTGCGTCTACCCCGCGCGCGACAACACCGAGATCAGGGCCACCCTCGGCTTCGCGTCGGACCAGATCGCCTACGACCACCGCGACACCGAGCGGCAGAAGGCCCTCATGGCCGAGCGGCTGGCGCACGTGGGCTGGGAGACGCCGCGGCTGCTCCAGGCCATGCGCGAGGCACCCGACTTCTACTTCGACCAGATGGCCCAGATCCGCATGGACCGCTGGACCAGCGGCAGGACGGCGCTCGTCGGGGACGCGGGCTACTGCCCCTCGCCGCTCTCCGGGCAGGGCACGAGCCTGGCGCTCGTCGGCGCCTACGTGCTGGCCGCCGAGCTCGGCAGGCGGGACGGCGGGCACGCCGCCGCGTTCGCCCGCTACGAGACCCGCATGCGCCCCTTCGTCGCCCTCAACCAGGCCCTCGCGCACGCCCACGCGGCCGGCGACCACTCGGAGGAGTCGATGGAGGAGGCGAAGAACGGCATCGCGCTCGACAGCTGACCGCCTCCGGCATCGCGCTCGACGGCTGCCCCCGGCGTCCGACCGCGCGCTCCGGCGCGGGCATGATGGCCCCATGGGAACCCGACCTGTGCTCGTCTACGACGGCGACTGCGCCTTCTGCACCACCTCGGTGCGGTTCGCCGAGAAGTACGTCCGGCCCCGCTGCACCGTCGTGGCCTGGCAGTTCGCCGACCTGGACGAGCTGGGCGTCACCCGGGAACGGGCCGAGCACGAACTGCTGTGGATCGCCCCCGGCGGCACCGTCCACGGGGGCGCCCAGGCCGTCGCCAAGCTCCTCCTCAGCGCGCCCGGCGCGTGGGCCGTCCCGGGCGCGGTGCTCACCCTGCCGCCGGCCCGCTGGGCCGGCCACGGCCTGTACCGCCTGATCGCGGACAACCGGCACCGGCTCCCTGGCGGAACGGCCGCCTGCGCGCTGCCCGCGGACCGCCGCCCCGGGGCCCGGTAGGCACCGCTCGCCACCGGGCGGCCCGGCCCTCCTTGCTCCGTCCGGGCGAGCGCCCGCCCCCGTGCGCGCCGCCCCCGGCCCGGCGGCCGGCAAGCGCCGACGCCCCGCACGCATCACTGTGGAAGGAGGAGACGGCAGCCGCGGCGCGTCCGGCGGAAGGAGGCCCCGTTGACGGACGAACCCATGAGGCGCGTCCACGAGAGCCCCGAGGACCCCTTCTCGGTCGGCAACTCGGCCTCGGCCGTGCTGGACCACCGGGGCACCGTCGTGGGCTGGGGCGACCGCGCGGAGGCCCTCCTCGGCCACCGCGACGCGGACGTGATCGGCCGGCTCGCGCTCGACGTGCTGGTGGACCCCGCCGACCGGGAGCGGGTCGTGGCCGCGGCCGCCGCGTGCCTGCAGGCGCCCGGCTGGTTCGGCGTCGTGCCCGTACGCCACCGCGACGGCCGGCGCATCCCCATGGGCGTCCGGGCCCGCTGCGTCACCCGCGGCAGCCCCGACTGCGAGTGGTTCCTGGTCGGCGCGCCCGCGCGGGACGTGATCCAGTGGGAGACGGACCGCTCGGTCCTCGACGGGCTGTTCCGGCGCGCGCCCATCGGCCTGGCCGTCCACGCCCCCGACCTCAGCATCCTGCGGGTCAACCGGGCCGTCGCCCGGATCGGCGGCATCACCCCTGAGCAGGCGCGCGGCCGCAGGACGGGCGACTTCGTCGTGGCGGCCGACACGGAGACCGTGGAGCGCGGCCTGCAGCACGTCCTGGACACCGGACACCCGATGATCTTCACCGACCAGCCGTGCCGGCTGCGCAGCGACCCCTCCCGCATCCGCTACGTCTCCGTCTCCGCGTTCCGTATGGAGGATTCCGCCGGGGAGATCCTCGGCGTCACCCAGTTGGTCGAAGACGTCACCGAACGGGAGCGGGCCAGGCTCCGGCTGGACCTGCTCAACGAGGCGGGCGCCCGCATCGGCACCACGCTGGACGTTGCCACCACCGCCCACGAGCTGGCCGACGTCCTCGTCCCCGAACTCGCCGACTGCGTCACCGTCGACCTCCTCGACCCCGTCAGCCGCGGCGAGGAGCCCTCGCAGGACGGCTTCGGGCCCGTGCGCAGGACGGCCATCAGGACCGACACCCCGGGCGCCGAGGAGGCCCTCAACCCGCTGGGCAGCCTCATCCGCTTCGCCCCGGAGACCCCCCAGGGCCGGTGCCTCGCCGAGCAGACCCCCGTCCTCGTGCCCGAGGTCCGCACCATCGAGGACCACGCCGCCGTCGCGCAGGAACGCGCCGACGCCGCCCGCGCCCTGGGCACCCACTCCGTCATGATGCTGCCGCTGGCCGCCCGCGGTCTCGTCCTCGGCCTCGTCAGCCTCTGGCGCTCCCGCACCCCCGAGCCGTTCGAGGAGGACGACCTCACCCTCGCGGGAGAGTTCGCCGCCCGCGCCGCCGTCTGCATCGACAACGCCCGCCGCTACACCCGCCAGCACCAGGCGGCCCTCACCCTGCAGGTCCGCCTGCTCCCCGGCGAACTGCCCGAGCTGCCTGCCGCCGAGGTCGCCCACCAGTACATCCCCGCGGGCGCGGCGGAAGGCGTCGGCGGGGACTGGTTCGACGTCATCCCGCTGTCCGGGGCGCGCGTCGCCCTCGTCGTCGGCGACGTGATCGGGCACGGCATCGACGCCGCGGCCACCATGGGCCGCCTGCGCACCGCCGTCCACACCCTGGCCGAACTCGACCTCGACCCCGACGAGGTCCTCTCCCACCTCGACGACCTCGTGCACGGCCTCGCCGCCGAACAAGAGCACAACAGCCGCGACTTCCCCCTCGACCAGGTCACCGGCGCGAGCTGCCTCTACGCGGTCTACGACCCGGTCTCCCGCTGCTGCTCCCTCGCGCGCGCCGGCCACCCGCCCCCCGCCGTCGTCACCCCCGACGGGAAGGTGAGCTTCCCCGACCTCCCCGCCGGGCCGCCGCTCGGCCTCGGCGGACTGCCCTTCGAGGCGACCGAGCTCGAACTGCCCGAAGGCAGCCTCCTGGCCCTCTTCACCAACGGCCTCATCCAGATCCCCGCCCTCGACGTCGACGCAGCGCTCGACCGCCTCTCGCAGGAACTCGCCCGCCCCGGCTGCCGGCTGGACGAGACGGCCAAGGCCGTCGTGGACGCCCTCCTGCCCGCCGAGCCGGGCGACGACGTCGCCCTCCTCCTCGCCCGCACCCGTGTGCTCCCCGAGCACTGCGTGGCCACCTGGACGCTGCCCGCGGACCCGCGGGCCGCCGGGCAGGCCCGCACGCTGATGGCCGAGACGCTCAGCGCCTGGGGGCTCGGCGAACTGGCCTTCACCACCGAGCTCATCGTCAGCGAACTCGTCACCAACGCCTACCGCTACGCCGGCGGGCCCGTCACCCTGCGGCTCATCCGCGGCCCCCGCCTCATCTGCGAGGTCTCCGACACCAGCAGCACCGCGCCCCACCTGCGCCGGGCCCGGACGACCGACGAGGGCGGCCGCGGGCTCTTCCTCGTCGCCCAGCTCACCGAGCGCTGGGGCACGCGCTACGGGCGCGAGGGCAAGACGGTCTGGACGGAGCAGCAGCTGCCGTAGAAGCGCGCCGCCGCGCGCACCTATAGATGAGGTCTATAGCTTTCATGGGTTTCAACTCTTGGACTCTATAGAGCCTGGTCATGCATGGTGGAACACGTCAGCCCAACGGGCCGGCAACCACCGAAGGAGTGACCATGCAAGACCTCGCCCAGGGCGTCGCGCGTTTCCAGCGGGACGTCTACCCCGCCAAGGCGGAGCTCTTCGCCGGCCTCGCCGCGACGCACCGGCCGACGACGCTGTTCATCAGCTGCTCCGACGCCCGCGTGGTGCCGGAGCTGATCACCCAGAGCGAGCCCGGCGAGCTGTTCGTCATCCGCACGGCCGGCAACCTCGTCCCCGCTTACGCGCCCCGTACGGACGGCATCGCGGCCAGCATCGAGTACGCGGTCGCCGCTCTGGGCGTCACCGACATCGTCGTCTGCGGACACTCCGCCTGCGGCGCGATGACCGCCCTGGCCGAAGGCCACGACATGGGCACCCTGCCGACGACCGCCGACTGGCTGCGCCACGCGGACGCCGCACGGGCCCGCACCACGGCCGCCGGGGTGGACGCTCTCGTGCGGAGCAACGTCCGCGCCCAGCTGGCGAATCTGGTCACCCACCCGTCGGTGGCCCGTGCCCTCGCACAGGGCACCGTCACGCTGCACGGCTGGTGCTACGACATCGGCAGCGGCGCCGTCGAGGAACTCGACATCGCGGGCCCCTTCACCGCGGCGGCCTGACCGCCCGTCCACCCCTCTCCGCCACGCATGACGCGTCATGCGCGACTTCTCACCCGCGGATTCCCGCTCACGGATTCCCACCCACGGAAGGAACCCCTCCCATGATCCACGCCCAGTTCGACTCCGCCGCCCGTCAGGCCCTGGCCGCCAAGGCCGTCGAGGCCAAGGTCCGCAAGGACCTGTCCTGGCAGCAGATCGCCGACGCCGCGGGCCTCTCGGTCGCCTTCGTCACCGCCGCCGTCCTCGGCCAGCACCCGCTCCCCGAGGCCTCGGCCGAGGCCGTCGCCGGGCTCCTGGGCCTCGACGCCGACGACGCGCTGGTGCTGCAGACCATTCCCACCCGCGGTTCCATCCCCGGCGGCATCCCGACCGACCCGACCATCTACCGCTTCTACGAGATGCTCCAGGTCTACGGCACGACCCTCAAGGCCCTCGTCCACGAGCAGTTCGGCGACGGCATCATCAGCGCGATCAACTTCAAGCTGGACGTGAAGAAGGTCGCCGACCCCGAGGGCGGCGAGCGCGCCGTGATCACGCTCGACGGCAAGTACCTGCCGACGAAGCCCTTCTGACCCGGCCCCTCCGGCGAACGGATCTCCCCCGCGGCCCCCGCACCCGGCACTGCGCCGGGTGCGGGGGACCGCACCACTCCAGGAGCACGCACCCATGGACTTCATTCAGCGCACCATCGACATCGCCCGCAAGAACGTCGAGGAGGGCGGCCGCCCCTTCGCGACCGTCATCGTCAAGGACGGCGAGATCCTCGCGGAGAGCCCCAACCTCGTCGCCCAGACCTCCGACCCGACCGCGCACGCCGAGATCCTCGCCATCCGCGAGGCCTGCACCCGGCTGGGCACCGAGCACCTCACCGGCACCACCATCTACGTGCTCGCCCACCCCTGCCCGATGTGCCTGGGCTCGCTGTACTACTGCAGCCCCGACGAGGTCGTCTTCCTCACCGGGCGCGACGACTATGAGCCCCACTACGTGGACGACCGCAAGTACTTCGAGCTGAACACCTTCTACGCGGAGTTCGCCAAGGACTGGAGTGAGCGCCGCCTGCCGATGTGCCACGAGCCCCGCGACGCCGCCACCGACGTCTACCGGGCCTGGCAGGAGCGCAACGGCGGCGAACGCCGGGTGCCCGGGGCGCCCACCGCCTGACGTCAGCGGGGCGCGCCCTCCGGCAGGGGCTCCTTCGCCCCTCCTCGCTCTTCCTCCGGCGCCGCGGTCCTCCCGCGGCGCCGTCCGCCCAGGACGAACACGGCCAGCACCCCGGCCAGCAGCCCCCAGAACGTCGAGCCGATGCCGGCCAGGGTGATCCCCGAGGCGGTGGCGAGGAAGGTGACGACCGCGGGCTCCCGCATGCGCTCGTCCGCCAGAGCGGCCGTCAGGGAGGAGCCGATCGTGCCCAGGAGACCGAGCCCGGCGATGCCCATCACCAGAGCGGTGGGCATGGCGGTCAGCAGCCAGCCCACCACACCGCCGAACAAGCCCACCGTCACGTAGAACAGACCGGCCCAGACGGAGGCCAGGTAGCGCCTGCGGGGATCGCGGTGGGCGTCCGGGCCCGTACAGATCGCGGCGGTGATGGCGGCCAGGTTCAGCCCGAAGCAGCCGAAGGGGGCCAGCACCGCGTTGACGATCCCGGTCCAGGTCAGCAGCGGTGAGACCGGCGTGCGGTAGCCGGCGCCGCGCAGCACGGCCACGCCCGGGAGGTTCTGCGAGGCCATGGTGACCACGTACAGCGGCAGCCCCACGCCGATCAGCACCTGCCAGGAGAACTCGGGGCGCACGAAGACGGGTTCGGCGAGCGCCACGTGCAGCCCCTGCAGCCGCCACTCGCCCCGGGCCGTGCTCACCGCCACGCCGGCGGCCAGCGCGCCGATGACCGCGTACCGCGGAAGCCACCTCTTGCAGGCCAGGTACACCGCGAACATCGGGAACACCACGGCGAAGTCCTGCTGCATCTTCGTGAACAGACCGGTGCCGAACTGCACGAGGACACCGGCCAGGAGCGCCGACGCCAGCGGCACCGGGATCCGGTCCATGACGCGCTCGAACCAGCCGGTCGCGCCGCTGACGATCACCAGGACCGCCGAGAGCAGGAACGCGCCGACGGCCTGCGCCATCGACACGCCGTGCAGACCGGTCGCCAGCAGCGCCGCGCCGGGTGTGGACCACGCCGTGACCACCGGCGCCCGGTACCGCAGCGAGAGCCCGGCGCAGGTGACGCCCATGCCGATGCCCAGGGCGAACATCCAGGAGGTGAGCTGGGCGCTGGTGGCCCCCGCCGCTTGCGCCGCGGTGACGACGATGGCCACGGAACTCGTGATGCCGATGAGTACGGCGAGGAAGCCCGCCGTGACGGCGTCCGCGGGAGCGGCGGAGCGTATGTGCCCGGAGAGCCGTGCGAGTCGGGTGAGTTGAGGGGAGTGCACGGTGGTGAATCCACTACACGGGTTGATCCTTGTCAACCGGATTGCGGACGCGCCGGGATCAGCGCCGGGGGCCCGGGGGAGGGTCAGCTGGCCGGGGAGACGAGGCCCCCGTTGACGTAGACGGTCTGTGCGGTCACCCACCGAGCCTCGGGGGAGGCCAGGAAGCGGACGACGGGGACGACGTCGTCCGGGTCGCCGATGTCGCCGTTGATGCTCATGCCGAACTCCTCCAGCGTGGCGTCGACGAGGCCCGTCACCTCCTCGACCCGGGTCAGGTCCCCCTGCCGGATCGCGGCCCGCACCCCGAGCCCGCGCAGTTCCCCGGCGACCTGCTCGGCCTGGTCCTGCTTGGCGTCGCTGTTGTAGTGCACCATCACGTCGGCGCCGTCCTGGGCGAGGGCGGTGGCGAAACGCTTCCCGAGATTGGCCGAGCCGCCCGTCACGATGGCGGCCTTTCCGCTGAGAACACCGGCCACAGGGCCCTCCTCGCGCTCGTACGTGGCGTTCGGTCCGACGCTAGGGGCAGGGGCGGGCGACGGGGCGCATCCCCGCCGTGCCGGTGCGTGTCACTGGGCCGGTCGGCCGAAGGCGCTGCCGGGCCCGCACGGGCCGCGCGCCGCCGCAAGGGGCGGCCGTCGCCGGCCGGCATCGCGCATATCACACTTCGGGCGCGGTGTCTGGTGCCTTCGCTTCAGTTGGCCGATGGTGAAGGCAACCAAGGCTCAACTAAGGCCGGGTGACCGGCTTCTGACTGCTGCTCGGCAGGCGCCGCAGGCAGGAAGGGGGGTCATGAACTGTCCCGAATGTGGCGCGTCGACCATCAACGGTCCCGACGGGAAGTCCTCGTGCTCACAGTGTTCATGGCAGTCTGGGTGACATGGAAGAGCAGGCATGGCGCTCACACGCCGCACCCGGCGAGCCCTACTACACCACCAACACCTGTAGCGGCTGCGGGTCCGTCGTCCTCGGGGTACACGGCAGGTGGACGTGTGCTTCGTGCGGGACCTGCAGCCCGTACCAGGAGCCCCCCGAGGGGTGGGCCTCGGAGATCGCTCCGGAAGGGAAGGGCGGCACCGGCCAGGGGTGCGACGACCCCCAGGCCAGACGCTAGGGCGAAACGCGGCCGGGCGCGGCCCGGGCGGCCCTCAGGCCGCCAGGCCGACCGGCTCTCCTATACGTTCCGCGGCGGTGCGCCAGGCGCTGGTCACCGCCGCGTGGGCGCGCACGGTGGCCGACGCCCGGTCGCCGGTCAGCCGGACGGGTGCGCCGACGTGCACGTGCAGGGCGGGCCGGCGCACGGGCGCGGTGATCAGTCCGGCGAGCTGCTTGGGGCGGCTGCCGGAGGTGACGCGCCGGGCCCCCGCCTGGCCGAGGGGCACGACGGGGGCGCCGGTGGCGAGGGCGAGGTGGGCGAGCCCGCCGCGGAAGGGGCGGGGCGCCGCCTCGCCCGCGTCCTTGCGGCGGGGCACGGCGCCCTCCCCGTAGATGAGGACGAGCCGGCCGTCCGCGAGGGCGGCCGCCGCGCCGTCGAGCGCCTGCACCGCCCGCGGGTCGTTGCGGTGGACGGGCACGTAGCCCTCGCGGGTGAGCAGCCGTCCGAGCGGCGGGATCCGCCACAGGCCGGCGGCGGCCAGGGCGACGGGGGCCGCGCCGAGCCGGTGGAGCGCGGCGAGCACAACCGCGGGGTCGGCCAGCGAGGTGTGGTTGGCCGCGATGATGCTGCCGGGCGCCAGTGCGGCGCCGGCGTCGGACGTGACGGTGAGCCGCCCGAGGGCGGGCACCGCGGCGGAGGCGAGCCGGCCGAGCATCCGCCTCAGCCGTTCTGCGGCTTCTGCGGCTTCGCCTCGCTGGGCCGTACGATCACGAAGCCCTCGCCCTCCAGCTTGAGCTGGACGGCCTCGCCCGAGCCGCCGCGCAGCATCGAGCCCAGGCTCTGGGAGCGGTGCAGCGAGGTGCGCAGCGCGGTGGACCAGCCGACGACGGCGTCGGTGTCCACGTACACGGGGGCCTGGGCGGAGACGGGGATGACGATGGGGTTGCCCTCGCACATCACGCCGAGCTTCCCGTGGCCGCTGAAGACGGAGTTGAAGAGCCCGCCGCCCGTCATGCCCGCGCCCTTCACGGTCTGGATCTCGTAGGAGAGGGTCGGGTCGAAGCACAGCACGTTGCGGCCGTTGACGGTGAGGCTCTCGCCGGCGGCTATCTCGACGATGAAGCAGTTTTCGGCCTCGTGCGCGAACCAGACCTCGCCGCGGCCCCGCACGGCCATGAGGGCGAGGCCCTCGCCGGTCACGGCGCGCTTGAGGAAGTTGCCCACGCCCTGGCCGAGCTTCTCGAACTGCAGGTCGCCGCGGAAGGCGACCATCGAGCCCTGGCGTGCGTAGCACTCGCCGTCGACCGCGTAGACGATGGACTTGGCGTTGTGGACGGCCATGCCGGGGGCGGTGGCCGGCTTGGCCATGTTCTGGTGGGCGAAGAGGTCGCTGTGCATGGACCGCATGATCACCCATGGACAGGCCGGGAGGCAACGGCGCGAACCGGCACGGATGCGGGCGGACACACCCCGGCGGCGCCGTCCGTGCCGCCGGTGGCCGTCGTCGTGGCCGTGACGGTCACGCTCGTCGTGCACGTGGCGGCGACGGCGCCGCCGGCGAGCGTGAGGGCGGTGAGGAGCGCCGCGCCGGTGCGGCGGAGACCGGTGAGGGCGGAGGGGCGGGTGTCCATGGCGGTGTCCTTTGCGCAATTGCGGGTTCTCGGAGGATCAGAAACGGGAGGCGAAGCCCTGGATGGTCTTGGTCCGGTCCCTCAGCACCGGCCCGGCGCCCGTCCACTCGTACCGCTGCCGGGCGATGCTGTCGTTGTGGTAGCCGGTGTTGCCCTCGACGGTCGTGACCCGCGTGCCGGAGACGGCGGCCACGACGCCGACGTGCCCCGCGGTGCCCCGGCCGGCCCACATCAGCACGTCGCCGGGCCGCGGGAGGCGGTCCGCCGCGTACGGGTGCCAGCGGCCGCCGGTGCCGGTGCGCCAGGCCCGGCTGCTGCCGGGGTCCGCCGGGATGCCGCGCCGGCCCCACATCGCCGCCGCGAAGAATCCGCACCACTGGCTGTGGTCCGGGTTCCGCGCGAAGTCGTTGTACTCGTTCATGTTGGCGTTGCTCCTGCCCTTGCCCAGGTAGTTGGTGTCCTGGTCCGGGCGGCCCGGAACGCTGCGGAGCACGGGGCCGCCGCGCTTGAGGCGGAAGCGCTTGGGGGTGGTGAGGGCGTCGGTGGTGCGGCCGACGATCCGCTGCCGTTCGGCGGCCTCGTCCTCGGCGTCGGGTTCCGTGGCGGCGAGGGTGCGGGCGTGGGTGTGGGGGCGGGCCGCGGGGGGTGCGGCGGCGAGGGCCGGACCGGCCGTGGCGCCGGCGAGGACCAGGAGCGCGGCGGTGACCGGAGCGAGGACGCGGCGGTTGTCCATGGCGGTTCCCTGTCTCGGACTCGGAGGAATGCGCTGCATGGGGTGGGTTCGTCCCGTTTCCCATGGTTCGAGTCTCGGAGCGGGGCAGCCGTGCGGAACAGGGGTTGCCCGTTGCCTCGGTGGACGAGGCGGCGGACAACCGCCCGTCACCGGCCGTGATGCGCAAGTGGGGGAGAGCGCCGCCTGAGGGAGCGTCAGGGGCATCCGGGGGCGTACGGCACGTCCGGCAGGAGGCGCTCCCAGAGCGGCCGGTCCGTGGCGCTGCCCAGCGCCCTGCAGGTGCGCGCGAGGACGCCGGGGATGTCCAGGTCCCACCAGCGCACCGTGCCGTCCTCCGCCACGGACACCACCGGCCCGTCGTCGCCGAGGAAGGCCGCGGACCGGACGCGGCCGGTGTGGCCGGTGAGCGTCAGCAGCGGCCGGCCGGTGCCCGGGTCCCAGATCCGCACGGTGTTGTCGCGGCCGGTGCTCACCAGCCGGGTGCCGGCCGGGTTGAAGGCCACCGAGGTGACGGGGCCGGTGTGCCCTGCGAGGGTGCGCAGGCTCCCGCGGCCCGCGGGGTCCCAGAGCTTGACGGTGTGGTCGCGGCTCGCCGTGGCCAGCATCCCGTGCGGGCCCGCGGCCAGGCCGAGGACGGTGTCCTCGTGCTCGGCCAGCCGGCGCAGTTCGCGGCCGTCGGAGAGCCGCCAGATCCGGGCGGTGTTGTCGAGGCTGCCGGTGACGAGGGTCGCCCGGTCGAGGAACAGCACGCGGTAGACGGCGTCGTCGTGACCCTGCAGCGACTGCTCGGGCAGCGCGCCGCTCCCGGCGAGCCGCCACACCTTCGCGCTGTGGTCCTCACTGGCGGTCGCGAGGACTCCGGCGTCCCCGGGGCGGAAGGCCACCGAAGTGACCGCCCGGTCGTGGGCCCGCCAGCGGTGGACCGGCCACCGGGGGTCGGCGGTGCGCCATACGGTGGCGGTGCCGTGCTCGTCGCCCGCCGCGAAGAGGGCCCCGTCGGGGCTGAACGCCACCGCCCGCACCGGCTCCTGTCCCGCCGTCACCGTGCGCAGGCCGCGGTCGGCGGTGCGCAGCAGCCGTACGGTGCCGTCCCGGCCCGCGACGGCGAGGAGGGAGCGGTCCGGGCTGAGCGCCCCGTCCTGCCAGGCCGAGCCCGGGAGCGGGGTGGTGACGGCGGCCTGCGGGGTCCACAGGCGCACCGAGCCGTCCTCGCCGGACGTCGCCAGCGTGCGGCCGTCGGGGGAGTAGGCGATGCCGTGGACGGGGCCGATGTGGCTGGCGAGCTGGGCGATGCGGCGGTGCTCGGCGATGTCCCAGATGCCGGCGGTGTCGTCCTGGCTGGCCGCGGCCAGCTGCTTGCCGTCCGGCGAGAACGCCACGCCGAACACGGAGTCCGAGGGGCCGTCGAGGGAGGCCTCCCGCCGGCCGGTGCGGGTGTCCCACAGGCCGATGCGGTCCTGCCACTCGCCGGTGGCCAGACGGCGCCCGTCCGGCGAGAAGGCCAGGGCCCGGACGCGGCCGAACTCCCGCGTGCCGACGACCTCCGCGCGCCCGCCGGGCACGTGGAGCAGCCACACCCGGCCGTCCCGGCCGGCGGCCGCGACCTGCTCGCCGTCGCCGCTGACGGCCACGGAGTACAGCAGCCCCAGGCCGGGGTCCCGCACTTCCGTACGGGGCCGGCCGCCGTCCAGGTGCGTCAGCCGTACCGTGCCGTCCTCGCCCGCCGAGGCCAGCAGCTCCCCGCGGTCCGAGAGGGCCACGCCGCGGACGGGGCCGCGGTGCCTGCTCTCCCGGGGCAGGACAAGCGGTGCCGAGCGGCCGCCGGCGCGGTCCCGCAGCGTCACGGCGCCCGCCTCGTCGCCCCACGCGACCGTGCCGCGGACCCGGGCCGCGGCCAGCGCGCGGACCGCGGCCCCGTTCCCCGTGACCGCTACCTGCCTGTGCGTACGGGCGTCCCATTCCCGTACGGTCGCGTCCGCGCCCGCCGACAGCAGCCGCTTCCCGCCGGGTAGCCAGGCCACGGCGAAGGCGCGCTCGCGGTGGCCGGTCAGCCGCCCGGCGTACGGCAGCGCCTGCGTGCTCAGCACGGCGCTGGCCGCGGCCGCCGTGTGGGCGTCGTGCCACGCGCCCGTCGCGAGCAGCATCGCCACCTCGGGCCGGGGCGCGCCGCCCGAGACGGCGCGGAAGGCAAGCTCCTGCGAGTGGGCCACGTGCCGTTCGGCCTCCGCCCGCAGGCTCTGGTGCACCGCCGTCGCCCCGCCGGCCAGCGTGAGCACCAGCAGGACGGCCAAGGACACCAGCAGCCGGTGCAACCGCCGGGTCCGGCGGCGCTCGGTCTCCTGCTCGGCCGCCGCCAGCGCGGTCGCCGCCTCCAGGAACGCCCGCTCGGTCCGGCCCACGGCCGCGAGGGGATGCCCGGCCACCTCGCGGGCGGCCGCCAGCCTGCTGCCCCGCGGCAGCAGCGCCGGGTCGCGACCCTCCGCCTCCCACTGCCCGGCCGCCGCGCCCAGCTGCTGCAGGCCGTGCAGCGCCGCGGCGTCGGCCTCGATCCACCCGTGCAGCCGCGGCCACGCCCGCAGCACCGCCTCGTGGGCCAGCGTGACCCGGTCGGCGTCGACGGACAGCAGCCGCGCCCGGGTGAAGGCCTCCACGACCTCCAGCGCCGCCCCGGCCTGCGCGCCGAGGTCCTGCGACAGCCGCTCCTGCGACACCCTCCGGCGCGCCGACCGCCCGTCCTGGTCGACCCGGACCAGCTGCAGCAGGACCGCCCGCGCGGCCTCCCGGCAGCCGGGGGACAGCCGCCCGTACGCCCGCTCCGCCGTCGCCGCGACCGCCCCGGCGATCCCGCCGGCCTGCTGGTAGCCCTCGACGGTCAGCAGCCTGCCGCGGCGCCGCTGCCACGTCGCCAGCAGGGCGTGGGACAGCAGCGGCAGCGCACCGGGCTCGTACGCGCCGCCGTCCTTCCCGCCGTTCTCCCCGAGACCGTCGCCGCCCGCCCCCAGGTCACGCAGGATCAGCTCGGCCAGGCCCGGCTCCAGCTCCAGGCCCACCGTCCGGGCCGGCCGCACCACGGCGTCCCGCAGCTCCTGCGCCCGCATCGGCTCCAGGGGCAGCTGCCCCGCCCGCAGCGCGGCCGCCAGCTCGGGGAAGGCCAGGCACCTGCCGTAGAAGTCGGCCCGCATGCCCAGGACCACCAGCGCCACGGAGCCGCCCCGGCCGCCGGCGGGCTCCGGGCCCGTTGCCAGCGCGTGCACCGCGCGGACGAAATCCGCGCGCTCCCGGGGGTCCGGGCACAGCGTGAAGACCTCCTCGAACTGGTCGACGACCAGCACCGCCCGCTTCGGCGCCGCCGCACCGTCCGGGTCCGTCCCGCCCGCCCGGCGGCCCGCCTGCCGGGGCCGGCGGTTGAGGGCGGCGTGCACGGCCCGGGCCAGCGCCCCCGCTCCGCCGCCGGCCAGCGCCCGGCGGAAGTGGTCCGGGTCCGCCGCGGTCGCGTCGGCCAGCCGGGCCAGGAGCTCCCCGACGGGCTGTTCGCCCGGATGCATCGTCACCACCGGCCAGCGGCTCGACCCGGGCACCGGCAGCACGCCGCGGCGCAGCTCGGGCACCAGCCCCGCGCGCAGCAGCGACGTCTTGCCCGTGCCCGAGGCCGCGACCACGGCGGTCGGCCCGGAGCCGTCCAGGCGCTCGGTCAGCTGCCGGACGAGCGCGGCCGTCGCCCGGTCCCGGCCGAAGAACCAGCCGGCGTCGGCGGCGTCGAAGGCGGCCAGGCCGCGGTACGGGCACACCTCCAGCAGCCCGCCGCGCCCGGTCCGGCGCCCGCCGTCCGGCTCCGGCACCAGCCGGGTCAGCGCGCCGCCGGCCCCGAGGACGTCCTCGCACCGGCGGGCCACCTCCGGGGTCATCGGCTTCTCGCCGGTCTCGACCCGGCTCAGATAGCCCTTGGTGTAGTGCACGAGCCGGGACAGCCCGGCCAGCGACATGCCCCGCTGCTGCCGCAGCCGGCGCAGCTCCTCGCCGGGGGCCGCGGCCAGGGAGGGGGAAGGGCCGCCCTGGTCACGGTCGTCTCCGCGTGGGTGCACGGTCCCCACACCCTTCCATCCGAGCCTGCCGGCAGGTCGCTTACTCCAGGCCTGCATAGCGGGTCGGGGGAGGGCAGCTCACCCCTCATGGCGACAAAACAGCCCAACGAGTGACTAAATGCCTTGGTTTCGAGGGGTGCGTCAGGCCTGCGGGGTGCGCCGGCCAGGGGTCCTGTTCGAGGCGTTGTAGCGCAGCAGGTAGCCGGCGAAGCGGTCGAGGTCGGCGCCGTCCCAGTCGGCGAGGCGCTCCCGGAAGGCGTCGCGGCGGTTGGCGGCGACCTGGGCGAGCGTGTCGCCGCCGCGGGCGGTCAGGTGCAGCACCTGGGCCCGCTGGTCCTCGGGCGCGGGCCGGCGCTCGACGAAGCCGAGCCGCTCCAGGCCCGCGATCTGCCGGCTGACCGTGGACTTGTCCAGCAGGTAGTGCGCCGCCAGGTCCGTCGCGCGGCAGCCGCCCCGCTCCTCCAGGTGGGCGAGGAGCGTGTAGGAGACCAGCGACAACTCGGGGTGCAGGCGGGCCGCGGCGGCCCGCGCGCGGCGGGCGAAGGCGGTCAGTTCGCGCTGGATGGTCTCCAGGGACGCGTCACGGTCGGTCACGGGGCTTCCTTTCGAGGTCTGGTTGTATAGTACAACTTAAAGGTGTAGTTGTAAAAGCCAACTATCTGCAAGCGACTATTTCCGGGAGCCGACGAAGCACCATGGGACCCGACACCCCCCGCGGCGCGCTGCGCCACGTACTGACCCACCTGCTCACCCCGCTGCTGATGTGCATCGGCATGGGCCTCGCCTACCTCGGCGCGTTCTCGCAGCCCGAACCGCACGAACTCCCCGTCGCCGTCGTGGGATCCGGTCCGAGCGCGAGCACCCTGGCGCACGGCATCGCCGGCAAGGCGGGGGACAAGCTCGCCGTCCGCACCGTCACGGACCGCGACGCCGCCGTACGCGCCCTCCGCCACCAGGACATATTCGGCGCCTACGTACCCGACCGGCAGGCCCCCGAACTGCTGGTCGCCTCCGCCGGCTCCGACACCACCGCCGTGGCCGTGCAGAAGGTCTTCACACCCGTCGCGGCCCGCACCGGCGCCCCGCTCAGGGTGACCGACGTCGCGCGGCCCGCCGACGGCGACCCGACGGGCCAGGGCATCTTCTTCCTGCTGGTCGCGCTCAGCATCGGCTCGTACGCCTCCGTCGCCGTGCTCGGCGGCGCGGGCGCGGTCCTGCCGATGCGGCTGCGGGCCGCGCTGGCGGTGGTGACCTCGCTGGTCGTCAGCGTCTTCGGCGCGGTCCTGGCCGGGCCCGTCTTCCACCTCGCCGACCACGGCCTCGGCGGCCTGTGGGGCATGGCCTGGGCCTACTCGGCCGGCATCCTCCTCGTCGGCGTCGGCCTCCACACCTTCCTCAAGCGCTGGACGACGCTGGGCATGATGGTGCTCTTCGTCATGCTCAACTTCACCAGCGCGGGCGGCGTGTACCGGCCCGAGCTGCAGAACGGCTTCTTCGCCGGACTGCACTCCTTCTGGAACGGCGCCGGCTTCGTCGAGGGCACCCGCAGCCTCGTCTACTTCGACAGGAACGGACTCGGCGGGCACGTGCTCACGCTGGCGCTGTGGCTGGTCGCCGGCCTGGCCGTGACCGCCGCCGCGTGGTTCGTGGAAACGCGGAAGCGCCGGCCGGCCGCCGTGGGGCACGGGGGCGCCGGGCCCGCGGCGGAGGAGGAAATGGAGGAGGCGGTGGGGGTCTGAGACACCCGGGCTCCGGGCCGGGCGTACCGCCCGGCCCGCCTTCCGGGCCCCGACGGGCGGGCCTCGGTGGGTAAGGGTCCCGACGGGCCGGGTCCTTCCTACAACGGCCACCCGTACATCGGCGACCTCCGGGGCTCCGGCGCCGCGCCCACCGCGGCGACGTCGTGCTCCGCGGTGTGCAGCAGCTGCTCGCCGAGATCGCGCAGGGCCCGGCCGGCCGCGAATTCGTCGCCGATCTCCGGGATGTCCCTGTCGCCCGGCGCGCACATCGCCACCCCGCGGCCCGTGACGGTCGTCGTCCCGGTGTCGAGCGTGGCGCGGGCCTTCGTCGTGCCCTCGTCCTCGAACAGGTCGAGGTGAACGTTCCATTCCACTGTGTGCGGCATGGCCGGCTCCTCTGCCTTCAGCCCGCCCCTCTTCTGCTGGTCTCCCTCCAGCTTCGCCCCTCAGCGGACGCTTCCGCGAGCCCTGGCGGCCCGGCCCTCGCGGGACCAAGCTGGAGAGGAGCACGCCGCACGGGACAGCCTTGGGGACACCGATGGGCAATGCCGTCGACAACGCCATCGACATCGTCTCGCTGACCAAGCGCTACGGCAGCACGGTCGGCATCGAAGACCTCGGCATCAGCGTCGCCGAGGGCGAGGTCTTCGGCTTCCTGGGGCCCAACGGCGCGGGCAAGACCACCACCATGCGCTGCCTCGTCGGACTGCTGCGGCCCACGGAGGGCAGCGTCCGCGTCCTCGGCCGCGACCCGGTCACCGAGCACCTGAGCCTCGCCCCGTACCTCGGCTACCTCCCCGGAGAACTGCGCCTCTACCCCGAGCTGACCGGCCGCGAGACCCTGCGGCTGCTCGCGACGCTGCAGGGCGCCCCGGCGCCCCGCCAGGACGAGCTGTGCGCGCGCCTGAACCTCTCCGGGGCGGACCTCGACCGCACCGTGCGCGAGTACTCGCGCGGCATGAAGCAGAAGCTCGGTCTCGTCCAGGCCCTGCAGCACGAACCGGAACTCGTCGTCCTCGACGAGCCCACCGAAGGCCTCGACCCCCTCGTCCAGGAGACCTTCTACGCCCTCTTGGCGGAGCTCGGCCGCTCCGGCCGCACTGTTCTGCTCTCCAGCCACGTCCTGCCCGAGGTGCAGCGGACGTGCCGGCGGGTGGCGATCGTACGGGCCGGCCGCCTGGTGACCACCGCGACCGTCGCCGCCCTGCGCGAGGCCCGGGCCCGCAAGGTGCGGCTGACCTTCGCCGACGGCCTGGGCCGGCGGCCCCTGGGCGCCGCCGACCGCTGGTCGCCCGACTGGCACGGTGACCAGGCCGTCCTCATGATCCCCCCGGACCGGACGGTCGCCGCGCTCCGCGAGCTGCTGGCGCTGCCGGTGCAGGACGTCACGGTCGAGGAGGCCGGGCTGGACGAGGCGTTCCTCGACCTTTACCGCGGGACGGCGGCGCGGGGGCCGCGGGGGCCGGGGGAGCCGGAGGAGCGGGGGGAGCCGCCCCCATGACCGGCCGGACCGCCTCCCGCTTCCCCCTCATGCGACTGGCCCTGCACCGCCGCCGCAGGATGATCGCCGCCCTGACCGCCGGCATGGCCGTCTTCGAGGCCCTCATCGTCGTGATCACGACCACCGTGTCGGCGGAACAGATCTTCGGCGCGGGCGGACGCAACCCGCCGGGCGCGTTCAAGGCGTTCAGCGGCTCGAACGGCGACGTGACGATCGCCAGCTACCCCGGCCTGCTGGGCGCCGGGCTCACCCACCCGTTCTGGATCGCCCTGCAGCTGACCGCCATCGGCTCACTGGCCGCCGCCGCGGTCGCCGCCGACGTCGAGGCGGGCACCGTCGAGCTGCTCATGGTCCGGCCGGTGTCCCGGGCCCGGCTGCTGGCCGAGCGGACCGGCGCGCTCCTCCTGGTCTCCCTGCTGCTCAACGCGGCCGCGACGCTCGCCGTGGCCGCCGGCGTGGCGCTGTCGCCGGACCTGCACGACGCCGTCCCGCTCGGCGGCGTGTTCGCGGCCGGCCTGCTGGGCTTCGGCTTCTCGCTGTGCCTGACCGGGCCCGCGCTGGCCGTCTCCGCCGCGGGCCGCAGCCGGGCGCACGTCGTGGGAGCCACCATCGCCTTCGGCGCCGTCGGCTTCGCGGTCAACTTCGTCGCCCTGGCCTGGTCGAAGGCCGCGCCCCTGCGGTTCGTCAGCCCCTTCCACTACTACACGCCCGGTGACGTGCTGGCCCACGGCGCCGTCCCCTGGGGACAGCTCGCGGTCCTCGCCGGCACCGGCGCCGCGGGCATCGCCCTGGCCTTCCGCCTCCTCGCCCGCCGCGACCTCGCCCCGTGACGCACTCCTGGTGGAACGGGCCGTGCAGCCCGCAGACTTGACGCATGGAGCAGATGGTGTCGGTCGGAGACGGTGAGGTCTGGGCGGATGACTCGCAAGGAGAAGGGAAGGGGGAACACCGGGAGACGGACGGCCTGCCGCTGGTGCTGCTGCACCCCGGCGTCGCGGACTCGAGGATCTGGGACCCGGTCCTCCCGCGCCTCGTGGAGCGGCACCGGGTCATCCGCTTCGACGTGCGCGGGTACGGGCGCTCCCCGGCGCCCACGGCGAAGTTCTCGCTGGTGGAAGACCTGGTGGCGGTCCTCGACCACTTCGGCCTGAGCCGGGTCGCCCTGGTCGGCTCCAGCATGGGCGGTGCCGCCGCCGTGAACCTCGCGCTCGCCGACCCCGCACGGGTCGCGGCGCTCGCGCTCCTGGTCCCGGGCGTGACGGGCTACGAAGGGCTCGCCGCGTCCGGCTTCATGGCCGAGGCCGAGAAGCTGGCCACGGCGGGCGACATGGACGGCCTGGTCGCCCTCACCCTGCGGACCTTCGGCGCCGCCGGCACGGACGGCGACGCGGAGGCCGCGGCCCACGTGCGGTCGGCGATCCGGGCGTGGTTCACCAACCACCCCCACCAGGTGCCCGACGCACCCGCCTTCGACCGGCTGGGCGAACTGAGCATGCCGTGCCTGCTGGCCCTCGGCGAACGGGACCAGCCCGAGGTGATCCGCTGCAACGAGGACATGGCAGCCCGCATCCCCGGCTGCCGCCTGGTCAGGCTGGGCGGCAGCGACCACCTGCCGACCCTGCGCGAACCGGAAACGGTCGCGAGCCTGATCCTGGAAGCATGCGAGGGGCCGGCGAGCTGAGGGCACTCACTTCTCACCCGCCGCGACGGCGCCTCCAAGGCCGCGGGCTCGTGGCCTGTCTCCCGCCGCGGCGGCGGATCCGACGGCGCGGAACCCCGGCTTTTCTTCCGCCGTGGCGGCGCTCAGCGACGACGGTGGCATCCGGCGGTGTCGGGCGAACCCCGGTTCGTAGAGCACCGCCGGTCTCCGCCGCGGTCGGCGGATCCGAGGGCGCGGAACCCCCGCTTTTCTTCCGCCGCGGCGGCGATCAACCACCACGGCGGCATCCGGCGGTGCCGAGCCGGCCCGGCCCGCGGTCCCCCGTCGTCACCCTGCGCAGATCCGTGGCCGTGCCCGAACGGTAGAATCGCCTTCCTACAGCGGCGAGCGCCACGCGGCGAGCGCCACGCGCCACGCGGCAAGCGTGACCGCACCGGTCAGGAGGAGACCCGTAATGGACGGCGAGAAGCGGGCGGAGCGCCAGATCGCCTTCCGGGTGCTGGTCTACGTGTTCATCACGCACCTCTTCGCCGGCTTCATCTGGCTGCTGTTCTACATCGGCGGGCACGCCGACAAGTGATCGGGCGCCCCGCGGGCCGCACCCCCCGCTCGCTCAGCCCAGCACCTTCTCAGGCAGGACCGGCAGGTCCCGCACCCGTACCCCCGTCGCGTGGTGCACCGCGTTGGCGATCGCCGCGGCCGTGCCGACGATACCGATCTCGCCGATGCCCTTGCTGCCCATCGGGTTGAGCAGAGGATCGGTCTCGTCGATCCAGTGCGCCTCGATGCCGCGGACGTCCGCATGCGTCGGCACGTGGTATGAGGCGAGATCCCGCTCCGCGAAGTCGCCGAACCGCGGGTCCATGGTGCTGCCCTCCAGGAGCGCCATGCCCACCCCCATCGTCATCCCGCCGATGAACTGGCTGCGCGCCGTACGGGCGTTGAGGATCCGGCCGGCGGCGAAGACGCCCAGGAGCCGGCGGACCCGTACCTCCCCGGTGTCCGTGTCGACCGTCACCTCCGCGAACTGCGCGCCGAAGGACGCCATCGCGTGCGGCGGATCGGACGGGATGTCGTCCGCGGTGTCGGCCGTGGCGGTCAGGCCGCCGGGCGGCACGGTCCCGCCGCGCGCGTCGACCATAGCGTTCAGCGCGCGGCAGGCCTTGTGCACGGCCCACCCCCACGAGCCGGTGCCCCCGGACCCTCCGGCGAGCCACGCCGCGGGCAGGTCGCTGCTGCCGATCTCGACGGCGACCCGGTCGAGGGCCACGCCGAGCGCCTCGGCCGCGATCAGCGCGACGACGGTGCGGGCACCCGTGCCGATGTCGGTGGCGTTGATCCGGACGCGGTAGCGGCCGGTCTCGGTGACGTGCGCCTCCGCGGAGGACGGCATGTGGAAGACGGGATAGTACGAGGAGGCCACCCCGGTGCCGACGAGCAGCCGCCCCTCGGCGCGTGAGCGCGGGCGGGGGTCGCGCGCCTCCCAGCCGAAGCGGCGCGCCCCCTCGCGCAGGCACTCGACCAGGTGCCGGCTGCTGTACGGCTTCCCGCTGTCCGGTTCGGCCGCGGTGTCGTTGCGCACCCTCAGCTCGACCGGGTCCACCCCGGCGGCACAGGCGAGCTCGTCCATCGCGCACTCCAGCGCGTACATCCCGGGGGCCTCGCCCGGCGCCCGCATCCACGACGGGCTCGGGACGTCGAGGGCGACGACCCGGTGCGTGGTGCGGCTGTTCGGTGAGACGTACATGGCGCGCGACGGGACCGCCGCCTGCTCCACGAACTCGCGCACGGTGGAGGTGTGCGTGGTGACCTCGTGCGCGAGCGCGCTGATCACACCGTCCTCGCCCGCCCCGAGCCGCAGCCGCTGAACGAGCGGCGCCCGGTGGCCGACGACCGCCGCGAGCTGGGCCCGCGGCAGTGCCAGCCTGACGGGGCGTCCGGTGTGCCGGGCGGCCATCGCGGCCAGGACGACCTGCGGGCGGGGCGTGCCCTTGCAGCCGAATCCGCCGCCCACGTGCTCGGCGACGACCGTGATCCGCCCCTTGTCCACGCCGAACAGCCCGGCCAGCGTCTCCTGCACGGCGTTCGCGCCCTGGCAGGAGTCGTACGCGACGAGCCGGCCGTCCTCCCAGCGGGCCGTCGTGGCGTGCGGCTCCATGGGGTGGTTGTGCAGGGCGTGCGTCGTGTACGTGGCGTCGACGCGTACGGGTGCGCTCGCGTACGCGCCGTCGAAGTCGCCCCGCTCCCGGCTGCCCGGGACGCCGGCGTTGGCCTTCTCGGGGACGTAGAGGCGCGGGTGGCCGGGCGTGAGCACGACGTCGTGCTCCTCGGGGGCGTATGAGACCCGGACCGCGGCCGCCATGGCGCGGGCGGCCTCCGGCGTGTCGGCGACCGCCAGCGCCACGTACCAGCCGCGGTGCGGCACCTGGTCGTTCTGCAGCACCAGCAGCGTGTCGTCGTCCACCCGCTTCAGCCGCGGCGCGTTCTCGTGCGTCAGGACGGCCACGGCACCGGGCTCGGCCAGCGCCGCGCCGGCGTCGACCGCCACGACCCGGCCGCGCGGGACCGCGGCGGGGACGGGCCACGCGTACGCCGTGCCGGGCGGGGTGTGCTCGGCGGCGTAGCGGGCCGTGCCGGTGACCTTCTCGCGGCCTTCGAGGCGTACGGGTCCGGGGTCGCTCACGGCGCGGTCGCCCCCTCGGCCTTCCCGGCCTCCGCGGCGAGATCACCCAGCACCCGTGCCGCCAGATTGCGGGCCAGCGGCACCTTGAAGGCGTTGTCGCGCAGCGGCTCGGCCGCCGCCAGCTCGGCCTCCGCGGCCCGCCGATACGACTCCTCGGTGGCCGGGGCGCCGCGCAGCGCCTCCTCCGCCACCCGCGCCCGCCACGGCTTGTGGGCCAGCCCTCCGAAGGCCAGCCGGACCTCCTCCACGACTCCGGCGCGGAGGTCGAGCGCCGCGGCGACGGAGGCGAGCGCGAAGGCGTACGAGGCACGGTCGCGCGCCTTCCGGTACGCAGAGCGCCCCGCGGGCGGTGCCGGCAGCCCGACGGCCACGACGAGCTCGGCGGGCTCGATGACCGTGTCGCGCTGCGGCTCGTCGCCGGGCAGCCGGTGGAAGTCGCAGAGCGGAACGGTCCGTTCGCCGCCGGGGCCGCGCAGGTGCACGACCGCGTCGAGCGCCGCGAGGGCCACGGCCATGTCGGAGGGGTGCGTGGCGACGCACGCCGCCGAGTGGCCGAGCACGGCGAGGTCGCGGTGGACGCCCTCGCGGGCGGGACAGCCGCTGCCCGGCTCCCGCTTGTTGCACGGCTTGGCCACGTCCTGGAAGTACAGGCAACGGGTGCGCTGCAGGAGGTTCCCGCCCGTGGTGGCCGTGTTGCGGATCTGCCCGGAGGCGCCCGCCAGCACCGCCTGGGACAGCGCGGGGTAGCGGGCCCGCACGGCGGGGTGGGCGGCGAGATCGCTGTTGCGGACGTTCGCGCCGATGCGCAGGCCGCCGTCGGGCGTCTCCCGGACCTCCGTGAGCGGCAGCCGGCCGATGTCCACCAGCAGACCGGGGGAGGCGACCCCCAGCTTCATCAGGTCCACCAGATTCGTACCGCCGCCGAGGAACATCCCGCCGGGCGAGGCCGCGAGCGCCGCGATCGCCTCGTCGACGCCGCCGGCGCGCGTGTACGCGAACGCCCTCACCGCGTCACGTCCTCGACCGCGGCGACGATGTTCCCGTACGCGCCGCACCGGCACAGGTTCCCGCTCATCCGCTCGCGGATTTCCTCCGGAGACAAGGGGACGGGCGCACCGGCGGCCGCTGTCCCGGGGGGCGTCACCACGGACGGCGCGCCCCCGCCCGCCTCGGCGATCATTCCCACCGCGGAACACAGCTGCCCCGGCGTGCAGTAGCCGCACTGGAACCCGTCGCGCACGAGGAACGCCTCCTGGAGCGGATGCAGCGCGTCCCCATCGGCCAGTCCCTCCACGGTGGTGACCTCCGCCCCGTCGTACGCGACGGCCAGCAGCAGACAACTGTTCGCGCGCCGCCCGTCCACCAGCACCGTGCACGCCCCGCACTGCGCGTGATCGCACCCCTTCTTGGCCCCGGTCAGCCCCAGGTGCTCGCGCAGCGCGTCGAGCACGGTCGTGCGGTGGTCGAGGTCGCGAAGACGATGCCGGACGCCGTTGACGCGCAGGGTCACGGCGGAGCTGGTCTGCGGTGGCTCCACGGCGCCTCGCCTTCCTTGTCTCCTGCCGAGTCTCCTGCCGACACCGTCACGAGGTCCCCGCTCCGCCCGCCCGCAAACGCGCTCGCGCGGCAGTGCACCCGTTCGGTTCAGGCGGGCTCCTCCGCATGGTTCCCAGCCGGGGACGGTGATGCGGGCGGCGGTGGCAGAGGCCGCCGGCCGGTGCCGGGCCCCACGGTTCCCCCGGGCGTCACGAGCCGGAGAGCTCGACCATCTCGGTGATCTTGTTGCCCGGGCCGAGCGTCACGTTGTAGTAGTTCTGGCCGGCGCACCACTCCTTGTGGTCCGCCTTGCTCTGGTTGTCGTACTGCTGGTGGTTCGGGTCCGCGCACTCCTTGACGTGGCCGATCCCGGAGAGGACCTTGTCGGTCGGCCGCGCCGGGCGGACCTCCGGGCCGTCCTGGCCGATGACGGTCACCTTCGCGTGCTCGTTGTCGAAGGCGTAGGTGTTCGTCGCGCCCTCGGGGCGGTAGAAGGCGCCTTCGTCCATCTTCGTGTTGCAGGAGACCTTGGCGTCCTGCGCGACGATGTTGTTCATCGCGCCTTCGACGACGTTCACCTTGATGAGCTTGTGGCCCTTGGGCAGCGGAGCGCACGGGTCCTTGTAGCCGTCCTTGCCCTTGTCGCCCTTGCCCCCGGTGGGCTGCGACGGCGCCGCGCTCGCCGGACCCTTGGCGTCGTCCTTGCCGCCGTCCTCGGTGGGCCCGCAGGCGGTCAGGGCAAGTGCGCCGGAGACGACCAGCGCGGCGGCGACGACATGGCGAATGGACATAGGGATCCCCCAGGGTGCTGCCCGGCGTCGATACGCCGGGGTTGAACGGTGAACTACTTACGAACAGGCCGGAAGTTTATGGGCATGGTCATGGCGAAAATCGACCGTTTGCTCGACCATGATCGAATCGCGACAGAATGGCGACGGAGCCGTGCCCGACCTGTGGCCGAGTCCTCCGGCCGTGGCCGAGGGAGAGCGGGCAACTGCCGCGATGCGGCCGGGCCGGTGCGGCCCGGCCACCCTTTGCGACGCTGCTAGGGCCCGGGTGATCGAGGCGCCGCACGCGGGGCACGTCGGGGCGCCCTCCGCCTGCGCCGGGTCAGACCTCCTGCGCCGGCGCCTCGTTCCACGCGCCCGTGACCGCCGCGACGACCACCGAGCCGATGACGATCAGCCGGTGGGTCAGTGCGTCGAGTTGCTGCCGCTGAGCGGGCGGGAGGTGCCAGTCTTCCCACCACGTGACCTGCTCCTGGGTGCGCGGCGTGGGCGACTCGGCGGCCCAGGCGTCGCGCAGGTGGGCGGCGAGCGGGGTCACGGCGCGGGCGTGCTCGGCGTAGGCCGAGATCAGGGCCGTCATGTGACTGACCGGCAGGTGGCCGTACCACTGGTTGCGGAGGTTCTCGGCGAGGGCCGCCACGTCCTCCAGCCACAGCACGTGCTGGGTGATCCAGCCCTGCGGGTCGGTGCTGCGCGGCATGTCCGGCAGCAGGCGCGGCTCCAGCGCGTCGCGGTGGGAGAGGAACGTGCGGCCGAGGGCCACCTCGTCGTCATGGGGGATCCAGGCACGCTCGCCCAGGGCGACCGCGGCGGCATCGACAACATCAACAGGATGGGTCATTTGATCACTTTACGGGTCTGAACGGAGCGTTCCGCACGCCCTTGCCCGGGCGTACGCGACCGTTGGGTGGACGGGGCGGCTGGTGGGCGACGGGCGCAAGCGAGTGTATGCGCCGGGCGCACGCCCGCCCGACGGGGCATCATGGCCGCATGACGAGCCTCGGCCTTCCCGAGTCCATTCGCGCATGTCTGTTCGATCTCGACGGGGTGCTGACGCGGACGGCGACCGTGCACGCGGCCGCCTGGAAGGAGATGTTCGACGCCTTCCTGAGAGCGCGGGACGGCGAGGGCTTCCGCCCCTTCGACGCGGCCCTGGACTACGACCAGTACGTGGACGGCATGCCCCGGGCCGACGGCGTGCGTTCCTTCCTCGCCTCGCGGGGCATCCGCCTGCCCGAGGGGGCCCCGGACGACCCGCCCGAGCGGGACACCGTCCAGGGCCTCGGCACGCGGAAGAACGCGATCGTCCTGGAGAAGATCAAGGAGATGGGCGTAGAGGCGTACGAAGGCTCCGTGCGCTACGTGCACGCGGCCCGCGCCGCCGGGCTGCGCCGGGCCGTCGTCTCCTCCAGCGCCAACTGCCACGACGTGCTCGTCGCCGCGGGCATCGACGACCTGTTCGAGGTGCGGATCGACGGCGTGGTCGCTGCCGAGCGCAAGCTGCCCGGCAAGCCGCACCCGGACACCTTCCTGGAGGCCGCTCAGGAGCTCGGGGCGGAGCCGGGGCAGGCGGCGGTCTTCGAGGACGCGCTGGCGGGCATGGAGGCCGGCCGGGCGGGAGCCTTCGGCTACGTCGTCGGCGTCGACCGCGCCGGCCAGGCCGAGGCCCTGCGCAGCCACGGCGCGGACGTGGTGGTCCAGGACCTGGAGCAACTGCTGGGAGAGGCGGGCGAGCACACGTGATCACCCATCCGGCCTATGCCGTCGAGCCCTGGTGCCTGCGCGAGACCGCGCTCAACCTGGAGGTGCTGCCGCAGAGCGAGTCCGTCTTCGCCCTCGCCAACGGCCACATCGGCTGGCGCGGCAATCTGGACGAGGGCGAGCCGCACGGCCTGCCGGGCTCGTACCTCAACGGGGTGTACGAGCTGCGGCCGCTGCCGTACGCCGAGGCCGGCTACGGCTATCCGGAGTCCGGGCAGACCGTCATCGACGTCACCAACGGCAAGGTGATCCGGCTGCTCGTCGACGACGAGCCCTTCGACCTGCGCTACGGCCGGCTCCTCCACCACGAGCGGGTGCTGGACTTCCGCACCGGCCTGCTGGAGCGCACCGTCGAGTGGACCTCCCCCTCCGGCCGCACGGTGCGGGTGCGCTCGACCCGGCTCGTGTCCTTCACCCAGCGCGCGGTCGCCGCCATCGCCTACGAGGTCGAGCCGGTCAACGGCGACGCGCGGATCGTCCTGCAGTCGGAGCTGGTGGCCAACGAGCAGCTGCCCAAGGCCGCCGGGGACCCCCGGGTGGCGTCCGTGCTGGAGTCCCCGCTGGTGGCGGAGGAGCACTCCGCCGACGGGGACGTGCTGCGGCTGGTGCACCGGACCCAGCGCAGCGGGCTGCGCATCGCGACCGCCGCCGTCCACGCCGTGGACGGCCCGGAGAACACGCGCACGTACGCGACGAGCACCGACGACCTCAGCCGGTACACGGTCACGTCGGTGCTGCGCCGCGGGCAGCGGCTGCGGCTGGAGAAGACCGTCGCCTACGGATGGTCGGGCACCCGCTCCCTGCCGGCGATGCACGACCAGGTGGACGCGGCGCTCGCGGGCGCGACCAGCACCGGCTGGCAGGGGCTGTGCGCCGAGCAGGAGCAGTTCCTGAGCGAGTTCTGGGAGCGCGCGGACGTGGAGGTCGACGGCGACGCCGAGATCCAGCAGGCCGTGCGGTTCGCGCTGTTCCACGTGCTGCAGGCGGGGGCGCGCGCGGAGTGCCGGGCCATCGCGGCCAAGGGGCTGACCGGCCCGGGCTACGACGGGCACAGCTTCTGGGACACCGAGACGTTCGTCCTGCCGGTGCTCACGTGCACCGCCCCGCTGGCGGCCGCGCAGCCGCTGCGCTGGCGCCACGCCACCCTGCCGGCCGCGCTCAACCGCGCCCAGCAGCTGGGCCTGAAGGGGGCGGCGTTCCCCTGGCGGACCCTCAACGGCGACGAGTGCTCGGCGTACTGGCCGGCCGGCACGGCGGCGTTCCACGTCAACGCGGACATCGCGGACGCCGTGGTGCGCTACATGCACGCCACGGGCGACACGACCTTCGAGCGGGAGGTCGGCCTGGAGCTGCTGGTCCACACGGCACGGCTGTGGCGCTCCCTGGGCCACCACGACCACCAGGGGCGGTTCCACCTCGACGGGGTGACGGGCCCGGACGAGTACAGCGCCATCTCCGACGACAACGTCTACACGAACCTGATGGCCCAGCAGAACCTGCGGGCCGCGGCGGACGCGGCCGAGCGCCACCCGGACCTGGCGGCGGACTTCGGCGTGGACGACGAGGAGACCGCCGAGTGGCGGGACGCGGCGGAGCGGATGAACCTGCCGTACAACGAGGTGCTCGGCGTCCACGAGCAGTCCAACGGCTTCACAGGCCACCAGCTGTGGGACTTCGCGGGGACCCACCCCGACCAGTACCCGCTGATGCTGCACTTCCCCTACTTCGACATCTACCGCAAGCAGGTGATCAAGCAGGCGGACCTGGTCATGGCCATGTACCTGCGCGGGGACGCCTTCACCGCCGACGAGAAGGCCCGCAACTTCGCCTACTACGAGCCGCTGACGGTGCGCGACTCCTCCCTGTCGGCGTGCGTCCAGGCCGTCATGGCCGCCGAGGTGGGCCAGCTGCGGCTGGCGTACGACTATCTCGGCGAGGCCGCGATGATGGACCTGTCCGACCTGGAGAGCAACACGCGCGACGGCCTGCACATCGCCTCGCTCGCGGGCGCGTGGATCGCCCTGGTCGCGGGCTTCGGCGGGCTGCGCCACTTCGACGGCTCGGTCGGCTTCGCGCCGAAGCTCCCGGAGCAGCTGGGCCGGCTGGCGTTCACGGTGCAGGTCCTGCAGCGCCGGCTGCGGGTCGAGATCACCGGACCGGCGGTCACGTACGAGCTGGTGGACGGCGACACGCTGGACATCGAGCACTACGGCGAGACGGTGACGCTGAAGCAGGGCGCGGTGGTGACCCGGCAGGTGCCGCAGCTCCCCGAGGTCCCGCAGGTGGGGCAGCCGGCGGGCCGGCATCCCGCGCACCGGGGCTGGGCGGCGGGACGCCACGAGAGCGGGCCGGTCGGGGCGGCGGAGAAGTGAGCACGCGGCGCGTGCGCCGCCCCTCTACCGGTCCCGCACCCGCGTTCGCACAATGACCTCCATGTCATACGACTCTCGCGACGACCTGCCCGGTGGCGGGACGCATCCGCTGCGCAGGCTCTCCCCCGGCGAGCTGCAGCGCCGTACGAGCGCGAAGTGGCGCGCCTACCCGCCGGACGTCCTGCCGCTGTGGGTGGCCGAGATGGACGTGATGCCCGCCGCGCCCGTGGCGCGGGCGCTCACCGAGGCGGTCGCCCTGGGCGACACGGGCTACGCCTCCGGCACGGCCTACGCGGAGGCGCTGGACGCCTTCGCCAGGAAGCGCTGGGGCTGGGACGGCGTGGCGGTCGAGCGGACGGCGACCGTCGCGGACGTGATGCGCGGCTCGGTCGAGATGCTGAAGCTGGTGACCGGCGCGGGCGACGCGGTCGTCGTCAACCCGCCCGTGTACCCGCCGTTCTTCGGCTTCCTGGAGCACGAGGACCGGCGCGTGGCCGAGGCCCCGCTGGGCCCGGACGGGCGGCTTGACACAGCGGCCCTGGAAGC
Source organism: Streptomyces roseoverticillatus (assembly GCF_000719265.1). Lineage (GTDB taxonomy): Bacteria > Actinomycetota > Actinomycetes > Streptomycetales > Streptomycetaceae > Streptomyces > Streptomyces roseoverticillatus. The sequence goes on along the minus strand of NZ_JOFL01000001.1, from coordinate 113,101 downwards.
GGCGTTCCGGCGGGCCGCGGCGGGCGGGCGGCGGGCCGCGTACCTGCTGTGCAACCCCCACAACCCGACCGGCACGGTGCACACGCGCGCGGAGCTGACGGCGGTGGCGCAGCTGGCGGGCGCGTACGGCATACGGGTCGTGGCCGACGAGATCCACGCCCCGCTGGTGCTGCCGGGCGCGGAGTACGTGCCGTATCTGTCGGTGCCCGGCGCGGAGGACGCCTTCGCCCTGCTCTCCGCGTCGAAGGCCTGGAACCTGGCCGGGCTCAAGGCGGCCGTGGCCGTCGCCGGCCCGGCCGCCGCGGACGACCTGGCGCGGCTGCCCGGGATCGTCAGCCACGGCCCCAGCCACTTCGGAGTCCTCGCGCACACGGCGGCGCTGCGGGACGGCGCCGAGTGGCTCGACGCCGTCCTGGCGGGGCTGGACGAGAACCGGCGGCTGCTCGGCGAGCTGCTGGAGCGTCACCTGCCCGCCGTCCGCTACCTGCGGCCGGAAGGCACCTACCTGGCGTGGCTGGACTGCCGGGAGCTCGGGCTGGGGGACGACCCGGCCGCCGTGTTCCTGGAGCGCGGCCGGGTCGCCCTGACCGGCGGGCTGCCGTTCCGCACCGGCGGAGCGGGGCACGTGCGGCTGAACTTCGCCACGTCGCCGGAGCTGCTCACCGAGGGGGTGCGCAGGATGGCGGCGGCCCTGCCGTAGGCCTGCCGGGAGTCGTTACGGCCTCACCGCCGGACGCTCACCGCTGGACCGTGACGTTCTCCGCCTGGGGCCCCTTGGGGCCCTGCGTGACGTCGTATTCGACCTGGTCACCCTCGTGCAGCTCCTTGAACCCCGCCGTCTGGATGGCGGAGAAGTGGACGAACACGTCCGGGCCGCCGTCGTCCTGCGTGATGAAGCCGAAGCCCTTGTCCGCGTTGAACCACTTCACCGTGCCTGTTGCCATGTGTTTCCAGTCCTTCGTCCTTCTCGCGCGGCGCGACGGGTTCGACGCGCCGGCCGAGACCGGTGACGGCCGGCCCGGTCCCTCACCTTTCCCCGCCGTGCGGGCGGAGATGACCTCCGTCCTCCCCTCTTCACCCCTTCGGAGGGAAAGCCGCCGCTTCCCGGCCCCCGTCCTCGTTTGACCCCATTTGGTGGCGCGCCGCCGCTATATTCGACGGTGTCCGTGACCGCGGAGCGGCGGAAAGGACCAAGTGATCGGCTCGTACGCGTACGCATCACTGCCGGAAGCGACCGCGCGCCATCCCCTGGCCCCGGCGCGCGGCCTGTACAGCAGCGACTCCTGGCTGGAGCTGCTGCGTGAGCACGGACACCGGTACCGCTGGCTGCTGATGTGCGCGCGGGAGCGCGCGGCGGCCCTCGCCCCGGTCACCGACGGCCCGGCCGTGCAGGCCGGGCGCTACCGCCCGGGGTTCCTCCTCGACGAGCGGCTCCCGGCCGAGCGCTGCGTCGTCGCCGGGCCCCGCACGGGCTACCTCAACGAACTCCGCTACGGGCCGGAGCGGCTGCCGGCCGCCGAGGTCGCCGAGGGCCTGCTCGCCGGGGAGCACCGGGAGCGGCCGCCCGGCGCCGCCCTCCTGCCGTATCTGCCGAGCGGGCCCGCGGCCGCCTTCGAGAGCGCGGGCCACCCGGCGGGCCTGATCGCGTGGGACGCCTGGCTCGACGTGCCCGGCACCGGCTTCGACGGCTACCTCTCCGGCCTGGAGAAGACCCACCGCAATCAGGTCAAGGACGACCTGCGGCGCTACACCATGGCGGGCGTCGCCTTCTCCACCCGCCCGCTGACCGGCCCCGACGACGAGATCAAGGACCTGCTGGTACTGCACGAGCGCATGTATGGCACCGCCTACGACCGGCCCGGCGGGCGCTTCTCCCGCTATCTGGCCCGCTGCGCCGAGCTCCCCGGCGCGTACGTCGTGCGGGCGCGGCTCGCCGGCCGCACGGTCGGCTGCCACCTGGTCTTCCACTACGGCGACGTGCTGTGGGTGCGGCTGATCGGCGTGGACGAGACCCGGCCCGGCACGCGCGGCTGCTACTTCGGCCTGATGTTCTACGAGCCGCTGCGGCTGGCCCACGAGCTGGGGGCCCGCGCCGTGCACCTCGGCATCGGCACGTCCCGGGCCAAGGCGCGGCGCGGCGCGCGGCTGGAGCCGCTGTGGACGGTGGCCGTCACCGCGGGAGGCCGGGTGCGCGACCTGGCGCGCGAGGGTCTCGCGGCCCGGGCCGTGGACCTGCCGGATCCGGCGCCCGAGGCGGACGGGCCGGTGCCGAAGTCGCCGTCGGCATGGAAGAGGCCGTCATGGGCCGTCTGAGATAAAATCCCTGTATGTCAGTTTTCGGGAGCCTTAAACGGGCGCCCGCACCGGCCATGGGCTCGGTGGAGCAGGTCGAGCCGTGCCACTGCGTATGCGCCCTGGCGCACCACGGCATGACGCACATCTGCTCCGAGGAGGCCTATCCGGGCCTCGCCCTGACCCTCCGGGTGCCCGCCCTGGGCAGCATGTCGTTCCCCGTCTGCGAGACCTGCTACGACGCGGCGTCGCCGCGCTGGCACCACCAGTCCTGAACCTCCCCCGTCCCGGCCGTTGTTGACATACGGTTCAGGGATGACCGAACAAGTCGATCTGTCCGAGTTCAGCACCCGGTACGGCGGCCTCCCCGGTCTCCGGGGCTTTCTGGCGCGGCCTCCGGGGGACGCCCCGCGGCCGGGAGTGGTCGTCCTCTTCGAGGCTTCGGGCGCGGACGCGGTCAACAAGAGGCTCAACGAGCGGATGGCCGAGGCGGGTTACCTGGCCCTGATGCCCGACCTCTACCACGGCCGGTCCCCGTACCGCTGCCTGGTGCCGACCATGCGGTCGGTGTTCTCCGGCCGCGGCCGGGTGTACGGCGACATCGAGGCGGCCCGGCAGTGGCTGCTGGCCGACCCCGGCTGTACGGGCAAGGTCGGGGTCATCGGCTTCTGCATGGGCGGCGGCTTCGCGCTCGTGCTGGCCGGCCAGGGGCGGTTCGACGCGGCTTCGGCCAACTACGGCCGGGCGCCGTCGGACGTGGACGCGGCGATGAAGGGCGCGTGCCCGGTGATCGCCAGCTACGGGGCCGAGGACCGGGCCTTCCGCGGCTACGCGGCCAAGGTCAGGACGGCGCTGGAGCGCGCCGGCGTCGAGCACGACGTCAAGCTCTACCCGGATGCCGGGCACTCGTTCCTCAACGAGACCGACAACGTGCCGCCGTTGCTGCGGCCGGTCATGCGCGCCGTCATGGGCATCGGGCCCGAGCCGGCCTCCGCCGCGGACGCCTGGCGGCGGATCGAGGCGTTCTTCGGCAGGCACCTGGCCGCGGACTGAGCGGACCGAGGCCTTCTCCGGCAAGCACCCGGCCGGGGACCGGGCGGACCGGGCCCGGCCAGGGCGCGCTCCTGGCCGGGGCCGGACCTACGGCGTGGTGCCGCGGTGGTCCAGCGTGGTTCAGAGCCCGGCGCGAGCCGCCTTCGCGGGGGCCGCCGGCGTCTTGCAGGCGATGTCCGTGCCGATGGAGTTGACGCCGTCCTTCTTGGCCTGGCCGCCCTGGTACTCGTAGTACAGGTAGGTGTAGAACTCGATGCGCCGGCTCGGGCCGCACGCCGAGTCCGCGGCGATGTTGTACTTCAGGGTCACGGTGCGGCTGGCGCCGGGGAGGACCGGCACGCTGTAGTTCATCGAGCCGCTCTGCTTGCCCGAAACGTCGCAGCGGGTCACGTCACCCGTGCAGGAGGCGAACGCGTACTTGAGCGCGGGGTCCTGCGACGTGTTCCACGTCGGCTGTATCGACTGGTACACGAACTGGGTGTTCGTGGTCTGGTCGTTGGTGAACTTCAGAGTGATGGTGACTGTGTCGCCCGGCGAGGCGGACGCCTTGTCGGCGGTGACCGTCATCGGAGGCGTGTCGGCGGCGGAAGCCGACGGAGCCATGCCCATGAGGGCGACGACAGAGGCGAGGGTGGCGGACAGCCCGAGGCGTCCGAACGTGTGTCTGCGCATGGCGAGGGACATTAGACAGACCCCTCGCGTCCTGACTGCACCACAGGTAGAGGATTGGCCACCGCCGGAACGCCCTCCACGCCCTGCTGACCAGGTACGGGCCGTGAGGCAGCGGTTCCGCCAGTGACGTAGTTGGCCGGGAATACCCTCGGGACGGGTGTGACAGGGGTCGCGGATGGCCGACTCGCGGTGCTGGAAGGCCCCGTATCGGCCAGGGGCGGGGACCGCCTGAAGGGCGGGACGCGCCGGTGGCGCCGGACGGTTCCCGGTGGGCGGGAGGGAATTCCCATCCAGCACCTACGATGCTGAATCATGGAACTCCGACACCTTGAGCACTTCGTGGCGGTTGCCGAGGAGCAGCACTTCACGCACGCCGCCGAGCGGCTGCGCGTGGCCCAGTCCGGGGTGTCGGCCTCGGTGCGGGCGCTGGAACGGGAGCTGGGCGCCGAGCTGTTCCTGCGCACGACGCGGCGGGTGGGGCTCACGGACGCCGGACGGGCGCTGCTGGTGGAGGCGCGGCGGACGCTGGCGTGCGCCGCGGCCGCCCGGGAGGCCGTCGCGGCGGTGCAGGGGCTGATGGGCGGCACGCTGTCGGTGGGCACCGAGCAGTGCATGGGCACGGTCGACGCCGCCGCGCTGCTGGCCTCCTTCCACGCGCGCCACCCGCAGGTGGAGGTGCACATGGAGCAGGCGGGTTCGGGCCGGCTGCTGGAGCAGGTGCGGCGCGGCGAGCTCGACGTGGCGTTCGTCGTGCACGACGGGCTGCACGAGGGGGTGCGGCTGCGGCGGGTCGCGGAGGAGCCGCTGATGCTGCTCTGCCGGGCGGATCATCCGCTGGCCGGGATCGGCGGGCCGGTGCCGGCGGCGCGGCTGGCCGGCGAGGTGTTCGTGGACCTCCATCCGGACTGGGGCGCACGCCGGGCCGCGGACCTCGCGTTCGCCGACGCGGGCGTGGCGCGGAAGGTCGCCCTGCAGGTCAACGACGTCTACACGCTGCTCGATCTGGTCTCGCGCGGCCTGGGCGCGGCGGTCGTGCCGCGCCCGGTGACGCTCAAGGAGCAGGCACGCGGGCTCAGCGCCGTACCGCTGGCGGGGCCCACGCGGTGGAAGGTGGCCGTCGCCGTGCCGGCGGCGGGTCAGCCGACGGCCGCCGCCCGGGCCCTGCTGGCCATGATTGATCATCAGGACTGCTGAATGTGATCGGGAAGGGATGTTGGACACCGCACGGATTCCCGCGCAGAGTGGGGTGCGGTCCGACGCAGAGATCCGACCACCGAGAAAGGCAGCACCCCCATGGCGCAAGAAGTACGCGGTGTCATCGCCCGAGGCAAGGGCGATCCGGTACGGGTCGAGACGATCCTCGTCCCGGATCCCGGCCCGGGCGAGGCCGTCGTGAAGATCCAGGCGTGCGGGGTGTGCCACACCGATCTGCACTACCGGGAAGGCGGAATCAACGACGAGTTCCCGTTCCTCCTCGGCCATGAGGCCGCGGGTGTGGTCGAGTCGGTCGGTGACGGAGTGACCGAAGTGGCTCCGGGCGACTTCGTCATCCTCAACTGGCGCGCCGTGTGCGGGCAGTGCCGCGCGTGTCTGCGCGGCCGCCCCTGGTACTGCTTCAACACGCACAACGCCAAGCAGAAGATGACGCTGACCGACGGCACGGAGCTCTCGCCCGCGCTGGGCATCGGCGCCTTCGCCGAGAAGACCCTGGTCGCCGCCGGGCAGTGCACCAAGGTCGACCCGGCCGCGTCGCCGGCCGCCGCCGGGCTGCTGGGCTGCGGCGTGATGGCCGGCCTGGGTGCCGCCATCAACACCGGCGCCGTGGGCCGGGGCGACTCCGTCGCGGTCATCGGCTGCGGCGGCGTCGGCAACGCGGCCGTCGCCGGAGCCCGGCTGGCCGGCGCCGCGAAGATCATCGCGGTGGACCTCTCCGACGCCAAGCTGGAGCAGGCGAAGGGACTGGGCGCCACCCACACCGTCAACTCGTCCTCGGTGGACGCCGTCGAGGCGATCCGCTCGCTGACCGGCGGCTTCGGCGCCGACGTCGTCATCGACGCGGTCGGCCGCCCGGAGACGTACCGCCAGGCGTTCTACGCGCGCGACCTGGCCGGGACCGTCGTCCTGGTGGGCGTGCCCACGCCGGAGATGAAGCTGGAGCTGCCGCTGCTGGACGTCTTCGGGCGCGGCGGCGCGCTGAAGTCGTCGTGGTACGGCGACTGCCTGCCCTCCCGGGACTTCCCCCTGCTGATCGACCTCTACCAGCAGGGCCGCCTCGACCTCGACGCGTTCGTCAGCGAGACCATCGCACTGGACGAGGTGGAGGAGGCCTTCCACCGCATGGAGAAGGGCGAGGTGCTGCGCTCGGTGGTGCTGATGCCGGGGGCGGAGGGCCCGTCCCCCGCGACGCCGACGACCGCGCCGGGGACCGTGTGATGGCCCGCATCGAACACCTCGTCACGTCCGGCGTTTTCGCGCTCGACGGCGGCGTCTGGGACGTCGAGAACAACGTGTGGCTCGTGGGCGACGACGAGGAGGTCCTCGTCATCGACGCGGCCCACGACGCGGCCGCGATCGAGAAGGCGGTGGGCGGCCGCCGGCTGACCGCGATCGTCTGCACCCACGCGCACAACGACCACATCGACGCGGCGCCGGAGCTCGCGGCCCGTACGGGCGCTCCCGTGCTCCTCCACCCGGCCGACCGGGAGCTCTGGGAGCAGACCCACCCGGGCACCTCCCCCGACGGGGAACTGACGGACGGCCAGGTGCTGACCGTCGCGGGCACCGCGCTGACGGTGCTGCACACGCCCGGCCACTCCCCGGGCGGCGTCTGCCTGCACGCCCCGGAGCTCGGCACGGTGTTCACCGGCGACACGCTCTTCCACGGCGGGCCGGGCGCGACCGGCCGGTCCTTCTCCGACTTCCCGACCATCGTCGACTCGATCCGGGAGCGGCTGCTGTCGCTGCCGCCGGAGACCGTGGTGCGCACGGGGCACGGGGAGAACACGACGGTCGGCGGCGAGGCGCCCGCCCTGCCGGAGTGGATCGCGCGCGGGCACTGAAAGCGGGGCCCGGGGAAGGCCGGCGGAAGGCTCGCGGAGGGCTGGTCGTGGTCCCGCGGAAGGCTCGCGGGAGGCCGGTCACGCTCCCGCGGTGGGCCCGCTGACCGGTCCTCGCGGAGTAGGTCCGAAGCCCCATGACATCTCATGGACAGCCGCTTAGGGTCGTTTACGGACATCGGTCGCTTCCACCATCCGGGTGGGAGGAGGGCCGGTGTCCGGGAGATGCCTGTGGAGGCATTGCATCGTGTCAGTCGAGCTGAATCACACCATCGTTCATTCCCGGGATAAGAAGGAGTCCGCCGAGTTCCTGGCGCACATCCTGGGCCTGGAGGTCGCACCGGAGACGGGGCCGTTCGTCCCCGTCGTCACCGGCAACGGCGTCGCGCTGGACTTCGCCACCAGCGACCAGCCCGAGAACATCGTCCCGCAGCACTACGCGTTCCTGGTGCCGGAGGAGTCCTTCGACGCCGTCTTCGCGCGGATCCAAGAAGCCGGCCTGCCCTACTGGGCCGATCCGTACCGCACCCGCCCGGGCGAGATCAACCACAACGACGGCGGCCGGGGCGTCTACTTCCCCGACCCCTCCGGCCACTACCTCGAGGTGCTCACCCGCCCGTACGGCAGCGGTTCCTAGGACCTCGCCAGGGCCTCGCCCACTCACTGCGCCCCGCCGGGCCCGCTCGGCGGGGCGCGGTCAGCGCAGGGCATAGCCACCGTCCGGGTAGAGCGTCGAGCCGGTCATGAAGGTGTTCGTGAACAGGAAGAGCACCGCGTCGGCGACCTCGCCCTCGGTGCCGGGCCGGCGCAGCAGGGCGTCCCGGCCGTACTGCGCGAAGCTCTCCTCGCGCACCTCGGCCGGGCGCTGCGCCCACAGGTTGCCGTCGACCGTGCCGGGCGAGACGACGTTGACGCGGACAGGCGCGAGCTCCACGGCGAGCCCGCGCCCGAGCCCCTCGATCGCCGCGTTGCAGGCCACGTAGGCGGGCGCGGCGGCCGGGGGGCGGACGCTCGCCGCTCCGGACATCAGCACGACGGACGCGCCCGCGGTGAACTTCGGCGCCGCGTGCTTAACCGCGTGGTACTGCCCCCAGAACTTGGACACGAAGGGGCTCTCGGCCTCGCTGTCGGTCAGCTCCCGCATGGGGCCGACCTGGTAGGAGGCGGCGGGCGTGAAGAGGTGGTCGATCCGGTCGATGCCGTCGAAGAAAGCGGCCAGAGACCCCTGGTCGGTGGCGTCGACCACGCCCCAGCTCGCCCTGTCCCCCAGGGATTCCGCGGCCGACGCCAGCTTCGCCGCGTTCCGCCCGCCGATCACGACGCGCGCACCGGCGGCGACGGCGCGCCGCGCGACCTCCAGGCCGATGCCGGAGCTCCCGCCGACGATGACGACGTCGCGGCCGGTGAGCGTGAGCGTGGGGGCGGGAGCGGAAGCGGGGGCGGGGGAAGCGGGGGAAGCAGGGGCAGTCATGCGGTTCGCCTTTCGGTGGGACGCGGACTCTGCTCGGCCGAACCCCACCGGTGATCATTTCATTCCGTCTCCGTGACGTCTCCTCTCCGCGATTCCTCCTCCAGTGCCTGACGGATGTGGTCGGTGAGGCGGGGGAGCCAGTCGGGCCGGGCGTTCCCGAGGAGATGGTCACCGTGGGGAACGGACAGGTGGGTGGCGTGCGGTGCTGGCCGGGCGAGCGGCTCGCCGTTCGTCACGCCGGGAATGACGTCTTCACCACCGTCCACGACCAGCAGCGGGGCCGTGATGCGGGGTGCCAGTGCGGCGAGGTCCACCTGGCGGGCGAACGCGCGGGCGGCGTCGATTCCTCCGGTACGTAGCGACATGATGTCCCGTACGGGCGGGGGAAGTTCCTCCCAGTCGAGGCGGAAAGGCCCGCTCACAGTCGCGACCGCCGCCACGCGGGGCTCCAGTGCCGCGGTCCGGGCCGCGAAATAGCCGCCCAGGCTGAGGCCGACGAGCCCGACACGTGGGACGCCGAGGGCGTCGATGACCCGGCCCACGACCTGCTCGTAGTCCGGCCGGAGGGACGACGTGGCTGCGAGCGCCCCCTGCCCCGGGCCGTCCATCGCGAACACCGCCAGTCCTCTGGCCAGCAGCGCGGACACCAGATCGAGGAACTCCTCCTTGGCCGAGTCCAGGCCGGGGACGACGACCACGGTGCCGGGCGCGTCGGAAGGGCCGCGCAGCCAGCCGGTGAAGCCCTCGCCGCTCACGCGCCGCGCACCGGGTTCCAGCACGGCGAGCGCGCGGCCCAGGGCGCGGTCCGCTTCGGCGGCGGCGCGGCCTGCCTCCGCGTACGGCGCGAGCGTGGCGAGGTGGAACCACCGGGCCGCCATCAGCAGGTGCTCGCCTGCCGAGACGGAGGATTCCGCGATCTCCGCGCGCTCCAGGTAGGCCTGTCCCGTACGCACGAAGGACGGTCCCCAGTCGGCGACGGATGCGAGGCCGCCGGTGACGCGGCGGTACTCGTGGGGGTCGACGCCCGCGCCGGTGGCGCGCGTCCACTGGGCGTCGGCGAATTCTCTTTGCATGCCGGGCATGCAACCCCGGCGGCGGCTCCGCGATCCAACAACCCATCAGGGAAGCCGACAACTTTTGGTTGTCACCTATGGTGAGAGTGGCAGCCGCCGACGCCACGGTACGGGCCGGCACCCGGCCGCGCCCCTCGAAGGGGACTCCGAGGCGGGCCGGGTCGCTACGCGTTCCGCGGCGCCCGGCCCGTACGCATCAGCTCGCGAGGGCGGCCGGGGCCAGGGACTTCAATCCCTCCGGGAGCGTTCCCGTGTGGACGATTCCGAGCGACTGCGTCGCCCGGGTCAGGGCCACGTACAGGTCGCTCACGCCGAACTCCGCCGGTTCCGCCACGACCACCGCGTCGAACTCCAGGCCTTTGGCCTGCCGGGGGTCCAGCAGGACGACCGGCCGGGTCAGGTCCGGTGCGGGGCCGTGCGACGCGTCGGGGAGCGCGGCGGACAGGGCCGCGTGGTGCGCCCGCGGGGCGATCACGGCCAGGCGGCCGTCCTGCGGCAGTTCCCGGGCCACGGCCGCGGCGACCGCGTCCGGCAGGTCCCCGGCACGGTGCGCCCAGGGGCTCACGTCCGTGGAGCGGATCGAGCGCGGCGGCTCGAACGACGGGTCCGCGGAGCGCAGCACGTCCGCCGCGACCTCCATGATCTCGGCCGGCGTGCGGTAGTTGACGCCGAGCCGCACGTGTTCCCAGCGATCGCCGACGTAGGGCTCCAGGATCGGGGCCCACGCGCCGCAGCCGCCCGGTTCGGACGTCTGCGCCGGGTCGCCGACCAGCGTCATGGACCGGGTCGGGCACCGGCGCATGAGCAGCCGCCACGCCATCGGGGACAGCTCCTGCGCCTCGTCCACGATGACGTGGCCGAACGCCCAGGTGCGGTCGGCGGCGGCGCGCTCGGCGGCGCTGCGGTGGTCCTCCTCCTCGTGCCGCTCCGCGAGCCGCTCGGCGTCGACGAGGTCGTGCGCGGCCAGCACCTCCGAATCGTCGTCCGCGAGGTCCTCGAACTCCTGGGTGCGCGAGCCGTACGACAGGTCGAGCACGCCCTGGGCGTACGCGACCCGCCGCTGCCGCTCGGCTTCGGCGGCGGCGCGGGCGGCCGAGTCGTCCTCGCCGAGCAGTTCGGCGGCCTCGTCGAGGAGCGGGACGTCCGCCGGTGTCCACGGGCCGCCGGTGCGCCGGATCGCCCCGGCGTCCGCGGCGGGCAGGTGGGCGGGATCGGCGAGGAAGTCCGCGACCAGCTGACGGGGCGTGAGCTGCGGCCACAGCTCGTCGATCGCGGCGTGCACCTCGCGGCTGGCCGCGACGGCCTTGCCGAGCTGGGCGATGTCGTCCGGGCCGAGGAAGTTCGGCCCGCCGTAGGGGTCCGCGCCTATGCGGTCGGCGAGCTGCCGGGTGAGCGCGTCGATGACGTGGAAGGCGAAGTACGGGCGGGCGAGGTTGTGCGGCAGCTTCGCCGCGCGGGCGTGGTGGCGCGCGTCGGAGGCGATGCCGGCGTCCAGCAGCAGCTCGCCGTCCTCGTGGTCGATGACGATCACGGGGTCGGGGAGGGTCTGCCGGTCGCGGACGTACGCGGCTAGGGCGTCCGCCATCGCGGCGGCGCCCTTGACCTCGGCGGCCCGCGGCGTGTCGGTCCCGGTCGCCGTCACGCCGGGGAAGAGCTCGCCGGGCGTGGCGAGCAGCACGCCCGTCTCGCCGAGCGAGGGCAGCACCTCGCCGATGTAGCCCAGGAACGCGGGGTTGGGGCCCACGATGAGCACGGCGCGCCGGGACAACTGCTCGCGGTGGGCGTACAGCAGGTAGGCGGCGCGGTGCAGGGCGACGACGGTCTTCCCGGTGCCCGGCCCGCCCTCGACGACGAGGACGCCGGGCTGCGGTGCGCGGATGATGCGGTCCTGTTCGGCCTGGATGGTCTGCACGATGTCGTGCATCCGGCCGGTGCGGGCCGCGTCGAGCGCGGCGAGCAGCACGGCGTCCGCGTCGGAGCCCTCGTGCCCGGTGCGCTCGGTGTCGGTGAGGTCGAGGATCTCGTCGTGCAGGGCGGTGACCCGGCGGCCCTCGGTGGTGATGTGGCGCCTGCGCCGCAGCCCCATGGGCGTGTGCCCGGTGGCGAGGTAGAACGGGCGCGCGACCTCGGCGCGCCAGTCGATGACGAGCGGGGTGCGCTCTGTGTCATCGGCGGCATCGCGCCGGATGCCGATGCGGCCGATGTGGTGGTCGCGGCCGTCGCGGAAGGCGAGCCGGCCGAAGCACAGGCCGCGCTCTCCGGCGTTGAACGCGGAGAGGAGCCCGGACTGCTCGGCCACCATGACATCGCGTTCCAGCCGCGCCTGGAAGGTGCTGCCGCCCTGGGCCAGGGCCTGCGCCACCGCCTTCTCGGCTTCGGCGCGCAGTTCGGCGAGCCGCTCGTGGAGCAGATCGATGAATTCTTGCTCGTTGCGCATGTCCGCGATTGACAATTCAGCTCCCGCCGGGATATGATGGCCTCATAAAGCTTCCCCCTGCCCCGATTTGCGCAAGGCAGGGAAACCCCCAATATACGCAGAGAAATCCCCCGGACGTCAATACGTCCGGGGGATTTCTCGTGCGCCGGAGCCCCTCTGCTTAAATTCCCGGCCCGCTCACCCGGTGAACAATTGCCGAAGCCGTAGGGTGAGTTCGTACACGCCGTAGGCGAAAGGCGCTCCCACCCACAGCCAGCTCACCACGAGCACCACCTTGCGGACCGGGGTCACGCGCCAGCTCCCTTCTCCGGTACGGCGGCCGCCGGCCGCCCGTCCCCGCCGCCGGCCGGCTCGTGGTGGCGCGGGTGCACCGGCCGTACGAGCTCGTTGGCGGCGAAGCCCACCGCCAGCAGCCCGATCATGACGAGGAACGACGTGGTGTAGAGGCCGGGCCCCGTCCGGCCCGCGGACTTCCCGGCGTCGGCGACCGCGTTGACGATGAGCGGCCCGAGTACCCCGGCCGTGGACCAGGCCGTCAGCAGCCGGCCGTGGATCGCACCGACCTGGTGGGTCCCGAACAGGTCCTTCAGATAGGCGGGCACGGTCGCGAACCCGCCGCCGTAGAACGACAGCACCACCGCCGCGCACGCGATGAACAGCGGCTTCGCGGAATCGCCCGCGAGGGCGAGCAGGAGATACATCAGCGCACCCGCCCCGAGATACAGGCGGTAGATGTTCTTCCGCCCCACGGTGTCGGAGACGGAGGACCATACGATCCGGCCGAGCATATTGGCGAGCGAGAGCAGACCGACGAAACCCGCGGCCGCGGCGGGACCGACGGGGGAGGAGGAGTCCGCGAAGAAGTCGGTGATCATCGGGGCGGCCTTTTCCAGAATGCCGATGCCCGCGGTGACGTTCGTGCAGAGGACGACCCACAGACACCAGAACTGCGGTGTGCGCAGGGCGTTGCGCGCCGACACCTGCCCCGTCGTGACGAATCCGCGGGACGGTGCTCCCGCCGCGCGTCCGGCCGCCGCTTCCGGGGAATCCGGCGGCACCCGGACCAGCAGCACGCCGAGCGTCATGAAGACGGCGTACGCGCCGCCCATCACCAGGAACGTCCGGGCGATCCCCGGCGCGTCCGTGCCGAAAGCCGACAGCAGCTCCGCCGACCACGGCGAGGCGATGAGGGCGCCGCCGCCGAAGCCCATGATGGCGATGCCCGTGGCCATGCCCGGACGGTCGGGGAACCACTTGATGAGCGTGGACACCGGCGAGATGTAGCCGATGCCCAGCCCCGTACCGCCGATGAGGCCGTAGCCCGCCACCACGAGCCAGTACTCGCGCGTGGCCGCTCCCAGAGCGGCCACCAGGAAACCGGACGAGAAGCACGCGGCCGACACGGCCATCGCCCAGCGCGGACCCCTGCGCTCAACAAAAGTGCCGCCGAACGCCGCCGACAGGCCGAGCATCACGATCGCCACCTGGAACGGCAGCGCCGACGCGGTGCCGGACAGGCCCAGCGAGGACTCCAGCGGCGGCTTGAACACGCTCCAGGCGTAGACCTGGCCGATGGCCAGGTGGATGGAGAGCGCGGCGGGCGGGACCAGCCAGCGGCTCCATCCCGGCGGCGCGACGACACCGGATCGGGCAGGCATGCCCGGACGCTACAGCGCCCGGCGGCTCCCGGACAGACCGCGCACCCCCCGGGCTAGCGGGCGGCGACCCCCGCCGTGGCCAGCCAGCCGTCGATCTGCCGGCGCGTGGCGACACCGCTGAAGCGGAAGACCTCGCGGCCCTCGCGCAGCAGCAGCACCGTGGGGACGCCCAGGACGCCGAAGCGCTCCTGCGCCCACGCCGCCCGGTCGACGTCGACCTTCACGCCGGTCAGGGCCGCTCCACGGGCCTCGACCGCGTCCTCCAGGACGGGGGTGAGGAAGGCGCAGGGGCCGCACCACGGAGCCGTCAGGTCGACCAGTACGGGCACGGGTCCGGCCAGCAGCCGCTCCAGCTCGTCCTCTGCCACGACCTCGCGCAGGACGCCGCGCTCCTCCGGGGCCTCTTCGCCGTCCTCCCCGTCTTCGTCTTCGTCGTCCTGCCCGGCGGCGGAGGAGGGTGTCGCGGCCTCGGCGGCCGCACCGGCGAAGAGGGCGGCGTTCTCGGGCGGAGCGGAGATCCCGTTGACGCAGAGCCCGGCGGCCAGCAGCCGCTCCAGCACGGCCGGGTCGAGCGCGTGCCCGGGGCGCTCGGCCACCGACACCTCGGCCAGCCGCGGGAGATGTGCGAGCACGGCGCCGGCCAGATCGTGGCCGACGGGCATGCCGTCGAAGGTGAGGGACGTGAGGTGCGGCGTCTTCGCGAGGGCGCGGAGGTGCTCCGGCCGGAAGGCCGTCGCCTCGCTGAGGACGAGGGAGTCCAGGGACGCGGCCGTCTCCGACCCCGTGAGCGCGGCCAGCCCCGCGCCGGTGAACCGCGGGGACTCCAGGACGAGATCGGTCAGCTCGGGCATGCCGCCCAGCGCGGCGACGCCCTCGTCGGTGAAGTCGCCCGCCAGCACGAGCGTCCTGAGCGCCCGCTGCCCCGCGATCGCCCGGACCATGGCGTCCGTCGCCCCGGCCAGGTCGGCGACGACGAACGCGTCGGACGGCAACTGCGCGAGGGCGGTGGCGACGGCGTCCGCGTCGAAGGCGTCCTCGCCGCCCTCGCCGCCGTCCGCACCGGTCGCGTCCAGCACGTAGACGAGCCGGGAGCCGGACGACAGCGCCACCGGGCCGCACGCGGCCAGCTCCACGGGCTCGCCGCCGCCCTCCGTGTAGCGGACGAGGGTGCCGGGGATGCCCTGCTCGGGGAACTCGATCACACGTGCGCTCATGCCTCCATGCTAGGCGCGGCCCGGTGGCGCCGAGCCGGCCGTCCACCGCGGGCCGTACGGCTCAGGCCCGGGTCCCCGCGCAGTCCTCCAGCTCCGCGGCGAGGTACGGCGCGGGCCGCGGGACCGTGCCGTAGTCGGCGTCGCTGTGCGCCTCCAGGTTCCGTACGGCGGCGGTGAGATGGGTGGTCACCGCCCGCCACCACCGCTCGTCGGGCGAGGGCGCGGCGGGGGCGCACGGGCCGGCGGGCCGGTCCGTGCCCTCCTCGCCCTCCTCCCAGAAGAAGCGTGCCGAGGACTCGACCACGCCGTAGCGGCTCGGCCGCCGGTCGCCGCGGATGGGGGTGGGCGGCGTGCCGAGGATCCGGTCGCCGTCCTGCGCGTACAGCCCGGCGGCCTGCTGGAGCCACCACTGCGCGGCCTGCCGCTCGCTGTGCTGCAAGTGGTGCAGGTACAGGCAGCGGGCCGCCGTCGCGGAGCCGGCGCCGGCGGCGAACCGCCACCAGAACGCCGCGCCTTCGTGGCGTCCGGCGAGGTGCAGCAGGCAGGCGAAGGCCAGCGCGCCGCGCGGCTCGATCGCCGGGTCGTCGACCAGCCGGGCCATCGCGGCGACCGCGGAGCGGTCGTGGACGACGCGGGCCGAGAGCGAGCTCAGCTCCGTGGCCGCCCGCTCGTGCAGGGCGGTGCGCCTGCCGGTGCCCAGGGGCGGGGCGGCGGGGACCGCGCGGCCGGCGCGGTCGTGGTCGTGGCGGATGCTCTGGGCGCGGCGGTCCATGGCGTCCGCCCGGTTCCACACGACGCGGCCGGCGATCCGCGCGAGGGCGGCCCGCTCGTTGTAGCCGTCGAACGTGCCCGCCGGCACGGCGGCTTCCGCGAGCACCCCGTCGATGCCGGCCGGCCGGTCGCTTCCCTGTTCCTGGCGCATGTGGTTCACGCCTCCTCTTCTCCTTCCGGGGCTTCCGGAGCGTCAGGGGCTTCCGGAGTCCATGCGATCTCCAGATCGCGGGCCAAGCGCCGTCTCGCTCCCCGGACGTGCGAGCGCACCGTGGCGGGCGAGATGCCCATGATCCCGGCGACGCGGTGCACGGGATAGCCGAGCACGTAGCGCAGCACGACCACGTCGAACTGGCGGTCGGGGAGCCGGGTGATGGCCGCGTACAGCCCGAGCCGCGACTCCAGCACTTCCATGCGCGCCCGGCTCGCCTGCCGGACCACCGCGAACGCCGCCGTCTCGACGAGCGCCGTGGCGCCGCGCCGCCTGGCCGCCAGCAGCTTGGTGATCTTCTCCTTGAGGGCGGCCAGGGCGTACGCGGCGGGGTTCGGCTGCCGCCGCACCTCGCCCCAGGCCAGCGCCAGCTGGCAGAAGACCTCCTCCACGACCCACTCGGCGTCCGGCTCGCTGTCCAGCTGGAGGTGGGCGTAGCGGAGGTAGGGCCGGTGGTGGAGCGAGAAGAAGGCGACGAAGTCGGCCGGCAGGCCCTCCGACAGGTCCTCCCGCAGTGCCGGCCAGGGCCGGGGCCCGGTCCGCCGCCCGGTCATGCCGGTCATGCGGCTCCCTCCCCGGGCCCGGGCGGCCGATAATCGCATGCCTGTACCTGCACCTGTACGTCCCTTCGCCGATGGACGGTGCCGTCCTCTCGGCACCCGAGGGCCACAGGGCCCTCACCCATCAGCCAAGCGAAACGGAGCCCCTGGCGTGCAGGCCGATCGTCCGAATGTCGTGCCGAGAGGGAGGCAAGGGACACATAGCGGGCGCGTGGCGCCGGCCGCGCGCCCCCGGCGCGACCGGACGGGTTGCCGGCCTCCGCGACGGGACGTCAATCTCCGAGGCCGGCCGGGCCGTCAGCCTCCGCTCGTGAACGGCGCGAACGTCCGGCTGAAGTACCACGTGTCCTGTTCGATGCCCGAGCAGGAGTCGGACCCCTTCGTCCCCGGGCAGCCGCCGTTGTCGCGCTGCAGCGCCCAGAACGAGAGGGTGTTGATGCCCTGGGAGACCGCCCAGTCGCGGACGCGGACCGCGTCCTGCGCGGTGAACGTCTCGGCCGGGCCGTAGTCGTCGATTCCCGGCATCTCGGTGACGCCGGTCATCGCCCACAGCTCCGCCTGCGTCTTCGCCGGGTAGAGCCGTGCGAGCTGGGCTTGGAGCCCGTTCGCGGCGCTCACCGTGTCCGCGGCCATGTCGTGCGCGGCGCCGTCGTAGTAGTCGAACGTCATGATGTTGACGACGTCGACGCGCGCGCCGTTCGCGACGGCGTTGCGCAGCACGGCCAGCCCGCTGTCGGCCAGGCCGTGGGTCGTCGTGGGCAGCGTGTAGGAGAACTGCACGGTGCGGCCGGTGCTCGCCGCCCAGTCCTGCACCTGCCTGACGGCCTTGTTGCGGCGGTCGATCCCGGCGGTGTTCGTCAGGGAGTTGTCCTCGATGTCGAGGTCGATACGGGTGACGCCGTACGTGGTGACGACGTTCTCGAAGGCGGCGGCGATCCGGGCGGGGTCCGGGCAGCTGTCCGCCAGCTCCGTCCCGCCGTTGTCGGCGGCGTATCCGCCCAAGGAGGGGATGACGTCGCCGCCGCGGGCGCGGATGGTGGTGATGTCGCTGCCGAAGACGGACGCGGAGACGGGCTTGCCGGTGTCGCCGTTCCAGTAGGGCGTACAGGAGCCCGGGGCCTCGGTCTGCAGGAACGCCATGGTGAGGTGCTTCGCCCCGGACCGCGCGGCGAGGTCCGCCGGGCTCTCGGGGCTGTAGGTCTCGAAGTAGGGCGCGAAGACGTGCGGCGGCAGGGGCGCCACGGCGGCGCGGGCGCCGCCGCCCCCGCCCAGGACGAGCCCGGCGGCCGTGGCCGCGGTGGCGAGGGAGGACAGCAGGGCACGGCGTATTCGGTGTCGTCTCACGGAAGCTCCCGATGGTCCGGGCGGGGCCGGACGCGCGCGAGGGGCGGGGGACCGGTTGCGCGCTGAACATCGTTGGTCTGGACCAGAGTTGTGTCAAGGCTTCCGGCAGGGCTCGTTCCGCGGGGGCTCCGTGGCGGGACGTGCGTCGCGGGCTTCCCGGGCGGGACGTGCGGCGTGCGGGCCCGGTGGCTGCGGGCGCTAGTGGATGCGGACCATGCGCACGGCGGAGCTGCGCACCACGTCCGGGTGCGGGTCCCCCGGCGCGTCGAGGCCGTAGAGGATGCCGCGGAGTTGCAGCGCGCCGCGGCGCCGGGCCCGCACCAGCGCCTCGACGGTCGCGCCGTCGCCCGAGGCCACGGTCCGGCCGCAGCCCACCGTGCGCCAGGCGCCGGCGCCGAGTGTGCGTTCCTGGACGCAGGCGCGCAGGTACCGCGCGGCGTCGTCGTCACCGTCCCCGCTGATGCGCAGGGCCTGCCCGGTGCGGACGGGATGCCCGGGAGCGGTGATCTCCATCGCCCCTTCGGCGGCCGCGGGGACGGCGAGGAGGGGGACGGCGGCGGTGGCGAGGAGTGCCGCGGCGGCGGCGCGGGGGAGGTGGCGCTTGGGGTCGAGTGTCATGGCCCACCCTTCTGCGGTTCCAGCATGCGGTTCCGGTCGTGCCGCTGATTCCGTCGTGCACATGGAATTTTTCCGGGGAATTCATATTTTCCGCGCTAACTCCCCTTTGAACCACTGTTATTGGTACGGTCCCGGCGAATGAGACGATACGCCTCCGGGGGTGCCGGTCGTGGACCCGCCGCCCTCCGGCGGCCGGGGATCCGGGGGTCGTGGAGCGGTCCGGAAATAACACTTGCTATATTGCGCAACTGTGAAAGTTGCCAGGTTGCCGCGGGCGTGCGGCGGCCGGATCCGATGGGGAGCACGTATGGGTCGTAGGCGGACCGAGGCGCCGGGGAAGGTGCGGCAGCGGGGGCGGCGCGCCCGAGCGGCGGTGTCCGCCCCGGCAGCGCTGCTCGTGGCGGGCGCCGGCGCGGACGAGGCGGCAGGAGCCGGCCTCGGCCTGGTCTTCGTGCTCACCGCCGCGGCCGCCGCCGCCCTCGCCGCGGCGCTCTGCCCCCGCGGCCGTACGTGGTGGGTGCTCGCCGCCCCGCCCCTGGTCATCGCCGTCGTGGCCGTCGGCGCCCAGCTCGCCGCGGGCGCGGGCAGCAGCGGCGGCAGCCTCGTGATGGCCGTCGTGCACTGGGCCCTCGACACGTTCCCCGCCATGGCGGCGGCCGAGGCCGCGGCGGCCGTCGTCCTGGCTGGGCGCGCGCTGCGCCCGGGCCGGGGGAGGAGGGCCTGCCATGCCTGAGCCGTACCGCCACGACCGCAACCGTGGCCGCGACAGCCGGCGCCCCGGAGCCCGGCCCCGTGCGCAAGGCACCGGCCGCGGCCGCCCTGCCGGCGGGCCGCGCCCCCGCGGGCGCCGCGCCGGCCCCTCCCTCAAACCCGGGCGCGCGGCCCGCATCGCGGTCTGTCTCACCTCCGCGCTCGTCATGCTCACCAGCGGCGTCGGCTGGTGCGCCTACCACTGGCTGGACCGCGGCGTGAACACCTCCAGCGCGCTGGACGCCCTGCGCGACGGTGCGCCGCCGGGGCGCGACGGCGCGGTGAACCTGCTCCTGATCGGCCTCGACAGCCGCAAGGACATGAACGGCAACGACCTGCCGAAGGAGTTCGTCCAGGACGAACTGCACGCCGGCTCCAGCGACATCGGCGGCTACAACACCAACACCCTCATCCTCATGCACATCCCGCCCGGCGGCGGCAAGGTGACGGCCTTCTCGATACCGCGCGACGACTACGTCGAGATCGCCGGCGGGCGCGGCGAGCACAAGATCAAGGAGGCGTACGGGATCGCCAAGGCCGAGGCCGAGGAGAAGCTGTCGGCCCGGGGAGTCAAGGGTGCCGAGCTGGAGCACCGCGGGCGCGAGGCCGGCCGCGAGGCCACGCTGGCCACGGTCCAGCGCTTCCTCGGCGTGCCCATCGACCACTTCGCCGAGCTCAACCTGCTGGGCTTCTACGACATCGCCAAGGTGGTCCAGCCCGTCCCGGTGTGCCTGAAGCACCCCGTGCGTGACCGCTACTCCGGCGCCGACTTCCCCGCCGGGCCGCAGCAGCTCGACGCCCGCCAGGCGCTGTCCTTCGTCCGGCAGCGGCACGGCCTGGCCGGCGGCGACCTCGACCGCACCCGCCGCCAGCAGGCGTTCCTGTCGTCGGTCACGCACAAGCTCCAGGAACAGGGCGTCTGGAGCGACCTCGGCAAGCTGCAGGGGCTGTTCGACGTCATCAAAAAGGACGTCGTCATCGACAACCGGTGGAACATCCTGGACTTCGCCCGGCAGGCGCCCAACCTGACCGGCGGCAACGCCGAGTTCCACACCCTCCCCATCGAGGGCTTCGCCACCCGCAAGGGAGAGGCCGTCAACCTCGTCGACCCGGCCAAGGTCAAGTCCCTCGTCCAGGCGATGACGGGGCCGAAGGCTGGGCAGAAGGACACGCCGGCGGCCGGGCCGCAGCGTCAGGGGCAGGGTTCGGGCGGCGGTGACGCCAAACCGGGTGACGCCAAACCGGGTGACGCCAAACCTGGCGGTGACGCCAAGCCGGACGGGTCGGATCCCGTCTCCTCCGACTCCTTCCAGGGCCCGACGGTCAAGATGGGGGGCGTCCCCTGCGTCGACTGACCCGCCGAGGGCCCCCGCGTGACCTCATACGCGCCCCTTGGCGACGACGAGGAGCCGCTCGTAGTGCTTCATCTCCTCGATGTCGCCCGCGAACGGGTGGATCTCCGCGAGGAACGGCCGGAAGTGCGGCCCCTCGCGGAAGCCCTGCTCGTGGTCGTGCACCGACGTCCACTCGATCCGCAGGACGAACCGCTCCGGCTCCTCCACCCCGCGCGCGAGTTCGTAACCCAGGCACTGCGGCGCCGCGTACAGGTGTTCGGCGGCCGCCGCGTAGGCCTTCTCGAAGGCGGTGCGCCGCTCCGGGTCGGTGATGCGGTAGCGGATGTACTCGACGGTCATGGAGACTCCTCTTGCCGCGCCCTGCGGTCGGCCTGCTCAGCTGCCGAAGCCGGCGTGCACGTGGTCGTGGTGGGTGTCGTCGGTGAAGAACTGCCGCCCCGCGCCCGCCCCCGGCGGCAGGAGCGGGCCCCCGACGTTGTACGAGCCGGCCGCGGCGGCGTCGCGCATGAACGCCTCGACCAGCGCGCGCGGCGTCGCCCGGTCGACCACCGCGCGGCCGTCGATCCGCCACACGTCGAAGGCCCGGCCCGGCGGGTGGTCGCTGGGCCGGCCGGTGCCGAACACGTTCAGGGGATGGCCGGAGCGCACGACGCTGACGTCGATGCGGTAGCGCTGCGCGAGCCGGAGCATCGCCCGCAGCACGCTCGCGTGGACGCCGCCGCCCCGGATGTCGGCCTCGGCGGCCGCGGGCAGCCGGATCCGTTCCTCGTCCAGCACCCGCCGTGCTTCCTCCGGCAGGCCGTCCGCCGCGGGCCCGGGGGCGGCCGGGTGCAGCTCGCCGACCGCCCAGCGCGGCGCCCCCTCGGTCAGGCGCACGTCCACGGTCGTCCCGCCCGCCACCACGGGCCCGCCGCCCGTGCGCGTCCACTGCCGGCAGACGACCAGGACGCTCGCGGAGCCGGCCAGGATCCCGCCGTACTGGGCGTCCGTCACCTCGACGACGGCCGCGTCCGCGCCGGACAGCAGCGGTCCGGCCTGCCCGGCGAGCGCGGGCGGCAGGCCGAGCGCGGCCACCCGCTCCCGCGCCTTCGCCAGGCCTCCGGCGCCGTCGCGCCAGGTGCCCAGGGCCTCGACCAGCTGTACGGCGCGCAGTTTCACGTCCGGCCGGACGTCGGAGGGATCGGGGCGCCACGCCGCCGGGCGGGGGAGCCCGGCGGGTGACGGCGGCCCGCTGCCCATGGCGTTGCGCGGGGGCGCGGTCCCGCACCCGGACCCGCCGAGGGCGAGGCCCGCGGCCCCGGCCAGGACGGCCCGGCGGCCCAGCACCGCGGGCCTCGTGGGAGCGGCCGCGGGAGCCTCCGGGCCGCGGGGCACGCCGTGTCCGGACACGCGCGTCCCCTTCCTCCAGACGTCCGGGTCATGCCCGGTCCGGGGCCTGCACCGCCCGGACAGGGGGCGGCAGCCGGCCGGGGCCCGCATCCAGTCTCGGCCGGTGCCGCCGCCACCGCACGCGGCACTGAGCCACCCGGGAAATACGGTCCGGAAACCGGTATTCGCGGGGCCGCGGTCCCCGGCTGCAGGGATCTTGCCCGCCCGCTCGGCCGTCGGCTACCGTCGATCGATGCAAGGGGAAAGTATCCAAAAAGCGCGGCAATGAAGGCAGCGCGAAGACGCCGGCATGGCGAAAAGCGCGGCACGGAGACAATCCCCTGCGGCAACAATCCCGCACGGCGACAACCGGCTCCCGGCACAGGAGAGGCCCATGCCTGCCAGCCAGACCAGCCCACCGTCCCCGACCACCCACCTGATCAGCGTCGTCCTGCCCTGTTACAACGAGGAAGCGGTGCTCGCCCGCACCCACGACCGCATCGCCCGGGCCCTGCGCCCCGTGGAAGGCGTCCGCTACGAGGTCATCTACGTGGACGACGGCAGCGCCGACGCCACCTGGAACCTGATACGGACCTTCACCCGCGAGTCCCCGATGGTGCGGGCCGTCCGCTTCAGCCGCAACTTCGGTCATCAGGCGGCCTGCCTCGGCGGGCTCAAGGAGGCGCGGGGCGACGCGGTCGTCGTCATCGACGCCGATCTGCAGGACCCTCCCGAAATCATCCCGGAAATGGTGGCCCGCTGGCGCCAGGGATGGCACGTGGTCTCCGCCCGGCGCACCGCCAGACACGGCGAGACCGCCTTCAAGAACTTATCGGCGTTCGCCTTCTACCGGCTCCTCGGCAGGATTTCCGACCACCCCGTCGCATTCGACACCGGAGACTTCCGGCTGCTCGACCGGGAAGTCGTCGACCTGCTCACCGGACTGACGGACCGGGAGCTCTTCCTGCGCGGCGCCGTCAGCTGGGCGGGATTCCCCGAGACGGCCATCGAATACCAACGGGACTCGCGGGCCGCGGGCGAATCCAAATACACCCTTCCCAAAATGGTCGCCCTCTCCCGCAGCGCCTTCCTCACCAGCGGCTCCGTCCTCCCGCTGCGGCTTCCCCTGTGGACCGGCACTGCCTCCCTCGCCGGGGCCCTCGCCATGGCGCTCACCCGCCGCGGCCGCGCCAACGCCCTGCCGCTCGCCCTGTTCGGCCTGGAGTCGCTGGCCGTCGGCACCGTGGGGGAGTACCTCCACGCGGTCCTGCGCCAAGTGCAGGGCAGGCCCGCCTACGTGGTCAGTGAACGGATACGGAGCACGATTCCCGGGGCCGTCCTCGCCTCGGTCGAGGAGGTCGCGTGATGCAGCACCCGGACGTCATCGTCGTCGGCGCCGGCTTCACCGGCCTCTCCGCCGCGCTGGAACTCGCGGAGCTCGGCCACACCGTACGGCTCCTCGAACGCGACTCCGACGTCGGCGGCCTCGCCGGCAGCTTCACCGTGGGGGACCGCCGCCTCGAACGCTTCTACCACCACTGGTTCGCCTCCGACGAGGAGATGCTGCGGCTCTGCGCCCGGCTCGGCATCGCCGGCCTGATGGAACCCCACCTGACGCGCACCGGCATGTACTACGCCAACTCCGTCTACCGCCTGTCAAAACCCCTCGACCTGCTCCGCTTCGCCCCGCTGCCCCTCCTCGACCGGCTCCGGCTCGGCCTGCTGACCGTACGCGCCCAGCGCGTGCGCGACTGGCGCCTGCTGGAGCACCGCACCGCCGAGGAATGGCTGGTCTCCCTCGGCGGCCGCCGGGTCTACGAGGTCGTGTGGCGGCCCCTGCTGGAGGGGAAGTTCGGTGACCACGCGGCGGAGGTCGGCGCCACCTGGATGTGGACCAAGCTCCACCTGCGCGGCGGCAGCCGCACCCGCTCCGGCAGCGAGACCCTCTACTACCTGCGCGGCGGCAGCGACGCCCTCCTCACCGCCCTCCGCAAACGCCTCGCCGACCACGGCGTCGACATCCGTACGGACACCGCCGTGCGGTCCGTCGTCACCGACGGCCGCCGGGTCACCGGCGTCCGCACCGCGGACGGCGAGCTCCACCCCGCCCGCCAGGTCCTGCTGACCGTGGCCCCCGCACTGGCCGCCGGGATGCTGGAGGACCAGAGCGACACCCACCCCTCCGTGCCGCCCCTCCTGCGGCAGCTCCGCAGGATCCGCTACCTCGCGAACATCTGCCTGGTCCTGGAGAACAACCGCCGGCTCTCCGACACCTACTGGCTCAACGTCAACGACCCGTCGTTCCCCTACGTCGGCGTGATCGAGCACACCAACATGGACGACCCGGCCCGCTACGGCGGCCGGCACATCGCGTACCTCTCCAAGTACCTGCCCGCCGACGCGGAGCTGTACCGGATGGACGACGCGCAGGTGTTTGAACACAGCCTGCCGTACCTGCGGCGGATGTTCCCCGGCTTCGACCGCACCTGGGTCGACGCCTACCACGTGTGGCGCGCCGAGCACGCCCAGCCCGTCATCACCCCCGGCTACACCCGCATCATGCCCCCCGTGCAGAGCCGCGTGACCGGCCTCTACCTCGCCGGGATGGCCCAGGTCTTCCCCGAGGACCGCGGCACCAACTACGCCGTGCGGGACGGCCGCCGCGCCGGCCGCCTCATCGCCGACCGGCTGCGCACCGAACCCGGCGGCCGCCGGAACTCCCCCGAGGACTCCCACGCCTGAACCCGAGGACCCCCATGCCCGAACTCATCTCCCTGGACCAGGCCGAACACCTCGGCATCGACCAGATCCACGACCTCTACGAGAAGCACGTCAGCCGCAGCCAGGTCTCCCTCATCGGCTCCTTCGGCTTCGGCCGCGACCTCGTCGAGCGCGCCGAAGGAGCGTGGATCACCCTCCGCGACGGCCGGCGCATCCTCGACTTCACCGGCGGCATCGGCGTCCTCAACCACGGCCACAACCACCCGCGCGTCCTCGCCGCCCGCGACCGCTTCCGGCAGCACCGCCGCATGGAAGTCCACAAGAACTTCTTCTCGCCCTACGTCGCCGCCCTCAGCCACAACCTGGCCGCGCTGCTCCCGGGCGACCTCGACGTCTGCTACTTCCCCAACTCCGGGGCGGAGGCCGTCGAAGGCGCGGTCAAACTGGCGTACAAATACCACGGCGGCCGACGCGGCACCGTCCTCCACACGGACATCGCCTTCCACGGCAAGCTCCTCGGCGCGGGCAGCCTCACCGCCTCCCCCGAGATCCACTTCGAGTTCCCCCGGATCCCCGGGACCGACTCCTTCGCCTACGGGGACCTCGCCTCCTTCGAACTGGCCCTGGAACGCCACCGCGACTCCACCGGCCGCAGCGACGTCTACGCCGTCGTGCTCGAACCCTTCAGCGCCTCCGCCCTGCGCGAGTGCCCGCCCGCGTTCCTGCGCGAGGTCCGGCGGCTGTGCACCGGGCAGGACATCGTCCTGGTCTTCGACGAGGTGTACACCGGCTGGGGCAAGACCGGCGAGCTCTTCCACTTCATGCGCTGCCCCGGGCTCGTCCCCGACGTCCTCACCATGTCGAAGTCCTTCGGCGGCGGGAAGTCCTCCATCTCCGGGTACGTGGCCCGCGAACCCGTCTTCCGCAGGGCCTACGACAACCTCGCCGACGCCACGCTGCACAGCACCACCTACTACGGGTTCGGCGAGGAGACCGCTACCGCCCTCGAAGCGGTCCTGGTGGCGGTGGAGGAGGACTTCCCCGCCCGCGCCCGCGCCCTCGGCGAGCAGCTGTCCGCCGGCCTCGCCCGCATCGCCGCACGCCACCCCCGCCTCGTGGCCTCCACCACGGGGCGCGGCGCCCTCCACGGCGTCTTCCTGCGATCCGGCCCGGAGCTCCCGGACCCCGTCCGCACCCTGCTCCCCGCGGCCGCCCGCGACCCGCAGGCCGTACCCAAACTGCTCACCGCTGCCGTGATCGCCGCCCTGTACCGCGAGCACGGGATCCTGACCTTCTTCGGCTCCAACCGGGACATCGCCCTCATCGTCTCCCCGCCCCTGGTCGCGGGCGAGGAGGAGACGGCCCTCTTCCTGCGCGCCCTCGACGACGTGCTCTCCAAGGGCGCGACCCGCCTGCTGGCCGCGTTCCTCAAGGAAAAGGTGACCGCCTGATGCGCGGCGCGCTGCGCGCGAGCGGCCTGCGCTCGTACTGGCTGCGGCAGTACGGCTGCCTGCGCACCCTCCAGGCCCGTACCGCCGCCGAAGCCCATGTCGCCGGCACCCTGAACACCCTCCCGCTGCCCTACCGGGCCGCATACGCCCTCACGCTGCGCCTGCTCCCGGCGGCCTTCCTCCTCGTGTCGGGGCGCGGCCTCCGCACGGCCTCCGCGGCCGAGGGCCGCCGTGGCATGCAACGGCTGGCCGCCCTGCCCGGCTTCGGGGACGTCGTCCGGTCGAGCACGGCCCTCGCCCTGCTCGGCGCCCTCGACGGCCGCTCCGGGCAGCAGCCGCCGGCGCCGCACCGGGGAGCGGACCGGTGAGCCCGCGTCCCTTCCGTACGCGGCACCCCGCCGGCACCGACAGCGACATCCTCGTGGTCGGATCAGGCGCCGGCGGCAGCGTCGTCGCGCGGGAACTCGCGGCCGCCGGGCTGCAGGTGACCGTCCTGGAGGAGGGCCCGCGCGTCAGCACCGACCGCATCGCCGCCGCCACGCCCGCCGAGAACATGCGCGGCCTCTACCGGCAGGGCGGCCTGACCCCCGTGTTCGGCACCCCCACCTTCGCCTACGGGGAAGGGCGCTGCGTCGGCGGCACCACCGTCGTCAACGGCGGGCTGCTGTGGGAGCCACCGCCCGCCCTGCTGGGCCGCTGGGCCGCCGAGTCCGGCGTGGCCGGATACCTCGCCGCCGACCTCGCCGCGCACCTTGCCCTCATCACCCGCCGCCTCGGCGTCGCCGCCCAGCCGCACGGGGCCGGCAACCACGACTCCCGCCTGCTCGCGGCCGGGGCCGAGCGGCTCGGCCGGCGCTGGCAGCACGCCCGGCGGGCCGTCCTCGGCTGCCGCCACAGCAACCGCTGCACCACCGGCTGCCCCACCGGCGCCAAACAGAGCATGGCCGTCAGCTACCTCCCCGAAGCCGAGGCGCTGGGCGCCCGGATCCTCCCCGGCACCCGCGTCCTGCGGATCCTGCACCAGGACGGCGCGGCGGTCGGCGTCCTCGCGGCGGGGCCCGGCGGGCGGACCGCCGTCCACCGGGCCCGCGAGGTCTTCCTCGCCGCCGGCCCGCTGCAGACGCCCGCGCTCCTGCAGCGCAGCCGCATCCACCGCCGTACCGCGGGCCGCGAGCTGGCCCTGCACGTCAACCTCCGCACCGTCGCCCGCTTCGACGAGCCCGTCCACGCGGACCGGGGCACCATCTTCACCGCACAGGTCCACGAATTCGCCGGCGACGGGGTGCTGATGATGCCGTCCAACGTCACGCGCGGCACGCTCGCCGCCGCGCTCGCGAGCCGCCCCCCGCAGCTCCTCGACCGGCTGCTCGCCGCCTTCGCGACGCTCGGGTCGTACACCACCCAGGTCCGCATGCAGGGCAGGGCGCGGATCACGGCCATGCCGCGCGGCGGGCTCCTCCTGCGGCACGGCATGACCTCCGCCGACCACAGCCGGCTGCGCGAGGCGTTCCGGCACACCTGCGAGGTGCTGTTCGCCGCGGGCGCCCGGGAGCTGATACCGCCGGTGGCCTCGGCGCGCCCGCTCCACTCCCGCGCCGAGGCCGAGGAGTTCTGCCGCCGCGTCCGCCCCGGCGACTGGGAACTGGTGTCCGTGCACGGCATGGCGTCCGCCCGCATGGGCCTCCCGGAGCGCGGCGGCGTCTGTGACGAGCACGGCCGCCCCCACGGCTTCCGGGGCCTGCGCGTGTGCGACGCGAGCGTCCTGCCCGGCGTCACCGGCATCAGCCCGCAGGGCACCGTGATGGCCTTCG
This sequence comes from Streptomyces roseoverticillatus, assembly GCF_000719265.1. Classification (GTDB taxonomy): domain Bacteria; phylum Actinomycetota; class Actinomycetes; order Streptomycetales; family Streptomycetaceae; genus Streptomyces; species Streptomyces roseoverticillatus. The sequence continues at coordinate 85,215 of NZ_JOFL01000001.1, read as the reverse complement.
CCCACGAGATCGCCGAACGCTTCCTGAACACGGCACCGGGGCGCCCATGACCGACCCGATCACCGGCGTGCGCGTCCCCGTGCGACGGGACACGGCCCTGTTCACGCGCGCCGCCGTCGCCGCCTCCTGCGTGGGGTTCGTCCTCATCGGCGCCCTCCAGTCCCTCTACGGGCCCGCGATCCCCGCCCTGCGCGAGGAGTTCGGGCTGTCCCCCTCCGCCGCGGGGCTCGGACTGAGCGCCCACTTCGCCGGCGGCGTGACCGGCGTCCTCGCCTTCAACCGCATCCACGGCCGCACCGGCAACCGCGTGCTCCTCGGCTCCTCCTACGCCCTGATGGCCCTCGGCAGCATCGCCTTCGCCCTCGCCCCCGCCTGGCCGCTCGCCCTGGCGGCCGCGCTGGTCGCGGGCTTCGGCTTCGGCGGCATCGACTACGGCCTCAACCAGCTGTTCGCCACCGGCTTCGGACGCCGCAGCACCGCCATGCTCAACGTCCTCAACGCCCACTTCGGCATCGGCGCGGTCGCCGGCCCCGCCCTCATCGGCCTCCTCGGACCCGGCCGCTACCCCGTGGCCTTCCTCGCCTGCGGAGCCCTCGCGGCCGGCCTCCTCCTCTTCCTGAAGGGGGTCCGTGACCGGGAACCGGCCCCGGCCGCCGAAGGCCCGGCCGGGCCGCCCGCCCCTCCGCCGCGAGCCGGCCGGACGGTGCTGCTCATGGGCGCGTTCGTCCTGCTGTACGTCGTGCACGTCGGCGTCGAAGCGGGCGTCGGCGGCTGGGAGCCCACCCACCTCGAAACCGTCGGATACGGAACCGCGACGGCCGCATCCGCCACCTCCGTCTACTGGCTGATGCTGACGGCCGGCCGCTTCCTGGTGGTGCCGCTGGCCGTACGCCTGACCGAGCCGGTGATCGTCGCCGTCAGCTGCGCCGGCATGCTGCTCTGCACGGGCGCCGCGGCCGTGCCCGGCCTCGCCCCCTACGCGTACGCGGGCGTGGGCCTGTTCATCGCGCCGATCTTCCCCACCGGCCTGCCGTGGCTCCACCGCACCGTCCCCACCGCCCGCCGCGCCGCCGCCTACGTGATCGCCGCGTCCATGGTGGGCGGCGTCGCCGCGGGCCCCGCACTGGGCAGGGCGATCGAGCTGTCGGGCGTACGGGCGGTGCCGGCGGTGCTGTGCGCCATGACCGCGGTGTGCCTGCTCGCGACGGTGTGGCTCGCCCGGGCGACCCGGCCGCCGCGGCCCCCCGGCCCGCGGCGTCACCACCCCGCTCGCCCGTGCGAGTGATATATCGCCGACCGGTGACGGTGGAGAGCGCTGGTCGGCCCCGCGGCGCGCGACGATGCCGGGGCGGGGGTTTCGTACGCATCCACCCCGGCCTTGACCGTTTCCCCTTGCGTGGAGGTGCCGTGTACACCACCGAGCCAGTCGCCAACACCCTTGCCCCGTCCCCCCAGGAGGACCAGCTGGCCGAGGACTACGCCAGCATCCTCGGCACCCTCTCCCGCATCGACGAGGCGGTGCGCGAAGGCGCCTGGCAGGGGGTGCGCGACGAACTCGACCAGCTCATCAGCGCGGCCGAGGACATGTGGTCGACCCTGACCGACCCCGACCCCAGCGCGGACGACGCGGACGCCGACCGCCGCCCCTTCCCGGTGACGGCCGACGCCGCCACCGTCCGCCGCCTGGTCACCACCTACGCCGAGCCCTATGCCCTCGGGCGCCTGCTCTACCCGTCGAACGGAGCCGTCCCGCCCGAGCTCCGGGACCGCCCCGCCCCCGAGGACCCCGCCCTCCACGACCCGCGGCCGGAGACCTGGACCTGACGCCCTGACCTGACCCGGACCCGTCCGGTACCCAGCGGCGGCGGCCCCTCGGGCCGCCGCCGCTGCACGTGTTGCCGCATTTCATAATATTTTGCCAATTCAAAACCCTGTGCGGCATACTGGCGATTCTCCCCCCGGTGCACCGACCATTCCTCTATTTCCGTGTGAGGGCCCCTGCCCCATGGGCGTTGTTCTGCGTGCCCTGCGTGCACTTGTCGTGCTCGCGGGTTTCTATCTCCTGTGCTTCGTCGTCCTCGGCGTCTTCGCCGGAATCGGAGTCGCCGTTTATTGGCGGGGCGTGAATCCCCTCGCCCTCAAGCTCACCGTCGTCCTCGCCCTGCTGGCCTTCCCCGTCATCCGCGGAATGCTGCTCGTCCGCACTCCCAAGGACGACGGTGACGAAGGCCTGCCCGTCACCGAGCAGCAGCAGCCGCGGCTCTGGGCCGCCGTGCGCGAGGTGGCCGGCGCCGCCGGCACCCGCATGCCCGACGAGATCCTCCTCACCGGCACCGTCAACGCCGCCGTCTCCGAGAACGCCCGTCTGCTCGGCCTCCTGCCCGGCCGCCGCCGGCTCTACCTCGGCGTCCCCCTGATGACCGGCCTCGACGAGGCCCAGCTGCGCGCCGTCCTCGCCCACGAGTTCGGCCACTACGGGCACGCCGACACCCGCCTCTCCGCCATCACCGCCCGCGGCCGGCACGCCGTCGCCCGCACGGTGAACGCCTTCGCCGAGCGGGCGGAGGAGCGGGTGGAGAAGGAGCGGCTGCGCCAGGAGGAGGCCGCCGAGAAGGCCCTCCGCAAGGGCCGCAAGGCCAAGGAGGTGGACACCCGCGGCGCCGGGTGGAGCTACCGTCAGATGAGCAAGCTCTTCATCGCCTACGGCAAGTTCGCCCTGCGGGCCACCCGGAGCGACGCCCGCCGCCAGGAGCTCGCCGCCGACCGGCTCGCCGCCCGGATCGCGGGCCGCGACGCCACCGCCTCCGCCCTGCGGGAGACCGTCGTCCTCGACGCCGCCCACGGCTTCTACCTCCGCGGGTACGCCTCCGTCGGCGTGGCCGCCGGACTCCTGCCCCCGTACGGCCAGTTCTACGGCGGGCTGGGCCGGCTGCTCGCCGAACCGGCCCGCCAGGAAGAGCTCGACGCGCTGCGCCGCGACCTCCCGCCGGGCGACCCCTCCCCGTACGACGCGCACCCCCCGACCGCCGAGCGGGTCCGCCTCATCGAGGCCATGCCCGACGACGGGCGCGGCGGCCGGCCCGCCGGCCCCGCCATGGCCCTGCTGGACGACCCCGCTCGCGTCTTCGCCGACCTCGAAGCGGCCACCCTCACCCGGGAAGCGCTGCACATGCCCCGCGCCGACTGGCCCGAGCTCGTCCACCACGGCATCCGCGCCGGCCACGAGGCCGACGCGGAGCCCCTCCGGGACGCCATGGCCCGCGTCATCGGCGGCCGCACCACCGTGCACGCCCTGCTCGACGCGGCAGACCGCGGCACCATGTGGCAGATAGCCGCCGGCCTCCCGCAGTCGCGGGCCGCGCAGCAGGCGAGCGGCCGGGCCGCGCGCGAATTCCTGCGCCCGGCGCTCCTCGACGGCCTGTCCAGCCTCGTCCTGCTGGAGCTCGTGGACGCCCGGGCCGCCTGGTGGGAGCTGTCCTGGGCGGAGAGCGCCCGGCTGCACCTGCCGGACGGCTACGACACCTTGCTGCCGCAGGCCCTGGAGGCGGCCGTCGCTGACGTCCCCGACACCGCGCCGCTGCGCAGGCTGCTGCCGCGGGCCGCGCACGCGTGACCTCCGCGCCCAGTCTCCTTTTCCCGTTCTCACGAATCGAGCCGAACTCCCGTGGCACGACTGCTGCCCCTCCTCGTCATAGCCGTCTGGATCTACTTCTGGTACCGGAACCGCAAGGGCGCCGCCGCACGGCCCGAGCGCGAGAAGGCAACCACCCCCTCGCCCGCCCGGCTCTCCAAGGAAGCGGCCGCCCTCGGCCTGCTCCCGCAGGACCGGCAGGACGCCGAGCGGCTGCTGCACGACCCGCAGATCGACGGCGCACGTGAGGCGGCGGAGCGCGGCGCTTGGGAGCCCGCGGCCCGGGCCATGACCGCCATCGGCAAGGACTGGGAGCGCCGGACCGCGCTCGTCATCTCCCTCGCGCAGGCCGCGGCCGACGAGGACGCCTGGCTCACGGCCTGGGAGGCCGCACGCCCGGGCGACCCCGACGCCGCGGCCGTGCGCGCCCGGTCCACCGTCTTCCTCGCCTGGGAACTGCGGGGCGCCAGTACTGCGGACCGGACCTCGGCCGAGCAGTTCGAGGGCTTCCACCGCGTCCTGCTGCGGGCCCGCGAGGACATCACCCGGGCGGTCGAGCTCAACCCCGAGGACCCCTCCCCGCTCGTCTCCGACCTCTGGGCAGGACTCGGCCTCGGCTACCCGCACGCGTACGTGCACGAGCTCTGGGCCGAGATCACCGGCCGCGCCCCCTTGCACTACGAGGCGCACTACAGCGCCCTCCAGTACTGGTGCGAGAAGTGGCACGGCTCGGCGGAACTGGCCCGCGACTTCGCGGACAAGGCGGCAGCCGGCGCCCCGGCCGGCACCCTCCTGCCCGCCCTGCGGCTCGTCGCCCACTTCGAGCACCTCGACCGGCCGTTCAACGGCAAGCACTACCGCACCCCCGAGGCCACGGCCATGGTCGACGCCCTGCTCGCCGACCTCCCGGCCGTCCGGCCCGACCACCCGCGCCTGCCCGAGGCCCGGCACCTGCTGGCCTTCTTCCTCGTCAAGCAGAAGCGCCACGCGGAGGCCCTCGAACAATTCCGGCTCGTCGACGGCTGCGTCGGCTCCCTGCCCTGGAGCTACTTCGAGAACCCCGCGGAAAAGTACTGCGATTACCGGGAACGAGCCGTTCAGGGCGCCCGGTAGTCACTTTCCGTTCAGCGGCGCGCAGCCTGCGCCCGCCCCCACCACAACCGAACAGAAAAGCAGAGCCCAATCCGTTTCCGGTCTCGCGCAGCGTGAACTCATCGCTGCGCAGAGCCACTTGACGGATTGGGCTCAGCTGTCTTGTCGCTCCCGGGTTCCCTGGGCAACGCTCGGAACCAGCCGGTCGGGCGCTGCCCAGCACCGCAAGGGATCTGGAGGAGAAATGACGACAGCGCCGCACGGGCGGGAAGAACTCCCCTTCGGCAAGGACGAGATCCTGCCGGCCGTCCTCAAACCGGGTGACGGAGCACAGCGGCTGTGGGGAAAGGGATCCCTGGTGACCGTGAAGCTCACGGCCGAACAGACCAGGGGCGCCATGGGGATGACCCATTTCGCGGCGAAGCTCGGCGAGCGCTCCCCGAGCCACATCCACACGCTCGAGGACGAGATCTTCATGATCGGCAGCGGTGGCGTACGCGCCACCGTGGGCGACCGCACCGAACTCCTCGAAGGCGGCAGCGTGCTCTTCCTGCCGCGCGGAATCCCGCATTCGTATCTGGTGGAGAGCGAGACGGCCGATCTGTACGTGCTGACCTGCCCCGGCGGATTCGAGCGGTTCTTCCTGGACGGTGGATATCCCGTGCACATGGGGGCCGCCGCACCGGTCGGTGACCGCTGGTCCGTCGAGCGCACGCAGGAGGTCGCGGAGAAGCTCGGTCTCGGCATCATCTGGGGCAGCTGACCGGCGAAAACACTGGTACGCACAGAGAGAACCATGGGCATGCTGAACAGACGAACCATGCTGACCGGCACCGCCGCCGCAGTGGCGGGCGTCGCCGTGACACAGACGGGCCTCGCGCCCACCCGGGCCGCCGCGGCGGGCACCGGCGCCGGGGCGGAGGCCGGCGCGGGTGCACCTGCGGCGGTCACCGTACTCCCGGACGACCCGCGCTACGCCGACCTGGTCGTCGGCAACAACACCCGCTGGGTGGGCCGACCCGAGTCCGTGCGCATCGTGCACACCACCGAACAGGTCGTCCGGACCGTGCAGGAGGCCGTCCGAGCCGGCAAGCGGATATCCATACGCGGCGGCGGGCACTGCTACGCCGACTTCGTCTACAACCCCGACGTCCAGATCGTCGTCGACATGACGGCCATGGACCAGGTCGGCTACGACGAGCAGCGCAAGGCCTTCGTCGTCGAGGCCGGGGCCACGCTGCTGCACGTCTACGAATCCCTCTACAAGGGCTGGGGGGTGGCCCTCCCCGGCGGCATGTGCTATTCCGTGGGCGTCGGGGGTCACATCAGCGGCGGTGGCTATGGAATGCTCTCGCGCAGGCACGGCCTCACCGTCGACCACCTCTACGCCGTCGAGGTCGTCGTCGTGAACGCCGACGGCACCGCACGGGCCGTGGTGGCGACCCGCGAGCCCGACGACCCGAACCGCGACCTGTGGTGGGCGCACACCGGCGCGGGCGGCGGCAACTACGGCGTGATCACCCGCTACTGGTTCCGTTCGCCGGACGCGACCGGCAGCGAGCCCGCCAAGCAGCTGATGCACCCGCCGAAGGACGTCTACGTCAGCGCGATCTCCCTGCCCTGGAGCAAGCTGGACAAGACGCGCTTCGCCACCCTGGTGAAGAACTTCGGGACCTGGCACGAGAAGAACGGCAGCCCCGACTCGCCGTACGCCTCGCTCTGCAGCTTCCTGATGATCAACCACCGGGCGAACAACAGCATCGGGCTGCTCACGCAGATGGACGCCACCGTGCCCGATGCGGAGAAGCTCATCACGGCCTACGTCGCCTCGATCACCTCGGCCCTCGGCATCAAGGCCGAGCCGCTGACCTCCGCGGTGGGCGAGCAGGGCCCGATGCCCGACTTCTTCACCCCGCAGCGCGTGCCCTGGCTGGCCTCAGTCCGCTTCCTGGGCACCAACAACCCCACGCTCACCAACCCCACCCTGCGCGGCATCCACAAGTCCGCCTACCTGCGCAAGGCCTTCAACGACGCCCAGATCGCCTCCCTCTACAAGCACCTGACGCGCACCGACCTGCAGAACCCCAACTCGATGGTCGTCCTGCTCTCCTACGGCGGGAAGATCAACACGGTGCGCTCCGGCGACACGGCCTCCGCCCAGCGCGACTCCATCTTCAAGGGCCTCTTCCAGAGCTTCTGGCCCGGCAAGGACCAGGATCCGCAGAACCTCGCCTGGACCCGCGAGGTCTACGCCGACGTCTTCGCCTCCACCGGCGGCTATCCCGTCCCCGGCCCGGCCGCCGACGGCTGCTACATCAACTACCCCGACAGCGACATCACCGACCCGCAGCAGAACAAGTCCGGGGTGCCCTGGACCACGCTCTACTACAAGGACAACTACCCCCGCCTGCAGCGCGTGAAGGCCGCCTACGACCCGCGCAACGTCTTCCGCCACTCGCAGTCCATCGCCCTGCCCAAGCAGTGACCCCCTCATGGAGGAGAACCAGATGACCGCACAGTTCGAAGGCAAGGTCGCCCTCGTCACCGGGGCGGGCTCCGGCATAGGCCGGGCCAGTGCCCTGGCCTTCGCACGCCAGGGGGCCACCGTCGTGGCCGTCGACGTGGCGCTGGAGCCCGCCACGGAGACCGTGCGGCTGATCGAGGAGGAGGGCGGCAAGGCCAGTGCCGTCGCCGCCGACGTCACCAGCGCCCAGGACGTCGAGGCGATGGTCGCCACGGCGGTCGCCCGCCACGGCGGTCTGCACATCGCGCACAACAACGCCGGGCTCTTCGCCCCGCCCGCGCCGCTGGCCGACACCGACCTCGCCACCTGGCACCGGCTCGTCGGCGTCAACCTCACCGGCGTGATGCTGTGCATGAAGTACGAGGTCGCCCACATGCGCGAGCACGGCGGCGGAGTGATCGTCAACGCCTCGTCCAATATCGGCTTCCACGGCCGCCGCCCCGGCATGGCCGCCTACGTCGCCTCCAAGGCCGGCGTCAGCGCCCTGACGCGGGTGGCCGCGCTGGACCACATCAAGGACGGCGTCCGCATCAACGCCGTGAGCCCCGGCGCCTCCAACACCTCCATGTCCTTCCGTCCCGGCGAGAGCGAGGCCGACCGCAACGCGCGGGTGGCCGGCACGGTGCCGATCGGCCGCGTCGCCGAGACGGAGGAGATCGTCGCCGCGGTCCAGTGGCTCGCCTCGGACGCCGCGAGCTTCGTCGTCGGCCACGACCTGGTGGCGGACGGCGGCATGACGGCCTGAGCACCACGAGGGGTGCGGGGCGGGCGCCGGGCGCCCGCCCCGCACCCGTGCGTTCACCACAGGCTCCGGCGGGCCCGGCCGAGGAGCTCGTCGGTGATCTCGTACGTGGCGACGCGGACGGGGGACCGGGAGCGCCGGGCGGGGCCCGTGCGGAAGCACTCCAGGCCCGCGGTGGAAGCGGGCCCGCGGAATGGTCCGACCGGGTGGTCCAGGAGCCCCCGGCCGAGCAGCACCGGGTGGGCCATCAGATCCGCCCGGCCTGGTCGCTGTGGTTGCCGAGCCGGGCGAGGGGAGCGGCTTGGCGTTCTCGATCGCATGGGCGGCGAGGACGACGACGTCGGCCTCGGCCGTACGGGTGGCGGGGACGGCCCCCGCGCTCGGGGAGCGGGGGCCGTCCGGACCGCGGAGCGGAGGGGTTCTCCGGGTCCGCTCAGGTGCCGGGCTTGCGGCCGTAGACGAAGACGTTGTCGCCGTTGCCCAGCATGGACCAGTACGTCTTGGCGTCGCCGGTGCGCATGTTCACACAGCCGTGCGAGCCGGGTGGGGACCAGACGCTGCCGTCGATGGCGTGGAAGGCCTGCCCGCCGTCGAAGAACTGCGCGTAGGGCATCCGCACCTTGTAGATCGTCGACCAGTGGTCGATCGCCCGCCAGTAGATCTTCTTCGGGCCGGTCCGCGTCTCGTAGCCGGCCCGTCCCGTGCGGACCGGCACGGGGCCGAACCTGACGGTCCGGCCGTCCTGTATCCAGCTGATCTGGCGGGTGAGGTCGACGCAGGCGATCCGGCCCTTGTTCACCGGGCACTTCCCGGCGGCGTTGGGGTCCCGCCGGGTGATCTCGTCCTGCATGGCCGCCCAGGTGATGGGCCCCGCGAAGCCGATGTTCGGCGTGATGCGGTGACTGGTCTGGAAGTCCTGGATGGCCTTGCAGTCGGCGGGCGACTGCTGACCGTCCACCGGTCTGCCCAGGAACTTCTCGGCCTCCTTCTGGTAGGGCCCGGTCCGGGTCGTGCAGGCGGGCGCGGCCTGGGCCGGCCCGCCTATCGCCAGCGTCAGCGGCGCCGTCAGCCCGAGCGTGCCCAGCAGCACCCCGAGCCGGCGTGCCGCGACCGGGCGCACCGTCTTGTTCCTGCTAAGTGTTCCCATATGACGTAAGACTGATAGCACCGGCCGGTGGTTGCAGCCGGGACCGGAGGGGGCGAGGGGGAGGGGGCGCCGCCACTCCGGACGGGGACCCCTCGAACGGAGCAGCGGGCGCGCCGCTACGAGACGGGGGCACCCGTGGGGATCGAGTTCAGGGCGACGGGCGAGATGTTCACGATCTTGTTCCAGTCGAAGTAATACTTGTCCATCGCGGCCGGGCTGGTGATCCAGCGCTTGATTCCATTGCTCACGAGGTAAACCGCCGGCCCGCTGGGCGACTTCGCGAGAATGGCGCCGTCGGACAGCTGCCCGCCGTCGTCGATGGCATCGATGTCGACGACGGACTGAATTCCGTTCCAGTTGCGGAACAGGTTGTTGTACGTGGCCGGGTTGGGGATCCAGCGGCGTTTGCCGTCGAGGATCAGATAGACGGCCGGGCTGTTCACGCCCTTGAGCCGGGCGCCGTTGAGTTCGGGATGTCTGCCCCGGAGCTCCGCGGCGCCGGATGGTGATGCGGAGGCCGATTCCCGAGCGGTGCCGGAGGCCTGGGCGGCGGGGGCCGCCGCGAGACCGGAAACGGATGCGGCCACGAGGGCCAGGGCGGCGAACCACGAGCGTCTGGACACTTTTCCTCCAGCTGCGGAGAAGGGGATGAGCTCAACTCGCTTGCATTCCCGTGCCTTTCGCTTGCGGGCCAACCCTTGCGGCGCCGCGCCCGCTTGTCAATGTCCGCTCAGTTCTCCGTGCGGACGGTCAGCGATTCTCCGCCATGGGTGCCGGGGCGTCCGTCGTGTGCCTGGTCCGCATGTGCCCGTGACCGGCAGAAGACAGGCAGCAGTGAGCATTCCGGATGCACCGCCTAGGAATACCCGATTCCGGCGGTGGGGCCCGAAAGGAGCGGCATCGTGCGGAGTTTCCCCGCGATCCTCTTCTCGGTGCTGCGGCTGTCCCTCTTCGCCCAACTCCTGCGCCGCAGGGCCTGGCTCGGCGGGATGGCCGCCGTCGGCTACGCCCGACTGACGCGCCGGGCCCCCGGGAAACGCCACGGTGGCGGAACGGCCGTGCCGCTCCGCCACCGGAAGACGCCGCTCAGAGGTTGCGCGGGGTGAGCTCCGCCATCGCGGACCAGCCGTTGCCGGGGGCCTCGGTGCTGATGATCTGCGGCGTGGTGGCGATGGCCTCGGCCATCTCGTCCATGGCGGTCTTGAAGTGCGCGGAGTTCACGTGCGCGTCACCGGCCTCGCGGGAGGCGAAGCCCTCCACGAGGACGAACTGGTTCGGGTTGTCGACGCTCCGGGACCACTCGAAGAACAGGTTGCCCGGCTCGTCCCGGGTGGCCTGGGTGAAGTCCTTGACGAGGTCGAGCCACTTCTCGGTGTACTCGGGGCGGACGGTCATCTTGACGACGATCAAGATCATGGCGGCTCCTGTCGTGTTCGGGCGGCGGTCCGGGCACCGGGCCGGTTCCCGGCCCCTGCCGACGGCGGCGGGCGGGAGCGCCCGTGCCGGTGCCCACGCTGGCGGAGGCGTGGGCACCCGGTGAAGCAGGGACGACAGCGATTCCGGCCCTCCCGGAAAATTGCACCCCGGTTGCGGCGGGACGGCCAGTCGGGCAGGCGGCCGTCCGCCCGTCCGCCGGAGCCGCCCGCCGGGCCGCGGACCCGTCCGCCGGAGCCCGCTACGCGGCCGGCGCGGTCCGCTCGACCGGGGCCGGAAGCGTCTGCGCCTGTTGCGGCCGGGCCTGCGCGGGCACGGCGAGGTCCTCCGCGCCGTCGGGGACGGGCACGGACATGAAGATGGCGTCCTGCCGCTCCTGGAGCTCGCGGGCGCGCTCGGGCGAGGTGGTGGGCAGCCGCTGCTCCTCGTACAGCTTGTGCGTCGCCTCCTGGGCCCACTTGCTCGACGGGGTGTGGAACTGCACCTCGAAGACGTGCTGGGAGTGCGGGTCGCGCCAGGCGGCGTTGATGCCCTTGTAGCCGTGCTTCCGGCCCCAGGTGTTGGACCACTTGACGCTGTCGTTGCCCCAGAGGGCCAGGGCGGAGGAGGCGATCGTCACTCCGTTGGTGTAGCTGCCGTCCGGCCACTGGAGGGTGTAGCGGACGGAGTCGCTGATCCTGGCCAGGGTGGCGTCCACGGTCTGCCCGGGGGCCTCCTTCATGGCCGTGGCGACCTTGCGCTTGAGCGAGTCCGGCGACTTCAGCCGGTGGTCGAAGCCGACGAGGGTGGCGTGGCTGATGCGGGCCACCGCCTCCATCTCGGGGCTGACCGTCCGCTCGGCGGACCGGGCGCGGGTGAGGAACGCGTCGACCTTCTTGTTGTCCGCGGCGTTGAGGGACAGGCCGTCGCCCTGCCATCCGCCGTCGCCGTCGGGGAGCCGCTCCGCCTTGACCGGCTCGGCCGCCTTGGCTGCTGTGACCGTCTTGCCGGCGGACCAGGGGTGCGCCCCGGCCCGGACGTCGGCAAGGGCGCTCTGCACCGGTCCGGCGCCCAGGGCGGCGGCGAGCGCCGCGGCGACAGCGAGTCGAGGGGCAGTGCGGTTGTTGATCACCGTGTGATTCGTCCTTCGGCGCGTGAGGTGTGGTGTCCGGCGCCCCATACAACTGGTCGTCACCCGCACCGGTAACTGAACGGCACGCGCCACGGCCCGCCTTTGGCCGGATCACGGCGGTTGCGGGGCGGAATGTGGCCGTCCGAGCCCTGTGGGCCGTGCGGGTGACCAGGGGGTGTGTTGGCCGCATTCTTCGGATGATCGCTCCGGCGCGTTGTTAGGTTTTGCTGACTAATGACCCCTTTGGGGTAGTTCCGGCGGTGGGGGAATGGGCGGTGGTTGCGGTGGCGGGTGGAGTGCGGGTGTCGGGGTGCGGCGTGGTCGCCGACGAGGATGCCGGCGGCGGGAGCGCCGTACCGGGGCCCGCGGGGGAGTGGCGCGCGGCGTCGCCCGTGGTGACCGCGGCACCGGGCGGGGACTACGACTACGAGGGCTTCAGCCGCCTGGCGGGGACGGTGGAGGAACCCCCGCCGCGCGGGTCCTACCGGGTGGGGTACCGGGCGCTGCGGGGCCGGGCGGGTTTCGCGGGGGTCTGGGTGGGGCTGCTGGTGGGGCTGGCGCCCCTGACGGCGGCGGGAGTGCTGGTGTGGCTGCTGTGGCCGGGGCACTGGGTGGTGCGGGACGGATGGCCGGGGACGGTGGACGCGGTGATGCTCGCGTCGGTCGGGCTGGTCGAGGTGTTCCGCGTGGTGAACGTGGTCTCGGTGGCCCACGCCTCGTGCGTGGCGCGGGATCCGGTGCCGGTGCGCGCGCAGCCCGGCGCGCGGGTGGCCTTCTGTACGACGTTCGTGCCGGGGAAGGAGCCCCTCGCCATGGTGTCGGCGACGCTGGAGGGGGCGGTGCGGGTCGGCTACGACGGCCTGGTGGACGTGTGGCTGCTGGACGAGGGCGACGACCCGGGCGCGCGGGCGCTGTGCGAGCGGCTGCGCGTACGGCACTTCTCCCGGAAGGGCGTGGCGCGCTACAACCGGCCGTCGGGGAAGTTCCGGGCCCGGACGAAGCACGGCAACTACAACGCCTGGCTGGACGCGCACGGCCACGACTACGACTTCGTGGCGTGCGTGGACACCGACCACGTGCCGCTGCCGAACTTCCTGGAGCGCATGCTGGGCTACTTCCGCGACCCGGACGTGGCCTTCGTGGTGGGCCCCCAGGTGTACGGGAACTACTCGGCCCGGGTGACGAAGGCCGCCGAGAGCCAGCAGTTCCTCTTCCACGCCCTGGTGCAGCGCGCGGGCAACCGGTACGGGTCGCCGATGTTCGTGGGGACGTCCAACTGCGTGCGCGTGAGCGTCCTGCAGCAGATCGGCGGCTTCTACGACTCGATCACCGAGGACATGGCGACGGGCCTGGAGATCCACCGGCGGAAGAACCCGGCGACGGGCCGCCGCTGGCGCTCGGTCTACACCCCCGACGTCCTGGCGGTCGGCGAGGGCCCCTCGTCGTGGACGGACTTCTTCTCCCAGCAGCTGCGCTGGTCGCGCGGGACCTTCGAGACGCTCCTGCGGCAGTTCGGGCGCGCGGTGTGGTCCCTGTCCCCGGGCCGCCTGTGGAACTACTGCCTGCTGGTCGCCTACTACCCCATGGCCGCCATGACCTGGGTCCTCGGCGGCGTCTCCTGCGTCCTCTTCCTCGGGCTCGGGGCCTCGGGGATCAACGTTCCCTCGCAGGTGTGGCTGATGCTCTACGGCGACGCGGCCGTGCTGCAGATCTGCCTGTACGTCATCAACCGCCGCCACAACGTCAGCCCGCACGAGCCGGAGGGCTCCTCGGGCGTGGCCGGGATGGTGATGTCGGCGGTGTCGGCCCCCCTGTACGCGCGGGCCATGGGCCAGGCCCTGCTGCGCCGCCGCTCGGGCTTCGTGGTGACGCCTAAGGGCGCGTCGGCCTCGGGGGACTGCACGGCGACGTTCCGCACGCATCTGTGGTGGGCCTGCATGTTCGGGGTGTGCCTGGTGGCGTCGGTGCTGATGGGCCACTCCTCGGTCGCCATGCGCGTATGGGCCGGCATGGCGCTGGTCACCGCGCTGGGGCCGCCCGGGGTGTGGCTGGCGGGCCGGGCGCGCGACCGCTGGCCGAGCGGCCGGGGCACCGGCGACGGCCCGGCGGTCTCCCGCCCCCGCACCCAGCACAGTGCCGCCTGACATGGCCGGCGGAACCGCCCCCGGCCCCATGCGCGTGCTCGTGCTCGGCGCGTCCCTGCGCACCGACTCGCTCAACGCCCGGCTGGCCTCGCTGGTGGCCCGCCTGGTGCGGGACGAGGCGGGTGCGGACGTCGACCACGCCCACATGGACGAGTTTGCCATGCCGCTCTACAACGGCGACACCGAGGAGGCCGAGGGCCTGCCGCCCGGGGCGCTCGCGCTGCGCGACCGGCTGACCGCCTGCCAGGCGCTGGTCATCTCCTCCCCGGAGTACAACGCCTCGATGCCCGGCGTGCTGAAGAACGCCATCGACTGGGTCTCCCGCGTCCGCCCCCAGCCGTTCAAGGACAAGCACGCCCTGCTGGTCTCCGCGTCGCCCTCCATGGTCGGCGGCAACCGCGGGCTGTGGGCGCTGCGCGTCCCGCTCGAACACCTGGGCACGCGCGTGTACCCCGACATGTTCAGCCTCGCCAAGGCGCACGAGGGGTTCACCGGCGACGGCGACCTCTCCGACGGCGGACTCCACGCACGCCTGGCGGAGGCGGTGACGTCGTTCCTGCGGCTGGTCGAGGCGGACACGCGCTACGTCTGCCTGCGCCGCCGCTGGTACGAGTTCCTCGGCGACTGCACGGACGCCCCGGTCACCCAGCGCGCCCAGGACTGACCGGGCCCTCCCGGCCGCCGTCCCCGTCCGCGAGCTCCGCCGCCGCGAGCGCGCAGCCCCACGACACCGTCACCCCCGCCCCGCCGTGGCCGTAGTTGTGGACCAGCCGTGCGCCGCCCGGCAGCCGGCCGGCCTCCAGCCGCGCGGGGGAGCGGGCCGGGCGCAGGCCCGCCCGGTGCGCCAGGACCCGGGCCACCGCCAGCCGGGGGTCCACGCGGGCGCAGCGGCCGATGATCGACCGGGCCGTGGCGGGTGCGGGGGTGCGGTCCCAGACGTCCTCGCGCGCGATCCCGCCGAGGACCACGCCGTACGGCTGCGGGAAGACGTGGACGAACTCTCCCGTCGCGCTGTCCTCGGCGACGAGCCACTCGGTGACCCCCGGGTTCTCCACGACGACGACCTGCCCCTGCACGGGGTGCACCCGCGGGTCGGGGACGAGGTCGCGGGCGCCGAGCCCGGTGCAGTTGACGACGACCGGTGCGGCGCGGCCCGCCTCGGCCAGGTGCGGTACGGCCCGGCGGACGACGATGCCTTCCGCCGCGGCGAACCGCCGCTGCAGATATCCGAGATATACCGGCATGTCCACCAGGGGTGTACGGGCGCGGAGGCCGTGGCCGTAGCCCGCGGGCAGTTCGCCGGCTCCGGCCGGCCGCAGCCCGGGCACGCCCGCGGCCCAGCCGGCCCGCTCCTCCGGCCCCGTGCTCGCGTGCGTCCCGTCGACGAGCCGGACGCCCGTCTCGTCCGGCCGGTCCGCGAGGAGGGACAGCTGCCGGAAGGACGCGAGGGCCCAGGCGGCGACCGCCTCCCGGGGCTCGATCCGGTACGGCCACCAGAGGCCGCCGGCCACGGCGGAGGTGGTCTCCGCGGGCCGCTCCCGGCTCCACACCTCCACCCGCCGCCCGGCCTCCGCCAGCACCACCGCGGTGGTCAGCCCGATGACCCCGGCTCCCACGACGATCGCATCGCTCGGCATGGCGACACGCTACCGCCGCGGGCGACGGCCTGCGGCCCGCAGGGGCGACGGGCCCCGCGCCGGATCGCGGCACCGGATTCCGGCACCGCGAGCAGGCGCGGAGAACGGCACGTGCACGCGTCCGGAACTTCATTTCCCAGATATTGCGCTGTTGACTTCTCCGCCGCCCTGTGGAATGGATTCCTCACCCGGATCCGGCCTTTCGCCATTCCGGTCCTCCGGGAGAGATGCCCCCTGAGCACAGCGACAACCAGCCAAGGGAGCGCCATGTCCAGACCCAGAGTATTCGTCCTCAGCAGTGCGGCGATCGCCGCACTGTGCGGTCCCGTGCTGCCCGCGCACGCGGCGGCCCCGGCGATCGCCGTACCGCCGGACAAAATCGTGATCGAGGTCGCGACCGTGAATGGCTCCGGCTGCCCCCAGGGCACCGCGGCAGTAGCCGTCTCCCTCGACAACACCGCGTTCACCGTCACGTACAGCCAATACCTCGCCCAGGTGGGACTGGGGACGAAACCGACGGACTTCCGTAAGAACTGCCAATTGAATCTGATCGTCCATGTGCCGCACGGATTCACGTACGCGATTGCGAGCGTCGACTACCGCGGATACGCCCATCTCGAATCCGGCGCCACCGGCGAGCAGAAGGCCTCGTACTACTTCCAGGGACAATCGCAGACCGCCGTCAAATCGCACCAGTTCAAGGGCGCGCTGGACGACAGCTGGCAGTCGACCGACACCAATGAGATCGCGCAGTACGTATGGGCGCCCTGCGGGGAGCAGCGCAACTTCAACGTCAACACCGAGCTGACCGTCGGAGCGGGCACCTCCGACCCCGCGAAGACCACCAGCTTCATGGCCATGGACTCCACGGACGGCGCCATCAACACCGTCTACCGCCTGGCCTGGAAGGAGTGCCCGCCCAAGCGGTAGCCGCCCCCGGGGTTGTGGGAACCGCACAAGGTACCCCTCGCCGGCACTGGTATCGGCCCCGCTGTCCCGAAGCGGCAGGGACCGACGAGGATGAACAGGTGCTCGACACCCTCGACCCCGCGGACCCCTCCTTCGCACGCGACCCGTACCCGTACTACGCGCACCTGCGCACCACGGGCCCCGCGGCACGCGTGGCGTTGGCCAACGGCACGGACGCCTGGCTGGTCACCGGCTACCGGCAGGCCCGCGAGGTCCTGGCCGACCCGCGCTTCTCCAACGTGCCCCCGCGCGCCGCGGGCCGCCCCAAGCCGGACTCGCCGGCCCAGCGCGCCCGCGGCTGCCTCGCCCGCCACATGCTCAACACCGACGCACCCGACCACACCCGGCTGCGCCGGCTGACCACCGCCGCCTTCACCCCGCGCCGGGTCGACGCCCTCCGCCCCCGCATCGAGCAGCTCACGGCGGAACTGGTGACGGACGTGGCGGCCCGGCTGGCCCGCGAAGGCACGGCCGACCTCGTCGACGCCTTCGCCTTCCCGCTGCCCGTCCTCGTCATCGGCGAGGTGCTCGGCGTGCCCACCGCCGACCGGGCCGACCTGCGCACCTGGACCTACCAGGTCGGCTCGCCCGCGGACGCCCTCCCCGCCGGCGCCGTCGACCGGGCGTGGACCAGCCTCCACGGCTACTTCACCGCGCTCATCGCCCGGAAGCGGCGGGCCCCAGGGGACGACCTCTTCAGCGCCCTCGTCCACGACGAGGCCGAGGGCGGGCTGGACGACGGCGAACTGCTCGCGATGGCGTTCCTGCTGCTCTTCGCCGGCTACGAGACGACCATGAACCTGCTCGCCTCCGCCTCGCTCCTCCTGCTCACCCACCCCGCGGAACTGGCCGCGGCCCGGCAGGGCGGGCCCGCGCGCTGGGCCGCCGTGGCCGAGGAGGCCCTGCGCCACGCCAGCCCGCTGGAGGGGACGACGTGGCGGCGCACGACCGAGGAGGTCGACCTGGGCGACGGGGTGGTGCTGCCCGCCGACGCCTCGGTCCTCGTGGTCCTCGCCGCGGCCAACCGCGACCCCGGCGTCTTCCCGGAGCCGGACGCGTTCCGGCCCGGCCGCTACGCCTCCTCCGGCGAACGGGCGACTGAACGGGCTGCTGAACGGGCGGCGCCCCACGCGGCCTTCGGGCACGGCCCGCACTTCTGCCTCGGCTCCCGGCTCGCCCGGCTTGAAGCGGAGGTGGCTCTTCCGATGCTCTTCGGCGAGGGCGGCCGGATGCCGGCCTTCACCCTCGCCGCCGACCCCGCCACGCTTCCCTACCGCCCTGGTCTCCTCGTCCGCGGCCCGCGGCACCTCCCGGTGGTCAGCGCCGGGTCCTCCGGCTGACCCGTCCGGATCCGCCCGGGTGCTGAGGCCACGACCTCCGCAGACCTGTCGGCCGGGTGGTCGGAGGGACTTCCTCCCCCGGTCGCACGCATGGGCTCTACAGTGGCCTGTGCCTTTGTGTGCTGCCAGGGAGGAAGTGCGTAGTGGTCGACACGGTCCGGGGTTGCGTGCTGTTACTGGACGGTACGCCTGACCGGCGACGAGGTGTCCTGCCGAATCCGACCGCGCACGCCGTCGCGGGCGCCCACCCCCGCCGCTTCCTCGCCGCGGATGCCGTGGACGTGGTCCAACTGCCCGCGGTGGAGGGCCCGCAGAGCGCCCTCGCCTATCTGCAGCACGCCGCGGCGGTGCCCGGGCCGCTCCTGGTCTGGGTGACGGGACGGCTGATGGTCCCCGCCCGCCGCGGCGGCGAACTGCACCTGGCCCTGTCCGGCAGCACTCCGGCCACCGTCCGCTATACCGGGCTGCCCTGGGCGTGGCTGCTGCGCACCCTGCAGGCCCACGCGGGGCCGGTGCTGCTGATGGCGGACCTGGAGGCCGACGCGGCCGCCCGGCCCCACGTCGTGAACGGGGCGGGCTCCGGCGAACTCGCCGGGGGAGTGCCCCTGTTCGGCGTCGTCAACCCCGTCCCGCCGGTGCCCGCGCGCGAAGCCGGCCCGTACACGCGGGCCCTCATCGAAGCCCTGCAGACCGGCGACCCCCACGCGGGCCCCGTGCTCGACGTGCCCACGGTCCACCGGCGCGCCCTGCTCGCAGCGGGCCCGGGCCCCGACACCGTGCCCCTGCAGTGGGGAGCGCCCGGCCCGGTCCTGGCCAACGTCGCCGCCGCGGCCCGCCCGCACCCGCAGCCGGAGCCCCGGCCGGCCGGCGGACCGGCCCCTTTACAGCCACCGGCTTCCTTGCAGCCACCGGCTTCCTTGCGGCAGCCGGAGCCCGCCCCGGTCCGGCCCCCGGACCCCGGTCCCGCACCTGCCGCCGCTCCCGTCCCCGCGCAGGACGACCTCCTGCCCGGCATCCTGGCCGCCGCTCACGCCGGCCGGCACAACGAGGCCGCAGCCATGGCCGCCGCGGGCGAGCAGCAAGCCCTGCGCCACTACGGGCCGGACAGCCCCGAGGCGGGGCTGTGGGTCGAAGTCCGCGCGGACCTCGCCCGCATGGCCGGCGACCACTCCCGGGCCGCCGAACTGTGGATGACGGCCGCCGCCGCACGCTTCGGCCGCAGCGGACCCGCCGACGGAGAAGCCCTGGCGGCGCTGAAACGCGCGCACTACTGCTGGCAGCACAGCGGCGACCAGGCACACCGTCTCGCCCCCGACCTGCTCGCCCTGTGGGAGCGGGTCCCCGGCGGCGAGGGCGCGGCCGGTCACATTCGGGCGCACCTGCAGGGAGCGGAGGAGAACGTCCCGCCCACGGTAGCCCGCTGACGCCCCGCCAGGCCGGCCCCGGCTCACCACCGGGGCGCGCGGTGGTGCGCTTCGGCGCGTGCGGGCAGAACGGGGGTGACGGGCGTGCCCGGACGGTAGCAGTCGGGTGACAGTTCCCCACGTAGCGAGGAGTTCGCGATGAAGCGTCTGCGCTCCGCCCTGACGACGGCCGCCGCCACCGTCCTGCTGAGCGTGTGCGGGGTGGTGCCGGCGTCCCCGGCCCATGCCGAGGGCAGCGTCAGCATCCTGGGCGACGCTGTCGCGGTAGGGCTGGACGGAGTGATCGAGGCGGGCCTATTCGGTGGCACCGTCGTGAGCGTTCAGAACCCGCTCGAAGGCATCGTCTGACGGCTCAGGGCGCCAGCCCGTACAGCCGCCGCGCGTTCCCGGAGCCGATCAGTGCGGCGATCCGGGGCGCGTCGGCGGCGGGCCACGCGCCCTCGCCCACCCACGCACGCGTCAACTGCCGGAGCGCCTGCGTGAACAGGCGGCTGCCGGCCACGTACAGCTCGGGCAGCCCGTAGGCGTCGGTGGAGAACATGACCTTCCCGAACGGGGCCAGCTCCAGCACCTCGGCGAGGACGGCCGCGGCGCGCGCCCCGGTGTACGAGAGCGTCAGCCCGACGTCGGCGTAGACGTGCGGGAAGACGTGGGCGAGGTAGGCCGCGTTGCGGTGGTACGGGTAGGCGTGCAGGAGGACCAGCGGGCAGCCCGTGGGCCGTACGGCCTTGATGAAGTCGGTGAGCAGGGCCGGGTCGCTGCGGTGCAGGCGCAGGTCGGGGTCGCCGAACCCGGTGTGGATCTGCAGCGGCAGCGCCGTACCGGCGGCCGTCCACAGCAGGTGCCGGAGGAGGACGGGGTCGTGGAGGCGCCGGCCTGCGTCCCGCGCGGCCAGCAGCCGGTCCACGGCGGCGCCGAGCTCTCCGGGGCCCGGTGGCGCGGGGTCGAAGTCGAGGCCGTGGCGGTAGGCGGCCACCGACTTGAAGCCCACGGCCGTACGGGCCGCTTCGTGCACGGCCTCCTCCAGGCCGCCGAGGAACTCCCGGCCGGTGCCGGCCTTCTGTGCCGTGTGCTCGGCGACGGTTTCCAGCCGGACGATCTCGTGGGCGCGCCCGCCGCCCGCCGCGGCGAGCTCCTCGGGGGTGGTGAGGCCGTCGGCGAGGCCGGTGTCGACGAGGTAGTCGCTGATGCCGGTGGCGCGCAGCAGCCGCCGGCCGGTTTCCTCTTCTCCCAGTGAGGCGCGGCGGGCGAGGTAGTCGGCGGGCGGGCAGTGGGCGGGGAGCCCGAGCAGCGGCGGGCACCAGCGGCGCACCGCGAAGCCCAGCTGGCTGTCGAAGAACGTGGTGCCGCCGGCGGCCGGCGCGTCGGACTCGGTCAGGTAGGACAGGAACCGGGTCTCGTCGAGGGGGCCGCGCGCCACGCCGTGGCAGTGGTGGTCCACCAGGTCCATCGAGTCCACCAAGTCCGCCGGCCCGTCGTCGTACGGCCCCGTTCCCGCCGGGTTCACCATGGGCGCAGTCCCTCCCTGGAGTCGGGTCGTCGTCAGTACCGGTGCCGGAGGCCCGAGACGACGGCCTCCGGGGAGTCGTGCTGCGTGCGCGCGTGCTCACCTTCGCGGACGGCCAGGAACGCCTCGTAGAGCGGCTCCCCGAGGGCGTCCCGCAGCAGTTCCGAGCCGCGGAGGCGGTCGAGGGCCTCCGGCAGGCTCGTGGGCAGGCGGGGCACGTCGGCGCCGGTGACCGCCGGGTCGCCGCTGACGGGGTCGGGCAGGGTGTGCTTCCGCTCGATGCCGTTGAGGCCCGCGGCGATGACCGCGCCTGCGGTCAGATACGGGTTGGCCGTCGCGTCGACGCACTTGATCTCGGCGTTGGCGCTGCCCGCGTCCCGGGCCGGGCCGGGGATGAAGCGCAGCGCCGCCTCCCGGTTCTCGGGGCCCCAGCACTGGAAGGCGCCGGCCCACCGGGAGGGGGTGAGCCGGAGGTAGCCCGCGGGGTGCGGGGCGGTGATCGCCAGCAGGGCGGGGAGCTCGTGGAGGATGCCGGCGAGGAACGCCTCGCCGGGCCCGGTCATGCCGAACGGCCCGTCGCCGCCGCGGAACAGGTTGGCGCCGTCCCGCCAGAGGCTGAGGTGGAGGTGCGCGCCGTTGCCCACGGTCCCGGGCTCGACGAGGGGCGCGAACGTGGCGTGCAGGCCGTGGTGCGCGGACACGGCGCGGATGGTCTCGCGGACGAGCACGGTGTGGTCGGCGGCGGTGACGGGGCCGGCGGCGGCGGTGGAGACCTCGAACTGGCCGGGGGAGTACTCCGGGTGGATCTGCAGCACGTCGATGCCCTGGGCGGCCAGGGCCTGCAGGACGTCGCGCACGTAGTCGGAGAGGGCGACGACGCGCGTCATGCCGTAGGCGGGGCCGGGGCCGGCGTAGCGCGGCGCACCCTCCTCCGTGCGGGAGCCGTTCCCGGCGGCCTGCTCGCCGGCCCGTCCCGCGGCGTGGGTGACGACCCACTCGGTCTCGTACCCCATGCGCAGTTCGAGGCCGGCCTGCGCGGCCCGGTCGGTCATGCGCCGCGCGAACAGGCGCTGGCAGGCCGCGTACGGGGTGCCGTCCTGTTCGTGGCGGTCGGCCGGGGCCCAGGCCCAGCCCGGCTGAGCGGCGAGGACGGTGAGGCGGTCGAGGTCGGGGAAGAGGCGCAGGTCCCCGTCGGGGCCGCCGATGTGGCGGCTGGTGACGGCGGAGTCGTCGCTGAGGTACACGTCGAAGACGGGCGACATGCCCACGCCCCACTGTGCCGCGTGGGCGAGCCGGGCGGTCGGGACGGCCTTCATGCGGGTGATGCCCGCGTTGTCGACCCAGGTCAGGGCGATGCCGTGGATGTCCTTGGCCGTCAGCCGCGCCGCTTCCTGACGTGCGGCCGAGGCCGCGGCTTCGTGCGGTGGTGTGTCCACGCTCGCTCCTGAGGGGTGCCGGTGTCTCGCCACTCTTGTGGGCCATTACACCGCACGAGGGCGCGCCCGGTGACGAAACGCCGTACCCCTGGCCCGATCAGGCCGTCGGCCTCGGAGCCGAAGCCGGGCCCGGCTGCTACCAGCGGTACCAGCGGCCCCCGCCGGAACGGACGAGGAAGCCGAGGAGCCAGAGGACCAGCACGACGATCGCGACCCACCAGAGGATCTTGAGTGCGAAGCCGGCGCCGAAGAGGAGCAGCGCGAGGAGCAGGACGATCAGCAGTGGAACCATGAGGTTCACCTCCTTTTCCTTCGTCTGCCCGCATCCGGGCCGGTCATGACCGGTGTGCTTCCGGCCGCCCGTCCGAATGGCCCAGTCGTGGTTTGCGCTCCGGCGCACCCGGCTACACACGAGGCGCCCGCCGCAACGGGCACGGGCCCACGGAGGGGCGATGCCGCAGCTGGAGCAGGAGAGAACCGACGGGGCGACGGAGACCGCCGACGGCCCTCCGGGCCGGCTGGGCGGCAGGATGCTGACGTACCTCACCACCACCGATCACAAGGTGATCGGGAACATGTATCTGGTGACCGCCTTCTGCTTCTTCCTCCTCGCGGGGCTCATGGCGATGGTCATGCGGGCGGAACTGGCCCGGCCGGGGCTGCAACTCGTCAGCACCGCCCAGTACAACCAGCTGGTCACCATGCACGGCACCGTCATGATGCTGTTGTTCGCGACGCCCATGTTCGCCGGATTCGCCAACGCCGTGATGCCCCTGCAGATCGGCTCCCCGGACGTGGCGTTCCCGCGGCTGAACGCCATGACGTACTGGCTGTTCCTCCTCGGCGGGCTGATCGTCGTCTCCGGTTTCGTCGTGCCCGGCGGTGCCGCGCCCTTCGGCTGGTTCGCCTACGCCCCGCTCAACAGCGCCGTCTACTCGCCCGGCGCGGGCGGCGACCTGTGGGCGATGGGCCTGGTCGTGGCGGGCCTCAGCACGGTCCTGGGGTCGGTGAACTTCATCGCCACCATCGTCTGCCTGCGTGCGCCGGGCCTGACGATGTTCCGCATGCCGGTCTTCACCTGGAACATCCTCTTCACCTCCATCCTGGCGCTGCTCGCCTTTCCCGTCCTCACCGCGGCCCTGCTGTGCCTGGAGGCGGACCGGAAGTTCGGCGCCCACGTCTTCGACGCGGCCAACGGCGGCGCCCTGCTGTGGCAGCACCTGTTCTGGTTCTTCGGCCACCCCGAGGTCTACATCGTCGCGCTGCCGTTCTTCGGCGTGATCACCGAGATCATCCCGGTGTTCAGCCGCAAACCGCTCTTCGGCTACGCCGGGATGGTGGGAGCCACCATCGCCATCACCATGCTGTCGGCCTCCGTGTGGGCGCACCACATGTTCGCGACCGGAGCCGTCCTGCTGCCCTTCTTCTCCCTGATGTCCTTCCTGATCGCGGTCCCCACCGGGGTGAAGTTCTTCAACTGGATCGGCACGATGTGGCGCGGCAGCATCTCCTTCGAGACGCCCATGCTGTGGGCGGTCGGCTTCCTCGTCACCTTCCTGCTCGGCGGCCTCAGCGGTGTCCTCATCGCCTCGCCGCCGCTCGACTTCCACGTCACCGACACGTACTTCATCGTCGCGCACCTGCACTACGTGCTCTTCGGCACCGTCGTCTTCGCCATGTTCGGCGGCTTCTACTTCTGGTGGCCGAAGTGGACGGGCCGCATGCTCGACGAACGGCTGGGGCGGATCCACTTCTTCACGCTCTTCGCCGGCTTCCAGATCACGTTCCTGGTGCAGCACTGGCTCGGCGAGTCCGGCATGCCCCGGCGCTACGCCGACTACCTCGCCGCCGACGGGTTCACCCTGATGAACACCGTCTCGTCCATCGGCGCGTTCCTGCTCGGCATCTCGACCCTGCCGTTCCTGTACAACGTGTGGCGCACCGCCCGGCACGCGCCGAAGGTGACCGTCGACGACCCCTGGGGCTACGGCCGTTCCCTGGAGTGGGCCACGAGTTGCCCGCCGCCGCGCCACAACTTCCGCGCACTGCCGCGGGTGAGGTCCGATTCCCCCGCCTTCGACCTGCATCACCCGGAAGCCCTGGAGGCGGCGGAAGCCAAGAGCCTCCCCCGGTAGCACCTCCCCTCATTGCACTTCCCCTCATAGCGCCTCCCTTGATAGCGAGGAACATGTCCCGATGAAGACCGAGGCCGTCCTCTTCGCCGGCGTCGCCGGCTTCTTCCTCGTCACCGGAGCCGTCTACGTCTGGCTCTCCGGGCGGGAACCCGCGGGGACCGCCGCGCTGACGGTCTCCTTCATCATGGCGTCGCTGATGTCCTTCTTCTTCGCCATGAACTACCGCCGCCGGGGCGCCCGGCCGGAGGACGACAAGAAGGCCGCGATCGCCGACCGCGCGGGCCCGCTGGACTTCTTCCCGCCGCGCAGCGCCTACCCTCCGCTGACCGCCCTGGGCGCCGCCCTCTCGGCCCTGGGCATCGTCTACGGGCTGTGGCTGTTCGTCATCGGCTTCGGCGTCCTGGCCGCCGGGGTGGGCGGCATGGCCTTCCAGTACGTCCAGCGCGAGAACCGCTAGGAACCGCGCCCGGCCGGCTCGCCCCGCTCGGCGGCCGTGCCCGGCTCCTCCGGCTCGACCGGTGCGGCCGTCCGCTCCTCGATGGCGCGCCGCTGCTCGGGCGTCACCGGGAGCTCGACGCGGTCACCGTAGTACCAGGAGCTGAGGGCCAGCCGCAGCCGCTGCCGGCGCGGCAGCTCGCCCCGGGGCGCCGTCAGGGGCCGCGGCACCTCACGCACCATCAGGCGGTAGCCCTGCCCGGCGGACAGCGTCTCGTGGCCCTCGCCGAGCCCGCCCTGGACGTCCTGCTCGACGTCACCGCTCTCCTGGCCCTCGGTGAGCAGTCTGCGGTCGTGGGCCTGCAGGGCCAGGCAGATGCGCCGGGTGACCCAGAACGCGAGCACCGGGCCGAGGACCACCGCGATGCGGAAGATCCAGGTCAGGGTGTTGACGGAGACCCGGAAGGAGTACGCGATCACGTCGTTGCCGCCGGCCGCCAGCAGGACGGCGTAGAAGACGATGCCGGCCACGCCCAGCGCCGTGCGGGCGGCCTGGTTGCGCGGGCGGTCGGCCAGGTGGTGCTCCGAGCGGTCCCCGGCGATCCACTTCTCCAGGAAGGGATACAGGTAGAGGCCCGTGAACAGCAGGCCCGGCAGGACGACCGCCGGGATCAGCACGTTCCACATGAAGGTGTGCCCCCACAGCACCGTCTCCCACGGGGGCATCACGCGCAGGGCGCCCTCCAGGAACCCCACGTACCAGTCGGGCTGGGCGTCGGTGGCCACCTGGTCGGCCCGGTAGGGCCCGTACGCCCAGACGGGGTTGACCTGGGCGAGCCCGCCGAGCGCGGTCAGCAGGCCGAAGATCATCAGGAACAGGCCCGTGGACTTCGTGGCGAACTGCGGGAACATGGGCTGCCCGACGGCGTTGCGGTTCGTCCGGCCGCGTTCCGCCCAGTGCGTGTGCTTGAGGTAGACCACCAGGATCAGGTGCACGGTGATCAGGGCGATCAGCACACCGGGCACGAACAGCACGTGCACGACGTACAGCCGGGGAAGGATCACATGCCCCGGGAACGGCCCGCGCCAGATGAACGAGCTCAGGTACGTGCCCACGACGGGGATCGACATCACGATCGTGTGCGCCGTCCGCATCCCCGTCCCGGAGAGCAGGTCGTCCGGCAGCGAGTAGCCGGCGAAGCCTTCGAGGAGCGCGAGGACGAACAACGTCAGGCCCACGACCCAGTTGGCCTCCCGGGGCCTGCGGAAGGCGCCCGTGAAGAACACGCGGAGCATGTGGACCGCGATCGCCGCCACGAAGACGAGCGCGGCCCAGTGGTGGACCTGACGGATGAGCAGCCCGCCCCGCACCTCGAAGCTCAGGTCGAGCGTCGTCAGGTAGGCCTGCGACATCCGCAGGCCGCGCAGCGGCTCGTACGGGCCGGCGTACACGCTCTGCGTCATGCCCGGGTCGAAGAAGAGCGTCAGGTAGGAGCCGGTGAGCACCAGGACGACGAAGCTGTAGAGGGCGAGTTCCCCCAGCAGGAACGACCAGTGGTCGGGGAACGCCTTGCGCAGCAGCGCCTTCGCCGCCTCGGCGGCCGGCAGCCGCCGGTCCAGCGCCACGAAGCCGGTCAGGGCCGCCTCCCGGACCTTCTCTTTCACCCGCCACGCTCCCTGTCGGCTCGCCCGCACCCGCGTCCTCGCGCGAGGCCGCGGCTGATGGGTAACCGGCGCGCCGGGAGCTCAACCGCATGGTCGCCGGGTGTCACCCGGACTGCGCGGCGCTCCGGGCGTCGTTCCGCGCCTTCTGACGGGCCAGCGCCTTCTTGTGCCCGGTGTCGAGCACGGCCAGCACGCCGTACAGGAGGAGTGCCGCCACGACCGCCACGACGTAGCACCAGGGCGAGGGGAGGTAGTTCGCCGCTCGCATGACGGTGCCCTCGTCGCCGCTGACGAGCCGGTAGACGATCGCCAGCGGTCCCTCCCAGACACCCACGATGAGCACCACGATGGACATCACCCTGTACCAGGCCTCGTGCACGACGCCTCCTCCGACCACGGTTCGGTTGCTTGATACGACTGTATCAATGATGCATGGAAATCGGGCACCAGGGCGTATTTCGGCACGCATTTTCTGGCGGAGTACAGTGTTTTCATGCGTGACGAAAATCCGGTGGGGTGCCGTGTCTGCGGGGCGCCGCTCGCCACAGCCGTCCGGGGTCGCCCGCCCGTCTACTGCTCGCGCGGCTGCCAGGCCAAGGCCTACCGGCGGCGGGCCGGTGCGCGCGGCCGGGCGGCGGCCCCGCCCGCGGCCACCGAGCCCACCGCTCCTCGCACCGAGGGGGGATCGCGGCGGCAGCAGATCGCCGAGGCCGTCTGGCGGATCGCCGCGGAGCGGGGCCTGGAGGCCGCCAGCATGCGCGAGGTCGCGGCCGCGGCGGGGGTCTCCCTGCGCGTGGTCCAGTACCACTTCGGGAGCAAGCACGGACTCCTCGTCGCCGCGCTGCACCTGCTGCACGAGGAGAACGAGCGGCGGGCCCGGGCGCGCATGGCGCGGCTCGCCGACCCGGCGGACCTGCGGGCCGTGCTGGGCGCCGTCCTCGGCGAATTCCTGCCGCTGGACGAGCAGCGGCGCCGCGCGCTGCGCGTCTTCGTCGCGTACTACGTGCGCAGCCTGAACGACCCCGCCCTCGCCGAGGTCTTCCTGCACGACGCCCAGCCCGTGGAGCGGCTCGTCGCCGGCCTGATCCGGCAGGCGTGCGCGGCCGGCGGCGGGCCGGCGCCCGGCCTCGACCCCGAACGGGAGGCCGATCTGCTGGTGTCAGGGGTGACGGGGCTGGGGATGGACGTGCTCCACGGCCGGCGCACCCTCGCCGACGTGCGGACCACGCTGGACTACCACCTCGACCGGATCCTGCCCGCGCGGTGACCTCACGGCAGGGGGGCGGACGCCGTGCCGCACCGGCGCCCGCCCCTCCGTCACTCCTTCACTTCAGCGTCAGGAAGCGCCGCCGGGCAGCTCCGCCCGGACCTCCCGCGCCGCCGTGACCAGGTTCTCCAGCGAGGCCCGGACCTCGGGCCAGCCGCGGGTCTTCAGCCCGCAGTCCGGGTTGACCCACAGGCGCTCGCCGGGGATCGCCTCCAGGCCCTTGCGCAGCAGCGCCGCGGCCTCGTCCGCGCCGGGAACGCGCGGGGAGTGGATGTCGTAGACGCCGGGCCCGACCTCGCGCGGGTAGCCCGCCGTGGCCAGCTCGGCGGCGACCTGCATGTGCGAGCGGGCGGCCTCCAGGCTGATGACGTCGGCGTCGAGGTCGTCGATGGCCCGGAGGATGTCGCCGAACTCCGCGTAGCACATGTGCGTGTGGATCTGGGTGTCCGGCCGGACGCCCGCGGTGGAGAGGCGGAACGCCTCGGTCGCCCACGCCAGGTACCCGGCGCGGCCCGCGGCGCGCAGCGGCAGCGTCTCGCGCAGCGCCGGCTCGTCCACCTGGATCACCGACGTGCCCGCGGCCTCCAGGTCGGCGACCTCGTCGCGCAGGGCGAGGGCGACCTGGCGGGCGGTGTCGCCGAGCGGCTGGTCGTCGCGGACGAACGACCAGGCGAGCATGGTGACCGGACCGGTCAGCATGCCCTTGACGGGCTTGCCCGCCACCGACTGGGCGTAGCGCGTCCAGCGGACCGTCATCGGCTCCGGGCGGGAGATGTCACCGGCGAGGACCGGCGGGCGGACGTAGCGCGTGCCGTACGACTGGACCCAGCCGTGCTGCGTGGCCAGATAGCCCGTCAGCTGCTCGGCGAAGTACTGCACCATGTCGTTGCGCTCGGGCTCGCCGTGCACGAGGACGTCGATGCCCGCCTTCTCCTGGTAAGAGATGACCTCGCGGATCTCGGCCTCGATGCGCTCCTCGTACGCCGCGGTGTCGATCCGCCCGGAGCGCAGGTCGGCACGGGCGGTGCGCAGCTCGCTCGTCTGCGGGAAGGAGCCGATCGTGGTGACCGGCAGCAGGGGCAGGCCGAGGTGGGCCCGCTGGGCGGCCGCCCGCTGCTCGTACGGCTGCGAGCGGCGGCCGTCGGAGGCGGTGACGGCGGCCGCGCGGGCGCGGACGGCCGGGTCCCGGGTGATGGCCGAGCCGGCCCGCGAGGCCAGGTCGGCGCGGTTGGCGGCCAGTGCGGCCGCGATGGTGTCCGGGCCCTGCGCCAGGCCGCGGGCCAGCGTGACCACCTCGGCGGCCTTCTGGCGCGCGAAGGCGAGCCAGCGGGCGATCTGCGGGTCGATGTCCCGCTCGGCCGCCGCGTCCAGCGGCACGTGCAGCAGGGAGCAGGACGAGGAGACGTCGACCCGGCCGGCGAGGCCGAGGAGCGTGCCGAGGGTGGACAGGGACTTCTCGAAGTCGTTGATCCACACGTTGCGGCCGTTGACGACGCCGGCGAGGAGCCGCTTGCCGGGCAGCCCGCCGGCGGCCGCGAGGTCGTCGAGGTTGGCGGCGGCGGGACCGGTGAAGTCCAGGGCGAGGCCCTCGACCGGCGCCTTGGCGAGGACCGGGAGGGCCTCGCCGAGCCGGTCGAAGTAGGAGGCGACCAGCAGCTTGGGCCGGTCGGTGAGACCACCCAGGTCGCGGTAGGCGCGGGCGGCGGCGTTCAGCTCGGCGGGGGAGCGGTCCTGGACCAGGGCGGGCTCGTCCAGCTGCACCCATTCGGCGCCCGCGGCCCGCAGGTCGGCGAGGACCTCGGCGTACACCGGCAGCAGCCGGTCGAGGAGGGTGAGCGGCTCGAAGCCGGCGGCGACGCCGGGCGCGGGCTTGGCCAGCAGCAGGTACGTGACGGGGCCGACAAGCACCGGACGGGCCGTCAGGCCGAGCGCGAGGGCCTCCTTCAGCTCCGCGACCTGCTTGGCGGAGTCCGCGGCGAAGACCGTGTCGGGGCCGAGCTCGGGGACCAGGTAGTGGTAGTTGGTGTCGAACCACTTGGTCATCTCCAGCGGCGCCACCTCCTGCGTGCCACGGGCCATGGCGAAGTAGCCGTCCAGGGCGTCGGCGTCGACGGCCGCGCGGTGCCGCGCGGGGATCGCACCGACCATCACACTGGTGTCCAGGACGTGGTCGTAGAACGAGAAGTCGCCCGTGGGCACTTCGTGAACACCGGCCCCGGCCAGCTGCTGCCAGTTCGTACGGCGCAGTGCGGCGGCCGTGTCCCGCAGGGCACCGGCCGTGACGCGGCCCTTCCAGTACCCCTCGATCGCCTTCTTCAGTTCACGGCCCTGCCCCTGCCGGGGGTAGCCGTGGACGGTGGCCTGTGCTGCCGCGGCTGCGGACTTGCTGGTCACGGAACTCTCCTTCGCGAGCGTGCGTGCGTCCATGACCCCGGGACGGGCGGAAGGCGCGAAGGAACGGCAGACCGGGCGGGCCGCCGCCGCGATGCGGTCGCTCGTCGCGCCGCCGCGTGTGCCCGCCTGATGTGTGCGCCGACCCGCCCTCGAGGTCACCGGGATCTCCGTGCGCTCGGCTGCGCACGGGCAGTTGGCAGGTCTTCGGACTTGCGGGCACGCCACATGGCACCTACTGGCCGTCGCTTCCCGGACCCGTACGGATCCAGTGCGTATGACGGCGGTCGTTCCCGCTCACCGCTGCGGGGCAGTCCCGGATTCCCACCGGGTTCCCTCTTGCGACGCGCCTGCCTGGAGAGCAGGGCGAACCAGCTGCACCGTCACTCTAGGCCGCGGGGCAGGGTCACGGAAGAGTGAAGTGGCGCGCCTCACGAGCCGGTTCGCGTCGCCAGCCGCAGCCGCAGCTCCATCTCGTGCTCGCCGGAGACGTGACCGCGGTGCTCGGCGGCGAAGGCGCGCTCCAGCTCCTCCTTGACCTGGCGGACCGGGTCGGCGGCGCCGAACAGGTCGGCCGTGACCGTGCCCGAGAGGGGAGCCTTCCCCGGCTGCGCCGTGCCCTCGCCCAGCCGCGTGCGGGTGTCGACCGTCATGCACCAGATCATCGGGCCCGCGCCGGGCGCGCCCGGGCTGGTCTCGCTGCGCGGCGGACCGGCTTCGGGGAAGACGGCCTCCAGGACGCCGAAGACGGCGCCCGCGTCCTGGTGGCCGCAGTCCGTCAGATGCACGCTGACGTGGTCCGCACTCTCCCGGGCATCCGTCACCTGCTCCTCCTCCGCCGTCGTTGCCGTGACCGGGGCCGCCGCCGTGCGCGGAGAAGCCCTGCTCCGACCGTACGGCGCGCCCGGGTTCCGTGCCGCGGGCTGTGCGACCATACGGGCCAGCTGCCCCGTTCCCGCCGGGAGATGCCGCCCCGGCGCCCGTGGCCTCACCCGAACGGTGGAATGCGCCCAAAGTAATTGACTGATTACGCTTGGTGCATGACCCTGTGGAGCCCCGCACCGCCGCCGTCGCAGCCCGTGTTGCGCGCCGCGGTCGCCGTGCTGGTCTCCGTCCTGCTGCTCTTCTCCGGAGGGAGCGGCACGGTGCTCGCCCTGGGCTCCGGCCCGGAAGAGACCCCCGTGTCCGTGGAGTTCGCCACCGCGGACGACTGCGTCGCGGACAACCGCACGCCCCGCGTCCAGGCGTCTCCGGGCAGGCGCACCTGCATCCCCGCCCCGCAGGACTCCACGGGAGCCGGATCCCCGCCGGCCCCCGGCTGCCGGCTGACACCGCCGGCCCCCGAAGGCCCCGCGGCCACCGCGGGCCACGCGCGCAACGACGTCCTGCGCTGCTGAGAGGAACCCCCGCCCGTCCCGCCCCGTACGGGACGGGCAGCCGCGTCCGGCACGCCCGGAACTTTCCTCACACCTGCAGGCACGAGAAGCAGAGAGACGTCATGCCCCTCGATCCCGCGCGCGTCCTGAGCGCCTATCTGCGCGCCCAGGTCTACCGCGCCCCCGAACCCGGCCCCGAGCACGCCTCCGCCGGCGGCGAGCAGCCCCCGGCCACCGCCCCGGACCCGCAGAACCCACCGGGCCCGCCGGGAGGACCGCGCACCACGCCCCCCGCGAGCCGGGGCGGGGAGAAGCCGCCCGCCGCCCCCGGCGCGCCCGTCGCGGAAGCCGGGCCCGCCGCGCCCCGCGGTGCGCCGCGCAGGCCCGGCCTGTTCGCCCGGCTGCTGCTGTACGTACGGCAGGAGTAGTCCCCGCCGTCGCGCGGCTGCCCGTCCCTTCGCTTTCGCCGGGACGGGCAGCCGCCCGGCGGCCGCTCCGCCTGCCGGCGCCCGCCCGGTCCCCTTTCAGGTGAAGCGGAGGGGCCGGTTGATCCGGGGGCTCCCGGCAGCGGGAAGGGGATTGGCCGTCGACGCTGACGAGGGAGAACCCATGCCGACCGACGATGTCGCGCGATTCCTGGAGGCCCTGAGCCCGGCCCACCGCGAGGAGGTCCGGAGGCAGCCGCGCCAGCAGCAGGAGAAGCTGGCCGCCGCCTGGGAGACCGAGCTCCGGGAAGACACCGACCTCGACACGCTGAGCGAGCTGTCACCGGCCGCCGCGGAGAGCGAGGCGGCCCGGCGCGTCGTCGAGGGCAAGGACTCCTGACGCCGGAGCCTTGCCGGTCGGGGCCGGAACTTCTGCGTGGCCGGAGCCGGCTGTGGGCAGGGGGCGGAATCCCGTGACCCGCAAGAACCGCCGGGGCCCCGGCCGGCCGGAGAAGGCCGAGCGCGCGGCGCTGTCAGTGCCCTAGGCCCTCGGCCGCGGCGGTCAGCAGGACCTCAGCGGCCTCGGTGCGGGTGTAGAGGACGTAGCGGCCGGTGCGATGGCCGTCGATCAGGCCTGCCGAGCGGAGCACGGTCAGGTGCTGGGAGACGCCGCCCGGGGTCATGCCCGTACGGCGGGCCAGCTCGGTGGTGGAGGCGGGGGTGTCGAGTTCGGCGAGGAGCCGGGCCCTGCCGCGGCCGATGACCGCGGCGAGCGGCCCGGCGACCGCTGTGCGCCGCTCCCACAGCGTGGCCACGCCGCGCGGCGGGTACCGGAGCGTGGGCTGCCAGCCGGGGGCGGTGATCGAGAAGACGCGCGGCCACGCGAACACCGACGGCACGAGCAGCAGGCCGCGCCCGTCGAGCCGGCGGGTGTCCCGGGCGTGGAGGTGCCGGACGCGCAGGGTGTCGGTGTCCCAGCCGACGGCGGGGTCCAGGTCGCCGAGCAGCCTGTCGGCGCCGCCCTCGGCCAGGAGCCGCGCCCGGTGGAGCACGTCGCCCTCCAGCAGCGCGCGCATCCTCGGCCAGTACGGTGCGAGCGCGATCTCCCAGTACGCCTCGACGAGTTCGGCGAGCTCCGCGAGGCCGCGCCGCGGGTCCTCGCGCAGGGCCTCGAGGCGGGCGGATCGCGGCGCCCGCCTTCCGCCGAGGCCGGAGCGCACCTGCTCCACGGGGGTGGCGCGGAGCACGGCCAGTTCCACCCCGAGATCGGCCAGCGGCGTCGTGGGAGGCGGCGCGACGAAGAGCGGGATGGTCCGGGGCGGGGCGGGGACCAGATCGGCCAGCAGGCCCCAGTCGAGCCCGGCGGCTGCCAGCCGTTGCCTCGCCCGCTCCGCCCAGGGGCGGAAGAGCCCGAACTCCCCGGTGTCGTTCTTCAGGATCCGGACGCCGGCCACGACCTCCCACAGGGGGGACAGGGCGAACCTCGTCCGCGCCACGTCCCGGGCCGTGAACTCCAGCTCCAGCATGCCGCGCCCCTCTCCTCGCCCCATCCGGTGGCTCCGTAGATTCAGTACAGCCTAAATTCATGGCCCCGGACGCGGGGCGGCGGACAGGCTCCCGCCATGACCACGACCGAACCGGACATACGTCCGGCCACGACTCCCCGCCCCCTGCTCCACGACCCCGGCTACCGGCTGCTCGTCACCGCGACGGCGGTGAGCAAACTCGGCAGTTCGATCAGCTACCTGGCGATCCCCCTGGTCGCCGTGGTGGCCTTGCGGAGCACCGCCGGCCAGGTCGGCCTGCTGGCGACGCTGAGCACCCTGGCGTTCCTGCTGATCGGCCTGCCGTCCGGGGCCTGGGTCGACCGGATGCGCCGGCGGCCGGTGATGATCGCCGCGGACCTGCTCAGAGCGGCTCTCCTGCTCTCCGTGCCGGCGGCCTGGGCGCTCGGCGTCCTGACCATCGGACAGCTGTACGTCGTCGTCCTGCTGTCGGGCGCGGCCACCGTCTTCTACGACGTCGCCGCGCTGAGCCACCTGCCGCACCTGATCGGCCGGGACCGGCTCGCCCCGGCCAACTCCCTGCTGGTGACGGTCGACGCCGCGGCCCAGATCGGCGGCCGCGGCGTGGGCGGACTCCTCATCGGGCTGCTGTCCGCCCCCGCGGCGATCGTGGCCGACGCGGCCAGCTACCTCTGCTCGGCTCTCTGCCTCGCGCGGATCCGCCGGCCGGAACCGGCGCCGGAGCCGACCGAACGCGGTCGCCTGCTCGCAGACATCCGCGAGGGCGTGCGTTTCGTCTTCGGCCACCCGTCCTTGAGTGCGGTCGCCGTCGCGGGCGCCTGCACCAATCTGTCGATCCAGCTCTGCCAGACCGTGCTCCCGCTCCTGCTCGTCCGCGAACTCGCCCTCCCCGGCTTCGCCGTCGGTCTCTTCTTCGCCGCCGGCGCCGCCGGCGTCCTGCTCGGCTCGCTGTCGGCCCGCGCCCTGGCCCGCCGGCTCGGCGCCGGGCGGGTCCTCCGGCTGCTGGGCCCGGCCGTTGCGCCGTTCGGCCTGCTCCTGGCCGTGGCCGACCGGGGGCCGGCCCTCTGGGCGGCCGCGGGCGGCTGGCTGGTCACCACCTTCAAGGTCGGCGTGCACAACGTCCTGCTGGTCACCTTCCGGCAGAGCGCCACCCCCGACCGGCTGCTCGGCCGGATGAACGCCACCATGCGCCTGGTCCTGACCGGCTCCCTCGCCGTCGGCGCCGCGCTGGCCGGCCTCCTCGGCGAGCTGCTCTCGGTCCGCGCCGCGCTCTGGGCCGGCGCCCTCGGCCTGGCGCTCGCCTGGGTGCCGGTCAACTGCTCACCCTTGCGTCGGCTGCGCGAGATCCCCGGCCTGTGACAGGAGCCTCTGCCGGTACCCCGTACCGTCGATCAGGCCTTGGCGCGGTCGCTCACTCCTCGGCGGTGCCCCTGGCGAGCGCCTCGTCGCTGCCGTGGCGGCTGCCGAAGCGCCCGTCGGGCGAGAACGCCGTGGTGGCGAAATCCGGGGTCGCTGCGGCCGTCAGTGCTCTGCTCGGCTCAGGTCAACCCGGCACGGCCGGACCCGTGGTGCGGCCGGATTGCGGTGGGGACAGAGCGCCGGGCGTGTCCTAGCGTGTGGTGGAGTCTGCTTCCAGCGTGTGGTGGAGTCCGCGCCCCGCTCTTCGGGACGCCCGCTCTACGGGATGTCGGGGAGGAACCGGTACATGTCCGAGCGCGCCTACGACCGCGACAGGCTGCGGCAGTTCCTGTCGGGTGAAGCCGTGGGGGAAGGGCTCTCGCGCCGGGGCGTGCTGCGCATGCTGAGCGCCGCGGCAGGGCTCGCCGCCGCCGGGGCCGGCACCGGAGCGGGCGCGGCGGCCGCCGCGGGGAGGCCGGGGATCGTCAAGCCCCTGCCGCCTGAGCTGTTCACCGTACGGGACACCAACGCGGAGACGAACTGGGCGGCGCTGCGGGGCACGGGCTACCACACGCCGGTCGACCGGTTCTTCGTCCGCAACCACACGTCGACCCCCGTCCTCGACCCCGCGCGGTGGCGCCTCACGGTGTGGGGCGGCGGACTGCGCGGCCGGGCGGTGGAGTTCTCCTACGACGACCTGCGGTCCCTGCCGGCCGTGACGTCGAGCGCGTGCCTGGAGTGCGCGGGCAACGGCCGCAGTTACTACGCCTCCCAGCAGGGCGACCGGGTCACCGGCACCCCCTGGACGATGGGCGCGGTCGGCGCGGCGCGCTGGCGGGGCGCGCGCCTGTCGGACGTCCTGCGGGCGGCGGGCCTGTCGCGGCGGGCGGTGGACGTGATGCCGCGCGGCCTCGACCCGGTGTTCACCGCGGGCGGGACGGGCTACGGGCACGTGCGCCGGCCGCTGCCCGTGGCGAAGGCCCTCGACGACGTCCTGCTGGCGTACGAGATGAACGGCCGGCCGCTCCTGCCCGACCACGGCTGCCCGGCGCGCCTGGTGGTGCCGTCCTGGGTGGGCATCGCGTCCGTGAAGTGGGTCGGGGACGTCGAGGTGTCGGACCGTCCGTTGTTCTCCCCGTGGAACACCGTGTTCTATCGCCTCTTCGGCTCCGCCCACCCACCCGGCGGCAGCGCTCCCCTGACCCGCCAGCCCGTGCGCAGCGCGTTCGAAGCGGCCCCTGGTGAGGCGTTCGCCGCGGGCCGGGGGCACCGGCTGACGGGCCGGTCGTGGTCCGGGGGAGGGGGCATCCGCCGGGTGGAGGTCAGCACGGACGGCGGCGCCTCGTGGCGGGAGGCCCGCCTGCACGACGCGCCCCGGCCGGGCGGCTGGGTCCGCTGGAGCACCCACTGGCACCCGCAGGAGCCCGGCCCCGCCCGCCTCATGGCCCGGGCGACGGACACGTCCGGTGTCACCCAGCCCTTCCGCTCGGTCCCCAACGACCAGGGCTTCTTCTTCGACGCGGTGGTCCGCCACCCCGTCCGCGTCGTCTGATCAGCGCTGCGGGCGGTCGCGCCAGAACTCCAGGACGGCCGCCCGCAGCGTGCGCCCGGTGGTCACCGTGGAGGTGGCGTGCCAGACGGAGGAGTCGAAGGCGACGGCCGTGCCGGCCACGGGCGGCAGGGAACGCACGGGCGCGGTCGTGGGGTTGTGCGAGGCGCGGACTTCGAAGTGGCCCCCGCCGTCGGCGGGCCAGTCCCGGTTGAAGTAGAGCACCACGGTCAGGGCCTTCTCGGGCTCGTCGTGGTGCAGCGAGATGAACTCGCCCTCGGCGTGCGTGAACAGCCCGGTGTCGCGCGGCAGGCCTGCCAGCGCCAGCCCGGTGACCTCTTCCAGCCGCGCGGTGAACTCCGGCCCGTCGAGGCCGTCGAGCAGCTGCGACCAGACCGCGGGCAGGCTCTCCGCGGCCGGCAGCCGCTTGCCGTCCCGGGAGAGCCACAGGGAGCCCAGCCGGAAGCGCTTGACCGGGCTGGAGAAGACCACTTTCCCGAAGCGGTCGTCACCGGGATAGGCGGCGTCCAGTTCCCGGATCGCGGACTCCGTGAGGATCCCCGTCGCCACGTGGGCGGCGATCGGTCCGCTGGTCCTGGTGAATTCGGCGGTGGTGCGCAGCATCTGGAACAGACCTCTCCTGCTGGCGGGCGCCCGCACGGGGTGCGGGCGAGGGCAGGCGGTGATGCTAGGCGCGCCGGCGGGAGGCGGGCTGTACGGAGATCCGTACAGGAACGACGACCGCGGGGGACGGTCCGTAGCGGAGGACCCGTAGAGGAAGCACCGGCGGAAGAGGGACCGCAGAGGAAGGACCGGCAGCGGAGGCCCCGTAGGGCGGCGGCCCCCGTCAGCAGGGCACGGCTGCCGGCTCCGCCCGCCCCGCGGGGAGGATCCCGTCGAGGATGATGCCGCAGGCCGCGTGGAGTTCGGTGCTCAGCTCCAGGTGGGCGTCCCGCTCCTCCGCCTGGGACCAGCGGTAGAGCGTCCCGAGATAGATGTCGCGCAGCAGGCACCCGACGCGGTAGGCGTTGATGTCCGCGGGCAGTTCGCCGCGCTCCAGGGCGGCGTCGACGACCTCGGCGAAGATCTCGCCGGCGTACGGGGCCTCCTGCATCGGGCGGCCGGCCTTCACCCAGGCCATGAGCATGGAGCGGGTGACGTCCCGCTCCTCCTCGTTGATGTCGGCCAGGATGCGCATGCAGCGCTCCAGGGCGGCGCGCAGGGTCTCCTGCTGCTCGATCCCGGAGGTGCTCAGGCCGTCCCTGAGGCGGGCGCGCCGCTGTTCCCCCCAGGCGCTGATGAGGTCTTCCTTGCGCTGGAAGTGGTTGAAGAACGTGCCGCGCGCGACGTCGGCGGCCTCGGCGATCTCGTCGACCGAGGTCTGTTCGTAGCCCTTCTCCGTGAAGAGCTTCAGCGCCGAGTCGTACAGGCGGCTGCGGACCTTGAGTTTGTTGCGCTCGCGGCGCCCGAGGGGGGCGGCGCAATCCGTCGTGGCGGGCGTGTCATCCATGGCTGCTCCTGCTGGGTTCATCGCTTCTCCGGCTTGCGGCCTCGCATGCCAGCTGCCCGGGGTGGACCGGCGAATCCGCCCCGCCGCGAATGGATGATCATGCCGTCGCCTTGCCGACACGGTCGTGCGTCCCCGGCATGAAGACCCCGCCCCCGTCTGGCGATCTACTTGTACCACGATCCATGAATGGTTGGAAGTTCACGAAGTGTGGAGGCGCTGTGAGGCGATGCGGGGATACGGCATTTCGCGCCGTATCCCCGCCCGTATCCCCGCCCGACAAAGCCCGCCCGCCTTCCGGTTACGAGATGTCGGTTCCTTGCAGATCGCGGGCCAGCCGCTCGGCGCTCTCCTCTCCCAGCAGCCGGGTGACGGACACCACCAGGCCGTGCTCGGCGAGCAGTTGCTGCCGCAGCCGGGCTGCCATGAGTGAATCCAGGCCATAATCGCGCAGGGGACGGCGGGGGTCGATGCCGTCGGGGGCCATGGCCAGCAGGCGGGCCGCGCCGTGGACGAGCGCCGTCGGCCCGGCCGCTTCCCCCTCCGTCGCCCGGCCGCCGGCCGGGCCCGCTCTGTCAGGCATTCGGGGAGCCTCTTCCGCTTCATGGCCGGATCCGGGTTCCGGATCGCGACCGGACGCGGCATTTGCCGGAAGGGCTGCGGGAATTGCGGGGGAATTCGCGAATGCGCGGGCACGGGCCGGGGCCAGGGCCCCGCGCAGCGCGGAAGCCAGCGTTCTGGGAGCGTGCACCGCACCTTCCACGAGATGGGCCGCGAATTCGGGCAGGCGCAGTGCCGAACCGGGCCGTGCTCCTGTCGCCGGCGACTCGGAAAGGCGTTCGAGATGGATGCCGCGGAATTCGGCCAGACGTCTGCCGTGCGCCCCCACGACGGTCACGTCGGCACGGGCCCCTGCGCCCGCCCGGTCGGGGGCGAAGGCGGCCATCACCCATACGTGCGGGCTCAGTTCGCCGTCGAAGCGCACGTGCCCGAAGGAGACCGGGTGGTAGGCGTGACGCGCGGACGCGCCGGCGGGCACCGCGGCCAGCAACGGCAGCAGGCACGCCTCCCAAGCCGCCTGCCCGAGGCCGCCGGGCGGGGCGACCAGCGCCACGGACTCCCCGTCGCGCCGCCACACGTGCTGCACGGCAGCCCCGTACGCGCCGGGGATGCCGTAGCCGCGCTGCGCCGTGCCGGACAGGAACCGCCCGGCGGGCTGGTAGTCGTGGCAGCGCGAGAGGGCCGCTGCGACGGCGTCCTGGAGGTCGGGCGCGGGGCCGTCCCCTTCGCCCGCCGCGTGCACCGTCGCGGTCAGGCACGTCAGGGGGGCCGTGGCTCTGTGCGCTGCGCCCGGCAGGGCTTCGACCAGGACCGGGCGGGCTCCGTCCAGAGGGCTGCCCAGACGAGCGCGCAGGGTCGGCCCGCCGGCGGCGGTGACGGCGGCGGCCCCGGAGGTCGGGCGCGCGTCCTTGATGACGAACCTCGCGCCCTCGTGCGCCGTTGCCGCGGCGGCCTCGTGCAGGGCGCGCAGGTGTACGACAGGAGGGATGGGCGCCAGGCCGCGCAGGGAGACGGCGGGTGCGCCGGGATCCTGGGGGAAGTCGGCGGTGACACCCCCGGCCGGCCGGGGACCGGTGTCCGGGGCGTCCGGGCGGCGCAAGTGCTGCTCGTCCCAGGGGTAGGCGGGGAGCGGCACGTGCCGGGCCGGGCCGCCGAACCAGCGCTCCCAGTCGACGCGCCCGCCCGCGGCGAAGAGCCGGCCGAGCGCCCCGGCCAGTTCCGTGCCCTCGTCCCGGCCGCGGTGGCCGGAGGCGACGACGGCACCGGGGACGCCGGTCTCGGCGAGGGTCTCCTCCATCGCGGCCTGGAGGACGGGGTGCGGGCTGACCTCGACGAAGACGGAGTCGTCCGCCTTGGCCAAGGTCTGGACGGCGTCGTGGAACCGTACGGGCTCGCGCAGGTTGGCCGCCCAGTAGGCGCCGTCCAGCTCGTGGCCGCCGACGGGTGCGCTGCGGACGGTGGAGTGCAGCGGGATGCCGGCGGCTGACGGGGCCAGGTCCGCGAGCCGCTCGCGGAGCGGGCCGGTGAGCCGGTCCATGAGGGGGGAGTGGGAGGCGACGTCGGCCTTGACGAAGCGGCTGAAGACACCGGCCGCGTCCAGGCGGCACTTGACGCGGTGGAGGGCGGCCAGGTCGCCGGCGAGGACCGTGGTGGTGGGGGCGTTCTCCGCCGCCACGCACACGCCCGGACCCTCCAGCAGGGCGGTCTCCTGCGCCTGGGGGCCCGCCAGTTCGGCCGCGAGCAGGCCGCCCTGCCCGGCCACGGTGCGCATGAGGCGGCTGCGGCGGCAGATGACCGCGGCCCCTTGCGCGGTGGTGAGGGCTCCGGAGACGACGGCCCCGGCGACCTCGCCCATGCTGTGGCCCGTGCAGGCGTCGGCGAGCAGGCCCATGTCCTGCCAGTGCGCTGCGAGCGCCACCTCGACCGCCCACAGGAGGGGCTGGACCTTGTCCACCTCGGCGGGGAAGTCCTCCTCCGGGGCGTCGAGGAGCTCGGTGAGCGACCACCCCGCCTCGTCCCGTACGGCCTCGTCGCAGGCCTGCAGCGCGCGGGCGAAGGCGGGGGAGGACGCCCGCAGGGACCGTCCCATGCCCGCCCACTGCGAGCCCTGCCCGGGGAAGACGAGCACGGTGCGGCGCGGGGGCCCGAAGACGCCCGGGCCCGGGGCCCCGTGCGGCGTGCCGGTGCCGGCGGCCAGGTCGCGCAGGGTGCGGGCGAGCCCGTCGTGGTCGGCGCCGGTGGCCCACAGCCGGTAGGGGTGGGCGTCGCGGCGCAGGGCCGCGGTGGCGCAGATGTCGCGCAGCGGCAGGTCGCGGCCCGCGCCGCCGGGGCCGAGGTGATCGGCGTAGGCGGTGGCCAGCCGGGCGAGGGAGGAGCGGGAGCGGGCGCTGAGGACGAGCAGGTGGACCGGCCGCACCGCCGTCGACGGCGCGGCCGGGTCCGCCGTCCGCGGCGGGAACGCGACGGCGGGCGCCGCGGGTTCGGGCGCGGGCGCGTCGTAACGCGCCACGACGACATGGGCGTTGGTGCCGGACAGCCCGAAGGAGCTGACGCCCAGCAGGGTGCGCCCGCCCGGCGCTCCGGCGCCGTCCTCCGCCCGCTGCAGGGGCTCGTTGCGGGTGATGACCTCGACGGGGAAGCCCGGGCGGGTGAGCAGGGGGTGGGGCGTGTGCTGGTGCAGCGAGGCGGGCACGATGCCGTGCCGGGCGACGAGGATCGTCTTGATCAGCCCGGCGATGCCGGCGGCGGCCTCCGTGTGGCCGATGTTGCTCTTGACCGAGCCCGTGCGCATGCGCCGGCCGGCGGGCAGGTCCTCCAGGGCCTGGGCCAGGGCCCGCAGTTCGACCGTGTCGCCGACGGGCGTGCCGGTGCCGTGGGCCTCGATGTAGGCGAGGTCGGCGGGGCGGATCCCGGCGCTCGCGCACGCGGCGGTGAGCATGTCGACCTGCCCGGAGACGGCGGGCTTGAGGAGCAGCCCGCTGCCGCGCCCGTCGTTGGTCACGGCGCTGCCGGCCAGCAGGGCGAGCACGGGGTCGCCGTCGCGCAGCGCGTCCGCGAGGAGCTTGAGGACGACGACGCCGGCCCCTTCGCTGCGGACGAACCCGTCGGCGCCGGCGTCGCCGAACCTGCAGCGGCCGCCGGGGGAGAGCATCGCGGCCTGGGAGTAGGCGATGGCGTCCTGCGGGGAGAGGATGACGTTCACGCCGCCGGCGATCGCCAGCCGGGTCTCGCCGCTGAGCAGGCTCTGGCGCGCGGAGTGCACGGCGACCAGGGACGACGAGCAGGCGGTGTCCAGGGTCATGCTGGGGCC
The DNA here is from genome assembly GCF_000719265.1 of Streptomyces roseoverticillatus. Classification (GTDB taxonomy): domain Bacteria; phylum Actinomycetota; class Actinomycetes; order Streptomycetales; family Streptomycetaceae; genus Streptomyces; species Streptomyces roseoverticillatus. Next base: position 43,532 of record NZ_JOFL01000001.1, on the reverse strand, counting down.
GCGCAGGTCGAGGGCGTACGAGATGCGGCCGGCCGCCATGGCGCGCAGGTGGCTTCCGGTGACGTCGCCGAGGGTGTGCCGGCCGCCGTCCGCGTAGTCGGCGGTGGCCTGCCCGATGAAGACGCCGCTGCGGCTGCCGGCCAGGGAGGAGGGGGTGATGCCGGCGGCCTCCAGGGCCTCCCAGACCACGGGCAGCAGCAGCCGGTGCTGGGGGTCGAGGCCGGCGGCCTCGGCGGGGGAGATGCCGAAGAAGGCGGCGTCGAAGGAGAACGGGTCGCCGAGGAAGCCGCCGTGGCGGGAGACGGTCTTGCCCGGAGTGCCGGGCGTGTCGGTGTGGTACGGGGCGATGTCGAATCGCTCGCGGGGGACGGGCGTGACGCAGTCCCGCCCGGCGAGGAGGTTGTGCCAGAACTCGCCGGTCCCGGTGGCCTGCGGGAACCGGCATCCCATGCCCACCACGGCGACGGTGTGTTCGGGAGCCAAGACGTCCATGTGAAACCCCACTTCGTCACGTGCTGAAGGTCATTGCCGAACGTGTGCGGAGCGGCGGGGCGGCGAGAGAGGAAGCAACGGCCCCACTGGCGTGGGCGATTGTGGTCCAAAGATGCACTGGAGATCAATGTTGGCCTGTAGGTCCCTCCTTGGACTGGCTGAATCCGCGCCATGTTCCGTCCGTTGCATCCCGGTTGATCGGTTTCTGTGATGCCCGGCGGGCGTCCGCCGGGGGTGCAGTCCTTCCGAAAAGTTGGGCTTGAGTTCAAGATTGCATGCAAATATAAATTTAGGCGCTGGTTCACAACAGGCTTCGTGACGGACGACAGACGGGGGCAGCGATGGTGAGGTACTTGGTCGACAGGGAGTTCCGGGACGACGACCGCCTGCGGCGGACGCTTCCGGCGCACCGCACCTACTGGCGCAGGATGTCCCGCCTGGGCGTGCTGCTGCACGGCGGTTCCTGGCGGGAGGGCTGCGGCGAGATGCTCGTCGTCAAGGCCGCGACCCGCGGAGAGCTCCAGCAGGTGCTGGGCGAGGACCCGTACGTACAGGAGCACCTCGTCCTGGAGACGCGCATCAGGGCTCTGGAAGCCCTCGTCGAGGCCGCCGAGCAGCCGCCGGCCGCCGTGCCCGGACGGCCCGGGCCCGCCGGGGAGAGCGGGCCGGCCGGGGAGGCCGGACCGCGCACGGACACGCAGCTCAGCGCGCACGAGTGGCGCGTCGCCCGCATGATGCTCGCCGGCCTGACGAACCGGCAGATCGCCGAGCGCTTCGCCGTCTCGCCCCGTGCCGTGGAGCAGCACATCACCCGGATCTACCGGAAGCTGTCCATCAGCCGCCGCGCGCAGCTCGCCGTCGCCATCCAGGGCGACCTGCCCAGGGCCGGCGAGCTCGCGGCCGCCGGCTGAGACGTCTCCCGCAGCACGCCGAAGCGGCCGGTGCCGGGTGAGCTGGACCCCCAGCCCGCCCGGCACCGGCCGCTTCCCGTGCGCCGTCTTCCGCCACGGCTCTTCTTGCGCAGCCCTCCGCTACACGGCCGCGTGCTCCGCGGCCGCCGCGTCCGCCAGCGGGCGCAGCCGGTCCAGGAGTTCCGTCTCGCCCAGGGCGCGGGTGACCTGGAAGAGGTCCGGGCTGCGGTCCGTGCCCGTCACGCACACGCGCAGGACGTTGACGACCTCGCGCACCGAGCCGTGGTACGCCTGCGGATCCGCCCGGTACGTCCGCACGTCCGGCGCGAAACCGTGCCGCTGCGCCAGGTCGCGCCACTGCGCGTACCAGACCTCGGCGGGGCCGGCGTGCCGGTAGCTGCCGGCGAGGTCGGTGACGAGCTCGGCGACCTGCCGGGCGGGCAGCCCCAGCCGGGCGTCGTCCAGCGCGCCCACCGGAGTGTGGAGGCCAGGGAAGAAGAACCCGTACGCGCGGCGGAACTCGCTCCAGCAGGCCAGGTCCTTGCGCGGCGTCCCCGTACCGCTCCGGCCGATCTCCAGGGCCTGTACGGCCAGGTCCCCGTGGGCCCGCAGCACGCGCGCGAGCGCGGGGTCGTTCTCCCCGGCCCAGGCCGACAGGGCCCGCAGGGCCTCGTCCGGGGACAGCGAGGCGATGTAGTCGCGGCTGACCGAGCGCAGCTTGCCCAGGTCCACCATGGGGCCGGCCGTCCCCGCCTCCTCCAGGCGCACGGGCTCGGCCAGGGCGCGGCCGGCCGGCAGGTCGGCCAGCCGGCTGTTGGCCAGGCCGCGCAGGTAGTGCCGCACGGCCTGCGCCGGGTAGCCGGCGGTCAGGTAGAACGCGGCGGCGGACTCCGGGTCCTTGCGCTTGCTGAGCTTGCGCCTGCTGGAGCCCTCGACCTTCATCAGCGGGGCGATGTGGGCGTACTGGGGAGGCGTGAAGCCCAGGGCGCGGTGCAGCTGGTGGTGCACCGGCAGCGAGGAGATCCACTCCTCGCCGCGGATCACCAGGGTCACCCGCATCAGGTGGTCGTCGACGACGTGCGCGAAGTGGTACGTGGGCAGCCGCCGGCCCTGCTCCGCCGACTTGAGGATCACCACGTCGTTGCCGTTGTCGAGCATCGTCAGGGCACCGCGGACCCGGTCGCGGAAGCGCACCCGGCCCGGCAGCCCCACCGGGCAGCGGAAGCGGACGGTGAACGCCTCGCCCGCGGCGATGCGCTCCTGCGCCTGCTCCACGCTCAGCCCACGGCACCGCGCCCACTTGCCGTAGTAGCCGAGCGGCGACCGCGTCCGCTGCTGCTCGTCCGCGTTCCGCGCGAGCACCTCCGGCGAGCAGAAGCAGGGATAGGCCTGACCCGTGCGCACCAGCTCGCGCACGTAGCTGAGGTAGATGCCCTCCCGGTCCGACTGCAGGTACGGGCCCCACGCGCCCGGCCGGCCGGCGCCCTCGTCGGGGTCGAGGCCGAAGTAGCCGAAGACCCGCGCGAACTCCTCCGCCGCGCCCGCGACCTCCCGGCGCTTGTCGGTGTCCTCGATGCGCACGACGTACGTGCCGCCGCTGCGCCGGGCCGCCTCCTGCGCGAGCAGCGCCACGTACAGCCCGCCCAGGTGCACGGAGCCCGTCGGGCTGGGGGCGAAGCGCGTCACGTGCGCGTCCTGCGGGAGCCTGCGCGGGGCGAAGTGCTCCTCCCAGACCTCGCAGGAGCGCAGGTCGGCGGGGAACCACGAATCGATGACGTCACGGTCCTGCATGGCACATCCTTCCGTCGTGCAACAGCGGCATCAGCGGCATCGGCATCGGCAGCATCGGCAGCGATGAAGCAGCAGCGATGAACGGGGCAACGGGTCAACTGCGGTGAACAGAGCGGGTGTCCGGGTGCCGACACTAGGTCGCCCCGGCCCCCGTGCCCCGTCCCGGCGCTGACGGTGATGTGGGAACCCGAACCCTCCGCGCCGCGCACCGGCCCGTCACGACGGGCGGTGAGCCACGCTGTTCCCGGCTGCCCCGCAAGAGGGCCGGCCCGGACGGAGGGAAAGGACGCCGATGTGCTGCGCGTGATCCTGCTGGCGCTGGGCGCCCTGGCGGTGGGCACCGACGCCTACATGACGGCCGGACTGCTGCCGCAGATCTCCGGCGAGTTCCGCGGCGGGGCCGCGGCGGCCGGTCAGCTCGTGACCGTCTTCGCCGTCTCCTACGCGCTCCTCGCCCCGCTCGCGCAGACCGCGCTGGGCCGCCTGGGCATGCGCCGGATCCTGCTCGTTTCCCTGGCCGCCTTCACCCTGGCCAACGCCGCCGGCGCGCTCGCCCCGGACGCGGTGAGCCTGGCGGGCACGCGCGTGCTGGCGGGCGCGGCGGCCGGCGTCTTCATGCCCACCGCCGCTGCGGCCGCCTCGCTCCTCGCCGGACCCGAACGCCGGGGCCGCGCCCTGGCCGTGGTCCTGGGCGGGCTCAGCTGCGGCACCGTCCTCGGCGTCCCCGTGGGCCTGCTGCTCGCCGGCCACACCGGGTGGCGCTCCGCGCTGTGGCTGGTGACCGGCATCGGAGCCGCCGCCCACCTGGGCACGGCCCTCCTGCTGCCGCCCATGGGCGGCGCGACCCTGCCCTCGCTCGCCGAGCGCGCCGCCCAGCTGAAGGCCCCCCGGACCGGCGCCGCCGTCCTGACCACCTTCTGCCAGACCGTCGCCAGCCTGGGCCTCTACACGTATCTCCTGCCGGTGCTGGACGCGGCGGACGGAGGGCCCGGCGGCGCCGGGCTGTGGGTGTGGGGGCTGGGCGGCGTGCTGGGGAGCTTCGCCATCGGCCCTCTGCTGGACCGCGTCCCCCGTCCCGGCCTGCTGACCGGGGTGCTGCTGTCGGCACTCGCCCTCGCCCTGGCGGCGATCGGGTTCGCCCGCGGCCCGTGGTGGCTGTGGCCGCTGCTGGCCGTGTGGGGCGCGGCCGGCTGGGCCTTCGTCGTCCCCCAGCAGCACCGCCTGCTGGCGGCCGGGCCCGCCCGCGGGGCCGCGGCCCTCGCCCTCAACAGCTCGGCCACGTACCTCGGCGGATCGGCCGGCGCCGCCCTCGGCGGCGCGGCCCTGGCGGCGGGCCTCGCCCCGTACGACCTGCCGCTGGCCGCGTCCGGCTGCGCCGTGGTCGCGTTGGCCGTCCACCTGGCCGGTGCTCGCCGTGGTGCCCGCCGCGGCGCCCGTCGCGGCGTCCGCCGGGACGGGGCTCCGGGCCCGCCGCCTCACGGCCCCGTCCCGGGTCCCCAAGGCACCCGGCCCCGCCGGCTACCGCGGCAACAAGGCTCCCGCCGCCAGGGCGCGCAACCCCCGCCCGGGTGACCGGCGGTGCCGTCGCCCGGCCTCAGGCCGCACGGCACCGCCGATCGCCACCGTTGTGGCACACCGCCGCCGCGGCGGAAGTGGGGTGGCCGGCACCGGACGCCGGCTTGGGCACCCCGCGATGCGGTGTCCGTCCGTCCCGTCATCAGCCGGCCGTTCCGTCATCAGCCGTCCGGCCCCGTAACCGGTCGCCCCCCCGTGACCGGTCGCCGGACCCGTAACCCGTAACCCGAAATCCGCATCAGCAACCCGATACCCGTCACCCGTCACCCACCCGTCACCCGTCATCAGCACCGCCCCCCGGCCCCACCCCGGCCCCCAGCGATCGGAGATCCCCGTGAAGTTCGGCGTCAACGTCCCCAACTACGGCCCCGGCGCCACCCCCGAGACCCTGGGGGAGTGGGCCGGCCGGCTCGAACAGCTCGGCTACCACCACCTGCTGGTGTCCGACCACGTCGCCCCCACCCCCGAGGTCCAGCGCCTGTTCGCCGCCCCCTTCTACGACCCGTTCACCGTGCTGTCCTACCTGGCCGGCGTGACCCGCACGATCGGGCTCGGCACGACCGTGACGATCCTGCCCTACCGCCACCCCGTCCTGACCGCCCGCATGGCAGCGGCCATCGACCGGCTCAGCGGCGGCCGCTTCGTCCTCGGCGCGGCCGCGGGCTGGGCCCCGGGCGAGTTCGCCGCGCTCGGCGTCCCCTACGCCCGCCGCGGCGCCCGGAGCGACGAGTACCTCGCCGTCATCAAGGCCTGCTGGGCGAACGACGTGGTCAGCCACCACGGCGAGTTCGTGTCCTTCGACCACCTGCACACCGGCCCGGCACCCCTGCAGCGCCCGGGCCCGCCCGTGTGGGTCGGCGGGCACAGCCCCGGCGCCCTGCGCCGCGCCGTGCGCTTCGGCGACGCCTGGCACCCCACCTCCGTCACCGCCCAGTGGCTGACCGGCTACGGCCTGCCCGCCCTGGAGCGGACGGCCAAGGAACTGGACCTGCCCGTGCCCGCACTCGTGCCCCGCATCAAACTCCGCGTCACCGCCCGTCCCCTGGGCAACGGCCGGCTCATGGGCGAGGGCAGCCTCGACGAGATCCACCAGGACCTGGCCCTCCTGGACGCCCTGGGCGTCCCCACCGTCGTCCTCGACCCGACGTTCCCCGGCGAGCCCCGCACCCCCGAGCGCAACGCCCGCGACCTCGACGCCCTCGAAACCCTCGCCCGTAAGGTCATCGACCCGGAACAGCAGCGCCTGCGCTGATGTTGCCCGCAGCATGACCACACCCACCCCCGGCGCGGCCCCCGCGCCGCGCCACCCCGACGTGGACCTGCGCCGCCTGAGAGTCCTGGCGGAGCTCGACCGCCGCAAGACGGTCAGCGCCGCCGCGGCCGCCCTGCACCTGACGCCCTCCGCCGTGTCCCAGCAACTGGCCGCCCTCTCCAAGGAGCTGGGCGTGCGCCTGACCGAACCGGCCGGCCGCCGGCTGCGCCTGACCGGCGCGGCCCGCATCGTGCTGCGCCACGCCGAGGAGATCTTCACCTGGACCGACCGGCTCCACGAGGCGGTGGCCGCCTGGCGCGAGGGGGAGACCGGCGAGGTGTCGGTGGCCGGTTTCGCCACCACGCTCACCCCGCTGATCCTGCCCGCCGCCGCCATCCTCAAGGAGAGCCGGCCCCAGCTGCGCACGACCCTCGCCGAGGTCGACCCGCCGGTCAGCTTCGAGATGCTCGCCGACGGGCGCACCGACGTCGTCATCGCCGTGGAGTCCCCGAACGCGCCCGTCGGCGACCCGCGGTTCGAGAAGTTCCCCCTCATGCAGGAGATCTTCGACGTGGCGCTGCCCCTGGGCCACCGGCTGGAGGAGGCGGCGTCGCTGACGCTCGCCGACCTCGCCGACGAGGCGTGGATCTTCGCCACCGCCGGCATGTGCCAGGAGATCCCCCTGGCGGCCTGCGCCGCCGCCGGGTTCACGCCGCGCGCCACGCACGCCATCGGCGACTGGGAGGCCACGTTCGCGGCCGTCCGGCACGGCATGGGCATCAGCCTCGTCCCGCGCCTGGCCCGCTCCGCGGCCCGTTCCGGCGTGGTCGTCAAGACCTTCGACGACGCGCCCTGCCGGCAGGTGTTCGCCGCCGTGCGCGCCGGCGACGGGAGCCTGCCCCAGGTCGCGGCCGTCGTCGAGGCCCTGGCGCAGGCGGCCGCGACGGCCCGCGCGCAGGACGACGGCGAACGGTAGAAGCGAACCGTAAGCCCGCCTTCACGATCATCGGAAGAATCCCTCGATGGACGCCGCGGGGGCGGCGGTGTGAGGCTCTATCCCAGAGCCCGGCCGCCGCACCACCCCCGGGACTCTGCCCGGCTCGGCCCGCACCGGCGCCGCAACGCCCTTGCTCGTTCCCCCTGTTGCGCCCGGTACGGCCCTGCCCCCAACGAGACCGAAATGCCCCGAATGGCCCGTCCGTGGACGTGACCGTCCGGACCCCCGGGGCACCGCGACGCCGAGGAGAATCATGTCGAAGGGTGCCGTCCTGCGGCTTTCCGCCCTGAGCCTGCTGTGGGGCTCCGTCTTCCTGTGGATCAAAATCTCCGGATACGCCTTCTCCCCCGTGGAGATGGTCTTCGTCCGCCTCGTCCTGGGCGCCGCCGTCCTGCTGACCATCGGCGTGGCCAAGGGCCAGAAGCTCCCCCGCGACAAGAAGGTCCTCGGCCACATGGCCGTGGCCGCCTTCCTCGGCAACGCCGTCCCCTGGCTGCTGTTCGCCGAAGGGGAGCGCACCGGCTCCAGCAACATCGCCGGCATCGTCAGCGGCACCGGCCCCGTGTGGACCCTCGGAGCCGCCGTCCTCCTCGGCTCCGAGAAGCGCCTCGGCGCGGCCCGCATCTGGGGCATGGCCATCGGCCTGCTCGGCGTCGTCCTCGTCGCCGCCCCCTGGAGCGACGGCACGCACGCCTCGACCGGCAGCATCGTCTGCTTCGTGCTCGGCGCCGTCAGCTTCGGCAGCAGCTTCGCCTACGTCGGGCGCTTCCTGGCCGGCCGCGGCATCCCCGTCTTCATGCTCGCCGGCGGCCAGCTCGCCATCGCCGCCCTCATGACGCTCGTCGCCGTGCCCTTCATCGGCCTCGAACCGGTCGAGTGGCGCACCGACTCCGTCATCGCCCTGATCATCCTGGGCATCGTCTGCACCGGCTTCGCCGTCCTGCTCAACACCATCATCATCACCAAGGACGGCGCCGCCGCGGCAGCCACCGTCATCTACCTCATGACCGTCGTCTCCGTCGTCCTGGGCGCCGTCTTCCTCGACGAACCCCTCGGCTGGACCGTCCTGCTGGGCACCGCGGCCGTCCTCGCCGCCACCGCCCTGCTGCGCCGCAAGCCGGCCCCCGCCGCCGCCCCCGCGCCGGCCGCGGACGCCGCACCGGCCTCCCGGGTGGGCACGGCCCCCGCCGCAGGCGCCCAGTAGCCCGCCGCACCGCACCGACGGCCGCCCCCTCCCCGGCGGCCTCGCCCCCAGGGGGCGGGACTCGGGAAGCACGCACCGCCCCGGCGGACACCGCGTGTCCCCGCCATCCCGCCCCCTTCGCCGTCACCAGCCCACCCCGCGCACCGGCCCGGCCCGCCCGCCACCGGCCGGACGCGACGAAGCACCCGAGGAACCCGCCATGACGTACGTCGTCGAACGCACCTTCAGGACCCTGGACCACCGCTTCGGCCGCCTCTGGGGCGCGCACGAGACCTTCCTGCACACCCTGTCCGCCCGCGGCACCCTCATCGGCGGCGGCCCCTGGGACGGCGAAGGAGGCGAGATCCTCCTCGTCGACGCCCCCGACGAGATCGCCCTCCACCGCGCCCTGCGCCCCGACCCCCTGGTCCGCGAATCCCTCGTCGCCCAGTCCCGGATCCGCAACTGGAACATCGCCTACGGCCGCCCGGACTTCACCGGTGGCGCCACCCGCACCCCTCCGCCCGCGGCGGCCGCCCTGACCCCGCACGAGCGGCGCATCACCCGCCTCGTCCTGGCCGGGCACACCAACAACGACATCGCCGCGCGCCTGGGCGTCTCCTGCCGGGCCGTCGAGCAGCACCTCACCCGCGTCTACCGCAAGCTCTCCATCCGGCGCCGCGCCCAGCTCGCCCCCGCCCTCGGCGCCACCCTCCCCGAGACCCTCACCCCGGCCCGCCCGCAGGAACGGCTGACTGCGTGATCCCGTAGTGCACCACCCAACGCCCCCGTCATACCGTCCAGTTACGCCGCAGGGCGCGCCGGACACGCACCGGCCCGCGGCGACCGAGGACTTCCCGCGGCCGTTGCCGCCGCCATTCCGCACACCAGGGGGCTTCCTTCCATGACCATGCACAGCACCGCGCGCCTCGGCGTCGTCGTCCCGTCCGGGAACGCCGCCGCCGAACCGGAGATCGCCCGGCTCACGGCCCCGGCCATGCACCTGCACACCTCCCGCTTCCCCGTCCTGCCCGGCCGCACCCTGCGCGACCGCCTGGACGTCTACAACGAGCAACTGCCCGGCGTCATCGCCGGGTTCGGCGGACTGGCGCTCGACGCCGTCGTGGTCGCCTGCAGCGGCTCGCACTACCTCCTCGACCCCGACGGGGACCGCGAACTGTGCGACCGTATCGCGCAGAGCGCCGGCTATCCCGTGGCCTCCTCCACCCTGGCCACCCTCGACACCTGCACCGACCTCGGCCTGACCGACATCGTGCTGGTCTCCCCGTACGAGCCGTGGCTCACCGAACTCTCCGCCCGGTACTGGCAGAAGGCCGGCCTGAACATCACCCGTGTCGTCCCCGTCCGGGCGGGCGAGCGCTTCTCCCCGTACGACGTCACCACCGACGACCTCGTGCGCCAGGCCGGCGCCACTGATCTCGCCCCGGACGCCACCCTGCTGTTCACCGGCACCGGCATGTTCACCTTCGAGGCCCTGGAGCGCATCGGCGACGGCAACGACCGCACCCTGCTCACCTCCAACATCTGCTCCGCCCGGTGGGCCCTCAAGCACACCGACGCCACGCCCGCCGGCCCCGAGGGCGCCCTGCCCCGGCCGCTGCAGCGCCTCGCCGACCGCGCCGGCAGCCGGGCATGAACCCACGCCGGCACCGGGTCGTCGTCGTGGGCGCCGGCCCCGTCGGGCTCACCGCCGCCCTCGTCCTGGCCCACGGCGGCGTGCCGGTCACCGTCCTCGAAGCGGCCGACGGGCTGTCGACCGCCTCCCGGGCGTCGACGTTCCACCCCGCCACCCTCGACCTCCTCGACGAACTCGGCATCGCCGCGCCCCTGCGCGCGGCCGGCCGCGACGTCACCGAGATCCAGTGGCGCGACCTCGACCGGAACCTCCTGCACCGCCTGCCCTACGCGCCCCTCGAAGGCCGCACCGCCCACCCCTACCGGGTCCACGCCGAACAGGCTCGCCTGACCCCGCTGCTCCTGGCCGCCCTCGGCCGCCACCCCCACGCCGACGTCGCCTTCGGACACACGGTCTTCGACCTCCGCCAGGAGCCCGACGGCCTGCGCGTGTGGACCCGCGGCCCCGACGGCGCCCGCGCCCCGGTCACCGCCCGCCACGTCATCGCTGCCGACGGCGCCCGCAGCACCGTCCGCGACCTGCTGCAGCTCGACTCCCGGGCCCGCCCCTATCCCTCCTACGCCCTGCGCATCGTCACCGACACCCCGCTCGACGCCCTGGTGCCGGACCTGTCCCCGCTGACGTACGTCCGCGACGCGCGCACCTCCTTCAGCGTGCTGGGCATGCCCGACCACTGGCGCCTGATCCACCGCATCCCCGCCACCACCCCCCGCGAGCACGTCACCGCCCCCGCGGCCGTGCACGCCCTGGTCGCGCGCAGCCTGCCCGGCCTCGACTCCCGCATCCGCATCCTCGACGCCCACACGTACCGCCTGGCCGCCTTCGTCCTGCCGCGGTTCCGGGCCGGGCGCGTGCTGTTCGCCGGCGACGCCGCCCACCTGACCTCCACCGCCGGCGGCATGAACATGAACTGCGGCCTGCACGACGCCGTCGCCTACGGCCGCGCCCTGATCCGCCTGTACCGCGGCGAGGCCGGGGACCGCTCCCTGACCACCGTGGCCGCGGCCCGCCGCGCCGTCGTCCAGGACGCCGTCATCCCGCGCAGCGAGGCCCGCACCGCCGGCATCGACGACGCCACGGCCCTGCGCTCCGCCCTCGACGACATCGGCCGCATGACCGCCGACGCGGACGCCCGCACCGACTACCTCCTCAAGGCGTCGCTGCTGGACTGCGCTCCCCGCCCCGGGCGCGTGGCGGCCTGAGCCTCCGGCCCCTCACGGGCCACCCCCCCTTCCTCTGATGGAACGTCATCCGCCCAAAGGAACCCCATGCGCATCTGGTTTCACAAACACACCGTGGAGGGCCGCATCCCCCTCCTCGACCAGTGGTACCGCGACCACCTCGACGCCATCGCCGCCCCCGGCACCGTCATCGACGTCCACACCCTGCCCGCCGACACCTACCCCGACAACACCCCCTTCGGCCTGGTCGGCCACCACGCCGCCCAGGTGCTGTTCTCCCAGCACTTCGCCCACGCCGCGGTGCGCGCCGAACGCTCCGGCTACGACGCCTGGATCACCGCCGCCGGCCAGGACCCCGGCCTGCGCGACGCCCGCCACCTCGCGGGCATCCCCACCCTCGGCTACGGCGAGAGCGCCTTCTTCCTCTCCGCCATGACCGGCCAGCGCTTCGGCCTCCTCGGCTTCATGCCGCCCCTCGAAGAACCCATCCGCGCCAACATCACCCGCTACGGCCTGGACTCCCACCTCGCCGCGTACGAAGTCGTCCCCGGCGGCTGGGACGGCGTCCACCGGGCCCTCGACGGCGACTGCGACCCCTTCCTCACCGTCTACACCGAAGCCGCCGAACGCGCCCGCGCAGCCGGCGCCGAGGTGATCGTCCCCGCCGAGGGGATCCCCAACGAGATCCTCTGGCACCTCGGCGTCCGCGAACTCGCCGGCATGCCCGTCGTCGACCCCGCGGGCCTCGCCGTCAAGCTCGCCGAACTCACCGCCGAACTCGGGCGCCTGGGCGTCTTCGCCCGCTCCACCGCCGGCTACTGGTTCCACCGGCCGCCCTCCGACATCGCGCACCACCTCGAAAAGGTATTCCTCGGCTCGACCCTCCAGGGAGCGTGAAAGACCCCATGAACACCCACTCCACCCTCGGCCCGGCCCCCGCCAGCACCCCCGCCGCGGCCCCGCTGCACCGGCCCCGCCGGCTGCGCCGCACCCCCCAGCTGCGCCGCCTGACCGCCGAGACCCAGGTCAACGCCAACAACCTCATCCAGCCGCTGTTCCTGCGCGAGGGCATCACCGAGCCCCGCCCCATCCCCTCCATGCCCGGCGTCTACCAGCACACCCGCGACAGCCTCCGCAAGGCCGCGGCCGAGGCGGTCGCCGCGGGCGTCGGCGGCGTCATGCTCTTCGGCATCCCCAAGGACAAGGACGAGCGGGGCAGCGGAGCCGTCGACCCCGACGGCATCCTGCAGACCGCCCTGCGCGACGTGACCGCCGAGGTGGGCGACGCGACCGTCGTCATCGGCGACATCAACCTCGACGAGTACACCACCCACGGCCACACCGGCGTCCTCGGCGCCGACGGCGACGTCGACAACGACGCCAGCGTCCTGCTCTACGCCCAGGCCGCCGTCGTCCAGGCCGACGCCGGCGCCCACATCGTCGCCCCCAGCGGCATGATGGACGGCCAGGTTCGCCACATCCGCGCCGCCCTCGACCAGGCCGGCCACCACAACGTCGCGATCCTCGGCTACTCCGCCAAGTACGCGTCCCACTTCTACGGGCCCTTCCGCGACGCGGTCGAGTCCTCCCTCCAGGGCAACCGGCGCACCTACCAGCAGTACCCCGGCAACATCCGGGAGTCCCTGCGCGAGGTCGACCTCGACCTCGCCGAGGGCGCCGACATGGTCATGGTCAAGCCCGCCCTGGCCTACCTCGACATCGTCCGCCTCATCGCCGACCGCGTCGACGTGCCCGTCTCCGCCTACCAGGTCTCCGGCGAGTACTCCATGATCGAGGCGGCCGCCGAGCGCGGCTGGATCGACCGCGACGGCACCATCGTGGAGAGCCTCACCGCCATCCACCGCGCCGGAGCCTCCCAGATCATCACGTACTGGGCCACCGAGTTCGCCCCGCGCGTGGGCCGCTGACCCGCCGTCCCGCACTCCGCGTCCCGCGCCCCGCGCGGCGAACCGCCCTCTCCTGCCGGCCGGGACGGCCCCCCTCCGCCCGGCCGGCAGGCGCCCCGCTTCCCGCCCGCCACACACCAAGGTGCACAGACCGTGGAACGACACACACCCGATGACAGCCGGCTGATGGCCGTGGGCATCAGCCACGCCACCGCCCCGCTCGACCTCCTCGAGCGCCTCTACGAAACCCCGCGCCCGCTGGAGGACCTGGCCGGCGACATGGCCGGCGCCCCGGGCCTCGGCTCCTCCCTCGTCCTGTCGACCTGCAACAGGATGGAGGTTTACCTGGAGGCCGAGCCCGGCACCGACCCCGCGCCCGCCGTCGCACACCTGATCGCCGAGCACACCGGCGTCCACGCCGACGAGATCGCCCCGTACGCCTACGTGCGCTCCGCCGACGACGCGCTGCGCCACCTCTTCCAGGTCGCCGCCGGCCTCGACTCAGTCGTCCTGGGCGAGGACCAGATCCTCGGCCAGGTCAAGGAGGCCCTCGACCGCTCCCAGCGCACCGGCACCGCCAGCAAGACCCTCAACCAGGCCGTCCAGGCCGCGCTGCGCGCCGGCAAGCGCGCCCGCAACGAGACCGGCCTGAACGAGGCCGGCCGCTCCCTGGCCACCGCCGGGCTCGCCTTCTTCGAGCGCCTAGTCGGCTCGCTCGACGGCAAGACCGCCCTCGTCATCGGCGCCGGCTCCTTCGGCGGCGTCGTCCTCGCCGCGCTGCGCCGCTCCGGCCTGCAGACCGTCCACATGGCCAACCGCACGCCCGACAAGGCCCAGCGCCTGGCCGAGACCGCGGGCGGCACCGGATACCCCCTGGAGGACATCCCCCGCCTCCTGGCGGAGGTCGACGTCGTCGTCAGCTGCACCGCCTCCACCGTCCCGCTGGTGACCCGCCGGCACGTCGACGAGGCCATGGCGGCCCGGGCGGGCCGCGAACTGTACTTGCTCGACCTCTCGCTGCCCCGCAACATCGAGGCCGGCGTCGCCGAGGCCGGGGGCACCGTCCTCGTCGACCTCCAGCGCATCGCCGCCGAGGGCGGGGACGACGAACTCTCCGTCGCCAGCGTCGAGTCCGCCCACCGCATCGTCGACACCGAGGTCGCCGCCTTCAAGGCGGACCGCCGCGCCGCCCGCGCCACCCCCATCCTCGCCGCGCTGCGCACCAGCGCGGCCGAGGCCACCGCCACCGAACTCGACCGGCTCAGCCGCCGCCTGGACGCCATGGACAGCGCCGCCCAGGAGGAGGTCGCCCACAGCGTCCGGCGCATCGTCGACAAGATGCTCCACCAGCCCACCGTGCGCGCCCGCCGGCTCGCCGGCGCCCCCGACGGCGACGTCTACGTCGACGCTCTGCGCGCCCTCTTCGCCCCCGAGACCGGTCCGCGCGGGGCCGCCGCCGCAGCCGGCTCGCCCACCGCGAACACCGCCCCCGCCGCCCAGGAGATCATGGCATGAGTGCAATATCCGCCCTGTGGAACGCCGACTCGATCGCCGTCATCGGAGCGACCGAACGCCCCGGCGCCCTCGGCAGGAAGCCCATGGACTTCCTGCTGCGCCACGGCTACAAGGGCCGCATCCTGCCCATCAACCCCCGCGGCGGCGAGGTCCTGGGCGTCCCCGCGTACCCCGGCCTCACCGATGTCCAGGGGCCCGTCGACCTCGCCCTGATCATGGTCGCGGCCGACCGCGTCCCCGGCGCCGTCGACGACTGCATCGCCGCCGGCGTCCCCCTGGCCATCATCGCCTCCTCCGGCTTCGCCGAGACCGGCGAGGAGGGCGCCGCCCTCCAGGACGACCTCGTGACCCGCGCCCGCGCCGGCGGGCTGCGCCTCATCGGCCCCAACTGCATCGGCGCCGTCAGCTTCAACAACCGCGTCCTCGCCACCTTCAGCCCGCTCTTCGGCGCCGAGAGCGTCCCCTTCGAGCCCGGCACCCTCGCCTTCGTCAGCCAGAGCGGCGCCCTCGGCTTCGGCGCCGCCAGCCTCGCCCTGCAGCGCGGACTGCGCCCCGGCTGGGTCGTCAGCACGGGCAACGACGCCGACGTCACCGCCCTCGAAGTCCTGCGCGAGCTCTCCGCCGAGCCCGAGTGCACGGGCCTCCTCGGCTACCTGGAAGACACCCCGGACCCCGCCACCCTGCGCACGCTCGCCGACTCCGGCAAGCCCGTCGCCCTGCTGAAGTCCGGCCGCACCGAGGCCGGCGGCCGCGCCGCCGCCTCCCACACCGGAGCCCTCGCCACCGACGACCGCGTCCTGGACGTCGCCTTGCGCCAGCTCGGCATCGTCCGCGTCGGCGACATCGACGAACTCCTTGACGTCGCCCAGGCCTTCGAGTTCCCCCTGCGCCCCAAGGGCCCCAAGGTCGCCGTCGTCACCACCTCCGGCGGCTCGGGCATCCTCGCCGCCGACGCCGTCGAGGACGCCGGCCTCGAACTGAGCGCCCTCAGCCCCGAGAGCACCGCCGCGCTCGCCGAGATCGTCCCGCCCTTCGGCGCCGTCGACAACCCCGTCGACATCACCGCCACCGTCCTGAGCGACCCCTCGCTCTTCGACAAGTCCCTCGACGTCCTGATCGCCGACCCCGCCGTCGACATCATCATCGCCTGCTTCTGCGTCATGGCAGGCCCCGACGTCGAGAAGGCCGTCACCGCCCTGTCCAAGGCGGCCCGCAAGGGCGGCAAGCCCATCCTCGTCGCCCGCACCGGCGCCGACTTCCTCGCCCCCGACGCCCCCGCCCAGCTCCGCGAGGCCGGCCTGCCCGACTACCCCACGCCCGCCCGCGCCCTGCGCGCCGCGTCCGCCCTCTGGCAGGTCAGCCGCCCGCGCACCGCCACGACCGCCCCCGCCGGCCCCGGCGCCCCCGCCCCCGCGCAGGACGCCACAGAGCCGCAGCTCAAGTCGCTCCTCGCGGCCGCCGGCGCCACCGTCCCCAAGGGCCGCACCGCCACCGGCGCCGAGGACGCGGCACGCCTGGTGGCCGAGCTCGGCGGCCGCGCCGTCGCCAAGGCCGTCGTCCCCGGGCTGCTGCACAAGTCCGAGGCCGGGGGAGTCCTCGTCGGCATCACCGAACAGGACGCTCCCGGGGCCTACGACAAGCTCGCCGCACTCGGCGGCGACGTCCTCGTCGAGGAACTCGCCCCCGCCGGCGTCGAGATGATCGTCGGCGCCCGCACGAGCGCCCTCGGCACCGTCCTGACTGTCGGCCTCGGCGGCATCTTCGCCGAGATCCTCGACGACGTCAGCCACCGCCTGCTGCCGCTGGCCCCCGGCGACGCCCAAGCGATGATCGCCGAACTGCGCGGCGCGGCCCTCCTGAACGGCGCCCGCGGCACGGCCGCCGCCGACACCACCGCCCTCGCCCGCCTCCTGGAGAACGTCGCCCTCGCCGTCCAGGACTGGCCCGAAGGCTTCGAGCTCGACCTCAACCCCGTGCGCGTCCTGAAGGAGGGCGCGGGCGCGGTGGTGCTCGACGCCGCGTACACGGTGGCCGAGGCCGGCACCCCCGCCTGACGGACACCGGAGCCGGCGGCCCCCGAGGCCGCCGGCTCCGCCCCCCTTCCCCTCCCTCTTTCTTTCTTGTCTTGTGAACTCTCCTTGTGAAAGGCCCGTGTCATGACCACCCCCATGTCCGAGACGCTGTTCGCCCGCGCGGGCACCGTCATCCCCGGCGGCGTCAACTCCCCCGTACGAGCCTTCGGTTCGGTCGGCGGCACCCCCGTGTTCATGGCCTCCGCCCAGGGGCCCTACCTCACCGACACCGACGGCAACCAGTACGTCGACCTGATCTGCTCCTGGGGGCCGATGATCCTCGGCCACCGCCACCCCGCCGTCATGGACGCCGTCCGCGGGGCCCTGGCCAAGGGAACGTCCTTCGGCACCGCCACCGAGGGCGAGATCGCCCTCGCCGAGGAGATCACCGACCGCGTCGCCCCCGTCGAGCGGGTGCGCCTGGTGACGTCCGGCACCGAGGCGACGATGTCCGCCATCCGCCTGGCCCGTGGCTTCACCGGCCGCACGAAGATCGTGAAGTTCGCCGGCTGCTACCACGGCCACGTCGACGCCCTCCTCGCCGCCGCCGGCTCCGGGCTCGCCACCTTCGCCCTGCCCGACACCCCCGGCGTGACCGGCGCTCAGGCCGCCGACACCATCGTCCTGCCCTACAACGACCTCGCCGCCGTCGAGAAGACCTTCGCCGAGCAGGGCGGCGACATCGCCTGCGTCATCACCGAGGCCGCCCCCGGCAACATGGGCGCCGTCCCGCCCCTGCCCGGCTTCAACCAGGGCCTCGCCGACCTCTGCCGGCGCCACGGCGCCCTCTACATCTCCGACGAGGTCATGACGGGCTTCCGCGCCGCCCGGGACGGCTGGTACGGGCGCGACGGCGTGGCCGCGGACCTCTTCACGTACGGCAAGGTCATGGGCGGCGGCTTCCCCGCCGCGGCCTTCGGCGGCCGCGCCGACGTCATGGAGCACCTCGCCCCGTCCGGCCCCGTCTACCAGGCCGGCACGCTCGCCGGGAACCCGGTGGCCACCGCCGCCGGCCTCGCCACGCTGCGCCACTGCACCGGTGAGGTCTACGAGCGCCTGGAGACGGTCTCCGCCACCATCGGCAGCCACGTCTCGCAGGCCCTGGACGCCGAGGGCGTCGCCCACCGGCTGCAGTACTCCGGCACCATGTTCTCCGTCTTCTTCGCCTCCGCGCCCGTCACCGACTACGACGCGGTCAAGGCCACCGAGGCGCACCGCTACCGCGCCTTCTTCCACGCGATGCTGCGCCAGGGCGTGTACCTGCCCCCGTCGCCGTTCGAGGCGTGGTTCGTGTCGGCGTCCCACGACGACCGCGCCGTGGACCGGGTGCTGTCCGCCCTGCCCGCGGCCGCCAAGGCCGCCGCGGCGGCGCAGCCCGCCTGAGGCGCCCGGGCGCGTGACGACAGCGCTGCCGGGCCCGGTGCGATCACCGGACCCGGCAGCGGGGGAGCGGGGGAGCCGTCAGGACGCCAGCGAGATGCCGACCCGGATGGTGTCACGCACCGCCTTGGAATACGGGCAGCGGCCGTGGGCCTGCTCCACCAGGGACCGCGCGACGTCCTCCGGCACCCCCGGCAGGTCCACCACGAGGTCCGCGCTGATCGAGTACCCGCTCTCGTCCCGCTCCAGGTGGACCCGCGCGGACACCGTGTCCTGCGCCAGGGCCACCTTGGCCTCGCGGGCCGACAGCCGCAGCGCGCTGTGGAAGCACGCCGCGTAACCCGCCGCGAACAACTGCTCCGGGTTGGTGGCGCCACCCGGGCCGCCGACCTCCTTGGGCGCGGCCAGACCCAGCTCCAGGACACCGTCCGGCGAACGCACGCTGCCGTTGCGGCCGTCCCCCGACGACACGACATCGGCTGTGTACACAACTCCCATGGAAAAACACTCCATTCACGACCGGAGAAACAGAAAGGGAAAACACCCGGAACTTAGGAAGAGAGACGGCCGGCAGGCCATACGGAACCCCGAACCGAACCGCTCAGAACAGACGCATTGCTCAGAACAGAAGTGAGGAACCCGAAATGGGCCCCCTGGACCACCTCCGCGTCGTGGAACTCGCCGCCGGCGCCCCCACCGCCTACGCCGCCACCCTGCTCGCCGACCTCGGCGCCGACGTCGTACGGATCGACCGCCCCGGCAGCCGCCACCAGGCCGCCGACCCCCTCGGCCGCGGCCGCCGCTCGGTCGCCGCCGACCTCAAAGACGAGGACGACCTGAACACCGTCCGCTCACTGATCGACCGCGCCGACGTGTTCCTGGAGGGGCTGCGCCCCGGCATGTGCGAACGGCTCGGCCTGGGCCCGGAGAACGTGATGGAGAGCAACCGGCGCCTCGTCTACGCCCGCCTCTCCGGCTGGGGCCGCACCGGCCCCTGGGCCGCGCGGCCCGGCCACGACATCAGCTTCCTGGCCATGGCCGGACTCCTCGACGGCAACCGCCCCGCCGGGGGCGCTCCGGTGCCCCCGTCCACCTACCTGTCCACCTTCGCCGGCGGCGGCATGCTCCAAGCCCTCGGCATCCTGGCCGCCCTCCACGAGCGCGACCGCTCCGGCCGCGGCCAGGTCGTCGACGCGGCGATGGTCGACGGCGCCGCCATGCTGGACGTGATGACCCGTCAATGGCGCGACCTCCCCGGCATGACCACCGTCACCGACGCCCCCTTCTACACCACCTACGCCTGCCAGGACGGCCTCCACGTCGCGGTCGGCGCCATCGAACCGCGCTTCTACGACACGCTGCTGGAGTGCCTCGCCCTCGACCCGGCCGCCCTGCCCGACCGCGCCGACGAGGCCGATTGGCCCGCCCTGCGCGACCTCCTCGCGGCCGCCTTCGCGGAACACCCCCGCCACCACTGGACCAAGGTCTTCGACGAGCACGAGGCGTGCGTCGTCCCGGTCCTGGACCCGGCCGAGGCCGCCGCGCACCCGGCGCTGCGCGAGCGGGCCGCCTTCGTGGACGTGGCCGGCGCGCCCCAGCCCGCCCCGGCCCCCCGCTTCAGCCGCACCCCCGCCGCCGTCCCCGCCCCGGCCCCGGCGCCCGGCGCGCACACGGCCGCCGACGTCCTGAGCGCCTGGGCGTAACCTCGGCGGCGTGACCGAGACGTGGAAGGCCGGCGACGCCGGGATCCTGCAACTGCCCTCCGGCCGCCTCGTCCGTGGCCGCGGCCTGCGCCGCCCCCTCCCCGCGGGGCCGGATCCCGACTTCGCGGTGTACCTGCTCGGCAAGCGGCCTCCCGAAGTCCCCTGGGAGGCCGCGTGGCTGCGCTGGCCGGACTTCCGCCTCCCCAGCAGCCCCGCCGGGGCCCGCGCCGTCCTCGGCGAGGCGTGGACGCGGGCCGCGGCCGAACGCGTCGAGATCGCGTGCGCCGGCGGCCGCGGCCGCACGGGCACGGCCCTGGCCTGCCTGGCCGTCCTCGACGGCGTCCCCGCGGACCGTGCCGTGGCCTACGTCCGCCACCACTACGACCGCCACGCGGTCGAAACGCCCTGGCAGAGGCGCTACGTGCGGCGCTTCACCGCTTGACGCCGCCCCGGACCAGCCGCCGCGCGAATCCGGCCGGCTCCGGCACCCGGCGTCCATGGTGGCCCGCCGCCCCTCCCCGCACCCCCGGAATCGCCACCGTTACCGTACTCGGGCGATCTTGAGCCGGAACCGGCCGGCCGGACCGGAGTGAACAGGAGCCCCATGCACGCCGCAGCCCAGGACGAGGCCCACGACGAGTTCTTCCCCTTCGTCCCGGCACCGGAGGACGGCGCCCGCTGGCAGGCCCCCACCGACGTGGAGCAGTACCTGTACAAGGTGACGAGGTCGGACGACTCCTACGCCTACCTGCGCACCCTCGCGATCGAGGGCGTCTACTACCCGGTCCGCCTCGACGAGGCGCAGGCCGCCGGCGATGACGCCCACCCCATGCTGACCATCGAGACCCCGGACGGGCGCACCGTCCTGCAGGTCTACACCTCCGGCATGCTGCCGCGCCCGCACCCGTTCCTTGTCTACGAGTACGCGACCCTCGGCGCGCTCGCGCAGATCGTCCCGGACGGCGTGGACGTCCTCGCCGTCAACGCGGCCACGCCCTGCGAGCAGTACTTCCTGGTCAGCGACGAGGAGCGGGAGGTGTGGCTGGATCTGCACCACGACCTCTTCTCCCCGGACGACCTGATGGACCGCGTCGTGACCCGCCGCACCGGCGCCCCCGCCCCCGGCCCGCTGCTGCATGGCCTGGCCTGCGGCGCGCACCTGTGCTTCCGCAACGGCGACGCGTGGAACACCCTCCACTGGCACGGCATGGGCTACCGCGGCGAGGCCGAGCGGATCGCCGACGACTGGGGCGTGCACGGCCGCGAGGACTGGCTGGAGACGGAGGAGCGACTCCTCGGCCAGGACGTGAGCCCCTGGTACTGGGACTTCGTCCTGGGCGCGCGGACCGCGCTGCTCCGGTCGCAGGGCGGCGGCCGCGCCGACCCGGGGCAGTGGCGGGACACCGTCGAGGCCACGGTGCGCGCCCGCGCCCTGGAGAACGGCACCCCCGCCGGCGACCCCGACTTCGCCGGGTTCGTGGCGCACCTGCGCGACCTCGTGGGCCAGGTGCTGCGCTACGAGGCCCGGTTCCGCGCCGACGGCCTCCTGCCGCCCGACGGCCTCGTGCGTACGGTCGCGGCCTGGGACATCGGCCGCGGTTCGAAGATGGCCCGCTGGGGCAGGGGCGCGCGCTACGCGACGGAGGCCGAGATGCACGCGGCGATCGAGCGCGCGGCCGTGGCCGCGCGGGCCGCGTACGACTCGTGGGAGGAGTTCTCCGCCGGCTACGTACTCGGCCGGTGCCTGCACTTCGACGAGGAGGAGTTCGGCCCCTGGTACACGACGGTCCTCGACGCGCACCGCGCACTGACCAGCGACCCGGACAGCCCGTGGCGGACGGTGCCCTTCAAAGAGCCCGCACCCGGGGTGTGAGCTCCGCCACGCGGCGGCCCGCCGCTACGAGCGGCGGCGGGGCTTGCCGCGCTTGGCACCGCCGGAACCGCCCCGCGGGCTCTTGCCGGCCGCGGCCTTGCGCGGGGCGCCGCCGCCCGCACCGGGCCGCTTCCCCTTGGGCTGCGCCTTGCCCTGGCCCTTGGCCGGGGACTTGGCCGCGGCCTTGGAGGACCGGGCCTCGGCCTGGGGCTGGGTGCGGCCGCGCGAGCTGTTGACCGTCCGCCCGCGGACGATCCCGATGAAGTCCTCGACCAAGTCGGTGGTCGCGTCCTCGGGCCACGACAGGGCGACCCGCGACTGGGGGGCGTCCGTGAGCGGCCGGTACGTGAGGTCCTTGCGGTGGTGCAGGCGGGCCAGCGACTGGGGGACGGCGAGGACGCCCACCCCCGCGGCCACCAGCTCGATGGCGTCCGCCGTCGTGGCCGGGCGCTCGATCGCGGGCCGGCCCGGCAGCCGCTCCCAGCCGAGCACGTCGTCGAGGGGGTGCAGCACGATCTCGTCGGCCAGGTCCGCCGAGGTGACCTCCTCGACCGCCGCCACGACGTGGTCCTTCGGGATCACGACGACCGTGGTCTCGGTGTACAGGGGGATCGCGCTGAAGTCCGTGCGGTCGGCCGGCAGCGGCAGCCGGACGAAACCCGCGTCGGCGTCGCCGCCCAGCAGCACGTCGCACGCTTCGGTGGCGGGGACCGCCACGAGCTGCAGAGGGATGTCGGGCAGCCGCTCGTTCCAGATTCGCACCCACTTGGCGGGCGTCACTCCCGGGACATAGGCGAGCCGGAACGAAGGGGAAACTTCCGAGCCTGTCACTCCGCCAGGCTACCGGTCGTGGTCGAGGTAGTGCACATGCTCGAATACCCTTGACGCCATGACGTCGCACAAGACCGCCCAGACGATGAAGCCCGCGACCGCGGCGAAGAAGCTGGGTGTGTACCTCCAGGCCACCCCCACCGAGTTCCAGGAGGGGGTCGTCACGCGCAGTGAGCTGAACGCGCTGCAGGCCGAGCCGCCCGCGTGGCTGCAGGAGCTGCGGCGCAACGGCCCCCACCCCCGGCCGGTGGTCGCGGCGAAGCTGGGCGTCTCCATTGCGGGCCTCGCCCGCGGCGGCATCACGGACCCCCTCACCACCGAGCAGATCGACGAGCTGAAGAAGGACATGCCCGAGTGGCTGCAGCGCGAGCGCGCCACCCAGGCCGAGGTCCGCAAGGAAGCCGTGCGCATCAAGGAGAAGCAGGCGAAGCAGGCGGACCAGGGCGCCTGACCCTGCGCCCGTCCCGTCCCCGGTGAACGAGATCCGCATGTCGGGCGGCAGGCCCGGCCGTCCCGGCACGGGCCTGCGCTCCTCCGCCCACGCGGCGCCGTCGACTGCCGGTCCGGCGTCCGGGTGAACACCCGGGGTCACCGGTGTCGCCCTGCGGCGCCCGAGGAAGGCGTCGGGAGAACGGACCGTGGCCGGGTCGGGACGTCGTGCCGAGGAGAAGCGCCGTGGAAATGCCTCAGGTGAGCGTTTGTCAGGTGGACGAGTGCGCCTACAACCAGGACAGCGCCTGCCACGCACTCGCGATCACCGTGGGCGACTCCGCCCACGCCCACTGCGACACCTATTTCGTCTTCCCCTCGAAGGGCGGAGACGCCTCGTCCGTCGGCCGGGTCGGCGCCTGCAAGATGGCCGGGTGCCTGCACAACGTCGGGCTGGAATGCCAGGCCCCCGGCATCACGGTGGCCGCCCTGGGAGCCTCGGCGGACTGCCTGACGTTCACGGCGAGGTAGCGGCGAGGGGCTGTTCTCCGGCCACGAACAGGTCGGCCACGTAGGCTTCCTCGATCTCCTCGCCGGGGAAGAGCGCGCGCAGGCGGCTGCGCTCGGCGGTAAGGAACTCCCGGGTGCCGGCCTCGCCGAGTACGAGGAACGCCGAGTGGCTGCCGATGTTGGCGAGGTGGACGCCGAGGGGGACGACCCGGCTCCAGCGCACCTGGCGGCGCACGCAGTGCAGCCTCCCGAAGCCGGCGAGCCGGACGGCACGGTCGTCGTCCGGCTCCCTGGTCGGCGGTTCCGTGCCGGTGTGGCGCGCGATCCGCTCGTGCTGGGCGGCGAGCCACGGCACGTCGAGCGCGGTCGTGTTCCACCAGACGGCGATCGCGCCGCCCGGGCGCAGGACCCGCAGCGCTTCGGGGACGGAGCGGGCGGCGTCGGTCCAGTGCCAGGCCTGCGCGTACGTGACGAGGTCGACGGACGCGTCGGCGAGCGGCAGGGCATTGCCGTCACCCCGGACGACCGGCACGCCGGGCAGATCACGGCGGAACCGGGCCGCCATGCCCTCGCCCGGCTCGACCGCGACGACTTCCGCGCCGCGCTCGCGCAGCAGGGCCGTGGCGATCCCGGTGCCCGCGCCGACATCGGCGACGCGGGCACCGGCGAGGGGGCGGCCCGCGAGCTCCTCGACGGCGTCGAGGAGGGCGGGCGGGTAGGAGGGCCGGTTCGCGGCGTACTGGGCGGCGGCCGCGTTGAACGACTGGGCGCGCAAGTGGGCGTTCATCCGCCCATCCTCGCTCCCTACCTTCCCCTCCCGCCGGGAATTCCGGGTACGGGAGCGGCCGGTGTGACGGGCGTGGTCAGCGCAGTTCGCCTTCGAGGAGCCCCATGAGGATCATGTCGTGCCACTTGCCGGCGCGGCGGAAGCACTCCCGCTGCCGGCCCTCCTCGACGAAGCCGACTTTTTCGTACACGCGGCGGGCCGGCTCGTTGTCCGCGACGACGGTCAGGGCGATGCGGTGCAGGCGCATCTCGTCGAAGCCGAACCTGCAGATCACGCGCATGGTGTCGGTCGCGTAGCCGCGCCCCTGGTAGTCCTTGTCGCCGATGCGGAGGTCGAGTTCGGCCGCGCCGGTCTCGGGTGCGGCGTCGCGCAGCCGCACCGAGCCGATCAGCCGCCGCTCGCCGAGCGGCTCGACGCCGAGGAACGTGCCCGCGTACGCGTTGCGGGGGAGGGCCGCGAAGCGCTCGGTGATCTGCGCCAGCGATTCCGGGTAGCCGCCGAACATCCAGCGCCCGATCTCGGGGTCGTTGTTCCACCGCCACATCGTCTCGGCGTCGGCCGGTTCGAGGGGCCGGAGCCGTACAAGATCACCAGTCAGCATGGTGGCAGGCTACCGGTGCGTCATGCTGCACGTACGTGCTGCTAGGCGGCCTCAGGACCCTCGCCGCGGGTGATCGCGAGCAGGACCAGGTCGTCGGTGATGCAGCCGCCGGTGTGGCGGGCGACGTCGGCGAGGAGGGCGTCGAGCAGGGCGTCCGGCCCGGAAAACTCCCGCCCGGTCAGCCTGGCGCCGGGGTCGTAGAAGACCCCGGCGCGGTCCCGTGCCTCGGTGAGGCCGTCGGTGTACAGCAGGAGCGTCGTTCCCGGTGGGAAGGGCACCGTGTCGGTTCGGTCCTCGCCGGCGCCCAGGTCCGCCAGACCGAGGGGGAGGGCCGGTTCGGACGGCTCCGCGTAGCGCGCCCGGCCGCCGTGCAGCAGCAGGGGCGCCGGGTGACCGCGGTTGAGCAGCTGCAGCGCGTCGCCGGAGTGCGGGATGCCGGCCAGGATGCTCGTGACGAACCCTTCGGTCCGCTCGACCCCGTTCCGCCGGTCCGCCTCCCGGCGCAGCGCCCGCTCCAGCCTGGCGGCGACCGTGGTGATCGCGGGTTCGTCGTCGGCGGCCTCCCGGAACACCCCCAGGGCGACGTCCACGGCCTTGACCGCGTCCATGCCCTTGCCCCGCACGTCGCCGACCAGGCAGCGTACGCCGTACGGGGTGTCCTGCACGCCGTAGAGGTCACCGCCGATGTGTGCGTCCTTCACGGCCGACTGGTAGCGCACGGCGATCCGCAACGGCCCGATCGAGGCCGGCGGCTGCGGCAGCACGGCGCGCTGTACGGCGAGGGCGATCTTGCGTGCGGACTGCAGCCGCACGTCGCTGTAGTACATGAGGCGGTTGACGACGACGGCGAAGGCCGAGACCACCGTGACGGTGGCCAGCTCGCTCTGCCCGCCGGAGTCCCCGAGGAAGCCGAAGTGGATCAGCAGCGCGGTGTCGGCCGCGCACGCGCCGATGCCCGCCAGGATCGTCGCCCGCAGCGACAGTAGTGCGGCGGCCGACATCGGCGCGGCCGTGTAGAAGGCCTCCGCGCTGAAGTGCGGTGGGGTGTTGTAGTCGAGGGCGGCGCCCCCGACGAGCAGGAAGGCGGGCATCCACTGCAGGTGACGCAGGCACCAGCGCCCGACGCCGGTACGCTCCGTGCCCGGTGCCCTCACGTGCCCGCTCCCGCTCTTCCGCGTCGTACGACACGCTCCAGCATCGTCGGGCCGGATGAGGGCTGCCAGTCATGAGGCGCCCGTATGGCGCAGCCACTCCCGGCGGGTAAGCGTGTACTCCACGTCGCCGTGCCCGCGTCATCGGGCGGCCGCCGGTGCCGCAGACGATCACTGCGTGCGCTGTGCGTTCCACAAGGGGAGGCCTTCGAAGAAGGACACGGCTTCCGTGCGCCAGTGCGGGCGCCAGGAGGAGGCCTCGGCGGCGGCGTCCTCGGCGTAGTGCCGTACGGCGGCGCGGAGTTCGTCGTCGACGCCGCGGTCCCGGGCGATGCCGCGTATGCGGTCGATCGTGGCGGCCGTGCACCCCGGGTCGCCGAGTGCGGACTCCAGCAGCGTGCGCTCCGCGGTGGTCGCGGCGGCCAGTACGGCGCGGACGGCGTAGCTGCGGCGCCCGGAGCGGATGTCGGAGCCCGGGGACTTGCCGGTGGTGCGCTCGTCGCCGAAGAGGTCGAGGTAGTCGTCCCGCATCTGCCCGCTGATGCCGGCCAGGGTCGCGTAGCGGCGCAGGCGTTCGTCATGGTCGGCCAGGTGTTCTCCCGCGGCCAGCAGCCCCAGCCGCAGCGGGGCGAGGATGGAGTACCGGGTGGACTTGTACTCGCAGACGGTGTGCAGCAGGTCCTCGGAGGGGAGCGGCTCGAAGTCGCGTTCCAGGTCGGTGATCTGGCCGGCGACGGTCTCCGCGCCCGCGCGCAACTGCACCTCCAGCATGCCCTGCTTGACCGCGGCGGGCGCGGCGGCCTCCAGCAGGACCTGCATCGACAGGAAGGCGGCGAGGTCCCCCGCCAGCACGGCGAGCCCCAGCGCGGTCCGGGGATCTCCGGGGAACTCGCGGCGGTAGGCGTAGTACGTGGACGGGCCGCCGCGCCGCACGGGGGCGTCGTCGATGATGTCGTCGTGGACCAGCCCGTGCGTCTGCAGCAGTTCGATGCTCAGCGCGGCTTCCTCCAGACCGGGCGGTTCCTCGTCGGTCACCAGGTGGGCCGCCTCGTACAGCAGGGCGACGCGCAGGCGCTTGCCGCCGCGCAGGGAGAGGTCGCGCAGGAGGTCCAGGCAGCGGGGGGTGAAGCGGCTGAGCGGCGGGGTGTCCAGGTGCTCGGAGAGGGAGTCGAAGTACGCCTCGAAGCGGGCGTCGAAGCGGTGCCGGTATCCGGCGAGCCGCTCCCGGGCGGCGGCCGCGGTCGTGCGCTGCGCATGGTTCGTGGTGCTCATGGGGGTCCACCCTTCCAGCAGCCGGGGAAGGGTGCGACCGTCGCTACGTCTTGTCATCGCCGCAACACTCTACGTAGCATTGTGGAATCAGGGGTTCCGGACGTCCGGAGGGGGTCACGATGAAACGTATCGCCAGCCTTGCGTGTGCGGCTGCCGCCGCCCTTGCCTGTGGTGTGGCGACCGCCGACGCGCACGGCGAGCAGGGGGCGTACAGCGAGCACGAGAAGGCGCAGGGCTTCGCCTCCACGCCCCATGCGGCCCCGCAGCAGGCCGCCGGGGCCGGCGCGGAGGCGGGGGGATTCCTGCAGGTCTTCGGAGATCCCGTCGAAGTCGGGCCGGGGGCGAACGCCCCTGCCGTGGCGGTCTGTCCGGTCGGACGCGTGCCGGTCGGTGGCGGCGGCGAGACCTCCGCGCACCGCATCTACCTCACCGACTCCTTTGCGCAGGGCCCGCAATGGGTCACGCGCGGCACGAACACCAGCAACGGCAGCGAGTCGATGCGGGCGTTCGTGGTGTGCGCGGCCCGCGGGTGAGGCCGGCGCACGGGTGAGGCCGGCGCGCAGAGGGCTCCGGCGCGGACGGCCCTGCGGGAGATCTCAGCCGGTCGGCAGTCCGGCGATCGGCAGGCCTGCGATCGGGAGCGGTCCCGCCGGGAGCGGAGCGGGCGCCGACCTGCCCTGCGAAGCCGTCATCGTGTCGCCCACGCCGCGCCCCGCCGTCCCCGCCGCGGTGCCGATGGTCCGCTGAACCGGATCCGTCGTCTTCTTCACCGCCGAGCCGGCCGCCTTGCCCACCGCGGGAACAGCCTGCTTCACCAGCTCGGCTCCCGACGCCCCCGCGAGGGTGGTCGCCTTCTGCGCGACTCCGTCGAGGCTGTCGCCCAGGTTGCCGGCGTCGACGGCGGCCAGCTCCCCGAGGTCCGGCGGCTTCGGCCGGTCGGCGGCGTGCGAGGCGGCGGCCGACCCCAGCGTCAGGGCGGCCGCGGCCAGCGCGGCGGTGGCAATGGCTCGGCGCATCAGGTCTCCTCCGGGGACGCGAGCGGGTCTTCTCACGAGAACGACCGGCGGGCCTTACGGACACGCACCGCCTCGTCGTCACCCGGACCGTCTCACGCTCCGTTCACGCTTCGCCCTGAGGCTGCGAGGGCCGGAGGAACCAGCGGCACGCCACCTCGGCGACCTCCTCCAGCGCCCCCGGCTCCTCGAACAGATGGGTGGCGCCGGGTACGACGTGGACTTCGTGGGGCACTTGCAGCCGGGCCGCTGCCGCGTGGTTCAGCCGCAGCACCTCGTGGTCCTCGCCGCCCACGATCAGCAGGACGGGCGCCCGGACACGGCTGAGCGCGTCGTCGGCGAGGTCGGGGCGGCCGCCGCGCGAGACCACCGACCGCACCTGGTCCGGCTGCTCCGCCGCCGCCGTCAGCGCTGCCGCCGCACCCGTGCTCGCCCCGAACAAGTGCACCGGCAGGTCCGCCGTGCCCGGGTGACCGCCGAGCCAGTCGATCGCCGCCGTCAGGCGGCTGCTCAGCAGGGCGATGTCGAAGCGGTGCCCGGCCGTGAGGGCGTCCACCGCCTCCTCCTGCTCGGTCAGGAGGTCCATCAGCAAGGTGGCCAGCCCGGAGCGCTGGAGCGCGGCGGCGACCGCCCGGTTGCGCGGGCTCAGCCGCGAACTGCCGCTGCCGTGGGCGAACAGCACCACCGCGCCGGCAGAAGCGGGAACGACGAGGTCGCCGGCGAGTGCCGCGCCGCCGGCGGGTATGAGCACTGCGTCGGAGGTCATCGCGATTCACCCTCTTCCGCCCCTCTCCAGCCTCTCTCTGCACGGGCGTCACGACCAGCCGGGCGCCGTCGCGGTGCCGCGCGCAGCGTCCGCGCCGTTCAGGGTGCTTCGCTTCAGGCGGCTTCGCTGACGAAGGCCCCCGCCTGCGCGGCTGCCGCCGCGGCCGCCGCCGCACGCTCCGCCGCCGCCTCGTCGAGCGGTTCGCCGGTGGTGAGCAGACGGTAGTAGAGGGGGGCGGAGACGGCGCGGACGACCTCCCGGGTGTCGGTCCCCGCGGGCAGCTCGCCCCGTTCGACGGCCTGCCGTGCGCAGGGCTCCCACTCCGTGACCCGGGTGTCGTAGAAGCGGTGCAGGGCCGCGGCCGCCTGGTCGTCACAGGTCGCCGCGGCGATCACCGCCTTGAACAGCGCCCCCTGCCGGGGGTCGGCCAGCGTGCGCTGCACGAGGCGGGCGTTGGCGCGCAGGTCGCCCAGCAGCGTGCCCGTCTCGGTGCGCGGGAGCGACTGCTCGGCCATGTCCGCGAGCAGGTCGGCGACGAGGTTGGCGGGCGTTCCCCAGCGGCGGTAGACGGTCGTCCGGCCGACTTCCGCGCGGCGGGCCACGTCGGCGAGGTCGAGACCGGCGAGCCCGCCCTCGGCCAGCGCGTCTCCGGCGGCCTGCAGGACGGCGGCCCGCACGCGCGCGGTGCGCCCGCCCGGGCGCAGGGTGCCGGGGTCCGCACTCCTGGATGTCATAACGGGACTCCCATTCCATTAGCGGCTGAGCTCTGTTACGGTGGACCCATCTTAACGGGATGTGCGTCCCGATAGTGAGGGGAAGGGAACGGCTGTGGAATACCGACGACTGGGCGCTTCAGGACTGATGGTTCCGGCACTGAGCTTCGGCGCGGGGACCTTCGGGGGGCGCGGCGAGCTCTTCGGCGCCTGGGGCGACACCGACGCCGCCGAAGCGCGCCGCCTCATCGACATCTGCCTCGACGCGGGGCTCAACATGTTCGACACCGCCGACGTGTACTCCGCCGGAGCTTCCGAAGAGGTGCTCGGCGCCGCCGTCAAGGGCCGCCGCGACCGGGTGATCCTCTCCACCAAGGCGGGACTGCCGATGGGCGACGGCCCGGCGGACGCCGGGACCTCCCGCTCACGCCTGATCAAGACCGTCGACGACGCGCTGCGCCGCCTCGGCACCGACTACATCGACCTCTTCCAGCTCCACGCCTTCGATGCGGCAACCCCCGTCGAGGAGGTCCTCTCCACCCTCGACGACCTGGTACGGGCCGGGAAGCTCCGCTACACCGGCGTCTCCAACTTCGCCGGCTGGCAGCTGATGAAGTCGCTCGACGCCGCCGACCGGCACGGCCGGCAGCGCTACGTCGCCCACCAGGTCTACTACTCCCTCATCGGCCGCGACTACGAGTGGGAACTCATGCCCCTCGGGCTCGACCAGGGCGTCGGAGCCGTCGTCTGGAGCCCCCTGGGCTGGGGAC
This sequence comes from Streptomyces roseoverticillatus, assembly GCF_000719265.1. Classification (GTDB taxonomy): domain Bacteria; phylum Actinomycetota; class Actinomycetes; order Streptomycetales; family Streptomycetaceae; genus Streptomyces; species Streptomyces roseoverticillatus. The sequence continues at coordinate 13,200 of NZ_JOFL01000001.1, read as the reverse complement.
GCCTCACCGGCAAGATCCGCCGGGACCAGCCGCTGCCGGCCGGCAGCCGCCTGCACGCCACCGCGGACTACGGCCCGCCCGTGGACGACGAACTCCTCTACCGCGTGGTCGACGCCCTCGACGAGATCGCCGGCGAAACCGGCAGGACCATCCCGCAGATCGCCCTGAACTGGCTGCTGCAGCGCCCGACCGTCTCCTCCGTCATCATCGGCGCCCGCAACGAGGAACAACTGCGGCAGAACCTCGGCGCGCTCGGCTGGAACCTGACCGCCGATCAGGTGGCACGGCTCGACGCCGCGAGCGCGAAGGCGGCTCCGTACCCCTACTTCCCGTACGAGCGCCAGGAAGGCTTCGCACGGCTCAACCCGCACCCGCTGCGGCGCGCGGACGGCGCGGTCTGACGCGCCCTTGCCCGCCGCGGGCCGGGCGGCGGGCAAGGAGGGGCCGTCAGGCGGGCAGAGCGGCCTCGACGGCCGCCAGCACCTCGGGGGCGTCCGGCTCCGTCTGCGGGCTGAAACGGGCGAGGACACTCCCGTCGCGGCCGACGAGGAACTTCTCGAAGTTCCAGCGGATGTCACCGGTGTGCCCCTCGGCGTCCGGCGTGCCGACGAGGGCGGCGTACAGGGGGTGCCGGTCCGCGCCGTTGACGTCGGTCTTCTCGGTCATGGGGAACGTCACGCCGTACGTGGCCGAGCAGAAGGAGGCGATCTCCTCGGCGGTGCCGGGCTCCTGCCCCATGAACTGGTTGCACGGCACGCCCAGCACGGTGAAGCCGCGCGGCGCGTAGTTCTCGTGCAGCTTCTCCAGCGCCGCGTACTGCGGGGTCAGGCCGCACTTCGAGGCGACGTTGACGACCAGGACGGCCTTGCCGCGGTACTGCGCGAGATTCGCGGGGCCGCCCTGGAGGGCGCCGATCTCCACTTCGTGGACGGACACGTCGTGCTCCTTGCTCTCTGCATGATCAGGTCACTGCATCCGCGCCCCAGTATGCCCGCCCCGCCCCAGCCCCTCGCGGCCCGGCCTCCAGGCCCCGGGGCACACGGTCTTCTTCCGGGCCCTATGGCCGCCCGGTGAGGCGGTGGCGGGCGGACGCCTTGCGTTGCAGGTGTTGCAGGCGGGCCTCGAAGCGTGAGTGGGCTCCGCGCACTGCCGGGTGGGCGGCTGGCTCGGCCTCGGCGGGCCGCGGGGGCGCCGGCGGAGCGTCCGGCGGGGCGGGAGGCCCGTAGGTCCCGTACGGTGCCGGTGCCGTCGGCGGCACCGGCGGCGCGGCCGGCACGGGCGGCATCGTCCGCGCCTGGTGCTCCTCGGCCAGCACCGCCATCAGCTCGTCGCCGAACCCGAGCCCCGCCGCGTAGTCGTCCGCCCGGCACTCGGCCCGGCGGTGCAGCCAGGCGACGAGGAACGGGCCGATCGCCACCGGCAGGGTGAGCCACCACATCGACTCCGTGAACGTCAGCACGTACACGAACCACACGAACGTCACGGAGAGACACCCCCCGCAGGCGATGCCCGCCACGTTCCTCGAGCCCAGGAGCAGAAGCAGGCCCGTGGTGATCAACCGCCACACCGTACGGGCCGGCAGCGCGTACCAGTCGGCGAGCATGCCCGCCCACGTGTGCCCGCCCACGTGGTGGCCCAGCTCGTGGGCCAGGACGGCCGCCAGCCGGGAGTTCGGCAGCCGCTCCAGCGCGTGCCGGGTGACACCGACGATGTGGCCGGCCGCGGCCGTCGCGTTGAGCTCGGCACGCTCCTGGACCCACAGCTCGTAGGTGCCCTGGTTCACCCCCGCACGACGCGTCACCTCCTCCCACACCGCGCTCAGCCGTTCCGCTTCCGCGGGAGTGGGGCGCCGCATGCGCAGCACGTACCGGGCGATGGCCGCCTCGGCGGAGCGGTGGAAGACCAGGGGCCCGGACAGCAGCCACACCACGGGCAGCACCAGGCCGAGTACGGGGTTGAGCAGGGAGGAGGCGAACGAGACCACGGCGAGACTGATCAGCGCCGTGGGAATCGTCACCACCAGCTGGGACAGGGCCGCGCCGTCCACTCCGCGCTGGTACGCCTTGAGGTGCTTGCGCCCCGACTGCAGCGTCAAGTCGTCATGGCCGACGGCGTTGACGGCGACGGACGGCGGGAGCTCCGGCCGGGGCGGCACCCCGAGGTCCCCTGCCGGGGGAGGCGGAACGGGCCCGGGGGAGGCGGGAGGGGCCGCATCGGCGGGGTACGCCGGTGGCGGTGCGCTGCCGCCCGGGTACGCCGCGGGTGCTTCCTGCGGGTAGGCGGGTGGGGTCTCCTGACCCGGATACGGCGGGGGCGTTGCTTCCCGCGGGTACGGGGGTGGCGCTTCCTCGCCCGGACAGGCCGGGGGTCCTGCTTGGCCCGGGTACGCCGGGAGCGATTCCCGGCCCGGGTACGCCGGGGGTTCTGCCGGGCCCGGGTAGGCCGGAGGGCGCGTCTGCTCGGGGTATGCCGGGGGCTCTGCCTGGTGACGGTACGGCGGCGTTGTCTCCTGGCCCGGGTACGCCGGAGGTTCTGCCGGGTCCGGGTAGGCCGGAGGCGCGTCCTCGCCCGGATACCCCGGCGCCGCTTCCTCCCCCGGATACCCCGGCAGGGGCGCCGCCCCATGTGCCTGCGGGTACGGCGGCGGCATCGGCGGCTCCTGCCGTAACGGAGCCGTCGGCGGTGGTGCCTCGGGCGTGCCGGGCCGGTTCTGTTCGGGCATGGCTGTGCGCCTCCTGACTGGTCGTACGAAAAGAAGGTGGCCGGCGGGTCAGCCGACGAGGAGCGCGCCCGGCAGCAGCACCATCGCCGTCGTGAAACCGGCCATGCCCGCGCGCAGCCACCCGTACTTGCCGGCGACGATCCGGCTGTTCTCCGTGAGCGCCGCGAGGACCGCGGCCGTGGGAGCGCGCTCGGTCTCCCGTAGTGCTTCTTCCAGCGCCTCCGGTCCACGGCGGGCGGCCCCGCGGATGTCGGCGAAGTGGGTGATCGGCAGGCCGGGGCGCCAACCGCGCGTCCGGTAGCGCGGGATCACCGACATCAGCAGGGAGAGCAGCGAGCCGAGGAAGCACACCGCGCCCGCCCACCACAGCACCTCTCCGAGGAGCGAGAGGGACGCCGGCTGCCAGCCCCGGACGGCGAGCACGCCGACGAGCACGGAGGCGGCCATGCCCTGCGCCGCCACCAGGACGGAGCCCTTGGTGTCGGCTCGGGCCGCCTCCTGGCGCAGTTCGGAGAGCAGCCGCTCGGCGGTGCGCGGTGCGGCGGCGGTCGGCGCGGGCCCGCCGGTCGTCATCGGCCGGGAGGCGGCGTCGGGGGACGGTACCCGAAGACGGGGCCCGCGTCCTGCGGGGGCGTCCCGTCCCGGGGCTCCTGCGGCGGTGCGGCCGGCGGTACGGCGTCGCCCTCCACCGCGGACCCGTGGCCGTCGGACGCGTCGTCGCGCGCCGGCCCCTCGACCGCGGGCGCGCCGTCGGGCATGAGCGCCCCCCTCGCCGCGTTCATCGTCTGCCTGCGCAGCTCGTCCAGCTGGTGCTCCTCCAGTCGGCCCGGTCCGCCGCCGAACGCCTGCAGCGCGACCTGCAGCTGGTTCTGCATGGCGTGGGTCTGGTCCGCCCGGAGGTTCTCCAGGACCATGCGCGCGTCCTCGGGGTGCTGGGCGAGGTGGAAGGCCAGGGCGGCGGGCCCGCCGCGCTCCAGGTAGTACGCGTAGTACTGGATCTTCTGGGCCTCGATCTCCTGCAGTTCCAGCTCCTGCTGCCCGCGGATCAGCTGCCGCTCGTGCCCGAGGTTCTGGTGCTGCAGCTCGATCCGGTGCTCGTGCTGTCCCTGGGCGAGCGCCCGCTCGGCCGCCAGTTCGTCCTCCCGCATCAGCAGGGCGTGCTGGGGGTCGAGCTTCTGCCGCGCGAACTCGATGTCGCGCAGTTCCCGCGCGTGCGTCAGGGCCTCCTCGTCCCGGCGGATCTGGATGCCGCACCGCACGTGCAGCCCGGCGCCCGCGCCCAGCGGCCCGGCGGCGGCGAGGGCCTGCTGCGCCTCCTTGTCCGCCGCCGCGCTGTCCTCCATCGCGTACGCGCGCAGGACGGGCCGTACGGCGTCGTCGACGCGCCGCTGCACGAGGGCGGGCACGTTGCGCTCTCCGCTGGAGACGAACGCCGCGGGGTCCAGCACCTGCCAGCTGCAGGTCAGGGTCACCTCGAAGAGGAAGGCGTCGTTGCTGCTGGGCAGCGAGAGGACCGCGCCGGCGTCGTGCAGGCCCATGTCCACCTCGTACACGGTGGTCCACCGGCGGGTGGCGACTTCGGCGCGGCTCGGGCGGCTCGGAGGCAGGAAGGTGTCCAGTCCGCCCTGGGCCGTGGTGAAGACCAGGGCGTAGTCGACGCGCGTGGTGCGCAGCGGTTTGAAGCGCGACAGCTCCTGGATGGTGACGACGGGGTCGACGAGCTGTGAGTGGCGGTTCGCGTCCTGCTGCCACTGGGGCTGCGGGCTCATGGTGCGGCTTCTCCTCGGGACGGTTGCAGGCGGGAACGAGTGGAGCGGGGCTGCCGGATGGTCACGGCGCCGGTCACGGTGCGGGCGGCGGGGACAGCTCCCCGCGCAGCCGGAGGGCGACGGCGGGCGGAGCCGGGTCCGCCCCGGCGCGCAGGTTCTCCAGCAGGTAGACGAGCCGCTTCGTGTCCTCGACGGACACGGCCAGCAGCGGGAGCAGCTCGGAGAGGACCCGTTCGGCGTCCGGGTCGTTGCCCGCTGCCCGGACCCAGCCGCGCATGGCCTCCAGGCCGGACGCGGAGTACAGCGGGTCGTTGAGGACCATGCGCCACAGGGCGGCGAGCGACTGCCGGAGCAGCGCGCCGGGGGTGCCGGCGGTGGCCTCGGCACGGCCGAACAGGTCGAGGAGGAGCGGGCGGCCGCCGGCGCCGTCCACGGGACCGCAGGCGTGGACGACCGTGCGCAGGACGAAGTCCCGGGCGAGGCCGCCGCGGGTCAGCGGCACGAGGGCGGGCCACAGCTCGGCCGCGGCGCCCCCGGCCTCCCACGCGCCCGCGTTCTGGCCTGCCGCGAGCAGCACGGCGGCGGCGGACTGGGCGAGTTCGTCGAGCTCGGCCGGCCACGTGCGGACCGGTCCGCCCCGCGCCTCCATGGCGCGCACCGCCGCCAGGAGCGCCTCGACGGCCTCCCCGGCGAAGGCGTCCCCCACGAGGGCGTACGTCCGCACGGCCGCCCGGCGCAGCCGGTGGTCGTTGGTCGTGCACCACTCCCGCAGAATGCGCGGCACGTGGGGCGCGCCCAGGTGGTGGGCGAGGGCGAGCGCGTTGGCGGCGGCCAGCCGCGCGCGCAGCCGTGCTTCGAAGACCCACGGGCGGATGAGGAGGGCCATGGTCGACGGCAGGTCGGCGTGCGCCAGGACCGCCGCGGTGGAGGCGGCCCGGGTGCGGACGACCGGGCGGGGGTCGTCCGCCAGGCGGCGCAGCCAGGTCACGAGGGCGGGGCGGGCCGACGGGTGGCCGGTCCAGACCTCACGGAGCAGGGTGATGGCCGTGAGCGGGTCCCGGAACTGCACCTTCGTCTGCAGCACCGGCCCCCATTCGGTCTCCTCGGTCTCCAGGTAACGGTCGGCCTGTGCGTGTTCGACGCGCTGGGCGCTGGAGGTGCCGAAGACGGGGATGCGGGCCGGCTCCCCGGGGTTCTCGATGCGCTGCAGCAGGCCGAAGAGGACGTCGCTGAGCTCGGCGGTGAGCGGGTACGGGGCCTCGTTGAAGGTGGCGAGCGCGATCAGGAACGCCTTGTCGTGCAGGGTCTGTTCCGTGCCGTCGAACCAGGTCCGGACTTGCCGCTCGGCGGCGTAGTGGCCGTAGGCGGCGAGGCCGGCGAGGGGAAGGATCCCCTGGGCGTGTGCGGCGATGCGGTCGGCGAAGGCGGCCAGGTCGGCGACGGGGCGCCGGTGTCCCAGGACCGCCTGTACTTCGGGGAGGGCCAGGAGCGTTCCGATGCTGTGACCGGCCAGGTCCTTGTGGCGCAGATGGCTGCGGAGCAGGGCCGCGGGCTCCGGCGGCCGCCACGGGACGGGCCCGGCGCCACCGTGGACGACGGGGTGCGGCCCGACCACCACCACGAGGTGGCTCCCGGCCGCGCCGAGCTTCTCGCTCAGGGCGCGTAAGTGGTGCTCGCGCAGGGGCTGTTCCGCGCTGGTGGGGAAGTCGTCGATGAGGTGCCCGCACCCGTCGCGCACTTCCCCGGCGAGGCGCCCGGGGGAGAGCGCGGGGTCCAGGGCCCGGTAGGCCGTCGAGCCGACGGCGCGCAGCAGCATGAGGGCCGCGGCGCGGCGCCCGGTGGTCGCGGGGCCGGAGAGGACGGCGACGCGGTGTTCCCTGAGCCGGGTGAGCGCGAGGCCGAAGGGGCTGCCGGGCTCCCAAGTGTCGCCCGGTGCGCCGTCTCCGTCTTCACCGCAGGAGGGGAAGGCGAAGTTCCGTGCGAGGGCCTCGACTTCCGCGGCGGGGATCTCGCCGGACCGCTCCTCTTCGTCCCCGCCGAGACGGTATTCGACCTTGCTGCCGCCGAGGATGACGTCGCCGGTGACCTGTCCGCCGCTCACGCCGTGCTGGTCGCCGCCGACCAGCGAGCCGCCGAGCTGCGCGGAGCGGCCGAGCATGATGCCCGGGCTGTGGCGGTAGAGGTCGCGGCGGGAGTCCCAGGCGTGCTCCGTCTCGGGGTCGGGCTCGGGGCCGGTGGCGGTTGCGGAGTCCGGGCCGGCCGGGCCCGGTTCCGGATCCGCGCCCGGAGCACGGCCCGCGTCGTGGCCCGGCGGGGCGGACGCTGCCGGCGCCGGCTCGCCGGCGGCCGACGGGGCTTCGTAGGGGGCGTTCACGACCGGCCTCCGTCCTCGGTACGGGATTCCCCGGCGCGGTCGGCCGGGGCGGACTTGGTGCCGGAGCCGCCGAGGATGACGTCGCCGGTGACCTGTCCGCCGCTCACCCCGTGCTGGTCGCCGCCGACCAGCGAGCCGTGCACCACCGGAGCGCCGTGGAAGTGAAAGACAGCGCCACCGGAACGCTCGGGAGCGGGAGCTTGCGCCCGGGCCGGGGGCTGTGGTGCGGGGGACCGGGAGGAGACGCCTCCGGCCTCCCCGCCCTCGGCCGGCACCTCCGTCCCGCCCCCCTGGATCCACGCGGACAGGACCCCGTCCTTCACCGTCACGTCCGTGCGCCGGAACAGCTCCGGCCGGACCCCGTGGTGACCGTGCCGGACCACCCCCTCGTACACCGGCGTGCTCACGGCCAGGACGCAGTGCTCGTCCGCCTGTTCGGCGAGCGCCCGGCGCAGGGCGTCCGAGTCGAGCAGGCGGAAGGCCTGGTTGAGGTCGTGCCCGACGAGCCCTCCGGTGGTGCCGGCCTGCGGGTCGTGGGCGACCTCGCCGGCGGCGAGCACCATCCGCAGGCGCATCTGCGCGCCGCCCGAGGCGAGCCGGTTGTGGTCGTGGAGGAGTTCGGGCGTGATCGTGAGGAGCGCGCGCAGGACCGCGGTCTTGGCCACGTCCCCGCTGATGAGCACGATCAGGCCGTCACCGCGGTCCTCGCGGTACTGCTGGGTGGCTTCGACGCCGGCCGTCACCAGGGTCTGGTCGACGACCGTGTTCAGGGTGCGCCGGAGCACGGCCTGCACCACGTCGTCGCGGCGGCTGAACCGCTCGATATCGAGGAGCAGGATGGTCCGGTTGACAGGCTCGCGCATGGCCGCCTTCCGCTGGAGACGTGGCCGTGAAGGCCTTTGGAGACATGGGCCGTTAAGGCCTTCTTGACACTGGAAAGGTGCCACTGAAACGGAGTTTGAGGCGACGGAAACTAGCACACTCGCGATGTGACGGCGTACACACAACGGCCCCCGGGAAGCGCGGGACCCGCCGGCCGCCGCCCCGTCACCGGTCCCCTTGGCGCGCCATCCTCCGCAGCACGTCCGGGCGCATCACCACCAGCCCGCGCCGCCCCGTGCGGACGATGCCGCGCTCCCGCAGCCCCTTCAGCAGCCGGGCGACGGCCTCGCGGGAGGCGCCGACCGAGCCGGCGAGTTCGCTCTGGGTGAGCCCGGGCGTCAGTTGCACGCCGTCCTCCGCCTCCTCGCCGTGGCTGCGGATCAGCTCCAGCAGGAGCAGGGCCAGCCGCTCCTGGACGTTCAGGGCCGCGTACTGCAGGCGGCGGCGGTCGCTGTCGCGCATCCGGTCCGCGGTCAGCGCCAGCAACTTCCGGGAGATGTCGGGCCGTTCGTCGAGGAGGCCGCTGAACCGGTCCGCGTCGACGGCCAGCGTCTCGACCCGTCCCAGCGCCGTCACCGTCGCCCCTCGGGGGCGCCCGCTGAGCACGGCCCCTTCCCCGACGATGTCGCCGGGCCCGCGCAGGGCGAGCAGGGCCTCGTAGCCGTTGGCGGCCGCGGAGGTCACCTTCGTCCAGCCGGAGAGCAGGATCAGCACGTGCGCCGTGGGCTCGTGCTCGCGCAGGAGCACCTGCCGGGCGCTGAAGACGAGGGGCGTCGCGCTCTCGAAGAGCGCCTGCCGGTCCTCGGCCTCCAGCCGGACCACGAAGGGAACACGGTCCTCGAACTCCATCGCCTGCCTCTCCTCTCCCGCCTGCCCGACGGCCTCCGCGTCCGGTCCGGATGCGGGAAGACGGAGAGTACGGCCACGACCGCGGACTAAACCCCTCCGGTTGGCGGGGGTGGGCCGTTCCCCCGGCGGGGGTCGTGGCGCGGACTGTCCTGCTTGAGGCCAATGTTCCCGGTCTCATCCTCTACGGCAGGATCATCCTCAACTTCCGCATCACCCCTCCTGTCCCCCCTCGTCACGCATGAGGAGCAGTATGCGCATATCGACGCAGCGCGTTTTCGCCACCACGGCCTTCGCCGGAATGATGGCGGCCGCTTCCGCCGAACCGGCCCACGCCGCCCCCACCCCCGCCCCCGGCGGCGACCGGATCACCCAGGCCACGCAGACCGGCCTGGAAGCGTTCCACGGCTACAAGCCCGGCCACCTCGACTCGATCCTCGAAGGGCTGCGCCCGGTCGGCAGCGCCGGGAACCACGACCCCGACTGGAAGGGGCTCTACCTGGCCGAGACCACCGGGCACGCCGCCGGCTACAGCACCAACGAGGAGGGCACGGCCGCCGGCGGAGTCGTCCGGGTGACCCTGCCGGACGAGGTGAACGTGGCCACGGTCCACCTCGCGCACAGAGCCGACGAGACCGGCGACGCCTTCCTCGACCGCCAGCTGAGATTCGTCAAGGAAGAGTTCGGCGTTCCCGCCGGCAAGCCGCTGATGGACGCGCTCGGGGAGAAGAACACCGTCCTGAAGATCGCCGACGACGGCACGGGACAGAGCGAGTTCATCGTCCCCTGGAAGATGGCCGAGCGCGCCAAGGCCGAGAAGGCCGTCGAGTTCCGCGGCAAGAACTCGGCCATGGACGCCGCGATCTACGCGGCGGCCCCGGCCAACTGCCTCGCCCCCACCGGACGCGTCAAGCGGTCGGCCGACCGCTGCCTGCCCGTGGACTGGGACAAGGTCGAGGAGAAGGCCAAGGCCACGGCGAAGAAGGTCGCACAGGACGCCGAGCACGTGGAGCGGCTGCCCAAGCGCAGCCCCAAGGGGCCCACCTGGGGCGAGGCGCACTCCACCGCGGAGCTCACCCACGCCAAGGTCCGCGAGGTCAGCGGCGCCCACGTGGCCGCCTCCGCCGCCGGCGTCGGGACCTGGGTCTACGGCATGGCGAAGACGTTCTCCGACAAGAACGCCACCACCCTCGACAAGGCCGCCGTCACCGGCGCGGTCGTCCCGGGCCTCGGCCAGGCGCTCGGCATCGCCGACGGGATCCAGCACGGCGACCCCGAGGCGATCGCCGTCAACGCCGTGGCCCTCGCCGCGCTCGCGGCCGCCCAGGTCGTCCCCGTCGTCGGCGAGGTCGTCGACGCCGTCCTCCTCACCGAGCAGCTCGTCGAGGTGCTCGTGGACGTCTTCCGCACGGCGACGGCCGACCCGCCCCCGGCGCCGCGCCTCGACGCCGGAGCCCTGCCGATGCTGCCCGTGCCGCGGGCGTCCCTGCCGTGCAGCGTGTGGTGGACGTACATGGACGTCCTGTGGGAAACGGCCGGGAAGGTGCCCGCGAACGAGAAGGTCCCCTCGAAGACGCAGGTCGTGGTGCGGGAGCGGGGCGGCAGCGAGTACACGTACCCGGTGGCCGACGGGAAGTCCCCCGGCTGGCTGGTGCCCAAGGGCTACGGCACCACCCGCACCTTCGACGTCTTCTACCGGCTCAAGACGGACCAGGGCAGGGTCCTGGAGTCGAAGCAGCGGGCGGTGGTCCGGGCGAAGTCCGAGATCGCGCAGTGCAACACCCTGATCTGGAACGAGGACTGGGAGCGCTGACGCCGAAGCGCCCGCGGTCCGCTCCCGGGTCCGTCACCGTCAGCTGCCGGTGACGGACTTCCGGGCGTCCACGTACGAGGGCAGGTTCTTGTTCTTGCCGGTTCACCCGTCGCACGTCACGTCGTACAGCTTCAACGGCAGGCTGCCCTTCAGGCCCACGTACGCCGTGAGGTGCTTGTCCGGGCCGGCCTTCCACCGTGTGGTGACCGTGGCCCACCCCATGCCCGACGGCTCGGCCGTGACCTTGCCGACGACGATGTGCCGCGGAGTGCTCCGGGCGCAGAGCAGCACGTCCTGGCCCTTGGCCGCCGCGGCCCTCCGCCGGAGCTCCGCATCGACCTTGTGGATCCGGTCGGACGCGCTCGGGCCGTGCTGGCCGTAGAACTTCACGAGGAAGCTGCGGACCTGCGCCGCCGTGTACTGCTTCGGCTGGGCTGCGGCCACCGGCGCCGGACCGGCGATGCCGGCCGTGCTCAGCGCGAGGGCCAGGGCGCAGCCTGCGGTGACGCCGGCGGCACGCGAACGGTATGTGGACAGGGGTACGCGCATGGGCATGGATCGGTCTCCTTTTCCCGCTTTGTCCCTATCAGACACGGAGTGACGCCCGAACGGTGCGGTACGGCTCGGGCGAGCGGTGGTGCGGGAAGCGGCGCGCGCCTCCTGGGTCCCGTAGCGCGCTGGGCTCCTTCACGTGCCCGGTGCCGGAGCGTCCGCGACGGCCCGCCCCGCGATGTTGCGCGCCATGCCGCCGAAGACGACGGCGTGGAAGGGCGTCACGCTCCACCAGTAGGCGTGCCCGGCCAGGCCGTGCGGGCGGAACAACGCCCGCTGCCGGTAGACGGCGCGCGACGGCCCGTCCGGAGTGACCGTCAGCTCCAGCCAGGCGCGCCCGGGCAGGCGCATCTCCGCGCGCAACCGCAGCAGACGGCCGCGCTCGATCTCCTCGACGCGCCAGAAGTCGAGGGAGTCGCCGATGCGCAGGGAGTGCGGGTCCCGCCGGCCGCGGCGCAGCCCGACGCCGCCGGCGAGCCGGTCCAGGAGCCCGCGCACCGACCACGCCAGCGGGAACGAGTACCAGCCGTTGTCGCCCCCGATGCCCTCGACCACCCGCCACAGCTCCCCGGCCGGTGCGGCCACGGCCACCTCGCGGCGGTCCTCGTAGAGGCTGCCCCCCGACCACTGGGGATCCGACGGCAAAGGGTCGCTCGGAGCGCCGGGCAGCGACGCGGAGGACCAGCGGGTGGCCACGTCCGCGTCCCGTACGCGCTTGAGGGCCAGGCGGACGGCCTCGTCGAAGCCCAGCAGCCCCTCGGGCGGATCCGGGGCGTAGCGCGCGAAGTCGTGCTCGCGGCAGACCACCTCGTGGCGCAGCGACTCCACCAGCGGCCGGGCGATGCTGCCGGGGACCGGGGTCACCAGGCCGACCCAGAGGCTCGACAGCGCGGGCGTGAGCACCGGCACCGGAAGGACGAGGCGTCGCGGGAGGTGTTCGACGGCCGCGTAGCGGTTCATCATCTGCCGGTACGTGAGGACCTCGGGGCCGCCGATGTCGAAACCGCGGTTGAGCTCGTCCGGCAGCCGGGCCGCGGCCAGCAGGCAGCGCAGCACGTCACGGACGGCGATCGGCTGGATGCGCGTGTTCACCCAGCGTGGGGTGATCATCACGGGGAGCCGCTCGGTGAGGTGGCGCAGCATCTCGAAGGACGCCGAACCCGAGCCGATGACGACCGCGGCGCGCAGGTGCGCCGTGGGCACGCCGCTGTTGAGCAGGATGCGGCCGACCTCGGCGCGCGAGCGCAGATGGGGCGAGAGGTCCCGCTCGGGCACCTGCCGGGGAGCGAGCCCGCCGAGGTAGACGATCCGCCGTACGCCGGCCTCCTTCGCCGTCCGGGCGACCGCGAGCGCGGCCCGCCGGTCCTTCTCCTCGAAGTCCGTGCCGGCGCCGAGGGCGTGCACGAGGTAGTAGACGACGTCCACGCCCTCGAACGCCGGGGGGAGGGTGCCGGGGTCGGTGACGTCCGCCTTGACGGTCTCGATCCGGTCGGCCCACGGCTGGTCCCGCAGCCGCCGCGGCTCGCGGACGAGGCACCGCACCCGGTACCCGGCCCCGAGCAGCACGGGCACGAGCCGCCCGCCGATGTAGCCCGTCGCACCGACGACGAGCACGCGGGACGGTTCCGCTGCGGTGCCGGGGACGTGCGCGCTGGTGTCCATGGGCTCCACGTTTCCCTACGCGTCCCCGGGTTGGTTGACGCCACGCAGTACCGCGCTCGCGCTTCAGGGCCGGGCGACATCCGCGATTGGAAGGTTCAGCTCAGTTATGCGCTCCACCATCTCCGGCTATACCCGTCTCCCGAAGATTCACAAGTTCTCCGTTGCCGGCATTGCCGCGACCGGTGCCGCCGTCGTCGCGGTCGCTGTCGCCCCGCACGCCTTCGCCGCCGACACCGCCTCCGCCTCCGGTGCGTCGACCGCTGCGGTGAAGACGGTCGCGTGGAACGCCAAGGCTTTCGGTGAGACGCAGCACGACGCGCTGGAGCAGCACACCGCCGCCGCCGTCACGGCCGCCAAGGCCGACGCCGGCAAGGCGAGCGCCGAGAAGGAGCGTGCGGAGAAGCAGGCCGCCAACCGTTCCACCGAGCGCAAGGCCCTCGAGGCCAAGCCCGCCGCTCCGGCGAAGAAGACGTACGCCAATAATGTGGACGGCTGGATCAGTGAGGCCCTGGACATTCTGCGGGCCAAGGGCATTCCGGCTTCGTACGAGGGCATCAAGAAGAACGTGATGCGTGAGTCG